>NZ_DGCW01000004.1:0-81433 GCF_002385115.1 Exiguobacterium sp. UBA3968
TTGCTCGTTGTGTGACCGAAGCCACGATTGACGAAGCTTGCGCTTCATTCGTTTTTGTATTCCGTAGAATACGATTTTTGCCTCATCGTTCAGTTTTCAAAGTTCGTCTGCCGCCTTAGCGACTTTAATAGATTAACAGGTTGTTTTGTTTATGTCAACCATGCTTTTTAAAAAACTTTTCAGCCCCAACGAACCGTTTATAAAAGGCGTCTCGCTGGAACATTTATTAATATAACAACAAAATTCGACAAACACAAGCATTATTTTAAAAAAACTTTGCAAAGAGTTTAAATCCTCTTCGCAAAGTCTTT
This sequence comes from Exiguobacterium sp. UBA3968, assembly GCF_002385115.1. Taxonomy (NCBI): domain Bacteria; kingdom Bacillati; phylum Bacillota; class Bacilli; order Caryophanales; genus Exiguobacterium; species Exiguobacterium sp. UBA3968. The sequence continues at coordinate 312 of NZ_DGCW01000004.1, forward strand.
ACCTTCTTAACATGGCGCCTACTATAAACGCGATATTCGCTGGGCGTTCTGCTAGCCGTCTCATCAAATACGTATACCAGTCCAAACCATGCGGAACGTAGATGACGACACGATAACCTTGTCGAACTAACTCTTGTTGTCGTTTTGGTCGCATGCCTTGAAGCATTTGAAATTCAAACCGTGATGGATCAATTTGTTTCATTTGAGTAAAGTCAATGATTTGCTGAATAACTTGTTCATCATGTGTCGCGATTTGCGTGTAGTTGCCTTCTAACAAATTAATCTTTACTAATTGAAGGTACGTCTCATCGACGGTCTTTTTAGGTTGAATATAGGTTTCATCGTCTCCATCGTATGCGCCTTTGACGACACGTACTGTTGCCTGAAGACGTTCTAGATCAAAACGACTGCGGTATACATTTGCCTGTAATGCAATTCCGACGTTCGGATATCGTTCATGCACGCGTTCAAATATTTGCACAATCGACTCAACCATCGTTGCTTCTTCCATGTTGACTGTCACACGCATATTTCTCTGATCAGCAACCTCTGCAATACGACTCAACTGTTGATAGGCGATATCTGGATCAATCCTTAATCCGATTGAAGTAAGTTTTAAAGATACTTGTGCATCTAGATCATATGCTTTGATTTGTCCGATGACTTTGATGCATTCGTTCGCAATCTCTACCGCGTCTTGTTCAGTCTCGATGAATTCGCCTAAACAATCTACTGTCGCCGCTCGTCCATCTTGATTGAACTGTTTGACTGTGTCGAGTGTCTCTTCCGCGCCCTGCCCTCCGACGAACAATGTTCCACCAAGTGGTAACCCGACTTTTCTGGCTAATTGAATCAGTAACTTATTCTCAGCCAAGTACTCGAATACAGGTCCAGTAATCTGCTGTAACATCTGAATCATCCTCTCTCTTCTCCCTTACCCTCTCCCTAACAAAAAAACGTCTTTCTTCTATATAGAAGAAAGACGCAGTTTGAATTAGTGTAACCAGATGAAGTAACCGAGGAATCCAAGTGATAATACGTACATGATTGGGTGTACGTCCTTTGCTCGTCCTTTTGCGATCATCGTGACCGGGTAGAAGAGGAAACCGAATGCAATCCCTGTTGCGATTGAATACGTTAATGGCATCATGATGACGGTCAAGAAAGCCGGAACCGCATACTCGAATTTTTTCCAATCGATTTGAAGCAATGAAGCTGCCATCAATACACCGACGATGATCAATGCGGGAGCTGTGACCGGTGCAGTGATGATCGCGAGTAACGGTGAGAAGAATAAAGCGAGACCGAAGAACAATGCTGTAACGATGGCTGTCATCCCTGAACGACCGCCTGCTGCGACTCCAGCACTGGATTCAACGTATGAAACCGTCGTCGATGTTCCGAGAATCGAACCGGCTACGGTTGCTGTTGAGTCAGCGATTAATGCGCGACCTGCGCGTGGTACTTTATTTTCTTTAATTAAACCCGCTTGGTTTGCTACCGCAACCAACGTGCCCGCCGTATCAAAGAAATCAACGAAGAAGAAAGTCAGGATGACGATCATCATTTGGACCGTGAAGATTTCATTAAAGTGAAGAAATGCCTGTCCGAAGGTCGGTGCAATACTTGGTGGTGCTGAAACGATTTCACCAAAACTAGTCGGAACTGGAATTAATCCGAAAATCATTCCGGCAATGGCTGTTATAATCATTCCGAAGAAAATCGCGCCTTTGACACCGCGTGTCATCAAGACAGCTGATACGACAAGACCGAATACTGCGAGAAGTGTTGTTCCCTTGCTTAGGTCACCGAGCGAAACAAGTGTTGCTTCGTTCGCGACAACTAAACCACCTGTTTTCAAGCCGATAAAGGCGATGAACAAACCGATACCTGCTGCGACTGCCATTTTCAACGGCTCTGGAATCGCATTGATGATCACTTCACGAATGCCTGAAGCCGTTAATACCATGAAGACGAGACCTGAGACGAGAACGCCCGAAAGTGCAGTTTGCCATGGAATACCCATGCCAATGACGACACTATATGCGAAGAAGGCGTTTAAACCCATACCCGGTGCAAGCGCAATTGGATAATTCGCAAATACTCCCATTGTGATGGAACCGATGATTGCGACGAGCGCTGTAGCACCGAATACCGCTCCCGCATCCATGCCTGCCTCTGCTAATGTGTTCGGGTTGACGAATAAGATGTACGCCATCGCGAAGAACGTCGTCATGCCGGCGATGAACTCTGTACGCATGTTCGTACCAAGCCCATTGAAATCAAAGAAACGCGCAATCGCATTTTCTTTTGCTTTCGGTTGGTGTGGCTGTTTCAATTGTGTGCTCATGATTGCCTTCCTTCCAAATAAGCCGTCTCCTTGAAAACAAAAAACGGCCCTTACCTAAGCGGTAAAAGCCGTTTCAATAAGCGCACGATGTTGCGTGTGCGCCGTAGTAGGAACCTTTACGGTGTTCCTGTAGAGACTTCCGGGCCCTATCCCCAGAATTATACGGCATTATTTATGTTTTTTTAGTGGTATGAAAAATAAGAACAGACACATCGTAGCATGCTCAAATTCACGGGTCAACCATAAAAACGAAATTTAACCACTTATTTTATCCGAACGTTCGGTTTTGTAAGCGTTATTTTTGAGTTGTCTTTAATTTGCAGTAAAAAAGGAGATAGCTGATCGCTATCTCCCTCTTAGTTTGGTCCATTACAGTCGTTTATGATCGTCACGGTCTACGTCCGTTCTCGTATCCGTACCTTCATCAATATCTGCTTCCTCGCGTCGTACCGTTTCAGATACAGTTTCTGTATCTCGCACTTTACGTTTTCCAACAACAATTTCTTCAGAGACTACATCTTCTTTTGATACTACTACCTTTTCTTCTGAAAGCGGTACGTGGATGGAGTCGTTCTCATCTACAAAAGCATCTGTTCCCGACGCATTATGATCCACTTTACGCCGTTCCACATAAACTTCTTCCCTCTCTACCGGCACCTCGATCGATTGTTGATCTTCGACTACGTGTTTACTGACGTTTACTTCCCCTGTTTGCACTCTTTCTTTATCTACATTTAACCGTTCTTCATGCAGGCGAAGGCGTTCTTCTTCTGTATCACTGTTCGTTTCAGTAACGCCAGTCCGATCTGCACCAGACCGATCGACCCCTGGAGTATCGTCATAGTCTTGGCTTCGGTCTGCACTTAAAGCGTTGTCGTAGCCTTGGTCTCGATCTGTGCGGGAAAGAGAGCCGTTATCAGAGAGATGGTCGTTGTGATCCCGATTTGCTTCGACTCCCGTGCGATCATATTGATTATCGTTTACTCCAGAAGTTTGGTTGTAGCTTTGACTATGCTTTTCGTAAGAATCGCCATAGTCGCTGTCTACATATAAAACCAGCTTGCCACTTTCTACCTGACGACGGTATTCTTCTGATTCATCATGCGATAAGCCCATTCCGCGGAATGCTTCCGTAGAAGAGTCGTCTGAAAAGGCAGCCATGAATTTCCCCATAAATCCTTGGTGCTCTTGTTCACCGGCAGTATCTACATTGACGTTTGTCTGATTCTCTACCATGGAGAAGGAATGTTTATCTTGAGCCACGACATACATATCTCTTTCGTCATATCCCTGCGCTTTCAATTCGTTTACTTTACTCAGTACTTCCGCTTGGGTATTAAATACTTGGATAAATGTATCTTCTTTTCTCGTCATGATCTCTTCCTCCTTTTTAATAAATGCCACAAAAAATAATATTTAGCTCTTGAAAATCAATCTTATATGCCAACAGTTTGAATTTCCCCTACTTTTTTTCTGATTAAACCTGATTTTTTTGTACATCTTTTTTAATTATTGAAGGCTTTTTGGAATGTATTGATCCTGTTTACTAGAGCATGTTCATTATTAAAATTTTTCCTGTTTAAAACGTTTTAGTCATGCTACGCAACAAGAAAAGACCCTTACCTAAGAAGTAAAAGCCGTTTCAATAAAGGTACGATGTTGTATGTGAGCCATAGTAGGAATCATTACGGTGTTCCTGTAAAGTCTTTCAAACCCTGTCCCCGGAATTATACGATAATATTTTTTATTGATATGAAAAACAAAGACAGCCACATCATAGCATGGTCAAATTTATGACTAAACCATAATCTAGTCGATCGACTTCAGCTCATGCCCAATCTATTATGAGAGCGTGCATCCTATCCGTTTAATGATTTATTATATATTCCAGTAAAAACTAACAAAACATCTCGATACATCTTAATTGAATCTCTCGAATAAATTGATTTTGTCTAATGTCATCCAACAGTTCGATGCGATTGGTTACGAAAAAAGCTCACTTCCATTCACAAATAATGTGAACAAAAGAGAGCTTCATTTTGAAATCGAATTATCGAATTGTTGAAGGTGAAACAGACTTCATTTCACCTATCCCCTTTAACACATTGATAGGACAGGCTTCATGAGACGAATTTTCTCAGCAAGTCTAGTTCTTATTCCCACTCAATCGCTGAAGGTGGTTTCGACGTCACATCGTACAGGACACGGTTAACGAGTATAAAAACTTTGTTATATCGAGGTTTTCAATCCTGTTTTAATTTTTTCGAAAATTTAAAAAATCTAATTTTTCACGATAATTCTACATTTCAACAAAACAAGCAGTCTATTGATTCACAAATGCAATATATTACTTTTAGTACATGTTTGATATATAGTACGGAAGCATTATGTATTGTCTATATTGTCGTTTATATACATTTTCAAATCGCCAACTACTTCCATCGCTAATCGAGCAACCTCTACCAAAAGCGATTCGAAAGCTACTAGATAATCTTGTGCATCAGTCGCTAAGTCATCTTTTATTTCATATGCACTTTGAACAAATTCTTGCACATATTCATCCAGTACATCTTCAGTCATATATATAATATTCTCTTCCATTTTTTCTTGAATAAATTCATTTTCATCAAAATTTACAAGTTCAATTATTTTCGGATCTATTTCATAGTTATCTATTAAGTCTCGAAGATGAGTGATGTTTTCAATTAATCGAAGTTGTTCTGAAGTTAAATTTTCTTCAGAAACGTCATTTTCAATTTCTTTGATTGAATCATTTGTAGCAATAAAAAAATCAATTTTGAAATTATTAAATGCATCTATAACATTTATATCTAAACTCATATCAGTTCCCAAATAGTACTCTCCTTGTTCCCTACCTTGAAAGTCCCATACACCCCAAATATCTTCATGTATCACTGTTATAAGTTCTTCAAGTTCTCTTGCTAAAAATATTAACGGGAAGATATTATATGCATAATATGGTTCTGATACACTTTCGATTTCTTCTTCAATAATACTTTTTATTTGATTAATCATATTTTCATCTTGAAAAATCACCCCTGCTTCAAAATTATTTGCTGACTCAGAAGAATAATTTGCTGAACCAACATAAGCTATGTTGTTGGTCATTATAATTTTTGAGTGATTATCAAAAACGAACATACTTTGAAATTTTGCATTAAAATTTTCGGGATCCAACTTGTCTTTATAATTATCAATTTGGACTTTTGCTCTAGTTTTTGCCCATTCATAGTAGTATTGGTCAAATCTACTCGGAATGTTAGTATACAATTTAATTTCTGTATCAGGTGGGCATTCATTTATCTTTTCCAAAAGCGATTCATCATCTTTAGATATGTTATATGTCACAATATAAATATACTCTGCACTCTGAAAGTCTTCTAATACCTCACTATAACCAAGTTCATCTCTAGTCATAACGAACTTACACCTTCCGTAACCTGATTCTCTTCTCACTTTGAAATCACCATCCCTTAGCTTTATTGAAATCATATCACTTATTGCAAGTAATTATAAAATATAAGAAAAAAATAACCATTCTCAGTCGAAGGTATTCTCACATGGAAAACAACGTATATTTAAGCGAAGTGAAACGGGTAATTGTCAAGGACAAACGGAGTGGTGAGTTGATGAAAAAATAGATCATGGAGAAATAGGGAATCAAAAACAAACCGCAGATCAAGACGTGGATGAGATGGTACCAATCTAATGAACTCTATCGATTTGATCAACCAATTGGAAAACAATATACCTATGGACAAGGTTCTGATTTTGCGAGTGAGAAAAACAAGAGAATACGACAAATGTCTCACCTGAAGATTGAGGAAGAAATCTTTAAAAAGTACTTTGGTCACAAAAAAGCCCCCTTCCATTCACAAATAATGTGAACAAAAGAGAGCTTCATTTTGAAATAGAGTTGTTGAAGGTGAAACAGACTTCCTTTCACCTGTCCCCTTTAAAACGTTGATACCACAAGCTTCATGAGACGAATCGTCTCAGTAAGCCCAGTACTTACTCCCACTCAATCGTTGAAGGTGGTTTCGACGTCACATCGTACAGGACGCGGTTAACATTCTGGACTTCGTTGACGATTCGAACCGAGATCTTCTCAAGCACGTCCCATGGGATACGTGCCCAGTCTGAAGTCATCCCGTCAATTGACGTAACAGCGCGGATTCCGACAGCATAGTCGTATGTCCGCTCATCGCCCATGACACCAACCGAACGGATTGGAGGAAGGACTGTGAAGTACTGCCAGATTTCGCGCTCGAGTCCAGCTTTTTTAATCTCATCACGAAGAATGAAATCAGATTCGCGAACGATTTCGAGTTTCTCATCTGTGATTTCACCAAGGACACGAATCCCGAGACCTGGTCCTGGGAACGGCTGACGCCAGACGATTTCATCAGAAAGACCAAGTTCTTTCCCGAGTTCACGGACTTCATCCTTGAACAACGTGTTGATCGGTTCGATCAATTCAAACTGCATGTCTTCCGGCAGTCCACCGACGTTGTGGTGTGATTTGATTGTTTGTGCCGTATCCGTACCACTCTCGATGATATCCGTATAGAGTGTACCTTGTGCAAGGAAGTCCATATCCGTCAGCTTCGAAGCTTCTTCATCGAAGACATAGACGAACTCGTTGCCGATGATTTTACGTTTTTGCTCCGGATCCGAAATACCACGGAGTTTATCGAGGAAACGATCCTGAGCATCAATCTTGATGACGTTCATGTGGAAGTGATCCGCGAATGTCTTCATGACGCTTTCCGCTTCTCCCTTACGCAGTAAACCGTGATCGACGAACATACATGTCAATTGATCACCGATTGCTTTGTGGATCAAGGCTGCGACGACAGACGAGTCGACACCACCTGAAAGGGCACAAAGAACTTTTTTATCGCCGACTTGTTCTTGGATCTTCGCTACTTCGATTTCGATGAAGTTCTCCATTGACCAGTCGCCTGCACATTTACAGACTTCAAAGAGGAAGTTCTTGAGCAATTCTTTTCCAAAGACCGTATGGTTTACTTCTGGGTGATACTGCACACCATACATTTTCAACTCTTCGTTCTTGATCGAAGCGATTGGACATGACACGTTCGTCCCATCAATAACGAATCCGTTTGGCACAGATGTGACGAGGTCACTGTGACTCATCCAGACCGTTTGTTCTAGCGGTAAGTTCGCATACATCGGTGACGGGTCTTGTAACGTCAATGTGGCTTTTCCATATTCACGATGTCCCGCACGTTCCACTGTTCCGCCGAAATGTTGTGACATGAGCTGCATGCCGTAACAGATTCCGAAGATTGGAATACCGAGGTCGAAGATTTCCGGGTCACACCGGTACGCATCCTCCGCGTAGACGCTACGTGGACCACCTGAGAAGATGATACCAGCAGGTGCGATTTCTTTTACTTCAGCTGCAGTGATTTTATGCGAATGCAATTCACTGTAGACACCAAGGTCCCGAATACGACGTGTGATCAATTGATTGTACTGTCCTCCAAAATCGAGGACGAGAATCATTTCCTGGTCCAAATGTGCTTCCAAATCTGTTCCCGCCTTTCTGATTTCATGCGTACCCTATGAAAAAAGCCCGCTCTTCGCCCATGGATAAAATGGAAAAAGAGCAGGCCGCTTCACAAAAAAATGTATACGAAGGGTCTGCTCCTTCATAGTCAGGTCGTTTAAGGTGACCCGGTAGAGACTCTCGCGCCATATTCGCGAGTATATACAAAGGAGATTGCATGTGTGTGATTTACGTTGTTCCCATTGTACCTGTATCGTTTCGTAAATATCAACCCTCTACATGACGAATGATATTTTCGAAATATTCACGTTTTTTATCAGCCGATAATGATTCTCCACCATAAACCATCCGCTCGTAAGCATCCGTCAACGGTCGCATCGCGTACGTCTCGTAGTACCCATCGACTTCGTGAGCAAGTTCCGCAAGCGTCCGACCATCTTGATAATGGAATCCTTTTTTATCAAGACGCCGCAAGAGATACCGATACATCCGTCGGAATCCTTCCGGTCGTTCAATCTGTCTCCGGAAGAAGAGAATCGCAAGCGTCCGAATAATCGGTTTTCTGAACAAGTAGAGGAACAAGAGAGCAAGTGCCGTCAGGAAGATTGGCCAAAATGGAATTGACTTCTGCTCCGTCTGTCCGGCGCTAGTCGTCTGTTCTTCATCGAGAAGATTTTCTTGAGGACGATTTGGCGTCGTTGTCTCCGTATTATCTTCTGTCTCACGTTGCGGATTTGCTTGTTCCGTCTCGTTGTTCGTTTCCCGATCGATCGTGTATTGTCCTGCTCCATCGAAACTGACTGTCGGTTCAAGCGGTACCCAGCCTGGTCCTTCAATGTAAACTTCGACCCACGAATGGGCATTTTTATTGCGTACTGTATAACTCGTCACGGCAGCTCCGATGACGTCGGATTCGCCCCCCGTGAATCCTTTCACCCAGCGTGCGGGTAACCCAGCTGCCCGAAGTAATACAGTGGCTGATGTCGAGAAGTTATCACAGTATCCGAGTTTCGTCTCGAACAGGAACTGATCGACGTAATCCTGATTTTCTTTCGGTACAGCAACATCTTCTGTATTGTATTCAAAGTTTTCTTCTTCGAAATAATTTTCAATCGCCCGTGCTTTGTCCCATGGTGTCTCCTCACCCTCGACGATTTGTTCCGCTAAATCACGAACTCGTTGCGGTAAACCTTCCGGCAGTTGGAGATACCGCTCCGTTTCATTCTCAGATAAATTGACGGGTTCATCTGTCTGGAGCTGTTCTTCCGTAAAGAGTGGGTACGAATAGTCGATTCGATAGTTCCGTTGACGATCCGCCTCGTCGAGATACGAAATTTTTTGATTCTCGGGGTCAACCAACACATTTTGTCGTTGTTGATTCACTTCGACCCGTACATTGTCACCATTATATGGCACGAATGGTAATTCACGCGCCATTTCAAATGTTGCTGTCTCTTCGCGGGTCTTGACCTCTGTACCGAAGGTCGAGAAAAAACCACGTCCATCGATTTCAGGGTTTGACTTCGATAAGACCCAGCCTTTACCAGTATAGATGTCTTTCGTCTCGACTCGCCAGTAGCGGTTCCCTTCACTTTCGACTTGGAAGACTTCCCGGTCGTCCATTTGGAATGGTCCTCCGAGTTGCTCATCGTTGTTACCGTATCCGACCTTTTGAATCGCATTTGTCGGCTCCCCTTCCCCTTCAAGATCAGACGTCAAATCATACCAACTGTCTTGCCATGTCGCATTGATGACAGGACTTTGGACAGCAGCGACGATAACAGCCCCCATGATGAATAAGGCACTTAGTGGGCGTACGTAGGAAGCACGCGGTCGTTCATTGACCTCCGTCGCATACAGCAATACCAAAGACAAGATGATCGGATAAAGAATGAACGTCTCTCCCGAGTAATCCGTCCAGGTATCGCAATAGGCGATGAACCCGATGACTCCGAAGGCAAGTCCGAAGACGAACCCACGATTCGGGAACGTCCGGCGCGCGAGATAAGCGATCAAGAAACTGATCAAACCAATCGACAGCGCAAAGGCTGGTCGTCCCGGTAATTCACCATTGATGACACTTCGAATATCCGAGCTGATTTCCGTAAAAATTCCCCACGGTGCAGAACCCGGTGTCAAAATCAAGTAGAACGACAATAGTAGCCCCGCGAGACTGCCAAGTAAGAAGTAACGTCGCGCGAGATGCGATAACAGTAAAGGCAGGAACAGCATCGGTAAGAAGGACCAAAGATGCTCGAATGTAGTCAGTTCGAGAAGTGGTGGCATGAAACAAGTCAAAAGGGCTGCTGCGATGGCGTTCCAGATTAATCGTCGTATCATCGCACTCCCCTCCGTTCTGGTGTATAGACATGAACGGTGGCTTCTTGATTAATCTTCGAAATCCATAGTTCATTGTTTGATTCAAGATCCGGTGTGATAAAGAGGACATTCCCGCTCAATCGAAGCGCCTTGGACGAGTACTCCCATGACTCGATGAACGTCCGCGTCCGACTCGGTTGCGCCGTCATCAGGTAATGCGTCAGTTTCGCTCCTTCAAGTGGTAACGACAATGATTGAACGGCATGCCCGACGAGATGGATCCGATAGCTCAGTCGTCGTTTGTTCAACTGATCCGTCGTTTCTGCGAGCATCGAGATGACACGTTCGAAGGCTTCACCCGCCTCCGTTCCCTCATCAAAGACGATCGTCGTCTCCCGTTCTTGCTCTCGTTCGAACGTCTTCGTCATCAACCCTTGGCGTTTCGCTGTCGCTTTCCAGTCAATCTGATTCATCCGATCCCCACTGACGTATTCCCGGACCCCGACGACGGTAAAGGACGACTGGCGAAGATCAAGTGACACCGGTGAGATCCCGCCATCGCCACGGTCTTCCTCATGGGGAAGCTGAACGGCAAGGCGCGCTGGTTCAATCGCAAGATACGTCTCGACCGGAAACATCCGCTTCCGCTTGAATAACCCGAATGGATCCGTGATTTCGACGATACAGCCTGGAATCTGATACACCCCTCGACGAATCGATGGTATCGTGTAATCGATTTGCTCCGTCTTCCGGTAATGGGCTCGGAGTGGACGGCTGATATCGAGTTTTTCTTCACTGAGTTCGTTCGGAATCACCTCCGTCACTTCGACGGCTCCGACGAGAAACGGAAAACGTCGACGAACCCGTAAGGAAACCGGGATATCGGTTCCAGCAACGAGCATCTTGTTCGATACTTCGCGCGTCGCAAGTGCCTGCGTGACGGGCCAAACGAGGAAGAGCGTCCAGTAGACGGTCAGACCAGCCATGACGTAAAACAGCAAGGAAGCGACATTTCCGCCATCAACGCGCGCATATGCCCATAAGGCTGCCGTCGTCAAAAGTAATACAGCGTAACGCCAACCAATTTGCCACTTCGTCATAGGGACTCCACGTCTTGTTGGATCGGTACAGCAACCTCTTTTTTGATCTGTTCTAAAATCCGTTCCGACGATTGACCGTGATAACGCGCATCCGCTGTCAAAATCAGGCGGTGTGACAGGACTGGAATCAAGAGATGTTTAACATCATCCGGCAAAACGAAACTGCGTCCTTCCATGTACGCCCACGCTTGCGCGACCTTCATCAAGGCGATCGAAGAACGAGGACTCGCGCCGAGGTAGAGTGACCCATTCGTCCGTGTCGCTTGAACGAGATGGACGATATATTTTTTGACAGGCTGTGAGACATGGACGTTCTTGACGTCTTCTTTCATTTGGAGCAATTGCTCGCGACCAATTACAGCTTCGAGTGTTTCGATTGGTTCATCCCGTTCAAAACGCGTGAGCAACTTCATTTCTTGCTGGAAATCAGGATAACCCATTTTGACTTTGACGAGAAAACGGTCGAGTTGTGCTTCTGGTAACGGATACGTTCCTTCATGTTCAATCGGGTTTTGTGTCGCCATGACGAAAAAAGGATTCGGAAGCGTATGAATCTCACCATCGACGGTGACGTTCGCTTCCGCCATTCCCTCGAGTAAGGCAGATTGAGTTTTTGGTGATGTTCGGTTGATCTCATCGGCTAAGACGATGTTTCCCATTAAAGGACCCGGTCTATATTCGAACTGGCTTGTTTTCTGATTATACATCGATACACCCGTCAAATCTGACGGAAGTAGGTCTGGCGTGAACTGAACACGTTTGAAGGTCAACCCGATCGATCGGCTGAACGCACGGACGAGCATCGTCTTCCCGACTCCCGGTACGTCTTCTAATAGAACGTGACCGCCCGCTAGTAATGCTGCCAATGATTGTGTGATGACATCTTCCTTACCGATGATGACTTTCTCTACGTTGTCGATAATCGCTTGAATCTCCTTAGTGTATGTTCGCATTGTCAGGCCCCTTGCTCTCATAGTAGTTGAATTTTCTGACTTTTTATATCATCTCATATTCCGCTATACTTTTAAAGAAATACGAGCAGTTTCAAGCACGTGAAAAAGGGGGAACGCCGTAGCGTTTCCCCTTATTTGTTTCAGGAACGAACACATGCCGTGATCCGTTCTTTAACCGTGCAGTTGCACGTAAAACACGAATACATCCGTGTCAATGGACAACGTTCGTCAAGTCCGGTGATCCTCTTCTTTCAGAAGCGACATGCGATCGTTCCCTCTACATTGGTAATCATTCATGTGCATCACCATCCTTTCATATATTGAATATTACCGAATATGTTATAAACGAAACTTCGAATTTTAATTATTTTTTCCGATACCGCGCATAGGTCGTCGCGAGTGCGACCGCAAGGACCAGCCCTTTGATGATATTCAACGAATAGTATGGAACAGACAACATGACAAGACCATTTTCAAGAATCCCGACGAGACAAGCCCCGACGAGTGTGCCAAGGGCATTCGGTTTCCCTTGCCCTGCGAACGATGAGCCGATGAAGGCAGCTGCGACCGCTGGCATCAAGTAACCGGACCCGGCGTTGATTTGCGACGATCCGACTTGTGACGCAAGCAAAATCCCACCGATTGCAGCGAGTAACCCAGCAATCAGATATGCGAGTGCCCGGTAGCGGTTGACACGAATTCCCGTCAGTCGTGCGGCTTCTGGATTTCCACCGATGATATAGAGAAAACGACCGTGTCGCGTATGACTTAAAAAGACATGTGTCATAGCGACGACGACGAGCATGATGACGATGATCCAAGGCGCCTGGCTGATTTTCGCGAACGCCTCCGGAATTGTGCCGACTGTTGGTGTACCGTCTAAGCGTGGCATTCCGGCACTGATTGAACCACCACCGGTATACGTCATCGCGGCACCTTCGACGATGAACATCGTCGCAAGCGTCGCAAACAAATCCGGAATCTTAAACCAGACGATAAGTAAGATGTTCAACAAGGCGACACTTAAAGACAGAAGGAGTGCTAGACCAATCGAAACACCGAGTGGCAGACTGTACCAAACGAAGAATGAGACGACGAAGGAACTTGCAAGTGTTGCAGTTGATCCTACGGATAAGTCAAATCCATTAATCGTCAATGAAACCGTCAAACCAATCGCGATGATCGTCACGATGGAGATACTTCGTAAAATATTAATCAAATTCGTCCCTTGTAGGAATGTTGGAGCCGTCGTCGCAAAAAACAGGACGAGGGCAAGGATCGCGAGGACGATCCCCCAGTCGTTCAAGAATCCAAGGACCGGACGTAAACCTTTCCCCCGATTCGTTTGTTTTGATACTACCTCATTCATCGTTGCCCTCCTCCTGTCGCATACCACAACAAGGTTTCTTCTGATGTATCCGCCGTCTTCGTTTCATGGACAATCCGTCCATCGAACATGACGTAGATTCGGTCCGTGACGGTCAAAAGTTCATCCCATTCACTCGTCGCGTAAAGGATCCCTTTTTGTTGTTGCGCGAGTTCGTCAATCAGACGATAGATATCTTGTTTAGCTCCGACATCGACACCTTTCGTCGGTTCATCTAAGACGAGGACAGAAACATCGGTCAGTAACCATTTTCCGATGGCGACTTTTTGTTGATTCCCACCGGATAGTTGACCTACGTCCTGTTTCACGTCTGCCACTTTGATGCCCAGCTCCTTGACCCATTTCGATGCCTGTTCGACTTCTTTACGACGATCCATCAGTCCCCAGCGGTTGACGAAATCATGAGCTGCCGCTGCTGTCAGGTTTTCTGCGACAGAATCGGCAACAAGAATTCCTTCTTTTCGCCGTTCTTCCGGAACGAGACCGATTCCCGCTTGAATCGCAGCTTGTGGATTGCAAAGGCGATGGGCTTTTCCACCTATACGAACCTCCCCTTCCTGAAACGGGCGATCACCGAATAATGCTTTGCATAATTCCGTTTTACCGGCACCGACAAGACCCGCGATACCAACGACTTCCCCTGCTTGAACCGTCAAGGAGATGTCGCGGACGTCCGCATTCGTGGCACTCTCGACCGTCAGTACGTTCGTCGCATTGATCCGTGACGTTTTCGCGACAGACGTAAGCTTACGCCCGAGCATCTGCTCAACGACAGCTTCCTTCGTGATGTCTGTCAAAAGATGTCGCGAGATGAGTTGACCGTCGCGCATGACCGAGATGGAGTCGCAAATGTCATACAATTCTTGTAGGCGGTGGGAAATGAAAATGATCCCAAGTCCCCGTTCCGCTAAACGACGCACGACTGAAAAGAGATGGCTTGTTTCCGCCTGACTGAGAGGTGCCGTCGGTTCATCCAAAATTAAAAAACGACGTTCCTGAACGAGGGCGCGTGCAATCAATACGAGTTGCTTTTCAGCAAGACGTAATTCTTCGACACGTGTCTTGACGGAAATATCCGCCTGTAATGTCGCTAACGCTTCTTTCGCACGCTGTATGTAACGGCGTTGGGATACCAAACCCGTCATTGTTCCGTCCGTCAACAGATCGAGACAGATATTCTCAGCAACCGTCAAATACGGGACAAGCGCCACATCAACCTCTTGTTGGACGAGATCGATCCCGATTCGTTTTGCATCACGCGGAGATTGAATTGACAGTTCTTTCCCGTCAAGACGGATGATTCCTTCATCCGCTGTTTCCGCTCCAGATAAGACTTTCATCAGCGTCGACTTACCGGCACCATTCGCACCGACAAGCGCATGAATTTCACCAGACTTCACCTCAAAGGAGACTTGCTTGAGTGCCTGGACTCCCGGAAACGCAAGTGAAATCCCGGTCATTTCCAGGTGATGATTGATAGACGTCATTGTTTTTTATGGACGTCACGCAACCGGTCCATCCACGGCTCATTGAATTTATCCGACGTACTCCAACCTTTGATGATCGTATCGAGATTATACATCGTTGTGTCCTGCTTCAATGCCTTCTGCTCAACGAGTTTCGCATCGAGATCAAAGCTATCTGGTGTCTTCTCTCCGGCGATTTTCTTAGCCAGTAGTCGCATGTCCGTTTGTCCAATCAGGAATGGATCCACCGCACTCGTCGAAACCCAGTTGCTGCCTTTCTCACGCATCAGGTTGATGTCCTGATTTGAGACATCGATCGAGATCAATGGGATTTCTTGACGTTTATTATCCTTGAGCGATTTGTAAGCGCCTTTTGCGACTTCGTCCCATGCTCCCCAAACGGCATCAACGCTTCCTTTCGGGTATTTCGCGAGAATGGCATTCATCTTTGTCGCGATATCCCCTTGGACATCTTGGAAGTTCGTCGGTCCAACCGTCTCAAGCGTTTTGATTTTGCCGTCTGCTTCGTACGTCTTATAGATTTCTTGACGACGATCGAGCGGGGCAAAACCTGGTCCGAACCAGAGTTTGATGACACGGACCGGCTTTTTGTCCGTCACCTTCGTCACTTCATCGAGTGATAGCTTCGCAAGTTGATGATCGTTTTGGAACGTTTCCGTCACGTCTTGTAGAGATGCCCCTTTTTTCTTCGTGACCGTATCGAACGTCACGACCTTTAGTCCTTTATCGACTGCTGGTTTGATCATGTCATAGGCATAGTCTTCCTTACCGTGCGAAATGATGAGCCCATCATAATCTTGCTGAATCGCCTGCGCGACCAGTTCCTTGAACTTGACATCGTTACCTTCCGAAATGAACGTGCTGACTTTAAAGCCGAGCGCTTCTCCTTCACTTCGTGCGCCATCAAGGAATTGTTTCGTATGGTCGTCCGATGCGAGGTTACGGATGACGGCGATCTTGACGTCCGATTGAACTCCTTTTGGTACATCCTTGACGACTTTCGTCGTCGCTTCTCCATTCGCACAAGCCGCTAGTAATAAGGCCGGTGCTAGGACGGCGTAAGCTAGTTTTTTCATGAATTGTCTCCTTATCCGAGGGGTTGAAGCCCCGTTAATTGTTCAATCGTTTCTTCATTCGGTTGCGTGATAATACCAAGTTCGGTAATGATGCCCGTGATTAAGGTGTGTGGTGTGACATCAAAGGCCGGGTTGAAGACAGTAACTCCTTCTGGTGCTGTCGCAACACCTTGGACAGTCGTCACTTCCTGCGGATCACGTTCTTCAATTTCGATCGCGTCTCCGGAAACAAGTGAGAAATCAAACGTCGAGAGCGGTGCTGCGACGTAAAACGGGATACCGAAAGCTTGAGCGAGTAATGCTAGTTGGAACGTTCCGATCTTATTCGCCGTATCTCCGTTTCGTGTAATCCGGTCCGCCCCGACGATGATTGCATCGATCTGTTTTTCTTTCAGCGTATGGGCGACCATGTTATCTGTAATTAGCGTGACATCGATGCCGGCACGTTGTAGCTCCCATGTCGTCAGTCGTGCTCCCTGCAGTAATGGTCGCGTCTCACTCGCAAAAACAGATAATTCAATGCCGCGTTCTTTTGCGATATAGAACGGCGCAAGTGCTGTTCCATAAGCAGCGGTCGCAATCGATCCAGCATTACAGATCGTTAGGATCCGGTTGCCTGACTGGAACAATTCCAGTGCATGAATCCCGATTTGACGTGACGTCTGCGCATCCTGATCGTATAAGGCAATCGTCCGCTGCTCGAGCCGTTCGCGGATCTCTTCTACCGACGTCCCGTCTTGAATGATTGGATTCAATTGATCAAGGACATTTCGTAAGTTAACAGCCGTTGGTCGTGTCGCGAGTAACGTCGCTGATGTCTCAAGCAAGGCTTGCTTATAGATCGACAGTTCTGCTTCAAACCGGTACGCCTCTTGAACGAGTACGAATCCGCCAAATAAACTGATCGCAGGCGCCCCTCGGACGCGCAGTTGTTTAATCGCTTCGACCGCTTGTGCAAGATCGGTAATGACTTCATAGTGTTCTTCCTGCGGTAGACGTGTCTGATCGAGAATCGTCAAGACACGGTCTTCATAACGAATACTTTGAACGAATGTACTCATCGGCTAAGTTCCTCCGTTACGTCGAAGTTTCGTAAATCATCAAATGTCCGGCATTCGGTCCGACGTTTGATTAACGCCGATCCTAAACGTAAAGCATGTTGTTTTCGTTCTAGTCGTTCCGTCATAGAACTAATCGTTTCTAAATCAGCGACTGGTGCGAGTCCGATCGTCCGACGAATCAGTTCGCAACCGGCAAAGCCGAGTGCATCCTGCAAGATCGTGCTCAGTACATCGTCGACGAGTCCCGATGTCCGGAATGGTTCGACGGCTTCGCGTTCCCATAAGGCGCGGAACGTCGAAGCGAACGTCAGCCAGAACGTATCGATGTCGCGAATCCGGGCATCACGAAGTGCTGAATAATCCGGGTATGCTGCAAAGAATAAGTGGGCGATGAACTGTCCGACATCGAATCCGAATGGACCATAAAAGGCGAATTCTGGATCGATGACTTTCGTTTCTGTTGCCGAAGCAAAGATGCTTCCTGTATGTAGATCGCCGTGTAGCAACGCATCTCCTTTCGTGATGAAAAGCGCTTCGAGTTTTGCGACTTCGCGTTTCAACTCATCGTCCGCCCACAGACGTGCCACCTCTTCTTCAAGCCCGGCTTCAATCTCGTTCGTCTCCGCGTCATGGAACGGATCCGTGAAGATTAATTTTTCCGTGATGTCGCACAAGTCCGGATTGTAGTACGTTCGGGCGACGCGTTTTTTTTCAACCGGACCAAGCGCAAAGTCCGATGTATGGAATAAAGTCCGAGCGAGATAAGAACCAATATGTTCCGCAAGCAACGGATACTGTTCACCTGCGAGTAAACCGCTTCGAACGATTGTCAGATGTGAAAGATCTTCCATGACCGTATACGCCTCGTCGTGACTAGCATGAAAGACACGCGGTACGAACGGCACGGCATGCCGGGCGAATTCACGGAGTGCGGATTGCTCGATCCACGCCCGCTCGAGTGATAGTGGCCAGCTCTCACCGACGACTTTCGCGTACGGGAGTGCTTGTTTTAGAATCAATCGATGTTCACCTTCTCGAATTCGAAAGACAAGGTTCAGATTGCCGTCGCCAATCTCTTCTGCTTCGACGGTTCCGTCGCCGATCAGTCCTAGTGAGCGGACCCGTTCGATCGCGTCCTGTTCTGTAAATGCTTTGTATGTCATCTCAGTTCCCCCTATGTGATACACGAAAAAGCGCCTCTTTTCGTCATCGAAAAGAGGCGCAGGAAAGTCACTGCGTCCTCTTATCTCTCAGACGAAACGTCTGTTGGATTTAGCACCGTGCCAAGTGGTCGGTTGCTGCGGCGTCATCGGGCCAATTCCCTCTGCCAACTCGCGATAAGAGTCGTATGTAGTTGTCGTGTGTGATATTGATTTGAATCTTACGCAATCCTCTTCCCTGCTGTCAAATCGAAATCAAGCAGAAACGGATATCGTTTTCGCTCCATATATAGAAAGAGTATTTTCAAAAAAATAAATTTTCTAAAAATAGTTTGACAAGTCGTGACTCTCATGTAAAAATTGCAATTAGATTTCACAATTTCATCCAATTCTTATCAAGAGCAGACGGAGGGACAAGCCCTACGATGTCGCAGCAACCGACCTTTTGGCACGGTGCTAATTCTTGCAGCTACTAAGCTGACAGATAAGAGTCCACGTTCGAATCATTCATGGTCTCTTGTCGCTGACAAGAGACCATTTTTTTATTGAAGGAGGAAAGACATGGCTTACATCACAGCTACTTATCAATTGACCGCCCGCGATCGACTGGAGCAACGCGCCGAACAACTCGCGCTTGGTCTGACGGTTGGTTCCTGGACGGAGCTGAATCATCTTGAGCAACAACAACTCGCCTCATTCAAAGGAGAAGTCGTACATACGGAAGAGCGCGACGGTAAAGGCTATATCACGATTCGTTACCCGGAACACAATGTATCGCGCGACTTTTCTGCGATCTTGACGACCGTCTTCGGGAAACTCTCACTCGACGGTGAAATCAAATTAACAGAACTGCTACTACCCGATACATTCACGTCGGATTTTCCAGGTGCGAAGTTCGGGATCGAAGGGGTTCGTTCCTTGATTGGTGTCGAAGATCGTCCACTGTTAATGAGCATCTTCAAAGGGGTCATCGGACGCGATTTATCGTTCCTTCGTGATCAACTCGAAGGACAACTTGCTGGTGGGATCGATCTCGTCAAGGACGATGAGATCCTATATGACAATCCGTTGACACCGACGATTGATCGGGCACGGATAGGACGTGAGGTTATCGATGCTCATTTCCACCGGACCGGTAAACGTGCGTTGTATGCGATCACACTTAGTGGTCCCGTCTTTACGCTCAAGGATCAAGCCAAACGATTGATTGACGCTGGAGCAACTGCTTTCTTGTTGAATACCTTCACATACGGACTCGACGTCTTACGTGAATTGGCAAGTGATCCGGAGATCAACGTTCCCATTTTCAATCATCCGGCTTACAGCGGTGCATTGATTGCTAGCCCGAACCACGGTGTTGCAGCGCCTGTCTTACTTGGCACATTACCGCGCGTTGCTGGTGCAGACTTAACACTATTCCCGTCACCTTACGGCAATGTCGCTCTTCCGAAGGACGTCGCCCGCGGCATCGCGGTCGAAGCGACTCGCCTCGGTCAGACGAAAGCGATTTTCCCTGTCCCTTCAGCCGGTATTCACCCAGGACTCGTTGCTCAACTCGTACGCGACTTCGGGATCGATTCCGTCATCAACGCTGGTGGTGGCGTACATGGTCATCCGCAAGGTGCTGCGGCTGGTGTTATCGCTTTTCGTCAAGCACTTGATGCGGCACTCGCAAATGAATCCCTATCGAATGCTGCGTCACGACATGAAGAATTACGAGTCGCGCTCGACGCTTGGGGGATCAAGTCATGACCTTACGAATTCTTTGTGACTTCGACGGTACCGTGACGATGCAGGATAACATCATTGCACTCATGGAGGTATTTGCGCCAGTGAATGACTTCGAACCGTTGAAACGTGGCGTGCTCGACCGGACGTTATCGATCCAAAGTGGTGTCGGGCAGATGTTCGCGCTTCTGCCGTCCGACGGTAAAGCGGACTATCTTGATTTCTTGATGGAGCGCGCTGTCATTCGCGAAGGATTTTCGGAGTTGCTTCAGTACAGTCGTCGTCAAGGAATCCATTTTTCGATTGTTAGCGGTGGAATGGACTTTTTCGTCGAACCGATCTTAGCACCGTTCCTCGAGCAAGAGCAGATTTACTGTAACATTGCCGATTTCAGTGGTCCATTCGTCCACATCGATTGGCCACACGCCTGCGATGTCCATTGCACGAATGGATGCGGCTGTTGTAAAACATCCGTTGCCCGTACATTATGCAAAGACGATGACGTCATCATCGTCATCGGTGACTCAGTGACGGACTTCGAACTCGCAAAACAAGCGGATCGTGTCTATGCCCGTGATTATCTGATCACGTTGTGTGAAGAAAATGATATCGCCTATACACCTTTTGAGACGTTCCACGATATCGTTCATGATTTAGCACGATCGGAGGTGACGATATGACATTCATGCGACGGTATGAAGAACTACGCGCCATCAAACAAGAACTTGCAGCGCGCGATTGGTTCCCTGGTACGAGTGGTAACCTCGCCATTCGGACGTCCGGTATTCCGATTGAATTTCTTGTGACGGCAAGTGGGAAAGATAAGCGGCAGACGACTCCTGACGACTTCGTTCATGTCGATGCGACCGGTCAATTGATCGGCGAGCAATCCGGGCGCCCTTCTGCTGAGACATTGCTCCATGTCGAAGTGTTCAACCGAACGAACGCCGGATGTTCCCTGCATGTCCATACGATTGCGAACAATGTGATTTCGGAGTTATATGGCGATCAGGGAAGTATCACCTTCTCCGGTCAAGAAATCATCAAGGCACTCGGTCACTGGGAAGAAGATGCGACGGTCACGGTGCCGATCATTCCGAATCACGCGGACATCCCGACACTCGCTGCTGCTTTTGCGCCATATGTCACAGCGGACAGCGGTGCCGTCCTGATTCGCAATCACGGAATCACGGTCTGGGCACCGACCGCCTTTGAAGCAAAGAAACACCTCGAAGCCTTCGAGTTTTTATTCAACTATACGTTGACGTTGCAATCATGCCGTCAATCTATCTATTAAAAGGAGGAATCATCTCATGGCAACAGTCTTATTCCAAGAAACAAACACACGGTATACGGATCAAACGGAAGTCGCTGACTTCCTCGCATCGCGCGGCGTTCTTTACGAACAATGGGACGTCTCAAAACTACCAGCACCTCTCGTCGAGAACTTCACACTGACGGATGCCGACAAACAAACGATTCTCGATACGTTCGCTCCAGAAATCAAAGACGTATCAGAACGTCGTGGATATCAGACAGCTGATATCATTTCACTTTCGGATACGACACCGAACCTTGACGAGTTGCTCGTCAACTTCCAGAAAGAACATCATCACACGGATGATGAAGTCCGTTTCATCGTAAGCGGTCACGGCGTCTTCGCGATCAAAGACGAAGAAGTCGGCTACTATAACATCGAACTCAATCCTGGTGATTTGATTTCTGTTCCTGTCAATACACGCCACTACTTTACGCTCCAAGAGGATCGGAAAGTCGTCGCTGTTCGAATTTTCGTCACGACGGATGGCTGGGTTCCAATTTACGAGAACGAGACATCCACGGTCTCTTAAGAACGACAAAAGCGTTGATTTCTTCTATATAAGGAGAATCGGCGCTTTTTCTTATCTCACAAACATATCACTACATCGACACGTAACAGATATAATGAGGGAAAAGCGATTGGGGAGTGAGCAACATGCATATTCGTCCTGTAACGGAACATGATTTACCCGCCGTTCTATCCATTTATAATGAAGGCATCGAAGACCGAATCGCAACGCTTGAGACGGATCGAAAAGATTTATCGTTCATGACCCAGTGGTATGCAGAGCGTACGCATCGCTACGCTGGATATGTCGCAGAAGATGAGACAGGTGTCCTCGGCTTCATTTCTCTTGATCCGTATAACCCGCGTCCTGTCTATGCGACAGTTGGTGAGATTTCCGTCTACATTACTCGAACACATCGCGGACAAGGGATCGGGACACAGTTGTTAGAAACTGCCGAACAACATGCGCGCGATCATCAGATGCATAAGCTGATTCTCTTTACCTTCCCGTTCAATAAAATCGGACAAAAGCTCTACATCCGTTCCGGATTCCGGATTGTTGGGACATTTAAGGAACAAGGTCGCTTGAACGGCGAATACGTCGACGTCATGGCGATGGAGAAACGCTTACGATAGGATTCATTGAATGCCAGACGGGGAATAATCAATCCGAGTCATTGAGAGAGGATGAACCTAATGGATATTCAACAAATTCGTAATGCGACGCTTGTCGTCACGTATGCCAATCAAGTTTTACTAATCGATCCGTTTCTCGGCGAAAAAGGCAGTCTACCTCCTTTCGGTCAAACGCCGAATGCCGTCGCCAATCCACTCGTCGACTTACCGGTCGATGTTAAGACACTGCTCGATCCTGACGCTGTCTTCGTCACGCATCTGCACGCGGATCATTTCGATGATGCTGCAAAACAATTTCTACCCAAGCATTTGCCATTCTATGCGCAGCAAGAAGAAGACGCACGGCAAATCCGAGAAGCCGGCTTCACGAACGTCTCTTCCTTCGATTCCGGTGTGACGATCGGTGATATCCAGGTCCATCGAACAGGTGGACAGCATGGTGTCGGTGAAATCGGTGAACGAATGGGACATGTCTCCGGACTCGTCCTCACGCATCCGGACGAACCGACGCTTTATATCGCAGGTGATACGATCTGGTGTGACGAGGTCGCGCATGCGATTGAACAACATACACCAGATATCATCGTCGTCAACAGTGGGGCTGCCCAGTTCCTGACGGGAGAACCGATCACGATGTCGCAGCGTGATCTCCTTGCCGTACACGAAGCAGCAGCGGAAGCAACGATCATCGTCTCGCACCTCGAGTCCGTCAATCACTGTCTCCTACGGCGCGACATGATTGCTGACTTTTTAGCTGCTTTCCACCTCTCTGCCCATTTCCTCATTCCGGAAGATGGCGAAACGATGTCATTTTAAGAACAAATCAAAAGTCTCTTTTCGAAATTCATCGAAAAGAGACTTTTTTCATGGAATGACCAATCCTAATAATCGAGCGAAGGCGACTGCTTGTTCTTCCGTAATGACTGCGCCCGGTAAAAATCGCGGATCGATTGTGATACCAGAGAGTTCCGTCTGCCGGAGATCAAGACCTTTTAATGGTGTTTCAATCCATTGGCTATCAGTAAGCCGGACCGCTTCGAGTTTCCAATGGGTCGGTTTCACTTCGAAGAACTGTGCTTCTTTCATCGTCGTTTCACTCCAATGCTGATGACGGACAGTACTACGAATGAACTGGGCATAGTCTGCGAGTCCTTCTTCGATCGTCAGATGATCAAGCGTACAATCTTCAAACTGAACACCCGTCATCCGGCATCCGACGAAAGACACGCGGTGAAAACGGGTTTCTTGGAAGTGACATCCTGTTAAGTCACATTGCTCGAAACGAATATCTTCGAACGAACCGCGGTCAAAGGTGAGGTTCGCGAACGAGACATTTTGAAAACATACTTGATAGGCATCGATACGCTCCGTCAGTTCGACAGGCATCGACTCCTTTTCATAACGTGCTCCTTTCAGATATGGATCGTCGATTTCGACTTGATCGAACGTCTCTGCTTGAAGCGTTTTCGGTAATTCTGGTAAACGGATAACGATCTCTTTCATAGAAATTCCCCCTTTTTCTCTCCTTTAGTGTATCAAACTCCTCTTGCATAAGGGTCAATCGTTCGAATTCCCTCTTTTTTCAACAGTTTTTTATTTTGAGACACTTTGAGACCATGCTATAGTCAAAGAAAATCAAAACAAGAACATATGTTCTTTTATGTAAAGGAGTGATTCAAATGTTTCCTTCCGTCGTTTTACCACAGAATAAACGTATTTTTTGTGTTGACAGTGTTTCCTTCTACGCCAGCTGTGAATGCCAGTATCGCAATCTCCCTCCCTTAACGACACGTCTTGCGGTCGTCTCCGATTTAAGACGAAGCGGATCCGTCATTCTCGCCGCTACTCCCGCCCTAAAAGCGCTTGGAATCAAGACAGCCGGTCGACTGTACGAAATCGAGCAATTACCCTACGCCATTCGTCGTACGATTCAACTCGTCGAACCGCGCATGCTCGCTTATATGAAAACGTCGATTCGTGTTTTAGATGTCCTGCATCAATTTGCCCCACCTGAAGCGATTCGTGTCTATTCGATTGACGAAAGTTTCATTGACATGACTGGAACCGATCGCCTGTTTGGTTCCAATCTGCAAGCTGCCAAAAAGATTCAAGAAGCGATTCTGAAGCAGACCGGCATTCATGTCCGCATCGGGATTGGTCCAAATAACGTCATCGCGAAACTGACGCTTGACTTAATCGGGAAAAAAGAAGGCATCGCACAATGTGGATACGCTGATGTCGCACGACGTCTCCATGATTTTCCGATTCGGAAGATGTGGGGAGTCGGACACCGCATGGAACAACATCTGCAGATGATGGGGATTGAAACGATTGGTGACCTTGCCATGCGCCCAGTCGAAGAGTTACATGAACGCTTCGGTGTCATCGGCGCCGAACTATGGCACCACGCTTGGGGTCTTGACGCGTCACCGACACTGCTTGCCCCTCGCCATTTGTTCGAGAAAGCCCCTCAACGGACGATTGGACACGGTGTGACCTTGATGCAGGACTATTATCAATTCGAACGTATCCGGAATGTGCTCAACGAACTCGTGCAGGATGTTGCGGCACGTTGCCGCTTTTCGAATCAAGTCGGTTGGACTGTTCATATCGGTGTCCGCTATTCTCGAAACGTCGTCCGAAGTGGCTTCTCGCGTCAAGTCCGGTTGCCTTATCCGACATCCGATGAGCGAATCATTCTGCGTCATGTCTTACAATTATTCGAACCGAATTGGCTTGACGGGGAACCCGTTCGTTTTTTATCTGTCGCAGTGGGACATCTAACTGCCGATCAAGGCACCTTACAGTTATCCTTGTTCGAGGATAATACGCGACTCTGGAAGCGGCGGCGGTTATTAAAAGCAATGGACATCGTTAACCTCCGCTACGGAAAAGGAACGATTCGTCTCGCTGTCTCGTTTCTCGATACGAGCATCGCCAAACGGCGGCTTCGTTTCGTTGGCGGTCATCCAGGAGGTGATCTTCATGACAGCGTATCGTGATCGAGGGAATTTAAAGTGGATCCCTTTTCTCATGCCGGAGCACTTGCAATTGCTCCGGGAGTATTATGTCCAAATGCATCAGCTCGACTTGCCTGAAATCGATGAACAACTGCAAGAATCGTGGCACTTTCTACTTCAAGAGGCTTTAATAGAAGGAAACGAACTCGAAATCACGTATTATAAGGAAAGTAGCTACGTGACGGTCGTCGGTTTTGTTGAACGGCTAGAGCCTGAACGTTCTGTTCTCTTTCTGCGTGGTCGTGTTGTAGTAGAAATCTCCTTCACACGAATCGTTCGGATCGAAAACGGGTAAGCTTTCATACAGATAGCCGCTTCAAATCGTGCCCGGAAAGAAGGAATAGTCATGTTGGATTGGTTCACTTCCCTCCCCGTCGTCGTGCAAGCATTACTTGCCGGTATGATGACTTGGGGATTAACCGCACTTGGTGCGGCACTCGTTTTCGTCTTTACAACGATTGAAAAACGCGTCATGAACATGATGCTTGGTTTTGCAGCCGGTGTCATGATCGCCGCTTCATTCTGGTCTTTGCTCGCCCCAGCGATCGAATTCACGGAGCAGGACGGTGGCATCGCGTGGATTCCTGCTGCAATTGGATTCCTTGCGGGTGGATTTTTCGTCCGTCTCCTTGACTTCGTCACACCGCATTTGCACTTATCCGCACCACTTGAAACAGCTGAAGGTCCTTCAACAGGACTTAAGAAAACGACGTTGCTGTTTCTTGCGATCACGTTGCATAACATTCCGGAAGGTCTTGCGATCGGTGTCGCTTTTGGTGCCGCTGCCTTGAATATGGACGGAGCGACCGTCGCCGGGGCTTTGACACTCGCACTCGGGATTGGCATTCAAAACATGCCCGAAGGTGCTGCGTTATCGATTCCGTTACGCGGTGAAGGGATGTCGCGCCGGCGTGCCTTTCATTACGGTCAATTGTCAGCAATCGTTGAACCGATTGCCGCGATGGTCGGTGCGGCGGCTGTCTTCTTCGTTCAACCACTTCTACCATATGCGTTATCGTTTGCTGCTGGTGCGATGATTTTCGTCGTCGTCGAAGAATTGATTCCGGAATCACAAGCAGAGAACGGATCCGATTTAGCGACACTTGGTCTAATGGTCGGTTTCACGGTCATGATGATTCTCGATGTCGCTTTAGGTTGAGCTCAAAAGCAACGAGCAGTGGATTGAATCCTCCACTGCTCGTTTATCTATTCCCATTCGAATCATTATTCAATTTGAAGTTGTCCTGACCTTGTGTGATAAGCGGAGGATTTTATTCAAGATGCCGTCCTACACACAAACTTCGTCTTGAAGTTTGCGTTGCTGTCCTAAGTATTTCGTCTCTCTTGCTTTCTATGATCGAAGTGCGTCTTCACGGATCAGATTGGTCACGTTCCCTCAGACCTGCGCCCGATATTCCGATTGGTTCTATCTCACAAGAATAAAACATGATATGTTTTTACATAGCACATCATTATAGAAGGAGATTACCATGCATATCATTGAACTCTTGAAAGCTCTTTTACTCGGTTTCGTCGAAGGAATGACGGAATTCGCACCTGTCTCTTCAACAGGTCATATGATCATCGTTGATGACATGTGGTTACAAACAACCGAATTTCTCGGTAAATACTCAGCGAACACCTTTAAGGTCGTCATCCAGCTCGGATCAATCCTTGCGGTCATCGTCGTCTTTTGGAAACGTCTCTTCAGTTTGATTGGTCTGTATAAAATTGAAGGAGAACACGATGCGACGGGTACACACAAGTTAAAACTACGTCACGTTTTGATCGGTCTATTACCTGCTGCTATCCTCGGATTATTATTCGAAGACTTCATCGATGAGAACCTCTTCTCGATTGAAACAGTCATCATCGGTCTTGCGGTCGGTGCCCTCTTGATGATTGCAGCCGACAAACTCGGACCAAAGGAACCGAAAACGACATCGCTTGATCAGATTACATATCGCCAAGCAGCATTCGTCGGTCTGTTCCAATGTATTTCCCTTTGGCCTGGCTTCTCCCGTTCTGGTTCAACGATTTCAGGAGGGGTCTTCCTCGGCATGAATCACCGGACGGCAGCTGACTTCACGTTCATCATGGCCGTACCGATCATGTTCGGTGCCAGTTTCCTCTCACTCGTTAAGAACTGGGATAACATTCATGCGAGTGATTTCGGTTTCTATGCCGTCGGATTTATCGCATCGTTCGTGTTTGCTCTCTTATCGATTCGCTTCTTCTTGAAGCTGATCAACAAGATCAAACTCGTCCCGTTCGCGATCTACCGTCTTGTCTTAGCAGCTGTTCTTGCTGTCATCGTCTACATGTAAATTCTAACCGTTAGCTATTTTAGCTGACGGTTTTTTATTTTTTTTGAAACTAATTCATTCGGTTAAGGGTATATAGGGATGAGACATACTTAAAGGAGTGAACGCCATATGGCACGCAGAAGTCGGAGTCGATCAAAACTCCCATTAATCATCGGAGTCGTTGTCGTCGTCGTGATTGCGTTTTTAGCAATCGGCCAATACAACAGCCTCGTCAATGTAGAAGAAGATGTATCGAATAAATGGTCGCAAGTCGATAACCAGATCAAGCGTCGTGCGGATTTAATTCCGAACCTCGTCGAAACGGTCAAAGGTGTCGCGGGTCAAGAAGAAAAAGTATACGGTAAAGTCGCTGAAGCTCAAGCTGGTCTTGCGCGCGCCGCGTCAACCGAACAACGGATTGAAGCCGATCAACAAGTCACGTCTTCGCTTCGTGGATTGATTGCTTTGCAAACCACTTATCCGGAACTAAAATCAAGCGAACGATTCCAATCATTGATGGATACGCTGGAAGGAACAGAAAATCGTCTCGGGATCGCCCGCAAGGATTACAACGATGCCGTGACGCTTTATAACAAAAAACGTCGGAGCTTCCCAACAGCACTCTATGCCTCTGCATTCGGATTTGAGAAAAAGCCGTATTACGAAATTTCAGACAGCGACCGAGAAAATCCGACTGTCGACTTTAACAGTGATTCGAAATGATTCGGCGGTGGACGCGACTTCTGTTGAGCGCGTTCCTCGTCTTCTTCCTCTTCGTTCCGACGGCTAGTGCCGTTTCAGAACGAACGGGAGCAGCCTTTTTCATTCAAGATGATGCTCAGTTGCTCACACCGTCGGAAGAAGCCGAACTCGCGCAACTCGGTCAGGAACTCGAACAGTACACGACGGCGCAAGTCGTGCTGAAGACGGTTTCCGATCTAAAAGGACAGGACTTAAGTTCTTACGCCAATGAAACATTCCGGCGACAAGGAATCGGTCAAAAAGGAAAAGACAATGGTGTACTCGTCGTCGTCGCTCCGAACGAAAAGAATCGCCAATTTCGGATCGAGGTCGGTTATAAACTCGAAGGGGTTCTGACCGATATCACGGCCGGTCGTATCCTCGATCAATACGCGGTTCCTTATAAAGAGAATGGTCAGTATGGAAAAGCAGCAAGCGAAACATACAAAGCTGTCGTCAGTGTCATTTCAAAAGATCAGTCGCTTGAGTCGCAAGACCCTCCGAAATCTCAAAATGATGGTGGACTTCCGCTGTGGACGAAGATTCTGATCGGTGCCGGATTACTGATCTTATTGTTCCTCGACATGAAGTTCACCGGCGGTATGTTCTTCTTTGCGATTTTGAACATTTTTTCCGCGATCATGCGCGGTGGCGGTGGTGGAAACGGCGGTAGTCGTGGTGGTGGCGGAAGTTCCGGCGGCGGTGGTGCCGAACGTTAGAAAAGGAGTCAGTTTTCATGAGGATTATCTTAGGTTATTACATCCTCCTGACACTCATCGGATTTGGCTCGATGTGGCAGGATAAACGTCGAGCACGACAACATGCTTACCGGACACCGGAAGCGACACTATTGACGATTGCTTTTCTCGGTGGTGCGCTCGGTTCTTGGATCGGTATGTATACAGTCCGGCACAAGACACGGAAAGCGAAATTCCAATGGTTGGTGCCACTTGCAGCTATGTTGCATCTCGCTTTTTGGATATTTTACACTTCACAATGAAATCATGTGACCGATAGAGAAGAGAACGTACGGAAATGCATCCGTCGTTCCCTTCTCTTTTTTATATGAGGTCAATGATTATGAAAAATAGGTTTAATTTCTTTTTCTCTCAGGGTAAAGAGTTTAACCAATTTAATAAATACATCTTTTGATGTATCGAGAGGTGGACATCTTTTATGTGGCATCCTTGCGCCGAATGTACGACATCAATCCGTTTCGTCGAAGCTGGAGCACTCCATATCCAATCACCAACACCAGAAATCTATTCCTATCAATCGTTCGAACAACTCGAACAGTTACTAACGTCGCTCTTGCGTGTAGCGGATTATTCGGTATCCTGTCGCGCCACACAATCGCGTTATGTGACAGCACCCATTCTAGCTTCAGCACTTCTAGAACAACTAAAGCATCGGTCAGCAATTGATTTTATCCAACACGGTGTCATGACGAGCCATTTGCAACCGATTTATGATATTCAACAAAATGTACTCGTTGCGAATGAAGCATTACTGCGAGCAGCAGATGACAACACTCCTATCTCACCAGGTGTCCTATTCTCAACAGCATCGAAGATGGGGCTTCATTCTCGGCTTGATCAACGGGCGCGCGAAGAAGCGATTCGCGCGACACATCATATCGGTGGCACAACAAAAACGTTCATCAACTTTCTCCCTTCGACGATCTATAATCCGGAGTACTGCCTGCGCCATACGTTTGAAATCGTTGAGCGTTATCAAGTTGATCCAAGTCGGCTTGTCTTCGAAGTCGTCGAAACGGAAAAAATTGAAGACGTCAACCATTTGAAACACGTCTTCGAACAGTATAAAAAGCAAGGCATTCAAGTGGCACTAGACGATGTCGGCGCTGGTTTCTCAACACTTGATATGTTGTCCTTGCTTCAACCGGATTATATTAAGATCGATCGTTCCTTCATCGATCACTGCGATACGAACTCAGAAAACGAAGCGTTCTTACGAAAAGCCCGTTATCTAACGCGAGAAATGGGGATTCAAATCTTAGCTGAAGGCATCGAACGTCAAGAAGAACTCGATTTTTGCCGCGAACTCGGCTTTGATCTTGGTCAAGGATACCTACTCGGTCGTCCCACTCCTTACGCTCATTTGGCGAAAGCACAATAAAAATACGCACATGGACCGTCTGACGGAACATGTGCGTATTTTTAGGTTAAGAAGTCGAAACGGAAACTGTCTCGTTCTGTGTGATGGCATCGACTAGTTGTTCTGCTGATACGATTGGACGCAACAGACGGCACAGCTCCTCTTTCGATGTTTGAAAAGCAAGTGCTTCGACAATGTTGAGCGAAACTCCGAAATCAGTGAGTGTCGTTGGCTGCTCTTGTGCAAGAAGGTAGTCACGCAACTCTATATAATCATCATCATGTCCGAGCAGCTTCTCTTGGACGAGTAACCCGTAACCGACCTTACTCCCATGTAAGAACGCATGAGTTTCTGGATAAGGAGATAATGCGTTATGTACCGCGTGTCCGATTGCACCGCGTGTCGCCGCATCACCAAAACCTCCAATGCTTCCGGCTAATGGAATGACGGTCTCGACGAGGTATTGGATTTCAGCTGGATATTCACGAAAACGTTTTTCTGTCACATTCGTCGACAAAATGAGGTCCTTGCATCGCTCAGCTGTCCGGAGTGCCGTCTCGATGACGGGATCGCTTGCTGTAGACCCACTCAAGGCACGTGCTTCATACCATTTTGCTAGCGTATCGACGAGTCCGGCGACAAAATAATCATACGGACTCGTTGCGATGATACGATGATCGAGTAAAAGAGCTTCAATCACGACAGGAAACGTGTCAAATCGAATATACTGTCCCTGTTCGTTATACATGACACTGAGCGGAGTCCACGGGGCACAGTTCGAGACAATCGTCGGAATGACGATGACAGGACGTTGTAATTGAAACGCGACCTGTTTTGCCGTATCGATGACACTCCCACCTCCGAGTGCGAGAATCACATCATACGGAGCACATACTTGTTTGAAGAATGCCACCTGTTGATCCGTACAATGTCCTTCAAATAAAAAGCGGGGAACATCCGGTAAAGCAAAAGCAGCTGCTTCGTAGGCTTGACGTCCATGAATCAAGACTGCCGAACGGTTACCTATTATTTCTTCGAGTTGATCGAGTGCGTGTTCCTCATGTATGTATTGTAAAACAGCTTGTCGAATCACAGAATCGCCTCCTAATATTTGTTATCGCTCAGTATACGCAAAAGAACGCGCTTCGGCAATCATTCGATTTTTATAGGAGGAGCGCGTACACTAGACAAGAAAAGAATTTACTATAAAGGAGTCGATGAATCGATGCAACAGATCACGTTAAATAACGGTATCAGTATGCCCCAACTCGGATATGGTGTTTTTAAAGTACCGGAAGAAGAAGTATATGAAGCGGTCAGCGAAGCGCTTCGCGCCGGGTATCGCTCAATCGATACGGCGATGATTTATGAGAACGAAGAAGGCGTCGGTCGTGCTCTGCGTGACTCGGGTATTCCCCGGGAAGAGATCTTTCTGACGACGAAAGTCTGGAATTCCGATCATGGCTATGAAGAGACACTTGCCGCTTTTGAGACGAGTCTGCAAAAGCTCGGCGTTGATTATGTTGATTTGTATCTGATTCATTGGCCAATGCCTAAAGAAGATCGCTATGTCGAGACATGGCGAGCGCTCGAGCATCTCTATGCAGAAGGGAAGACGCGTGCCATCGGTGTCTCGAACTTCCATATTCCTCACTTGGAACGAATTTTAGCCGAAGGATCGGTTGTTCCTGCCGTCAATCAGATTGAACTCCATCCGTTTCTTAGCCAAGAAGCGATTCGAGACTTTTGCCGCAAGCAAGGTATCGTCGTCGAAGCATGGAGTCCGTTGATGAAAGGACGCGATGCGTTGACGCATCCGGTCATCGTCGATATCGCCGACCGTCATCAGAAAACACCTGCTCAAGTCGTTCTCCGTTGGCACTTGCAACATGACATCGTCGCGATTCCGAAATCCGTCACACCAAGCCGGATTCGCGAAAATCTCGATGTCTTCGACTTCAGCTTGTCAGACACTGATATGCAAGCGATTGATCAATTGAACGCTAATGTGCGTACAGGATCAAATCCGGATGATAAATAAAACGAGACGATTCTCGTTTTATCTCCATACAAAAAGAAGGTACTTTTCAGATTTTATCCGAAAGGTACCTTCTTCGATTATGACCCTGACGTGTGATTCCATTCTATTATTTTAGCGGTCTAAATTATTTCCATGGTCTTGCTTGGCAATGTCATTCGATTGATGTTTGGATTGACGATGTTCTTCACCGTCTTGCGTTGCATCCTGTTCTTTTTCCTCGTATTCTGTTTCTGGACGCCGGAAATCATCATCCCGACGCATCGCAATATTCGGTTCTCGGTTTCCATCGAGCTTTTTCGAATGATCGATTGCTTGCTCGTCTTGCGGCATCTTATCGGTACCTGCGCGATGCAAATCAATCTCCGCGTGCTCTTCCTTTGAATCCTTATCAACGTCAAGCGAATTACCTGAGCCAAGCTGTGCGTTAGAATTAGCGTCTGATGACGTATGCGTTTCTTCTCCACTACCATAACGGACTTTTACATCAGGATGTGTGTTGTCTGTATTTAAATGTGGATCGAACTGGATGTCTTGGACTTCAAGTAACAGAACGAAGCCCCCACCTTCGACTTCCGTTTTTCGTTGTTCGATTTCATTATCTGATAGATCAAGTGACTCGAACAGATCATCGACTTCTTGATCACGACCTTTGTTCCCACGAATCCGGTCCATCCAAGACGGTTTTGTTGTCGCGATTTCTGCGTCCATCTGGCTACGGACGAGTGCGATATTCGACTTCTCCTTGACGATCACGTAAAAGTCTTCTTCCCGATGTCCTTGAATGTGTAGTTCGTCCATTTTTGAGATCAATTCGTCTTCTGAATAGAACGTTCCGATATATTGTTTCGTTTTCATGGATGTTCTCCCCTTATTAACACGATTTGTCATGCGTAGCTTCTATAAGGAGTATTTCCTCTTTTGCATTAAAATATGCCAAAAAATATGCGTTCCGTTAAAACGTCATCTGTTTGACATGTAAACGGTCATTCGCCGACAAGTTTTAAACCGATCGTCGCACTTAAGACAAGACCGATACAGACGAGCCGTTTCCAGTCTTTTGATTCGTTATAAAGCACCATGCTGAGAATCGCTCCGCCCGCTGCTCCAATTCCTGTCCAGACCGCGTACGCTGTTCCCATCGGTAAGCCATTCATTGCAAGCGTCAAGAATAGAAAACTGAGTCCGAACCCTGTTCCCATCAACAGTAGATTCTTCGCATTCTTATTTTGATTAAATGTATTGATCAAGACGACACCAAACATCTCAAAGATTCCGGCAATGACTAAATACACCCAACTCATGCTGATTTCTCCTCTCCACTGACTAATTTTAGACCGATGACGCCAACGAGTAAGACAGCGATCAATGCTAATTTCATCACGGAAGCCGCTTGATCGAACAACACGATGTCCGTCAAGACCGTCCCTGCCGTCCCGAGACCAACGAAGACAGCATAGACCGTTCCGACCGGTAAATGGTTACTTGCTTTAATCAATACGGTGAAGCTAATGATGATACAGATGACTGTCGCTCCCCATTCGAATGGTGTTGCCGCATGTTTTAACCCGATGACCCAACCGACTTCAAAACACGCTGCGATAATGATCCCGATCCAATACTTTGCCATAGTAATTGCCTCCTAATAGATGATTTCAAATGAAAAAGCCCGGGAGCAAGCGAGACGATTCGCTTTACTCCCGGGCTTTTATCCCTCCGTTGCATGGACAAACGTCCATGTTCCTCCCTCGGTCCAGCCGTACGGAACCCTAGAGGATACTGCCTATTTCATTCGATACGTCCACCCTAGCACGCCCTTTTTCCCGTGTCAAACAGGAATTCGTCTTCGATTTGTCTAATAGAATTAAAGTGACTTCATCTGAAAGAGGAGGATGCTGCATGCGTTATAAAATCAATGACCAACTTCGGATTCGTCGTTTTACACCGGAAGACGTAGAAGCGGTCCACGCCTATGCGTCACAACCCATCGTCAGCCAATTTCAGTCGTGGGGACCGAATTCCGAGACCGATACGAAACAATTCCTGCACGATGCACTAGAAAGTGAACTCGAGACACCAAGACGTCGTTATGTCTTTGCCGTGACATTTCCAAGTGACGTCGTCATCGGTGCCGGTGAACTCGTCATTACAGACGTGGAACATAAAATCGCCGAAATCGGATATGTCCTCTCACCCGATGAATGGGGAAATGGGTACGCGACGTCAATTGCCTCTTTCCTTCTTCAATTCGGTTTTGAAAAACTAGAATTACACCGAATCACAGCGACATGTGATCCACGGAACGTCGCTTCTGAACGTGTCTTACAAAAAGTCGGTATGACAAAGGAAGGACAGCTTCGCGAGACGGTCTATTTAGAAGACCACTGGCGCGACTCTTTAATTTACGGCATGCTCGACTGGGAATGGCAAGTCGATCATGAGGACGATGACTAAAATATGACTTCAAACGGTGTGCTTCGGCATACCGTTTTTTTATGCCCAATCTCCTATTTTTTTGATTTTCATCAATTTTTAAACAAGCGCATGCTACACTATTCCTAATGACAAATTTTAAGAATTGGAGTGAACCTCTTGATGAAAAAATGGACTGCTCATGTTGCTGGACTCGCTGCAACATTGATGTTGAGCTCGGTTCTACCCGCACCTGCTTTCGCTGAATCGCCACCTGCTCAACCGACGGCAGAAGTACAAACAGTCACAGAAACGACAGGAACGGCTTATTTGAAAGAGAATACCGCATTGCTACAAACAGCTGACTCTACCACTGTCATCCAACAACTACCAGCAGGAATGACATTCAAGACGCTCGATACGGACGGTGACTTCACTCGTGTCAGTTGGCAAGAAGGAATTGCTTATGTCGCAACAAGTGCGTTAACGCAAACAGCGCCTGTCTTCCAAAAACAAGCAACGTTGACTTCGAAAAGTCCACTTTCATTAGTCGCTTCACCTTTTGACTCCACCGTCGTGACGACACTTCCCGCTTATCAGCGAATCGATACATACGGCACTTTTGACACGTTCACACGCCTGAAATGGAAAGAGCAATACGTCTACGTACCTACGACACAACTCGAGCAACTTCCGAAATTGGTTGGAACACAGTACGTCAAACGAGCAACTTCCCTTTTCGTTGAGCCGAAGACGACAAGTACAAAGACAGCCGTCACTCAAAATCAAGCATTCGAGACATTCGGTACGGTGGGTACCTTTACGCGCGTGGCGACTGAAACAGGTTATGCCTTCGTATTGACGACTGATTTAGCAGATGCGCCGGTCGAAAATTATCCGGAAACAGGACTGCGTTATGTTAAACGAACAACTTCACTTTTCGTTGAGCCGAAGACGACGAGTACGAAGACAGCCATCGTTCAAAATCAAGCATTCGAAACGTTTGGGACGACGGGTACTTTTACGCGTGTGGCGACTAAAACGGGTTACGCTTTCGTATTGACGACTGATTTAGCTGATACGCCAATCGTGAACCATCCGGAAACAGGGCTACGTTACGTCCAACAGCAGACGACGGTCTATGCTACTGCGACTACGAAAGGAAAAGTCGTACAATCGCTTCCTGTGAATACTTCGCTTCAAACGTACGGCATCGAGGGTTCATTTACACGAATCAAACGAAACGACGAGTATGCCTATGTGCTGACGGCACATCTTGGGACACTAAAGTACTATCCGAAGACCGCACGCCTCTATGTTCAGCGCGCTACACCCATCTATTCGGATGCCAAATCTTCAAGTCCTATCTTAAAGCAACATCAAACGAATACTTTACTGACCGTTTACGGGACGAACGGTGTCTATAGTCGAATCAACTTCCGCGGGATTCATGCTTACGTCAAGACAGCTGATCTCGGTACTGGAAAAGTCTATGCAT
Source organism: Exiguobacterium sp. UBA3968 (assembly GCF_002385115.1). Taxonomy (NCBI): domain Bacteria; kingdom Bacillati; phylum Bacillota; class Bacilli; order Caryophanales; genus Exiguobacterium; species Exiguobacterium sp. UBA3968. The sequence goes on from NZ_DGCW01000004.1 coordinate 37,087, forward strand.
CAACCGGGACACGATACGCGAAACGCAACCTGTCTGTTTATACGTCGGCTTCGACGAGCAGTAAAACAGTCTATACTGTTAAACGGGCTGATCAATTGACGATTTACGGAACGAGCGGTAGTTACACACGCTTGAAAAAAGGATCGATCTACGGTTACGTCAAGACGACGGATCTCGTCACGAAAAAGCCGGATCTGTATGATGTCTCTGGTCAACGTTACGTGACAGAAGACGACGTCGTCATCCGGTCGCAGGCAAAACTGTCGGGTAAAAAAATCGGTACATTAAAAAAAGGTGCCTCGATCTCGATCTACGGAAAAAGCGGTTATTATACACGTGTCAAATACAAAAATACCTTTGGTTTCGTCGATTCGAGTCGTATCGGACTGAACAAACCGATGGCAAAAGCAAAAAAAGGGACGACGTTTTATGTTCATCTAGATCAAACTCCCCTCTTCTCTGCCGACGTCGCTTACAGTCGTCCGGCCGCTTATTTGAAGAAAGGGACGAAATTAGTCGGTTTGAAATCGATTGATGATGACTTTTGGCAAGTCCGCTTAGTCAGTGGTCAAACCGGTTATGTCCTCAACCCTTATATCAGCACGAGTAAACCCGATATGAGCCTGGCACAAAAAGCGATCGACCGGGCGAAAATCTATACCGTCAAACAGACGACATCCTTTTTCGCAAGTCCGACGAGCCCAAAAGGCAGTGGACTTGTTGAACAAGGCAAACGCGTCTATCCGCGTCACCGGGTCGGAAATTTCTATGTCATCCAATCAGGTTGGACACCTGTCTATCTTCCGGTATCCGCCGTGACGATCACGTCGGATAAACGAGTCGTCAAAAAGAATAATACGCGTGGTGAAAAGCTGATCCAAGCAGCCGTCCAGCATATCGGAACACCCTACACATGGGGTTCGCAAGATGCCGTAAACGGTGGCTTCGACTGTTCCGGACTGATTCACTATGCGACGAACCAAGCTGGAAAATACGGTGGTCGGACGAACGTTCGTGGCTACTGGTATGGTGCGTTCTTCACGAATCGCCGGACGAGCATCTCAAGTGGTAAACGCTCAGATATCGTCTTCTTCCAGAACACCTATACAGACGGTCCATCGCATATTGGAATCATGCTTGATAACGAACACTTCATCCATGCGGGTGGTTCACAGCTGCAAATCAATTCAATCTATGAACCGCGTTGGCAGGAGCATTTCCTCGGCTTTAAATCGATGTAATAAAAAAGACGAATCCGTCGGTTTCGACGGGTTCGTCTCTTCTTATCGCAACACGTCAGAAAGTCATCTCGACGTATTTCGCCACTTGTCGGTCCATCAAGTATAATTCGATCTGTTCACGGTAGGCTTTATAGTGGTCGGATGCGATATGCGCTTCAAGCGCTTCTTCGTCCCGATACACTTCATACAACATGAATTGATGCTCATCCTCGATCGATTGGTGCAAGGAATAACGTAAGCATCCTTCTTCTTTTTGTGAAGCATGATAGACCGTTTGTAAAATCGGGAAGACTTGATCCGCAAGTCCAGCTTTGATTGTAAGTACAGCATTGACGACGATTTCTCCCATGTTACATTATCCCCTTTCGTGATTACCTGTATCTGTACCCATTTTCGCGAAAAGACACACGTTAAAGGAGCTTGAACATGCAAACTCAACTTTTTGAAGCACTCGAACAATTCGAACCGACGATGATCGCGTTACGTCGCGATTTTCATCGACACCCGGAACTCTCTTTCCAGGAAGTCCGCACACCAGAACGGATTGCCGCCTTTTACGCAGAACAGGGAATTCCTCATCAAACAGCCGTCGGAGGTCGTGGTGTCGTCGCGACGATCGAAGGCAAACAGCCTGGTCCGACGATAGCGGTCCGTGCCGATTTTGATGCTTTACCGCTTCAAGAAGAGACGACGCTTGCCTTCCGGTCGATCCATCCCGGGGTCATGCATGCTTGTGGACACGATGGTCATACGGCGATCGTGATGGCCCTTGCTGCTACTCTCTATCCGTTACGCGATCAATTGCAAGGAACGATTCGGATCATCCACCAGCATGGAGAAGAGGTCTTTCCCGGTGGAGCAATCCAAATGATCGAAGCCGGCGTCCTCGAAGGGGTCGATGCAATTTTCGCGACACATCTCGAAAATGATTTACCGGTTGGCACGATCGGGTTCCGGGAAGGACATACATTGTGTGCGATCGACGAATTCGAAATCATCGTCCATGGTCAAGGTGGTCATGCCCAGGCACCGCATAAAACAAAAGATGCTCTCGTCGCTGGAGCGCAACTCGTCTGCAACTTACAACATCTCGTTAGTCGACGGGTTGATCCGTTTGAGCCGGCTGTTCTCGCAATCGGTTCTTTCCATGCAGGAACAGCACCAAATATCGTTACGGGTGAGGCACGCATTGTCGGGGAAATCCGAACGTTCAACGAGACACTTCGGCATCAGCTCCGGCAAGAAGTCGATCTTGTCGCTAAGACGACGTGTGCCGGCATCGGTGCTTCGTATTCGATTGACTTCACGACTGGTTACCCGGCGCTCTGGAATCACCCGGATGAGACAAAACTCGTTCAGGAAGCTGCTGCTTTCTTACCGGAAGCATCCGTCCGGGCACTCACACCAATGATGGCGGCGGACGACTTCGCACATTACTTAACACACGTCCCGGGTAGTTATTTCTTTACCGGCTCTGGCTATACGGACGGTCGCGTCAACTATCCGCAGCACCATCCACAGTACGAGATCAATGAACAAGCGTTGTTGATTGGTGCGAAGACACTTGGAGCAACCGTTTTACGTGCCTTAAATTCTAAGGATTGACTTTATTTCTTTGTGAATGGTATCATCACAACAATGATAACGAATGACATCAACTTCATATACCCTTATCAAGAGTGGACCGAGAGATCTGGATCGATGACGTCCCAGCAACCTGCGCATAGCAAGGTGCTACGACCAGCAAAGCGAAAGCTTTGGTTGATAAAAAGCGGCGACTCCTTTTGCAACCAAGCGAAGGAGTCGTTTTCGTTTTCTCGCTGTCAGACATACAATGGGGATTTCCCACGGAGAGGAAGAGACAGATGGAAAAAGCAACATTTGCAGGTGGATGTTTTTGGTGCATGGTGACACCATTTGAAGAATTACCAGGAATCGAGGGAATCGTATCAGGTTACATGGGCGGACACGTCGATAACCCGACATACGAGCAAGTCAAAACAGGAACGACGGGACACCTCGAGGTCGTCCAAATCACGTTTGATCCGAGCCTGTTCCCGTACGAGCGTTTACTTGAACTCTACTGGCCCCAAACGGATCCGACGGATGCAGAAGGTCAATTCCAAGATCGCGGTACGCAGTACGCGCCAGCAATCTTCTATCATACGGATGCGCAGCATGAAGCTGCGATTACTTCTCGTGACGCTCTTGCTGCAAGCAACCGTTTCAAACAGCCAATCGTGACGCGGATCGATGCCGCTTCTGAATTTTATCCAGCGGAAGAGTACCATCAAGACTTCCATAAGAAAAATCCAGAACACTACAAAAAAGATCGTGCTGCTTCTGGTCGTGATGCCTTCATCGAACAGGAATGGAAAGATACGACGACGGTCTGATTCAAAAAAATGTATATAAAAACAGGTCAGTAAACGTTAGTTTGCTGACCTGTTTCATTGTTATGGAAAAAGTAAGTCATGAAACACGTTCTAGTTGATCCTTTGCCTGTTGTTCCGGTGCCACGACTTGATACCGTTTCAAGACGAAGATGCCACACACCATGACAGCGAGACCGATGAGCTGACCAAACGATAAATCGATTTGCGGCAAACCGAACCAACCGAACGTATCGACAGCGAGGGCAAAGCTTAACTGCGAAATCAGAACGACAGAGATCGCGACGGACGGACCAAGCAATTGAATTCCACGCATGACACAAAAGACGACGCCAACACCTACGAGTCCACCGAACCAATAGAGTGGCGATACGTTTTGAATCTGTCCGATTGTTCCACCACGAAACAGAACATACGTGACACTTGCTCCGATGAAGCCGACGAAGAAAACCAGCGTCGTCGTCGCCCATGCGCCGAATGCATCACTCATCCGAGCATTCAATACCGTCTGCAAACTGATTAACATTCCAGCCAATACGGCACACACAATGCCTATTATCATGTTCGTTCCTCCTTACTCATAGCTGTTACCGTTCGCTTTCTCGCGAATCCGTTCCAAATCGACGATGATGATCTTGCCACGTCGTCGAACAAGGATCTCTTCCTCACACAACTTCGTGATAATCCGGTTAAGGTGACGATAACTCGTTCCAAGCCAGTCAGCGACGTCATGTAGATTCGACGTCCGCATCTCCTGATAAAACAAACTGTCACTAGCTTCGGACGCAATCGATAATAAGTAGCCTGCAAATCGCTCCTCGACCGTATAGAGTACGTGGTGCGACGCTGATTTCGAATCGGCATACCATTTCGCTGTAATTGTTCGTAGTAAAAATTGCAGAAAGACATTCGTCGTATTGTGCTCGCGTAAAATCGCATACGGCACGCTCAACACATCGACATCGGTCACCGCCTCAACTGTATTCAACACTTCTCGTTCATTGATGAACTCGGCGTCACCAATCACTGTCAGTGGTGTTTTGAATCGTAAAATCCGTTGTTTCCCTTCTGACGAAGCAGCAGAAATCTTGACCTTGCCTGCGACGATGAAGTACATCCGGTCGATTGTTGCACCGGTCGTACAGAGGAGTTCTCCTTTTCGGAAGGTTTCTTCACGCAACCAAGCGCGCGTCTCTTCCGTTAAAATCGTATCCAGTCCATATTGTTGGATGACGGTTTCCATGTTCGTTCCCTCCCTTTAGGCAAGTGAGAAAATCGCAACTCCTGCAAGCATGAGACCCACACCAACCCACTGACCACGATTTCCTTGTTTTTTTAAGACACCGAACCATCCTTTTAAATCAATCAGAAAGGCACATAAAATCTGCGCGACGAGTAACAAACACATCGCCCATGTCATGCCGAGTTTTTGGATCGCTGTGAGTTCCGTTACGACGACTAGCACGCCAATCAAACCACCGCTCGCATAAATCCACGGTAACTGACGGAATCCGCCGATTTTCCGATCTCGTACGAAGCTATAAATGACTAAACAACCCATCAGACCAACAAAGTGGACGATCAATACGGATAACCACGGTCCGACGCCTGTCGCAAGGCGCGCATTGAATATACCTTGCAGGGCGATGAACAGACCGCTCATCAAAGCAAACACGACTCCTTGCACGTCATCTCCTCCTTTAATCTCTACACTAGAGTAGACCTTATTTGTGCCTCACTTGAAAAGGACAAATGTCCCATTTTCAAAAAAACATGAAAAACCCGCTTTCCAAAAGCGGGTTTACGGGTCATCATTGTATGTTCATGTCGCAAAACGAGCAGTCGTCCGCTTCAGCTGTTCCTCTGCTTCCTCCATCATGCGCGTAAACAACTCAGCAACCGTTGGCACATCACGAATCAAACCGGCAACCAGTCCAGCGTTGACATATCCTTTCTCTTCATCGCCTTCAAGAGCGCCTGTAATATGATACGACTCATTCGTCTGATCGAGAAAAGCAGCAGGTGTCTTGGCTGTGAGCTGTTCGACGTAAGGACCATCAAGGACACGTCGGACAAATCCAACGGAGCGCCCGATGATGCGTGTATCGGTATCTGTCGCATCCGTTAAGCGCGATTTATAAACTGGGTGGACCTTCGCATCTTCCGTCGCGATCAACCGTGTTCCGAGCTGGACGCCGGCAGCACCAAGCAACAGGACAGCTGCTAGCCCACGCCCATCGCCAATCCCACCCGCTGCAAGAACCGGAATCTTGACCCGGTCGACAAGCTGCGGAATCAAAGTGAGGGTCGTCAGTTCAAGCGGGGAATTGATACCTGCCGCTTCAACTCCCTCCGCTACGAGTACATCAGCGCCTGCCTGTTCTGCCTTTACTGCCTGTTTGACTGAAGCGACAACAGCGATCGTTTTGATGCCAGCAGCTTGAAGTCGCTCTATGTATGGTGCCGGATTTCCTGCCGACAAAGAGACGACCGGAATCTTTTCTGCAATCGCGAGATCGATCAGTGCTTCCGTATAAGGAGATACACGAATCGCGATGTTCAAGGCAAATGGTTGCTCCGTCAGGGTTCGTGTCTCGTGAATCCGAGACGCTACTTCATCGACCGACAACGTACCGCACCCAAGCGTTCCGAGTCCTCCGGCATTCGACACCGCTGCCGTGAGTGCTGCATGACTAATGTTACCCATCCCTCCTTGGATCAATGGATAACGAATGTTGAATAGCTCACAAATCGGAAACATATCTTTCCTCCGTTCTCGACTCCCACCGCATGATATACTGACAGGGAATGAATAGTAGTTCATCTTATCCTAGAAATGAGGTCGTTCTGTTATGAAGATTCCGTATCAATCGATTCATCCGAACGTAGCATCCGATGTATTCATCGCTCCTGGCGCTTATCTGATTGGAGACGTCACGATCGGTTCCGAGTCTACCATCTGGTTCAACGCTGTATTACGCGGTGACGAAGGACCGATTACAATCGGCAAACGCTGCAGTATCCAAGACAACGCAACGATTCATCTGTACGAAGGCGCACCTGTCGTCATCGAGGATGAAGTGACGGTCGGACATAACGCGATTTTACACGGCTGTAAAATCGGACGTCGTTCGATCGTCGGAATGGGCGCGACCGTTCTTGATCACGCAGACATCGGTGAAGAATGCATCATCGGGGCGAACACGTTGATTCCATCAGGAAAAGTCTTCCCACCCCGTTCGCTGATCATCGGCTCACCGGGTAAAGTCGTGCGTGAACTGACGGAAGCGGACCTCGCGATGATTCAGGAGTCGATTGATTCCTATGTCGATAAAGGTTACGCTTTCCGAAACATTCTCGCAGGATCAACCGAACAAAACACATCTGAATGACACGAATGCGGGGCGGATTGCGTGATCCGTCCCGCTTTTATATATATCATCGTTCCGCAAACAGCGGGTGTTCTGTTGCATCATACGAAGCGCTACGTTGTGACACATCGTGTGTCTCTTCAAAGATTGATTCAAAGAACCGGCTCGCTGGTTGCGCAAGCAGACGGTAATATTGCTCGAACAACAGTGCCGCATGGTGTCCGCTCCAAGCATCCGGTAATAGTTCTTGCGGGAGTCCCGGATCCGTGAAGAGGAATTTTCGGTACTCATGTACGAGCATCGTCCGTTCGACGAAACACTGCTCATCCGTCATTTCTCCTAGTTGGAGCTGACTCTGATGGACGATGTATTGCCGGCTATAATCCGTGATGAACGTTTCGTAACGTTCCTGCAATTCCTCTAGTGGAAAAGCGCGCTCAACAAGGGATTGGTCTTGCTTCGGACCGTGGTATTCACCGACGAAGAAATCGACATACTCTTCGATTTCGTACGCTTCAATCAATCGTTCCGCCTCTTTTTCAAGCGGGTTCGGTGAAATCCAAACCCCATTCGATAGGTTGCCAAACCCACTCCACGTCAGTTCTTTGCGGAGCTCATCGCGAATCTGGCGTTTATCCTCCGGAATCGTGTACATCAGCGTCCGCCACTTCCCGTCCCAGTCGTGCGGTGTTGATCTGTAGATCCGACGTGCAGCCTCCTCCATCCGTTCCACCCCACGTGGTGTCAATGAATAGAAGCTTTTATTTCCTTGTTTCTCGGAGACGAGCCAGCCTTGTTTAACCATCCGGGACACAGCAACCCGAACGGCCTGCTCGTTATGTCCGAACTCTTTGACGAGTCGAATTAAACTCCCGACCCAGATTTGATTGCCGTAATGGCGGATATAATCGCCGTAAATCGTAAAGATCATCGATTGGGTGTTCGCACTCATGGTATTCACTCTCTCTTCAGTCGTTCATAGTGTGTATCGTTAGTATACGGGTTATTTCAAACGTCGACCATCCTCATCTTCCTTCAAAGCGTGGTGGTCGTTTTTCAGCGAAGGCTTGTAGCGCTTCCTGACGATCAGCCGTCGGAATGACGACTTCATAGGCTTCCGTCTCGAGCTGTAGTCCTTTCTCGAGTGAGACATCCCGTCCTTGATCAATCGCTCGCTTCGCTTGGCGCAAGGCAATCGGACCATTCTGTAACATCTGACCGGCAAACTCAAGACACGTCGTCATCAACGCTTCCCGGGCAACAACGGCTGTCGCGAGTCCGTACCGTTCTGCTGTCATCGCATCGATTTTTTTCGCCGTGAAGATCAATTCCTTTGCCCGCGTCTCCCCAATCAGTCGTGGCAAGCGTTGTGTTCCACCGGCTCCTGGAATGATCCCGAAGCTAGTTTCCGTCAAGCCGACGAGTGCATCCTCGACGAGAAAACGGAAATCACAGGCAAGGATCCACTCGAACCCACCGCCGAGCGCGTGACCGTTGACGGCTGCGATTGTTGGTTGCGGCAATTGTGCGATCGAAGTGAAGACATTCCGGATCGCAAGGACATTGCGCCGGACTTCTTCTTCGTTTAAATGCACGCGTTCTTTTAAATCGGCGCCGGCGCTAAATGCTTTCCCCGTTCCCGTAAACAGGACGACCCGCGCTTCCGGGTCGACCGATAACGCATCGACCTGTTCTTGCAAAGCGACAAGCGTCGGATAATCGAGACAGTTCAAACGTTCTGGACGATCAATCCGAACGATTGCGATATAGCCTTCTCGTTCTAAGTGAATCATACGAGCCCCTCCCGATCGACGACAAGTGCGATACCCTGTCCGACTCCGACACACATCGTCGCGAGACCATACGTCCGGTTCGTCCGGCGCATCTCATGCAATAATGTCGTCAAAATCCGCGCCCCACTTGCACCAAGTGGATGACCGAAGGCAATCGCACCGCCGTTGACGTTGACTTTTTCGCTTGGTAAACCAAGTGCTTCGATACAGGCAAGACTTTGAGCCGCAAACGCTTCGTTCAACTCGATTTGATCGAGCTGTTCGACCGTCAACCCTGCCCGTCGGAGGACTTTTTTCGTCGCGTCGATCGGTCCGATCCCCATGATGGCAGGTTCGACCCCTGCCGTCGCACTCGCCCGGTAATACCCAAGCGGCGTCAAACCGAGTTCGTTTGCTTTTTCTTCACTCATCAATAACAACGCCGACGCACCGTCGTTGACACCAGATGCATTCCCCGCCGTCACGGTACCGTTCGGGAATAACGGACGAAGTGTCGCCAGTTTCTCACGTGTCGTCTCAGGACGAGGATGTTCATCGCGGTCAAAGACGCTGACGTTACCTTTCCGGTCCGTTTGTGTGACCGCAACCAGTTCGTCCGTGAAGTGCTCTGCCTCGATCGCTCGTTTTGCGCGTTGTTGGCTTTCGAACGCAAAGTCGTCCTGTGCTTCGCGCGAGATTCCGTACTGACGGGCGACGTTCTCAGCTGTTTCCGGCATCGAATCCGTTCCGTATTGATCTGCTAAACGATCATTGACGAAGCGCCAACCAATCGTCGTATCGTACATCGTCTGATTGCCACGTGGGTTGGCCTGATCCGGCTTCGCGAGAACGAACGGTGCACGCGTCATGCTTTCCGTCCCACCAGCGATATAGATATCACCTTCACCTAAGGCAATTCCGCGCGCCGCCGCGATGACGGCGTCGAGTCCTGATCCACATAAACGATTGATCGTCGTACCGGCTACTTCGACCGGTAGACCAGCTAGTAGTCCCGACATCCGGGCGACGTTGCGATTGTCTTCTCCCGCCTGATTCGCATTGCCAAAAATGACTTCCTCGATCGTCTTCGGATCGACTTGTGGATTACGCTCAAGCAACGCTTCGATGACGCGTGCTCCTAAGTCATCCGGGCGAACTTGACGCAACGCGCCGTTATAGCGACCGATCGGTGTCCGAACGGCATCGATGATGGCGACCCGTTTCATGATGTCACCTCGCGATTCGTATAATCATAGACACCACGACCTGTCTTACGACCGAGTCGACCCGCTTTGACATACTGTTCGAGCAGTGGTGCCGGACGGTATTTTTCGCCGAGCTTCTCATGCAGATACTTTAAGTTGTGGAGCCGAGTATCAAGTCCGACCAAGTCCCCGAGTTCGAATGGTCCCATCGGGTAGTTTAAGCCGAGTTTGATCGCTTTATCGATCTCTTCCGGTGTTCCAAGTCCTTCTTGTAACATGTAGAACGCTTCGTTTCCGACGAGCGCACTAATCCGCGAAGTGACGAACCCAGGAAACTCACGGATGACGACCGTTTCCTTCTGCATTTGACGCGCTACCTGTTCAAGAGCTGCAACCGTCTCATCCGATGTCTCAAGACCACGAACGAGCTCGATCAGCGGCATCAGATGGACCGGATTGAAGAAATGCATCGCCATGACCCGGTCCGCCCGGTTCGTAAAGGACGCAATTTCCGTTGGACTCATCGTCGACGTGTTCGTCGCGAAATAACAGTCCGGACGTGCATTTGCTTCTAGCGTTTCAAAGACTTGCTGTTTGATGCTGAGTTGTTCCGGTACTGCTTCAATGACGAGATCCGCTTGTTGTGCCGCCTCAGCTAGGTCGGTCGACAGATGCAGTCGATCGAACAGTCCCTCGACCTCATTCGCGGATATTTTCCCCCGCGCGATGCCTTTCTCCGCGATGCGTTCGAGTTCTTGATAGGCACTTTCGACATACGCTTCTTTAATATCAACGAGTGTCACCTGAAATCCACGGTGTGCGGCAACGTACGCAATGCCACGTCCCATGACGCCGGATCCGACGACAACGATTTGTTCTACCATCTGATTTCCCCCTTATCCCCTGTGCTGTTAAAAAAGGCTGGACTTCCCGACGGAACTCCAGCCTTCCCTCTTGCTTATAGTCCGAACGGATTGAGTGGACGACTGCCGTAATACGACAAGATACTCTTCGTTTCTGTGTACAGATCAAGTGTTTCGATACAGAGTTCACGACCGAATCCTGATTGTTTATACCCACCAAACGGTGTACCTGGGAAAGCAGAAAACGGACAGTTGACCATGACGATACCGGCTTTGATTTGGTTGGCAACGCGCGTCGCTTTTGCACCGTCTTTTGTCCAAACCGCTGATCCGAGTCCAAACGACGTATCATTCGCTAAACGAATCGCTTCTTTTTCATCTTTGAACGGCATGACGACGACGACCGGTCCGAAGATTTCTTCATTGACCGCTTTCATCTCGTGCGTGACATCGGTGATGATCGTTGGTGCGTACCAGAAGCCTTTTTCGTATCCTTCTGGTGCTGTCGCATGACCACCTGTGACGATTGTCGCTCCGTCTGCTTTCGCTGACTGGACGTATCCATCGATGACATCGACTTGTTGTTGGTCGATGATCGCTCCGACGTGTGTCCCTTTATCAAATGGATTGCCGAGAACGAGTTGTTTTGTCTTCGCGACGAATTGCTCCATGAATGCGTCGTAAATCTCTTCGTGAACATACAAACGCGAGCGTGCTTCACACGATTGACCGCTGTTATAGAAGATTCCGAACAACGAACCATCAACGGCTGCTGTCACGTCTGCATCTTCAAAAACGATGTTCGGCGATTTCCCACCGAGTTCGAGCGTGACTCGTTTTAGTGTTTCCGACGCACGTCCCATAATGTCTTTACCGACTGGTGTCGAGCCCGTGAAGGCGACTTTATCGACGTGAGGATGCTCAACGAGATGGTTACCGATCTCGCGTCCGGATCCCGGAATGACGTTGACGACACCCGCTGGTACACCAGCTTCTAGACAAATCTCACCAAGAATGATCGCTGTCAACGGAGTCAACGTCGCTGGTTTGACGACGACCGAACAACCGACTGCGATTGCTGGTGCGACTTTCCAAGCTGCCATCATCAACGGATAGTTCCACGGGATGATTTGTGCACAAACACCGACCGCTTCTTTTTCTGTGTAGTTATGGAATTGTCCCGGCACGTTATTGACGACACCGCGGTGACCGACGATCGCACCTGCGTAGAACTCAAAGTCTTCAATCGCTTGCGTGACTTGTCCTTGCGCCGCTGCTAGCGATTTCCCTGTATCGAGAATCTCCAGTTCGACGATTTCGTTGAAGCGGGAACGCATTATGCTCGCAATCTTATTTAAGATTTGCGCGCGGCGTCCGACTGGCCACATCTTCCACTTCCCGTGATCAAACGCATCCCGTGCCGCTTGAACGGCACGATCAGCGTCTTCCTTCGACGCTTTTGCAACTTCCGCAATCACTTCACCTGTTGCCGGATTATATGTTTTAAATGTCTCGCCTGTTGCACCTTCGACTTGTTCGCCGTTAATGAGCAAATGATAGACGGACCGTTTCATTTCAAGTGTTTTTTCATGTACTGTCGACATTGTATTCACTCCTGTTCCTGTTGATTGAAAATCGGTGGGCGTTTTTCGAGAAAAGCTTGCATACCTTCTGTTTGATCGGCTGTTGCGAACAACAGATAGAAGTTCCGGCGTTCGTGCTCCATCCCATCTTGTAACGACAAATCGACGGCTTTGTTTGCTGCGTCCTTGATCAGTCGTAACGCCATGCTCGGCTGGTTCGATAACCGCTCTGCCATCGCCAGCACCGTCGCTTCAACGTCCATCGTCACTCGATTGATGATGCCAAGTCGTTCTGCTTCATCTGCCTGCATCCAGTCACCCGTGAAGAGCCATTCGAGCGCCCGCGTTCGACCAATGCATTTCGTCAAACGTTGCGTCCCGCCTGCTCCCGGCATGACGCCGAGTCCGACTTCTGGAAAACCGAACTGAGTCGCGGGATTGGCGTAGATTAAATCACAAGCGAGCGCCAGTTCGAAGCCGCCTCCGAGAACAAAACCGTGGACACCTGCGATGATCGGTTTTTTGATTCGGCTGATTCGGTCCCAGTCCGCGAACGGATCGAGGAGTTCCATCGAGATCGGTGTCGCTTCGAGCATCTCCTCGATATCAGCACCTGCTGAAAACGACTTTCCGTTTCCCGTCAAGACGATGACCGTCACCTGATCGTCACGATCAAATATCTCCATCGCCTCGACGATTTCGCGGACCATCGTCCGGTTCAGCGCATTGTATCGTGCCGTCCGGTCGAGGCGAATTCGACCGATCCGACCAACCATTTCCGTCTTAACGTACTGTTGTGTCGGCATGGACATCTTCACCAATCATCAATGTGACGAGATCCCCCGCAAAGCTCATCAAGTCTTTCCCTGACGCTTTTCCTTCGAGCGAACGCATGCCAGCTTGCATCGCTTCCTGACTTTCATAGACCATCTCGCACATCAAGTAGTACTTTCCGTCTCCACCCATTGGTGAACCGACGATTTTCGTGACGTTCATTTCTTGTAGTCCTGGAATTTTTGCTGTTAACGGACCATGGACCTCAAAGTAATGCTGATCGAATGCTTCCTTGTTTTCCGGGTGTTTGTAAAGTGCGATTAATTTTGCCATATTGATTACCTTCCTTCACATGAGAGTAGAGACGGGTTTCATCGCCTCGAATGGATTTTTACATGATTTACAGTAGAGAATACTTCGACATGCCGTCGGTCCGAATAAGTTTTCCATCGTCACATACGTCGATCCACAATACGGACAGTCGATCTCCCACTTCCCTTGTTCGAATCGAGGGGGTGCGATGCCGAATGCTTTTAATCCTTGCATCCCTTGTTCTGTGATCCGGTCTGACGTCCACGGTGGATCAAACCGGAACTGGACATCGACCTGTTCGACGTTCGGAATCACCTGCAAGGCAGCTTCGGTATTTTTTTTAATGATTTCAAGCGCCGGACAACCGAGAAACGTCGGGAGAAGCGTGACGTGCACCGTGTAGCCATGCGCCGTCGCTTCCGCGTCCATCGTCTCGACCATGCCAAGATCTAAAATACTGACGCTATCGATTTCTGGATCCTTCACCCCGTTCAGGGCTTCACGGATCGCATGTTGAAGTGTCGTCATGCTTCCCTCTCCTTTCACCACGTCGCCGTTTGATCGATCAGATAGACTTCTCCGAGTGTCGCGAGTGCGTCATTCAAGTCTTCCGTGTGATCGCCGTCCCGTCCATTGCGTGTCATCTGCATTTCTGGGAGGGTCACGTTCAATTCGACGAGTAACGGTGTGATCGTCTGATACCAACGATCAAGTAAAATCCCTTGCCCTTCGATCAACCGCATCTCTTCGATCAGTTGACCGTGTTCACCATAATCGAACATGTCGCCGAAGTCATAGAGGACTTTTTCTAGGGCTGCGTCCATCTTCTGGCGAGCTGTCTCCGTCGATTGGTAGAGCTGGGTGAACCATGTTTGCCAGTGCAGCAAATGATAGTACAACTCCATGTTGATCTTGACGGCAGCAGCAGCGAGTGGCTCGTAACTGCTCGATTTCAACGCATCAATCCGGATCTTTTTCGCGACCGTATAGCAATAGTTCCGGACGACAGCGAATGCCCAGTCATATTCGGGTTTTTCCATATAATAGCCGGGTCCATTGACACGTTCGACAAGAATCGAGTTCTTCCGTTCGTGTGCCAAGCGGACATGGGCTAACGCATCGGCATTGCCTTCACCAAGTTCCTCGAGGAGTTGGTAATACATTGCCGCATGCCCCATCGAATCTTGCGCGATCGAGGATGAAGCGACGTCCTCTTCGATATGCGGTGCAAGTCCGAGCCATTCCGAACCACGATACGCGTAGAGGAAATCATCATCTGCGAGTTGATACAGTAAGGAGGCGAGTGCCGTCCGTTCTTGTTCCGTCATTTGGAATCGCCTCCTTGCCACGACATGATCTCTTTTTCATCGAGCATCTGTTGCTCGTAATGTCGCCATTTTTTCTTCAAGTAGCCATATCCTTTAGTCGTCCGGTAGTCCTTATTATCAAGGCGTTGGAGCATCTGCTTTTCATCGGGTGACAAACCACGGATATCTTCACGTTTGACGACCCAGATATCGACGACCGGTTCCCGGCGCATGAAGTTTTCTTGTGCCATCAGTAACGCCATCTCTTTATTTGGAGCAAGTAAACTGAATTGATGCGTGAACGCCGCGTTCGGCGTCCGTTTGCTAAAGACTTCGAATTCGTGATAGAACGTCTCGTTCATCGTACCTTCCCCTCTCATGCCTTCGTTTCAGCGAGTGCATCCCGTACCCAAGCATTATTCTCATAAGATGTCCGGCGCAGATCTAGTCGCTCTTTCGAACGCGGTCCTCCACCTTGGATGATCGTCTTGAATTTCGTCCAGTCCGGCTGTGCGTATTCCCATTGCCCTGTCTCTTCATCAAAACGTAACGTCGGGTCTGGAATGACGAGTCCGAGCGAACGAATCCGCGGCACGTACTTTGTAAAGAAGTTTTGCCGGAGCTCTTCATTCGTTTTCGTCCGAATCTTATAAGCGATCGTCACGTCCTGTTTCGATGTCCCGGTCGTCTCTTTCGAGGCTGGTCCAAAGAACATCAACAAGGATTCCCACCACTCATCCAGTGATTCTTGAATCATTGCCCGCTGTTCCGGTGTTCCTTCTGCGAGTGCCATGATGATCGACTCTCCGTGTTGTGCGTGGAAGACTTCCTCTGCACAGATCCGTTGCAAGGCACGCGCGTACGGTCCGTACGAAGCGCCGAGCATGTTCGTCTGCGTGATGATCGCCGCGCCATCGACAAGCCAACCAATCATTCCGGCATCGGCCCATGACCGTGTCGGCATGTGGAAGACGTTGTGAAATTTCAATCGTCCCGTAAATAAATCATCCATCAAATCCCCACGTGTCTTGCCATACGGCTTCATCAAATCCTCAACGACACGAAGCAACAATTGCCCGTGCCCCATTTCATCCTGGACCTTCGCCATGATGCCAAGTTTTCGTCGAAGCGATGGTGCTTTTGGAACCCATTCTTTTTCCGGAAGTGCACCCATGATTTCACTGATACCGTGCATCGAAATCAGTTTAATCAGTGTGTCTCGGTAAAAAGCAGGCATCCAGTCATCGGCTTCGATCTTTTCACCTTGCTCGATTCGTTCTTTGAAGCGTGCTAATTTTTCGTCTTCCGTCAGTTGGACGGGTTCGAACAGTTGTGTTGCATCATACATGCTAGTTCCTCCTTTGAATCAGACGAGTGATGTCGAGCGTCGATCAACGACCCGGACGGCTTTACCTTCCGATCGTGGTAACCCTTGATTCGGGTGACAGACGAGATCAATGGAAATGAGACATTCCGACTTGATGGCGTCACATATCGAACGCATTTGTCGTTCTGAGATATTTTCGAATTCGATATGTAGCTCAACAGCATCGAGTCCGGCTTTACGTACGAGATGGATTTGATAATGTGGCGTCACGTCCGGTTGTTGGAGCAAGACCCGCTCGATTTCTGACGGAAAGACGTTGACCCCTCGGATAATCAGCATGTCGTCCGTCCGCCCTTTGACACGTGACATTCGTGTCGTCGTCCGACCACAAGCGCACACTTTACGTGTGATCGAAGCTAAGTCGCCTGTCCGGTATCGAATGATTGGAAGCGCTTTCTTTTTCAAGCTTGTAAAAACGAGTTCCCCGACCATGCCATCTGGTAACGGTTCCCCCGTAACGGGATCGACGACTTCCGTAATGAATAAGTCATCCATGATATGCAGACCTGCCTGCTCTTGACACTCCATTGCGACACCCGGTCCCATGATTTCGCTGAGTCCATAGATATCGAATGCCTGCAGATCAAAGGTCTGTTCGAGTGTCTGCCGCATCTCCTCAGACCAAGGCTCGGCCCCAAAGATGCCATAACGCATACTTGTTTTCCGTGGATCGATACCACGTTCAATCATGCGTTCTGCCAAGCGTAAAATATACGAAGGCGTCCCACAGATTCCGTCCGGTCGGAAATCCTCGATCAATGTGATTTGGCGATCCGTGTTGCCACCGGAAATCGGTAAGATCGTCATGCCTAGTTTTTCTGCCCCTGCATGAAGCCCGAGACCACCTGTGAACAATCCGTAACCATACGCATTGTGCAGCAAATCAGCTGGTGATCCACCGGCTAAGACTAAACTGCGTGCCACGGCACCGGCCCAGTCTTCTAAATCTTCTTGCGTATATCCGACGACGGTCGGTTTACCGCTCGTTCCAGACGAGGCATGAATCCGGGTGACCTCTTCTCGTTCGACGGCAAATAGTCCGAACGGATAATGATCGCGTAAATCTTGTTTACGTGTGAAGGGAAACTTTCGTAGATCCTCGATCGTTTGAAAATCGTTCGCCGTCATCTGTAAGGTCTGCAGACGTTCTTGATAGAACGGGACGCGCGTGACGTGTTCCATCGTTTGGCGCAATCGCTCCATCTGCAACTGCTCCCGCGTTTGAGCATCCATCGTTTCGTGATGTTGATCGTACATATCTGCACCTCCTCATCATGTATACAATAATAAAACGGTCGTTTGTTTTTAGTTATATGTTTAACGTACGATACGTTCACAATGTTGTCAATCTTGTTTTGTTAAATGCTCCCAAACGTTTCTCACTTTATCACTTCAACGCACTTATCGATAAATTAATCAACATTAAACAAGAGATTTCATGATAGACAGTCTTTTTTTGGAAAATATTTTTGAAATGATTTGCTCATTTTGTAACGGGTTGATAAAATATCGTGTGACAAGTGTTATACTATTTTTGGTAAGACCACTTGGTTGAATAAAGATGCGGTGTTGTGAAAGGGGATCACGATGAAACTAGGGTTAGCTGTCGGGGATACAGCAGAGATTCAAGCGGTCGTCTCGGAAGATATGTTTGCACGATTCGAAGGTCAGCTCGTTCATCCAGCATACTCCACCGTTTCGATGGTTTATCACATGGAATGGGCAGCACGTCAACTGATCTTGCCTTACCTAGAAGCTGGTGAAGAAGGTGTTGGGGGTGCAGTTTCACTGAAGCATCTTGGTATGGCAGCGGAAGGAGCACGATTGATCATAACTGCGACAGTAACGTCGATGACCTCACGTCGCGTTGACGCGAGCATTGAAGTCCGAGACGGACAAACGATCATCGGTATAGGGGAAGTCACACAATTCATTTTAGAAAAAAGCCGGATTCAAGAAAAATTACAAAATAATGTTCCGACAAAATGAAAGCGCTTACTTATATTTGATAGAGGAGGACTCTACTATGAACATGTTAAACCCATCTACGAATCCAACGCTCTCGATCATGGAAAAAATCGCTGGTCACGAACAAGTCGTCTTTTGCAACGACCCTGTCTCGGGGTTACAAGCCATCATCGCCATTCATGATACGACGCTCGGTCCTGCTCTCGGTGGATGCCGCATGGCGCCTTATGCTTCTGTTGATGAAGCACTTGACGATGTGCTGCGTTTGTCGCGCGGTATGACGTACAAATGCGCTGCCGCTGATGTTGATTTTGGTGGTGGTAAAGCCGTCATCATCGGTAATCCAGCGACGGATAAATCACCAGAGCTTTTCCGTGCCTTCGGTCGCTTCGTCGATTCGCTCGGTGGTCGGTTCTACACGGGAACGGACATGGGCACGACGATGGATGATTTCGTTCATGCTAGCCGAGAAACATCACGGATCGTCGGCATTCCGGAAGCATTTGGTGGTAGTGGTGATTCATCGATTCCAACGGCTGAAGGTGTCGTCTATGGACTGCGGGCGACGATCGAGACGTTATTCGGTTCAGATGAATTAAGTCGGGCAACCTACGCGATCCAAGGACTCGGAAAAGTCGGCTTTAAGGTCGCCGAACAACTGTTGCTCGCCGGGGCGACGATTTATGTCTCTGACGTCAATGAAGCGGCACTAGCAGCAATCGTAACCCAAGCAGAAATGGCGCCTGGCACGGTTCGCGTCGTCTCGCCTCATGAAATTCATCTGACGGATGCTGATATTTTTGTCCCGTGTGCATACGGTGGTGTCATTCACGCTCAAAACATCGCGCTCTTACCGTGCAAAGCCATCTGTGGTTCGGCGAACAACCAACTCGCGGAAGAACAACTTGCTCACGTCTTGATGGATCGTGGCATCTTATATGCCCCAGACTATATCGTCAATGGTGGTGGGCTGATCCAAGTGGCAGACGAACTGTATGGAGCAAATCACGAACGGGTTCTCCTAAAAACGCGTCACATCTATGACGCAGTTCTCGAAGTCTTCAAAGAGTCGCAAGCAGAAAACATCACGACGGTCGAAGCAGCGAACCGGATGTGTGAAAAACGGATGCAGATCCGGGCGAAACACAACAACATCTTCACGAACACGACAAAACCAAAATGGGATATCCGTAACCACTGAAGGAGGGACTGACATGGAGCAACATTTTCCGATTCAACGCATCATCGATGAAGAAGGTCGTATCATCGATGCCTCAAAAGAACACGATCTGACAAAAGAGCTTGCCCTCACCCTATATGAACAGATGCACCGAATCCGGACGTTCGACCGGAAGGCGATCAACTTACAACGCCAAGGGCGCCTCGGCACTTATGCACCGTTCGAAGGACAAGAGGCAGCGCAAGTCGGTAGTGCACTCGCGTTGTCCGATCAAGACTGGTTGTTCCCGACGTACCGGGATCACGGCGCAACGTTGACGTTCGGTGCCGACATGGTGCGGACACTCCTCTACTGGAACGGTCGTGTTGAAGGCTGCGTCCCGTCTGAGAAACACATCTTTCCTCCTGCCGTACCGATTGCGACGCAAATTCCGCATGCCGTCGGTGCCGCATGGGCGGAAAAACGAAAAGGCACGACGAATGTCGCGGTCGCCTACTTTGGTGACGGAGCGACGTCTGAAGGGGATTTCCATGAAGGAATGAACTTCGCGAGTGTCTTCCAAGCACCAGTCATCCTGTTCAACCAAAACAATCAGTTCGCGATCTCTGTTCCGATCGAAAAACAGATGCATTCTGAGACGATCGCGCAAAAAGCGATCGCCTACGGGATGCCGAGTGTTCGGATTGATGGAAACGATGCCTTTGCCGTCTATTTCACGATGCAAGCAGCCGTTGAACGTGCCCGTTCTGGTGGTGGACCAACATTGATCGAAGCCGTCACGTGGCGATTTGGTGCCCATACGACAGCAGATGATCCAACAAAATACCGGGATCAAGCACGCTCGCGCGACCGAGTTGATCCGCTCGATCGACTCGAACACTTCTTAAAACACCAAGGCTATTTTGACGAAACATGGATGCAACAGCTGCAGGAACGGCATCAAACAGAAGTCGAAGCGGCAGTAGCTGCGATGGAGCAATTCAAGGCACCAGACATCAATGACTTGTTCGATCATACGTACGCGACCTTACCGGTTGATGTGCAGCAACAAAAAGAAGCGTATTTGCTAGCAAGGGGGAAATGAGATGGCAACACCAATCAATCGTCAAACAGAAATGACACTCGTTCAAGCTGTCACGGATGCCCTGCGGACAAAATTGTCGGAGGATGAGACGACACTCGTTCTTGGAGAAGATGTCGGAAAAAACGGTGGCGTCTTCCGAGCGACGGACGGCTTACAAGAAGAGTTCGGTGAAGACCGGATCGTTGATACACCGCTCAGTGAAGCCGGCATCGTCGGTACATCGATCGGTCTTGCCATCAATGGCTTTAAACCGATCGTCGAGATTCAATTTCTCGGCTTCATCTATCCTGCCTATGAACAAATCATGACCCATGTCTCTCGTATCCGGATGCGAACGATGGGACGCTATAGTGTGCCGATGGTCATTCGTGCGCCTTATGGTGCCGGCATCCGGGCACCGGAAATCCATTCCGATAGTACGGAGGCGCTCTTTACATCAATGCCCGGTCTCAAGGTCGTCTGTCCGGCGACACCGTACGACGCAAAAGGGTTATTGATTGCTGCGATTGAAGATCCAGATCCCGTGTTGTTCCTCGAGTCGATGCGTAGTTACCGTTCATTCAAGGAAGTCGTACCGAGCGAGTCCTATACCGTCGAGATCGGAAAAGCGCGCTGCGTCAGTGAAGGGACGGACGTGACGTTGATCGCTTGGGGGGCAATGGTCCAAGTGGCTCACAAGGCAGCGATGGCTGCACAGGAACGCGGTATTTCTTGCGAAGTCCTCGACTTACGGACGCTCTATCCGCTTGACCGGGACACAATCGCTGCTTCCGTTCAAAAGACCGGTCGTGCCGTCATCGTGCATGAAGCCGCAGCGATGGGTGGTCTCGGGAATGATCTCGTCACGTTGATCAACGATACGGCGTTTCTTTATTTACGGGCACCAATTGCCCGTGTGACAGGTTTTGATGTTCCGGTTCCACTGTTCGCCCTCGAAGACCATTACATTCCGACGCCGGAACGAGTCCTTGCGACGATTCAGCGTACGGTCGAGTTTTAAGGAGCTGAGTCCCATGATCGAAGTCAAGTTACATGATGTCGGGGAAGGTATGACGGAAGGTGAAATCGCGCATTATCTCGTTCAAGTCGGAGACCACGTCACGACCGATCAACCGGTCGTTGAGGTTGCGACCGATAAGATGGTCGCTGAACTACCGGCTCCTGTCTCCGGAATCGTCAAGGAAATCATCATTCCGGTCGGTCAGACGGTGCAAGTCGGTACGACGTTGTTGCACATCGAAGCAAGTAACGCTTCTGAAGTGTCGCGCGTATCTGAACCAGCGCCTGTCGCTGTCGCGGCCCCACCTGCTCAAGCATCTCCATCAAAACGGGTCCTTGCGACACCGTACACACGAAAAATTGCTCGTGATCACGGAATTGATATCGAATCTATCACGGCCTCCGATCCATCAGGTCGAGTCTCGGAGGACGATGTGCTTCGCTTCGTCAATGCTGCAGTTGCTCCACAGGAGACGGTTCCATCCATCGTCGAGGAGGAGGTTACGCAACAACAAACGCCACCGGAAACGATTCCGTTCCGCGGCATTCGTAAGCAAATCGCGAAAAAGATGACCCAGTCGCTGTACACGATTCCGCACGTCACCCACTTTGAGGAAGTTGACATGACGCGCTTGCTCGCACTACGCGCAGAATGGAAAACCGCTGGACGAAATATCAACATCAATGCTTTCTTCATCAAAGCCTTGATCGTTGCCTTAAAAGACTATCCCGTCTTCCATGCCAAACTCGATGAAGCGAATGAATGTATTCGATTAGAGCAGGATTTCCACTTTGGCATGGCAACCGAGACACCAGACGGGTTAATGGTGCCAGTCATCCGTCATGCCGATCGGCTCTCACTGACGGAATTGCATGATCAACTGATTTCGTTGCAACAACGTGCTCAAAACGGTGCCTTACGTGCAGCGGACTTAAAGCCAAGTACCTTTACGATGAGCAATGTTGGTCCACTGGGCAGTACGGGGGCTACACCAATCATCAACTATCCGGAAACGGCATTGATTGCCTTCCACAAGACGAAAAAACGAGCCTGTGTCGATGAAGACGATCAAATCGTCGTCCGCTCGATGATGAATTTGTCGATGTCGTTCGATCATCGCGTCGCAGACGGGGCAACGGCCGTTGCCTTTACAAATCGATTCGTTTCACTGATTGAACATCCGACTACCCTACTTTTGGAGTTGATCTAACATGGTTGTTGGCGAACTTACACAAGAACGGGATCTCCTGATCATCGGTGGGGGTCCTGCAGGTTACACGGCAGCGATCCGTGCTGCGCAAGGCGGTCGTAAGGTGACACTGATTGAACAAGCTGAACTCGGTGGACTTTGTTTGAACCGAGGCTGTATCCCGTCCAAGGTTTATGCGCATGCGGCAGAAGAAATGTTACGCTTGCCTCATCTTGAAGACCTTGGATTCACCACCCCTACTGTCCATGACTTCAGTAAACTGAATGCTTACCGCAATCGTGTCGTGCAGCAATTACGTCAAGGTGTCGTCGCCCTCTGTCAGGCGAATCAAATCGAGCATATTTCTGGTGCAGCTTCCTTCCTGTCAGAGGACCGGATCGGTGTCGAGTCGGGACATCAGTTCGATACGTATCGATTCCAAGATGTCATCATCGCGACCGGTAGTCACAGCATCCAGCACGAGGAATCGTGCCGACTGAATGCCGAACAGCTTTATCAACTCGAGCAGTTACCAACCAGCTTATTGATCATTGGCTCCGACACATTAGCACTTGAAGCCGCAGCCTGTTTCCATGCTCTCGGTACAGAGGTGACGTTGTTTGCCGATCGATTGTCGCTTGAACCAAGCGTTGAAAAGGAACTGAAGCGGACATTCAAAAAGCAAAAAATCCGTCTCGTGTCGGATGTCGTGACACAGATCGATGCTTCAGTAGACGCGACCGTCACGGTCATGAAAAACGGTGAAGAAGTCACCTATCATGGCGCCTATCTGTTCCAATCCCTCGCCCGGATTCCGAACAGTTTGACGCTCGGTCTCGAACGGATCGGCGTGACGCTTGCAGAAGACGGGACGATCCCCGTCGACGCATACGGACAAACCAATCAACCGCATATTTACGCGATCGGTGATGTGACCCCGGGTCCACAGTTCGCCACTCGTGCGATTCACGAAGCGAAGCGGACAGCAGCTCACTTGTCCGGTCAAGACGTCGATCCGACGACACCGTATTATCCGACCGTTCTGCGAACGTTTCCTCCGATTGCTTCGGTCGGGATGACGGAACAGGAAGCCCGTGAAGCCGGACATACTGTTCAGAGTGGACAGTTCCCACTAAATGCAAACGGAACGACGACGATTGAAGGTGGCAGTGGGTTCGTCAAGGTCATCGCTGACGAACAGACATCACTGATCCTTGGTATTCATATGATCGGTGACGATGCTCATCGTCTCGTCGGTCAATTCACCCAAGCACTGGAACTGACAGCGAAACGAGAAGATCTCCTCTTCCCTGTCATGGCACATCCGAGTAGGGTCGAAGCCTTGACGGAATCGATGGAATCCTTATTTGGTCAATCGATCCATCTTCCACCACGTCAACAGGTCGGTTCGCGCGCGTAATCCAAAAGAGGTGCCTCTGCGTCAGAAGCACCGCTTTTCGATTCATCACTTCATTTCGTGTAGAAAGGAAAACATGGTCATGGAACTGTACTTCACTCGCATGCAATGGAACAACCATACGTTTCCGGTCGCCGCTACAGCGGATGGTCTCTGTTATGTCGGTGCTTGGGATGAACCGGAGGATTTATTCGACGACTGGTCGCGGAAACACTTGCCTCGGGCGGAACGAATTGCTTCTGATACCGCGCTTGCTCCATATACGGAGCAACTGCTGGCCTACTTGAATCAGCAGTCGACGACACTCTCCTTTCCAATCGCACCAGTCGGTACTCCGTTTCAACTTGAAGTCTGGCATGCTCTACGTGCGGTACCGTACGGTCAAACCGCCACCTACTCCGATATCGCGGAACGTCTTTTCCGACCGAACGCGACTCGCGCGATTGGCACGGCAATCGGCAAAAATCGATTACTGCTTGCGATCCCGTGTCACCGGATTATCGGCAAAAAAGGCGATTTGCTCGGCTATCATGGTGGACTGAATATGAAGCGGACGCTACTCGCGCTCGAACAACGTCTGTGAATTGAGACTTTTCCTTCCCTGTTCTACCACAAATAAGCCCCGCTTCCCTGTCCAATTGGACACGGGAAGCGGGGCTTATTTCAAGATACTACACTAAAACGATAAGCTGTTTTCCAGTGATAGGTCTCACCTGGTGACAACAAGATTGATGGAAAATCAGATTCATGGACTGCATTCGGATGGACTTGTGTTTCAAGGCATAAACCAAGTGATGGTCGAGCAGGAACACCGTGAACCGTATAATCGGTCAGTAGTTGCGTTCCCGTATAGAGCACGACCGCCGGCTGATTCGTCGTGACGTCGACGAAACGACCGGATACCGGATCTGCGAGTCGAAGTGTGTTATCCCGCAACACGAAGGGATGATCGTAGCCATTTCCGACAGCGATCGTCTCAGGATGCTCAAGCGTAATTCCCTTACGAATCGACTGACCGTTCCGGAAATCGAATGGGGTTCCGGATACATCCCGTTGTTCGCCTGTCGGCAAGCCGTCTGGCTGGACCGGTAAGTAACAGTCGCTTGGTAACGTCAATACATGATCTAACACATCTCGCTTCGCATTTCCAGATAGGTTGAAGTACGTATGATTCGTCAGATTGAGTGGTGTCGTCTGATCCGTCACCGCCGACATCTCAAGTGTCAATGTCGTATCTTTTAGTCGATAAAACACATCGAGTGTGACTGTTCCCGGATAACCTTCTTCTCCGTTTGGACTTTTTAAGCGCAAATGGAATAATGTATCCGTCGCTTCGATGACATCAAACCACGCTTGATCAAATCCGTGAATTCCACCATGCAGATGATTCGCCCCGTCGTTTGCGACGAGCTGATAAACGTCTCCCGCTACTTCGAAACGTGCCTGTCCGATTCGACCAGCGACGCGTCCGACGATTGCCCCGAAGTACGGCGAGTGTTGTTGATAGTCTTTCACCGTCTCTAGACCTAAGACGACGCTTTCCAAATGACCATCCCGATCAATCGTCCGGATGTCCTGGATAATGCCGCCATAGTTCCAGAGTGTCACTTCGATGCCTTCCTGACGTAATGTATGTCGAATCAACTCTTTCTCAAGTAGTCGTGTCATCGTTGTTCCTCCACTGGTTGGCGCGTCACGAGTTGAACGAATCGTCCGAACGCCGCCTGACCTTCCTCTGTCTGTTTAAAGACGCCACAGTCCTCAAGACCACGTACGAATTTTGCAGCAACTGCTTGCTCGACGTATGTCGTGACATCTTGACTGTCATACGCTTGTTTTAGTTCTTGCGCCCAGTCAGCATGAGCGACAGCTACTTCGTCGACTTCACCTGTGATGAACTGTTCGACCTGTTGCAGCTCTTGTAGCAAACGTGCCGGTAAGACCGCCAGTCCCATCACCTCGATCAAACCGATATTTTCCCGTTTGATGTGGTGAATATCGGCATGCGTATGGAAAATACCGTCCGGATGTTCTGCTGACGTCCGGTTATTCCGCAAGACGAGATCGAGCTCGAATTGTCCGTCGCGTTGACGAGCGATCGGCGTCACGGTATTGTGTCGCGTCTCGCCTGTATGTGAACGGATCTCTTGGCTCTCATCCGTGTACGTCAACCATGTCTCATAGACGGTCGCCGCAGCATTGAGTAATGCCGACGCATCTTTACTCTTCAGACGCAACACACTCAGTGGCCAGTGTAATGTCTCCCCAGTGACTGTCGGCTGATCCGGGAACGTAAAGGATGTTAAAGTTTTTGCTCGGTCCATCGCAAACGTATAGCGTCCGCCCTGATAATGATCATGCGTCAGGATCGATCCACCGACGATTGGCAGGTCAGCGTTCGAACCAGCGAAGTAATGTGGAAACTGCTCAACGAAGGCAATCAGACGTGCAAAGGCATCCCGATTGATGACCATGTCACGATGTTCCTGCGACAGGATGATGCTATGTTCATTGTAGTAGACGTATGGTGAGTATTGCAGTGCCCACGATTCTTCCATCAGTGTCAGCGGAACAACCCGGTGATTCGCACGGGCCGGATGATTCGCACGACCCGCGTAGCCGACATTTTCGACGCACAACAGACAGGTTGGATAGTTCGACGCCGTTGGTGCCTCTGTCCGAGCTGCTGCGATTTCACGCGGATCTTTTTCCGGCTTCGATAAGTTGATCGTGACATCGATCGTCCCGTAAGCCGTATCCGCTTGATAGCGTTTATTTTTAGCGATCCGCTTCGTTTGGATGTAGTTACTCGCTTGGCTCAGTTGATAGAAGTAATCTGTTGCCGCTACCGGTGATTCAGCGTACAGACGGCGGAATGCCGCCGTCACGTCAGATGGACGGGCAACGAAAATGTCCATCACATCTGCTGCGAACTGCTCTTTGTCTTCAAGACGCGCCGGCAACTGCCCACTTACGATCAACACTTCAATCATGTCGTCCAAAATATCGGGAATTGGGCGAGATGGTACGTCTGCCTGTTCTTCAAAATCGGCTTGACCGATTCGCGCTAGAATCCGGTTCCGGGCGTAGATCGCATCTTCCGGTTCAATCAAGCGTTTCTGGATCGCTTGCGCTACTAACTGTTGGATGAGTTCATTCATCGCCGTCACTCTCCTCATTCTGTCTCTCTATTAACGAACGCTCGTCCGGTACCCTTCTGGATTGTGCGCATGCCAATTCCAAGCATCACGGATGATCGTTTCGATGTCGGTACGTTGTGGTGTCCAGCCGAGAACTTCTTTTGCTTTGGCAGATCCGGCGATTAAGATACTCGGATCCCCTGCACGACGTTCAATGATCCGTTCTGGAATCGGATGTCCCGTCACGCGACGGGCTGCTTCAATGATTTCCCGAACGGAAAACCCTTGGCTTGAACCGAGGTTAAAGACCGTACTCTCGTTTCCATCAGCCAAATAATCAAGTGCTCGCATATGGGCGTCGATCAAGTCCTCGACATGGATGTAATCACGAATACAGGTACCGTCAGGCGTTGGATAATCATCGCCATAGATCGAAATTTCTGACCGTTGTCGGTTGGCAACTTCGAGGACGAGCGGGATTAGATGGGTTTCCGGCGTATGATCTTCCCCGATTTCTCCTGTTACGCGCGCACCGGCAACGTTGAAGTAACGTAATGCGACATAACGTAAGCCATATGCTTGTTCAGACCATCGCATCATCTTCTCCATCATCAACTTCGTCTCACCATAGGCATTCGTCGGACGCGTTTCTGCTGTTTCGAGAATCGGCATCTGCTCCTGTTCACCGTATGTGGCTGCCGTCGAAGAAAAGACGATCTGTTTAATGTCATAGGCAATCATCGCTTCGAGCAACACTTGTGTCCCGTAAACGTTGTTATCAAAGTAGCGTAATGGTTCTGTCATCGACTCGCCAACGAGTGAAAAAGCAGCGAAATGGATGACCTGCTCAATCGTCTCTTCCGTAAAGACGCGATCGAGAAAAGCACGATCGCGTATGTCTCCTTCATATAGACGTGCCCGCGGATGAACCGCTTCACGGTGACCGGACTGCAGATGGTCGATGACGACGACATCCTTTCCGGCATCAATCAATTGATAGACAGCATGGGAGCCGATATAACCAGCTCCACCTACGACTAAAGTTGCCATTTAGATGACCTCCCGTTCGATTTCACGTGCTCCGTCACCGACCGTCGCTGTATAGAACGTCGCTGGGTAACCGATCCGTGCTTCATATTGTTCGCCGACAGCTTGTTTGAACGCGTCGACTGCCTCGTCTTCAACAATCGCAATCGCACAGCCACCAAAACCAGCACCTGTCATCCGTGCGCCGAGCACACCCGGTTGCTCCCAAGCGGCTTCGACGAGTGTATCGAGTTCAATCCCTGTCACTTCATAATCTTCCCGTAACGAGACGTGTGAAGCATTCATCAACTGACCGAACGTCTTCAGTTCTCCCGCTTCGAGTGCCGCTAGTGCTTGAAGTGTTCGTTCATTTTCTGAAATCGCGTGTCGGGCACGACGCATCAAGATTTCGTCTTCCCATGCGACTTTCGTGAATTCTGACTTCGTCCATTGTCCAAGCGTTTCCCGTGATGTGAACTGATTGAGATAAGCGAGTGCTGCCTCACATTCCGCCCGGCGTTCATTATATTTCGAATCTGCCAGTTCACGGCGTTTGTTCGTATTCATGATGATGATCGTATATCCCGTCAAATCGAGTGGAGCATACGTATAGTCGAGCGTTTCACAATCGAGCAACAATCCCGCTCCCGCTTTCCCCATACCGATCGCAAATTGATCCATGATACCACTATTGACGCCGATATAACGGTTTTCGACCTGTTGACCAAAGCGGACGAGATCAAGACGTGGAATGTCTAATCCATACAATCGATCGAGCAAGACTCCGATGACGAGTTCAAGTGAAGCGGATGACGAAAGACCGGCTCCGTTCGGGATGTCACCTTGAATCAGGATGTCACATCCTGAATCGATTCGGTACCCTGCTTCCTGTAAGACTGTAATCATACCCTTCGCATAGTTCGCCCAACCGTGCTTCGCGTCATACGCCAGTTCTTCGAGTGCGACTTCGATGATGCCGTCCTGCTCAAAATTCAGCGAGTAGAAGCGGAAACGTTGATCGTCTCGTTTTCGCGCGATCGCATGCGTACCGAACGTCAACGCACATGGAAAGACGTGACCGCCATTGTAATCCGTATGCTCACCGATTAAATTGATCCGACCCGGGGCAAAAAAGCGATGCGTCGACGGTGAGCCAAACCGCTGTTCAAATTGTGCTTCTAACGTCTGGTCTGTCATACGATCGTCTCCTTTGATTCGAGTAGTGAGAGCGCACGATGGACCGGCTGAATCCGCAGACAGCGGGCTTCATAATCCGTCGTGTATGAGAACGTCAAGCCTTGTTGCATCAAGTAGGCACCGCTTAACGTCCGGTCCTCGACTTGGTAGCGCATTGTTGGGTCGAGTCCTTTTAGCTTAAAGTGATACTGATGTATTCCGTATTGCCGAAGTGGCGCGATCGCGAGCAAGACTGTTTCTTCTTCCGATGTATACTGCATGACGCTTGGTGTCTGTTGCGTGAAGGATGAAAGACGGTACTGGATGCCGCGTTGGATTGTCGGACGAATCGCTTGATAGGTCTCGATCCAGCCTTTTGCTTCCGCTAACTCATCCGTCGACCACTCGCTTAAGTTACCACCGATCCCGAGCGTTCCTTGCATCGAGGAGACGAAGCGTGTCGCAAGTGGCACGTTGCGTCCATTTAACCAGTTCGGTCCGTCCGTTACCCAGCAGCTCATCATCTTCGCGTTATAAGCGTAAGAGAAGTCATGCTGAATTTGTAAGCGATCGAGTGGATCCGTGTTATCACTTGTCCAGACTTGCTCCGTCCGTGCGAGGATCCCGAGATCAATTCGTCCGCCACCACCGGCACAGGCTTCGAAGTCGACCGTCGGATGCAAGCGACGCAATTCATCAAAGATCCGGTACAATGCATCGACGTGACGTTTCCATAATTCCTGTTGGCGATCCGTCTGGTCTTTTGGAACACCCGGTTCCGAGAAGGCACGGTTCATGTCCCATTTGATGTAGTCGATCGCGTGATGCGTCAGCAAGTCATCCATCATCTCGAGAATGAATTGCTCAACTTCTGGTAATCCGAGATTTAAGACGTATTGATTCCGTGACGTCGTCCGAACCGCATCCCGTGCATGATAAATCCAATCCGGATGCGCCCGGTATAGATCAGAATCCGGGTTGACCATCTCCGGTTCGACCCATAGCCCGAACTGTAACCCTTGTTGTTTCACATATGAGATCAAAGGCTCTAGACCATTCGGAAACTTTTCCCGATTGACGTGCCAGTCCCCGAGTCCCGCTTGATCGGAATGGCGTTCACCGAACCAACCGTCATCGACGACAAACAGTTCACAGCCGATTCCTGCTGCAAGATCGACGAGTTCACGTTGACCAGATTCCGTCACATCGAAATAGGTCGCTTCCCATGAATTATAGAGAACTGGACGATCAGTCGCACGCGGCATGATGACGTCTCGCTGGAACGCATGTGCATGGGCACTCATATCCGCGAAACCGTCCGCATAGCCGATGTAGAACGTTGGTGTCGTCAACTGTTGTTGATGTGATAATTTCCAGCTGAAGTCAAACGGATTCATCCCGCCCGATAGCTGAACGAAACCGAACGCATCTTGTTCGACGTGAATCGCCCAGTTGCCGGAATAGGCAAAATGTCCGTAGACGATTTCACCGCCATCTTCTGTCGCGTCCTGTTCGAGTGCGAACCAAGGATTCGCTTGATGACTCGTCACCCCACGCCGACTTTCGATCGTCTGACGTCCTGGTGTCACTGGTGTGATCTGTTTCTTGAACTCCCCTGTCCACATCCCAGCGAAGTGATGCAGTTTTAAATGCGGTTGATGCCAGCGTCCCATCGCAAAGGACTGGGCTGCTGTCAAGCGTACTGGTAGTCGTCCCGTGTTTTCGACGACAATCGAACGACCGATGATGTCGTAATCAGCGAACACTTCGTACTGAACCCCGACACGCATCTCCTGCAAGGGATCAAACAGCCAGAGCGTCAATTTCGTTTCTGTCTGCTCGGAGCGTTCAAACTGGAACTGGTGAATCCGCTGTCCGTCCTCTCGTTCCGATTTCAAAGTCGGTTCCGTGTACAACATCTCGCCGAATGGTACGAAATCGTACGTCGCGACGCCGTCTGGCGATTCAAACGAACTGTGCGCGACGACCGGACTCGGTAACGCTTCATAATCATCCCGGTACGGTAACTTGGCACCGAAATAGGTGTGAATCAGCTTACCGTTCGCACCGACCGTGACGACGTGAGCGACCCGTTTCCCTTCGACGACGAAACGACGTCCTGCTACTTCAAAGATTGCCATGGTTCTCTTCCTCCTTACGTCGTCAGAATCAGTGTCTCAAGTGGTGCGAGCTGGACCGTTCCACGATATGTCCCATCTTTTGTCAATGCTTGGTATGTTCCGTCGAGCGTGACGTCCCGTGCTTCTTTCGTGTCATGGTTCATCAAGAAGAGGAAATCCCGTTGTTCGCCGTGACGACGAATGATTTCAACTTGATCCGGAGCATCGATCATCTCGATGCCAGCCTCTGTGAACGCTTGACGGTAAATTGTATCAATCATCGCATCATCAATCGATGAGCCGATGTAGGTAATCATTCCTTTATAGGCATTGCGCGTCACAGCCGCTACACCCTCGTAGAACGTATCTTCATAGACAGCAAGCGTCTCTGCTGTCGTTGGTGTGATCAAGTCACACCAGAGGCGCGCTGTTGAGGATTGTCCTGACATCTCGCCGATACCTGCCACCTTATGTTGCTGAACGGATTGAAGTGACTCATATTCGTCGATTTCAATACCCGCATACGGTGCGAATTTACCCGGTAACGTCGTCGGTACGACATGATTTTGTGCATCTTTGACACCTGTCCGGTACGTGAAGATGACGTGACCGCCTTGTTCCATGTACGCAATCAAGGCGTCATCGAACGTAGGATTCGTCAAGAAATAGAGTGGAACAATGATCAGTTTATAACGAGATAAATCATCACCTGGGAAGACGATGTCGGTTGCGACTTGTTGACGAACCGCTCCGCCATAGAAGCGGACGAACTCCGTCCTAAAATCAAACGCATCACTGTGCGGCTGATGCGTCCACGCCCAGACGTTTTCTTGATCGAAATAGACACCAACCTTCGCGTCGTAACGGCTCGCGTTAATCTCATCGCCATACGTATTCAGTTCCGTCATGATCTGTTTGACTTCTTCGAATTTCCGTTTCGGTTTTCCATCATGATCGATGATGCCGTGACAGAACTCCTCTGTTCCAAAATGAGCAGCCCGGAATCGGAAGTAGACGATCGCTTCTGCTCCCCGCGCGACTGCTTGATACGTCCAGAGACGAATATGCCCTGGTCGTGGCAAGTAACCGATTTTACTCCAGCCTTGTGCGCCACTCAACTGTTCCATGACCCAGAAGCCTTTTCCTTGCTTCGAAGAGCGGCAAAGATCATGATCGCTTGCCATCTTCTCGAACCGGTTCGGCTCCGGTAAGCCACCCCAGACCGGGTAGTTATCGAACGCGACGTAATCGAGATCTTGCGCCATTTGCTGTTGATTGACCGCCATGTCACTGTAGACGAGGTTGTGCGTGATGAAGACGTTCTCTGGGATGTAGCGACGTAAGACATCGACTTGTAATTTGTTGTAGTACGTATAGCCGTCGGCACAAAAACGATCGAAGTCGACGAGCAGGGATGGGTTATGTTCCTGATAGACTTTACGCGGTACCGGGATTTGATCCCACGCCGTGTACGTCTGACTCCAGAAGACGGTTCCCCATGCTTCGTTCAAAGCATCAAGCGTTCCGTAACGGTTCTCTAACCAGCGCTGAAAAGCAGCGCGGTCGACATCACCGTAAGAACGATCCGATTTCTCATGCCCATATTCATTATCCGTTTGCCACCCGATAACACGAGGATGTTGACCGTATCGTTTCGCCATCTCTTCCGTGATCTTGACGGATAGTCGTTGGTACGTTTCGCTGTGGACCGTATAATGGCGACGAGCACCAAAGCTGATCGTCACACCGTTCTCATCGACCGGTAAGATTTCTGGATACTTCGTACACAACCACGCAGGTGGTGTCGCGGTTGGTGTCCCGAGTACGATATCGAATCCTTCCGCACTCAAACGTTCGATGACGTCATCCCAAAAACTAAAGTCATAGACGCCTTCTTCCGGCTCCATCATCGACCAAGCGAATTCTGCGAGACGAACGACGTTGACACCAAGTTCCTTCATCAGTCGGAAGTCTTCCTCCCATAGTGCTCGTGGTGTTTGTTCTGGATAATAATCGACTCCTAAATACATTGTGCTCCCCCTTACGCAAAAACAATTATTTTACTGCACCCGCCGTCATCCCTTTTTGGAAGAAACGTTGGAAGAAGATATAGAAAATCATCGTCGGTAAACTGATCAAAACAAGTGAAGCGTAGATTTTCCCTGGGTCTCCACCAAGCGCATCCTTGAAGAAACTTGGTGCCATCGTGACTGTCTGATAAGCAGGGTCGGTCATGAACGTAAGAACCATCAAGTATTCGTTCCATGAGTTAAGGAACGCATAGATTAAAGCTGTTGCGAGCGCTGGTTTTGCGAGCGGTAGCATGACTTTGAAGAAGACTTCAAGAATCGTCGCACCATCGATATACGCTGCTTCCATCAATTCGTTTGGCAATTCATCAAAGTATCCTTTGATAAGCATCAGACCGAATGGTAAGAAGAAGGCAACTTCCGCTCCGATCAGTCCCCAGTGGTTGTTCAGCCCGTCAAATGAACGAAGCGTGAAGAACAAGGGTACGATCATCGAAGCGACCGGTAACATGAGTCCAGCGAGGACCATGTTGAACAAGAGACGTTTTCCAGCAAACTCAAGCTTCGAGAAAGCGAACGCTGCGAACGCCAAAATCGTGATCGAGATGATGATCATGAAGAAAGCGACAAAGAAACTGTTGAAGACGAATGTCGGGAAGTTCGGGTTTTGCAATGTCGCAATATAGTTATCGAATCCATTGACGCGAAGACTCTCTTTGAACATGACGAAAATTGGGAATAACCAGACGATTGACGCAAGCGCCAATACGAGGTTAATCATCCAGCGGCTTTTTTTAGATTCTACATCCATGGGTCGTTCCTCCTTAGTTATCCATTTTCTTTTGTACACGCAATTGGAAGTACGTGATCAGCAAGGCGATCGTCAGTAGGATGATGGCAACAGCACTCGAGAAACCAACTTCCTGTTGCAACATCGATTTTCGGAATAGGTATGTCGAAATGAACTCCGTCGACGATCCTGGTCCACCAGCTGTCGTGATCCAGACTAAATCGAATGTCTTCAGACCACCGATAACTCCGAGAATCGACAGAGTGAACGTCGTTCCTTTCAAGTTCGGGAAGACGATGCTCCACAGTGTCCGGAAGAATCCAGCTCCATCGATTTTTGCTGCTTCGAAGATTTCCTTCTCAATCGTCAACATCGCCATGTAGTACATGACCATCGAAGAACCCGTCCACTGGAAGATGTTGATCGCAATGACGGAATAAAGCGCGATGTCCGGATCACCAAGCCAGTTCTGCTCGAGGCTACCGAGACCAATCGCACGGAGGAACTCATTGATGTAACCAAACTGGAAATCATAAATTTGTGAGAATGCCGCACCGAGTACGACAGGACTCAAGACGACCGGAAAGAAGAAGACCGACTTCATCGCCGTCCGCAATGGTCCCGGTGTATGCAGGAAGTACGCCAAGACGAGACCGATACCAGCTTGAATCGAAACGGTCAAAATCGTGAAGATGAATGTGTTCTTCAGCGAGAGATAGAAGTCCGGATCTTGGAACATCTCAGCATAGTTGTCGAGTCCGACGAATACTTTGTCAAACGAAATCCCGTCCCACGAGAAGAATGAGTTATAGGCATTATAGAAAATCCCATAATAGATGAAGCTGACGACGAACAAGACGATCGGAGCAACGAAGGCCCATCCGACCATGTTTCGCTTCATGTTCTTTTTCTTCTTCGGTGCGGGCGGGCGTGTCGCCACCGGCTGGAGCGGTTCTGCTTTTGGTTTAATCGGCAATTCCTGTCGCTCTGTCTGCATATCGATTCCCCACTTTCCTCAAGTCCAAAAATCAGGAAGTGGCACGCAGGCGTACCACTTCACTGTCGAGTCTTATTTCGCTGATTGATCCGCTGCGTCTTGAACGCGTTGTAATGATTCTTTCGGATCTTGTCCTGTCGCGATGTTTTGAAGTTCCTTACCGAGGATATCGTTTAATTTCGTATCTCGGATACCACGGCTAGCAACCGCTTTTGCTAATGTGTCGTTTAACATCTTGTACGATTCTTTTTCGCCTTCAGATGTGAAGGCAGCGTCTGAATCGACTTTGACATCCTTGATACCAGGTGCCATTTCAAACTCACCCATGTAGACTTCTTGTCCTTTTCCTTGACTCATGAAGGCGATGAACTCTGCTGCACCTTCTTGTTGTTTCGACTCTTTATTGACACCAAGTGCCATATCGATCGATGCGATGACCGGTTGCTCTGTTCCACCTACTAAGTTCGGGAGTGGAACGAATCCGAGTTCATCTTTGATTTTCCATTTGTCTTTTTTCTCAGCTGTTGTCATCGAGTGTGCTTCCCATGAACCGATGACCCACATCGCTGCTTTTTTATCAAAGAATTGGTTCATCCCGTCATTGTATGTCGCTAGACCAAGCGCTCCTTCTTGGAAAACTTTATCTTTGAAGAGATCTTGCCAGACTTGTGCTGTTTTAACCATTTCGTCGTCTGTCCATTTTGCTTGACCCGAGAGGACTTTTTGAATGTAACCTGGTGCGACCTGGTGGCTGAGGACGTTGTAGACATCGATGTCAATCCATGCATCTTTTGCTCCGAGCATGAGTGGGATGACTTTATCACCTGAGTCTTTAATCTTCTTGACTGCGCTGACTGTTTCTTTGTAGTTCTTCGGTGGTGTCACACCGTATTTATCAAGCATCGTCTTGTTGTACATCAAGTACGCTTGACCTGTGAAACCAATTGGAACTGCATATTGTTTGCCGTCAATCGTTGTTTGTTCGATTCCAAGCTCGACGAACTTATCTTTCCAGCCTTTACCTGCTGCTTTATCCATGTACGAATCGACCGGTACGACGCGATCCTTGTACTGCTGAATCATCGGTTCTTTCAGACCGATGATGTCTGGACCTTTACCTGACAGCATCGCGACCTGTAATTGTTTTTCGTAGTCTTCACTGTATCGTTTGAATTGAACGACGTATTTATCTTGTGATTTATTGAAAGCATCAACGACAGTTTTCCCCGCTTCTGGTTGCGGTGCCCAGCCCCACCATGTGACGATCGTCTTACCGTCTTTTGTTTTCGTTTGTTGCTCGTCTTCGCCACCACAAGCGGCGAGGAATGCGGATAATGTTAGGACTGATGCTGCAGCAACGAGTTTCGTTTTTTTGAATTTCATGTAAGAGCTCCCCTTTTATGTGTAAGTAGTCAAGCGTATCGTCTAGCGTGTTCCCCTTCGATTAGTGCTTGTCGGCACCATTCTTCGATCACCTTCGTCTGAATCGGCATTCCCTGTAGCTGAATCAATACACGGGCGATCAATCGAAGACGGTATGCCAGCGTATCGACGTCCGGTCGGACGAAGAGATATAACTCTCCACCCAGCGTCAAACAACCGGCAGAGCGCATGTGTTGCATGAGTGCGCGTAATTCAATGTATCCGCTCTCATTTTTTCGAATGTGTAGCTCGGATGAACGGATCGTCAGGACCCCTTGTACCGATGACATCCGGAATTGAAACACACCGTCACGTCGTGGTCGGACGAGCACGATATCCTGCTCGTCTGTCGGGACATCGCCTGGACCCTGTTCTGTCATCTGTTGCGTTGACCGATGAAAATAAAAACCGCGGATTGCTCCGTAACGCCCGAAAGCTTCACGGTACGAAACCCATGGATCGTGTGGTTCCATTGCGCGATGCCTCCCTTTCCTGCTTCAGCTTGATTAGCCCCTGCTAACCTGCATCCACCTCCACTTAGTTGACCATGAACTTAGTAAATTAAATTTATTATCTAACTTTATATCGACTATAGCACATTGGTTTTTGACTTGTAAACGGTTTCAATAAATTATTTTTTGAATAACAAGGGGCTGACTCAAAAGTCAGTCTCTACAAAGATAAGGATGGCAGAATGATGATCTGCCATCCTTATCTCGTAACAAAAAGAATGACGCGTTTCGCGCCACTCCTACAGGAAAAGCGCATTTATGCGCTGTCAGAGACGAACAAGACCCGCTTTCCTGCTTCAACGGAGCAGGAAAACTGGCTTGTGTCTCGCCTGAGGAAAGGGCGTGAAAAGACGCGTCATTCTTTTTTTGAGTCAGCCTTCATTAAATCGTTTGAAATAAACTATTTGTCGCAAGGGCAGCCGCACTGAGTGCTCCTTGTTTTTCACCCCACGGGACCATCTTGACATCGGTTTCACGTGAAGCAGCGGTCAACGCCGTGTGCTCGACCCGTTCCTTGATTTGATCAACGATCGTGGGTGCGAGCTCAAACATCGGTCCCCCAAGTAAAATCCGGCGTGGATTCAGGAGATGAATCGTATTCAAGACACCGATTCCGATATATTCCCCCGCCCGTTCATATGTACGAACTGCTTGTTCATCGCGTTCGTTTAACCGTTTGCGCAAATCAGCAATCGTCATGACTTGCGGATCCACGACAGCATAATCCCGTAACAATGCTTTTTCGCCTGCTAATGCTTCTAGGCATCCTCTGTTCCCACACGAACAAATCGGTCCATCGAGATCAAGACGCATATGTCCGACCTCTCCCGTAATATGATGTTGTCCGTCGACAAGCTGTCCATCGAGCACATAAGCACCCCCGATGCCTTCCCCGGCATAGAGATAAAAGAATTGTTCGACCCCAACACCTTCACCGAATAATAGCTCAAACGAAGCGAGTGCTCGAACATCGTTTTCGATGAAGACAGGATAGTCAAAGCGTGCTTCAAGTTGTACCTTCAACTCGACGTCATGCAGGTGGAAACGTGGTGCAAACAAGATGACACCTGTCTCCGGATTGACCATCCCGTGGACGGAGATCCCGATACCGTGAATCGTTCCCCGTCCTTGTGTCTGTGCAATCAAGGTCTCGCATAATCGACCAATCGCTTCAATCAATTCTTCATTCGTCTCAAAACGTCCCACGGCTTCGGACTCATGAATCGTATTACCACTTAAATCCGCGACGACTCCGATGAATTGGTGACTTGTCGCATCGATGCCGATGACGTATTGCTCTGTTGCGACGAGTTCGAGCATGATCGGTTTTCGTCCCCCATTTGATATCCCAAGCTCTCGCTCCGTCACGAGTTGTTCTGCAATCAATTCACTGACGATGTTCGATACCGTCGGCTTCGTTAAGTTCGTCCGTTGTGCTAACTCAACCCGCGAAATCGGTTGATGCATCCGAATCAGTCGCAAGACGAGTGCCCGATTATAGGAACGCATCCATTTAGAATTACGCGGTGTTTCTTTCGCCATGTCCCCATCAACCCCTTTGGTCTGTCTCTTTACTATCTTCGCATATTTTGTAAGGGATTTCACGGTCTCACTTAAAAACCGTTCATCTGCTGAACGGTTTTTGTGCACTTTCATGCTTCGTCATATGGTTGTTCTAAAATCAGGACGCGTGAACCGTCCGGATTCTCGGTCAGTTCGATCTCAACGATTGCCTGACCGACGAGCAAAACGATTGGTAGAGAGGGATCATTCTCGCGAAAGAAACCGATTTTTCCATGGTGTGCGTCCATATAGTCCGCATATAAAAACGTTCCATTGACGTGCAGCTCATCCTTCATTCGATTGAACGACAAGCGCGGGACACCATACCAGGCTTCCCCGTTCAAATAAAGCAAGGGACGCTCGCCGACCGATTCATTCGTCGCCCGCCGGACCTCGATTGCTCCCGTCGTATCGTAATACAATCGATCTTGACCACGTGTCGCGATGACGATCGGATGTTTCTGATACAAGACGACTTCTAAAATTTCATCCGCTTGTTCGACGAAATAACCAGTCTCATCCGACTGGGCAAAACTAATCGTATACAACTGCATCCAGGAAACGATATCCGTCACTTGAACCGGTTTATGAAAAAGTGCAGAAACAAGTAGTGTTTCTTCCGGGGTGACAAACAGATTGACGGAGATATCCGCTAAGCGGATCGTCCGGATTTGTGTCGAAGGATACGTATGGTCATAACTCGGTACAAGCATCGCTTCATAGTGATCATCCTTTTCGACCAATTCAATCGATGGCATGCGTCGATCAAAATCCGCAATTTGAATTCGTTTCATCCGACATCTCCTCTCACTTTCACTAACAGTCTCACGCAAGTTATTACCCAATATCTGGTTTTCGTGCACTCCCCTGAATTCAAAAAATCGGAACGCATGCGTTCCGATCATTGTACGTACAGATCATATAGTAGATATAGAATGCCTCCCACGATAACCAAAAATGAAAAGATGCCCGCTTTTCCAAAAAAAACGCGATCGATGGTTTCATCCCGTTCGAATTTTGGCTTTGTCATATAGTACCGCTCCCTTTAACAAGCTCGTAGTACTTTTTTATTTCGACGTCCTCCGTTTTATCCCTTGTTACGATCTGTCATTTCACTCCATTTGCAAAATAGATCAATGTTTCGGTTTCGTCTTCCGTCAACGATCGTCCTGTCTCTTCTGCATATAAAGTCCGCATATCCTTCAGTCGTCCTCCGGTCGCTTCCGTTACACGAATGGCTCGACGCAAAATGTTGACCTCTTCTTCAAATTCAGACTTCGGCATCGCTTCTCCATGCGACCAGACATAATAATCGGCTTCTAAACGATCGATTGTTGCGAGTAAGCGCGTCGTCCGTTCGACCGTATAATTCCACTTCGATGAAAAGATATCCGCATAAATCGCGTCTCCTAAGAACACGACGCGTTCTTCCGGAATGTAGACGAGTAGGCTACCAGGAGAATGATCATTTTCGATTTCAATCAGTTGGCACTGCACGCCACCTAAGTCAATTTCCAATTGTCCAGTAAAGCCAATCGTCGGTAAGACGACTTCGATGTCGCGTGTCGTACCAAACTCGAGCTTGATCGCATCCGCACAAAACGGAATCTCGATCCCTTGATCCATTCGTTCTTGTAACGCTGCATCCGTCCAAGCGTATGGTTGCATCTCTTTCATGCGGGCGATTGTTTGCTGTGTTGCCATCGATGGCAGACGGAGATGTTTCATCCCAAAAATATGATCCCAGTGCCAGTGGGTCAGGGCCAATAAGTCAGGTGATCCAAGATTGTGTTTTTTCATTTCTTCTAAAAACAAAGCGGCATGGGCTGACGAGTTTCCGGCGTCAATCATCAATTGATGCTTCTCCCCACGCACGACGGCGAGAATCGGGCGATCCGTCTCGCTGACCGGTGTCTGATACCAAATCCGTGAAGTCAGTTGTTTGAAGTATTGCATGTTCTACCTCCTTATACTCTGCTCTTAGTATACGTCATGAAAAAACCGGATTCATCTAGAAGACGAATCCGGTTTGATTAGTTCTTATTTTTTGGCATTTGATCGAAACGGCCACCAGACCCCTTTACCAAACGAAACTGTAATCGCTGGAATCAAGAGTGGTAAGACGATTAATCCATACAAAAGTAGACCTGTGATGACGATCGTCGCGATTTGAACGAGACTCAAGACACCAGACGGCATCATCGCTCCGAAGGTTCCTGCAAGAATGATCGCTGCCGTGATGATGACAGATCCCATCTTTTTCATCGACAGGAACATCGCTTCCTTCGTATCGAGTCCCTTGATCGTCTCTTCGCGGAAACGATCGAGTAGGAAGATCGAATAATCGATACCAAGGGCAATCAACATGACGAATCCGAAGAACGGAACAGCCCAACTGATGCCGTCATATCCGAGACCGTTGACGAAGATCAGCTCAGCGATCGACATCGACGTATAATACGTCAGCAATAACGAACCAATCATGAACAATGGCATGATCAACGAACGGAACATGATCGCTAAAATCACAAAGAGACTGATCAACATGACAGTCACTGTTCGTTTGAAATCGGCTTTCGACGTATCATTCAAGTCACTGTTGACGCTTGAAATCCCGCCATATGCGACAGTGCTGTCTTCAAACGGTGTCCCTTTAATCGTATTCGCTGTCGTCTTTTTGATTGCAGCGACGGTTTGAATCGCTTCTGGTGAATACGGATCATCTTCGAGGATGACTTCAAACTTCAATCCGGTTTGCTGATCAATCGCGTAACGGTCAATTGCTGGTTTAAAGGCCTTGTCCGATAACGTATCTTTTGGCACGAACACACCTGTCCCACGGATCGATGTCGCTTGTCCCATCTCGGTTAACAAATTCGAGATGTCATCTAGGCCATCACTAATTTTCGCAAGCCCTGTGTTTGCTTGACCAACACCATCCGCAAGTTGTGTCAGCCCACTTCCAA
This sequence comes from Exiguobacterium sp. UBA3968, assembly GCF_002385115.1. NCBI lineage: Bacteria > Bacillati > Bacillota > Bacilli > Caryophanales > Exiguobacterium > Exiguobacterium sp. UBA3968. The sequence continues at coordinate 78,875 of NZ_DGCW01000004.1, forward strand.
GTTGACCGGCTTGTGCTCCTTGTGAGGCTATTCCACTTGCTGCTTGACTGATGCCAGATTGAACTTGGCTCAATTGACCAGACAAGGCATTTAATGTCCCAATGGTTTGCGGGATATTTTGAGTCGATTGCAGACCTTGACCGACGAGCGTCAACTGTTGGTTGATCTGTCCAAGTCCGTCTGCTGCTTGTTGCAACTGACTTGCTCCTGCTGAAGCCGAGTCTCCTGCCGGTAGTTGTCCTGTAATACCGTTGAGATTGTCTTCAACTGTCGTCAGACCAGACTGAACGTCCGTAAGACCGGCGGTTGCTTTCTTCATGCCGGAAGCAACTTGTTTTAATTGACGATCGACGTAGAAGTCATTAATGATTTCGCCTGTCGGACGAGAAATCGAACGAACCGATTTGACCCCGTCGATTTTCACGAGCTCACGACTCAACTGTTCCGCATAAGGAACTGTCTTTTCTGTAATCAAATCTTTGTCGCTCTTAAGAATGACATTGACCGGGAGCGACTCACCTGCTCCAAATCCATCCGAGATCGCATTCAGTCCTTTGACCGTATCATACTTCGCACCAATCTCATCGACAGTATTAAACGAGAGGTCATCATCATACGTAAAGAGTGTCGGGACCGTGACGATCGCAACGATGATCATCGCAAGTAAAGGACGACGGATCGATAACCCACCATAATGTGACCACAGTTTGCTATCTTGGTGACTCGCTGCCTTCTTTGACGGCCAGAATAATTTTTCTTTGAGTGTCGCCATGAAGAAGGGGACAAGTGTAAATAAGACGAGTAAGAGGACGGCAATCCCAACCGCAACAGCGACCGATGATTTGAAGATTGGGAAGTCCGCAAACCCAATCGCTGAGAAACCGACAAGAACAGCAAGACCACTGATTAGTAACGTACGCCCTGCTGTCTTATACGTGTTGACGATCGCTGTCTCGACATCGTGTCCTGCCGTCAATTCTTCCTTATACCGGCTAAGTAGCAAGATACAGTAATCCGTCCCAATCCCAAACAGGATGGCAACGAGGAAGATTTGCGTATAGTTCGATACCGGGAATCCGAACCAGTCGACGAAAAAGGCGACGAGTGATTGGCTGATCAGGTACGTAAAGCCCACTGCCACAAGTGGTACGAACGGTGTGACGATGGAACGGAAGACGAGCAGAAGTAGTCCGAAAATCAACCCGACGGTAATCAGTTCCGTCCGCTTCAACCCTTCTTGTGAGCTTGTATTGACGTCATCGTTGATTAACGCTTCACCCGTTAGATAAATCGTTTGATCCTTTGGCAAGAGATCTGTCCGAATTTGTTTTGCCAGTTTGACGATTTCTTCTTGCGAACCGTCGACCGTGATTGGAACAAGGACTGTCTTTTGATCTTTTGAGACGAGCTGTCCTTCCGTCTCTTTGTTTTCAAACGGATTCAGCACATCCGTGACCGGACGATCGAGTGCTTCTAAATCTTTAACGATTTTCCCAATCGACTTTCGATCAGCATCGCTGACTTTGTCTTTGAGCGGAATAACAAGAGAGATCGTTTCTTCACTTGCTCCCGCTTTTTCTAAAATATCTGCTGCCCGCTGTGAGTCAGCGTTATTCGCAAGCTGAATCGCCCCTGCGTCCTCTGCTTGTTTTGCCAAGTTTGGTGCCGTAAATAGTAAACCTACTGTGACGATGAGCAATAATGCAAGAATTGCCCAGCGCCATTTGACGATTTGTCGCATGTCTGATTCTCCTCTTCCTTCTATTCTGTCTTTAGACGTTCAACTGCAGAATCTCTTTGATTTTCTTAAAGGTTTCGATGAACTGGATGATTTCTTCTTCCTCGACCTTTCCTTCAATCAAACTTTCGAGATACGTATAGATTTCTTGCTCCGCCTCTGTCGCAACCAATCGTCCTGCTTCGGTCAACGAGATGTACTTCGTTCGGTGATCATCTTCTCGGCGTTCGACGATGACAAGTCCTTTTTCCGTCAACTTTTTCAGCCGATTGGAAATGGCGCTTTTATGTACGCCCTGTACTGCCGCGAGACGCCCCGATGAGATTGGTCCGTATTTTCCAACGAGCTTCAACACATGGAGTTGTTCCGGTGAATACATTTGCCAAACAGGCGCTTCGACTGACTTCAGCACACGTTCAGTTCCATGGATCATGACTTCTTCGAACAGGAGGACTGCTTCACGTAAATTATCTTTCATTTTTAGTTTACCCCCTAAACTTATGAAGTTAGTTTAGCCCCTCAACTAGTACGTTGTCAACTTTAAACTGTCACAACTTACCACTGCAGAACATGACCATTTTCTGTATGATAAAAGAAGAGAGGAGCATGCTTATGTTGACTTTATTTTGGATCGCATTAGTCATTTGTCTCGTCGGACTCATCTTTACGTTGCGGATTGCTAAGCAACCAGCAGAAGAGCAGTACGATCACAAGACTTCGGCAAAAAATATGTCTTGGATGTATTTCATTTTTCTCCCGATCATTCTGATTTTATTAGGCATTTTCTATTACTTTCTAACGTGACATAAAACAGCACACAT
>NZ_DGCW01000004.1:81601-281326 GCF_002385115.1 Exiguobacterium sp. UBA3968
ATGTGTGCTGTTTTATGTCACTTCAAGGTTTTCGGACGGACGATATAGATATCGCATTTTGCATAACGGGAAATGTTTTCAGAAACACTCCCAATCATGATTCGTTCCATCGCATTCATCCCGACTGCTCCGCAGACGATCAGACCCGCACCAACGCGTGGTGCGATGACCTTTGGAATCAGTGTTTTCGGAGAGCCATTTTCGATGATCAGCTCAACTGTCTCGACACCTGCTTCTCGTGCCCGCTTTTCGTAACGATCGAGCAATTCTTGTGCATATTCGGTAACGTTTTGATCAATGAAACGTTTATTGGCACGTACGTTAGCAAACGTCTGAATATCGATGACATGGGCGATGACGAGTTTAGCATGATCAAGTTTGGCAAATTTCACTGCCTTCTCAAATGCTAAATCTGCTGTCTCTGATCCGTCGACTGCTACCAAAATCGTATGATATTGGCTCTCCATCAAGATTCATCCTTTCCGCACGACTCTCTTACAACATCCGATCATTTTCATTTTCAAGGGCACGGTTTTCGTGATCAAGTTTTCGTTCCGCTTCGATTCCCTCTGGCTCTGTTTCCAGAATACTTTTTGGTTCCGGCGCAGGACGAGAAGCCCCTGCTTCGTCTGCCAACAGGACATAATCGCCTTGCTGGACACGTAAGACGTGTTGCCGAATATCTGCCTCCGGCAATCCGAGTTCCGTAAAAGCAGTTTGAATTTCCTCAGCCGAAGCTGGTTTGCCTGTAAACCGCTCAAACAGCGTCCGTTTTCCAGAGACGAGTTGCGCCGCCGATTGCCCACGTAACATCGCCATATCAGTCTTGTCTTGCAACACGATATATAGATCCTCTTCTAGATAACCTGCAAAATGTAAATCCTCGATCTTACGAATTAAATCCGTTTCATTCTGATAGACACCAATCCATTGTTTTTTCCCCATGATGCACGCCTCCCCCTTTTATAACAGCTATATGGGATATACCCCAAATTCACCTAAAACATAACTAGGACGAAGAAGACTTAGGTGAATGCTGTCGAAAAAGACGTTGACGTTTCTGAAAGACGTAATAACATAGGAGTAAAACACACATTATGCCAATTCCCGCTACGATCTGTTGCAAGAGAATGAGACGTTCGTTAAACAATAGTCCAGCTAAATACCAGATGAGTGCGAGACCAAATACCCAATCTGAATGGATTGCGATGAACAGGAGTCCACCGATAACAGCTAGTGCGAGCGCACTCGTGCTCCATTGGCGTTCGGAAAGACTGAATAGAGAAGTGAACTGAAAATCCGATAAGATCCGAAATGGTAAAATCAATAGCATCGTACTGATCCAGGCAAGCAACACTGAAACTGGAGAGCGCATCCACGGCGAACGCCGGGGATGGTGTTGAATTTTCATATAGACTAAGCAAAGGCTGATGAAAGAAATCGTCGTCGAGACGAGTTCCCAAGGGGGGCCACTCATACTACTGATTCCAAGCGTCACGAGTGATAATGCAAGCCACCCTCCGATATCTTCAATCAGTTCTCGATCCGCAGGGAAGGCACGTACCGGTCGAATACACCAAATCAATAATGTCGTAAACACGACACCGGCAATGGCGTCAAAGAATGGTGCAGGAACAAGAGGTAACTTAAGAATGGTCATCGGCTGTTGCCAAACGACGCGTGCTAGCATTGCAAAGAGGAATGCTCCTACATTCATCAAGCGTAAAAATGTTAAATACTGCACGTCCCTTTTCACCTCCTCGTTCAGTCTGTTATTTAATTCCCGCTGTAGGAGTCCGAAAAACTAAAATGTCGCTTTGTTCTGTTGCCAAATTCCGGTACGATGAAAGGAAAAGGAGGAACGAGAATGGACGCATTTTTACTACCCCATCAATACAATTTCATTCGGAATCAAGTCGAGCTGCTGCAACATCAATTCGCAGCCGTTCATGACCCTGATGTTCGTGATGCTGTTCGGTACAGTGCCGCTGAAAAGATATTTGATCTATTGCCAGTACTTACACCGGAACAGGAAATCTTGTTGACGAACATTCGTGACGCTGAATCCGAACAGGATCTTCTCATGTATTTGACACGTGTGGAGCCGTTCGTCCAACCATTTCCGACCATCTCTGAATCACGAATCCGACAGCTCTTTAAAAAAACGAAAAAGCTACACGTTCCGCCACTTCACTCCTTTGAGTGGACACACACGACGTTTTTAAGCTGGAACGATACCGGAAATCGGAAAAAATATTTCGTCTATCCCTTGAATGGTGAATGGATTGGCGTAGAAGGTACCTATCTACCATCGATTCAAAAAGGGATTTGTGCGATTTGTCATACGTATAGTGATATTACACTCGTAACTGTCACGACACGCCGTTCGACTGAACAGCATCAAACGATTGGTCATTATATGTGTATCGATAGTGATGCTTGTAATCAAGCAGTGACCAAGCCGGACGTTATTGAAACGTTCTTAGCCCGTTCGCAAAAGAAATGATATACATCAAAAAACACGTTCGTATGACTGGTCCGTTTGGATCAGTATACGAGCGTGTTTTAGTATATGATTTCATTTATACCTTCGTCACCGTCGAATCATGCATAAAAAATTGATTTTTCCCCCGACGTTTTGCTTCGTACATTGCAAGATCTGCCTGCTCGATCAAGTCCGATCGAGAGGCTGCATGTGTAGGATAAATCGCGCCCCCAATACTTGCCGTCACAGGAAGTGGAATGATGCCATGATGAAACGGCTGTTGAAACAAGGAAACCAGGTGTTCTCCACACTGCACGACTTCTGATTCTTGTTCAACGTCAAATAATAAGACGATGAATTCATCCCCACCCTGTCTCGAAATGACCGTATTAGGCGGTAGTTTCTTTTGTAAGCGTGCCGTGACGTCGATGATGAGCTGATCTCCGACACGATGTCCGTACGTATCATTAATCTCTTTGAAGTGATCGATATCGATAAAGAATAATCCGACTTGTCCTTCACTCGCTTCCGCTCGGTACAAGGCATCTTGAAACAATCGTGCAAACAGATACCGATTCGGTAACCCTGTTAAAGCATCGTGATACGCCATGTGCCGCATCTCTTCCATGGCAGATGCTAGTGCTTCCGTTCGTTCCTCTACCTTCGCCTCAAGGTTTTCACGCAGTCGTTGATTATCAACGACGATCCGAATTTGACGGGAAATTAATAACGGAATCGCAATCATCAGACCAATCGTCAAACCATTCCAACTGATTGTTTGCCGTGCCATCGTCACGAATAGAATTAACAAGAATACGTATGGCGTAATCAAACGCAAGACATCGATCCATTTCCGAGCGACATCAAAGCTGACGAATGATTCCTCAGCATCAAAACGATAAGCTGCTAATCCGACGATCATGACAGTCGCTAACCATAACGGATCGAGCCAACTCGAAGGGATGGGGTAATCAAATCGTTCTAGCACGACGTATAGAAGGTCGGCAAGTAACTGAAAATGAAAAGCGAGTAAAATTAATAACAACGAGCCACCATTGCCACGCTTCATCAAACCAAAAAACAAGACAATCATTCCACCGAGTAATAATAAATCGCCGATCGGATAACGGAGCCATAAAATCGTTTCGATCGTCAGCAGCGTATTCGCTTCTAAATACGGTGTCACTAAATAGTGCCATGAGAGCGACCCTGCAACGACTAGAATGATGAACTCATCGAATAAAAAAACACGCAAGTTGACCTCGCGTCGTCGATTGCGAAGAAAATAGCCAAAAGCGATCAAATAAATCAAGATTTGAAGACTGAAGATCAAGTCGATCCAGTCAAACGGTTCCGTTCGCGTTCGTCCTTGTAGAAAATATAGAAGCTGTCCACATTCGCCTAATCCAAGCATGGCGTTAGCGAACAATAAAAGAAGAAATAAACGATAGGTAAAAGGGCGTCTTGTCTGACGTCGTTGTGCCTGCCAAATCAAATAGAGGGAGATCATCACACCACCGATCGTGAACAGACTGTTGACGACTTGTCCGATAAATGTATCCGTTCCAATGCACGTCACCCAGCCGATATGAAAGAGTAACCAACCGATGACGACTCCCAACCATTTCTGATACATAACGAATCCCCCCTTTCCTTTTTTAACCATAGTTCGTTTGTCCTATAGGTATATCGGTTCACGATTGCTGTTTATTCACTCTTTTTTTATTTTATTAAAAATATTTTTGACAAGATTACTCTTTTTAAACGTAAGCAAAAACCGTGTTCACACCTAAGCGGTTTGAACACGGTTTAACAGAAATACATCATGTTTTCTTTAACTAGAACGTCGATTCTCTTCTGTCGAATCGATCGATTCACTTAAACTGAGCGGTAAGACGATGATGAAGCGACTGCCTTTTCCGACTTCAGATTCGACGTGGATGACGCCTTCATGTTCTTTGACGATTTCTTTACAAATCGATAAACCGAGTCCAGTTCCACCGATTCGACGTGTATCGGAATTATCGACACGATAGAATTTATCAAATAAATGAGTAAATGCGTGGCGTGGAATCCCAATTCCTTCATCCTTCACTTCAATGATGGCTTGATCGTCTTTCGTATCAATCCAGACATCCACACGTCCACCATCGGGAGAATACTTGATTGCATTGTTGATCAAGTTACTCATCAATTGTTTGATCCGGTCTTCATCTCCTAAGATGAATGGACGATCCGGACTAAGCAATTGCAAATGAAGATCGTGTCGTTCACTTGAAGCGTCATACAGGGACATCACTTGTTCAGTTAGGCTGAGCAAATCAAGATGTGCCATTTGGTACAACTGTCCACCCGACTGCATCCGTTGAACGTCTAAGAAGTCCGTGACGAGGTTCGATAATCGTTCTGTCTCATTATGGATCGTCGCTAGATACTTCTGCTGTTTTGAGTCATCGATCTTTCGATTTAGCATCAACTCTGTAAAACCGTAAATCGATGAGAGCGGCGTTCGCAATTCATGTGACACAGTCGAGACAAGTTCTGTTTTTAGACGATCGGCTTCTGTTTCCCGGGTAATATCCCGTAAGACGAGAATGATTCCCTTCCATCCCCCGACGACATCAATGCGTTCCGCGTAGACTTCTAGATGCGCCGTATTGTTTCGAACATCAAATCGGACTTTGTCCGGTGAAATCTTACCGGAACGAATTAAATCCAGATACGTATTAAAGGCTTCAACATCATCCACCAACTGACGCATCACATCAATGACGTACTCACTCGAAGGTAACGTCCGATCTACTGTGAATTCCGTTTGAAGTTCTGGAATCAAGTCAAACAATGGACGGTTGACGTATAACTCCCCATTTCCATCCTCGAGATAAATGATCGCTTCTCGAATTGAGTCCAACACTTGCTCTGTCTTTTCTTTTTCCTGACGCATCCCTTCATAAGAACGCGTACGTAGAAGTGAAAGCGTCATTTGTTGCGCAAACTCGCGAATATCCGTCAGCTGTTGTCCTTTATATGCAGATTTGTAGCGAACGAGATAGATGGCAGCAATCAATTCATGCGTTTCTGGATCTTGAACCGGAATCGTCACCTCATACGTACTAAAGGAATACGGATGCTCTTTTTCACGTGTAACGCGCTTCTCCGATTGAACGAATTCCATCTTGCGAACAGATCGATTGATGACGGACATCTCATCTTTCAGGAGATCTTTTAAATAGTCCATCGTCATGCCGTTTGTGGTTGCACCCATAAACTGCCCTTCTTCATAAAGCAATAGAGCACCGTACTCTGAAGAAGTGATATCGATCATCTTTTGAACGATTGCTGGATACGATTCGACAGTTTCGCGAACGGCAAGTGCCTCTGTTAGTTCACTACGTAATCGCAACTTTTCCTCATTCTTTTTCGTCGTTTGATACGCTTCTTCGAGTTCCTCTTGTTGCGCCTGTAACTCTTCTTGTTGCGCGAGCAATTCCTCACTTTGCGCTTGCAATTCTTCATTTTTACCTTGCATCGCATCCGTATGAGCATTCGTCGTCACGACCATCCGATTAAAGGAAGCACGTAATAATCCGATTTCGTCTGGACGTTTTTCTGTCGTCTTATCGATTTCAATCGGTTCCTTGCGAGCAAGTTTTTGATTATCGTCTACTAATCGTAACAACTGCCGCGTCATCCGGCGAAGGAACGGGTGAACGAATAAGAGAATGAATGCGACGAGCACAACGATACTTGAGATCCAAATCCATTGTGATTTTGCAACTTCACTCCGCAATTCCCCGACAGCGGTTTCTTGCTGTTGACTTAAATTCGTCCGGTATTCGTCAAGCGCTGCAGATGCTTTATCAATATCTGGTGTAATATCGATTGAACCGTCTGCGGTTGGCTTTAATCGTCCTTGTTCTACGAGACGTTTCGCGATTGGTAAGGAAAATAGACTGTCACCTTGTAAAAAATCCTCGTTGATTCGATTCGCCTTTTTTTCATTGACGTAAGACTGGGTCAGCGGAAATAAGGCGTCATAGTAAAGTTCATATAAATTCGTCATTTGTGCCGCGAATTCTTCTTCTTCATCCGTTTTTGCGTTTCGCATGAACCAATCGGTCTCACTTTTAATATCTGTTCGAAGTGCTTGAACCTCGTCAAACCGATCCTGGTCTCCAAAGATGACAAACCCTCGTAAACCGAACTGAACCGTTTGCCAATTGTCCCATAAATCGTTGGCTCGGCGATTTTGTTCACTGATCGTTTCTAAATTTTGTTTAGACGTTTCAATTCGCCCTTCCATGTAGTCATAGACAAAGAACGAAGTAATCGATACTACGATCAGTACCGCATAAAAAACCGTCAGCAACTGCCGACCGATTCGTCGCCGAATCCAATTCATCATGAATGTATCCTCCTCATCATTCATTGAATGATGCTTTTTCATTTGTTTCTTTTAATATAATAGAAACGCTTTCGAAGCAACAGCTAAGATGTACAAAAAAAGACCTTTTCTCGGAATGTACCCGAAAAAAGGTCTTTTCATGCTCTTATTTTTTCGCTTTTTTCACTGTCACAGACGTTACAGGACTCACTTGTCCGCGTGTATTCTTAACGTAAACCGACAGTTTCGCTTTCGCTTTTTGCTTCGGAATTTTGACGGAATAGTTTCCTTTAGAAGAAACCGTTCCTTTTCCGATGACTTTTTTCTTCGCATCTTTTACGTAGACACTCAATTTCTTTTCAGCTGTTCCGGTTACTTTCGTTTGACCGGCATAGACCGATTTCACTTTTGGTGCCTTTGGTGCTGGTAAGACTTTTACGATCGTCGGTTTACTTGTTCGTTTTGCAATATCCGTCACCGTAACGATCAAGCTTGAACCACCAACTTGCTTTGGTAACTTCGCGCTAAACTTACCTTTTGCATCGACTTTCGCTGTTGCAATTTTCTTTTGTTTCGCATCTTTGACTGTAATCGTACCACCCGCAAGAGCTGTACCTGTCATTTTTGTCGCACCGGCAAGAACTGGTTTCACTTTTGGTGCTTTTGGTGCTTTTCCAGGAAGGACTTCTGTCCGTTCCGATGTGACGTCTAATCCATTCGCATAGCGAACCGTCAGAACTGTTTTTTGGTTTTGACGCGGAATCTTGACGCTGTATTTTCCTGCTTGTGCTGTTGTCGTAGCTAACTTTTTATTCGTTGTTGTTTCTTTGCCATTCTTATCTTTTGTTACGACAGCTGCCCACACTTCAACTTTCGTCCCTGTCTTGACTGTTCCAGAAACAACTAGTTGGTTATCGTAGACATCATTGACGTTCCCGTTCAAGTTCAACTGGGAGATCGCACGTGGAATACTAACTTTCCCGTAGCCAGCGACTGGACTGACATAAGCTGGGAACTCAGGCTCGATTTTCTCACCATCTTCGTCCTCATCTTCAAATTCATACCAGTCATTCGGATTTTCAAACGCAAGCGGTTCTGCACTCTTACGCAAGATTTGTTCGATTTGCGCTGGTGTCAGTTTCGAATTTAGTGATTTCAAGATACCCGCTACTGCGGCAACATGTGGCGAAGCCATACTTGTTCCATCCATGTACACCGTGTTACCGTCTGGAATCAAACTAGCCACTTTTGATCCTGGCGCTACGACATCAAGTCCAACACCATAGTTTGAATAATCCGCGACCATTCCGAGAGGGTTCGTCGCTCCGACAGAAATCGCGTATTCCGAGTTCGCTGGGTAACCGACCATCATGTCGTAGTCATTTCCTGAAGCAGCTACGACCGTAACACCATGATCTGCTGCATATTTCATCATATAAGCCATCGTCCGGCTCTCACCGCCACCAAGACTCATATTGATGACTTTTGCATCATGATCAACTGCATATTTAATCCCGAGTGCGATGGCGTCTGTTTCCCCTTCACCGTTCGCATTCAAGACTTTAACCGGCAGGATTTGTGCCGATTGATGGATTCCCTGGATACCATAATCGTTGTTCATCGTTGCTGCGATGACACCTGCCACGTGTGTCCCGTGACCGTTGTCATCAATTGCATTCCCGTCACCGTTGACGGAAACGTAGTTCTTTTCATTTGCGATATCAACTTTGCCTTGTAAGTCCTTCAAACGATAATCAACACCTGTATCGATGACTGCAATCTTAACAGGAGCTAATTTTTTTGTTCCAAAACGTTGTTGGAATGCTTCAAAGCCGATCCCAACGTTATCAAATTGCTCAAAAGCAGTCTTTTTATTGACGGCCCACTGGTAGTCGAAGTTGATATCACTTGTCGCACGGTACGTCTGAACTTTCTCAACGTACTCAACGGCTGACGAACGATTGAGTGATTGTTTTAATGCTGCCGCTGATTGACCTTTAACAGTTGGATCTTCCGTCACGATGACGAAGTCTCCTGCATTGCCAAGGGATAAACGTTCTACATCATTTGCCTGAACGCCCGCAATCTTCATCGAACGGTTCATCTTACCTGGTTTTAATTTGACGATGTAACGTGTTGCTTCTTTTGATTGGATACTCATACCCATCGACTGGAATGTTTCGCTTAACGAACTACCACTTAATTTCGAGATATCCATTTTATTTGCATATCCATCAATCTCTTCAGCAATCACAGTAGGTGACGCTTCACGTGATAATTTGTAAAGACGATCGACAGCTTGTTGATCAGCTTTCGTCAACGTGTATGAAGTTCCACGCACGAGTGCTTCCATCGCTGGTTTCAATGTTTTTAAATCTTCGTATGCTTGTTGACGCTTATCTTTGTTAAATAAAAGTGTTTTGACGACATAAGGCGATGCTTTGTAGTAAAGCGATGTCAAAGCGCGTCCAGCATCCGATTGGCTCAATACTTGCTTTTGGATCGAGTGCATGAGCGCAAGCATCGGTTTTTCTTCTTTTGTTTGTTTGAGCGCTTCTTCTGCCATACAGCTGATATCATTGATCGGTTCATACTCAACCGGCAATTTGACGTTGTTATACGTTAGTTTAGCGTGCGCTGCTTTTGTCGTCTTCCCTTCTTCGATGTTCGGGTAATATTCTACTTTGACATAATACGGTCCATCCCATGCGTATGGAACAGCTAGTTTTGTCGGTGTTTTTTCATTTGGCTCTGCTTCTGTCCGGTAACGATCAAATGTATCGTCTTCTGCAGCCATCGCTTCGCTCGGATAAGCTGTTACTTGAACAGGTTGATCCGTATCGATTGATAACTCGAAGTGAGAGGCAGTTTTTTCTACACCCGCTTCATGATTGACGCGGTACCAATATGTATTTTTTTCTTCCGTTCCTGTTTCAAGCGTCGTCTCTTGACCTGCTTTCAAAAGCGTTGCTTTAGCAAGGGCAGTCTCCGCCTTTGCTGTCGTAGGTCCTACTCCAAGCGTCAAAATCAGACAGCTCAGCATGACCCAAATCATCAGTTTCTTCACAGATGTTCCTCCTTCAAAATGGACGTACTTTACCTTGATTATAAACAGGATATGGATAAAATGGATATTTATTTTATGGATGTATCTTACAATTTTGAAAGGAAAGGCACTCAATGCTCACACGCATTGAATGCCTTTAATGATTATTTAAAATCTGCTACATATTCGCTGTATCCTTCTTGTTTCAATTCCTCTTTCGGAATGAAACGTAAAGCAGCCGAGTTCATACAATACCGAAGTCCGGTCGGTTTCGGACCATCCGAGAAGACGTGTCCGAGGTGTGCATTCCCATGTCGACTCCGGACTTCCATCCGTTTCATGCCGATCGAGAAATCACTTTTCTCAATGATATTCCCCGGCTCAAGTGGTTTCGTAAAGCTTGGCCATCCTGTCTTCGAGTCATATTTATCGTTTGATGAAAACAGTGGTTCACCAGAAATGAGATCGACGTAGATCCCGTCTGCCTTTAAGTCATGATACGGATTATCAAATGCCGGCTCTGTCCCATCTTCTTGTGTCACCTCGTACTGGATTGCGGTTAGTTTCTTTTTAATTTCCGCGTCTGATAATTTTGGATACGTTGGAAGGTTAAGTTTTGGTTGATCGTTCCAGTAGCGATTGATAAAGTCATCGCGTCCAGAAGCTGCCCGATAAAACTTATATTTTTTCTCATTCGTTAAATAATAATCCTGATGGTATGCCTCCGCTTCGTAAAAAGGACCTGCTGCAATCAATGGTGTGACGATTTTATCATCAAAAACCTGTTGTTTCTCTAAATCCTGTTTCGATTGCGTTGCAATTTCTTTTTGTGTTTCATTCGTGTAGAAAATCGCTGTCGTGTACGATTCCCCTTGGTCAACGAACTGACCGTTTGCATCTGTCGGGTCAATCTGACGCCAGTAGACATCGAGTAATTGTTTATATGAGATGACGTTTGGATCAAACGTGATTAACACCGCTTCCCGATGCCCTGTCGTCTCCGCCGATACTTGATTGTATGTCGGATTTTTAACATCACCGCCCGTGTAACCGGAAATGACCGATTTAACTCCTTTTAACTCTTCAAACGGTGGCTCCATACACCAGAAGCATCCTCCAGCTAAGATTGCCGTCTCTTCCGGTTGATAACTCAATTCCTTACTACCACTTGATTTTGCCTGCTGTTGCTGGAACACGAAGTATCCCCCGACCATGACGACGATGAGACCAATGACGGATAAAACTGTCCACATTCGTTTCTTCATCTCCCTTCGCCTCCTTTATTTAGCTTACGTCGCGTGACGTTTATTGGATGTTATTTTATTTAACTGTAACGCGCTGATGCTGGCTTGTCGTAGCATGTGCTTAAATGAAGCACATTCATTTATCTCTTCCTATGATCCTACTAAGATATATGTTTTTAATAAAAAGCAGCTGACACATCGTCAGCTGCTTTTGTGTGTTCAAAATGATTAACGCACGCTTTCTTCTTTGATTTTTTGCGGCTTCATGATTTTTGCTTCTTTTTTCTGACGCATGCGTTCCGCATTCATCAGTCCCCCTAACATCAAAACAACAGCCGATAAATAGAACCATGTCATCAAGACGATGATTCCGGCAAGCTGACCGTAAAGACGGTCGTAACTCCCAAATTCAGCGTAGTAAGAGAAGAATTCCGAAACGACTTGCCAAGTAATCGTCGCGAAAATTGCCCCGGGAAGTACCTGACGAACCGTCAAATGGACACTCGGTAAGATCCGATATAATAAAATGAAAAAGACAAGTAAGAACAATGTCCCGAGTCCCCAGCGGAATAAGAACCAAATCCATGAGTAGTTCGTTACGAAATCAGCAACGATTGAAAAATGATTGATGAAACGTCGTGTTAGTTTCTCTGAAATCGGAACAATCAATGAAATCGGTAAGATGATCATCATCCCGATTGTAAAGGCGAAGTCTTGCAACAGTCCGCGCCAAAACGGTGCTTTCCGTGTCACTTCGAGCGCATCATTTAGCGAGCGGACAAGTGACTGGACCGACATCGAAGCAAGCCAAAAAGCGGCGATGAAACTGATCGAGGCAAGCTTAAAGCCGCCTTGATCAAAGATTCCGACGACGTTCCGCTGAATCAAGTCGTACGTTTCTGCTGGAGCAAATGGTCGAATCAAATCCAGCACGTTTTCCGACGTAAACGGTAAGAACGAGACGATCCCAACCACAAATAATAAGAATGGGAATAAGGACAACATCAGATAATAGGCGAGCTGAGCCGATTTATCAAAAAAGGCTTCACCAAAAAAACGGGCAAATACAGGTTTGATTAAAGACATACAAATTTCCTCACTTTCAACTCATTCTCTACACTATCCCCCATTTCATAACTTCTTTAAACTTTTGGGAGTCTTTTGAACTTATAACAACCTTATACATCATTCAAGTTTGGCGCTTCGTTTCTTCGCGGGGTACACTAGGAACAGAGATTGTATCGTGCTTGTTTTTCAGAAAGGATTTCGATTCGTGGACCCATTCATTCAATCCGAAGCAGAACGCTTCTTTACTTCTTATATAGAGCAATACCCCGAAATGTCCGGACGTCAGCAAGAAGTCATCCGTTCGATTCAAATGACAGGAACATATGAACAGACGGCTTCCGAGCTCGCGTTCGGTGCTAAGCTCGCTTGGCGCAACAGTAACCGATGTGTGGGACGCCTCTTTTGGGAGCAACTTCATGTCTTTGACGCGCGGGATGCGTTGACCGTCGAAGCGGTCCGCGACGCGTTATTTGAGCATATCCAGTTCGCGACGAATGAAGGACGAATTCGCTCGACGATCACGATTTTTCATCCGACACGTGTGCGGCTGCATAATCACCAACTGATTCGCTACGCTGGTTATGAGACTGCAACAGGAATCATCGGCGATCCGGCTTCTGTCCAACTGACACGACAATGTGAAGCACTTGGCTGGACAGGGGCAAAAACACCGTTTGACATCCTTCCTCTCTTGATTGAACTCGATGGACAACGTAGTCTGCATCCGATTCCAGACGAGCTCGTGCTCGAAGTCAGCATCACACATCCTGACTATGACCTGTTTGATGGTCGCGAAGTCCGCTGGTATGCCGTACCGATGATTGCTGATATGCAGCTTGAGATTGGCGGTATTGTTTATCCGTGTGCCCCGTTCAACGGTTGGTATATGGGAACAGAAATCGGCGCTCGTAACCTCACCGATACGGATCGTTACGATCTGTTGCCGCTCGTCGCGAGGCAACTCGGTCTGAACACATCGCGTGAACGTTCACTCTGGAAAGACCGAGCGCTCGTCGAACTGAACGTCGCCGTACTCGAATCTTTTGAACGCGCTGGTGTTACGATCGTCGATCACCATACCGCTGCGAAACAGTTCGCTCGTTTCGAAAAAAATGAAGTGGCATGCGGTCGCGATGTCACCGGGGAATGGTCCTGGCTCGTGCCACCGATGAGTGGTGCAACGACGCATATGTTCCATAAAGATTACGACCCAGAAATCAAACGACCGAACTTCTTTCCAAAATCAACACAGACAGCGCCTGTGACGGGTTGTCCGTTTCACCAAGGAGTATTGAAATGAATTATGTCGAACAGTTACGTCGAAAAATCGGTCACGATCCGGTCATTCTCGTCGGTTCCGTTGTCCTCGTCGTGCAACATGAACACATTCTGCTGGAACAACGGAACGAAGCACAAGCTCGCTTCGGTTTGCCAGGTGGATTAATGGAATGGGCGGAATCACCGGAAGAGACCGCTCGTCGGGAACTCCTCGAAGAGACTGGACTGGAAGTCGAACGATTGACGTTACTCGATGTCTACTCCGGTCCGCAATACGTGACGACCTTAGCGAACGGAGACGTCTTTCAAAGCGTCACTCTCGCCTATATCGGTGAACATCCGATCGGAACGTTAAAGCAAAGTGACGAAAGCATCAAACTTCAGTTCGTTTCGCTAGACGACTTACCCGATCACTTGGTCGGTTCTCACGCTCGAATGATTGAAGACTACAAAAAACGCCGCTGAAGGATAGCGGCGTTTTTCTTATAGTGACTGACGCATGATGTATTGCTTCAAATCCCGTTGTATCCATCCTTCAGAACGTAATGCTTCCCACACTTGTACATCTGTCGATTGATAATGATAGGTCGTTCCCGGTAAATGGCGGACGACTTCTGTCGCATGCCTTGCTTTATGTTCTGCTGGACCGACGACCGACAATAAAGCAGCCTCCGCTACAGCGACGACACTTTCCTCGAGTTGATAATAATTCGCCTGCAAGCGTTGCATGACATGAGGATCTTGTTGCCAGATGTATTCTCCTTGTCCACGATACTGTTTTAAGAACTCTGTTTCTTTGATCGCTGGCAAAGCGGATTTTTGATGTTCATCGGTTAAATGAAAATATCCAATTTCTCCAACAATCTTGTAGTGAAGCGATTGATACAATCGAATCGCCGGATCGTTCCCTTGAATGACTTCAAGCATCAATTCATCCATTCCGATTTCCTTAGCGTGGCTCAGTTGCGCTTGGTACAAGGCTTTTGCAATGCCAAGTCGTCGATACTGCGGTGAAATGCCCAGCCCTCCACATCGCATGATGCGTTGACCATCGATTTCCTTCCAACCGTTCAGCCAAAGACCAACCGGTTTTTCTCCATGGTAGGCAATAAACGAATGTTCCAACTGGTTTCCGTCTCGCTCGAGAATTCGCTTCTGAAACTCTGCTTCTGATAAGTGCAGCGGAATCAGATAATCTTGAAATCCATCCTGCATCGTTTGATATGCTGTTTTTAAGTCAGGCGCGCGTTGAATATGAATCATCGAAAAACCTCCTTTTCCACTGAGCAGTTTCGCTATCTTTCTTGCGATTTCCTGCACACAAAAACACCCTTGTCGCCAAGGGTGCCCTACTTATTGAATTTTAGAACGGCTACGTCCGTAACCAAAGTAAACAAGCAGTCCGATTGCTGTCCAAACGAAGAAGGCAATCCATGTGAATTTCTGTAAGTTGACCATCAACATGATACAAGCGAGGACTGATAGAATCGGTAAGACTGGTACGAACGGAACTTTAAAGGCACGCTTCAAATCAGGACGCGTCCGGCGCAAAATGATGACTGCGATTGAGATGAGCGCGAATGCTGCTAGTGTTCCGATGTTGATCAATTCAGCAAGTGTACCGAGTGGCACGAATCCAGCAATCAAACCGGCGATTGTTCCGAGAATCCATGTCGCTTTGACCGGTGTGTGTGATTTTTCATTAACATCCGAGAAGACTTTCGGTAAAAGTCCGTCACGGCTCATCGCGAACAAGAGACGAATAAGACCAAATGTCATAACAAGGATGACCGTCGTCATACCAACGATGGCACCCAAGTCAACAAATCCAGCAACCCAGTCTTGACCTGCGACTTTTAACGCAAGCGATACGGGACTATCGACACCCTCGAACTGTTTGAATGGAACGATTCCGACCATGATAGCCGAAACGACGACGTATAAAACGGTAACGATCGCAAGCGATCCCAAGATTCCGATTGGTAAGTTACGTCCTGGGTTTTTGACTTCTTCTGCCGCTGATGTAACCGCATCGAACCCAAGGTACGCAAAGAAGGCAATCGCCGAAGCTTGTAAGATCCCACTCATACCAAACGGAGCAAATGGTTTATAGTTGCCTGGTTCGACATACCAAATCCCGACGACGATGAAAAGAACAACGACGGCAACTTTGACGAGTACCATGACATTGTTGACGCGTTTTGTTTCTTTAATGCCAAGCGAAAGCAAGAGCGTGATGACCATTAAAATCAAGAATGCCGGTAAGTTAAAGAATGTCTCGCTTCCCGGTACAGCTCCTGGTGCAGCTGTTAAAGCCGTCGGTAAATGGACGCCGAAACCTGCTAAGAGCGACTGGAAATATCCTGACCAGCCAGTTGCAACGGCACTTGAAGCGAGTCCATATTCTAAGATCAAACACCACCCGATGATCCAGGCGACAAGTTCCCCGATCGTTGCGTATGTATACGTATATACACTACCTGAAACAGGAATCATCGACGAGAATTCAGCATAACAAAGGGCTGCGAGTGCACAGACGACTGCAGAAATAATGAATGAGATCGGTAAAGCTGGTCCAGCATAAAGAGCACCCGTTCCTGTTAGAACGAAAATTCCGGTTCCGATGATGGCACCGATTCCAAGTAAAATAAGGTCAAACCCTGATAAATGACGTGCCAGTTTGGAATGTTGTTTCATATCCATCATTACACTGACATCTTTCTTGCGAAGCAAACTCATGTTTCATCCTCCGAACTTTTCTCTTTTTTCTGAATATTCAAATCATTGAGGTAATTGACTTTCTAATCATAACAAACGATGTCAGGTTCGATAAGTCTTTTTTTCTGTATTTTTTCACAAAGTGGTCAAACCACTTTTGTGAAAATACGACAACGCTTTGATGCATCAACGCAAAAACGCCCTTTCCCCTAAAGTTAGAGGAAAGGGCGTACTCTCATTACGGACGATCATTAGGGTGATCGAGGTTTGGACGATTGTTAGGATGATCGAGGTTTGGCCCTTTATGATCATTTGGGTCAATCGGATAATCATCTTGTTGTGCTAAATCATTTTCTGGCAACGCACCTTTTGGTGTACCATGTGTCGTTTCATCTGTTGAAGATGAACGCGCTGAACGTGGTGCACGATCTGGTGTGACATCATCCGCTGCTTGTGACGCAGCACCTTTTGCTGCATCTTTCAAGCTTGGTGAAGAAGAAGTCGATGCAGACTTACTTGGAAGATTCGATGTGTCTACTTCCGTGTTCTCTGCTTTCTTTTGCAAACGATCGAGGTAACGCGATGCATTATCACGTCCACCGAGACCAAAGGCAAGACCGAAAGCAAGCGCAAGTGCTCCAAGGATCAAAATGAAGGCTGAGTTGACGATTGTATCCGCAACACCCAATTGATCAAGTGCCATGAAGACAGCAAGTGCAAGAATCGCATACTTCGCAACGCTTGAGAGGACTTTCAGTTCAGAGTTACCGAACAGGCTGTCCATCGTACGTTTGACAAGGTTGCTGACGATGATCCCGATTGCGAGAATGATGATCGCTGTCAAGACGCTTGGCAAGAAGGCAAGGACGGCACGACCGAGGTCGACCATGAAATCAAGACCAATCAAGTTGAAGGCTTCGACGACGAAGAGAACGACGATGACGATCTCAACGAGTGCACCAACGATGGAAGCTGGTGATGTAGACGCTTGGTTCGCATCCCACGTCCCGATTTTCAAGTGACGTGTTAGGTTGTTGAATCCAAGACGTGACAGAAGATCCGTAACGAATTTCTTGATGAAACGTCCGACATAAAGACCGACAAGAATCAGAACGACACCGACAATGATATTCGGAATCATACCTAGGACATCGTTCAACATGTTGATCGCTGGTCCTGTGATTCCTTTAATATTTAATTGATCAAGTGCTGAAATCGTGATTGGAATCAGAATCAAGATGAAAACGACTGTTCCAAGAATCGACGACAGTGATTTCGAATCTTTTTGATCATTTGACCCAAGATTGAAGCGAGATGCAAATTTATCCGTTCCAACAGCATGAAGGAAATTCGTCACGATATCGCGGACGATTTTCGCTACGAGGAAGCCAACGAAGAAGATGGCTGCTGCAGCAATCAAGCGTGGAATGAATCCAAGGAATGACGATAACAATTGGCTAAACGGTTGTGAGACACTCTCAATGTTCAACGCACCAAGTACACCTGGTAGGAACAGAAGCAAGACGAGGTAGAAGACGATCTCCCCTGCGATTTTTGGATAAGCTGAAAGATCTGTCTGACCTTGAAGCATCTTGTTCGAACGTACTTTGTCGTTCGCCATCAGCTTCGTACCTGCTTTGACGATGATCATGCGGAGAACGACCGCGATGACATATGCCAAAAGGAGGATGAGGGCTGCTTTTAGGATATTTGGGATTGCCGCGAGCAATGTACTCATCGTATCCGCAAGTGGTCCCGCAATGATGTTCAGATTAAGGATATTGAAGACCAAGATCAGGACGAAGACCATGAGAACCCAAAAGACGACAGTCCCGATAATTTTTTCAGGTGTCCACTTTTTCTTCTTTGGTGGCGCTCCTTCTTTTTGAGGCGATAACTTGTTGACGACTCCAGATTTCTCTAACGCTTTTTGAATCCCGTTCGCAATCAGCTTAGCAATGAGCCATCCAATTAAAAAGACGATGATCGCTCCAAGCAAGTTGCCGAGTGATCCGAGAATGCCGTTCAAGTTCAACGACGTTCCGTTCCAAATGTTATTCATCTTTTCACACTCCTTCACCTAAGATAAAATTATATATTTCTAACACTTCTTTAATTTCCCCAGCTAAAGGATTTGTTAAACCCTTACCTGTACCAGAATGTGGCGTTTCTTGTTTTTCCTACAAGAAATTGGATAACTGCGGTATGTGAAAATACACATTCGTAATAATCATTTCTAAAAAAAGCAGCATCGTCTACATGACGATACTGCCTTATATCATACGACTTCTTTTTCAGAGAATTGGCTGTTATACAGATCCGCATAAAATCCATCTGCCTCGAGTAATTCCTCATGAGTACCTTGTTCGATGACACGCCCTTGATTCATGACGAGAATCAAATCAGCGTCTTTGATCGTCGACAGACGGTGAGCAATGACGAAACTCGTCCGCCCTTCCATCAACCGTCGCATCGCTTGCTGGATGAAGACCTCCGTCCGTGTATCCACACTAGAAGTCGCTTCATCAAGGATCATGATCGGAGGATCGGCAAGAACGGCTCGAGCAATCGTCAACAACTGTTTCTGACCTTGCGAGATGTTCGAAGCTTCCTCATTCAAGACGGTATCATACCCGTCCGGCAATGTCCGGATGAAATGATCAGCATGTGCGGTCTTCGCTGCCGCGATAATCTCTTCTTCGGTTGCTCCACTTTTACCGTAAGCAAGATTGTCTCGAATCGTACCGTTGAAGAGCCACGTATCTTGTAAGACCATACCAAACGTCGTCCGTAAGTCTTCGCGTGACATCTCACGGGTATCGATGCCGTCAATCCGAATCGTCCCGCCGTTTAATTCATAAAAGCGCATCAATAGATTGATCATCGTCGTTTTACCGGCACCCGTCGGTCCAACGATCGCGACGGTTTGTCCCGGTGCGACATCAATGTTCATATCCTCGATCAAGAGATCATTTCCGTAACCAAAATCAACGTGTTCGAATGCAACGGCTCCTTCAGCCTGCGCAAGACGATGCGTCGTCACTTCTTTAATCTCTTCTGCTTCGTCGAGTAATTCAAAGACACGTTCCGCTGCTGCGACCGTCGATTGGACGATGTTCGCGATGTTCGCCGTTTGTGTGATTGGTTGTGTGAACTGACGTGTATAGGTGATGAACGCTTGAATATCCCCGATCGAGATCGCCCGTTGCGTGACGAGAATCCCACCGACGATACTGATCAGGACGTAACTGATATTCCCGATGAACATCATCATCGGCATGATGATCCCGGAGATGAACTGCGCTTTGCGCCCTGCTTCATACAACTCTTCGTTGACGGCATCAAACTGTTCGACCGCTTTGCGTTCATGTCCGAACGCCTTGACGACTGAGTGTCCGGTATACATCTCTTCGACGTGACCATTCAATTGGCCGAGTGTCCGTTGTTGATCGGCAAAATATTTTTGGGATCGTTTCAAAATCGGACGAATCGCAAAAATCGAGACCGGCAACGAGACAAGTGAAATCAGTGTTAACAATGGACTAATCGTCAGCATCATGATTAAAATCCCGACGATCGTCACGATCGACGTGATGAATGAAGTCACACTTTGTTGTAACGTACTCCCGATCGTATCGATGTCGTTCGTCACACGGCTTAGTGTCTCCCCGTTTGGACGACCATCATAGTATTTTAATGGCAAGCGTTCGAGTTTATGGTTGACGTCCTCACGTAAATCGTAGACTGTTTTTTGAGCGATACCCGACATCAAATACTGTTGCAAGTAATTGAATAGACTACTGACGACATACAGTCCGGCGAGCCAAAGCAGGATCTGTCCGATTTTCGTGAAATCGATTGCTGCTCCCGGCACACCTTGGAACTTCGCATATGCCCCTTCAAACAATTCCGTAATCGCCGTTCCCATGATTTTCGGACCGGCAATCATGAAGACTGTACTGAGGATCGCTGCTAAAAAGACACCGATCAGTGCCGTCCGACGCGGACGCAGATACCGAAGCAGACGACGGAACGTTGCTTTGAAATCCTTTGGTTTTTCACCAAGCATCATCATATTTCCGCCACCGGGACCACCAGGCGGAGGACCGCCGGCAGGTCGTTTCTTCTCACTCATGCGATTTCCTCCTCTGATAGTTGTGACTTAACGATTTCCTGATAGACGGCGTTGTTCGCAAACAACTCGTCGTGCGTGCCGATTCCGGCGACTTTCCCTTCATCGAGGACGATGATTTGATCGGCATCAATGACGGTACTGACACGCTGAGCAACGATCAAGACCGTCGCTTCGCGTGTTTCTTCCCGTAACGCTTTCCGAAGGGCCGCATCGGTCTTGAAGTCGAGTGCTGAAAAACTGTCATCAAAGACATATAGATCTGGTCGACGAACGAGCGCCCGAGCAATTGACAAGCGTTGTTTTTGCCCACCAGAGACGTTTGATCCGCCTTGTTCGATCCGCGCATCGTAACCATCCGGCATCCGTTCGATGAAGTCCGTCGCTTGCGCGATGTGCGCTGCGTGCGCGACCTCTTCATCTGTCGCGTCCTCTTTCCCGAAACGAATGTTTTCGGCAATCGTACCTGTAAACAGTAATGCTTTTTGGGGAACAAAGCCGATTTTCGACCGCAGTTCCTCTTGCGGTACGTCCTGGCTATTAACGCCATTGACGCGAATGCTCCCTTCCGTCACGTCATAAAAACGGGGAATCAAATTGACGAGCGTTGATTTACCGGAACCGGTCCCACCGATCACAGCCGTCACTTCACCTGGTCGTGCTGCAAAACTAATATCGGATAAAACCGGTGTCTCAGCTCCTGGGTAACGGAACGTGACACGATCAAAGACGAGCGTTCCTTTTTCACGGTCAGCGGTTTTTGTTCCCTCATCTGTCATGGTTGGTGTCATCTCGAGGACTTCATTGATCCGTTTCGCCGAGACGGCTGCCCGCGGAATCATGACGAACATGACCGACGCCATGACGAGAGCGAACATGATTTGCATGACGTACTGGATGAACGCCATCAAGTCCCCAATCTGCATGCCACCATTATCGATCCGGATGCCCCCGAACCAAATGACACCGACGACTGTCAAGTTCATCACGAGCATCATTACCGGCATCAAGAACGCCATGATTTTATTGACCTTGATCGAGACTTC
Source organism: Exiguobacterium sp. UBA3968 (assembly GCF_002385115.1). Lineage (NCBI taxonomy): Bacteria > Bacillati > Bacillota > Bacilli > Caryophanales > Exiguobacterium > Exiguobacterium sp. UBA3968. The sequence continues at coordinate 103,003 of NZ_DGCW01000004.1, forward strand.
CGTCAAATCTGCGTTCGCTTTCGTTAACCGGACTTGCTCATCGCGTTCCCGGTTAAAAGCGCGGATGACACGGATCCCAGTCAAGTTCTCACGTAGGACGAGGTTCAGACGGTCGAGTCGTTTTTGGACCTTTCCGAACAACGGAACCCCTTTCCACAAAATCAATAAGATTGAAAGCACAAGGACCGGCATCGCAGCGACGATGACGAGCGATAGTTTTGCGTCTTTTGAGACAGCCATGATCAATCCACCGATGAACATGATTGGTGCACTGACGACCATCCGTAACATCATGATGACGACTTGTTGGACTTGTGTGATATCGTTCGTCGTCCGTGTAATCAGTGAAGCCGTTCCGACTTGATCAAACTCTTGCAGGGAGAACCGTTCGACATGATTGAAGACTTGACGACGAATATCCCGTCCGAGCCCCATCGATGCCTTCGATGAATAATAACTGGCAGCAACTGCGGCTAACGCCCCGATACCGGTAATTCCGAGCATGACGGCACCAATCTTCCAAATGTAGGCGGTATCGCCAGTGACGACTCCTTTGTCAATGATGTCCGCCATCAGTGTCGGCAAATAGAGATCAGACATTGATTGTGCGAAAACCAAGACGAGCACCGCGAATACTGCCCATTTATACACCGTCAACCGTTTGAGTAACTTAATCATCCGAGCATCCTCCTTTCATTTCTGGCTGTAAGATACGTCCGATGCCTTCTGCAATCTGAGCATGCGTCGCAAGCATCTGTTCGAACACCTCTTGATCGATCGCCTCAAGGACCTGTTCGAGTTGACGTTGCATCCCCTTCTCTTGTTCTTGAATCTCCGTCACGAATTGTTGTCCCTGATCACTGAGCGATAGGACGACTTCTCGTCGATTTTCAGGATTCGTCTCCCGAATGACCCAACCGGACTGAACGAGACCTTCAATCGACTGACTCAGTGTGCTCTTTGGTAAATGCGTATGTGTCGCGAGTGCTTTTTGCGAGATCGGTCCACGTGGCGCAATCGTCATCAAGCTATGAAATTGCGGTAAACTGAGTCCGTTTTCCTGTGCCGTCTGGTGTGCTGCTCGAACGAGATGTCGTTGTACATTCCAAAACGACTGCATCATCGCCGTTGAACGAACCGTTTCCGTTTGCTCCATCCTGTTTCGCCTCCTTGTTCCATTTCAAATCGTTCCAAAAGGAACAATTACTTATATGAATTAAAATACGCTGATTATTTCTAGTTGTCAACGAAAAGGCAATGTGAAAAATCACATAGTTTTGTTATGCTTTTGTAGAGAAGGAGTGGAGATAGATGAGACATGAGATGGGGTTATATGAAGTACCGTTTCGTTCGATTGAACAACGGCTGAAGACGGTCGAAATTCGACTCAATGATCTGAAACGCCAACAGGTACAAGTCGGTGATCAGATTCAGTTCACGCATACGGAAACGAGCGAGACACTACTCGTCCAGGTGACGAAACGGGAGACATTTCAAGATTTTCAAGCACTGTATGAACACGTATCACAGGAATCCATCGACTGCGTCGGTTGGTCGATCGATGAACTCGTAACATCTACGTATACGATTTATTCAGCGGAAGCCGAGCAACAGTACGGAGCACTGGCTCTTCACATCGAGTTATTGCCATAAAAAAACGTCTTTTCTACTGTCAGCGTAGAAAAGACGTTTTTGAATTCATTCGGGTTCGACGTGAACATGGATATCATAAACTCCGTATTCTTCCGTCAGCGTATCCTCAACACGTGTCGCAATATCGTGCGCTTGATGGATGTTTAAGGTGGAGTTGACGAGGATGACGACATCGACGACTTCATTGTTGCCGTAGTTACGTCCTTTGATCGACTTGATGCCTTTGACACCTTCGAGATCGAAGATAACATCTTCGTACATCTTCAGTTTCTTCTCATCAAAGCCATCTGTCAGTTCGTGTGACGCTTCCGTGAAGATATCCCACGCTGTCTTACAGATCAAGAAGCCGACGATGATCGCTGTCACGACATCAAGCCAGGGCATGCCGAACTGTGATCCGACGATCCCGATTGTCGTCCCGACACTGACCCAAGCATCGGATAGATTATCTTTCGCTGCCGCCATGACGGCTTTGCTTTCAATCTCCTCGGATAACTTCTTATTGTAACGATAGACGAAGTACATCACGAGAGCCGAACCAATTCCGACGTACGCTGCAAGAAAATCAGGCGATTCCTGCTTGCCTTCAAATAACGTCGAGATCGTATCGATCAAGACTTGGAGACCGACTGCCATCATGATGAAGGAAGCTACGAGCGAGGCAATCGTCTCACTTTTCCAGTGTCCGTACTTGTGATCGTCATCTGCCGGACGTTGTGAGATCCGTAAGCCGATTAAGACGGCAATCGACGCAATAATGTCGGTCGCGTTGTTCAAACCGTCCGCCCGGAGTGCGGCAGAATCTGCTGTATAACCAATGATTAATTTTAAAGATGATAACAAGATATAGGCTGCGATACTGATCATCGCACCGTGTTCGCCGCGTTTTAGATTATCGTATTTTTGTTGTTCCATTCTCGTCGCCCCACTTTCTCTGCGATTAGCAAACCTCATCGTACCAGTCGGAAATCGAGTGGGTCTAGAGAAATCATTTTGTTTCGAACTAGGTAATTAACAAAAGCGCAATAATGTTTCCCTATACCAAACTGAATTTGATTGAGTCATGTGGCTCTTTTAAAGAAAATCGGTAGCATTATCTTAAAGAGCAACCAACTTTTTTGACTTGTCAGACTCTTTGACGAACATAATTCGTGCAAGTTCTGAAGGGAATCGGTAGACTAAAGGTACAACACCAAGAGGAGGAGTTCTCACAATGGCAGAATTCATTAAGAGTGAAGAAACATTCAAGGAATTGATTTCAAGTGATGCACCGGTCATCATCAAGTTCGAAGCAGACTGGTGCCCGGACTGTAAACGGATGGATTACTTCATGCCGGACGTCGAGTCACAATTCGACCACTTACCAATCCACACGATCGACAAAGATGAGTTCCCTGAAATCGCATCGAACCACGATGTCATGGGGATTCCAAGCTTACTCGTCTTCAAAAACAATGAAAAACTGGCACATTTGCATAGTGCAAATGCTAAAACGCCAGAAGAAGTCGCAGCATTCCTAAAGCAAAACTTCAACTAAGCAAAAATAACCTGACGCCGCAGCGTCAGGTTATTTTTTATGTACCGATCTGATTTGGAGTGCTACTTCAATCCTTCTCAGCTTTTCTTAAAAAAGATGCGAGTGAATAGATTCGTAATCGTTCCAGCTATAGCTGCTTCGATCAGAGCGACGACCACGATTGCTAATAAATCCTGTATACCTAATGCGCCTAAGAAATTAATGAGATTCAGAATGAAAAATAGAATGAAGAAAATTAAATAGTCTCGTTTTCGCATAGTAATCCTCCTACTCAACACATACTTGTCGTCTTTCATCGCTACAACATTACCATACATGATGATTTTCCAAGGATTACATAATTGAAAGGAACATCTAATCTCTACAAAAAAGTAGTCTTTCTCCTGCTCGAGAAAGACTACTTTTTCTTATTTAACGTTCACACGCAATACCGTCTTTATCCCGGTCACTTTTCGTGTTTAAGTTATACGTCGCAAGACTCACGTATGCCTTATATTTTGTTGCTTTGTAGATTGGTTTTCCATTCTTGTCATAACCCGTTCGATTCTTTAGCCCCGCTTTTTTCGCGACACCACCTTTATAGGTCTTCTGCATTTCCGTACAGTTCTTAAAGGCTTTGGCTTTCGTCGCCGCTTCACTAACTGCCGGAACATGAAGCAAAGCGAGACTGACGACACCTGCGAGTACGAGCCGACTCCATTTTTTCATAGGGGTTCCTCCTTTTTTCAAAAAACAACGATTCGTCTTTTGATTATAAGAGGTCGTTTTTAGAAATTGTTTCCTTTTTTCATTTTTACATCAATGATTTTTAAAATCTGACAATCAACGAATATAGGACGAGCTGACAAGGTCGTCTTTTAAGATTGAAGTCGGGATCTTAAATTCAACGATTCCCATATAGCCTGGAGCGATGCTGTATTCATCAAACGACAGGACTAATTTGTGGTCTGTTGTAATATAGAAATTTTGCTGCGCGGAAATGCGCTTGAACTGTTCGCTCTCCGGTACATCTGGTGTTCCTTCGACAAAGTAGACTTTCTCTTCATCTGCCTTCATTTGCCGACGCATTTCTTCCTTTAGATAATCACTGATCGTCGTGATATATCTGTCATTCTTGAACAAGGATGGTAACGTCAGGACAAGCTGTTGCTTCTTATCAATCGTATCGTACTGGACGCTTTCCGATGCACTTGCCCGTGTCTCCGTGACGATTCGACCAATCGACAACAGGTCGTCCGTATCCGTCTTGATGTCGTATCGGCTATCGATCGCAAATACTCCCTCTTGTCCGTGCGTCTCTTGTTTGAACTTTTCATATAACGCTTGTCCTTCCGCGATATACTTTTCATTCAGCTGTTGCTCGAGCGCTTTGTCCGGTAACGTCACTTGGGGTGCTTTAATATCAGCCGACTGTTGTGTCTTCGTCTCTTTCCAGTCGATCGTCACGATCTCAGTCAGTTGACCGAAGACCGGCACCTTCGCCATCGCATCTGCAAACGACGCATTACTATTTAATCCGCCAATGAATAACGTGATGGCAGCCGCTGTAATTAACACGGATTGCTTCGTCCGCGAAGGACGAGTTCGACGCTCGACTCGGGCAATCATTTCATCGAGTTCTTTTGGGACCGGTGGTTGTTGGTAAACCTGTTTCAGATCATCAAGTTTGTTTGACATCTAGATCATCTCCATTCAATTTCATTTTCAGTAAGGTCAACCCTTTATAGAGGCGAGACTTGGTCGTACTTAGATTCAGCTCTAAAATCGTCGCGACGTCTTTTAAGATCAAATCCTCGAAATAGTGTAAGATAACGACTTCCCGGTACATGACAGGTAGCTCCTCTAGCGCCTGTCGCAAATCGGCATCCGGGTATGTATCTTCTTTCGTCGCGACAAGTTCGATCAGTCGATCCGTATCGTAACTGACGCTATGCTGCCGCTTCCGAATTGCATCGATCGCTGTTCGTGTCAAAATCTGATAGAACCAGGCTTTCATCCGTTCATCATCCTCGAGTCGATCAAGCGACTGTAACGCTTTTTGGATGCTGTCCTGAATGACATCCAGACTATCCTGTTCATTTTTCATATAACTGTAGGCTAACCAGTAGAGATTCGGTTTGTATTGCTTTAAAAAACGGACGAATGCTTTTTCCCGTTTTCTGATTTGGCGAGAGGTCATAGGCCGCGGCTCCTTTTTTCGATATCGTTCTGTGTATACATCATTAAGACGGGCGAGTCGAGAAAAAAGTTGACGACACAACAAAAAAAGGCGACACAAGGTCACCTTTTTGAATCAATAATCTAAATGCCGTGATGCATCATTCCAGACTTTTACGTGAAGTGTGATCAAGGCGATACCGTACAGAACACTCATGTATAACGAAAACTCACCAAACAGAACATCCGTCCAGGCATTTAATCCAAACAACGGGACGACGAAGAGGAAATAGAATATGAACTGAACACTCGCAAGCCCATCAAACCAAATCGTCTCAGAAAACGCGCCTTCAAGTAACGAAACACCGTAAATGAATAACGCCGCAACGAGACCAATCCGGATATACCAGACCATAAGTCGAAGCGCTTTACCATCTTTGATATAGAATAGAGACCCGACTAAACCAATAAGCCAGGCGACGGAGGCAATGCTTTGCCATCCGTTAATCGTTTCGTCCGGATGGAGCATGGCGGACCATCCGTTAATTCCGATCATGACAAGTAAACCTAAAATAAAGATGAACCGATACGGTAAGTCCCTCTGACGCATGACGTTTCCTCCCCTGAAAACGAATAGAAGTCACTTCTATCCTTTACATTCCATATGATGGGTTTTAATCCTTTTTCTTTTACACATTTTTTCACCCTATTTCTATTGATTTTTTTATTTAATCCGGGCAAAAGGGGCTGACTCAAAAGTCAGTCTCTACAAAGATAAGGGTGGCAGAATGATGATCTGCCACCCTTATCTTTTAACAAAAAGAATGACGCGTCACACGCCACTCCTACAGGAAAAAGCGCATTATGCGCTGTCAGAGACAAACAAGACCCGATTTCCTGCTTGAATGAAGCAGGAAAACTGGCTTGTGTCTCGCCTGAGGAAAGGGCGTGAAAAGACGCGTCATTCTTTTTTTGAGTCAGCCTCTTTTCCTTATACGCTTTGGGGAAGCGTAGCTTTATGTCGCTTGATCACGTTCGCATACCAATGAGCACTGTCTTTCCAAATTCGTTCCTGTGTTTCGAAATCGACATAAAGGATTCCGAAGCGTTTTTCGTAACCGAAGCTCCACTCGAAGTTGTCAAGAAGCGACCATAAGTAGTAGCCATCAATATTCATGCCTTCTTCGTTCAAATCCGAGATTGCTTGCAAGTGTTGCGCAACATAATCGATTCGGTTTTGGTCGGCGACCCGTCCTTCAATCAGCTCATCGTCAAATGCGGCTCCGTTTTCTGTAATATAGATTGGTAAATCTGTATATTCCGCTCGCAATCGGCGAATTAAGTCCTTGAATGCGTTCGGTGCAATGTCCCAGCCCATCGCGGTTCTGTCGTAGTCCGAATACGCAGCTTTTTGTAGAAAATCATTTGCTGCGCTGAATTCGACGAGGTTACGGCTATAGAAATTAATCCCGAGGAAGTCACACGGTACAGCAATCGTTTCCATATCCCCTTCCCGGATGAAAGCAAACGAATGGACATATTTTGAGAAAAGATTCATCATGTCGACCGGATAATGTCCCTTAAAGACCGGATCAAGGAACCAACGATTCGCATAGCCGTCTGCATTATTCATCGCTAACCGATCATTGACCGAATCTGTCTTTGCATATTTAGGCGCCAGATTGAGTGTAATGCCGATCGGTGTCGTCGATTTCATCTCTTCCTTCAGCATCTCGACTGCTTTTCCGTGAGATAAGAGCAAATGATGCACCGCATGAACGGCTTCGTTCAGATCAGTATGACCGGGTGCATGTTCCCCGATGTGATAGCTGAGGAACCCAGCACACCACGGCTCATTGTGCGTAATCCAAGAGTCGACGACTTCGTCAAGCTCCGTAAAACATGCCCGTGCAAAATCAAGGAACCAGTCGACCGACTCTCGGTTGACCCAGCCGCCTTCTTCGTGTGCCCAGAGTGGCAAATCCCAATGATACAGTGTGACAGCCGGCTTAATGCCCTCTTCGCGCAAGCGTGTTGCAAGCTGCTTATAAAACGCCATGCCTTCAGGATTATAAATTCCTTTTTGCGGAAAAATCCGTGGCCAGGCAATCGAGAAGCGATACGTATCGACGCCAAGCTTCTTAATATGGGCGATGTCCTCTTCATAACGATGGTAATGATCACAAGCGACGTTACCGTTTTGCCAGTTGAAGACCTTGCCATCTTCTGCGCAAAACGCATCCCAGATGGAAGGCGTCCTTCCGTCTTCGTTGTAAGCGCCCTCGATTTGATACGACGATGTGGCTGTTCCGAATACAAAGTTTGGTGCAAATTTCATGTATGTCATCTCCTTTGACGAATTATTCTTTGACGGCACCAGCCGAGATACTGCTAACGATATACTTCGAGAGGAACAAGAAAGCGATCATGATCGGCACGACGGAAATCGCGATGCCGAGATACAGTGACCCTAAGTTCTCTGCGACTTGTGAACCTTTCAAGAATCCCATCAAGACCGGGAGCGTATACTTTTCCGGCGAGAAGAGTAAGACGAGCGGCATGATGTAGTTATTCCAAGAACCGATGAAGGTGAAGATCGACATCGTCGCGATCGCGGGCATCATCATCGGTAAGGCGATCGTATGGAAAATCCGCCATTCGCTTGCTCCATCGATACGCGCTGCTTCAATCAAACTGGGATGGAGGACCGTCTGAACGTACTGCCGGATGAAGAACACAGTGAACGGGCTAGCAATAGCCGGTACGATGAGCGGAATGAAGCTATCGAGCAATCCTAAGTTTTTGCTGAGCTCATAAAAACCGATCAATCCGAGCTGTCCTGGAATCATCATCATGATCAGCATGAACACGAACAAGACATTTTTTCCTTTAAATTGATAGAATGCAAAACCGAATGCGGTCAGGGCGGAAAAGTATCCTGACAAGACGGTCACGAGTACAGCAATGATCAAGCTGTTTTTAAAGCCGGACCAGATATTGACGTACGAACTCAACGCCGCGTAGTTGTCAGCAAGCGAGTTGCCCGGGATCAAAGAAAAGCCGGACAGGACTTCTTCGTTTGACCGGGTTGCGTTGACGATCATCATCAAGAATGGAATGATGCAGGCAATCGTCAAGGCAATCAATGCGAGGTAAATGATTGTTTTTCCAAGCCATGGTTTTTTCCGTTTTGGAGGCGGCGTCAATCGAAGCGGATGCTCCGAGCGTTCTGGTTGTTCTTCCGTTTGTGGCACGAGCCGGCGTGCTTCTGCATTTCGTTCCATCGGTTAGGCTCCTTTCGGTGAACGTTCTTTTCGGAACATCCCTTTGAAGACGATGATTGAAAAAACAAGCGTGATGGCAAACAACCCATAAGCGACAGCTGCAGCATAGCCATAGTTGTTGTATTTGAATGCCTGGTTATAGAGATACAGCACCATCGTATTCAGTGCCCCGTCCGGCGCTCCGATTCCATCTGTGATCAGCATCGGCAGGTCGAACAATTGTAACCCACCGATCAGTGAGGTGATCATGATATACAATAAGATTGGCTTGAGCAGCGGCAAAGTGATTCGAGAAAAAATTTGCCATCGGGTCGCTCCGTCAATCAAGGCCGCTTCAAAATAATCTTTCGAGATGCCAGACACGCCTGCCATGACGACGATGAACGAGTGACCGAGCCACATCCATGTCAGGATGAGCGAGACAGATACTTGTGCCGTGACAGGTTGCGTCAACCAGTTGATTGGCTCTGAAATGATACCGATCTTCATCAACATCATGTTGAGCGAGCCATGTTGCCAGTCGAGCAAGATTCCAAACAGTAACGCCACGGAGCTGATCGTAATCAAGTTCGGCAGATAAAAGGTCGCTCGGAAGAACGCGAGTCCCTTCAATTTCAATTGGAGGTCGGAGAACAGCAACGCAAGCAACAATGCCCCGCCAATTTGTAAGGTAAAGTTGACAGCCCAAATCTTGATCGTGTTAAAGAACGCTTCGATGAAGTAACTGTCACTCAGTAGCCGAGTATAGTTCGCAAGACCAACGACTTGTTCCCCTTCAGCCCCCGTGTAGTTCGTAAAGCTATAATAGAATGTCAGGGCGACCGGATAAATACTGAAGATCAGGAAGACGATCCAAAACGGTGCGATGAAGAGATACCCAGTGCGATCGATTTTTTTCACAGGTTAAGCTCCTTTCTTCCATGAGAAAAGGTGAGGCAGGATGCGCCCCACCTGCTCGTTATTCGGGTACTTTTACATCAGGGTACGCATTTTTGACTTTTTTATAGAATTCCGTCAGAGCTTCGTCCTTTGATTTTTTTCCGCGAACATACTCAGTCACGGCAGCTCCATAGAGCGTGTCAAGTTGTTGATCATACTTCGTGACGATGCCCGGTTTGATTTGGTCTGCTTGCTTTAAGAAAAATTCGTAGTTGTTCTGTCCATCCAAGAAATCTTCTTTAAAGTTGGTCTTGATTTTATCCGTGACTGGCTTGAATGCTAAGACGTCACCCGTTTCCTTTGCCCAGTCTGTCAAGAATTCTTCATCCTGCGTCATCATTTTGACGAAATCATAGGCGAGTTTTTGTTTTTTCGAATCTTTGTAGACGCCTAACCATGTTCCGCCCCAGAAGTAAGGACTCGGTCCGCTCGTGACAGCCCAGTCTCCTGCGGATTTTTTCACGTTTTCCTTCAAGACGCTATGCAGTCCCCAAGTCGGTAACACATACGAGAAGACCTCTGTCTGAATTTCCTTGCCATTCTCTTTGACTTTGACTGGTTTATCCATGCCGGCGTACCACGATGGTGACCATTCCGGTGCAAGGGCCGTATATTGTTTCGTACGGAGTTCTTTTGCGTAGTCCATATATTCTTTTCGCGCATCGGTCAAGACGAGCTCCTGCTTGTCGTTGACCCATGGTTGTGGATCATTGCCTTGCACGAACCAACGAATCGATCCTTCATCCGGGAACATTTTATAGCCTTTTTGCTTCATTTTATCGGCGACTTCAAATACCCCATCCATTGAATTCATCATGCCGCCGATTTTTTTCGGGTCGTCTGTTCCGAGTACTTTTTTCGCAATGCTTCGTTTGTAGTAAATGCCTCCTGGCGTCGTTTGCCAAGAGAGTGCACGCACGTTTCCTTCTTTATCTTTCCCCATGTCAAATACATACGGAATATAGTCTTTAGCGACGTCATCTGCATTAAACGGCTTTTCGGATAAATTGGCCCAGTAGCCAGCGTCGACCCATTGTTTCAAGAAGGCGATTTCACCCGTGAAGATATCTGGTGCTCCGACGCCACTTTCAAGAGCTGGTTTCAACTTCGTCGGATAGTCGGCCATTGGCACGATCGTCAATTCGACTTTGACACCATTCTTTTCTTCAAATTTTTTGATTGGTTTTTTTAATTCATCCGTAAACGACCAGATTTTTAAGACCTCTTTGCCACCACTTGTAGTGTCTTCGCCACTTCCCGTACATCCCGCTAAGACAGTTGCTGTCATGGCACCAATCGTCATTGCACTAATGAACGTCTTTTTCATTTCATCCCATCCTTTATCAAATAGTTTTTAAGTAAGCGGTTTCAATTTAATCGTTTAATTCGAAAGCGCTTTCGAAAATGACAAGAGAATAACCGAAAGCCCTTTCGGAACTGCCGTAAAAATAATTTCGGAATCGCTCTCGCGTTTTCTCCCTGACAACCAGCGAGAGCGATTCCGAAATCGTCGCACGTCATACAGGTGCAGGACCTGTCGAATGACGAACGATCAACTCGACGGGAATGACGTCTTGTGTCGTCATCCGCTGTTTATCGACAATTTGTTCGATCAAGACTGAAGCCGCATGCTGACCAATCGTTTCCGTATCTTGCCGGACAGTCGTTAGCTTCGGTGTGATGTACTTCGCCATCTCGATATCATCGTAGCCTACGAGTGAAATATCTGTTGGAATCTGTAAGCCAGCTTCATGAATCGCTTCAATAGCGCCGATTGCCATTTGGTCCCCTGCCGCAAAGACAGCAGTCGGTCGATCCGGTAGCGCCAGCAACTCTTGCATCGCCCGTTTTCCTTCTTCTCCGGAAAACAACCCACCGTTTGCAATATAGCCGTCCGGAATCGATAGGCCGAACTGGGTCATTGCTTGTTTATAACCTTCAATCCTTGCTGCACCAGCATCCGTCGTCGTGTCGCCAGCGATATGCGCAATCCGGCGATGACCTAATTCATATAGATGATTGACGGCTAGTCGCCCACCCGTAATATTATCGGAATAGACGACGCTACAATCCGGACTGTACATATCAACGACAACAATCGGAATCGTACTTTGAATCAATTCTTGAACGTGCAGATCCAACTGGTCCGAACAGATGACGACAATGCCATCAACCGCTCGGTGCCGAAAGTGCTCCAAGTAACTCATGTCCCGATTACGTAAATTTCGTGATGCAAAAATCAGATCGTAACCTTGTTGCTCTGTTGCTTTCCGGAAGCTTTCAATGATCGCATTAAAGAACGGATGCATCATGCCGACACCATGTGCTTCTGAGAACATGACACCAATCGTCCACGAACGTTTTGTCGAGAGCGATTGAGCATGCGCATTCGGCAAGTATCCCATCTCAGCTGCGGCCTGGACGATCTTCGCTTTCGTCTTTTCACTGACATCTGAATAATTATTTAAGGCTTTCGAGACCGTCGTGATCGAAAATCCGGTCATCTTCGCTAAATCATAAATTGTTCCCATACTACTCACTCCATTTCACCGAAAGCGCTTTCGATAAATTTAGTATACGAAGTCTTTCTGGAAGTTGCAACCTATTTTTTATAAAAATCAGATAAATTGAAACCGTTATCATTTATACTAAATAAATCAGCAACCCACTCTTTTTATACGAACAAATGTTTGGTATACTAAAAGAAACACATTCTTCCTTTTGAAAGGAGCTTTCCCATGCCGATTAATCCGTATCTTGTCTTTAATGGAAATACCCGTGAAGCATTGACGTTTTACACGGAGGTGTTTCAGGAAGAAATGCCGGAAATCATGGAGTTCGGACCAGGTCCTGGACCGGATGGTCAACCGTATCCACCGGAGCACCAGACACTGATTTTACATGCGCAGCTTATCGTCCATGGCACACGTCTCATGTTCTCAGACGCGATGCCACAAAACCCTGTGACGTTCGGACAAAACATTACGCTAGCCCTTCACTTAGCCGATGTGGAGCTATTGCACGAAACGTTCGCGCGGCTCGCTGAAGGCGGCAAGATCATCATGCCGATTCAAAAGACGTTTTGGAGTGAAGCATACGGTATTGTCGAAGATGCGTTTGGCGTACAATGGCAGGTTAATCATGAAACGAGTATGGACTAATGAATAATGATCCGGCTTTTAGAAGCCGGATCATTATTCATTCAAAAAACAAGTGTAGCACATCATACATAGAAGGGAGGGGTTCCTATTGAATCACCAAGAGCTGTATACGATCTTTCCCCAGCTCGTCTTATATCCGAACTTATTTTATCACAATGCGAACGGAATCCGCTTTGAGCTAGGCGATTCGACATTGCTCAAAAACGTTGGTCTAGATGATCCGAATTATCTAGAGTCCGCCTATCGAAAAGCCCTAACCTTATTCGAAGCCATTCATGCTCCATCTGATCTTATCACATGGATCGTGCAGGTCAGTCCCTACAAAAGAACAAGCGGTTGGAAGCCTGTCGTGCATAGTGGATTTGTGAAGTACTTGAAGTCCTCTTCTTTCCGCTATCGCCTGCGGTGCGATCGTACACCGCAATATGTGGAAGAGCATCCCTATGCTACATACACATTGTCTTTGACCTGTACGCGGCAAGAGATTCATTATCCAGCTTTAATCCGTGATATTTGCAGTCACGATGTCACGGATCGCCCTTCTTTTATCCATCGTACCTTTTTCTTTAATCCGAGACGAAAGAGTCTGTTTCACATCTATGATGACCGAGGCTGTGACCTGATTGGCGAAAAACCTGACGCTATCCGTGATCTCTACGATGATTATAAGCATTGGATATTGAACTATGATAAAAACACTATTGATCAGACATTCTCACTATAAAGAGGCGATTCTTTGACTTAGAATCGCCTTTTAATTAGCTCTCGCTTAAAGAAGTCGAACGCACAGTTGACTGAATCAATTGCTTTAACCATTTTCGTCTCGCATCTGTTGAAAAGTCTTCATTTCCAAATACCTCTACTCTAAAGGGAAGCGTTTTTAACACCTGACGCTCCAGTGCTTGGCGCGCCTGTAAAATTGAAATCGTTCCATCTACTCCTGACAGCGAGCGATTTACACCATGTGCTTGCTCCGTGTAATAGGATACAAATCCATCCGCCCATTCTGTTGGACGCTCGTTTAATGCTTTACGGAAGCTTTTTTCTACATCCGTTTGATCAACATAAACTAGAACGGGTTGTAGCGGCGTAATGATTGTCGCTATGCGTTCGATGTACGCTTGTAACGTCGCTTCCGGTAGATCGTATTTGATGAGCCCCATCGTCAATGGATTTTGTAAAAAGCAGCATTCAAAAATATACGTTGTATTCGCTATCAAAGCTTGAGCAACGAACGCTTCCCACTTCTTTAGTATCAGTGATTGATGTAACTCGAACGGTAGTTCATAGATATCACGTGCTTGCAAAAATGAAAGCGCAGCTTCAGCAACATTCTGTTTTGACTGCCACTGACGATATGATACAAGCACATAATCATTGAACACCTCAGCAAATCGTAAGACCTCGAGTGAAGCGTACTTACTTTGAAACTCTACCCATTCACTAAGCGTTAAGTAAGCGACACTCTCGTAATCCGCAGGATGGTTGAGGTCTCCTTCGATATGAAGACGCGTATTGATTTGTTGCTCTTGTAGTAGACGAGTCAACGCTTCAGCTGTTGTTGTTTTGCCTGAACCCGGTAGCCCTTCCATTAGATAAAGTTTAGCTTTCATACTATACACTCCTCAAATCATTTTCGCTTCATTTTTTGATACTTCATCTTTATCGTACATAAAATAATAAAAAAGCGGTATATATGTAAAAAATAGGTATAATTAAAAGAAAAAATAAAGGAGACTCTTAATGGCTGTACTAACAAACGAGCTAGAAATACTTCCATTACGTGATTTGTTCAACATTCCTCTCCGTGTTCCTTCGTATCAACGACCTTATAAATGGAGTGCACGCTCAACCAATCTTTTGTTCATCGATACTTATGAAGCATTTCAAAATGATTTAGAGGAATATCGTCTTGGGTCTGTCATTCTTCAAAAAGATCAAAGCAATACATACAATATCGTTGACGGTCAACAACGACTCACTACACTTTCGATATTACTTTATTGTCTAGGTGATACAGATCAATCATTATTGCAAGAAGAGTATTCCGAACTATCTACAAATGCAATACTGACGAATCACAGCGTTCTCTCTAGAAAAACTAATGAGTTAAACCCTGATGAACAAACTCGCTTTAAAAATTATCTTTTAGAAAAATGCACAACTGTTCAAATCGTCACAGATAAGGAACAAGAAGCTTTTCAATTTTTTGATTCTCAAAATTCACGAGGAAAAGCGTTAGCCCCTCATGATCTCCTCAAATCTTATCACCTTCGTGAAATGACAGCCGAAGATGAGTCACAAAAGGTAAATGTCATTAGTCGCTGGGAGGCTGTCAATCAAGAGGATTTGAGTAACCTATTTAAAAACTACTTATATCCGTTAACTCAATGGTATAAAGGAAAACATGGTCTCGGTTATTCCTCGAGTAAAATTGATGCTTTCAAGGGAATCGACGCCACCCACGTCTACAATTATGCGTTATACCATAAAGCTAGTAATTTATTCATAGAACAATTTAATAAAAATGGTCATCATGAACTGCTCGCTTCAAATTCTTTGAATCAGTTCCAACTGACACAACCGTTAGTTGCCGGAAAGCGTTTTTTCGACTATATCCTTCATTATGGACAGCTACTAGAACAAATCCAGAAGCTCATTAAGTCCTATGCAGAACACAAAAACCAAATGCCACGTAAAGGAACCGGTGATACTTACATCATGCAATTGTTTGAATGCTCATTGCTATTTTTTGCTGATCGTTTTGGGATTGAAAGCTTGAATAAATCGGTACTCGATTACTTTTATACTTGGAGTTACTCTCTCCGATTAGTCATGAATGCTGTCTATCAAGAAACGACTAACAAGTACGCAAAAGGTAAGCATGAACGTCTCAACGAGGGATTCGATATTTTCACGATTATCAGTGAAATGAATACACCGGCAGAATTAGATTTATATGTACTAGAACAACCAATCGTTAATTCAAATAACAAAGAGAATTATCAAGCAGTGTATGACAAACTCTATCACTTGAATGGATGGTGCTAATATGACCGATAATCTAAAAGTCATACCAGCAGCAAATGTATTCGCAAATACTAATTATTCAGTTCCGATTTATCAGCGGAATTATGCTTGGAACGAACTTCAAATCCTCCAGTTGATCGAGGATATTGATAGCGCCATTCTTAATGATGAAGACCGTACATATTTCCTCGGAAATCTAATCGTCAATCAGACTGACAATAACGTCTACGAAGTCATTGACGGTCAACAACGTTTAACGACGTTGTATTTACTCGAACGCTATCTGAAGTTTTCTTTTTCAAAAGACGCCCTTCGTTTCGAAGCGCGTGATACATCAAATCGTACACTCGCTCACCTTAGTGATTGTAAGGTCCACACATTACCAGAAGAATTAGCTTCGGCTGAAATTTTAAATGGTTATCATATCATTCAAAATTACTTCGAAACGAATCCAATCAATAAAGAAAAATTTTCTAAAAAACTAGAATCCGTATTTTTGATTCGAGTCCAAGTTCCAAAAAATATTAATTTAAATCATTACTTCGAGATTATGAATACGCGTGGCGAGCAATTAGAACTTCACGAAATCGTAAAAGCAAAATTACTCGAAGTGCTTAAAACCGATCAGGATAAGCACATTGGCTCAATGATTTGGGAAACTTGTTCAAATATGAATTCTTACGTACAAATGAATTTTAATCCAAATCACAGAAGGATCCTCTTCACCCATAATTGGAGTAGTCTTCAATCTAAAATTGAGAGTTTTGATACGATCGTTGATCAAATCGATAACGAAAAGAACATCTCACAATCTAAAAAATCGTTACTTGCTATTCTAGATAGCAGCAAAACACCAGACACGAAGAGCAAAGAACTTGAAGACGAAAATGAACGGTTCGAATCAACCATCTCTTTTCCTGATTTCTTACTACAGGTGAATGCTGTCTTAAAAGATTCTCACTCAAGCGCTAGTCTAGACGACAAACACTTTCTCCAAACTTTAAAATGGTCTTGGACAAGCCCTGACAATGCCAAGCACTTTTTGTTCACTTTGTTGAAATGTCGTGTCTTGTATGACAAATACATTGTAAAACGTGAATTCGTCAAAGATTATAAAGAAACAGGCAAGTGGTCTTTGCAAAGGTTAGAAAAGTACCGGGATACAAAAAGAAAAAGTGATAAACCAGCGTATGTTAGAACATTGAAACGTGAAAAGCAGAATCAAAAATTAAGAATGCTTCAATCTTGTTTGCGTATCACCTACACTTCTCCGAAAACCATGCACTGGATATCACTAGTCCTTTCTGAATTACTAGATGATGAATCAACGGATCTCATTGAATTACTCGAGCAGTACTGCTGTGAGAAAGTCAGCGAATCTAATTATGAAACGAAATCAGGGTTTAAAATAGAACGAATCGTTTTTTCTTATCTAGATTATTTAATCTTTCGTGATGGCTACTCATATAAGAACAAACAACTCGTATTTCCATTAAATGATGACTGGCAGTTCCAGTTCAGAAATTCCATCGAGCACTTCTATCCACAACATCCGATTGACGGAATGAAATGGGATGACCGTGATTTGCATAGCTTAGGTAACCTAGCGTTAGTAACGATTTCCGGAAACTCGAAATTCTCGAATTTATCTCCGCTCAGTAAAATTGACTCTTATCCAAATCTAATTAAACAGAGTCTAAAACTAGCGATTATGCAGACTATAACGATATCTAGTGAAGAGAAGTGGACGACAGAAAAAGCAAATGAGCATCAAATAGAGATGACGACTATTTTGAATAAAGATTTAGCGAAATATGCTAGTGTATCATCTTCAATATTGCAGGTAACACCTTAAAAGAAATAAAAAAACTTTCCGATAAAAAATACGGAAAGTCTTTTTTATATTTCCTTACACAATAATAGAATTTCCGTTAAAAATAGCGTTCTTCTACCTTCATTACAGATTATTAATTCACTATTTTTTCTAGATGAATTTTTTATTTAATTTATGAAGCGAGTAATCATATCTTTATTCATCTTATATTAGTGTCATTTTACGACCCGCCCTGTATAAAACACCTCATCTTCATCCATATCATAATCACCTAGAGAAATGATTGTTCCTCCTGCATCCAGTACGCGAGTAATAGACTCCATCAAAAATTTACTATCTAAGCCAATCTCAACGTCTTTATTTCTCGCATCCACATACTTCAATAAATAAGAGTCTGGTGTCGATAATTTTGAATCGGGTCGCGGTTCTACATCCACTTCAATCAATTCGACGTGAACTTCTTTTGAATCATTAAGATTTAACTGCTGTAATGTAGATGGATTATTAAACGTTTCCCCATGCGTCAACATACTCTCTAACATTAATTCTAAAACATCTTTCGCCATGAAAAGTGCATGTTCATACGTCTCTCCATACGTAAATACATTATTTAAATCTGGAAAAGAAACATCGTATCCATCATTACCTTCATCACTAAACCCTTCATCTTCTTCTATTTTTGTCAGTACTGCATAATACTTATATATCGCCATTTATGTTCTCTCCCTTGCTTCTTGTTATATTCAGCTCATAGCGTGTCTAATCCATTAATTCAAAAAATACATGTGTAATCGGAAATGAATTATGTCTTTTATGACGTTAAATAGTTCCCGTCCTGATGTTTGGCTTGCGATTGATAACACGTCGCCATCAAATGTAAATGGCTTCCCCATCTTCGGAAAAGGCATCTTCTTCAATAACCGTTCTACTTTTAATGAATCAAATGGTCCTTTTAACTCCGCCGTTTGCGCATCCTTCAATTCCCGATACTTCTCCGCATGCAAATACTCATAAAAGAACGGCGCGACTTCTTCGGCCGTAATCGGCTCCATCCAGCGCTCTTCTCCCCGCTCCAGCATCGCTAACAAAACAATCATCTTATAACTTCGGTTCATGATCGTCTTTTCGACCTGCTCAATCAATTCTCGATTTGCATCGTATGCCTCGATCTCTTCGTCAGATAACTCTTGATGCTCCTTCAAGAACCCAACATAAGAACCCCACTCTTGTTTATAACCTTGTGGAACTGCCGCATATTCGCCGATTTCAACATACGATAGTCGACGACCGAGTTCGTATTTGATTTGCTCATATTGCTCGATTAGTCGTAACTTCCGCTGACTTGGTTGCCGGAGTCGATGAATCAATTCCAGTGCACGCGTATCGAACTCAATCACACAGCCGGGTGGTGACGTAATTGGTTCTGTCTCCCCACGCTTGAACGATTCTTTCATCGTTCCAAGTAGTTTCAGTTTCGTCTCGACGTTACGATAGTTCCCGATCAAATCGATGATGACGCAGTGCGATTTATCTTGCGCTAAGCGTAAACCGCGTCCAATTTGTTGCGTATAGATAGCGACGGATTCAGTTGGACGACAGAAAAGGAGTGTATCGACTTTCGGAATATCGACACCTTCGTTGAACAAATCAACCGTAAAGAGGACGTCAATTTCGCCTTGTTCGAATGCTTGCATGTACTTTGTGCGATTGGTCGTCTGCCCAGTCAGTGCAAATGCCGTCGTTCCTTTTTCCCGGAATACTTGCGCCAGATATTCCGCCTGCTTGATCGACGAACAAAAACCAATCGTCTTCGTTTGACGACGTTTCTCCCATGAATGATAGATATTATCCGCGACCTCACGATCAAGTTGTCGATGCTCGAGCTGCGACGCATCATATGTCCGACCGATTCGTCGAATCTGAGAATAGTCAATCGTGTCATGAATACCGTAATAATGAAACGGTGTCAAAAAGCCTTCAGCAATCGCTGCTGTGAAATGCATCTGGAAAGCAACGTTATGATGACAGATCGCATAGACATCTGCACCGTCCATGCGATCTGGTGTCGCCGTCAGACCAAGTAAGAAACGAGGCGTGAAGTGATCAATGATTTTCCGGTAACTCGTTGCTGCCGCGTGATGGAACTCGTCAACAATGATGAGATCAAACTGATCCGTTGCAAAACGGTCCAAGTGACGCTTTTGCGCCAACGTCTGGACGGAAGCGAAGACGATCTCTGTCGTCTCTGTGACGGTCCGGTCACTACCGATGTAAAAGCCGGTCTGCCACGCCGGATTGACTTTTTGAAACGAACGCTCTGCTTGCAGTAATAGTTCTTTTTGATGTGCCAGGAACAGGACTCGTGTAAAGTCTCTCGTAAAGAACGCACTGAGGTAGGTCTTCCCTAGTCCAGTCGCAAGCACCGCCAACGCCCGTGTCCGCCCTTCTTCCATCGTTTCCCGTAACGCGCGGAGTGCTTCTTCCTGCACTCGGTGCGGCAGGATTTCTGGCGCGACGACAACTGTTCCTTCGTTATACTCGACTTCTGGTTCCGCGACATATTGCCGTGCCGCGTACTCTTGACGATAAGCATCTAAGACAACCGGATTCAGTTCTTCTGCCGATTCGCTGAGATAAAGGTCCATGAAGGCATCAATCGCATCATCAAGAATCTGTGGAGCGACAGCTTGTGGTAGATGAACGTTCCATTCGATACCGGACCGAAGCGCACTGTTCGAGATGTTCGACGAACCGACGATTGATAAGCCAGTCTCTGCGTTTCGAAACAGATATGCTTTCGGATGGAACGAGCGTCCTCCTGACCGATAAAAGCGAACTGACAACCCATCAAGCGCAAGCAACTGCGCCAATGCTTCTGGATCGGTGATATGTAGATAATCGCCAATCAACAGCCGAATCTCGGCTCCTCGTTGCAAAGCACGACGAAACGCCGGGACGAGTAAAGCGACGCCTGACTTCTGAGCAAACGCTGCGACGATATAGACTTCCTCTGCCTGATCAATGGCATCGACGAGTGAGTCATATAAGTGATGCGTCGTCAGCTTCGCTTCCGGGATCAATCCTCGACCTCGATCAGGTAGAGGCGTTCTTCGAAGCCGCCGCGCTGTTGCTGTTTCTTCTGTCGGACGGCTTCCAGTTCCTCGACTGTCACGCCATGTGTCTTCGCTAACGCTTGGATCAGCTCTAGTAAATCAGCTAACTCCTCGACAGCGTCTGCGTCCGTCGTTGCTTCCTCGTATTCAGCGAGTTCTTCATGCAATTTCTTTTTCGCTTCCACTAGGAATTTATGTTCGTCCAGCGTTTGGAACGTCGCTTTTTTCCCGTTTTGGTCGATGATATTTGGAATCGCGTCTCGAACTAATTTATGATAAAGTGGCATATCAATTCACTCCTTTGAAGGGTTGAGGGATATCCGAGTCGAATCACTCGGTGTCGTACATATGTATTTTATAAGAGGAGGTTCTTTTCATGTCTACATTCAAACAAATCGACACACCGAACGCCCCTGCTGCAATCGGTCCATATTCACAAGGCTTCATCGCAAACGGAACACTCTATGCTTCCGGTCAAATCCCGATTGATCCGGCAACGAGTGAACTCGTACCAGGTGGTATCACGGAGCAGACGGAACAAGTCATGCGAAACGTCGATGCCATCCTGAAAGAAGCAGGACTGACACCTAACCGCGTCGTCAAGACGACATGCTACTTAACAAGCATGGAACACTTCGCTTCTTTTAATACGATCTACTCCGATTACTTCGCACCACATGATCACTTCCCAGCACGTTCTTGTATCGCTGTGAGGGAACTACCAAAAGGTGCATTGGTCGAAGTCGAGATCTTAGGACTCGTGTAATCTGATCGCTACGCACTCGTTGCGTAGCGTTTTTTCTACTTAGAGTGACTACATACTATCTGGCCTCTTCACCTAACTCTTTTTTCATGACTTTGTTTTGAATCGCATTCATCACCATTGGTATTTGTACGACCAGATTCAAGACACTCACTCCAAGAACCAGTTGATTGACTGTCAATGGATTGAAGTATCCTTCGCCGTATCCTTCCCCTACACTGAGTGCAATCGCGTACGAAATTACAAACGAAGCCATGTTGCCGATGACGATGTATTTCGGTTTCCCACTCCGCGCAAGTGAATACGACAGAACACCAAGTCCAAATAAAAATAAGGCATACCCTAGTATCGAACCCTCTTTCCAGTCGAGGTAAGGTCCAAGCCAAGCAAACGGAATCAAGTACAATAGTGCTCGTTTCATTGTTCATCCTCCCCTTCTTCGTCTTCTCGGTTACTCCCGGCATCATAGTAACCGTATAAGAGTTCCCGAATCATCTCCCACCCTGGTGGAAACACATTTGAACGTGACACTTTTTCTATACCGTGTTCTGTCGTCACATGAATTTCCCAATCCGTTCCGTCCATAATCGTAAGACTTTCAGGATCTGAGTATTCCCGCCATTTCTCGGCATCGAACAAATCTGACCACATGTCGATCAAATAGATATCCTCTTCCGTCAGTTTTATAAGTAACGGATCCATTTCGTCAGGTAAAATTAATCCATGAGGAATCCATGGTGCTAATACTTCTTCCTCATCTTCCGCACGAACCGTTCGAGTTGCACGGTGCCACCAAAACGTCTGTCCTCTTCCCATGCCGGACTCTCGGAAATAAATTCGTTCGACTGTTTGCATCGTGATCATCCTCCAAAATTGATATTTCCATTATAGCCCATTTGATATTATTAACCTGTTACATTTTTTACTACGGTTCTGCTGATTTCTGTGACTGTGAAACATTTTCCTCCTTATATCAGTAGATGTAGTGAAAGGAGATGTTTCATATGCATGTATCCATTCACCAAGCTGGTTATGACGTCGGTCAGCCCGTCTTACAAGAGATCGCGTTTGCTTTACAGCCTGGATCCATCACCGGTTTGATCGGTACGAACGGTGCAGGAAAAAGTACGACGATTCAAGCCATGTTCGGTACGCTGCCATGGGTCGAAGGAGAGATCGATTTACCGGCCTCACTCGCCTATATTCCGGAACAGCCGACCTATTACGAATATTTGACGCTCGCCGAGCACCTTGAGCTGGTCGCCTCACTTCACGAGACAGATCACGCCTACACGGAACGACTCTTAAAGACATTCGAACTGCATGCCGTCACAGGTGACTATGTATCCTCTTTCTCTAAAGGAATGAAACAGAAGGTGATGCTCGTCTGTGCCTTGATGCAACGCGCAGACTGCTTGATCATCGATGAACCGTTCGTTGGTCTCGACGCGGTCGCAACGATTCGGTTGTTGCATTTACTTGAAGCAGAACGAACGCGTGGCGTGGCGATTCTGCTCGTCACTCATGTCCTCGATTCAGCGGAACGTCTGTGTGGCGATTTCGTCTGGATTGATCAGGGACGTATCAAACATCAAGGAACGCTCGCTCAAATCGGTGAAGCCGCTGGTCAGCCAGGTGCCCGCTTATTCGACATCATGGAAGCGATGGTGCTCGAGCATGATTGAAACCTTTCTGAAGCAACGGATCCGTCGACGTCACGCGGAACAGCGTCGCTTCTTTCGAGAAATCTTCGACTGGACGATCTTGCTGTATCTTGTCGTTCCAGTCGGTCTGTTCATCATCTATGAGACGGTTCAGATCTTAAGTGGTCAAGCGGACTGGGTTCAAACGGTTCCGATCGCTTGGATTTTACTCGGATGGATTCTATATGGATTCCTGCCCGCCTTTTACGCTTGGTTCGAACCAGCGGACCGTCTCTTCTTCAAACTGGTTCCTGGAGCAATCGTCCGAATGAAGCGGTATTCTGTTCGGTATCACTTCGTGCGGATTTTCTTATTAACGGCCGGCTTACATCTACTTTGTTTCCCGCTACATCACATCCGGTTTGACCAATCCAGTATCACCGTACTGCTGACTAGTCTCGCGCTTTCTTTACTCCAACCGTTCTTTAGCTTCTGGACATACCGGTTATCTGGGCAACTGTTCTTGCGAAAATGGAGCGGTCATCTCTTCCTGGCAGCAGGACGCATCTCCCTGTTGCTCCTGCTTTGGCTTCAACCGCATCCAGTCCTCTTCGTTGTCGCACTGGGTATGTTACTGTTCGGATCTCTTCATGTCCGGCACTGGTCACAGCGTGAGGACGGATTAACGGAGGATATCCTGTTGTCAATGAAACGACAGTCGAGTTTATCCGCGACCGTCCTTGAATTGAACGGTGCCTTACCGAAGCCGTCTCATCGAAAGCGACCCTTCCTTCATCTGCGACTATTCAAGAAAACGCATCAGCAACTCCCACTGATCACGTATCTGCGGGATCCGAGTAAGCGCCGCTTCTTGCTCCAGCTGTTCGCTGCAATGAACTACGGTCTTCTCGTCTTACCATGGATTGGACGCGGTCTCGTCATCACCTTCGTACTATTCGTTCTCTTTCAAGAACGGAAACAACATCACACGTGGTTCCGCAGACAATCATTCTACCAACATATTTCCAATTGATTGATTTCTGCTATACTTTTCTAATACATAGTTGGAGGGATGACTTCATGCGTACTCATTTATTCTTATTTGGAGGCGGTCCTCCATTTACACCGAATTTGCGAAAACGGTTTGCTGCATTAACAAATGGTGGTCCGGTCGCGATTCTGTATGTCCCACGTACTGGTAAGGACTGGGTGACCTACGCCTCGATTTATACGGAAGCGTTGCAGGAAGAGGGTATTTCGTCCTTCGTCCATCTACCACTGTCTGACGCGCCAACGGATGAACAGCTCGCGCAACTACAGCAATGTCAAGGGATCATCATCTCCGGTGGCGAGACAGAATTATATCAGCAATACTTGGTCGCGACACCGATTGGTGACATCATCCAGTCGCGTTTCGTAAACGGTGTTCCGGTCGCCGGCTTTTCTGCCGGTGCCCTCGTTTCGCCTGAACGGTGCGTGATTCCGGAGATTGACCAACGCGATAATCGACGCCTTCGCTTGCCTGGTCTTGCCCTGCTGAAAGACGCGGTCGTCTGTGTGCATTACGAGACGTGGGGTGAAGCCGCCCACCTCGTGCAATCCTTTACGGAAGAAGGCACGAGCCGTGCCTTCGGACTTGCCGACGCAAGCGGGATCTATCTGTGCGATCAGTACCTGATCGAAACAGAAGGAACCGATCCCGTCGTGTTATCGCGGAGTCCCGTCAGATGACGGCGATCGTCCCTGCTGTCAAAGGCATCATCATTCACGAGCAACGTCTCCTGATTGTCCGCCGGGCTGTCGCTGACTTCGGCGGCGGAACATGGGAATGTCCAGGTGGAAAGATCGACTTCGGTGAACTGCCGCTCGACAGCCTTGTTCGCGAGATAAAAGAAGAGACACAGTTGACGGTTACGCCAGAACGTCTACTCTATGCCTCTAGCTTCCTAACGCATCCCGATCGGCAAATCATTTTGTTGATGTACGTCTGCTCGACGAACCAGACGAGCGTTCAGTTATCCGCAGAACACGACGCTTATCTCTGGGCGGACGAAGAAATGATCCGTCAGTTGATCGCTCCAAATATTTTGGCTGATTTTGAGCGATATGATGTCTGGTCTCTCCTTAGTTGACCGTAATATACTGCCCTGTCCAATGCTCTCGTCAGACAAGACAGTATTTTTTTCATTACCGGACAGTTGTTGTGTTTTTAAAGTAACGAACAGGGAATCCCTTAAATATATCTATCGTATACATTATTAAGGGGGAATCTTTCATGGACCGTCAAGCCGAAAAACGAAAAAGTAAGATGCCGTTCTTCATCATTCTTGTCATTGCCATCTTTGTCATCGTTGCTGCTGCGTTGATCATTTATGTGACGTCTGAACCAAAAGAAGAGACACAAGCACTTATGACACATCTTGCGACTGTCCTTCCGATTTACGTGAACTAGATTCACAAGACCTTTACACAAGTCGTACAACGCCTTCATACATGTTGAGCTATCTCCTCCCGATAGGAATACGGGAGGAGATATTTTATGCCAAAGAAAAAACGATTACTGGCACAACAATTAAATGGATGGTTGATTCCGATCGTCGCCATCGGACTGATCGTGATCAGTGGTCTAAGCGTTTACGCGTCGTACCAA
Organism: Exiguobacterium sp. UBA3968; assembly: GCF_002385115.1. Lineage (NCBI taxonomy): Bacteria > Bacillati > Bacillota > Bacilli > Caryophanales > Exiguobacterium > Exiguobacterium sp. UBA3968. Next base: position 128,767 of record NZ_DGCW01000004.1, read on the forward strand.
CAATCCGTCGCAGCGACTGAGGAACGGCTGATGCGCGAATTAACGATGTTTGATGCGAACGTCCGGGCAACGTTTCTCGCATATCCGAATGACGCAACAGACCGTACGCGTGCCATTAAACGATTGCAACAGCAACAGCGAACCGACTTATCACGTGATGACTACACGACTCGCTTTCAAAGCCTGAACACGAGTGAGGCGTTCCGACCGTTGACACTCGACCCAGCAAAACGGAAACAACTACTACAGCATTTAAAAACAGCTCGTACATATGCCTTTTCAAATCAAGACCAGTTTCTTGTCGCGATGACGATTCCGGAACTTGATGACGTCATCTTGCTGACGACCGATCGCGATAAATTAATCGCTCCTGCTCGAGATTTAGCTTGGACACTTATCTGGGTGAGCGTAATCACACTTGTCAGCATCAGCCTCTTGATCCGCTGGCGAATTCAACGACAACTGGCACCGTTATCGAAACTCGCTCTACAGATTGAAGAAGCCCATGCAAAGCGATCGTATCGTCCGTTAACGCTTAAGACGACGACCTTTGAGTTACAACAGCTGACGTTTCAATACAATCAGTTGATGCAACAGATTGGGGATTTGACGGTCGAGATGCAACAAGCCAGTCAGGAACTTGAATCCGTCCAGCCTCACTTTTCATCGCATTTATCCGCGATGGATGAATCGGTGCAGGCCGTCTATGAAGTCGCCGGTTCCTTACTTGCGCAATCGACGCAGATGAATCAGACGATCATCGCCTCCACATGTTTGACTGCCCAAGGACACGATGCGTTAAGCGAAATGCAAACGACACTTCTGAACAGCCAACGTGCCGTAACTCGTTTTCAACAGACTGTTCAGACGAATCACACGACACTTGGGACATTACAACAAGAAAGCTACTTGCTGAAGGAACAATCCGCGACGACAGAGCAAATCTTGCAACAGACCTCACATCTACAGCAGCAGATGGACACCTCGATTTCCCACATCCAGCGTGTCGCTGAAGAGGCGCGCCGCCTATCGCTGAATGCGCTGATCGAGGCAACTCGTGCCGGCGAAGCCGGTCGTGGCTTCACGGTCGTGGCCAAGGAAGTCGAAAGACTAGCGATCGATATCCGGACGAGTACGGACCACATCCGTCAGGTCAATCAGACGTGGACGACAGGGCTCACTCAAGTCGAACAAGCGCTCTCGCAGATGACGGAACGGTTTCTCTCGACGTCACAACAGCTCGAAACCGCAACAGAGCACTTGCAACAGATGCTGACTGAAGCGACGACGATCGAGACGACACTGGGGACCGTTGAACACCAACGTCAAATCGTCGCAGAAGTCCAGTCGAATATGCAACAGCATCTACAATCTGTCCAAAAGTTGATGTCAGAGCTCTCGTCCTATAGCCAAGTACTCGGGGATCAAATGCAACACCACGTCATTCAGCAAACGGAATTGAAGACACATAGCGCGGTACTCGAGTCACGGATCAGTTCGTTGCAACAGACCGTTCGCTCGAGCGAATCGTCGTCTTAACAAAAAGAGCGCCTGCCATTCCTGGCAAGCGCTCTTTTCCTCTGTTCTCAGCCGATATAACGTGCTTCCTTTTTATCGATGATATTGCGAATCCGGTTCTCCGTCACCTGATACTGCTCCGCCAGTTGACGAATCGTCTTCCCTTTTTCATATTGGGCGCGAATCGCTCGAATCTGGAATGATGACAGTGTCACATGTTGTTCTAATAAGAGATCAAACTCACCAAGTAGTTCGGTATACTGCTGATCAAATGAAGGCAACACGTCCAAGTTCGACAACTGATCGTCAGCTCGTTTACCGTTGCGTCGGACGAGTCGCGCTTCCGTAACGTCAACCGTCAGAAAAGCTTGCGCAACGAGTAGACCGACCTGCACTCGTTCTCCTCGCCCCCGTTGATAGAGCGTGACTTTCCGATATCCTTCCCGATTGAGCCGCGGTCGGAGCAAGACACCTTTTCGTCGTTGCCGGACACCGCGACATGTCACGATCGTCCGATCAAGCGACCTGACGCGACCAAGCGATGAGACTTCATATATACCTACATAGCCGATGACGGCTTTCCATTGCTCTTGCATAGTTGTCCTCCTTCAGACAAGGACACGACGGGACTTCATACCTGAATTATATCAAATTACGAACAAACGTTCTAGTGATGTCACTCATCGGAATGTGCTATTCTTAGCAGAAAAAGGAAATGAGGTTCGTCCATGAAATTTGTCTTGTTACTTGGTCCCCAAGCAGTCGGAAAGATGACGATTGGTCAGGAAATCGAACGGTTGACGGAGATGAAAGTCTTCCATAACCACCAGACGATCGACTTGTTATTGCCTTACTTTGATTTCTCTGAACCCGCCCATCACCGCTTAAAAGATACGATTCGGCGCGAGATGTTCAAGGAAATGGCGAACAGTTCGCTTGAAGGTGTCCTGTTTACATTCCTCTGTCTATTCGGCGTCGAAGGTGGTGGTCTCGAGTTCATCGAAGAAACGGTTGAGTTGTTCGAACAAGCAGGTGCTGACGTCTATATCGTTGAACTGGATGCGCCGGTCGCGACCCGTCTGCACCGGAACACGACCGAAAACCGATTGACGCACAAAGTGACGAAGCGCGACCTCGCTGCTTCTGAACAAGACTTACGCGAGACGGCGGACGGATACCGGACACGCTCGCTACCAGGCGAATTGCCGGACGTCAATTACCTCTTTCTTGATACGGAACAGTTAAGTGCGCGTGAAAGCGCTGAAGCGATTTGCGAACATTTCAACTGGTCGAAAACAACGGTCTAATCACAAATAAGCCCCGTTCTGCTCAGCAGACGGGGCTTTAATGATGAAGTTCGCGTGCATATCGATTCGCCTGCAACTGAAATCCGTTCCGACGCCAGACCGTGTCACTGCCCGCTTCACTATAAACACGCGTCAGTAATAACGTCCGTGCGAGATAAGACAAAATCGACGTCAAGGCTTCCGTGATGTACCCGTGCCGATCGTCCTCATCAGTCGTCGTGTAACGTAAGGTTCCGGTGGATGCATTCCAAGTGAAGATAATCGTTCCGATGATCGTTTTCTCACGTATCGCATGTAGCGTCCACTTACAACCCGATTCTTCATCCGTTGCTTCGACAAATAATCGTGACGTTTTAAAATCCGGATGCCGTCCTTGCATTCAGCTCTCCTCCTCGACCTCAAACGTTGCTGTCGCGTAAGCCTCTCCATTAATCAAAATCGTCAATGTGTGTGTACCAGGATAATGGACACGCGTCGTCATGTTCCGAAACGATTGGCGTCTTTCGACTTGTAAGACACCTTTAACTTCCCGCTCCCGCAGTTGAAACACCTTCCGACTCGTTCTGCGTTGTTTGACGTAATCGATCGCGTACTCCAAGCGTAAACGTTGTGGAACAGAACTCGTCACGGTGAACGAGAAGTCGAGCTCTCCGCCAATCGTAACCGGCGAGACGACTAAATTTGTAATCTCGACCTCACCTTGCGTAACGTGACCGAACAATTGTAAGACTTCTGGATTTCCGCGTTTGAGTAACGTCCGGGAGGCGTGGCGCAAAATCCAGTCCGTGTTCGGATCTGTTGCTAAATGACGTTCGATCCGCTCAATCAGATATTCCGGATGTGTCTTTGAAATATCGTTCAAGTGATTGGCGACACTTTTTCGGACGTAGAGTGACGGATCCTGTAGTAACGCGTCAAGAACCGGTAACGCCGGTCGCGGATCAGCAATCAGACTCGGAATCGCTTGTCCCCATGGCAGACGCGGTCGTGTCCCTTCCGACGCTAAGCGCCGAACATGTTCATCGTCTGATGTTGCCCACATGAGTGCTTGCTCGAGATAACGCTCTTGATCAGCGAGTAGAAAACGCCGGACAGCGAACTCAGACGTCGAATACGGCGTCAATTTAACGAGTGTCTCTAACGCAAGCTTCCAGTCAACGAGTGTTGCTGTCCGTTCGACATACTCGGGAAAAACAATTCCCGGTAGTCCGGTAAACTGCGGTGCGAGTCGCTCTAGCTCCGGCACCGAGTCCGGAAACGGTGGCAGGACGGATTCTAGCGTCTCCGCAACACGACGGACGCGTTGTTTAAACGCAAGCTCGTCCCAGTCCTTGCGTTCGACTCGTCTGCGAAAGTCTGGTACGTCGACCGCTTCTTCTAATTCATCGAGCCAACTCGGTGAAAACACATCTTTAATCAAACTCATCCTATATCTAGTCCCTTCCGTGTACGCTCCAGTTTGAGCAATGTTTCCTTGCGTGCAAGTCCCCCAGCGTATCCACCTAAATCCCCGTTCGTTCGAATGACCCGATGACATGGAATGATGATTGCTAGTTGATTTGCTCCGTTTGCTCGTGCGACAGCGCGGACGGCGGTTGGTTGACCAATTCGGATTGCCAGTTCTTGATACGAGATCGTCTCGCCACTCGGAATCCGTTCAAGTTCTTCCCAGACGCGGCGTTGAAAGGGCGTTCCGTACCGCATCAGTGGCGTCTGAAACAAGACCGGTTCTCCTTTGAAGTAACGACGGAGCTCCCCTTCAATCTGTTTAAAGACGAGTGACTCCCCAGGCACGATGACAGCACGCGCTTTTTGACGCAATTGTTCAATTTCTCGCTCAAGTCCCCGTCGATCGACGAATTCAAGGAGATGCAAGTGTTGTTCATCCGCAATCGCAAGCATCGAACCGAGCGGTGTATCGAGCCATTTCGCGCGCAAGACCTGTCCGTCAAAACGAGACGGTGCTTCCCCGAGCATCCGTGCTGACGCTTCACGAAAACCACTGCTTGATTCATAGCCTCCTGCTAACTGCCCTTCGATGACCGGCTTCCCAGTCCGAATCTCTTTCATCGCTAACCCCATCCGCCGTGCCCGAGCATAGGCAACGAACGTCATCCCGAACCGTTTCTTGAACTGGCGCCGTGCTGTTGATTCGTCCAAACCAAGTGCTCGGAAATCAGCTTCTTTGAACCGTTTATCTGGTTCTGCCTCGACTGCTTCGATCAAACGTTGAACCGTACCGTGATCGCCTGGATAAGCGAGCGGATGACACCGCCGACACGGTCGATAGGAAGCGAGCAATGCCTCTTGCGCCGTCTCGAAAAACTCGCAGTTCTCCGCCTTCGGTTTTCGTGCCGGACATGTCGGGCGGCAAAAAATACCGGTCGTCTTGACCCCGACGAAAAACGTTCCTTCGTACGTCACGTCTCGTCGAACGAGTGCTTCATAATACGTGTGATGTTCCATCGCTTTCTCCTCCTTTGCCTTTAGTATAACGGCTTGTCCGGTTACGATGTCGCCGAAAATCAGGCATTGATCTGTTTAAGATTCAGTTAAGAATTCTCCTCCTGTTTTCGAAAGGGACGACGTGCATACTACATGCTATACTCAACGGAAAGTAGGGTTTTCATGTTTGATTTTTTTAAAGAAACACTTCACGGAATCGGTGATCTTCGGATTTCAATCAAAGAAGGAGCACAAGGCATCCAACTGATTTGCTCGAATGCGATTGAAACGATCTATACGCTAGAGGAACTAAACGCGTGACTGACGCCGTTCGGAACGTCTGACGCATCGCGTTCTTCCGGCGGTTCCGGTATTGGTCTGTCGATCGTTCAACAAATCATGGCGCGCCATCACGGAAGTGTCCAGCTCACTTCAGCAGACAACCGCTTTTCCGTCACGTGTCGTTTTCCGCGTCATTCGTAAGTCAGCATCCGATGCTCTCGTCGGGTGCTTTTTTGGGCTAGGTTGTTACTTCTTAGACACTTCTTTGAAATTGGAATTCGATACACTAAAGACTGTTAGAAATTAGTTGTCGTTTTAAAGGAGTTGTTCGTGTCTTATGAAATCCTCGTCTCGTTCGATTACATATATGCCAGGGCTTGACGGCTTACGTGCTTTCGCTGTCCTGTCTGTCATTCTCTACCACTTATCTGTTTCATTCTTCTCTGGTGGTTTCCTCGGTGTTGATCTCTTTTTCGTCCTATCCGGTTACCTGATTACTGGTCTTTTGTTACGCGAGTGGCGAACGACCGGGCGCCTCGATTTGAAACGGTTTTGGATTCATCGTTTCCGTCGTTTGTTCCCAGCTCTATTCGTCATGCTGTTACTCGTTCTCGGATATGTAACCGTCTTTGAACGCGAGCTATTGCATACAGTTCGTCAAGATAGTGCCTTTGCGCTTATTTACGGAACAAATTGGTGGTATATCTTCCATGACGTCTCGTATTTCGAGTCGTTCGGGAAACCGTCACCGATCCAAAACCTTTGGTCGCTCGCGATCGAAGAACAGTTCTACCTGCTATTCCCGATCCTACTTTGGTTCGGCATGAAAAATCGTCGCCTGTTCCTTCAATTGATTGGTGTCGCGATCGGCGCATCCGTGCTCGCGATGGCGATTCAATTCACACCGGGTGAGGATCCGAGTCGTGTCTACTACGGTACCGATACACGATTATTCGCCTTATTGATCGGGAGCTTGCTCGCGTTCGCGTGGCAACCGACCCGCTTTAAGATTGATATCCCAAAACGTGGTGTTCGATTGTTGAATCAAACAGGTGCTGTCACGTTGCCACTCTTACTTTTACTGATGGTTGTAACGAGTGAGTTCGGAAGCTTTTTATACCGCGGCGGCTTTTTCATCGTTTCGCTCCTTGCCGCCCTATTGATTGCTACGATCGCCCATCCGGCGTCGATTTGGAGTCGTTGGTTTGCGCGTCCATCACTTATTGCGATCGGCAAACGGTCGTACGGCTTATATCTATGGCATTTTCCCGTCATCACGTTGCTGACACCGGTCGAGCAAATTGGAACATTCTCGGTACTACGGACTATATTGATCATAGTTATTCTTGTTGCGTTAACAGAAGCGTCGTATCGCTTCATCGAGCGTCCGATTCGTCAACTCGGACTGTCTGGTTACTTGAAGCGTTTATCGCTACATCCGCAACAGTTACGTCAGTTCTCAACGATACAGTGGGCGAGTGTTGCCGTGTTGACGATCCTTATCGTCAGCTTCATTGGTAACTTATCGATTCTTGCTGTTTCCGATACACCGAAGCCAGAACCCGCCTTCCATAAGATAGCGGCGCCAAAAGAAAAACCGAAACCGGTCCTCAAACCGACGACACCGAAAGCAAAACCTGATCAACGAAAAATTTGTCGACCGACGCTTGCAATCGGTGACTCCGTCCTGCTCGGTGTCGAAGATTATCTCGGCAGTACACTCAAACAACTGACGATTGATGCGAAACTCGGTCGACAGCTACGAGAAGCGATTCCGCTAAGTGAGCAGTATGCGTCGTACAATCAACATGGACGCCAAGTCATCCTCCATCTTGGAACGAACGGCAGCTTCCGCAAAGATCAGTTGAATAGCTTACTCGACCAATTTGCAAATGCCGATCACGTCTATCTCGTCACAGCACGGGTGCCACGCCCGTGGGAAGCAGAAGTCAATCAGATGTTACGAGAGGCATCAAAGCGGAAACGGGTCGAACTGATCGACTGGCATGCCACTGCTATCAAACACCCATCTTATTTTGAAGCGGATGGTGTTCATTTGAATATCAAGGGCGCCCGGGCCTATTCGAAGATTCTTGCGAAAGCAACGAATTGCGCCGTTTCGACAAAATAAAATCACGACAAACAAGGTAGCGGAACTATCCGCTACCTTGTTTTTTTGTGTTCACCCTGTCGCAAGTAGTCCCAGGTAGATCAGACTGACACTAAGAAGGCTCAGCAAGACACCCAATGCATGTCGTCTGAATCCGAGTAAGAGCAGTGGTAAGGTAGCGATCCCCATCATCAAGACCCACCCGTCCCCTGCTGGACCACTGACCGGTAGTTGACCTAACGTCGGTTGTTCCAAACGACTGAGTGATGCACTTGCCATGAACAGAAGTATTAAAATAATACTCTCCATCCGGAGTAACGGACGCGGATCGTATGTCGAGTCGAAACGTAACCGACGCCGGACAAGCGTGCCATTACAAAAGGCGTAGAACAAAAGCGGCAACAACAAAAGATGCTTCAGCAACATGGCTTGACCGTATGGCACGCCCCATAGATTCGGATAACGTTCAAGCGGAATCGCCAGTTGCATCAGTAACAGACCTGACAGGATGACACCGGTAAAAGCAATCCGGGCAAACGGACTGAACCAACTTAAAAAGGCGGACCAATGCTCGGTCGAACGGGCACCAACAGCTACCCAAAACACAACACCGATCCAAGCCGTCACACATAAGAAGTGACTGAACTGAAGCGTCCACCCAAGCGCCCCGTATTTCGTTGCGGCATGACTCGTTCCTGCAATGCCAATCCATATCGGGATCGTCAAGAGTGCGAGTAGGACGGACAGATGTTTTCGCCAGGCAAGTACGATCAATAGGAGTAAGACAGCGAAGTAAACGACAAGAAACATTTGACCGATATGCAAAAGTAACCCCGTTCGTAGAGCCCCCGTCATCGTTTGCGTCGAAAGCAGAAAACGAACGGCACCGATGACCGGGATACTTGTTCCAAGAACAAGCATTCCGAGCCCCGCTACCGCCCATGACGTACCATCCATTAATGGCGGTTTGTGTTTCGTTGAGATGAAGCATAACACCAGATAACCCATCCAAATCGCTCCACCCAGGTAGACGAGCAGTTCTCCTAGAAACGCACTCATATCGAACGACGACGGAATAAGAGAAGTAAGACGATGCTGACTAATAATCCACCAACAATCCAAGGAAGTAGCGTCGGAACGAGTCCTTTTGAAACAGGCTCAGCTTCTGGGACGACCGCTGCCTTTGTTTCCATCGGCTCCGCCTTTTCAACTGTCTTCGCCTCAGTTTTTTCCGTACCCAGTACTGTAAAACGAATCGTCCCTTTGACCGGATGACCATCATCTGAAATCGATGCCCATTTAATCGTGTACTGTCCTTTTTTCAATGGTTTCGAGACGACGGCACTGAGTTCATTCCCGATGATGAGCGGTTTCGCAAGCGATTGTTCGACACCGTTCGCGTCCACTACACGTAAGGTACTCGTCTTTTCGACAGCCTCACTAAACGTCAAGCGGATCCGATCGACAGGTTCAGGTAATGCCGAATCCTCTGCCGGATTGGAACTTTTAAGACTCGTGTGTGCTTCGACCGATATAGGCAATAGACAAATCAGAAATAGAAGTGCAAATCGGATGATACGCATGTCGTTTACCTCCTTTCTGCTTGATGTGTATAAGAAAACCCGCTGTTTCCAGCGGGTCGTCCTTTATTGTTGCGGGCGACGACGGAGTGCGAACAATCCAAGGATCGATGCTGCGGCAATACCAAGCAATGACCACACGATACCTGTCGCCGATGATGCTGCTTGCATACCACCGAGACCTGTGTTCGGCATACCAGATGGTGCACCTTTGAATTTATCTGGGAACTGATTGACGATTGCTGTCGCTGTTCCTTCCCCTACGCCGTACATATGCGCGTACGCTTCGCGAATCGCGGGGTACGCTTTGTCGTAATCTTTTTCATTGTAGCTATTGAAGGCGAGTAAGAGTTGGTCGATGTGGACCTTCAGTCCTTCTTCCAAATCTTTTGCTTTTAAGCGTCCTTCCGTTGCAGCATCGAGGAATGCTGCTTGTTCGACACGGTACTCATCGAGTTCTTTTACAGCCATGTCGCGTGCTTGATCGTCTTTTGCACCTGTTGCTTTGACGTAGTCGACGAAGTAGCCGATATGGCTCGACCAGATTTTCTTGAATTGTTGTGCTGCTTCACTGCCGTAAACGGAACCGATTGAAGCCGACAAATCATCTGTATTTTGACTCAAGGCACCGGCTGCCGCGTCAAAGTCCTTTGCACCGTCAATTCCTTTTTGCATCGCGAGCACCGCAAGCGCTGCGTGCTCTGAGAAGTTCCGGTTGAGCCCGGCACGAAGATCGGCTGCTGGTGTATCGACTTTCGTATTTTTGAATTTATCCGGATACTGATCAACGATCGCACCAGATAATCCTTCTCCGACCATATACATATGCTCGATTGCTTCACGTAGATTGCTGTAGGCAGCGTCATAATCACCAGCAACGTAACTATCAAACGATGTTAACAATTGCGTGATATGGACTTTGAGCCCTTCTTCGAGATCTGCTGCTTTCAATCGCCCGCCTGTTGCTTTATCAAGGAATGCAGCCTGCTCGACACGGTACTCATCCAAATCTTTCAATGCTTTTTGTTTAGCATCTTCATCTTTTGCTCCAGTCGCTTTGACGTAATCGACGAAGTAACCGATGTGGCTCGACCAGATATCTTTAAACGCTTTTCCTGCATCGTCACCGTAGACAGAACCGACAGCTGCCGCTAAATCATCCGTATTTTGATTCAATGCGCCTGCTGCTTGTTCAAAATCTTTTTTACCATCAATTCCTTTTTGCATCGCGACGACTGCGAGATATGCGTGTTCAGATAGAATTTGATCGAGTGTCGCTCGCAGATCCGATGCTGGAGAGGAGACATCTAGTGAGACTTTTCCTGAACTGTGAGACATCTTACTATGGTCCTCATGACCATGTGCACTGACACCTGCTGCTGGAATCAACAATGCGGCACTTAGCGGAACAGCGAGATACGACTTTTTCATCTTCATCTTATGAACACCCCTTTGATTTTTTGGACTTCACACAGATAACGTAAGGAGTTCATAAATGGTTTTATCTTTTTACATTTTTTATTTAAAATATTTTTTAATCAGAAATAAACTTATGTAGTACTTTCATTATTTTTAGTTTTTATTTACTCATTTCACGAAACAGCTGACTTATTTTCTAATCAATTCATTAGAATCTTCTTATAACCGCATCTTTTATTTTTTAGAACAGGAGTGGAATCATGAAACGAACCGTCATTGGTGCATTGCTCGCTTCCCTCGTCGTCTCGCAAGCAGTCGGACCGGTCGAAGCAAAAAGTAAATCGAAGAAAAAATCTGTCGTGCAAGTCGATCGAGACAAAAATGGCATCCCGGATGCTTGGCAAAAACAATATCATTTGGGATATGGAAAACAAGTCGCAACAAAAGATCACGATCGCGATGGTCTAACGAATGCACAAGAGTATCAACTTCGCCTCAACCCAACAAAATCAGATTCGGATCGTGACGGAATCAAGGATGGGAAAGAGGATGCGGACTACGACTCTCTTACAAACCAACAAGAATACACAGCGCATCTGAACCCATTGAAAAAGGATTCTGATCAAGATGGCATTTCTGATGATAAAGAAGACCAAGATCAGGATCGATTGACGACACGGGAAGAGTTCATCGTCGGTACGCAACCATTGAAAAAGGATTCCGATCGTGATGGCATCAAAGACAATGAAGAAGAGCGGGATCGAGATACGCTTATCAACGAAGATGAGTTTGAACTCGGTTCTGATCCAACAAAAGCCGATAGCGATCAGGATGGAACACGAGATGATCAGGAAGATACGGATCATGATTAAAGTAACGGATACGAACAAGAAAAAGTTCGAGTGGCGCTACAGTAATGAACACCAACGGAAAGAACTCCGTTTTAAAGATGAGATTGGCATCACTGATGTCGCGACGTTAAAAGACCGCCTTCTCGTCACGCCATCGATGACGGAAGAGGAATTATTAACGTTAGTAGCTCAGGCACTTCAATTGCCAAACATTAAAACATTACAAGTCCAAGTCAAGTTCTACAATGGACAAGAGCTTGAATCGGAAGATGAACACGCGGATGACGATGGTGCATCGGATGATTCTGGGGATGAAGGCGATGACGATTCCGATGATCATGGCGATGATCATGGTGGTCACGGTGATGATGATTGATCCTCAATACACAAAGAGAGAACGGAAAATTCCGCTCTCTCTTTTTTCATACTCCTATTAATGATGGTGACCGCTACTTCCACCAGCGGGTTTTGCTCCACCTTGTAAGATTTTTAAATCCTGGGCCGACAGTTTTCCGACGATGAATTGCCGTGTCGGCATGATCATCGCACCTTCACTGCTCGCATGCGCTTTGACATAATACAAGCCGGATTTCGGTAATGTCTTCGCAATCGTGTAGACACCCGGCTTCGTCTCTTCTGCCGGTTCCATACTATAGCGGACTGTTCCGTCTGCTTTCCAGATTTCGAAGTGGACATAGTCGACTTTTTGAGCCGGTTTCGCTTCACGCCAAACCGTCGCTTCGAACGTTTGCTTTTTCTTTGCGTCCGGTTGTACGTCTTTTGGGATATTCATTTTAATCGATAACGGATGAACGACGGCGTACTGCTCCGCCGCATCAGAATCAACGGCGCAGCCGGCAAGACTCGTCGTCGTGACGAGCAGTCCACCAAGCACGAATGTTTGCATCGATTTACGCATTGAAGAACCTCCTTACACTCGGAATACGACGGATGACGAGGAAATCGACCAGCCAGACGACGAGCAACGATAGACCGACGAGCGGGAAGACGATTCCCAGCACGACAAGCACAGCGAGGAATCCTTTCAACATGAATGCTTTCGGTCCTTTCGGCGCCCCCATCCCTTTACTTGGTTTTCGCTTCAGCCAGAGATAGAAACCACTGACTGCCACGAGAATGATTCCGAGACAAATCAACAGACTAATTAACTGATTGAACCAGCCGAATTCCGTTCCCTTGTGGAGTGTGATCCCGGTCGCGACGATCTTTCCGACGATACCATAGTTGTCATAACGATAGTCGGCGAGCACGGCACCGGAATATTGATCGAGATGGATCGTCGCTTCATTCTGTGCTTTCGCTGGATACGCAGACAGCGTATAGACACCGCTCGGATCACTTGGAATACTGATCTTAAAGCTTGGATCCATCCCTTGTTGTTTGCCGATTGCAACGATGTCATCAATCGAAGCCGGGACGGCTCCTTCGACTTTTGATTGCGGGACATCAAGTGTTTCGGCAGCCCACGGGACTTCTGCGATATCCTTCGTTTGAAGAGTTGACTTCGGTGCTTCCCCACCCCAGATGGACGGTGGATAACCAAGACCTTGGTTCGTGACGAGTGACTGGAAGTTCGTCCCCCAGAAGCCAGACCACGGAAGACCTGTCAGGATGAGGAATAACATTCCTGCTGTGATCCAGAATGCCGGAACGGCGTGGAGGTCACGACGAAATAACTTCTTGCCTTGACGAAGACGTGGGAACAAAACACCTGACAGCCCCTTTTGCTTACGCGGGAACCACAAGAATAATCCTGTCACGATCAAGACGATTGCCCAACAGGCAACGAGTTCGACAATCCGGTCACCGGTCGTTCCTGCCATCAGTTCTCCATGAATTTCTTCAATTTTGTTCATGATTCGATCGTCGTCCGATAATGTTCCGATGATTTTCCCGGAGTACGGATCGACGAAGACTGTCGCCGACATCTTAGGTGACGAGATGTTCACTTCACTGGATCGATCGTCCGATTCACCCGGTCGGTATGACGTAACGAGCGCGTCCGGATACTTCGCTTTGACGCGATTGATTTGTTCCGTCGCCGTGATGCGATCCGCTTTTGGTGTAACTTCATAATACGATTGATACAGGACGTTTTCGATTTGCGGCTTAAATAGATAGATCGATCCTGTCACGGCAAGCATGACGAGGAACGGTGCAAAAATGATACCAGCATAAAAGTGCCACCGCCAAATCGTCCGGTAAGCAGAAGAAGTCGGTGCTTTTTTGACCGTCTCTTCCGTCTGCATGAGATTCATATGTATCCTCCTTCGACAGAAAATATGTCCACTCTGTGAACACCTTTTAGTATAAGCGGTTACAATCCATTTCCACGCACTGGCTTGTGACGATAAATTGCCAATCCAGTGTGTAAATCAGGTAGCTTTTAAGAAGTGATGTGCGTCATTTTTTGACAATGATTTCACTTTTTTTGTAGATTACTTCTTATTTCAAAAAACTATCCTTATTCATAAAACCAAACTTTAACCTAAAAAGCGAATCCATTATCGGATTCGCCGTTTTATATGTGATTTACATCGAGGACTCTTCTTCTAACGCTTGCTTTTGACGATGATGATGGACGATTCCGATGACCGCTGCTCCAATGAGGATCACGATGATTGATCCAATGACACCAGGATTCACCTGTAGCCAGTTCCACAGTTCCGACCACGTCACAGCTTCTCCGATCCGGACGATCAAAAAAGTCCAGAGTCCTGTATACACGCCTGCTGCTAAGAACGTCATCACTAAATAACGCGGTAACGGATAACCGAGAAGTCCGGCGACATAATGAATCGGATGTCTGACGCCGGGTAAGAAGAACGATAGTCCGATTGCCCATAACCCGCGTCGTTCTATGATTGCTTCTGCTCGTTCTAAGAAACGTGATTTCATCCAGCGTTTGACGAGCGGAATCTCACGGAAGAACCGAGCAAGTAGATAAAACCAGGTAAAGGCGATGAAGAAGACCGGCCAAGCGGTCAGCCAGATGACGACCGGGTACATCCCCTCTCGTAATCGAAGTGCTGCAAAACTCATCATCAAGACATCGTCCGACAATGGGGTGAACATGATTCCGCCAGCCAGGCGGACGAGTGCCATGATATCCATCACGTATCCCTACTTTCTGTTTCTCTCTATATTCAGTATCCCCGATTTTTCTGAAGTTGAGCCCTATCCATTTCTTAAGTTCTTCTTTAGTTATACTTTTCTGATCAAAAGAGATCATCATCGATGATTTAAAGTCACTTAGACCGAATGACATGTATACGCAATCGTTTAATAAAACATCCTTTTCCCACATCGAGAAAAAGGGTTTCCTCCATCCGTTCGAGAAGGGGTATAACGTACATCCGAACGCTCATCTGATAGGAGGAATTTCCATGTTGCATCGCCGGAAGACCTATACGATTCGTCCCGAACGCCTAGAAGAATTCACTGAGTTTTTTCATACCTACCTGTATCCGCTTCAAGTCAGTCATGGTGCCCGTCTCGTTGGTCGCTGGGTGACGGAAGCAGAAGATGAAGTTATCGCTATCTGGGAATACCGCGACCGTGAACATTACGAACAAGTCGATCGTGATGTCCGAAACAGTGCCTTACGCCGTGAAGCGATGAAAAAACGTGCCCGACTCGGCAAAAATCTCTATATCAAGTCGTATGAAGACTTCATGACGGCGACCGGTACGTACGCTCCTCCTCGTGCCATCGTCAGTGTGACCGCGTACATCACGAACGATGCCGGTGAAGTCCTGCTCGTTCGCAACCTCCACCGGGGTGATACGTATGAGATGCCGGGTGGACAAGTCGAAAATCATGAGTCGATTCTTGACGCGATCAAACGAGAAGTCAAAGAAGAAACCGGGATTGATGTCACAATCGATGGAATTACCGGTATCTATCAAAACATCTCGAGTCACGTCCTGTGCGTCTGCTTCCGCGGAAAAGCGGTCGGTGGTGAACTTGCGACACAAGAAGGTGAAACAACAGATGTCGGCTTCTTCCCGCTGACACGTGACTCGCTGAGTGAATACATCAAACGGGATCATTTCCAGTTGCGGACGCTTGATGCCATGGATCCGCACTACTTCCCGCATGCCTTATATAAAGTCAGACCGTATGAGCTGATCAGCCGGTATGACGGTAATGCAACGTCATCTTCACGATAAAACAAAAAATCCCCTTGCAGATTTTTCTCTGCAAAGGGATTATTTCAGTTATGTTGTCAATCGAGCAGTGATTCCAGCATCATCGGTGACATAGACAGCATCTGCTTGATCCGTAACGGTATAAGCAGAAGACTTCAACGTCTCGATTGCTGCTCGGAGCGTCGCTTGATCCGGATAACGCAGCGTCCAGTAGACAAGTCCGACCGCATCTTCCGGATTCGTCGGTGCGTCAACTCCCGACCAGACGTTCAGACCGATGTGATGATGGTAACCGCCAGCAGCGACGAACAACGCACGCATCCGCGAAGCGTCAGCCGCAACCTCAAAGCCGAGCGTGTCGACATAAAATGTCCGCGCTGCTTCGAGTGTCTTGACGTGGAAATGGACATGTCCCATGACCGTCTCGGCCGGCATACCATACCAGTCTTCTTCTCCAGCTTCGACGAGCATACTTTGCCAATCGACAGGATCGGTCGTCATCTTAACATCTCCATTTGCTTCATACGTCCATGTCTCACGTGGACGATCGGCATAAATCTCGATCCCGTTCCCATCCGGATCTGATAGATAAAAGGCTTCACTGACAAGAT
The DNA here is from genome assembly GCF_002385115.1 of Exiguobacterium sp. UBA3968. NCBI lineage: Bacteria > Bacillati > Bacillota > Bacilli > Caryophanales > Exiguobacterium > Exiguobacterium sp. UBA3968. The sequence goes on from NZ_DGCW01000004.1 coordinate 145,062, forward strand.
GGTCACCTTGACCAATCTCAATCCCTTGTTCGATCAAATTACGGATGACGAAACCGAGTTCTTTTCGGTTCGGTAGCAAAATCGCAAAATGGTATAACCCAGCAACCGAGTTCGGTGGGAAACGGCGGGCATTCGGATGAACTTCGAGCTCAACGAGTGGTGTACCTTGTGCGCCAAGAACCGTTAGCTGATCCGTTTGTGTCAGTATACGTAATCCGAGGGATGCTGTATAAAATGAAACGGAACGGTCAAGATCGGTGACGCGTAAACGAACGGGACCGAGTGTAATCTGTGGGTGAATCGACATGTTGTTTCCTCCTTCAATGAAATATCTTGTACCTCTATTATTACGCGGAAGTGATGGAAGCGGAAGTAGGCACGAATAAGTGGTATAGTATCCTAAACGATACCATGAAGGAGGAAGACCGATGGAAGAGACACCAAGCTGTCGAGTCGAGACCGCACTCGAAATCTTGACCGGAAAATGGAAACCGTCGATTTTACTCGTCTTGATCACACACGGAACGCTCCGCTTCAGTGAATTGAAACGACAATTGCCGAACATTACGCAAAAGATGCTGACAGCTCAATTGCGCGAGCTCGAACTAAACGATATCGTGCATCGCGAGATTTACCAAGAAGTCCCGCCACGCGTTGAGTATTCGCTGACGGATTACGGTCGGACACTTATCCCGGTTCTTGACGCCATCAATGCATGGGGCGAACAGCACGTCATTCATCTTGAAAATAAAGAAAAAGTAGCTTCTGCCTCCCAATGAGAAATCCATTTCGATGTGATTTCTCATTTTTGTATGGAATAAACTGTCTATTCCCCCGTATACTAACCTAATAGACTTCTGTTTTCGGAAAGGAATGAGTCCTCATGCATCAACTCCATGCAATCGAGCAACTCGTCGCTCGGCTCAAACAAGATCCTGCAGTCGAAGCCATCTTCTTGAAAGGATCCTTCGGACGAGGAGAAGAAGATGTTCATTCAGACATCGATCTGTACTGTCTCGTCTCGAAAGAACGCCAAACGAAATTTTTATCACGTCGACTGTCCCACCTCTCTGTTTATCGCCCCATCATCTGGAAAGATGAGATCGACATCATCGCACCACAGATGATTGTCGTCTATGATGATTTGTTACATATCGATTTATTCACGGTGACGCTTGATTCGCTAAACCATAAGGATCAATTACGTGTCCTGTACGATCCAAAACAGCAATTGACGGACTTTACGGATACTTGCGACTTGACGCTTTCCGCACAAGAAGCGACCGATGAAGCGATTGATGCCGTCTGGTTTTTATTCCAATACAAAAAAGCAGCGGCACGGGGAAACGACTTATGGGCAGTCGAGATGCTCCGGAGCGCCTTGATCAAGTTCGCGAAAGTCTTGCTTCATCACCATACTCCAGATCGGGCGCAGCTCGGATTAAAGACGATTCCGACGACATTGCCTGACGGTCCACGCCTTTCTCTTGAATCAATCTATGAAGTCTTGACACCCGCAACGCATGCTGAAGCGGCTCAACGTTATCTGGCATGTCTAGAGACTGAACGGAAGACACTCGATCGGACGCTCGTCACGCATCCCGAAACACTCGACTTACTCGATCGATTAACGCATGAACTATCGATGCAACAAGTAAAACGATAACAACAAAGGAGTAGCAGGCATTTGCCTGCTACTCCTTTGTCTGCTCACCTATCATCGTGTCAATTGAATCTCTTTTGATTGTCCACCTGCCCAGCCAAAACCGGATGAGACTTCAAGCTTCGGATTTTTGACCTGTTTCGGTAATTCAAAGACGATGTTGCCGGTTTTTTCGATATTCGGGTTGATCGTCTCTAGGAAGAAGCCCATGCCGTCTTCATTCGCATAGAGATCGAGTTCCGTATCGGCTGAATACTCGGTATCGCCGACATTGACTTTAAACATGTTGCTATCAACGAACCGTTCTTCCTTGTCTCCATTTAGAATCGTCAGATCGATGACCAAGAATTGTCCTGACGTTTTCTTTTCGCCAAGGACGTTTGATAACGTATCGACCATCTTGACGTCATTGACGACGTACGTCAATTTACCGACTTTCACCCGATCATTGATGCCGTAGGTTTTCTTGACAGGTTTTGCGACAGCTTTAGCCTTCACTGGTTTTGCTTCTGATTGGACTGCTTCTTGTTCGACTTCTACTTTTTTCTCCGGTGCTGCTTGTTCTTCGTCATCTCCTAGATTTCCAAGGATGACTGCTCCGATTACGATGATTCCCGTCCACTTCAATCCTTTTTTCATGTTACTTCCTCCTTTTAATTTGCCTGACTCACGTCTGATAGCCTTAGTATAGGAAGAAGTAATCTTTTACCCTTCACACTTTTTTAACCAGGTTATTTTTTGTTTTAGGTATGAAAAATAGATTGACAGGACACAAAAAAAGAGCGCTGATTTCAGCGCTCTTTTCTCCTTATTCTCCTTTGACCCGGATGACGATTTTTCCTTTCGCATGCCCTTCTTCGCCATAATCGTGCGCTTCCTTGATGTGGTCGAGATCAAAGATTCGATCGACGACAGGCTGCAATTCGCCTCGCTCGACGGCTTTAGCGATATGTTGCAAACGCTCACCGGTCGGTTGCATGAAAACGTAGGCCGAACGGGCATTGTGTTGTTTCGCTTGCTCCTCATCGGGTGGTGTGGAAATCGAAACAAGCATCCCATTTGGTTTCAGCATCTGATAGAGCTCTCCTTGCTTGTCTCCGCCCATCGTGTCAAAGACAAAATCGACGTCCCGGACACGGTCGGCTGGATTTTCTTGTTTGTAGTCGATGACTTCGTCGGCTCCAAGTGCTTTTACCCAATCGACGTTTTTTGTACTCGTCGACGTAATGACGTACAACCCGTTCGCTTTCGCAAGTTGGATCGCAACCGTTCCGACGCCCCCTGATCCGGCACCAATGAAGATCCGATCACCTGGCTTCGCATCCATCACTTCGAACATGACCTGCCACGCTGTATGCGAGACGAGCGGAAGAGACGCTGCTTCTGCGAAACTGAGCGATTCTGGTTTTTTCACGACAAGATGTGCATCAACTGCGACATACTCCGCATAGGTCCCTTGACGAGCGATTTCTGGACGACTGAAGACGGCGTCCCCGACTTGAAGATCCGAGACGCTTTCTCCGACTTCCTGAATCACGCCAGCAACATCCCAACCGATAACGAGCGGCATTTCGTAGCTCAACATCTGACGCAAGTACCCCTCTCGTAACTTCCAGTCGACCGGATTTACGCTCGCGGCATAGACTTCAATTAAAACATCATCTGGTCCGATGACCGGCTTTTCCAGTTCTCCGATCTTAAATTGTTCCGATCCACCATACTGTTCAATGTAAGCTGCTTTCATCCGTTGACTCCTCCTTCGATAATCATTCCCTATCTTCTTCCCCGTCCGTTCCACCAACAAACAGTCTGAGAATAGACAACAGCTCCCCACTGATCAATGAGGAGCTGTTTCGTTAACGATTCGTTTGCTGAAGGGTAGACGCCGTCTCGTTCAAGGCATGAATCGCCTGTTGCAGTTCCATGACCTGTCCGACTTGATGACGTGTCAGACCTGATAATGACTCACTTTGCGCGAGCAAAGCATTCATGAACCTGTCGAGTTGACCGGTTGCTGTCGTGATAGCAGTAAGACTGCTCGTCATCGTCGCGAATTGGATCTGCGCCGACTGGATCGAACCGACGACTTCGGTCGCATCCGTTTCAATCGTTTGCAGCGCCAACTGACTCTCTGCCATCCGTTCTTCCTGCTCACGTAACAAGGTCGTACTGGCATGAATCGAGTTGCCGGTTTGTGTGACGTCCTGATCAACACGTTCGATAATCGCATTGATTTCTTTTGACGCTTCTGCCGTCTGTGCTGACAGGTTGCGAATTTCTTGCGCAACGACCGTGAAGCCTTTTCCGAACTCACCCGCGCGAGCTGCTTCAATGGAAGCATTGAGACTGAGCAAGTTTGTCTGAGCCGCAATCGCATTGATGCTCGACGTGATCGCGACGATTTCCTGGAAACGCCCAGCGAGCTGTCCGAATGACGTGACCGATTCATCCATGCTTGTCGTCAATTGTTGCAGCGATTGTCCGGCAAGACCGATCGTCTGCCTGCTTTGTTCAGCTGTTGTCCGCGATGACGAACTCCGCTCGAGCGCACGGTCGACTGATACCGTTACCTCTTGCATCCGGTTAACTTGTTGTTCGTTCAGTTGACGGATTTCACGAATCGCTTGGACGCTGCCTGCCGCTTCACTTGCCAGCTGTTGCATCGCTAGATCGACCTGACTGAAGGAATCCTTCGCCGCGTCGACCGTCTCACTCATCTCTTCTGTGAACGTCGTCACTTCCGTTGCCGTTGCTGCCGTTTGCTCAAGGGCGACTTGCGATGTTGCCGCGTAAGCTTCCGACCGTTCCTGTTCTTGGCGGACTGCCAGCATGACGTTCCGTCCGAAGACGGCAACGAAGACAGCCGCTGAGAAGATCATCAAGTAGATGACATATGCGACGATCAAGTCAAATGTGTTCGTAAAAACAATCGTACCGTTGGCTGTGAATAACGCCATTTCAAGTAGTCCGAAGATCCCAGCCAGAACGACGAGACGCGGAATCAAATAGACGATCGAAATCGTCAAATAAAGATAAGCAATCGTCCAGATACTTAGGGACGGTAATGTCGTCAAAACCAAGGCGAGGACGAGATACGTTAATGTCACTTGAACATATTTCCCACTCGGACGATGTCCGAGGAGGCGGTTGCCGACCAGCAACGCGACCGTCAAGATCAGACCACCGACTAAAAACTGATAGAACACACTGATGGGAACGTAATTCATTTGGGCAAATACGAAAATCAACGGATGCGCAATTGTAATCAACGTTGCAATCAGACGGGATAAAATCTTTGTACTTTGTTGCTCGAGGGCAGATACCATCTTGTTCAAACTCCTTCATCATAGTAAAGTCATACAATTGTTCATCGGCAGAAAGAATTCAATCGTTAAGTCCCTCGGATGACTTTTTTTCTTGACGCTTTCTTAAAACCAGGAGTACGTTTAACGTAGACTTTTTTCAGAAAAGAGGATTCCTATGCTCTATGTACTCGTAGGTCTCGCAGGTATTCTCGGTGCCTCTGCACGTTATGGACTCGGACTGCTGATTGGCGACTTTACGGCCGGTCCTTTCCCGTGGCCCACGCTTGCGATCAACTTGATCGGTAGCTTTCTGCTCGGCTATGCGACACACTTCCTATTTCGAACGAAACTCTTGCATCAATATGCGATTACAGCCATTGGAACGGGCTTCATCGGCTCATTCACGACATTTTCGACATTCAGCGTCGAGACTGTGACCTTATTTAACGAACGTCATTTAGCGGATGCGTTTCTCTACGTACTCGTCAGCCTGTTCGGCGGTCTGTTCCTGTCTTATCTTGGTTACGCGCTTGGAACAAGACGATTGCGGCACGTGACGAAAGGACGTGAGTGAATGGAATTACTCGCCCTTGCCATCGGTGCTTTTTGTGGAGCCATCAGTCGTTTTGCTGTCAGTCAATGGATCAAGACGATGTGGAAACGTGAATTCCCACTAGCCACATTCCTCATTAACGTACTCGGCTCATTTTTGCTTGGTCTCGTCATCGGTTCACATCTCGATACGACTTGGACGTTACTGCTTGGTACCGGCTTCCTCGGATCGTTTACGACGTTCTCGACGTTTAAGATTGAAACGTTACAGCTTCTGCAAGATGGAAACCGAAAAGTACTCGCTCTGTACCTCGTCTCAAGCTACGGTTTTGGAATTCTCGCAGCATTCTGTGGGATCACACTTACAGCTTGAACAAAAATGAGGCGACGGATTGTCCGTCGCCTCATTTTTGATATACATGTAGGTTTAGTCATTCATCCAGAACAGACCGACCGTCTCTGCTCCGGCATGTGTCCCAATTGCCGGTCCGAACGTGCCTTCAAGAATCGTCAGATCCGGGAATTTCGCTGCGACCTGTTGGCGCAGTTCTGCTGCCATTTCGGGTGCCATCGTCGTCGCAACATATATTCGGTTCTTATAGAACGTGTGTTGACGCATCGACTCATCGATTTGTTTGACCATCTCGATGTAGGCTTTCTTAAGAGAACGCGCTTTTTTGAATGGTACGACTTTTCCCGCTTCATCCGTCGTGATGATCGGTTTGATGCTGAGTAAGTTCGCAAGGAACAGGTCTCCTGACGAGACACGTCCACCGCGACGCATCGTCTCCATATTACCGACGATCATATAAAAGTGGGTCTTTTTCGTCAATGCTTGTAACGCCGCAACGATTTCTTCGACCGATTTCCCCTGTGCCTCAAGTTCCATTCCGTAACGAATGAATTCCTGTTGGTTTTCGAACGCGGTATGGGAATCGATGATATGAACCGGGAAGCTTGCCGCTTCCGCTGCTGATGCTGAGCTTTGAACGGTACTTGATAAGCCATTCGTACAATGTACTGCAATCGCGCAGTCATATCCTTCTTCTTTTAGCCGTTCGTATGTCCCGACGAACTCACCAAAGATCGGTTGTGAAGTTTTTGCAATCAGCTTTTTGTCCGCATCCAGAGCACGAAACAGACGCTCGACCGTAATGGCATTCTCTTGATACGCCGTATCACCAAGTAAAATTTGAATCGGCACGACATTGACGCCGATCGCTTCTGCCTCTTCCTTCGTGAAATAGGCCATACTATCGGTCACCCATGCTATTTTAGTCATTTTCCTTAGCCTCCGTTAGATTCTTCTCGCTTTATCCTACCATATACAGAAGTGGAAATCGCAAGAAACGTCATGACATCATCTGAAAATGAAACGATGTGCGCTTATGATAGTGTTTGCCGGCATGTAAGACGACGGAAGGAAAATTCGGTTGGTTGATCGCATCCGGCAACCCTTGTGTCTCAAAACAGATGCCAAGGTATGGCGTTGCTCGTCTTCCACAAATCGTGAACTCGCCTGACAAGTGATTAGCGGTGTAAACGACAACTCCCGGTTGATCCGTCACGACGCGCAAACGTCTACCACTGATTGGTTCGTCGAGAACGATTTCCCCGCCCTCTCTGAGTAAAAAGGGGTGATCGACACCACTACCTGCTTGACGTAGTTGTTCGTCTGATGCGTGTGTCACTTCATGTAGCGGACGAGCTTCCGAAAAATCAAAGACGGTGTCTGTTACCGGGAGAATGTCACCGGTCGGTACGGCATCTTTCGTCAACGGAACATAAAAAGGTGCATCCATTCGTAACAGATGCTGTTCGATCGTCGTTTTTGCTTCACCCGTCAAGTTAAAGTACGTATGATTCGTCGGACTGAACGGTGTCGAGGCCGTCGTCTCCGCTTCATAATGAACATGCAGGACGTTCTCGTCTGTCCATTCGAAGGTCAACTCAAACGATAAGTGACCTGGGTAGCCGTTCTCTCCATTCGGACTATCTAATCGTAGGACAAGTCGGTTATCGTTGATTTCGTGCGTGAACATCCGGTTCGCCCAATTCTCGCTTCCCCCGTGAAGATGATGCTCGCCTTCATTTTGTTCAAGTACATACGTCATTCCTTCGAGCGCGAACGCTCCGTTCGCGATTCGTCCTCCGACACGTCCGATCGTTGCGCCTAAATGGTGTGGATCATCCTGGTATTCTGACAGGTCATCAAATGCGAGTACGACGTTTTCAATCATCCCTTGCTGATCTGGAACCCGTATCGCAAGAATTTTTGCTCCTCGGTTCAAGATATCGACACTATGTCCATGAACATTCTCTAACGTGAACCGTAACAAGTACTGATCTCCTAGTTGACCCACTTCTGTTGTCGTAATCATCATCTGCTTCCTCCTGTACAATACGTTTTGCTGTTTTCCTATTTACCCTTGAAGCAACACAAAAAAACAACAGTAGCAAAGTGCCACTGTCGTCAAGACGATGGAAAAGGTAGCCGGACTTCGATTCGTGTTCCTTGATGGATAATGGAATAGACGCGTAGTGACGCAGCCGGACCATATGTCACCTCCAGTGCGCGTCGAATCAAGAACAGATTCGAATCACCTGATTCTTTTTGATCCAGTTGTTGCATCACAGCAAACGGCATTCCTTGCCCATTGTCTGCGACTTCGATGACCCAACCCGTCGTCGACTTAAAGGCGCGGACATCAATCCGGTGATGCCGTCCTGCCTTTACGAACGCGTGACGTAGTGCATTATCGACAAGCTGTGTCACGAGGAACGGGAAAACGAAGTATTCCTCAACGGAAGTCTCGATGTCGAGATCGACCGTGATATCAGCGGATGTCAATTGATTCGGACGGCGGCGTGTACCTTCGAGCGATAGATAAGCTTTTAGCGTCGCTAGTTCCTCACGCAGTGGATGTTCATCGTGCCGCGTCGCTGTCGTCAAAAGTTGAAGCAACGCATTCAATTGATGTTTTACAGGAGTTCCGGGATCGGCTGTCCGCTGAATTTCTTCGATGATGCCTTTGAGATAACTGACGTGTAACATAGGTTTCATCTTTCTACCGCTTAATCGGAGCAACTGCTCTTCTCGGTGCATGTGCAACTCTCGTGCTAATAAACGGACAAGTTGTTCCGTCATTCGCTCGACCGTATCATCAAATAGATCTTTCGAGAAATAACAGATGACACCCGCCTTTTGACCGTTGATGCGTATTGGATGAAAGCTTAGAATCTGTCCCGTCAGTTCATCTTCTTGTCGGACGGGTTCTTCTGCCTCAATCCATTGTTGTTCCTCACGTCTTGGTTGCTCACCACAGACTGCAGGTTGCTGTTCCGTCATATCAATGACGACTTCCGTCGCTCCGAGCAAGACGACACGTTGCATTTTCGTTTCCTTTAATAATGTCACTCCGATTTGTCGGGCGACTTCTGACGTCAATCCCTGCTTTCGTAAGGGTTGCAACGCTTGTAATAACCGATCAGAACGCTCCGTTTGTCGGACGAAGAGATCACCTTCGAGTCGAAGTTGCGTTCGTAAAATCATGATAAACAGGACGACACCACATGTGTTCGCGAACAATAGCGGAAATACCGCATGACTGATTAAATCAAGTGCCTGCGTCGTGTCTGGAGCCAGCAACAACGTGATTCCACTTTCAAAGAACAATGCGGCTAAGACGATGCCGACTGGTGGAATCAAGGCATAGTCATCCCGTAAACGCCAACGTTTCCGGTACCATCCACTCACGAGCCCAGCTACCATCGCAATGATCCAACCTGCTTCTGCCCCTAGAGAACCGAGTAAATAGCGGTGCAACCCGACTAGACATCCTGTGATCCCACCGACGATTGGTCCACCGATCAGACCGCTCGTCACGATGACTGCTAAACGTGTATCAAGTAATAAAGCATCCTTTTTGACGGATAACCCGAGTAACGGATCGATCGTTGTATCATTCGAAAGCACGATTCCCGCATAGTTCATTAAAATACCAGATGATACGAATGCTAAAAGAAGTGGTACATTCATCCCGCGGTCCATCTTGAATATGTATCGAGAAATGCGCCACTGGGACAATAGAAAGGCTAACAGTGCTAACATACCTAAACGACTCAGTAAGAATGGAATCTGATCAAGCACGGAATACCTCCTCGTTTCATAGGACGCGAATCGACAATACGGTAGTTGTAGATTACATTCCCGCTCACTCCATCATTCTCCTATCATGACCGCTGAAAGTTCACACAATCCGCAAGTTCTTAATTTTTTGACTGATGTGATATAAAAAAATCGGCTCCTCGATGAGGAACCGACCATCTTATCCTTCTGCTTCTACTTGTTCAGCTGGATGCAACCAAATCTTGACGCGATTGATTTGATAGTTCTCCATCTCCATTACTTCAACCGAAAAGTCTGGTGTATCGATGTGCTCACCGGGTTGAAGATCAATGTTGTGCATCTGAATCCAGCCGCCAATCGTATCCACGTCCTCGACGTTCGTAAATCGAATGTTGAAACGTTCTTCTAAATCCACGAGTAATACAGTACCGTCCAGTAAAAATTCGTCAGATTTGATTTGTTCGATTTCTTCGACTTCATCTGCATCGAATTCATCACGGATTTCGCCGACGATTTCTTCGAGTAAGTCTTCCATCGAGACGAGTCCTGCTGTTCCACCATATTCATCGACGACGAGTACGAGGTGTGTCCGGGTCCGTTTCATCTTCCGCAATGTGTCTTGAAGTGATGTTACTTCAGAAACGACCGGTAGTTCCTTGACGTAATGTGTCACCGGATGTTCGTTCCCGTTCGCAAAATCCGTCAAGACTTCCTTGACGTTGACGTATCCAAGAATCCGGTCTTTATCGTTCTCTTCTGTGACCGGATAACGCGTATACGGATTATCCATGAAGATTTCCATCAGTTCATTCTTCGTCAAACGTTCCGAGATCGTCTCCATCCGCATTCGTGGAACCATTAAGTCTTTGACAATATGCTCGTCAAAGGCGAAGACGTTCTGCATGAGAGCAAGTTCCGTCTGATTGATTTCACCACTTTGGAAACTTTGCGCCATGATGATTTTCAATTCATCTTCTGAGTGGGCTTGTTCATGTCCTGCTGGTTTGACACCGAACAGACCGAGGAACAGGCGTGCTGAACCGTTGAGTAACCAGATGAACGGATACATGATCTTCCCGAACACATACAGCGGACGAGCAAATAACAATGTCATGCGTTCTGCATACTGAATCGCGAGTGTCTTCGGAGCAAGTTCGCCGATGACGACGTGTAAGAACGTTACGGATACAAATGCGATACCAAACGACAAGAGTGTTGAAACAGCAGCAGAGATCCCGAAGTCATCGAAGACCGGATGCAAGATCTTTTCGACTGTCGGTTCTCCAAGTGCCCCAAGACCGAGTGCCGTGACGGTAATACCGAGCTGACAGGCAGACAAGTAATAATCAAGATCACCGGCGATTTTTTTCGCAAGGACCGCACTTTTATTGCCTTCCTGGATCATCTGATCCAAACGCGACATCCGCACTTTGACGACAGCGAATTCCGATCCGACGAAGAACGCCGTCAACACGATCAACAACACCACTAAAAATAAATTGATGAATAATATAGTATCCAAAATCCCCTAAACAGGGGTCACCTCCATTGTTTTGTATTAAAGCTGTGCAATCAGAGAAGCAATCAATGTCAGACGCCGGGACAGTTCTAAGCGAATCGCTTGTTTTTCGACTTCCGTCGACTGCAACAAACGTTGCTCGAGTCCTTCAACCGTCGTCTGTAATTGTTGTACTTCCTGATAAATCGTCTCTCCTGTTTTTTGTTCTCGTTCCGTAAAAGAAGCAAGAATCTCTTGCAGGGAAAGCCGTTGAGACTTCAAATATTCAATCTTTTCGATTTGATGAATGACCGATTCGTCATACAAACGGTAGCCCGATGCAGTACGCTCTGATGTTAAGAGACCGAGTGATGTGTAGTAATCAATCGTTCGTTTTGATAAGCCGGTGGTCTCCGCGACCTGACCGATTCGAAGTAACGCCTTCCCAAAAGATTCTCACCTCCTTGCCATAGTTAGTTCTTTTATTTTATCATGTCAAAACCGTACAGTAAAACGTCATGCTTTTAATAAAAAAACGATTACTCCCGTTGATACGAGAATAATCGTTTATACACTTCTAATTTTAAACTGTGGCAATTGGCTCTTCGACCGCTATACCAACGATCGAGCGTTCTAATAATTCGACGACATCATACGTGGCGACCGCTTCATCCACTTCCTTCGCCTTCGTACCGTCACTAAGCATCGTCAAACAGTACGGACATGCTGACCCGATGACGGATGGTTGGACGGTCAACAATTGTTCCGTCCGCGCGACGTTGACACGTGCACCAACTTTTTCTTCTTGCCACATCATGCCGCCACCAGCACCACAACACATGCCTTTTTCACGGTTACGTTCTGTCTCGACGAGAGTGATGCCTGGAATCTTCTCGAGAATATAACGCGGTGCGTCGTAAATATCATTGTATCGACCGAGGTAACACGAATCGTGATAGACGACCCGCTCCTTAACTTCATGTAACGGTGTGATGCGTTTCTCATCAATCAGACGAGCGAGCAATTCGGTATGGTGATAGACTTCGACATCCAGACTGAGTCCGAAGTCTGGGTACTCATTTTTGAATGTATTGTAGGCATGCGGATCAATCGTGACGATCTTTTTGACGCCATACTTCTCAAATGATTTGATGTTTGCTTCCGCGAGTTCTTGGAACAAGACTTCGTTACCGATTCGACGTGGTGTATCGCCCGAGTTCTTCTCATCGTTTCCGAGAATCGCAAACGAGATATTTGCCTCGTTCAGAATACGCGCAAACGCCATAGCGATTTTTTGACTCCGGTTATCGTACGATCCCATCGCCCCGACCCAGAACAGGTACTCGAACTCTTCGCCTGCTTTCTTCTTTTCTTTCGCTGTCGGAACGACGAGTTCATCACGGTTTTTCCGCCAGTTTTCGCGCTCTTTTCGGTTCATCCCCCACGGATTACCTTGACGTTCGATGTTTGCCATCGTCCGCTGCATTTCCGGATCCATCTTGCCTTCCATCATGACGAGATGGCGACGGAGGTCGATGATTTTATCAACATGTTCGTTCATGACCGGACACTGATCCTCACAGTTTCGGCACGTCGTACACGCCCAAATTTCTTCTTCCGTAATGACGTTCCCAATCAATGAATCCGGGACGATATCCATCTGTCCGGCTGCTGCGAGCGCGGCAATTTGATTTCCTTGCGATCCTTCGAACGCAAAAGCAGGTGCCCATGGTGAACGTTGTGTGATGGCTGCCGTTTTCATATTAAGATGGTCCCGTAATTTAACGATCAAATCCATCGGTGACAACATCTTCCCAGTTCCGCTTGCTGGGCACATGTTCGTACAGCGACCGCACTCGACGCAGGCATATAGATCAACGAGTTGCTTTTGATTGAAATCTTCAATCCGATTGACCCCGAAGCTGAATTCCGCTTCGTCGTCTTCTGCTTCTTCCATGACGGATAGATCAATCGGTGCCAAACGACCAACCTTCGATGTCCGCCCGAGCCAGACGTTTGCTGTACCGGCAATCAAGTGCGCATGCTTACCTTGTGGGATGTAGACCATGAAGCTAAGTAGGAACAAAAGATGTGCCCACCAGAAGAAGACGAATAATCCGAAAGCGACCGATTTCGGTACCCAGCCGAATAAGAACGCAATGCTTGAAGCGACGGGTTCACCGAGCGTCGAGTGGTTCTCATAGACAAGGAAGAATCCATTTCCGAAGAGGACGGCAACCATCAAGCCACCGATGAAGATCAAGGCAAGACCTGCTAAGAAATTTCGCTTCAGACGGACGAGCTTCTCGACATACCGGCGATAAAAACCCCAGACGACGGCAATCAAGATGACGAGCATGACGATCTCTTGAAAGAATGTAAAAAATGGATAAAGTGGACCGAGCGGGACATGCGGAAAACGCTGACCAACGGCAAGTCCTTTCCAGATAAAATCAATCGCTCCGAATTGAACGAGTAAGAATCCATAGAACATCATGACGTGGATGGCGCCACTTTTCTTATCTTTTAATAGTTTCTTTTGACCAAAGACGTTAACTAAAACTGCGTCTAGTCGTTCTTTATTCGTCAGCGTCCATTCCGCCTTTTTCCCCCGTTTAATGGCGGCATAACGACTTTTGACGAGTGATGTGAACAGATAGCCTGCATAACCGATGACGAGTAGGAAGGCAATCCAGTTAATGATTAAAAACGTATTCATGTTCGAACAAACCCCTTTCCCCCTAAAGCAGTTGTGTTGAAATGAGTATAGCATATAATGAATGACTATTCATTCATAAATTTTTAAATAAATTCTCTTTCGATTGATTGGCTCAATATGATTTAAAAAATGAGTTGAATCTATTAAAAGTAAATTGTCACGTGCGATTGTTCGATAGACATGCTTAGCAAGATTTCCTTCGTCTAATAGGACATTCTAAGCAAAAGAACGGATACACTCCTTTATAAGGATGATCCGTTCTTTTTGCTTACCACTTCATCTCTTCAAACATATAATAACCTTTGTGTTGTTCTGTTAAGTATGTATATAACGGAAGACGGACATCCTCACTTGTGATGTATTCCGTTAGCTCCCTTTGATTGATCCACTTCGTCTCGCTAATTTCTTCATCAGGATCATTCGGATCGAGTACTCCGCTCACCTCGCAATCAAAATAAGTGACGAGACTGTGCGCTTGATAAGTTGGCATGAAGTTCTCCGTCAAGAAGGCAAACGACGATGATGTGACTGCCAAGCCAGTCTCTTCAGCAACCTCACGACGAAGTGCTTGCTCGAGTGTCTCCCCAGCTTCAATCTGTCCACCGGGTAAGCTCCACCGATTGTCCTGACCCGATTGATTGTTGACAATGAGCAGTTGATCGCCCTTCCGGATGATCGCGACGATGATTCGATAGAGTGGATACATGACGCTTCCTCCTAAAAAGACCACCTTGTCTAAAACAAGATGGTCCACTGATTGTTTATTCTAGACCGAGCGACTGTGGCAGACGGACTGCACGTGCGAAGGCATTTTTATAATCCTTTTTCGCGACTAACTTTTCGACTTCACGGATCGCTGGATGCTGTTCGTCCGCAAACGCACCCAGGATCGTCAAGTAACGCTCATATACTTGATCGTCTTCCTGACGTGCTTTCAAAAGCGCTGTATACAGCATGACGGTATCTTCACCGTATAAGACAGGTAATTCTTCATTGATTAAAAGTAGCGTATCGATTGACTCCGGATCGACCTTCGGATTGTATTCCGTGATGACCTGCTCTGCGAGTCCTTCGAGTTGATCACGCCATTCGTTGTAGCGCGGCTCATCGTTCTCGAGCCACTCGAACCATTCCTCTTCCAACATCTGTTCCATTTGACGTACTGTTTGTTCAAATGCCATTCGTCTCACTCCGTTTCCAAGTTAAATCAATCGTATACGTACCGACTGCTTGTCCATTCATTTTTAATGTATAGCGAAACTTCATCTGCTGCGGTTTCATCTCAATCGTCTCCGTGTCTGTCTCCATCAACATTTGACCGAACTGACTGCCATACTGGCTTTTAGTCGTCTCTTTTAAAATGAAGACATGATGCATCGCAACAGGACCTTTGCGATTCAGGGCGATCTGGTCTTTTGACCATTTGATCGTCGTATCAATCGGTTGTTCATCCGGTTGAACGAATTTCACGGCAAAACCATCCTTTGTTTCGAACAACGTGCCGTCCGCCTCAAGTTCGACCGATTCACGCATCGGACCATCTTCAATCGTCGTCACCTGTCGTAATGACACCGAGTACTTTACTGGTTTCACTTCTATCACCTCATCGTTTAGCGTACACGATTTTTTCGTCTGATGCATCTTCTGCTTACGCACAACAAAAAAACGGATTCGATGTACTTCGAATCCGTTCAAAACATATTAGCGCACACGGTACAGACGAGCTTCGAATGGACGAAGTTCCAGTTCTGTTCCTTCGTGGTGCATCGTCGGATAGTTGCCAAGCAACATATTATCCGAATGCAAGATGATATCCGTATCGATTTCTGCTGTTTCGCCTTTTAAGTTCGTAACGATCAAGAACTGTTCGTCACCAAGCGTCCGTGTATAGGCATAGACTTTCGTATCTTCCGGTAAGATGAGATCATACGCACCATAAATCAATGTCTCTTCCATCTTACGGATTTGAATCATTCGTTTATAGAAGTTCAAAATCGAGTCTTCGTCTTGTTCTTGTGACGCGACATTGATGTCCGCGTAGTTCGGGTTAACACCGAACCATGGGGATTGATTCGAGAAGCCACCATTTTGCTCGTTCGTCCATTGCATCGGTGTGCGTGAGTTATCGCGGGACGAGTTCCAGATGACTTCCATGATTTCCTCATGTGTCTTCCCGGAAGCGAGTTGCATCTCATACATGTTTTTCGTCGCGACGTCATCATAATCCGAAATATCCGGGAACTGAACGTTCGTCATCCCGATTTCCTGACCTTGATAGATGAACGGTGTGCCTTGCATGAAGAAATACATCATCGCAAGCGACTTCGCGCTCTCTTTCCAGTACTGTTCCTCGTCACCCCAAAGGGAGACCGAACGAACCTTATCGTGGTTTTCGAGGTACAACGCATTCCAACCGGTTGCTTCAAGTCCTTTTTGCCACTTCGTCAGCACTTGTTTCAGTTTGACGACGTCGACGCCTTTTTCCGCATCTGCGCGCCAGAGATCCATGTGCTCGAACTGGAAGACCATGTTCATCTTGCCGTTCTCTTCTCCGACCCAAAGGTCTGCTTCTTCCGGCGAGACGCCGTTTGCTTCCCCAACAGTCATGATGTCGTATTTCGAGAATGTCTCATCCTTTAGCTCTTCAAGATACGCATGGATGCCTTCGACGTTCATATGCATGTCAAACGACGGCACATACGGCATACCAAGTGGGTTCGGGAGATCGCCGAACGACTGATCCTTGTTGATGTGACTGATCGCATCGATTCGGAAACCATCGATGCCTTTATCAAGCCACCAGTTGATCATTGTATAGACCGCTTGACGCATATCGCGGTTTTGCCAGTTCAAGTCTGGCTGACGACGGGAGAAGACGTGCAGGAAGTATTGCTCAGTCTTCTCGTCATATTCCCATGCTGATCCACCGAAGATACTTTCCCAGTTGTTCGGTTCTCCTCCATTGATCGCATCTTTCCAGATGTACCAATCGCGTTTCTCGTTGTCTTTTGACGAACGCGATTCAAGGAACCATGGATGTTCATCAGATGTGTGGTTGACGACGAGATCAAGTAACACTTTGATGTCTCGTTTATGCGCTTCTTCCATTAAGAGATCGAAGTCTGCCATTGTTCCGAACTCATCCATAATGTCTTCATAGTCACTGATGTCATATCCGTTATCATCGTTCGGTGACTTGAACATCGGACAAATCCACAAAACGTCGACGCCAAGATCCTTCAAGTAATCCAGTTTTGCGATGATACCCGGAATATCGCCGATTCCATCGTTATTTGCGTCATAAAAGCTGCGTGGATAGATTTGGTATGCTACTGCTTCTTTCCACCAAGCTCGTGTAATTGTTTGTTGGGCCGTCTCAGGGCGCGGTATCATTTGTGTCATGTGTTAGAAATCCTCTCGTAGGTGAGTCATTAGTAGGAGTTAGGTATATTTGTTCGTCCTTCATTTTGTTTTGCGCAACCGATTGCGCAAACCCTTTACTTTTATCTTATCAAATCCACTTTTAAAGTCAATGTCTCGAGGATGATTTCACCATTTCACATCAATGGGGATCACTCTTCGTTTACATCGAATATTTCAGTTGAATTTACATTACATTTACTGAATCATCCTACACTGTTTATCGGTCAATTTCTACCTTTTTGCATAACCTTTCCTTTCCAAAATGAATCTTTTTTTATTCGTTCGGGTATACCCTAACCAATGCACGTAAAAAAGGGGGATTTTCAAGATGAAGGGACAATTCTTTATTGGTGGACAATGGCTGGATCACGGACGAGAACGGACAGATGTCACGAATCCAGCAACCGGAGAAGTCGTCGGTAGTGTACCAAACGGAACAAAATCAGACGTCAATGATGCTGTCGAAGCAGCACGGAAGGCTTTTCCAGAATGGTCGAAGCGGACAGTATATGAACGCGCTGAACTCTTGGAAAAACTCTATGCCAAAATGATCGAGAAAAAAGATGAACTCGCCCGGTTAATGACGCTTGAGATGGGAAAACCGCTAGCTGAATCAGAAGGTGAAGTCCAGTATGCGGCAAACTTCGTCAAATGGTTCGCAGAGGAAGGAAAACGGGCATACGGACGTGTCATACCGACACACGATGCTTCTAAAAGACTTCAAGTCATCAAACAACCGGTTGGTGTCGTCGCCGCGATCACACCATGGAATTTCCCAGCAGCCATGATTACCCGAAAATTGGCTCCGGCTCTCGTTGCCGGATGTACGTTCGTCATCAAACCACCCACCGCGACTCCATTAACAGCACTTCGTTTACTTGAACTTTGTCAGGAAGTCGGGATTCCAGAAGGCGTCGTCAATGCCGTTACAGGTAGCGGGAAAGCACTCGGTGAATCACTCGCGACACATCCGCATGTCGATAAGATCACCTTCACTGGTTCGACCGAAGTCGGACGGACACTGATGGCTCAAGGAGCAGAGACGATCAAAGCGATGTCGCTTGAACTCGGCGGACATGCACCGATTCTCGTCTTTGATGATTGCGATCTCGATTTAGCTGTTGCGGAGACGATCAAGTCGAAATTCCGAAACGGCGGACAGACGTGTGTCTGCGGAAACCGGATCTATGTATCTGATTCGATTTATGACGCGTTCGTTGAAAAACTCGGTCAGGAGACGGCAAAATTGAAAACCGGGAACGGTCTGGATGCCGAAACAAAGATCGGTCCAATGATTAATAAAGCGGGTTACGATAAAGTTAAAAAACATGTTGATGACGCTACTTCAGCCGGTGCTCGTGTCGTCACGGGTGGAACAGGAACAACGGACGAGGAGAACGATGTCTATTATTATGAAGCAACCGTGCTCGCTGACGTAAAACCCGGCATGTTGATCATGAACGAGGAGACGTTCGGACCTGTCGCTCCCGTCCAGCGTGTCAGTTCTGATGAAGAAGCGGTTCGTTACGCCAACCAGACACCATTCGGTCTCGCTTCATACGTCTTTACGAAGGATTACGCGCGTGCCATTCGTGCGATCGAAGGGCTTGATTATGGAATCGTCGGCTGGAATGATGGGGTTCCTTCTGCTGCACAAGCACCATTTGGTGGAATGAAACAATCCGGTCTTGGACGCGAAGGCGGTAGTGAAGGACTCGAAGCGTATCTCGAGACAAAATACATCTCAATCGGTGGACTAGCATGAACGCGGCGGATTGGTTCGTCCAATGTTTAGAGGCAGAGGGAGTCACGCATATCTTCGGTGTTCCCGGTGAAGAGAACATCACATTGCTCGAATCACTTAGTCGTTCGTCGATCACGTTCATCACGACGCGTCACGAAACGAACGCTGCGTTCATGGCAGCGATGTTCGGTCGCCTGAGTGGACGACCGGGTGTCTGCTTATCGACGCTTGGTCCTGGTGCGACTAACATGATGACGGGAATTGCGAGTGCAACGATGGACCATTCTCCTGTCGTTGCCATCACAGGACAAGGAGCACTATCACGGCAACATAAAGCGTCGCATCAAATGTTTGATCTCGTTGATCTATATCGTCCGGTCACGAAGTCAAGTACGTCCGTTCTGACACCAGAAGTGATTCCGGAAATCGTCCGTCGTGCCTTTGCGACGGCACAGAGCGAAAAGCCGGGAGCGACGCATATCTCTTTCCCAGAAGACGTCGCAAAACAAGAACGAGATCAACCTGTGACTCCTGTCAAAAACGACAGTGCTCCGACATATCTTCATCCGTTGACGATTGATGATCCGGACGTTTTACGATTGATCGAGCGATCGCAACGTCCTGTCATCATTGCCGGTTTCGGGATTCACCGTCAACACGCACTTGAGGCGTTTCGGGCATTCGTCGAACAGCTGGATGCTCCGGTCGTCGAGACAATGATGGGAAAAGGCTCCATCTCCTCACAACATCCGCTTGCCGCGCATACGATCGGTTTGCCGGATGTTGATTACAACCAACGAATTCTTGATGCGAGTGATTTAATCATTACGATTGGTTATGACATCACGGAACTGCCCCCGGAAAAATGGAATCCGAAAAAGACGCCGGTCGTTCATCTGGATACGAACCTTCACGAAATCGATGCCTACTATCCAGTCGTTGCAAATCTAGTCGGCAATCTTTCAGATGTATTGACCGTTTTGACACCACTGCTTCCAAAGCGTTCCTGGAACGGTTGGCAACGGAATCGCGATAAGTTGCGTCAAGAGATTCAAGAAACATATTCCCTCGCGCTCCCTTTACATCCTCAAAGCATCGTTCGTGAGCTCGAACGGACGGTTGGTGAAGCCGGAATGGTTTTCTCGGATGTCGGAGCACATAAAGTCTGGCTCGCTCGCCATTATCAAACGACACATCCAGATCAATTGTTCATTTCGAATGGGTTTGCTTCAATGGGCTATGGTTTATCGAGTGCACTCGCAGCCAAACTTCTCTACCCCGACCGACGTATCGTCTGCGCCGCTGGAGACGGAGCTTTTCTTATGAACGGTCAGGACCTCGAGACCGCCGTTCGTTTGAAGCTGCCACTCGTCGTATTAATTTGGCGAGACGGGACATATGGTCTCATCGAATGGAAACAACAACAAGCATATGGAAAATCATCGTACATCACCTTTGATAATCCGGATCTCGTTCAACTGGCTCATGCTTTCGGTGCGCTTGGACTTCGCGTCGGTGAACACGGTTCGCTTGCCCATTGTCTTGATCAAGCTTTCGCGAGCGATGGACCCGTATTGATTGACTGTCCGGTCGATTACCGGGAAAATCTAAAGTTAAGTGAACGTCTCCGGACGTATGGAGGGTGATATATTATGACACAACCACGTAAACTGCAGTCTATTTCTGATTTTGATCAATTTGCGTCCGAACATAGCGCTTTCGTGATTTGCAAACACAGTACGACATGTCCGATCAGTGCCGCAGGATTCTCAGAGTATACGAAGTTCGCGGATGAAACCTCTGTTCCGACAGCATATCTCTTCGTCCAAGAAGCTCGGACCTTATCGAATCACATCGCTGAACACTATAATGTCCGACATGAGTCGCCACAAGTTCTTTTCATTCAGGACGGCAAATCTGTCTGGACAGCATCTCACTACGACATTACAAAGGATGCACTCGAAACGAACGTTCAGTAACGCTAACTATGAAACAAGCTTCTGGCTGTTTCAAACTGAAGACAAAGCGCAATTTTCCTCTAACGAGAAGGATTGCGCTTTTTTATTTCCTACGAATCATTTTCCTCATTTAGAAAAACGCTTTCAAAACTACATAAAAAATAAAATTACCTTTCTTAGCTATTATTATTTGTAATTCGAACTAAATCGGATTAAGATAAACTACAGATAGAACGACCGTATAGAAATCTGTACCGTTAGTTTAGTTAGGAGGATATTCATGCAACAAAGTGCAACTCACACAGCTCGAGCTCCTTACGGCATCCTCGCCGTTTTGATGATCGGGGCATTCATCGCTTTCTTAAATAATACCTTGCTCAACATCGCCCTTCCTTCAATCATGAAGGATCTAGCGATCGAACCAGCTACTGCTCAATGGCTGTCGACTGGTTTCATGCTCGTCAATGGTGTCTTGATTCCGACATCTGCTTTCTTGATTCAAAAGTATTCGGTTCGTCGCTTGTTCTTACTCGCGATGACTCTCTTCTCGACCGGAACGATTCTTGCCGGATTCGCAGACGTCTTCCCTGTGTTGCTCGCAGGACGGATGATTCAAGCGTCGGGTTCTGCCATCATGATGCCGCTACTGATGAACGTCATGCTCGTCAGTTTCCCGATTGAAAAACGCGGGACTGCGATGGGCTTCTTCGGATTGATTATGATGGGGGCTCCAGCGATCGGACCAACGTTATCCGGTTGGATCATCGAGCACTATGATTGGCGGATGCTGTTCCACTTCATCACACCAATCGCCTTAATCGTTCTCGTCGCTGGTTTCTTCTTGCTTCGTGACGTCAAGGAACGGTCTGCGACTCGGATCGATCTGACTTCCGTTGCACTTTCGTCACTTGGTTTCGGTGGCTTATTGTACGGATTCAGTTCTGCTGGCTCTAAAGGTTGGGATAGTTTCCACGTCTATGGAGCACTGATCGTCGGGGTCATCGCACTCGTGACATTCATTTATCGTCAGCTGCATATGGAACGTCCGATGCTCAACTTCAAGATTTATCGTTACCCGATGTTCGCCTTGTCTTCTGCGATCTCGATGGTCGTCACGATGGCGATGTTCTCGGGCATGTTATTGCTTCCGATCTATGTCCAGACGATTCGCGGTATTTCACCACTTGATGCGGGTCTCATGCTGTTACCGGGTGCCATCTTGATGGCCGTCATGTCACCGATCAACGGGAAGCTGTTTGACAAAATCGGTGGTCGTCCTCTTGCATTGACTGGTTTGTTCATCACAGTCGTCACGAGTTATTACTTCAGTCAACTTGAGATGGATACGACGTATACCCATCTGATCATCCTGTATTCGTTACGGATGTTCGGGATGTCAATGGTCATGATGCCGGTCTCAACGAACGGTTTGAATCAGTTACCAACACGCTATTATCCACACGGCACAGCGATGAACAATACGTTGCAACAAGTATCTGGTGCAATCGGAACGGCGTTGCTTGTTACGATCATGTCAACGCATGCTAAGACTCGTGGCACAGAGCTCGCGGCCGAAGCGGCGAAGAACATGACAAGTCAACCGACAGCTGAAGCAGCTGCTGCTTTAAAACAGCAGATTACGATGCAAGCGACGCTTGACGGAATCAACTATGCATTCTTCATCTCGACGTTCATTGCTGGTCTAGCATTCGTCCTCGCCTTCTTCATTAAACGGGCGAAACAAGCTGAAGACATCATTAGCGATCAACGCTCATTGAACGAAACGATCGTCAAACCGCAAGTCTCCAATCAATAAGTGCAAAAGCAGTCGCCGCTCGCGACTGCTTTTTTTATTTTTTGAGCTATATACTGGTACCCCCCATACCTATATGTTAGAGTAAAGATAACAACAAGATTACTAAAGGAGGCACGACTATGGCACACGATCACCCTGTCGTCCCACGAACACATGAAGAACAAGACGCTTTAATGAAACGATTAAAGCGTATCGAAGGACAAGTCCGCGGGATTGCCAACATGGTTTCTGAAGACCGGTATTGTATCGACATTTTGACGCAAACCGCATCGATTCAAGCAGCACTTCGACAGGTCGAACTACAAATCATCGAACGCCACGTCAAGATGTGCATGCATGAGGTCGCGACTCGTCAAGACAGTACGGACGCTTACGTCGATGAGTTGATGGCAGTCATTGCCCGTCTGAAAAAGTAAGGAGGGTTTTCTGATGTCAAAAACGATTGAGTTTGATATTGAAGGGATGACATGTGCCGCCTGTTCCGCTCGGATTGAAAAAGTCCTGAACCGGATGGACGGCGTCGAAGCAACGGTCAACTTACCACTCGAGACGGCTCGTGTCTCGATTTCTGATGCCTATGATGATCAAGCGATTATCGAAAAAATTCGCAAAATCGGCTACGAGGCCACGGTCAAACAAGCACCACACGCAACAAAATCGAATCGTCGGATGCTGTATCGCTTCGTCATCGCAGCCGTTCTTTCGCTCCCTTTGCTCGCGAGCATGCTGACACATATTCCGAATAGTCCATTCCATCTTCCATTTTTGATGAATCCGTGGCTACAATTTGCTTTAGCGACACCGGTTCAATTCATCATCGGTGCGCCCTTTTATAGCGGGGCTTATAAAAGCTTACGGAGCGGGAGTGCTAACATGGATGTCCTTGTCGCGCTCGGGACATCGGCAGCCTACTTCTATTCCGTTGCTGAAATGCTGTTCGTCTCTGATATGCCACACCTCTACTTTGAGACAAGTGCGATTCTGATTACACTCGTCTTGCTTGGGAAGGTTCTCGAAGACCGTGCGAAACAACAGACGACAGGAGCGATTAAAAGTCTGCTTTCCTTACAAGCGAAAGAAGCCATCGTTTTGGAAGATGGGCAGGAACGGATCGTTTCAATTGAGGCGATCCAAGCCGGGATGGTGTTGCTCGTAAAACCCGGAAATAAAATTCCGACAGACGGTATTGTTCGCGCAGGTGATGCGTATCTCGATGAGTCGATGTTGACCGGTGAATCCGTTCCTGTTCATAAGACTGTTGGCGCATCCGTCATTGGTGGTACGCTGAATACGAACGGTTCCTTACAAATCGAGGCGACAAAGATCGGGCAAGCAACGGTTCTCGCACAAATCATTCGCGTCGTCGAGCAAGCGCAGACCGAAAAAGCGCCGATTCAGCGCCAAGCCGATCGGATTTCTGGTGTGTTCGTACCGATCGTCGTCGCCATCGCGCTTCTGACATTAGCCGCTTGGTGGATGTTCACCGGTTCCTTTGCAGAAGCGATTCGTCCTGCCATCGCGGTTCTCGTTATCGCCTGTCCGTGTGCACTCGGACTCGCAACACCAACTTCAATCATGGTCGGAACCGGAAAAGGCGCTGAACGAGGGATTCTCTTTAAAGGTGGTGCTCAACTGGAGAACCTCCAACATGTCGATGCTGTCGTCTTTGATAAGACTGGAACACTGACAGTCGGTCGCCCTGTCGTCGTCGAGACGTTTGGCACGGAGACAGCGCTCGATTTCGCTGCCGCGCTCGAACGTCAATCCGAACATCCTCTTGCCCGTGCCATCACAGCAGAGCGGGATGTCGTTTTTGATATCGAACAGTTCCATGTCGAATCAGGACGTGGGATCACAGGACAAATCATGTCCCATGATTTGATCGTTGGTTCAGCGCGAATGATTCAGGAACGAAACATCGCCCTTCCTGACTGGACGTCACTCGGAGCGACACTCGTGTATGTCGCCGTCGATGGAGAAGTCGCTGCCGGATATGCCATCCGTGACGCGTTAAAAGATTCAGCGAAAGAAACAATCCAGCGGTTGCGAGAGACTAAGGACGTGTATCTCTTGACCGGTGATCGTCGTGAAGTTGCTGATCATCTAGCAGAAGAACTCGGACTTGATCGAGCGTTCGTCTTTGCTGACGTCTTACCTGTTGAAAAGGCAGATGTCATTCAGTCACTTCAACAAACGAAACGTGTCGCGATGGTCGGAGACGGTATCAATGATGCTCCCGCTCTTGTAACGGCGGACGTCGGCATCGCGCTCGGCAGCGGCACAGATGTCGCCCTCGAAGCAGCCGACGTGACGTTGCTTGGACACGATTTAAAACAAGTTTTACTTGCGATCGAACTAAGTGAGCAGACAATGAAAAACATTCGTCAAAATCTCGTTTTCGCACTCGGCTACAATACGATCGGCATCCCTGTTGCTTTTCTTGGTCTGCTTGCTCCATGGCTTGCGGGCGCCGCCATGGCATTCAGTTCTGTCTCTGTCGTGACGAATGCGTTACGATTAAAACGTACCCCACTATCTGAAGGAGGAACTTCATCATGAAAGAAACAACGTTATCTGTTATCGGTATGACATGCAATCACTGTAAAGCGAGTGTCGAATCAGCTTTATCTGAAGTCGAAGGTGTACAACATGCTACTGTCTCACTGGAACAAAACCAAGTGACGGTACAGCATGAAGACGTTCCTCGTGAGCGCCTCGTCGATGCAATCGAAGAGATCGGCTATGATGTGCCGACTGCTTAAACATCCATGCCAAACTGCTTCTAACACGCAGTTTGGCTTTTTTATTTTTTGAAAAGCGGGAATATACGGAGTAAGGAGGGGTTCGTATGGTACCGCAAATCGAATTCGTAGAACACTTCGACGACAACAAAGGAAAACGATTCAAAATCGAACTTTGGAATCTCGGAACCTTCACATTCAGTGCCGAGTCAGCTCGTGGACCTGTCACCCGTTTCACCTCCATCGATATTCAATTCGTTCAGACCTGCGTTCAACGAATGCGCTCGATCGTGGACGCCAAAAAAGCATTCCAGGAAGATCAACCGGTCTAATCCTGTCTTTTTTCATTCTCCTCATGGCACTTGCCATGAGTTTTTTTGTTTCCGGTCAATGTTTTTCAATATTCTCGTCTTTTTTTCGAAAACCAGTATCGCTTCGTCAAGATGAACCGATAAGAAACAGACATCATTTTATTCACATCTTGAGTATTGGAGGCAACTACGTGCGCAATCCTTTTAAAAGTAAGACTACTTCGGTTTATCAAGCTACAATCGGCTTTCCTGATTCTCATCTCATCACGAAGACGGCAGATCCTGATCTTACATCTCGTCTCGTATACATGGGGTATACAGAAGAACAGCTACAGACACTTAAATCGATGGCACCTGTCGTTCAAGGCATCTTAGATGAGGTCCTCGAGCAAGTGCTTGACCATCTATTATTGAATCCAGAGATGGCAACGATCGCGAAACAATCATCGACACGCGAACGATTGAAAAAAGTCTTTGCAGACTACTTCACGAGTCTTCTGACAGGAAACATGGATGAATCCTTCCTTGCGATGCGGACACGGATGGGACAGACGCATAAACACAACTTCGTTCCCGTCACTTGGTTCATCGCTTCATATGCTGCGTTTCAGACGTTGTTGATTCCTAAAATCGTCGAACATTATCAGCATGACCCAGCGCAACTGACAACAGCCGTGCTTGCATTGACTCACGCGATGAACTTAGATGCTCAAATCGTAACGAGTCAGTACGTCGATTCTCGTCTTCATGAAGTAACGGCAGCGAACGAGTCGCGCCGTCAACTGCTGACAGACGTCGTTCGTGTCAGTCAAGAAGTCGCAAGCTCCGTCGAACATACGGATCATGCCATCATCGAAACGAGCCGACGTGCTTCACAAGTGTTGGCAGAAACAGATCAGACGGAGCAGACGAGCCAGCAACTCGTCCAAATGACGATTGCTAACGAACGACAGATGCAACAGATGGAGCAACAATTCGCTCAATCAACACAACAAGTTGGTACTTCGCTTGAAAGCATCCACGAATTGAAAACGACGTCGGATGAGATCGTCCAGATGACACAAAGCATCGAAGCGATCGCCAATCAAACGAACTTACTCGCGTTAAATGCTTCGATTGAAGCAGCCCGCGCCGGTGAACACGGTAAAGGATTCGCTGTCGTAGCGACGGAAGTCCGGAACCTTGCTGAAAATGCCAAGTCATTAAGTAGCAGCATCAATGGTCTGATTCAAAAGAACAATGGCAACATTACACAACTGGTTACTCAGATGGAAGACATCACACGCGCCAACACTGCATCTCAGCAAGAATTACAACAAGTCAAACAAGGAATCCAAACCGTTAAGAGTGAAATGGAAAACTCACTGACGTTGTTTGGTCGTAATAAAGAAAACCTTGGACAAATCGTCGAGACGATCCAAGGTATCAGTAAAACGACGCAAGGCTTGACGACACTGACGACGGATCTTGTCGCAGCTTCAGAAACACACTAAAAAACAGGTCTCTCTTTTTCGGTCATAGCCGAAATGAGAGACCTGTTTCATTTTTAATTGTCTTGTTCTGCCGTGACGACAAGACGTTGATCGTACCCTTTTGAGTTTGTAAACGTACCAATGCATGAAATGAGCGTCAGTTTGTTCATGACGGTCGCACCAAAGATTGATCCGACTGGTGCTTCATCGACAGGATAGGACATGACGTTCGTCACCACGTATGACACCTGTTGTCCTGTTTTCCCTGTCACTTCAATCCGTTGCCCTTTTTTCATCTTGGCTAAATCATAAAAGACAGCAGGTCCCTTTTCATCGTCTAGATGTCCTGCTAATACGACATTTCCGGTTTGACCGGCTTTCGCACCGTATTTATACCACGCGACTTGATCCGTTTTTTTTGGCACATCCATCCGTCCTTGCTTATCCTTCCCGACGACTTCGATGTTTGCTTTCACATCGAGCGTCGGAATCATAATACGCGTTGGAATGAATGCTTCTTCGTCCACCATTTCGGATGAAGTGGACGAAGAAGACGTCGTTTCAGTTTGTTTTGGTTTGTCCGGCTTTGTAGTACCTGGAGGTGATCCCGATTGGCATCCGGCTAATACGAGTAAGAGAAGCAGACTACTCTTAAGCGTTTTGTTTACGACGGACGACATACGCTGTTCCTACTAACAAGGCAGCTGTTGCTGCGACTGCCCATGGTGTAGCAGAAGTCGTATCAGCAGAACCACCAAGTCCTGTATCTGGCATTGATGCCATTTCACCGCCATCTGGAATTAAGAGAACATCAAACGCTGGCTCGCCTTCTAGTAAACCGATTGCGAGAGCTGTATAGTTTTTGCCACTGTCGAGTTTGACGCCATCAAGTGCTTTGACGACATCCGTTGCGCCTGCAGG
The DNA here is from genome assembly GCF_002385115.1 of Exiguobacterium sp. UBA3968. Classification (NCBI taxonomy): domain Bacteria; kingdom Bacillati; phylum Bacillota; class Bacilli; order Caryophanales; genus Exiguobacterium; species Exiguobacterium sp. UBA3968. The sequence goes on from NZ_DGCW01000004.1 coordinate 173,314, forward strand.
GCGGACTTCAAGGTCATACGTACCTGCATCGAGTGTACCGTAGTCGGAGACTTTTGAGAATTCAAGGTTGCTAAAGAGTGGGTCTCCACCTTTTGGTGCGACATCAACAGCAGGTGCATCTGGTGCAAAGTGTGCGACACGGACCATTGATTTGCCGTCTTCGCCTTTGCCGTTGTCTTCCATGACAGCAAGTTTAATATCAGCAAGTTTACCGATTGCTGCGACAGAATAGAATTTACCAGCTTCCACATTGAGTGTTTGAGAGAGCACAGGATCTTTTGTTGTTCCTGCAGCGAATACTTCTACTTTATGTTCGCCAGCTGGTAGTGTGAGGTAATCTGTGACATCTTTGAATTTTGCTCCTGATACGGCTTTTTTGCCATCGACCGCGATATCGACTGCCGGAGCATCTGGTGAAGCATGAATGACACGAACCATTGCGTCATCTGCTGCGCCTACCGGAAGCACGAATAGTGCAAACAGTAACGTAGCAGTCACAAACGATAAGAGTTTCTTCATCTTTTTTCCACCTTTCTGATTGTCAAATGTACATCGCTCTCAAACCAATGTTCTTACACTTCAGAATATTTCCGTCGTGGTGACATCTTAAACTTAAGATACTTCCGTATATGTGTAAAGATTTCAGTGTGCTATGAACTTGTTTTGAAAACACACTGACCTTCTTTTTGTTTTCGAAATAAAATACATAACAAATCAATTGAAAAGAAGGTTAGTTATGATACAGCCTCGTCACGGTTAACTGCCTACCTGTCCGTTTTACTTCTGACGTTCTTGAATCCGATGACGAGCGGACAGGATGCCGTTTTGTTTCTAATCGGTATTTTTCTTGGTTCTGCCACCTGGGGGAGCATCCTGGCAAACATCACACACCTGCTTAAACACCAGATTGCGACGTCCGTTCTACGCGTCGTCCAATAGACATCTGTCAGTCTGATCATCGGATTCGGTGCATTCGGAGTCGGTCAGTTCTTCTTCTGAACAAAACAAAAGAGACCGACATCACGTCTGGTCTCCTTTGTCTATTTATTTAATGAATCCAATCATCATCTCGCGCAACACTTTTGCTGCTGCGATCGCTGTCATATCCGATTGATCATACGCTGGGCATACTTCTACCAAATCAGCTCCGATGACGTCGACGTCTGCTCGTGCAATCATGTGAACGACTTCGAGTAGTTCCTTCGTCGTCACCCCACCGATTTCTTGTGTCCCTGTTCCTGGTGCTGCTGACGGATCAAGGACATCGATGTCGATCGTGACGTAGACCTTTTTCCCGGCAAGTGTTGGAAGAACTTGACGAAGCGGCTCGACGATCTCGTATTTGAAAAGGTTGTAGCCTGACGTCTTCGCCCATTCGAACTCTTCTTTCATCCCCGAACGGATTCCGAACGAATAGCAGTTCTCCGGTCCGATCAAGTTCGCGATTTTCTTGAGTGGCGTCGAGTGTGACAACGGCTCACCTTCGTACTCGTCACGCAAGTCCGTATGCGCATCAAAGTGAAGCACAACAAAATCATCATAGTGTTTATCGAACGCTTTGACGACTGGCCACGTGACTAAATGTTCGCCCCCCATACCGAGCGGGAACTTGCCTGCTGTCAGTAACGAATCGACGTATTCTTCAATCATATCAAGTGATTTTTGTGCATTCCCGAATGGTAATGGGATATCTCCGGCGTCAAACAATTTTGCGTCAGCGATGTCACCATCTAAGTACGGGCTATATTCTTCTAAACCAAGTGAGACTTCACGGATACGTGCCGGACCGAATCGTGAACCCGGACGGAAACTGACCGTCCAGTCCATCGGCATGCCGTACAAAATTCCTTTTGCATCTTCGTGAGTCGGTTGACTCGCGATAAAGACTTTTCCTGAATATGCTTCATCAAAACGCATGATCCATTCCCCCTGTTCATTTGCCGCTTGCTGATGCAAACGCCTGTTTACCTGACAACAGAGCGATTTCGAAGATCGAAACCGCTCTGTTCATGTGTGCTATAGTGACTGAGCTCAGCCGTTCGTCAAATCTTTAACGAACTTCGGAAGCGCGAATGCTGCCGTGTGAAGCTCAGGCGTGTAATACTTCGTATCGATCTCGTGGAAACGCTCTGGTACGACAGCAAGCGGATCGTGTTTCTTTGATCCGATCGTGAATGTCCAAAGACCACTTGGGTATGTCGGAACGTTAGCGATGTAGAGCTTCGTGATCGGGAAGATTTCTTTGACGTCGCGTTGAACATCACGGATCAAATCTGGTGTGAACCATGGGTTATCCGATTGTGCGACGAAAATGCCGTCTTCTTTTAATGCTTTTGAAATACCAGAGTAGAAGCCTTTCGTAAACAAGTTGACCGCTGGACCAACTGGTTCTGTCGAGTCGACCATGATGACATCATACTCGTTTTCTGCTTCTGCGATATGCATGAATCCATCCCCAACGATGACTTCGACGCGTGCATCGTCCAATCCACCTGCAATGTTCGGGAGGTATTTTTTCGAATACTCGATGACTTTTCCGTCGATTTCAACCAAAACAGCTTTTTCGACGGACGGGTGTTTCAAGACTTCACGGATGACTCCGCCGTCTCCTCCACCAACGACCAGAACCGATTTTGGATTCGGGTGTGTGAACAATGGGACGTGCGCGACCATCTCGTGGTAAACGAACTCGTCCTTATCTGTCGTCATGACCATTCCGTCAAGTAACAACATCGTACCGAACTCGTCCGTTTCAACCATCTCTAGGCGTTGAAACTCCGTTTGTTCGCTCTCATAAACGTGGTTGACACGGAATGTGATACCGTAATCTTCCGTTTGGTGTTCCGTGAACCATAACTTTAATTTTTGTTCCATTTGCGATAGAACCCCTTTCTTTCATCAAGACAAAAGTTGTTCGTATGCGAGTGGCGTTTACGGCGCTTCTTAATCATACAAATGCGAGTATACCGAATTTCGAAAGAAACTTCTATATAATTCGAAAATTTTTGTCTTCCGTCTTTACTCGACGAACGTCACGATTTCCTCAAGCGGACGACGTTGCTTCTCACGTTTTGGTTCTTCTGCCCGGTAACCGAATGCGACCATGACCGGCACCGTGAAAACAGAACGATCGAGCAGTCCACGATCGACGAGTAATTGCTCGACAGCTTGCTGGTCGAATCCTTCGATTGGGCATGAATCGACATCGATTTGTGCTGCCGTCGACATCATGTTCCCAAGTGCGATATAGGCTTGTTTAGCTGCCCAGTCTTCCATCGCTTTCGGGTTATCACCGATCGCAAAATCCTCTTCTAAAAACAGACCGTAACGCTTCGTCCGTCCGGCTTTCGCTTCTTCGGATAGACCAAGGAAATCCATCATCTGCGTGACATGCGGACCATCTGCCTGCATTTGTTCTCCGGTACGGGCAAGAAACAAGACGAAGTGACTCGCTGTCGGTAATTGTCCTTGTGCGCCCCAAGAAATTTCTTTTAAGGCTTCTCGGATTTCTGGATTTTGAATAACGAGCATGTTCCATGGCTCATATCCGAACGAGCTCGGTGACAGACGCGCCGTTTCTAAAATGAACCGGAAATCGTCTTCTGGGATCATTTGACCATTAAATGCTTTTGTCGCATGACGAGATTGAAATGCTTCGAGAATCGCTTGTTTTTGTTGTTGTTTTTCCATGGGAAATGCCTCCTTCAAAATGATGACTGCTTTTGTTATATCAAATCTGATTTCCGACCGCCTCTGATTTGCTCAGATTAGTCATTACGTTAGTTTTTAAGTAAAACGGGAAATAAGAATATTAACGTCTTTCCTTTCACTATTTAAAAATCATTTTAAACATTTGATTATCCGCTATTTTACACCTTCCCTCTCTGGTAATTCCCTAGTTTCTATGGTTTCATTTCCCAAACGATTTGCTTTTTCACCAAAGTGTTTGTTACGGTAGTACCCTGCGTGATTAGGTTTTGTTATCGGATGCACGGGGTAATGATAATGTCGTTGTCATCATTTAATACAGAACAACCATGTAAAATTCGAAAGAAGGTGTGGAACACGATGGAAAATAATCGAAAAAGTAAGATTACAAAAGTCTTTATGGTATCCGTCATTTTCTGTGTGCTCTTTACCATATGGGGAATCTTACCGGAATCCCTAATCGGTGCAGCTAGTCTCGGAAATGTCACAGCTAAAGCACAATCCTTTGTCTCTGGCGGATTTGGCTGGCTTTATCTTCTCGGCATGAGTGCTTTTTTAATCATTGCTATCTTTTTAATCTTTTCCCGCTTCGGTTCCATCCGACTCGGTAAGGATTCGGACCGACCTGAATATGGTCTCATTTCTTGGTTTGCCATGCTCTTCAGCGCTGGTATGGGAATTGGTCTTGTCTTCTGGGGTGTCTCAGAGCCTTTGACGCATTTCCATACACCGCCGGTCGCAACGGATGATCCGACGGAAGCGGCACGACTCGCGATGCGCTATTCGTTCTTCCACTGGGGATTACATCCGTGGGCCTTGTATGCGATCGTCGGACTTGCCATCGCGTACTCGACATTCCGAAAAGGACGTCCTGCTACGATTGGCGACACGGTCGCTTCATTAATGAAGCCTCAGTTCGCTTCAGCCGGTAAAGGTACCGTCGAAGTACTCGCCATCGTCGCAACGGCGTTCGGTGTCGCGACGTCACTTGGTCTCGGTGCGCAACAAATCTCAGGTGGACTGAACTTCTTGACAAGTAGTATTCCGAACTCATTTGCTACACAAATGATCATTATCGTGATCGTCTCGGTCCTTTATATGATGAGTGCCGCATCTGGTCTTGATAAAGGAATCGTTCGTCTCAGTAACGCCAACATTGTTCTTGCTGTTCTATTGATGGTCGCCGTCCTTTTCCTCGGACCGTTTAGTTTCATCATGGACCTCTTCGTCCAAACGACAGGAGCTTATCTGCAAAATTTACCAGTCATGAGCTTCCGCGCATCTGCTTTTAATCCAGATGAACGCGGCTGGATCAACGATTGGACGATCTTCTACTGGGCGTGGTGGATTTCATGGTCACCATTCGTCGGTACGTTTATTGCTCGTGTCTCGAAGGGACGAACGATTCGTGAGTTCGTCATCGGAATCATGCTCGTCCCAACGATTTTCGGATTGCTTTGGTTCTCTGTTTTTGGCGGATCAGCAATTTGGAATGAACTGTTCCAAAACGTCAATTTGATCACGACGATTAACGATAAAGGAGTCGAAACCGGCATGTTCGCTCTGTTTGAGACATTCGGTGGATTAGGCACATTCCTCAGTATCGTCGCTGTCTTCTTGATCACGACGTTCTTCATTACTTCGGCTGACTCCGCGACATATGTTCTCGGGATGCTTTCGTCTGGTGGTAGTCTCATGCCAAGCTTACGCATTAAGCTCGCTTGGGGTGTTCTCCAGTCTTCGATTGCCGCTGTCTTACTTTATGCCGGAGGATTGAGCGCCTTGCAGGCTGCTTCAGTTCTTGCCGCCTTTCCGTTCATCTTCGTCGTCGGTATGATGATTATCGCTCTATTTAAGGAGTTATCAGATGAACCTGATGCCCAAAAAGAAGTCACGGATTTAAAGCAAGATGCTTAAATTGTTTTGAACTCCTCCTTCCGTCGCATACGGAAGGAGGTCTTTTTTGTTATTCTGAATTATGCTGAACAGAAAGAAATGAGGTGACTCATGCGAAAACGTACACGTTGGCTCGTATCCCTTGGGATTCTAGCGCTAGGTAGTTGGTTTTTATATCGTGAAAATAACGTCATCGACGTCTCAGAGATCACAGTCACGTCGGGTCGCTTGCCAAAATCATTTGATGGCTATCGCGTCGTTCAAATCGCCGACCTACATGGCAAAACGTTCGGATCGGATCAAAAACGACTATTGAAAAAAATTAGTCGTAAATCACCAGATCTCGTCGTCATGACTGGCGATTTGATTGACTCGAGGCGAAACGGAGAAGAAGCTGCCCTTACACTCATGAAAGCGCTCGTCGATCGATACCCTGTCTACTTCGTCACCGGGAATCATGAAGTCCGACGAAATTTAACGATTTTACCGAAGCTTGAGCAGCTCGGTGTCACCGTTCTTCGGAATGAAACGCGTATCATCGAGTATAAAGGACAATCGATTTCGTTACTCGGTATCGATGATCCGACGACGACACGTTGGCGCGAAGGACTATCAGAACCGGATGGGATTCGTCAAAGTCTCGATCAAGCACTGCAAGACGTATCGCCTGATGCGTTCCAGCTCCTGCTTGCGCATCGTCCGGAATATAAATCCTTGTATGCAGAGCGTTCCGTTGATCTCGTCTTATCCGGTCACGCCCACGGCGGACAGATCCGCTTACCGTTTACGGAAGGTCTGTATGCGCCTGGTCAAGGATTCTTTCCAACCGTGACGGCAGGCCGCTATCAGGAACAGCAGACTGAACTGATCGTCAGTCGTGGTCTTGGGAACAGCCTGTTTCCGTTTCGTCTGTTCAATCATCCAGAACTCGTCGTCTTGACGCTGAAACGACCATGAAAAAAGAACGTGTGCCGCGGCACACGTTCTTTTATTTAGACCAACGCTTCATGTAAAGCAGCGTCAGCATTTTCCCACATCTCAGGTTTATGAGTCTGCAAGAAATCACGTAACAATTCCTTTGAACGCTCATCCATGTGATCGACGACGATCCGTCCTTTGAGAGATTTATCCATCTTATTGACGTGATCAGCGAGAATCTTGAATCCGCGACGTGCTTCTGCATCGACTAGCAGATCGCACGCAGCCACACCACCGTAATAGAAGCCTTCAGGTTTACGACCAACCGTCACCCAGACGATCCAGTACAGTTTACCGTTTGGCGTATCGGCTTTATCCGTCGTGAACTTGACGCGTTTCTCGATTGCTGCTTTTGCGTGCATCGCACCCATATCAATGTAAGCTTCGCCGTCTTCCGGAGAAATGATGACTGGTGACATACTATTTAAACTGAGTGTTCCGACACCGAATCCTCCGTGACCGTCTGTAGAGTTATCTGAAATGATATTGAAGTTAATCTTTTTTTCCATCGTGTTTTGTCCCCTTTTATTCCTGTTGCTTCTATCATACCGCATTCCGAGGTGTCTGCAACCAGTCACTCGTAACGGAGTAGCTGTAATTGATCCTCTGTCGCTCGGCGAATCGTCGGGAGACGATAACACGTCATGGATGCAATCTCCTCGTGGGCTGGGGGATTGACCTCTTCGAGATGAAGCAAAGCACGATCAAACAGGGTTTGCGCTGCACGACCGAATAAAAAGAGACGTTCCAGCGAAGAACACCGCGACCGAATCGCACGTAACTGATGCGCCAGTTCTCGCACCTTTGCCTCAACCTCTTCTTCCATGTCGGCTGTCGGTTTTCGATTTTGAAATAACGGTTTGAAACGTACATCGTCCTCAAGCAATGTCAGCATCCCGTATCGCTTTGCTTCTTTTTGATTCAGCAGTTGAGCGAGTTCTTTATCCGTTACGAGTCGACCGAACGGGATGTTCTGTTCAAAGACGATATCTGCAACCTCGAGTCCTTTAGGGCCAGACAATGGATAAGCTGTATCTTCTGGTAACGTCCGATCAAAAATCAGTAGCGTATGAATTTTTTTTCGTATGATCGCGTCCATTATGTCTCTCCTTTTCTGCCGTATGTGTATGACCTTCTTCGCTTCCGACAAGAATAGCTCCTACCTTATACCCTTCTTTTTCGAAAACGATGTTCGAATTGACGAATCCCCTATCGAATGCGCTATACTGATGGCGTATCGTCATCATGCTAGAGGGGGAAATGAAGTCATGCCATATGTTACGGTTAAAATGTTATCGGGTCGAACAGTTGAACAAAAACGCGCCATGATTGAAAAAGTCACGGAAGCGGTATCAGAAACGATAAATGCTCCAAAAGAAAACATCACGGTCTTCATCGAAGAGATGGAAAAAACAGATTATGGTCAAGCTGGCGTCATGTTTGCAGATAAATAATCAACAAGAGACGTCCGGTCGCTACCGCACGTCTCTTTTTCCCATCTACTTGATCTCCAAGGAGGAATTCTTATGACTACTGTTACTGTACTTGGTGCGACCGGTCGAACGGGTCGCCCTCTAATCGATCGTTTATTAAAAGATGGCTACGATGTCCAAGCACTTGTTCGTTCCGCGTCATCGGACTTACCAGTTCACGATTGCCTTCATATTCTGACGGGAGACGCGACAAATCCGGACGATCTCGAACAAGCACTCGCGGGAAGTGCCGCTGTCTTCAGTTGTCTCGGAACTGATCAACAGCAGGTTCTCTCGACAGCAATTCCACATCTCGTCACCAAGATGAAGGAAGCAGGTATCGAACGGATCGTCTTCATTGGTACAGCAGGCATTCTCGATGCGTCAGAAGAGCCTGGAAAGTATCGTTTCCAATCGAGTGAATCCCGTCGCCGCTCGACAATCGCAGCAGAGGATCACCTGAAAGCTTATTTGACTTTAAAGGATGCAGACGTCGACTTCACCGTCATCTGCCCAACACAATTGACGGAAGATAAAGCACTTGCTGCTGACGACTTGTTGATTGAGACGACACGCTTCACTGCATCGACAGGACCGATTCCCCGGGAAAACGTCGCGCAGTTCGCTTACGAAGTCTACCGTGACGGAACCCACCATCGCGTCCGCGTCGGAATTGCTTCGCACGGTGAAACGAAATAATAGACAAAAAGAGCAATGGATCTGCTGATCCATTGCTCTTTTACATGTGTAACGATTACAGCAAGACGCTGACGACGATTGACGTCAAGACGCTGACGAGAGTTGCACCATACAGTAATTTCAAACCAAAACTAGCTGCAACGCTTCCTTGGCGATCATTCAATCCTTTAACCGCACCAGCGATGATTCCGATCGACGAGAAGTTCGCGAACGAGATCAAGAAGACAGAAACGATTCCGAGTGTGCGTTCCGAGAACTCTTTCGTGTACTCAGGAAGGCTTAACATCGCAACGAATTCGTTCGTGATCAATTTCGTTGCCATGACACTACCGGCACTGACAGCTTCCGCCCATGGAACACCCATGATGAAAGCGAACGGTGCAAAGATGTATCCGAGGATTTCTTGGAACGAGATGTTTAGAACCATCAAGAAGATATCGTTGACCATTCCGATCAAGGCATTATAACCGATCAACATCGCACCAACGATGATTGCGACTTTGAATCCATCCATGATGTATTCGCCGAGCATTTCGAAGAACGTTTGCTTCTCTTCGACGATTTCAAGAATATCTTCTTCCGGATCAACCGTGTATGGGTTGATGATTGAGACGATCATGAAACCACCGAACAAGTTCAAGACGATTGCTGTAACGACATATTTCGGTTCGACCATCGTCATGTACGCACCGACGATTGACATCGAAACCGTCGACATCGCTGACGCACACAATGTGTAGAGGCGGTTTGCTGGTAATTGACCGATTTGTTTTTTAACTGTGATGAATACTTCTGATTGTCCGATCGCAGCTGAAGCAACCGCGTTGTAAGACTCGAGACGCCCCATCCCGTTGATTTTCGACAAGACGAAACCAATCCCGCGCATCAAGATCGGTAAAATCTTTGTGAATTGCAAAATTCCGATCAAGGCAGAGATGAAGACGATCGGGAGCAAGACGTTAATGAAGAACGGTTGTGCGCCTTCGTTCGCTAAACCACCGAAGACGAAATCAATCCCGATTGCCGCATAACTCAGCAGTTTTTCAAAGACTTTCGCGACGCCACGAATGACGATATATCCGAACGATGTATTGAGTAAAATGAACCCAAGTACGAGCTGAAGAACTAGCATGACCGCAAGCGGTTTCAATTTGATGCCTTTACGGTTACTGCTGACAAGGAGTGCCAAGCCGAAAACGATAGCCAGTCCGAGTAGTGCGATAAGATATTTCATGAAGTACCCCTCTATCTATTAGTTGTTTATCAGTTGTACATTCGTACGATGTCTGACGTTTAATCTCTTTCCAAGTAATAGAATAATCAATATTTCGAAGAACTACAAGAGAAAAAGTTCATTTAGTAACCGCTTTCGTTATTTTCATAGACTTTCAAGACAAACTTTTCCAAGCGTTCCCGAACATTGTCCTGACTGAGGTTTTGCCTTCCATATGCTTTCCACCCCGGATAGACGTCGATTGTTTCAGGTCCAAAATCAAAAACAGCCCGAATATCCCACGCGTGATCGTAAGAACGGTTCGTCTGTTTGAGGTAACTTTTTAAAAAATGATCCGCCATCTCGACGGATTCGAGCAAGGCAAGATTCAAACGACAATGCGCAAGGTCGACTTCAATGGGACCTACACATGCATTAATCCAATCAATCGTATGGCACGTTCCATTCATTTCGTATAACACATTGACCGGATGGAAATCCCGATGAATGAATCGGATTGTTTGACTTTCGATCGGTTCGACCGCCAGTAGCTGACGCCATCTCTCCGGATGCTGCGTCCACGTCGGAACGTAACGTTCCGTCGCATACGGCTGATAGACATACCGAGATTCTGGTACCGGTAGCGCATGGATCGCAACAAGCATCTGTGCCAGTCGTTCGACATATTGCTCATCCACCTGATCAAGCCGGATCTCTCCCGGTGAACGCGTCATATATAACCAAGGCGGTATTTCGTCCCTAACATCTGTTTGATAGTCCAACACATCTGGTGCTAAGTCACCTGCTGCTCGTAACGCAAACACCTCGTGCAAGACAAGATCAGGCTCCTCATGTAGCCAGTCCTGATTCGTATGGACGCGAAGAATTCCCTCACCGACCCGAAAAACAAGGGAGGATGTCGCACCTTTTAAGACTTCGACCTCTCCTCCCTCCTGTACAAGCTGTTGCAAGATTTTCGTAAGGACAGCGGACGATATCATGATGTCACATTACCAATCAATAACTGGTCGATTTGCATCTTCTCATTCGCATGTTCGCGCAAGTCGTGCAAAATTTCTTGCGGGAAGAACAGCTTCTCATCCGTTTGGCGTGACGTCGCGATGGCTTGAACGAGCGGTGAAACTTGCGAAATCTCTTTCATCTGCCCACCCTTCATCTGTAGCATGATCGGTTGTTTGCTGATTTCACCATTATCTCCATATAAATCGTAAGGAAGACGACTGAGTTTATCTTCTAGCAGATAATACGTCGGATTCAAGCCGATCGCGTCAAACAGCTCGCATAATTTTTCATGGACGAGTTCACGTTTTTCAGCAGGGTAATCAACATACTTGAACAACTTTCGGTCAACGAATCTTTCTGATAGATCAGAAAGGATCGGATCCTGTTCGTTCGCCCACTGCTGAAAATAGAAGTAGACGATCGTCTCATCGAGTCCAAGGAAATCACGCAACTCCATCTTCTGATCAAACAGCGGCATTAAATGAATCGGTGCAATCGCAAACGGATAACCGGAAAGGTACAGCTCCTGTGCTCGTTCGAGAATGGCTTTTAATAGGTAATCACTCGATCGTGTCACCGGATGCAGGTAGACTTGCCAATACATCTGATACCGACGCATGATGTAGTCTTCAATCGAATGCATCCCGGACTGCTTGACGACCATTTGATTCGGCGCCGGACGCAATACCCGAAGCATCCGCTCAAGATCAAATTTTCCGTAGCTGACGCCAGCAAAGTGCGCATCGCGTAATAAATAATCCATTCGATCAACGTCGAGTTGAGAGCTGATCATCGTGACGAGCAGTTGATTCGGGTGCGTTTTATTGATGATCGACGCCACTTCTTCCGCGAATCCCTCTCCCACTTGGTCGAGAACTTTCTTGATTTCCGTATCCCCGAGGATGATTCGCTCTGTCCACGTTTCATGGTTGACACCGAAGACATTCTCGAAAGCGTGCGAAAACGGACCATGACCGACATCGTGTAAGAGTGCCGCAGCCAGCGTCAACTCTCGGTACTGATCATCCCAATCGGCGCGACCATTGAAGACGTCGATCAGTTGGCGCGTGATCTCATAGACGCCGAGTGAATGATGGAATCGCGTGTGTTCCGCCCCATGAAACGTCAAAAAGGATGTTCCCAGTTGTTTGATTCGACGTAGTCGTTGAAACTCACGTGTACCGATCAATTGCCAAATCAACTGATCACTGACATAGATATACCGATGAACAGGATCTTTGAAGACCTTCGTTTCCTTTAATTGACCTAATGATTGATACATATGTTTCTCTCCTTTAAATCGTGTCTATGTCGTTGTTGTTCGGTTTTGTCTCCAAGGATTCCTGTCTCCTGCGGCGCTTCGCACAGAAACTTTATACACCCTGTGCTATAATGATGTCGCAAATCTACAATAAAGGAACGAGCCTATGGGAATCGAACTCTTAAAACAAGAACATTATCGTATTTTTGATCAAACGTCACTCGGAACTGCTTTTCATGCGACACAATCGTTTGCGATGGACGACACATTATGCGCTTCCGTTGCAACAGAAGGAGCTGCACTCCGCTCTTGGATTCACCACGAAACTGTCGTCCTCGGCATCCAGGATGCCCGCCTTCCTCACCTCGCAGACGGCGTAGCTGTTTTGCACGAACATGGTTTCTCGCCCGTCGTCCGTAACTCAGGCGGTCTTGCCGTCGTCCTTGACGCTGGTGTCTTGAATATTTCGCTAGTCTTACCGGAACGCGGTGGGATCGATATCGACAGTGGTTACGAAGCGATGCTTGCGCTCGTCCGTGGCATGTTCGCTCAAGAAACGGACGCGATCGTCGCCGGTGAAGTCGTTGGATCGTATTGTCCCGGTTCTTACGACCTGTCGATCGCCGGTAAAAAGTTCGCCGGTATCTCGCAGCGCCGTGTCCGCGGTGGCGTTGCCGTCCAAATCTACCTCTGTGTTAACGGAAGCGGGAGTCAGCGCGCCGCTTTAGTCCGCGACTTTTACGCGGCAGCGCTTCAAGGCGAGGCGACGAAATTCGTCTATCCAACCATTGTCCCGGAAACGATGGCTTCGCTTGAAGAATTACTCGGTACCTCATTGACGATTGAGGAATGTTTACGTCGTGCCTATGAGGCATTACTTGCGCTCGGCGCTGATTTAACACCAGCGACTTTGACGGAACTCGAGAACGAGCGGTTCGGTGTCAACTTGAGTCGAATGCTTGATCGAAATGAAAAAGCCCTAGGTTAAGAAAGGAGAGAACGTGATGATCCGATTGATCACAGACAGTGGTGCTGATGCACCAAAAGACATGTTAGATGCTTATGATTTTACGATCATGCCGTTCGGCGTATTGATCGACGAAGACACGTTCTTCGACGGAGAATCGATATCTCCGAAACAACTGTATGATAAGATGCGCGATGGCGCAGCACCAAAGACATTCCAAGTAGAAGTCAGCCGGATGGTCGAGGTGTTCACGCGTCACTTCGAACAAGGTGATCCCTTCCTCTATCTCGCTTTTTCAAGTGAGTTATCTGGAACATACCAAACCGCGAAGATGCTCGCAGATGAACTCGCCGAAAAATATCCGAACGTCCCCTATCTCGTGCTCGATACGAAAACCGCTTCAACGGGACAAGGACTATTCGTTCTCGACGTTGCAGAGTATGCACAAACGCATTCGTTTGAAGAAACAGTGGTTTACGCTGAAGCCAAGGTGAATACGATTCGTCATCTGTTTACAGTCGAATCACTCGAATATTTGATGCGCGGTGGACGCGTTTCGCGAGCTAGCGCCTTCATTGGTGGTCTCCTATCGATCTTGCCACTGTTGACCGTCGAAGATGGGAAGCTGATTCCGAAAGAAAAAATCCGAGGTCAGAAAAAGGTCATGAACCGGATCGTCGAGTGGATGGAAGAAGCACGTCCTGCGATTGACGGACACCGAATCATGATTGGTCACGGGGATTCGATCGAACGGGCAGAACAGTTAAAACAATTGATTGAAGCACAATTCTCACCAAGCGAAGTCATCTTGACGATCGCCGGCGCAGCCATCGGTTCACATACTGGACCGGGACTCGTCGTCATTGGTTACGACCTTCCACGTTAACAGCATTCATTCTTACTTCATTTAAAACGGGACAGACTCTTAATCGAGTCTGTCCCGTTTTTTTAGGAATTATAGCCGAAGAATAGCAGTGCTACGCTTAAGCCGAGCGAGGAGACGATGAACACGATCGCCATCCCACCCATTCCGAAGACCAGCATCTTCGGTAAATCACGTCGCTTCTTTAGAAGGGCTGTCAATAACCCGACGTTGATCAAGAAGACGACAACGAACGGGAGCAACAACATCCAACGCTCTTGCAGTAACGCTAAACCATCCATGATGAGATATCCTTTCAGAAACTACTTCTACTAGTACATAGTAATGATATCAGTCTTCTGTTTTCGACGCTGCCACCGCATCATGAGAATTCAAGTTGACCGTTAACGGCTTTGCTGTTCCTTTACCAGAGAAGTTCTCGATCAACTCTTTGACATCTAATCCTGACGACGCTTTTAACGTCTCTTGCAGTGACGCCATCAAATCCGTTGCGTACCCTGTGACACGGTTCGCACCGCCACCTTCACCACTACCTGTATCGACGACCGTGATCTTATCGATGTTACCGAGTGGTGCTGCAATCTCTTTCGCGTACTCTGGCATCATCCGAATGACCATGTCAAGGATTGCTGCTTGTCCGAATTGTTCGAACGCCTGCGCGATTTTTTCTTTCGCTTCCGCTTCGGCAAGACCTTTCAAACGAATGATGTCTGCTTCTGTTTCCCCTTGTGCTCGCTCAGCGTCCGCTTTTGCAAGACCATCCAGACGAATTCGTTCTGCATCCGCTTTTGCCGATGCTTCAATCCGGTATTTCGTTGCATCTGCTTCCGCATATTGCTTCGCACGGTCCGCTTGGGCAGCTTGCTCAATCGAGTAACGATCGGCATCGGCACGTTTTTTGACTTCCGCATCGTATTGTTTCTCACGACGGAGGATTTCACGTTCTTCGAGCTCGATTTGTTTTTGACGCTCGATGATTTTGATTTGCATCTGTTGCTCGGTGACTTCTTGTTGTGCACGTGCGTTCTCAAGATCATACGCTTGGTCGGCTTTCGCCTTCGCGATATCTTGTTCGCGGCGGTAGTCTGCCATCTTCAACTGATTTTCTTTTTCCGCTTCAGCGATTTCCGTTGCACGTTCGAGTTCTGCTTTTTTCGCATCTTTTGAAGCTTCCGCCCGTTTGATGCGTGTCTCTTTTTCAGCGTCTGCCGTTGCGATGTCCGCATCCCGGCGCACCTGTGCAATCCGTGGTTTCCCGAGTGATTCTAAGTATCCATTTTTATCTCGGACGTCTTTGATCGTAAACGAAACGATGACGAGCCCCATCTTCGCCAGATCTTGTGATGCGACCCGCTGGACTTCTTGCGAGAACTTATCGCGGTTCTTATAAATTTCTTCGACTGTCATCGAACCGAGGATCGAACGCAAATGCCCTTCAAGAACTTCACGCGCTTCCCCTTCACGCTCTTCTTTTGATTTTCCGAGGAATTGCTCTGCTGCTGTTGCAATCTCAGAAATCGAACTGCCAATCTTGATGATCGCTGTTCCATCAGCCATGACCGGTACACCCTGCTCCGTGTACACTTCTGGTGTCGTGACTTCGAGTTTACTCGATAACAAACTCAGTGGTGTTGCTTGTTGGAAGACAGGTAACACGAATGTTCCGCCGCCGCGAATAATCTTCACCCGGTTGCCGGACTCATCGGTATTAACGTTGCGTCCTCCAAGATAACTACCGGATACGATTAATGCTTCTTCCGGACCAACCGTTCGGTACTTCGTGATGAATAGGACAATCAATGCAACGATCAATGCGACTGCAACGATCGATACGATTAATACTGGATTCATGTAAACATCTCCTTTTTCCATTGTTGGGGGTACGTCACGACAGACGCGACGCCTTGTTTAATCTCGATAACAAGTACTTTTGTTCCTTGTGGTAAGGCAGGGCCTTCAAACAGGACGGCTGACTTCGATACACGTCCTGAGACGTCATCAAGTAAAATTTCACCATACCCTTCAGTCGGAATCGGCACGATGACGGTTGCGCTGCGCCCTTCTAGCATCTGTTCCGAAAATCCAAGCGACTGTTCGGCTTGTGCCATCGGAACGAACAAAAAAATATGCATCAGCGTCGTCACCAACAACGCGATGACACTGCTGATGATCAAAATCAAAATTGAACCAAGCGGACTCAGTTGTTCGAGTCCGAAGCCGATCGCTGACGTGATGATGACGAAAGATAAGATCAACGTAGGATGGAAAATTTGATCGACACCCGGAATGACGTCTGAGAATAGGATGGACACAAACACACCACAAGCAGCGGCCGCTAACGCATATAAATAAAGTGTACTAACGTCCATTTTCGTTCACCTCGATGTAAGGATGTGAACCATACAGTTCGTGATAAGCCCGCTGATACGCAGTCCGGTTTTCTTCATACAATAAACGAGCCAACTCTTTGTCTCGCTGATCAATCGCCTCTTCTTGACGACGTAAGTATTTTTTTTGCGCGGCAAAATGACGTGCTAATCTTGCCTCAATCGACGGTTCTCGTTCACGCGGCAACTCCTGTTTCATCGCTCCACTCCTTTCTGAAGTACTGGCTTTCTCCCTCTTCTACGCAAACCATCTAGAAAATGTTTCAAAATGAATTCCATTTCTTTTCCTTTCATTAAATAAAAAAACGTTCGTCCCATAAATAGGACAAACGTTTTTGACTAACAAGTATTTATGAGCGGTCGGGACGTCGGACGATTAGTCCGTAATAAAGGACGAGTGCCAAACAATCAAGCGTCATGATAATCAGCCCCATCGGAACGGCCGATTGCTCCCCCATGATGCCGACGAGTGGTGACACGAGCGAACCGACGAGCATCGGGAGTAAACCAAGAAGTGCCGAGGCACTTCCAGCCGTTGCTCCGTAGTTTTGCATCGCTAAGGTAAAACCGAGCGTTGAGATCAAACCAACGCTTGAGACGACGAAGAAAAGTGGAATCATGACGAAAATCAATTGGTCCGTTAACGTTAAAGCGAGGAACAAAAAGATACTTGCACTCGCAACAACCGTCAAGCTGATTCGCATCAGACGTTCTGAATCAACTCGACCAGCAAGACGTCCAGCGATTTGAGCCGCTAAAATGATTCCGATTCCGTTTAAGCCGAACAAAAAACTGAACTGTTGCGGCGAAGCGCCATAAATATTTTGTAAGACGAACGGTGAACCGGAGATGTAGGCAAACATCGCGCCCATGACGAATGCTTGCGCGAACGCATAGCCGATGAAGACACGGTCCGTCAACAAACGTCCGAATGTCTTCAACGTCGTCGTCAAATTCCCTTCAACGCGTCTTTCGAGTGGAAGTGTTTCCGGCAAACGCAGTGCAACAGCGAGCAACATCAACGTACTTAAAATCGCCAGCAAGTAAAAGACAAAATGCCAGTCACCGAACCGAAGCAACTGTCCCCCGATGACGGGTGCGAGAATCGGCGCCGTTCCGTTGACGAGGGACAAGGCAGCAAAGAACCGCGTTAATTCCGGTCCTTCGAATAGATCGCGAACGATTGCCCGGGAAATGACAATTCCTGACGCTCCGGCTGCCCCTTGGATGAAGCGCAGCGCAATCAACACTTCAATCGTTGGTGCCATCGCACACGCAAGAGAAGCGAGCAGATACGCAAGTAAAGCAATCATTAACGGACGCTTACGTCCACGAACATCACTGAGCGGACCAACGATCAATTGTCCGAGCGCCATTCCGAGCATACAAGCCGTCAAACTCAATTGGATCAGTGACGCACTCGCATCAAACGAGCGTGACATATCCGGAAAAGCAGGTAGATACATGTCGATCGAGAGCGGTCCGAGTGCAGCGAGTGAACCGAGGATCAAGATCAACGTCAAGCGGCCTGGTGTCATCGTCGTCTTTGTCATGACGTCACGTAATCCAAATCATGCAAGACATAAGCGAGGAAAAAGACGACCGATGGGTTTTCATATGTCATCTGTACCTTTTTGAGTTGGGCCCGATAACCGGTCTCATACTCGACACCATTTAACTTTCGTTCCATGTTCATTTTGATCAACGCATCGAGTTTATCGATCACATCGACCATTTGCCCTTCGTATGTCTCGTCTTTTGCTTCAACGACGAACCGACGGAACGGTGCTCGGATGTCTTCTGGTAAATTGTTGATCAACGTCTCTCCTTCTGCCCGTTCATAAGCTTCGAAGGCTGCTGCCGTGACCGGCGTCGCATGTTTGACAGGTCCAAGAACATCTCCTGTCGTTCCTTCAACGAGATCATGGCACAAGAGACGGGAGACGACTTCTTCAATGTCGATCGTGACGCCGTATTTTTCTGATTCAATCAATCCATTGAAGATACCAAGCGAAGCTGCACGAAACGCATGTGTCGCGTCGTTATCATCAATCGTATTAAAACGTCCTTTCCAGCGCCGAATCGTATCCATCATCAAGACGTTTTCGATAAAATGAGACATCTCGTCCTCTTCCATGACCGACTGTGTCAAGCGACGGATTGAAGCGAGTGGGTGTCGTTCCAGAACAGCCTGTAATTCCGCTGCTTTTTGTTCGAAAAAGACGGACTCTGTCATCCGTGCTTCCCGGCGTGCATATAACATCGCATCAAACGTATCGATGGCTTCAACGATTCGTCCTTCCGGTGAATCATCCTCTGCATGAACAAGATACGTCGTAAAGGCTGGTTGAAGCGACTTCGAGAGTAAGGCGACGAGCTGTTCACTCGCCTGTTGTTCCATTGCCTGAATGTGTGCATGTAACGTCGGCTCTTTTTTCGTCCGGTGTTTGATTGGTCCGGTGATGACCTCGTTCATGTCATGGAATAGGGCTTTTCCGAGCAATGTCAGGCGGTCGACTGGTGTTTGTCCGTCTGCTTCTTCTAAATAGCTTGCCATCAAACTGAATAAGGCAACACGAAAGCTATGACTGGCTGCGTTATCCGGAAAACGTGGTGCATATTCATCCCACCGTGGAACGTTTTGCATCCGCGTCAGCATCCGAATGAAATTACCGTTTTGCATAAAATCTCTCCTAACGAAAGACGGACAGAGAGTACCCTGCCCGCCATTGTATTATTTTGCTGATTTGGTTGAACTACTTCCGCTACGGAACCAACCAATGATTAAAATCAGGGCAAGTACGACCCAGAAGATCGTTTGCCATAGTGTACTCTCTGGAAACTCATGCGGCAAGACGTCGATTGACGGATGCGCAAGTGTCATGACGACGAGCTTTACGCCAACCCAAGCGACAAGCCAAAACGCTGCTTCTTCGATACCTGGTCGCTTTTGGAGCAAGACAACGAACCAACTCGCAAAGTAACGCATAATGACGAGACCAATGATCCCACTGAAGAAGACGACCCAGAATTGACCTGTATTCAGACCACCAATCGTTCCTCCGATCATCGGTAGTGTCGTTGCCATGGCGACAGCGGCAAGTGTCGAGTCGACAGCGAACGCTAAATCAGAGAATTCGACTTTAACAACCGTCCACCAAAAATTCGGTGAGGCTTTTTGTGAAGCAATCGAGTCCGGTACTTGGTGTTTATTCGATCGTGCCTCAACGATTCCTTTAAACGCCACGTAAAAGAGGTATATCGCTCCGAGTGCCTGAAGCTCCCAAATCGTCGCTAGGTACGAGGCAAAGAAGATTGCGACGAAACGTAAGACGAGTGCCCCGACGAGACCATAGAAAAGTGCTTTTTTGCGCTGATCGTCTGGTAACGGTCGGACTAGGACAGCCATGACCATCGCATTGTCGGCAGATAATAACCCTTGCAAAATAATCAGTACGAGCCCGACGGTCGCATACTGTGTAATTAATCCAATATCCATACTAACGAATCCCCTTTTTTGTTCAGTCTATTCATTATATGCCGGTCGATCGGAAAGAAAAAGATGAAAGCTCGACTGAAGTACTTAACCTTGTGTTTTATTCCCATTGTTTAAGAAAACCTAACACCAAAAAACGACCCGTCATCGACGGATCGTTCCATTTCTTATAAGTTTTGATCAACTTTCTTTTCAGCATCTGGATTTGCTTTCGTTTTTGGTGAAGAGAACCAACCCCAAAGGGCAAGACCGACCATGACCGTCCAGAAGAATGCCTGCCACGGTGTACTGTGAGCAAATCCTTCCGGAAGTTTTAAGGCTTCGAAGACTGTTCCTTCGATTGATGCATGGTATTTCGGATGTTCGAGCGCAAGAACAGCTAGCTTCACACCGACCCAGGCAACGATTGCAAAGGCTGCTGTTTCAAGACCTGGACGTTCTGCAAGTAATTTCACGAAGACACGGGCCGCGAAACGCATGAGGACAACACCCATTAAACCACCCGTTAAGATGACGATGAAGTGACCGGTGTTCAAACCACCGATTTCGCCCGATCCCCAGTTCGGAAGTGCGACTGCTAAAGCAACTGCAGCAAGAATCGAATCGACAGCAAATGCTAAGTCAGCGAATTCAATCTTCGCGACTGTCCGCCAGAATTCACCTTTTGAAACTGGCTCTTCCGACTTCGGCTCTGCATCGAGTTCATTTTCGGCGCCATGATTCTCACCGAGTTTCCTTGCCTTAGCGGTCTTATAAATATGCCGTAATCCCATGATGAGCAAGTACGCTGCTCCAAGTGCTTGGATTTGCCAAATATCGACGAGGAATGAAATCGCGAACAGTGCCGCGAACCGTAAAACGAATGCTCCAGCTAATCCATAAAAAAGTGCTTTCTTTTGTTGTTCTCCTGGTAAGTGCTTAACCATGACCGCGAGTACGAGTGCATTATCTGCCGAAAGTAATCCTTCAAGCGCGATCAAGACGAGTACGACCCAGGCATATTGAAGTAATAACTGCCAATCCATCTCTGTCATCCCTTTCTCTGACTATCTGTAAAATCAAAAATACATTGTATGACTATGACAAAAACAATAATTACACGTTCACCTGAACATATACTATAGGATAATATACCCGATTGCAAGCATGTTATTCCTCCGGCTATGGAATGTGTCGATTTTAAGTCGTGCGAGTTTCGTTTATCGAACGTTCGTGATAAAATTCAAGACAACACTTCTAGTAATGAAACGATGAAACACATTTGCGGAATCATCAGACTTGCTCGTCTCTAGCATTCCTGTCATGTTATTACTATTGAAACACTACAAAAGGACAAAGGGGCCCATAAATATGTCTACCTACCCGATTACGTTACCAACGAAAGAAGAGCGCCATAAGCTATTCGGTTCGGTACCACCAATCAAAGGAACAAAACCGACTGAAAAAGATAAAATGGTCGACTTGCAAAATACACCGAAGAACTTCCTGTTCGCACTTGACGCTGTTGGAATCTCAAACGTTAAACATCCTGTCGTCATCCAAGACGGGGACAAAACACAAGCGACAGTCGCAACGTTCGAGTTGTCGACGTCACTCGTACAAGACCGTAAAGGGATCAACATGAGTCGCTTAACGGAACAACTTGATCAATACCACAACGAAGGTTGGACAGTCACGAATGAATCACTTATTCAATTCGCGCGTGATTTAGCGGACCGTATGGAACAAACAGAAGGTCAATTGACGATCCGTTACCCATGGTTCTTTACACGTAAAGCACCTGCAACGGGACTTAGTGGGTTGATGAATGCCGAAGTATGGCAAACGGTCAGCGTCAACACGGAAACGAATGAAGCGACATTATCTGTCGGCTTGACGATCAACGTCACGACACTTTGCCCATGTTCGAAAGAAATCAGCGAGTACAGTGCCCACAACCAACGTGGCTACGTCACGATGGAAGCTTCGTTACGTGATGAAGCAGAAGACTTTGACTGGAAACAATCATTGCTTGATGCGGCTGAATCAAATGCTTCTGCCCCACTTCACCCGGTACTCAAACGTCCGGATGAAAAACGCGTGACAGAGATGGCATACGAAAATCCACGTTTCGTAGAAGACATGGTGCGCTTGATTGCTGCTGACCTATACGAAATGGATCCAATTGCTTCGTTCTACGTCGAATGTCGCAACGAAGAAACGATTCACCAACATGATGCAATCGCACGCATCACGTTCGATAAAGACGCACAATAAGCAAGCTCACCGTACTTCCTCTCCACTAGAGGGAGTACGGCTTTTTTGTTTATCGGCATTGCCCTTCGTTTTGCGAGCGTTTACACTTAACTCGAATGGAGGAATACATATGTTGGAACTGATTCCTTTTTTACTCGAGCGACTTGGTATCATGATCATCTTAGCGTTCATCCTCGCCCAGTGGGGACCAACGCGACGCTTGTTGCGTCAACCGGAAGCAGGTTGGCAATTCCGTGTCCTCGTCCTGTTTTTTGCGACGTATGGGATCTTAAGTAACTATACAGGGGTCAAAGTCGACTTAGCAGAATTCTTGCCCCATGCTTGGCTCGAAGAGGTCGACGGAACATCGGCAATCGCGAATACACGAACGATGATCGTTGTCATCAGTGGGTTACTCGCTGGTCCGCTTGGTGGATTGATGACTGGACTGATCGTCGGGATTCATCGGTATTCCCTCGGCGGGTTCACAGCATTTGCTTGTACGCTTTCGACCGTCATTGCCGGTGGTGTCAGTGGATTACTTCGCCCTTACTGGCGTGACCGACTCGGCAGCCAAGCATTGTTACCTGTTTGTCTGACCGCTTTTTTGATGCTATTTGAAATGTCATTGATTTTACTGTTCGCCCGCCCCTTTGACGCGGCTGTTGAACTCGTCCAGTTTATCTTCTTGCCGATGACACTCATCAACGTCCTTGGCGTCTGGTTATTTTTATCGATCATCCGTCTTGCTGCGCGAGAAGAAGAAACCGTCCGTGCACGAGAAGCAGAACGGTCGTTGCATATCGCCGATTTGACGCTTCCGCACCTGACGCGTGGTCTACATATCCATACGGCAGAAGCTGTCGCGGAAATTCTGTTGCAGCAAACACGAGCCGAAGCCGTCTCCTTGACGGATCAATCCGTTATCCTTGCTCACCTCGGTATCGGAAGTGATCACCATCAAGCAGGTAGTCACTGGACGACAAAACCAACCGAACATGTTTTACAGGATGGACAAGTTCGTCTTGTGACGGAACGACTCGATATCGGCTGTCCCGTAACGGATTGCCCACTTCAAGCGGGCATCATCGCTCCGCTCATCGTCGGGGAAACGACGATTGGAACGTTAAAAGTCTACTATCCGCATGCCGAACTGCTCGACGCCGTGGAAGTCGAACTCATTGAAGGATTAGCAAAACTGTTTTCTACACAACTGGCACTCGGGAACGCACAGCGCCAAGCTGATTTACTGAAGGATGCCGAGATCCGGGCACTCGAAGCACAAATTCATCCACACTTCCTGTTCAATGCCATCAATACGATTTATGCACTGTGCCGAACGGATGTCGAACAGGCACGGACATTGTTGCTCGAATTATCAACGTTTTTCCGTAGTAACCTCCAAGGAGCACGCTCGACGAAAATTCCGCTCCAAAAGGAACTCGAGCATATCGAGGCGTATACGTCTCTTGAAGCTGCTCGTTTTCCAAATCGACCGTTCCTCGATATCGATTTAGCGGAAGAGACGACGTCTTTACTCGTTCCACCGTTTATCTTACAACCGTTGATCGAGAATGCGTTCCTTCATGCTTTTTTGAATGAGCAGACGGGATATGTCGGGGTGACGGCATGGTGTGAGGCAGATCAACTTTACCTCGAAGTCGTCGATAACGGACGCGGGATTGAAGCCTCTCGCCTTGCTCGTCTCGGTCGAGAAGTCGTTCCATCTTCTGGTACCGGTACCGCGTTATTCAATACGGCAGAACGGATTCGAAGCCTGTACGGTGAAAAAGGACAGTTTACGATCACGAGTGACGGTCAAAACGGAACGACGATTACAATTCGCCTTCCCATTGAAGTCAGAAAGGAGAACCAGCATGCGCACCTTGTTGATTGAAGATGAACCGCTCGCACGTGACGAGCTCCGTTATCACGTGACCGCAGCCGGTCTTGAAGTCGTCGGAGAAACCGGTAGTGTCGAAGAAGCGGAACGACTCGTCCGCTCCCTTCAACCCGACTTAGTCTTTCTTGATATCGAGCTGACGGACGGAAGCGGTCTTGAAGTCGCCAAACGATTGAAGTCGATGCCACGTCCTCCGGCTCTTTTGTTTGTAACGGCATATGATGCTCATGCACTTGAAGCCTTTGAACTAAATGCCTATGACTACATCTTGAAACCGTATGATCCGGCACGGATCGTGCGCGCCATCGAAAAAGTCGCACGACCGCTTCCCAAAAAAGCACCTCGACTTGAACGTTTAGCTGTCGAAACGGGAGATCGACTCAAACTCTTATCTCCGCAAGATATTGATTACATCGTCGCTGAAAACGGGAAAACGAAAATCGTAACGGAACATGAAGCGTATCCTTCAAACGAGACCTTACTCGAACTTGAACGAAAGCTTCAAGATCATCGGTTTTTACGGGTTCATCGCTCGTATCTCGTGAACTTATCAGCGATTGACGCGATCGAACCTTGGTTTAACGGGGCTTACAACTTAAAGATTCACCAAATCGATGTGCCGGTCAGTCGGACGTATGTCAAACTATTGAAAGAAGCGCTCGGTATTTGAGCGCTTCTTTTTTGTGATTCAAGGTCCTTTTTCAACCTTTCGTCGTACAAAATCGACAACTCATCTAAAAATTAAAGAAAGCGCTTCCACAACTTGTATACTAAATCCATCATAGTTCATTCAAGAGGAGGAATTTTAGATGAGCGCTACTCCCATCGTCATTGCTGTCATCTGTATCTTATTAATCGCGTATCGTCTCTACGGTACATTCATGGCTGCGAAAGTCTTAAAAATCAAAGATGATCGCGAAACGCCTGCTCATAAACTAGCGGACGGAAAAGATTACGTTCCAACGAACAAATGGGTCTCATTCGGACACCATTTTGCGGCAATCGCTGCTGCTGGTCCACTCGTAGGACCTGTCCTTGCTGCTCAGTTCGGCTACCTACCCGGCTTACTGTGGCTCTTGATCGGTGCCGTCATCGGGGGAGCGGTCCATGATATGGTCGTCCTGTTTGCCTCGATGCGTCAAGATGGTCAATCGTTGTCCGAAGTCGCTAAAAAAGAATTAGGTCCCGTCGCTGGTTTTTGTGCCGGTCTTGCGATGCTCTTCATCATCACGATTACGATGGCGGGACTATCGATGGTCGTCCTGCACGCACTTGAACATAACCCATGGGGCACATTTGCTGTCTTCTCGACGATTCCGATTGCGATGCTCGTTGGGATTTACTTACGTAAAGGTGGTAATCTAGCCCTTGCTTCAACAGTCGGTTTTCTACTCATCTTAGCTGCGATTGGTTTTGGTCCTCAGTTGACGGAAACATTCATCGGTGACTGGTTCGACCTGTCCTCTCGTCAGCTCGCAATCGCTCTACCGATTTATGCATTCTTCGCTGCGGCACTGCCTGTATGGCTCTTGCTCGCACCACGCGACTATCTATCAAGCTTCATGAAAATCGGTGTTTTTCTCGCCTTGATCGTCGGTGTCTTCATCATCAACCCGGACATTCGATTCCCAGCATTCACGAAGTTCGTTGATGGCGGTGGTCCAATCATCGCTGGTCCAGTCTGGCCATTCATCTCGATCACGATTGCCTGTGGTGCAATCTCTGGTTTCCACGCTTTCGTTGGTTCTGGTACGACACCGAAGATGATCAATCGGTGGAGTGACATCAAACCGGTTGCTTTTGGTGCCATGCTTGTTGAATGTCTTGTTGCCGTCATGGCATTGATTGCTGCGACATCTCTTGAAGTCGGTGATTACTTTGCCATCAACTCAACACCAGAAGTATTCGCAACTCTAGGTATGAGCACGGTCTACTTGGATGATTTATCTCGTGAAATCGGACTCGACCTTGCAGGTCGAACGGGTGGTGCCGTTTCACTCGCCGTCGGTATGACGTTCATCTTCCGCGCCATCCCATGGTTCAAAGAAATTGCCGGTTTCTTCTTCCAATTCGTCATTCTGTTCGAAGCGGTCTTCATTTTAACTGCAATCGACGCAGGAACACGTGTCGCCCGTTACTTGATTCAAGATTTCTTCGGTGAATTTTATAAACCACTCAAACGCGTCGACTGGATTCCAGGTGCAATCTTTGCTTCAGCACTCGGTACGTTCTTCTGGGGCTATCTCCTGTTCTCAGGTGACATCGGTTCGATTTGGGCATTATTCGGGGTATCAAATCAGCTGATGGCTTCAATCGGCTTGATCATCGGAACGACGATCATCTTGAAAATCGCCGATAAAAAAGTCTATGCCCTGACGACGTTCATCCCGCTCGTCTACCTCCTGATCACAGTAACATTTGCTGATATCTGGATGGTCGCAAACGTTTATGCAAATCCAGATTCTCCAGGATTTAGCGTCTTGAATACCGTCTTATCCGTAACGATGGGACTGCTCGCGATCGTCATTACGATCTCAGCCGTCAAGAAATGGATTGAACTATTGAATTCACCACGTTGGGAAAATCAAAAACGTTCTGCGTAAGCGGATTAGTTATATGATAAAAGGCAGTGGACGCATCCACTGCCTTTTTCGTATCTCATGCTTAGAACGGATTATAAAATCGATTGCCGTCATGGAAAGTGACGACAAACGAGAAAATTGTCAAAAGTACTACACAACTGATGGCGACATAATCGATGCGTGTCATCGTCTGTTGGTTGTACCACGTCCGCTTTCGTCCCGCACCAAATCCACGGAGATCCATCGCATTGCTGACGGTTTCAATTCGTTCGAGACTCGTAAACAGCAACGGAAGTAAAATCTGGATGCTATTACGCGCCCGTTGCCAAAGCGAACCATGCGAGACGGCAATTCCCCGCGCTTCCTGAGCGTTCGCAATCGTCCGAAAGTCCGCTTGTACGTCTGGAATGTAACGGAGCGCTAATGAGACAGCGAAGGCGATTTTATACGGTACACCAATCCGGTTCAACGAGGACGCGAATTCCGTCGGATGGGTCGTGACGAGAAACAACACAGCAATCGGAACGATCACACTGTATTTTAAGATGAGATTAAACAGATAAAACAATTGTTCTGATGTTATCGTAAAGCGACCAACGCCTTCAAATAAAACGTGACGCGAACCGTAGATTTCAACGCCCTGCTCTGGTTCGAATAGATAAACGGCGAGTGCATTAATCAGGACAAATATTGCTGTAAAGATCAAAACGAATCGGACTTCCCGAAACTGAATACGTGACAATCGGAATAACACGATGCTGACTAAACCAAGAACAAGTAAGACACGCGTATCATAGGTAAACATCGTTGCTGTCGTAAATAACAAGAATCCGATCAGTTTCGTCGTTCCCGTCAATCGATGAATCGGTGACGCTTTTTCAATATAGCCAAGCATTTCTACAGCCATTGTTCCCGCTCCTTTCGCTCCGCCGTAATCACGGACTCGACGAATCGTTCCGCATCGATGTCGAGATGTTTCGCTATCGTAAAGAGCGATGTTTGCTTTAAATGGGCATGATGCAGCAACTGTTCTTGATTTAGCAGTCCAAATGACGTTCCGGCGTAACGGATGCGTCCAGCTTGCACCAGGCAGACTTGATCGCTGTACTCTAAGACGAGATGCATATCATGCGTGATGATGAGTAACGTCATCCCCTCTTGTTTCAATCCTTCTAAAAAGCCCATCATATCCGAATAATGCCGGTAATCTTGACCAGCTGTCGGTTCATCGAGAATCAAGATATCCGGTCGTCGAACGAGAATCGAAGCAATCGTCACCCGTTTCTTCTGACCAAAACTTAGTGCTTGGATCGGCCAATTGCGAAACGGATATAATCCGCAGCGACGTAACGTCTGCTCGAGACGCTCGTTTTCTTCCGCTTCACTCAATCCGAGTGTCTGCATCCCGTAGCGGATTTCCTCCTGCACGAGGTGCTTCGAAATCATATGATTCGGATTTTGCAGGACGAATCCGATTGACCCTGCCCGCTCGGCGATCGGTTGGTGCGTAATGTCGGTCCCGTTAAGTAGGATCCGACCACGTGTTGTCCGTTGATAACCACTCAACACTTTCGCAAGCGTTGATTTTCCTGCACCATTCTGACCGACGATCGTTGTCAGTGTTCCTTTTTGAAAAGTCGCCGTCACATCTTCAAGCACTGGCGTTCCTTGATGATAATGAAACGCCAACTGCTCAAGTTCAAGCAATGAATCAGAGATTGCAGCCTCTTTTTGAGGAGCTTCTTCTAAACGTTCTAACACGTCTTTCTGGTTGAACTGCTCTAAAAAAGGATCGATGCGGCTCGGCTGATCTACAGACTCCACGGTCATGCCAGCCCAGCGTGCGGCACTGACATAGAGGGGTTCACGCAATATTGCTTGTTGCAGTTTTCCGTTACTTAAGATGACGTCAGGATGATGATCGGCGATAATTTCTCCGTCGACCATGACGATGATGCGATCAAATGGAATGACCAGTACATCCTCGATTCGGTGTTCAACGACGATCAGTGTTCGGTTCGTATCGCGTTGCAGTCGATCCATTAACATCATCGCTTCTTGACCCGCTACCGGATCGAGATTTGCGAGTGGTTCATCAAACAATAAGATATCCGCATCTTCGACGAGAACTCCAGCCAATGCCGCCCGTTGTCGCTGACCTCCTGATAAATCATTTAATCGCGCTTGCAAAA
Source organism: Exiguobacterium sp. UBA3968 (assembly GCF_002385115.1). Classification (NCBI taxonomy): domain Bacteria; kingdom Bacillati; phylum Bacillota; class Bacilli; order Caryophanales; genus Exiguobacterium; species Exiguobacterium sp. UBA3968. The sequence continues at coordinate 202,209 of NZ_DGCW01000004.1, forward strand.
GCGTCTCGACGTCCGTCATCCGTGCGACGCGTTCGACGATCTCGTGCATTTCCGGTCGCCCTGTCTGTTTGTTCTCGAGCGCAAAGGCAATGTCTTCGCCAACCGATAAACCAACGAACTGCGCATCTGGATCCTGTAACACCGTGCCAATATGCAGCGAACGATCAAATAACGATAACGTCCGGGCATCCTGCCCTTTGATCAGAACCTGTCCTTTCCACGTTCCCGGGTACGAGAATGGAATCAACCCATTGATGCACTGAGCAAGCGTACTTTTTCCTGAACCCGAAGGTCCAACAATTAAGATGCGTTCGCCTGCTTGAATCGTTAACTGAATCTGCCGGAGTGTCGGTTCCGACTGACTCCGATATGTAAATGAAAAATCCTGAAATTCAATCACGTTTGTCATGTCTTTCTCCCCCCAAGCTAAATGAGCTATGTCCCTGCCGTTTCTTCGCACAGGATCATAGCTCATTCGGTCAAACTTCGCGTTTCAAGCTGCCTGCTTTACTTCTTGTTTTGGCATACGTGACGAGTAATAACGTTCCGATGACACCGACTGTCAAGATGTTTGATGTCGCAGCGACCGCACCTTGAACGAAGACTTTATTCGCCGGCTCCGTGTAAATTAAAATATCGAGTACAGGTGCGATGATGATCCAACCAATCGCTTGCACGATGGCTTGTGTGGCGTTGAATAAAACGATTTTACGAGTCGTCAATCCGCCTTCTTCTAAACGAATTCGGTTAGCAATCAATCCGATACCAAACCCGACGAACCCGGAGACGATGACCCAACTCCACCACGGGGAACCGTATAAAATCGCATCTTTTAAGCCATGACCGATCAGACCGATCAAGCCGGCTGTAACCGGTCCGAACAAGACTGCCATGAATGCGAGAAATGCATAGGCTGTCTCGATTGACGTGTTCGGTACGCCTGTCGGAATCGCAGCGAATCGACTTAAAATGATGAATACAGCTGCTCCGATCCCAGTTGCGACGATTTGTTTTGTCGTAAATCCTTTCATGTTCGATCTCCTCCTTTAATGTGTTGTACGCTAACACTCCAATCATTTCCGATTCCAACTTCAAATGCATGTGCAAACGAACCTTGATTCAAGGCAAGAGCAATCTGATCCAGCGAATTGATGTAGACGACTCCTGAACCGACCGGCACATCGGCGAACGAATGACCGAAGAGCAGTGTTTGTTCGTAGACGATCCGGTCTCGGTACGAAACCCTTACCTTGACGTGGTTGCCGATATCAAGACCCACCTGGCGGACGAGCGTGACCGGGATGTTCGTCCAGACGTTTCCGAAGCGAACATCGAGAATCTCGACGATACCGGTAACACCGTTGTCCGACGATGAAGCAAATGTCCGGTCGAGTAAGACGAGTTCTTCAGTAGGTAAAAGCGGTCCCACCTCTTCGAACGTGATGACGTGACTCGATAATCGCGCACCCGTGAAGGCAAAGATATCTCGTCCGTGAAACGTATACGATTCACCCATCCGAGGCAGACGATGCCGTCGATCATCGAGTTGTCTCACTTCCGCAATGTATCCGGCTTGCCAAAGATGCGTCAACGTCCCATTATCCGGTGTAATGATGTATTGATTGGTCCGTGTTCGCGCGACGACACTCTTTCGCCTCGACCCGACACCCGGATCGACGACAGAAACGAACACCGTTTGCTCCGTCCAGTACGGCACCGTCTGTAGTAACCGATAGGACGCTTCCCAAATGTGGAATGGCGGAATGTCATGCGTTAAATCAAAAATCCGAATCTCCGGATTGATGCTATGGGCCACCCCATACATCGCACTGACCGCCCCGTCACTCACACCAAAGTCTGATTGCAATACCAATGCCTCTGTCATCTCGTCATCCTCCTCCTGCGGGAACGTCTCCACAAAAAAAGACACCACGCCCTTATTTCTCAGGACGTGATGTCTGATCACGTGGTACCACCTTCGTTCATGACTCAACTCACGCTCAGCCACCTCTAGGAGTACGAGACTCCATGGAATGCTAACGGTATCCTTCCTACCGGTCGGTTCTACTGATGAACACGGTTCACGTTCTTCCGACTGCTCCGGGACCATCTTCAAGTATCGAAATCGTCTCATTTCCAGCAACAGAGACTCTCTATCGATTTCCAATCACTTTACTCTTCCCATCTACACATGCAGATTCAGTTGTCTGAAAATTTAAATTAATAGTACAACCGTTTTATTCCTGGCGCAAGGTTTTTTACTCAGAAATCTTTAAATTCGTCGTCCGGATCGTTCCCCATGGTGACACATCCGCTCGGACTTCCAGTGCTTTTGCTTTTTCGTATTGTTTTCCGCTTCCCTGTTCGACATAATACTGCGTCAACTGCGGAATCGATACATATTGCTCGTAATAATCGCCGGCGACACTTCCGAAGAATCGTTCATTCGAAATCCGATCGATTTGAGCATAACCGGAAGCATCCGTCTTGAAGCTGACATAGACACGTCCGTTTTGAATCCTCGGACCAGGTTTTAAATCTGGGTACTGAAGCATCACGTATTCGCCGTAAACGGGATCAAACGGATCAAACGGTTCTGCCCGAAAACGGTACGATGTCCCGAACCAGGAGGTCGCAAAAAAGCTGACGATCAACAGACCGACGGCGCATGTCTGCAATACTGGTATCAGATAACGCTTCATGACGCCACACCTCCTTTACGGCGTAACCACCATAAGACACCAGACAATAAGAAGATGAGTAGCGCACCAATGAGGAAAAATAAGGACATGTTTAAACGATCCCAGGCATATATGACATATATCGCAATTTGAACGAGAATGAAATAGAGAAAGGCTGGCCAGACGACTGCATGACGGCGTTCTTGATATAACAGATACAGTAGCGCGGATAATTCAAAGAGAATGGCAAGTAGAATTGCCTGTTCATCAATCCAGAGTACTCCGACGAATCCAAGCGGTACGATGAACAACAATCCACGACATTTTTGATAGAGAAAGATTCCTAGACCGGTGGAGACGATAGCTAACAGTACCGCTTCTGTCACGGAGGGTAATACGACGTTTGATTCCGCACGAACGGATAAATAGATGATCGAACTGATAGCAGCGACGACCAGATAGACCATCTCGACGATACGGCGATTGGATTCCTCACGAACAAGCCAGAGAACTGGAACAAGCAAAAATAGCGTCCAAATCGGCCACAGGAATCCGTCATATGATACGAGGAGAAACAAGGATAGACCGCTGAAAAAAAGAAACAGCCAGCTAAATAAAAGCGACGGCAGCTGTTGACTGAAGTAAAACCAGCTGAACGAAAGTATAATCATAAGACTAAAGGACGTCCAGTCAAGATAACTCGCCTGCTCCTGACCAAATCCCCCAAGACTCGTGAAGATCGTCCATCCGGAAAGAAAGGCGACGACACCGTATGCCTCATGACGCCAAAGTACATAATGTACTAACGCGGCGACAAACACACACCAACCGAGTAATGATCCTTCCATCGGCAAATGAAAACTTTGAACCACGACGAGAATTGAGGCACCAAATGCTAGGATTCCACCGATTCGAAAGACAATCGGATGAAGAATATGACGACGTTCCGAAAGATCTGCCACGATGTAACAGCTCCACATGAGTACTACGACGAGTCCGATTTTCCAGCCGACTGGCATCGCTTGCCAATTAGCAGCCAAAAAGCTGAATACAGCCAATACGACGAAGGTACCTCCAATGATTAATAACAAAGGCAGACGTTGTTTTGTTGAACGTTGATTTTCATAGTTCAGAATTCGTTCAACAGTTGCTTCATCCAAAAGACCTGCATCTTGCCACTCTCTTATTTTACGAAACTGCTTCACCGTACCCACCTCCTTCGAAGTGTTAGATACTAATTAAATTCCCGATTTAACACTGTCTCAAGCCCAGATTCACAGGGATTATAAGCTATTTGTTCCGTTTGTCACCGAATGTTGACAGACAAAAAAAGGCAAGGAAGACGGGCTTCCTTGCCTTTTTTTGATTTGATCATTTAAACACGGAAACGGGCAACGAGTACCTGTAGTTCTTCCGCCATATCGGATAATACTTTGGCGGATTGCGAAATCTCTTCCATCGCACTCAACTGTTCTTCCGTCGTCGCTGCGACTTGTTTCGAAGCGGACGAATTCTCTTGCGCGATATGTGCGATTTCCGTCGCTGACGCAGATACTTCTTGGACGTTCGCTGCAATTTCTTCGACCGTCGCCGTCACGTCTTCGATCCGTGGCGTCATTTCCTGCGTTCGTTCGAGAATCTTTTGGAAACGCTCTGCTGATGCTTCTGTCGTCGACAAACCGGCTTTCGTCTGTCCTGAGACTTCCTTCATCATCGTGACCGACTGATCCGTCTCCTGTTTAATGTTTTGAATCAGCTGTGCAATCTGTTTCGTTGAATCCTGTGATTGCTCTGCTAGTTTACGCACTTCACTCGCAACGACAGCGAATCCTTTTCCATTTTCGCCTGCGCGTGCTGCTTCGATTGCTGCGTTCAGTGCTAACAAATTGGTTTGCTCAGCGATACCGTTGATGACATCGACGATTTTTCCGATTTCATTCGAACGATGGGCGAGTGAGCTGATGACACCACCGAAGTTTTGAACGGAGGCATCGATTTCTTTCATCTGCTCAACGTTCTTCAGCACAGCAGCTGTTCCATTCTCGGCTTCTGTTGCCGTTGAACGTGACAATTCCGAGACATCGGTTGAGCTCTCAGCGATTCGCATGATGCCTGCTGTAATCGATTGGAGCGAAACAGCATTCGCATCGAGTTGACGTTTCGATTGATCCGCCCCTGCTGCGACCTGTTGAATCGATCCCGCGATTTGCTCAGAAGCGGAAGTCGTTTGGGCAGAGTTCGCCATCAATTCCTGAGAAGAGCCAGCTACTTGTGTAATCGACTGATCGAGATTAATGATGATCGAACGGAGTGAGTCAACCATGACGTTAAAGCTTTGGGCCACTTGACCGACTTCATCATTTGATTCAACGATGACGGGTTCCGTCAAATCACCAGATTGAATCCGTTCTGCTCCACGTGTTAAATGACCGAGTGGGCGAAGAATCGAGCGAAGAATGAAGTAGATGAAGATGGCTGCGACGAGCAACATCCCGCCGATGACAACAAGCGTCGTCCAAAGAATACTCGATGTCGCATCCGTGATTTCATGATCGTACAGTGTTCCGGCAACCTTCCACTTCGTCAGGTCGTTCGTCATGAAGTCCATCTGTTTGCCTTTGTTTTCAAACTCATAGCCAAACTGCCCTGCTGGATTAGCGTAAAGTGATGACACCCATTTGCCTGTCGCTTTCTCACCTGGTTTTAATGTCGGATGCGTAACGATTTTTTTCGTAGAATCAAGAATCATTACGTATCCTTCTTTTCCGATTTTGATCTTTTTCGCGATTTCCGCGATCCGGTCGACATCGACATCAATCGCCACGACACCTCTTCCGTTACCTGTCGTCTGCGAGAGCGTGACCATCATCTTGTTCGAGGCAGCATCGACGTACGGATCCGTGATGACGACCTTGCCACCTGCTGCTTCTGCCGATTGATACCACGAGCGTTCCCGTGGATCATAATCATCTGGCATGACCTGTTCCGGGAAAATATTCATATCCCCGTCCGTCGTCGCGAAATAGATGTTCGCCGCCTGCGGATGCATATCGAGATATTCAGTCATTTTTTCCTTTAACGCAGCATTTTGTTTTCCTTTTTGATAGAGCGTCCCGTCAATTCGGTCCGCAAAAAAGGCGACATCGCGCCGCATCGGATCAATGATGTTTTGGATCTCATCATTCATCCGGTCGACTCCACTATGAGCAGATTGAAGAATCTGTTCCGTCATCTTTTGTTTCGCGAGGTCATATGCGACAAAGCCGATTACTAATGCAGGAATCATCAAAAGTAGAATCGATGTCACGATTAATTTTTGTTTGATGCTCATTGTTCGTTTGATCTTTTGTTCCATGTGTCACTCCATTCTCGAGTGCAAGGACTCGCTATTCTACCTTCTCTATCGGAAGAATAACGAAAAATGTTCATAGAAAAATCGGTAAACGTGTACTAGTTCACATGAAAAAAGACGACTCAGTTCGAGTCGTCTTCCTTAGTAACGCTTACCCTTATGCTTCTTGATCGCCCTTCCAGTTCATCATACCGCCTTCGACGTTGACGATGTCGTATCCATATTGCTCGAGGAAACGACCGACGTTTTCGCTCCGCGCACCCGCTTTACAGATCAAGTAGTAGGTTTCGCCTTCTTGCAATTCCGTATAGCGTTCGCCGATCTCAGACATCGGAAGGAGGCGGACGTTCGGAATATGTCCTGCATCGTATTCATCCTGCTCACGGACGTCGACGACATGCAACGCCTCACCTGCCTCTAATCGTTCTTGTAACTCATCTACATGAATCGTTTTCATTTCGTATGACCTCCTGTATGGTTCTGTCGTAAGTGTAGCAAATCTATCATTAAAACAAAACGAAACGGTTTGATACGAAGCGTCAAAAAAGCGGATCCGTTTCCGGATCCGCTCGTTTCCTTATTCTCCTGATGCCTGACGCGTCGACTGACGTGTCTCCTTATGCATTCCCCGTGCATAATAGACAGCAATCAGAATCGCATACCAGAGTGGTCCAACGACCAGAGCGATCCGTGTACTTGCGTCAAATGCCATCAAGACGATGACACCGGCAAGCGCCGCGAGGGCGATATAGTTCGCAATCGGGAAGAACGGAACACCAAATTCTGCTGAACCGTGTACTTTCCGTGCTCGCATCTGAGCGATTAGAATCATTGCCCACGTCCAGACGGCGCCAAACGTCGCAATACTCGTAACGATCGCAAAGACGTCTTCCGGTAAGAAATAGTTCAAAGCGACACCGACGAGCAATGCGACACCTGAAAGAATCGTCGCCAGTGCCGGAACACCGTTTTTCGAGATTTTCGAGAAACGACGTGGTGCTTCACTGTTCTCGGATAAGTTCATCATCATCCGGGCTGTCGAGAAGATACCCGAGTTACATGACGAGAGTGCTGCCGTTAAGACAACGAAGTTAATGATGCCGGCTGCTGCCGGAATACCAAGTGAATCAAATAATAATACGAACGGACTGCTGTTGTTCGCACCGACTTGATCCCATGGATAAATCGATAAAATGACGAAGAGCGCCCCGATGTAGAATACTAAGATTCGAAGGAAGACGTTGTTAACAGCTTTTCGAATCGTTTTTTTCGGGTTCTTCGCTTCCCCTGCTGTGACCCCAATCACTTCAATTCCTAAGAAGGCAAACATGACCATCTGCATGGCAAGGAGTACTCCACCGAATCCGTTCGGCAGGAATCCACCATGTGACCAAAGGTTCGAAATCCCAACCGGTGTGCCGCCGTTTCCAAGACCAATGACGATCGTCAAAGTTCCTAAGATGATCATGGCGACGATCGCGACGATTTTAATCAACGCAAACCAAAATTCGAATTCACCATAAAATTTAACAGCAATGAAGTTGATGCTTGTCATCAAGACAAGTGCTGCTAGCGCCCATACCCACCCCTGGGAATCCGGGAACCATACTTTCATGTAAATACCGACTGCTGTGATTTCCGCCATACACGTAAAAATCCAGAGTAACCAATAATTCCAACCCGTTAAAAAACCAGCTAATGGACTGACATACTTTCGGGCATATTCCGCAAAACTACCAGCGATCGGCTCCCGCACTGCAAGCTCCCCAAGTGCTCGCATGATAATGAAAATGATGACACCACCGATAAGATAACCAAGTAAGATCCCTGGACCTGCCAATTGGATCGCTTTCGCTGATCCGAGGAAGAGTCCAACACCGATTGCCGCCCCCAGCGACATGAGTGTAATGTGACGTTCTTCCAGTCCCCGATTCAACTCTGTCTGTTGTTTCATTTTTACGACGTCCTTCCAGTCTCTGTTTGTTTCTTAGCAGTTCCCCGTACCGCTACGTTGTCAGTATAAAGAAGATGTGTCGATTTTGTAAACGTTTTCAATGTATATTTTTCACTAAATCCACATACTCGGAATATTCTGATTACGTTAGCAGTATAAAAAAGGAACTACCTGCTACTATGTAGTATACAGGATAGCTCCTTTCGGAAAGTTACAATTGTTATTCAACTTTAGCAAGTGGCACATCTGCTGTTTCGGACTTCCCGGTCAATCGGAAGATCCCGTTCAATAGCAATGCTGTTAGTGAACCAGCGACGATCGGGCTATCCGTCAAAACGCGAATTTGTGATGGGAGACCTGCTACGATTTCAGGATTCATGCTAATTCCTAGACCAATTCCGAGCGCGAGTGCCACCGTGATGACGTGCTCGTTCTTCGAAAAATCGACCCGTGATAGGATACGGATCCCGCTTGCCGCGACCGTTCCGAACATGATCAACATCGCTCCACCAAGAACAGGTTTTGGAATCAATGTCGTAAACGTCGCTACTTTTGGTAAGAAACCGAGCAAGATCAAAAATCCACCCGCAAATAAAATGACTTTGCGTGTCTTTACGCCAGTCAACTGAACTAGACCGACGTTTTGGCTATAGGTCGTGTAAGGGAAACTATTGAAGATACCACCAACGATCGTCGCGACACCCTCTGCTCGGTAACCACGCGCTAGATCCTTATCCGTCAAACGACGGTCCGTGATTTCACCAAGTGTCAAGAACACACCTGTCGATTCAACCATCGAGACGAGACCAACGAGCGTCATTGTCAAGATGGCAGTTGCATTGAATGTCGGTACACCGAAGTAAAATGGTGTCACCATTTGGAACCATGACGCTTCTGCCACCGGACTGAAGTCGATCATTCCCATGCCAAATGCAACGAGTGTACTGATCATCACAGCAATTAAGACAGCTGCCGCTTTTGAGAAGACCGTACCGTAGCGATTCAAGATTAAAATCAAGACGATCGTTAATCCGGCGAGTCCGAGGTAACGTAAGTCACCAAAGTCTTTCGCTCCCTGTCCGCCTCCGATATCGTTGATCGCAGCCGGAATCAAGGAAATCCCGATGATCGTCACGACGGAACCAAGGACAACCGGTGGGAACAGGACCGCGATCTTACTAAACCAACCTGAAATGACGAGAATGATCAGCCCACTGGCAATCAAAGCACCGTAAATCGCTGTAATGCCTTGAAGACTTCCAATCGCAATCATTGGACCGACTGCTGTAAAGGTACAACCAAGTACGACTGGAAGACCAACACCTGTGTATTTCGTGACGAGTACTTGTAATAAGGTCGCAACACCACACATGAAAAGATCAATCGCCACTAAATAAGCAAGTTCTTCTCCTGACAATCCGATCGCACTCCCGACGATCAGTGGAACAACAGCTGCTCCCGTGTACATCGCAAGCACATGCTGAAGTCCGAGACTGGCTGCTTTGAAGTTTGATAGTCTCATACGGTCACCGAGTCGACGAATGTCGCTTTTCCGTCCTTCAATGACTCAACACGCGCGAGTGACTCGACACGGAATCCAGCTTCGATCAGTTTTTGACGTCCCGGTTGGAACGACTTTTCAATGACGATTCCAAATCCAGCGACTTCTGCCCCTGCCTGTTCAACGAGACGAGCGAGACCAAATGCTGCTTCTCCGTTTGCGAGGAAGTCATCAATGATCAGAACACGTTCACCCGGTTGCAGGTATTTCTCTGCGACCGTGATTGTATTCGTCTGTTGTTTCGTAAATGAGAAAACTTCAGCTGAAATCGTTCCTTCGTTCAATGTGACCGATTTCGTCTTACGAGCATAGACCATTGGTACGCCAAGACGAAGTGCTGTCATCATTGCCGGGGCAATACCTCCCGCTTCGATTGTCAAAATCCGCGTGATACCAGCATCTTGAAAGCGTTCCATGAACTCATAGGCGATTTCCCACATCAACGTCGGATCAACCTGATGATTTAAAAAAGCATCCACTTTCAATACTTGATCCGATAAGACGATTCCCTCTTGATTAATCATATCGTGTAGACGTTTCATACATGCATTCTCCTCTTTAAAAAACGAAAAAACGTACAGCCGCTACCCGGGGGCAGCCACTGTACGCCAAAAAAGAGAGCAGTAACTCACCACCCGTAGTCGGATCGTTACGGCGATCCGGTAGAGACTCGTGGGCCAATTCCCACTATTATACGAGCGTTGCTATACGTTTACGTTTCGTGATTTTCGTGATGTTTACCATTGTACGGGGTTTAGCGAAAAAGTAAAGACTTTTTCACACTGTGCTTAGGCTTGGCGTTCTTCGACCGCTTGTGCCGCCGTGATGATCGCGAGTTTGTAGACATCTTCTTCGTTACAACCGCGTGAAAGATCGTTGACCGGTTTGTTCAAACCTTGAAGGATTGGACCGATTGCTTCGAAGCCACCAAGACGTTGTGCGATTTTGTAGCCAATGTTTCCAGCTTCAAGACTTGGGAAGATGAAGACGTTCGCTTGACCCGCGACATCTGATTCTGGTGCTTTTGATTTTGCGACACTTGGAACGAAAGCAGCATCAAATTGAAGTTCGCCATCGATCGCAAGTTCTGGTGCGCGTTCTTTTGCGATACGCGTTGCTTCAACGACACGCTCTGTCTCTGCTGATTTTGCTGAACCTTTTGTTGAGAAGCTGAGCAATGCGACTTTCGGATCGATCCCGAATGTTTTCGCTGTTTTCGCAGATGCGATCGCGTTCTCTGCTAGGTCGTTCGCATCCGGTGCGATGTTGATCGCGCAGTCTGCGAAGACGTATTGCTCATCGTCACGAACCATGATGAAGACGCCAGATGTTTTTTTATAGCCTTCTTGCATTTTGATGATTTGAAGTGCCGGGCGAACTGTATCACCTGTAGCGTGCATCGCACCCGATACAAGACCTTCTGCTTGTCCAGTGTGAACGAGCATTGTACCAAACGTGTTCACGTCTTTTAAGATGACAGCACGTGCTTGTTCTTCTGTTGCTTTCCCTTTACGACGCTCAACGAACGATGCGACGAGCTCATCAATGTCAGCGTAAGAAGCAGGATCGATTGTATCAAGTCCAGTTACATCGATGCCGTTCGCTGTTGCTGTTTCTTCAATTTGTGCACGCGGTCCGATGACGACCGGTGTGACAAGACCGTCTTTCTTCAAACGGACAGCTGCGCCGAGAACACGCGCGTCAATTCCTTCTGGGAAGACGATTTTCGGTTGGTGCGCTTTAATCTTTTGTTCTAACATATCGAATAATTGCATGAGTTTCTCTCCTTTTTTAGGTAAACACGACGACGTCGATTTGATCCATTTTCTTTTCCACCGTTTATTATACACAGTTCTCAATCGTTGTTAAAACAATTTGCAAAAAAGTTATCTAACAAAAGCACTGAAGCCATATTCCCTGACTATTACAGTCCTTTTAAAGAATAGTACAGAGACTTTTTTAAGTAAAATATTGTCCCTTTCTCCTTTTACCCACTCCCTGCTCTTTTCATGTGTTACGATCTCGTGGACAAAAATTTTTAAGACAAAGCCTTTTATATAGAATGTGATAAGATAGGATATGGAAAAAGACAATTTATTTCAGACTCAGGAGGTCATCCCATGCAACACCAAACATCTGAACCGACTGCTACGCAACAAGCCGCTGAAACACTCGACGGCTGGTATACATTACATGATTTTCGCCGGATCGATTGGTCACGCTTAAAACAAGTCGACGCGACAGAGCGCGCGCGCATGATTGAAAAGTTCCAAGCCTTCCTCGCAGAGCTTTCTGGGGTGGAAGAAGCTAAAGACGGAAGCCACGCACTTTATACGATCATTGGTCAAAAAGCAGATCTCGTCTTGATGGTTCTTCGTCCTACGATGGAACAAATTCAAGACGTCGAAGTCAAGATGCAGAAACTCGATCTCTATGATTATTTGGTTCCAACATATTCTTATGTCTCTGTCGTCGAACTTGGTACGTACCGTGGTTCAGGCGAAGGAAACCCATACGAGAATCCATATGTGCGTGACCGCCTCTATCCGATCCTGCCACAAGCGAAGCACATCTGCTTCTATCCAATGAGCAAGTCACGTCGCGATGGCGATAACTGGTATACACTCTCAATGGAGAAACGAAAAGAGCTCATGTATCGTCACGGTATGATCGGTCGGAGTTACGCTGGGAAGATTCAGCAAATCATCGGCGGATCAACAGGATTTGACGATTGGGAATGGGGCGTTACGCTCTTCTCAGATGACATTCTTCAGTTCAAGAAAATCGTTTACGAAATGCGTTTTGATGAAGTCAGCGCGAAATATGGCGAGTTCGGTGAGTTCTTCATTGGTAACCGTCTCGAAAGTGAACAATTAAATACTCATTTTGCACTTTAATGTGTTGAATGACGTTTGATTGAAATATCTCATGGGAATATACTCCTTGCGGCTATAAAACAGTAAGTTGAATGACGTAAGGAGGAATTACCATGGGGAATGCTATGAACCGATCGACACGATCGCGTGAATTGCAATTCGCTGTGCTTTCAAAAGAGCTGAAACCGGTTGCAGATCGTGTACTGGATCGCTATGAGCAAGCATTATCGAAGCTAAACAAAACACAAACGACAAAGCGGTGAATCCGTTTTGATACCTACGCCTACTCTATCATGAGTAGGCGTTTTTCATATGAAAAAGACCGTGTTTCTCCATGACTGAAGAAACACGGTCCGTTCTCATAATCCTTTATAGGCACCAATTGCGACAAAGATCCACGCCGCGATGAACAAGACGCCACCGATCGGTGTGATGGCACCCAGTTTCGTTACATTCGTCAATGCCATGACGTACAGACTACCTGAGAAGAAGACGATTCCGGCGAGCATCAGCCATGCAGCTAATGACCATTGTGGGATCGATGCCTTTAATAAGAGTCCTCCGAGTGCTAGGATGCCGAGCGAGTGTACCATCTGGTAAAGTACGCCTGTCTGCCAGTTCGCGAGCATCCGCTCCGTCAACATATCTTTTAAGGCGTGTGCACCGAATGCACCTAGTGCGACCGATAGCATCATCGAGATCGCGCCAATCATAATGAATACTTTCATACTTATTCTCCCCCTAACCGTCGTGCTGGTAAATTCCATTCATAATAATACGATAGCATACGTAAAACGGTGATGAGTCCGAGCAATGTGAACAAATGTAGAGGATTCGTCAATTGGAAGCGATCAATCACGAGTGCTGCCATGACAGCCCACATCGCATAGATCTCTTTATGCAAGACGAGTGGTTTCCGACCAGCGAGTAAATCGCGAATCACACCACCACCAACACCGGTCAGTACAGCCGCTGAAATTGTTGCTGACAACGGCAGTCCTTTTGCTGTCGCCATCAGGGCACCTTGAATCGCAAACGCAGACAATCCGAGCGCATCCGCGAGGACCCCCCAACGTGTCCAGTGCGGCAAGAATAACTGAGGTAACATGAAAATCAACAACGCAACGAGAATCGCGACTAAAAAGAGACCACCTTGCGACCAGAGAGCAGATACTGGTACACCAATCAATAGATTACGAATGGCACCACCACCAAATGCTGTGATCAAAGCAAGTAACCAAACGCCGAATAAATCATATTTTTCTTCCATTGCGACGATCGCACCACTCATCGCAAAAGCGACCGTGCCGATGATATTCAATAAGTCCCAGGACATGCGCACATTTCACCTTTCTACAAAGAAATTCCAATACTTACTATACTCTCTTTTTAGTTTCCGTAAAGCATTAATTTTCTGTCACCGTTTCGACCGTTTGCGAGTGACGTTTTTAGGTAAAGTAACCTATACTGAAACAAACTGTACAGGAAGCTAGGTGACCGTATGAAACGTTGGGCGCTTTATCGCATCGTCGTCATCGTGACGATGTTCGCACGTTACATCTTTACGATCTATCGATTCACCCGGAAAAACCGGCCAGGTACGAACAATGAAGAGTTTGAGCGCATCATGATCCGAATTGCGCGTGACTATAAGAAAAAAGCATTACGGTTAGAAGGATTATTGATCAAGCTCGGTCAGTTCTTATCGATTCGAGCCGATCTGTTTCCTCCGTCCGTCTTGATGGAACTGACCGAACTGGTTGATAAAGTTCCTTCAAGTAAACTTGGAGAGTCACGAAAGATCATCGAAGAGGATTGGGGTATGCCAATCGAAGAAATCATCTCGGATATCAGTTCCCGTCCTGTCGCTTCTGCCTCGATTGGTGAGGTGTACAGCGGAACCTTAAAATCAAACGGTAAAAAAGTCGCGATCAAAGTACAGCGACCGAATATCGAACAAATCATCAAAACCGATTTCCGTGCCATGCGTATCGTCATTGCCATGTTGCGCCGGACGTCGTTAAACAAATCGACTGATTTGCAAAGCTTATATCGCCAAATGGTCTTCGTAATCGGTGATGAATTGAATTACCGTACCGAATTAAAAAACGGTCTCTACTTTAAAAAGATGTATGAAACAAACCCTGTCATTTATATCCCGAGCTATTATGAAGAACATTGTACAAATCGGGTGCTTGTCATGGAGTGGATCGAAGGAACACGCATCACGGATCTTGATTATCTAGCCGAACATCAGATTGACCGTGAAGAACTAGCACGTAATTTATTTTTGAACGCTGGGGAACAATTACTGTTCGGCGGGAAATTCCACGCCGATCCGCACCCAGGTAATGTCCTCGTCCAGTCCGATGGCAAAATCGTCTTGCTTGATTTTGGGATGATCGGAGCGACGACGCCCGATGATATGCGCGCGATCCAGCGGATTCTTCAGTCCTTCGTCACATTGGATTATGATGCGATCGTCGATGGTCTAGAAGATCTACGATTCTTGTTGCCGAATGCGAATAAGCAAAATATCCGACAAGCGATTGAAAAAGCAGTCACGTTCTATCTCGAAAGTGATATGGAAAACGTGGATACAAAACTGATCGAGAAGGTCTTATCCGATATCGAATTGCTCGTCCGAAATGAACCGATCCAGCTTCCTGCTGAGTTTGCTTTCTTTGGACGTGCCGCATCAACGATTCTTGGAATCCTTCAGATTCTTTCACCGCAAATCAACCTGCTGGAACTCGCTAAACCAATGGTTCGACGCTGGCTCGATGACGAAGGGAAAAATCAAAACCGTTACCTACAGATTGCTGGTTCTTACGGCGCGCGATTGCTCGCCTTCCCGCGTCTTGTTAACGATGCCTTAAGCGAACCGACACGTTGGCGGATCATGGAGCAACAAAAGTTCTCTCGTGTTGCGAACATCGAGTCACTCAAAATCCGACAGTGGACGAGTTCGCTCGTCGGGATCATCAGCCTGCCTTTTAGTTATCTCGGCTATTATTTTACGCAGTTCGACGTCATGGGCATTTCCTTGACGATCGCTGTCATCGCTTTATGGAACGGTCGCCGGATCGGACGACAAATCGTCCGGATCGCCGATGAACCATTCCGTTAAATAACACATGAGCAGACGTCCACCTCGGTGGACGTTTTTTATTTCAGAATAATTCATCTTCGCACCATAAGGTTTTTCCTATCGCCTTGCGGGGTACAGCTTCAAGTAGAGAGATAATAGTAAGGAGAGGTGAAACACTTGATTGATATTCTAATTGCCATCGTTCCCGCATTGATGTGGGGATCGTTGCCGCTTGTCGTTTCGAAAATCGGAGGTTCAACGGCGCAACAAATCATCGGTACGACTCTGGGTGCGTTACTTTTCGCGATCGTCACCTTCTTTTTTGTCAGCCCAGAGATGTCGACGACCGCTTGGGTTGCCGGATTCTTTTCTGGTGCCTTTTGGGCACTTGGTCAAAAAAATCAATTTGCCGCATTTCGTCAAATGGGTGTCTCAAAAACGATGCCAATTTCAACAGGGATGCAACTCGTCGGAACATCGTTGTTCGGTGTTCTTGCTTTTGGAGAGTGGTCAACGACAACTGCCTTGATTCTCGGAATCAGTGCGCTTGTATTGATCATTGCCGGAGCAGCTTTCACGTCTTATAAGGAGGATAAAAGTAAAGAAGACGAGAATATCGGCAAAGGATTGACGCTCCTTCTCATCTCGACTGTCGGGTATGTCGGTTACGTCGTCATCGCCCGCTGGTTTGATATTAATGGCTGGGAAGCCGTATTACCGCAAGCGATCGGGATGGTCGTCAGCGCCATTCTTCTTTCTTTACGAGAAGGAGATCTCTTTACGAAGAAAACTGCTGGCAATACCATCGGCGGACTCATGTGGGCTGTCGGGAACGTCGCTTTACTGTTTGCTACGGCAAAAGTTGGAGTCGCAACAAGCTTCTCCCTTTCTCAAACAGGTGTCGTCATTTCAACCATTGGTGGCGTCCTCTTGCTGAAAGAAACAAAAACGAAGAAAGAGATGACCTTCGTCATTATCGGTTGTATTTTAGTCGTTGCTGGTGGAATCATGATTGGATTTACGAAACAATAAATGAAGGAGTGAAGCATCATGTATGAAAGTTTAAAAGGAAAAGTTGCCGTCGTAACAGGTGGATCAATGGGAATCGGTGAAGCTATCGTTCGTCGTTATGCAGAAGAAGGCATGCGTGTCGTCATCAACTATCGCAGCCACCCGGAAGAAGCGAAAAAAATCGCTGAATCGATTCAAGAAAAAGGTGGGGAAGCCTTTATCGTCCAAGGGGATGTCTCAAAGGAAGATGATATGATCAATCTTGTGAAAGAGACGGTGGCTCACTTTGGTCAGTTGGATGTTTTCGTCAATAACGCGGGAATCGAGATGCCGTCAGCGTCCCACGAGATGTCGCTCGAAGATTGGCAAAAAGTCATCGACGTCAACTTAACAGGAGCTTTCCTCGGGGCACGAGAAGCACTGAAGTACTTCGTCGAACATGATGTCAAAGGTAGTATCATCAATATGTCGAGTGTGCATGAAATCATTCCGTGGCCGACATTCGTCCACTACGCTGCGAGTAAAGGTGGCGTCAAATTGATGACACAAACCCTTGCGATGGAGTATGCACCAAAAGGAATCCGGGTTAATGCGATTGGACCTGGTGCGATCAATACGCCGATTAACGCTGAAAAATTCGAAGATCCAGAACAACGCAAAGAAGTCGAGAGCATGATTCCAATGGGCAACATCGGGAAACCAGAAGAGATTTCTGCCGTTGCCGCATGGCTTGCATCTGACGAAGCAAGTTATGTCACAGGAATCACACTCTTTGCCGACGGTGGCATGACACTTTATCCGTCTTTCCAAGCAGGACGCGGTTAACCTATTTTGAGTAGACAAGGAGAGAACCGCTCATGACCACTTTTTTCTCATTGATCCGTCGCGGAAATAAGTCAGCCCTTGCTGCCGCCATCGTCAATACGATCATTGCCGCGATCAAGTTCGTCGCCTATATCTTAACTGGGAATGTAGCGATGTTCGCTGAAATGATGCATACGATCGGTGACGCAGCGAACCAGTTCTTCGTCTACATCGGTTCTGCTCTCAGTAAAAAAGCACCAACGAAACGGTTTCCGAATGGTTTTGGTCGCCTTGTGAATCTCGTCTTACTTGCTGCGATCATCGTCGTTGCATTGCTTGCTTACGAGACGATTCGGGAAGGCATCTTGCATATCACACACGGTCCTGGCGAAAAAACGAGTGGTTTGTGGATCATCCTGACGGCACTTGGCATTGGTGTCGTACTGGAAGTCGGAGTGTTCTATAAAGCGATGAAAGAAATCGCGCATGAGACGGGACTCAAATCGAGCGGACTGACACTTGTTGGTCAAAGCTTCGCCCATCTTGGACAAGCCAAACCGGCGACACGTCTTGTCTTCATGGAAGATCTTGTCGCAACTCTTGGTGGCGTCATCGCCATTATCGCTGTCCTGATTTCGCATTATACGTCGTTTTATCAAGCAGAAGGCATTGCATCCATCTTGATTGGACTCATGATGTTTTATGTCGTCTACAACGTCTTTATTCAAAATGCTGCCGGTGCGCTCGGTGAAGTTGATGAAGTACTGACAGCCAAAATCGGTGAAATCTTGTTACGTGATGAAGCGGTTCGGGACATCGAAAAACTTGAAGTCATCAAGGAAGGAGATCACTTCCATGTCGAAACGGAGATTGAAGTTGACCCTAACTTGACAATTGCGCAAGCGGACGACATTAAAGATCGACTCGAATTGCAAATTCGCATCCTTAAAGGAATCACCGATGTCACGATCTCCTTTGATGAAGATGATAACGTACAGCAGTATCAACCACCGCCACCACCTGTATGATAGATAAAAGCCATCGCTAGCGATGGCTTTTTTTGCGTTTATCAGCGTGTTGCTCGGACGAATCCGGCTTCTTGTGCTTCTTTCTCCGTACAGAACCGTTGCTCCGGCTTCACTTCATTGTAAGACTGACCACCCGGGACATGGTAAATTTTTTTACCTGACCGATTGATATTACCTTTGATATCGCAGGATTTCGTTTCTGTAATCGCTTGAACATTGAATCCGCGATTCGTGACGTAGCCATCGTGCTTCCAGATTTTCTTCTTTGCCTGCTTGGCTTCCTGTTCGATCTGTTCAAACACATCGACATAACGTGTGTCTGGTTCATAGACGAACGCCACACGCGCAAGACCTTTTCGGAGTAACTCTTGATTCAACATTTTATCGCCGTACCAGACATATGCGAGCAGTCGTCCGTATCGGTCAGCCCGGGAATAATCACGCTCTAACCGAATAGCTGTCCCGCTCGGTAATGTCTCTTTTGTAAACGCTGAAGCTTCCGTTCCATAAGGTTGAACCGGCGTATCCGGTTTAACAGTTTCCGGTGTATCGACGAGCAACAAACGAACATCCTCCGTTTTCCCGTCTGCTAGCCTCACTTTTAATGTATCCCCATCGATGACGCGTTGCACCGTCGCTTTCGTAATCTTTTCATCGTCTGGTTGCTTGATGCCAAGCAGATCGGTTTCTTCTGGTGCACAACCGATGAGGACGAATAAAAAAAGTAGACTTATGAATACAGATCGTCTCATTTCTATTTCTCTCCTTTCCATGAAAATACGGATTCGGTCAATGTCCGAACCCGCATACGTCACCTTGTTCATAAGTTAGTCTGCTGATAGAACTGTCTCTACTTCGTTACGGTTTGTATAGAGTGTATAGAACGCTTCCGCTACGTTTTTCGGATCAAGTGCCGTTCCACGCTTCACTTCTCCGGCAATCGTGACAGTTCCGACGTAGACACCGTCTTCCTTCAACGTATCATGGAGCATGTGCGTCACTTGACGAACGCCTGCCTTGCCAATCGAAAGCCCTGGTAACGATTTGATTGCTTGCATCGCAGCGCCACCTCCTGTAATCAGGATGGCGCCGTCTTTTCGTTCCTGCATCGAAGGAGCAACGAGTTGTGCGGCATGCAGTGCACCGAGAACATCGATCTCGAACTCTTTCGTAATCTGTTCTGCCGAGACTTCAAGGACAGATGCTTGATGTAAAATCGAAGCATTATAGACTAAGACATCGATTTGTCCATACTGCTCCTCTGTCCATTCGATGAGTGATGCGATATCGGCTTTTCGAGAAGCATCACATTCTACCCCCACCGCCTCTACACCTTCTTCTTTTAGTTCCGTGATGACGGCTGCAAGCGTTTCTTGTGTCCGCGCCGCACAAACGACTTGAAACCCTTCTTGCCCGAATCGTTTACTGATTTCATATCCGTTTCCTGGTCCTGCTCCAATGACGATGACTGTTTTCATGACGTATCTCCCTTTCTCATTTTAACTGTGATGGTTATTCCCTGAATTGCGTCATTTCATTCAAAAATCGAGCAATGAAGTGCCTTTTTCTTCTTTTTCCTGCGAAACACCCATGAAACGCGCTAACATCGGATCGACCGCTGGGGTTGCCTGAGGCGTTGACGTAGGAAGCGATATTGTCGAACTCGACGTCGAATCGGATTCGAGCAGTAGTTCACAGTAAACCTTCATCGCTGCAATCTGTTCTTTCTGCGCAGCTCCTGTTGTTTGGTCAATACGTTGCATCGCTTGGCGCATCTTTTCGATGATGTGTTGCTCGGTAATCATCTTGTATTCCTCCTTATGGTAGATTGAGGGTATGAACTTGAAAAGGATGTGTTTTCTATGATTCGTACCGCATTAGTTGGTTTTGGTCTTGCCGGTGAACATTTGCATGCGCCTTATTTACACGCACCTGATTATCAGTTGGTCGCTGTTCAGTCGAGTCGCCCGGAAGCGGTCGCTGCGTACGACGCGACGCTCCCTGTCTATCCGACACTTGAAGCATTACTTGAAGCGGAACAAATCGATTTAGTCGTCATCGCGACGGCAAATGATCTGCATTATCCACTCGCGCGTCACGCCTTGCTCTCGGGCTGTGATGTACTTGTCGAGAAACCGTTCACCGTCACGCTCGAAGAAGCCGAAACGTTGACAGAACTAGCACGGACATACGGTCGGTTACTGACAGTTTATCATAATCGGCGGTACACGAAGGACTTTCGGACGCTGATGACCTTATTGAAATCTGGACGACTCGGTACGCTCCAGACGTTCGAAGCGCATTATGACCGTTACCGTCCCGATGTGCAGGAGCGTTGGCGCGAACAGGACGTTCCTGGTGCCGGACTATTGTACGACCTTGGTTCACACTTGATCGATCAAGCACTCGTCGCCTTCGATGAAATTCCAGACCGTGTCTTTTGTGATCAAACGATTCAACGACAAGATGGGATCGTTGATGACTATACACATCTAATTTTAGCCTTTGGCACGCGACGCGCTATTTTGCATATCGGTTCCATCGTTCCAGCTGTTGGTCCCTCCCTGATGGTGCACGGAACACAGGCGAGTTACTTCGTTGATGAAGTCGATACAAAACGGACGACCTATCAATTGGCTGAAGCAAATGGACCTCTGCAAGACTTCCCTTTTGTTTCCGGTCATTTTGGGGATTATTATACGGATCTCGCTCCAGCCATCCGTAAGCGAACCACACCACCTGTCTCTGCGAAACAGGCTGAACTCGTCATGAAAATCATTGATCGTGCTCAAAAGAGTGCAAAAGTGGGTACATGGATAGAAGTAGACTAACTATTCATTTCAGACGAACAGGGGGAAGACAAGATGTTTTCAAGTACGGAACGGACAGCATGGTTAGAAGAAATGGGACAAGAACCTCTAGACGTCCTCGTCATCGGGGGCGGTATCACGGGAGCTGGTATTCTGCTTGACGCACAAAGTCGCGGCATGCGAACAGGCTTGATTGAAATGCAGGACTTCGCCGAAGGGACATCGAGCCGATCGACGAAACTTGTCCATGGTGGATTGCGTTATCTGAAGCAGTTCGAGATTAAACTCGTCGCCGAAGTCGGGAAAGAACGTGCCATCGTGTATGAGAACGCACCGCATGTGACGACACCGGAGTGGATGATGCTTCCACTTGTCGAAGGTGGTACATTCGGTAGCTTCTCGACCTCGATCGGCTTACGTGTCTATGATCAACTCGCTGGTGTCAAACGCCATGAACGTCGGACGATGCTTAGCAAAGAAGAAACATTACGTTACGAACCACTGTTACGCTCAGAGCATTTAGTCGGCGGTGGTCGGTATGTCGAATATAAAACGGATGACGCTCGACTGACGGTCGAAGTCTTAAAAGCAGCCATCGGTTACGGCGGACGTGCCGTCAATTATACGAAAGCGGAATCGCTTGTCTACCACAATGGAAAAGTCGTTGGTGTCGAAGTCCGCGACGTCTTAAGTGGCAAAACGTATACGATTCGGGCGAAGAAGATCATTAATGCGACGGGTCCTTGGGTCGATGAACTGCGCGAAAAAGACGGTTCGAAGTCTGGAAAGTCATTACACCTGACAAAAGGGATTCATCTCGTCATCGATCAAGTACATTTCCCGTTGCAACAAGCCGTTTACTTCGATGTTCCAGACGGTCGGATGATCTTTGCGATTCCACGTGAAGGGAAAACGTATGTCGGAACAACGGATACGAACTATAAAGGAGATATTCTTGAGCCTGGTGTCACCGTCGAGGATCAGGATTACATCCTAGAGGCGACGAATCAAATGTTCAACGTCGAGTTACGACCTGAGCATGTCGAATCAACGTGGTCTGGACTACGTCCACTCATTCATGAAGATGGAAAAGATCCAAGTGAACTGTCCCGAAAAGACGAAATCTTCGTTTCGAAATCCGGTCTGATGTCAATCGCCGGTGGTAAGTTGACTGGGTACCGGAAGATGGCAGAACGAATCATCGATATGGTCGCGGAGCAATTCAAGACAGAAGAAAATCGAATTTATCTTGCTTCCCGTACGCACGATATCTTGCTTGGTGGTGGTCATCCACAAGGAAGTAAAGGATTCGCGCGTTACATGAAGGAACAACAACCAAAAGGCGAAGCACTTGGGGTGTCACCGAATGAGACGACATGGCTCATCCAGCGCTACGGTACGAATGTCGAACGTGTCTTCGAATTGATTCGGACACGCGGTGACGAAGCCGCTCGTTATCAATTACCGTTACACTGGTTCGGTGCCCTTCTGTATGGTCTAGAAGCAGAGCTCGTCATGCAACCCGGTGACTTCTTGAACCGTCGTGCTTCAGCCGTCTTCTTTGATTTCCCACATGCTGAACAATACGCAGACGGTGTTCTTGCCCTGATGCGTAGCGAACTCGGCTGGTCGGCAGAAGATGAAGCGAAAGCCAATGAAAGCATTCGTCGTGAATTTGATGCGGTTCGCGTCAAAGGTCCTGTTCCACTTTCCTAACACAAAAAGACCCGATCGCCTGAAGGCGACCGGGTCTTTTGATGTGTTTACTCTTCTTCTTTTGAAGCAGCAAGTTCCGCTACCGGCATGTTTCCTGGGTGTAGATTCGAACGCTTACGCGCAAACGTAAAGTAAAGCACTAAACCGATTGCAAGCCAGATTCCGAAAGCAATCCATGTCTCGAGTTTCAAGTTGAACATTAAGAAGAGACATGCAGCGATTGCTGCGATTGGCACATATGGCATACCCGGACATTTGAATGCACGTGGGAGATCCGGCTGTGTTTTACGAAGAATCAAGACAGCGACAGAGATTAAGACGAATGCTGCGAGTGTACCCATGTTGACGAGGTTCGCGATGACATCGAGTGGAACGAATCCAGCGACGAGTGAACTACCAAGTCCGATCATCCAAGTCGCCTTGAATGGTGTTTGGTATTTCGGATGCACTTCGGAGAATACTTTAGGGAACATCCCGTCACGCGAGATCGCAAACGCGAGACGCACCATTCCGTATGTCATGACGAGAATAACCGTTGTGATCCCGAGAATCGCACCGAGATCGATGAAACCAGCGACCCAGTTTTGACCTGCCATTTGAATCGCAAGTGAGACCGGATGATCGATACCAGCGAATTGTTTGTAAGGGACGATCCCTGTCATGATGGCTGCGACGATGACGTAAAGAATTGTACAGACAGCAAGTGAACCGATGATACCACGTGGTAAGTTCTTTTGTGGATCACGGACTTCTTCCGCTGCTGATGTAACAGCATCAAAACCGATGTACGCGAAGAAGACGATCGCAGCACCCGAGAAGACGCCTCCCCAACCAAATGGAGTGAATGGTGTCCAGTTTGATGGTTCAACGTAGCCAACACCGACGACGATGAACAACACGACGACTGCTAATTTGATGACGACCATGATGTTGTTGACACGTTTCGTTTCCTTGATTCCCATCGACAATAATGCCGTAATGGCAAAGAGGATCAGGAAGGCTGGAAGGTTGAAGTATGTCTTGGCTCCTTCTACTGCTCCTGGAGCTGCTGAGAGAGCTGTTGGCACATGGATATTAAATCCTGCGAGTAAAGACTGGAAGTAACCTGACCAACCGGCTGCTACGGCACTGGAGGCGAGTCCATATTCGAGAATCAAGTTCCAACCGATGATCCAAGCGAAGATCTCTCCCATCGTTGCATACGTATACGTATAGACGGATCCACTGACCGGAATCGTTGATGCAAATTCAGCGTAAGCAAGAGCAGCTAGACCACAGGCGATGGCAGATAGAATGAATGATACGATAAGTCCTGGTCCTGCAGTCAACGCTCCTGTTCCCGTCAAAACGAAGATTCCGGTACCGATGATGGCGCCAATTCCTAAAAACGTTAAATCCATCGCGCCAAGATTTCGAGCAAGTCCACTGTTGCGTTTACTTGCAGCAATCATAGCGGAAACATCTTTTTTCCGCGTCAAACTCATGATGTACTTCCCCCTATATCCGTTGTGATTTGTCTTACGAAGCGAGTCGTTCGTAAGAACTTAATCAAAAATTTACGAAGTTTTCAGATAAATTGATATAGGTCATTATACCTATTTGTTTTTTGCATGACGCTTTCATCTGTTAAAGAATAAAAATCACTTCAAAAATATCGGCATGTAACATCTGTTACATACCGATATTTTTCTCCTTTTTCAGTCCACGTTTTAAGTCGTTTTCCGCGTCTTCATCCATTCTAAAAACACTTGGTAATCCAGCTTTGTTCGCATGACATAAGCTTCTGACCAACGCTCGATCTGCTCCAAAAAAGCGGTATCGGAAACACCGATAGCTCGAATGATTTCAACATCCGCATGATGGGTTAATATTTTTTCTTGAATTCCCGCATCTTGATCTGCCCGCGCATGGATTTTCGCGGTAATTTGACCTTGAATACATAACACGTTCTCAAGGTCTTCCTGACTTTTTATATGCTTCGCCTTTAGTTTTTTCTTGTACGGTGAGCGCTCGCGTACATAATATTCCTTTTTTTCAATCGTCAGATAACCAAGATATGGATCTTCATGTGCCTGCATCGCCTTTTGCGACGTGATGACCCGTCTCCCTTGATGAACGGTTTCTGCTTCTGGACGATAAACGGGCAGGAATAACGAAGGAACAGACGTTTGCGCTTGTTTCATCTCAAGAATCAAATCTTCTTCTCCCCCTTCGCCCTCAATCAAGATGTAATAGCGCTCGAGACCAATGGATGCTGTTCCGCTGTCTAGCTTACGAACGATATCCTTGATCGTATAGAACGATTCCTCACGGCGATCCTCGGTGTCGATTGTCTCGATGTAGGAAGGCCAGGCAGACTCAATTGCTGCTCGTGTCGCATCATCTACTACTTCCATATCCGGGAGTGTACAAAATCGTCTCACGCCATCTACCAGTTCCGTTCGCTCCCCCATTAATTCTTCACGTTTTTTTTCTGCTTTTTTGATTAACTTCTTGATTGGTCCTTTTGTATTATCCCGTGTAAAACAAACATCACTTGGATCTTTTCCAAGTGCATACTTTTTTAAATCATGTAAGTATTCAAGAACATAATTACGAATTGCAGGGACTGAATCATATCCTGCCTCTTCAGCGAATAATCGCACAGAGACTGCCATGCGAATCAAATCGTATAAATACGATCCTAAGTATCCTTCATCAAAATCGTTGACGTCGTAGATGATTTCTCCTTTTGCATTGCCATGGACACCAAAGTTCTCAAAGTGAAGATCACCTTGGATCCAAGTTGGCTTATCACGAGGTGTGTCAAAACCAAGCGGAATCCGGGTCACATCGTAATAAAAAAGATGCGAACTCCCCCGAAAAAAACGAAATGGACTCAAACTCATCTTGTCGTACTTTTCCTGACGTGCTTTCTCATCGAGCTGACGGATTTCATGATCATAGAAATCAAGTACCTTTGCAATCGTCATCTGTCGAATCTCTTCATACACGGACTGAAACATCTGATCCTCTCCTTTCCATTTGAAAAAAAGAGCAGTCAAAACGAAATCGTTTGACTGCTCCCTACATGTTACTCGAAATGTTTTTTATATTCCCCGTATCCTGCCGAATCAAGCTCTTCTACCGGAATAAATCGTAACGCTGCTGAGTTGATACAATAGCGTAGACCACCAAGCTCTGTCGGACCATCATCGAAAATGTGACCAAGATGACTATCTGCATTCGCAGAACGTACTTCCGTCCGCGTCATCCCATGACTCGTGTCGAGTTCGACTTCCATCTTGTCTTCTGAGATCGGTTTAGCGAAGCTCGGCCAACCACAGTTTGACTGGAATTTATCTTTTGATGTGAAGAGTGGTGTACCATCGACGATATCGACATAAAGACCTGGACGTTCTTCATCCCAGTATTCGTTACGAAAAGCGGGTTCTGTCCCGTTTTCTTGTGTTACTTTATACTGAATCGGTGTCAGACGCTCTTTCAATTCTTTTTCCTTACCATGATCCTTCCACGCTTCCTTAATGAATTTCGCACGACCGGAGCCGACGCTATACATCTGGTAGCGGAATGGGTTCTTTTTATAATAATCTTGGTGATATTCTTCTGCTGGCCAAAACGGCTTTTCCGGACGAATTTCTACCGCGACCGGACGCGAGAAACGTCCTGATGCGTCAAGCTCTGCTTTCGAACGTTCAGCTGCTTCACGCTGCGCTTCATCGACATAAAAAATGGCCGGCTGATATGATTCACCACGGTCATTGAATTGACCGCCCCCGTCTGTCGGATCGATTTGACGCCAGAAGATATCGAGTAATTCTTCGTACGTAATGACGGACGGATCGTACGTGACTTCAACCGCCTCCAAGTGACCTGTCGTTTCCGAACAGACCTCTTTATAAGTTGGGTTCTCTGTATGACCACCGGTATATCCTGAAATGACCTGCTCTACCCCATCATATTTATGGAATGGCTTGACCATGCACCAGAAACAACCACCTGCAAATATTGCTTTTGCCATCTATCTTCCCCTCCTCTGTATGTCTCTATTTTACCGCGTTCAGAGAATGGACTCGACTTTCCTGCTCATTCAATCCTCTGGGTTCGTTTTTAGGCGACGCATGACGAAGTAAATTGCTGCGAAGACAAGAAGAAGTCCTCCAAGCGAGTACCAGATGTTATTCAAACGATAAATCATTTGGTACAAGGCAAGCGTCACAAGCAATAATGCGATCGGTAAGAAGGCACGCTTAAAGTGGTACCAGTAATTCACGAAGATCGCCTCCTGTTTTTCTTTCATCTTACTTGAAGCGACATCTAAAAAGCCACCTTCATTTGAAGGTGGCTCGTTGATTACGATTGACGTGGATGTTCTGGGAAGTCCATCTCTTCGTAACGAACAATCGACGTCCGGTTTTTGAATTTGTGTCCTAACCAGAAGGCAAGGAACAACGGAATTCCGACATATGTCGCGGCAATCCCGACCCAATCAATTTGATCAGCAAGGAATGCTGCATAGTTTTGACCAACGATGACAAGGAAACAAAGACCGAATGCAAACAGCGGACCGAACGGGAACGCTGGTGCAACGTAAGGTAAATCTTTCAACGAATGACCTTGTGCAAGGAATCCTTTACGGAAACGATAGTGACTGATCGCAATTCCGAGCCATGCGATGAATCCTGTCATACCTGAAGCATTGAGTAACCACAGGTAGACTTGTCCACCAAACATCGATGTTAAGAAACAGAGCGCACCGATTGCTCCTGTTGCAAGCAAAGCGTTACGCGGTACCCCATTTTTCGACACTTTTGCAAAGAACTTTGGTGCATCTCCTTGACGAGCAAGTGTATACAGCATCCGTGTGGAAGCATACATACCTGAGTTACCGGCAGATAGAACAGATGTCAAGATGACGGCGTTCATGAGTGCTGCCGAGAACGCAAGACCTGCTTTTTCAAAGACGAGCGTAAACGGACTAACGGCAATGTCCGTGATGTCATTGGAAACCAAGTTCGGGCTCGTATACGGAATGAGCATCCCGATGACGAAAATCGCAAGGATGTAGAAGAGTAAAATGCGCCAGAAGACTTGTTTGACTGCTTTTGGAACGTTTTTTTTCGGATTTTCCGATTCACCTGCGGCAATTCCGACTAGTTCTGTTCCTTGGAAACTGAATCCAGCAACGAGGATGATTCCGATGACGGCAGGAATACCACCGACGAACGGCGCATCCCCGAGAGCAAAGTTTTTAAAGCCAACTGGTGGCTCCGATGTAAAGACACCGAAAATCATCGCAACACCGACGACTAAGAAGACGATGACAGTGACGACTTTAATCATGGCGAACCAATACTCCGCTTCCCCAAAACCTTTAACGGAGAAGTAGTTCAAGCCGATCATGAGTAAAAGGAATAAGGCACTGAAGTAAAATCCAGGAACGTCCGGGAACCAATACGTCATAACGATTTGTGCTGCAACGAGCTCAACTGCGATCGTGACTGCCCAGTTGTACCAGTAGTTCCAGCCGAGGGCAAAGCCGAATGAGGGATCGACGAATTTTGTCCCGTATGTCGAGAAGGATCCGGCGACAGGCATATACGCCGCCATTTCGCCAAGACTTGTCATTAAGAAGTAGACCATCAGACCAACGATTGCATACGATAGGAGTGCACCACCTGGTCCTGCTGCTGCAACGGAAGCACCGGACGCGATGAAAAGTCCTGTTCCGATTGCCCCACCGATGGCGATCATCGACATATGACGGGCTTGTAATCCACGTTTTAATCCTTCGGCTGTCGAATCTGTTGTTTGTTTCACATCTAGTTTGTTCATTTCGTTCGCTTCTCTCTGTTTAGATTTTTTGAGAGGACACTTTTTGAATGAAAAAACAAAAAGCGCCCTCATCTTCCAGATGGAAGATGAGAACGCAACATAATAAAATGAATGCGCCTCATTCTACCGTCGTGAAAGATAGCTCTCCACAAGTAAGTGATACCCGACTTGTGACAGTATTAGACCTATTCGATCTAATCCCAATCGATCATCTTCAAAGCGATGATTGATTTCGGCAATTCTTCCTTTCAGGTCACTTCATTTGTCGCTTGACGACATCCGTAACCGTACTCTTAAGAACTGCAACCTCCATCCCACTGGTTGAGTGAGAACTGAATTAAATTAGTTATTACTACGCCATATTACACAAACCGCCACGAAATTGTCAATTGCCTTTTTTGAATCTGGGGTAGTAGATGGTAAAAATCCGATATGTTTAGTACACTAAATGATAGAAGTCCACTGAGAGAAAGGATGCTGCTTGCATGCCACAGGAACGTGATTTACTGACTTACCGACTCGAGGAACAAATGCGTGTCATTCTTCGTACCCTGCGACGTGAACTTAATCGACTATTTGAAGGAACAGCGACCCGAAGCGAATTTTTCATCTTACGGAGTCTTTCAGAAAACGGTCCCCAGCGTCCGACACTTCTTGCGGAACAATTTGAGCTGGCGACGAGTCAAGTCACTGCTTTAACGGATAAGCTCTATAAACAAGGATATGTCACACGGACGCGTTCGACGGAAGATCGTCGCTCGATTGTCCTCGCTTTGACGGATGACGGAGAGCGTGCTTTTCGGGAACTCGAGGTCGTCCGAAGAAACTATTTACAAGATCGCTTCGGAACTTTAACAGAAGAAGAACTGGAAACGATGATTCGCGTCTTCGATAAGATTTTACTGACGATGGATGAGGATACGCTCACTTCGTCTTCATAAAAAACGGTAGATTTTCTACCGTTTTTTATGTTTTATCTAAACATTTACCTCTGTCTAACCGTTACCTAGATGAGTATACTGGAGTATATATATGGAAATCTGTTAGCTGGGGGAGTTGGGAGGATTTGTTGTCCATCATGAATCAATTCATCATTAACTTTTGTCTACTGTTCACGACGATTACTCTCTTATTCTTGCCATTTCGGAATCGACCACGTATTTCGCTGAATTCCAGCTGGAGTACACGCCTCATATTGGGAAGTGTCTGTGGTCTGATTGCAGTTTTGTTGATATTCAATGGCATTCAGATTGATGTCGCCCGTGTGGATTTACGAATCATCCCAGTCGCGATCGCTATGCTATTCGGTGGTTTCCCGAGCGCCATCGTCGCCGGTATAATGATCATCGGGACACGTTACTTTTTGACACCCGTCGATCAAATGGAGGGTTTTTATCTGTCCACACTGATTATCGTCTTAATCATTACGACGATCGGAATCGTACGTCGATTCGTTCATGTCTCGACACGCCATTTTCAATTATTGGTGTCAATTGGTGTTCTCTATTCGTTACCTGCCATCTATATCCTGACAAACAGCTGGTCGACATTCTTTAAAATTTCAATCGCTTATATCTTCTTTAATCTATTGGCTGGCTTTGTTGCTTTTCGACTGCTGACGGAATTACGCCGTCACTTCGAAAACATTCAGTATCAACAAAAACTAGCGATGACGGATGCTTTGACTGGACTTGCCAATCGGCGCCGTCTCGATGATTCACTGTCACTTGTCGGTTCAACGGATCAAGGGTATTCACTTGTCTTGATTGATATCGACTTCTTCAAGCACGTCAATGATACATATGGTCATGACGCCGGGGATGATGTCCTACGTCAACTCGGCATGACACTCGCTTCCTTAACACGACCGGATGACCTCGTCGGACGGTACGGTGGTGAAGAGTTTTTGATCATTTTACCAAGCACTACAGCTAAAGAAGCTCAAAAAATCGCAGAGTTGGCTCGGATGACGGTCGCACGCAACCTGTTCCCGACGGCAGACGTACCTGATCTGCAAATCACGATTTCGCTTGGGATTGCACATTCTAGTGGTTCCCATACGTCTCTTGAAGCATTACAACAAGCAGATAAAGCGTTGTATTACTCAAAAGAAAGCGGACGAAACCGAAGTACGATTTATACGAAGGAACTTGCCTTCCGACAAGCTTGAATACGAGACACTTCCTAGCGGGAGTGTCTTTTTCTATGACCTTATTCCGTTTCTTTCGGAAAACCGATGCTTTCAACCGTTCCAAAGACGATCATCCGGCTCAATTGCTCCGCCATATATGCGGATGAATATGGTCGACCGTTTCGCAACCAGGAAATCAATAATCCTAACTGTCCACCAATGACATAGTTCAGTAACAAGTCCCGATCGACGAAAGTCGCATCTTCTGCGACTTGAGATCGAAAGACGAGGCGATAATTTTCTTTCAACGTATCAAGAAAACGTGAGATGAACGTTTTGATAGGACCTTGAACGAGCATCGTCTGGTAAAACAATTCGTTTTCTTCAATGTGAATGAACAAACGAGCAAAATAACGACTGACCTGTTCGACTGTCGGAAATACAGTGCCTGTACCTGTAATCCGAATCGCTTGTTCGAGCGCCATCATCTGTTCCTCAACGATTTGGTCAAGCAAATCATATTTATCTGTGTAGTGCGCATAAAAGGTCGAGCGGTTCACACCCGCCCCATCCGTCAGCATCTTGACGGTGATGCTCGAAAAGCTATTTGTCTTCAGTAAACGAAACAATTCCATCGTAATACGGTCACGTGACCGTTTTGGTCGTGGATCACGGCTCTCTTTCATGTGCATTTCACTCCTTTTCCATCATCTTTTTAAAAATGAATCCGTTATCATTTATTTTTCCAACATTTTGTCGGAAATTGTTGGTTGTTTGTTATCTAACTATCCATATAATTAACTATATTAATTACTCCTCCCCCCAGAGGAGTACTTTTTTT
Organism: Exiguobacterium sp. UBA3968; assembly: GCF_002385115.1. Taxonomy (NCBI): domain Bacteria; kingdom Bacillati; phylum Bacillota; class Bacilli; order Caryophanales; genus Exiguobacterium; species Exiguobacterium sp. UBA3968. Next base: position 233,900 of record NZ_DGCW01000004.1, read on the forward strand.
GAATCGATTGTACACAAGAAAGGATGCTAACACACCCATGAGTATGAAAAAATTATTAATCATTAATATCGTTACACTCATCGTTTTGATCGGTGGTGGGGTCGTCGGATACTACTATTACGATCAAGCAACAAGCTACGTCAAAACAGACAATGCGAAAATCGATGGCAAAATGATAACGATTGCTAGCCCAAGCGCTGGTAAATTAACGGACTGGTCTGCTAAAACAGGCGAATCGCTCGACAGCGGTGCAACACTTGGTCACATCATGACTGCGCAAGCTGGACAAAAACCAACAGATCTTTCTGTTTCGATGCCTGCGAAGGCAACGATCGTTCAGTCGATGGCGACAAAGAACGGCTTCGTCGCAGCCGGTACACCACTTGCCTATGGTTTTGACTTAAACGACCTTTGGGTCACAGCGAACATCGAAGAAACAGAAATCGATGAAATCAAAGTCGGACAAACCGTTGACGTGTATGTCGACAGCTATCCTGACACGACACTTTCTGGTGAAGTGGAACAGATCGGAATGACGACAGCTTCGACGTTCTCGATGATGCCTTCTTCAAACGGAAATGCGAACTACACGAAAGTCGCACAAGTCATTCCAGTTAAAGTATCACTCTCGCAAGAAAAATCACTCGACATTCGACCTGGTATGAATGTGACCGTCCGCATTCATAAGGATTAAGGAGGGACGTTCATGTCTACTACCTTCTTGTTCGGATATAGTGCGTTCACGATTCTGATCATCATCGGCGTCAACTGGATCGCCCGCCGGAATCGTCAATCCGACATCGCACTGGCCACTGACGGACCGACACTTGAGGAGTCCCTCGAGACGGAACCGACGATGACCGTGACACCACCAGTCGCAGCACCTTCAAAACAAGTATCGACTGAAAACGTCAGTATTCCGAAAGTACTGACGGTCTTACTGATTGGTATGTTCATTGCTATTTTGAACCAAACGTTGATTAATGTCGCGTTACCGGTTCTAATCAATGACTTCAACGTGTCGACGTCCACTGCCCAGTGGTTGACGACAGGTTTCATGCTCGTCAACGGGATCTTGATTCCGATCAGTGCTTTTTTAATGCGCAGTTATACGTTCCGCCAGTTGTTCCTCGCTTCGATGACACTCTTTTTCTTTGGATCAATCATCTGTTCGATGGCGATGAACTTCCCGGTCATGATGATCGGGCGTGTCGTTCAGGCGGCAGGTGCTGGTATCTTAATGCCACTAGGATCAAACGTCTTCATGACATTGTTCCCACCGCATAAGCGTGGCGCTGCCATGGGAATGCTCGGAATCGCGATGATTCTCGCTCCAGCAGTCGGACCAACGATCACGGGATATGTCATCCAAAACTATGATTGGCACGTCATGTTTTATGCGATGTCGTTCTTTGGATTAGTGACATTGCTACTTGGTACGGCTTGGTTCCGACTGACACAGCCACTCTCGAAACCTTCTTTCGATGCACTTGGTGTCTTATTCAGTACGATTGGGTTTGGCAGTCTCCTTTATGGATTTAGTGAAGCCGGGAATGACGGCTGGGATAGTCCGATCGTCATCAGCTCGATCGTCATCGGTTTAATCGGAATCGCTGCTTTTGCAATGCGTGAGCTGTCGATGGAAGATCCGATGTTAAACATTCGCGTCTTGAAGGTTCCGGAATTTTCATTCACCCTCTTCATCAATGTCATCGTCACGATGGCGTTGTTCGGTGGGATGTTGCTTTTACCGATTTACCTTCAAAGCATTCGTGGTTTTTCACCGGTCGATTCAGGTCTTCTCCTTTTGCCCGGATCACTAATCATGGGAATCACCGGACCGATTGCCGGTCGTTTATTTGACCGCTTCGGTATTCGACCGCTCGCTATCTTCGGTTTGACGTTGATGACGTACGGGACGTGGGAATTGACGCAATTAAACATGGATACGTCGTATTATTCCATCATGGGCATCTACATGCTTCGGTCATTCGGTATGGCATTCATCATGATGCCGATCATGACTGCCGGTATGAACGCTTTACCGATGAAGATGATCCCGCACGGAAACGCAACCCAAAACACACTTCGTCAAGTCGCCGGCTCCATCGGAACGGCAATTCTCGTCACCGTCATGACCCGTCAAACGACGGCTCACTTGGCAGACGATGCGAATCAGTTCACGACACTCGACCCGACGCTTTCGCAACATTTAAACGATCTTGGACAACAGCTGGGTAGCTCACAAGCTGCTTCAACGAGTTGGTTTACGATGCTGACAAAACAAGCAACGATCCAAGGGATCACTGACGCGTTCTGGATTGCGACCGTTTTATCTGCGCTCGCATTGATTCTGTCCTTCTTCTTGCACGGAAAAAAAGAACCAAATCTGGATTGATTCATGAAGGACCAGTTGATGTCATATCAGCTGGTCTTTTGCTATACTTCGTGAAAAGTTCTTCTTTGCACTTCTCTCTTAAAATCGATACACTAGGGACAATGAGTTTCATATCTAAAGGAGATGCTTTATGGTTGCCTTTCTGCAATTTTATGCGTTCATCTTTGCTTGTTGTTTTGCTTGGCAAGTCGGTCGACCATCGCCTTGGTCGCAAAAGATTTTTCGCGCCTTTTTAACAAGTGTCAACGGGCTCTTCGTCTTTGCACGTGCCTCGATTTCAATCTTTTTGTTAGTTGGACCACTATTACTCGTCACATATCTTGTTTTTCCACGATTAATCACTTTTGAAAATGGTTTAGCGATGGTGATCAGTGTGCTCGTCATCGGTCTGGTCGATCGTCTCGTCAGTCTCGTCGTCCTACCACTCATGCGTTCCTTTTTCCTAAAACGTCAACGCGTCATGCCACAATCGGTGGAAATGGTGCTCTATACGATGGCAATGGCTGTCTTGCTCTTCATTCAGCTTCATGCTGTTCCTGGCGTTCAGATTCATGTAGCATTAACGCTTTTCCTGGGATTTACGATTTATTTCGCCCATTATTTATTTGCGTTGTACCGGATTCGTCTCATGAAAAAGAAACTAACGACTGTTGCTCAAGAAGAGGAACGAAAAGCCTCTTAATACAAATTCAACGAAAGATGATTTCTTCTTAGGAATCGTCTTTTTGTTTTCTGACAAATAACATTGACAATGATAATCGTTATCATCTATAGTGAAAAAGTACTCAGTGAGGAGATGAAACGGATGCATGTCCAACAAGTGATTGAAACACGCCGGTCCATCCGGTCTTATACGGAACAACCAGTTCCAGTCGAATTAGTAGAGGCATTACTCGAAACGGCGATGTATGCCCCGAATCATAAATTACGAGAACCTTGGCGTTTTGTTCTCGCAATCGAAGAGGGACAAACTCGGTACGTCGATGCTTTGATGGAGTTACTGACAGCGCGTGGTCAATTCGAGACGAAAACATCTGAACAACGTCAACAGGCTGAACAAAAATTACGGGAAGTCCCGGTTTACTTAACAGTACTTTGTCAGGTACAAGGGACACCGGATCAACAGCTAGAGGATACACTCGCAACAGCTGCCATGATTCAAAATCTACAGTTGGTGGCGACAGAGCGCGGCCTTGGTTGCTGCTGGAAGAGCGGAAAACATTGGTTTACACCAGAATATGCTTCAATCGTTCACGCTTCAGAAAATGAACGGGTTCTCGGCGTCATTCAAATCGGCTGGCCAGCCCTCGTTCCACCTGTCAAACCGAGAACGTCCCTGAAGGACAAGTTGACGCACTTTTAAGAGGTGCGCATTCTGCGAGCTACCCCTGCTCGCGCCAATCAAGCCCCAATTCAAAATAAAAACGTTCCGATGACGTCTCTCTCCCCAAATGGAGACGCAATCGGAACGTTTTTTTGTGTTCATACCGGCGTTTTCGTATAGACAGGTGCTTCCGGAATCGTGTCATATAACAAATGATCGACAATTCGTTTGGTTGCTTCCCCGTCCTGATACGTAAAGAACTGATTCGCGAACGTCTCGATCTTCTGCGTATCGAATTGCCCGCGTTTAATCCAAGCGATGACGTCTTCGAACGTCGAGACAATCGGTCCCGGTACGAAGGATTCATACGGGAAATAGAAATCGCGTTCTGCTTTGTACGACTGCAGATCGTTAACAAGGAAAATCATTGGCTTCTGCAACAAGGCAAACTCGAAGATGACAGATGAATAATCCGTGATCAGAATATCCGCAATCTGCATCAGATCATTGATATCCGGATAGTCTGTCATGTTAATGATTTGATCCGAATACGCGTCCGGTACGATTGGTGGATTAAGAACAAACGGATGCATGCGAAGCAAGAGGACTGTATCCGGTCCAAGCTCACGACGAAACTTCTCAAAATCGAGCTCTTGATCGTAATGTGCCGTTGTTTGTCCATTTCCTCGGAACGTCGGCGCGAGTAAGATGATTCGTTTCTTGCGCCATTCTGGATATCGGTCATACAACTTTTCTCGCACACGGGCTTGGCGTGCTGTGTTCAGTAGTTGATCCGTCCGTGGAACCCCTAATGGGTAGATCCGTTCCTGCGTCATTCCGAAAGCATCCGCATATGGTGCGATACATGCTTCACCGGAAACATAGACCTTGCTATAGTTCCGGTGAATCTGGACCATCTTCAAATAATCATCATCCGGCGAATAGGATTTATCAAGCACACTATAGCCGAACTTTTTAAAGGCTCCACAAGCATGCCACAGCTGAATGACTTCTGTTCCTTTCCGTAAAGACGAGACATATACAGGATAATAATAATCATCGATGATGAAATAACGGGCAGTCGCTAATTCATACGTCGCTCGCATCATGTGGAAGACGTATTGAATTTGTCCCACCAACGATTGAGGAAATCGTTTCAACAAAAAAACGTATTCATATCCTAAATCGCGTCGCTCTAGTTCATCGTAGACGGCACGAAAGTTATCGACGAGACGATCGGAACGATAGGTCGCAAAAACGACTTTCTTTGATTGGATCGGCAGTCGCTTCGTCAACCAATATGTCATAGCAAGCAAATAGTGGACCGTCCGTCGTTGCAATAACCGAATTTTTTGTTTCATAGACGATTCTCCTCTTTTTCAGCGCATATCATCACATGCACCATTCCATGACCGTCTTTCCGAAGCGATTCGTTAAATCGTTTTCAAACGCTTTATGAATATCTTCGATTTGTCGGATTTGGAATACGCCCGAAACCAGATTCGATAGATAGGCTGGAATGTCCGGATGAGTTTGATACAATTCCATCGTTCGTGCGAAATCAGCCGGTGTACTTCGACTTGATCCGTAGACACGCAGTCCTTTTTCAAGAATCATCCGCGTGTTGATCGCGACGGCATCTTCTGACACACCGAGCAAAGCCATCGTGCCTTCTGGAATAATGTAATCGATCATCTGATTGATCGCATATTGGCTACCGATTCCACCGACGCATTCAAAACCGTGGTTGAAGGAGACATCAGCTGGAATCTGGTCGATGTGATATGTCTCGTCCGCAAACGAGAAGTAGTCGAGCTTCGACTGGGTTTTACCGAAGACGAATAGTTTTGCTTCCGGATATAATTTACGCAACAAAAGTGCCGTGATGAAACCAAGATTTCCATCTCCCCAGACACCGAACGTCTCACGGCGCGGGTGCGCAATCTTTTCAAAGCGAGTCAAGGCATGGACCGATACACTGACAAGTTCAGTGAATGCCGCGACCTCAGGATCAAGATCGACCGGTACCTCAACAAGGCGATCCGCTTTCAAGAACACATAGTCTTGCATATAGCCGTCATATCCACTCGAACGAAAACGACTCGTGCGCAGATAGTTTTCACCGATGATATCATCATCTTCCGTCGGTGTATTCGGTACCATCGCGACGAGTGTTCCCTTCTTGAATGTACCGCTTGGATCATGGACGACTTTTCCGATTCCCTCATGAATCATCGCCATCGGTAATTTTTTCGCCAATACTTCCGCACTACGACTACCTGTGAAATAGCGTTGATCGGCGTGACAAATCGATAAATATGTTGGACGTACGACGACACGATCGGTATTCAAAGACCGCTCATCATACGTCACTTCGATCTGACGCGGGGCGACGAGTTGATAGACTTGATTAATCATTGATGAATCCGCTCCTTCAAGATAGCATTTGCGATCCGTAGGTCATATGGTGTCGTCACTTTAATGTTGAACAGTTCTCCTGTGACGAGCGCCACATCTTCTCCTTTCAGAAGAAGAATCTTACACGCATCCGTCAAAATCGCCCGTTCTTCCGTTGAAAGCGACTCATAATGCGATTTTAACTTCGTGATTTGGAAGCTTTGTGGCGTTTGTCCTTGGTACATTTGATCCCGTACTGGAATATCCGTGATCGTTTTGCCGTTCGTTGACGCGACGATCGTATCAATTGCAGAAATGACCGTATCACATGAACCGAATTCTTGCGCCGCTTCAATGTTTTCCTTGATGATGCGGTGCGTCAGGAACGGACGGACGGCGTCGTGTGTGACGATGATGTCTTCTTCAGATAGACCGTTTTTCTCTTCAATCCAGTTCACCGCTGCCATGATTGATTCATTTCGATCTTGTCCACCCGGTGTAATGACAAGACGGTCATCTTTTCCGATGTATTTTTCCAAAATATCGCGTGTATAGTTAATCCAAGCAGTCGGTGTGACGATGATGATGCGGTCAAAATCTTCATGTAACAAAAATTTTTCTACTGTATGGACGATGATCGGACGTTCTCCGATCGATAAGAATTGTTTCGGGCGATCGACATTCCCCATTCGTGTTCCTTTTCCTCCAGCTAAAATGGCTGCATAAATCATCTTCTGACGCAGTGTCTCGTTACCTATTCCGCACGAGACGACCTGCTTCCCTCCCTTATGAAATAATCGTATGTCGGTTTTCTCTCCCTATCGTTCAGGGTATCTGTAATGATCCAGTCTGTATTAAACTGTTATTTTACAAAAACACAAAAAAATAAAGAAATCCCTATTAATTTTAATGTCTCACGATATAATGAGTGGTGATTTCTAGTTTCACTATACTATGTTCAACTGCATTTTAAAATTTTATCGTTATTGTGTAAATGTAATGTAATTATTCGAGCGAGGAGAGATGGTTTTGACAGAAGAGACACTTATGCCTACTTTACATGCCGAGGTCACCTACTTGGAATTAGCCGGAACGACGTTTCGTTTCGAAGCACGTTTAAGCGGGTTGACTGATTTTTTGCACGCCGAACAAACATTATTTGAAAATTCTATATTGCATCAAACTGATTCCGAGGAACCGGTCGACGACTATATTCAGTCTGAACCTGTTGAAGTATCGGTACCACTCGAACGTGCCATCGTTTTTCGGAACAAACGAAATAAACGGACGTTCATCTGCCGATTTCCATTTGAAGGAGACTGGACGGAAGAGTCCTTTACAGGCGAATTAAATTTGAACCACATTACACCAACGGGTCGTCCGTTGCCGATGGGTTATTTTGATGCTTTTTTCGCCATCGTGCAAGGAAAGACGATCTTACATGAAGCGCCTTTTGGTGATACACGTTCACTCATTCCTATCGCTTACCGCGTTGATACGAAACATAGTAACGCGTTGATCTTACTTGAGTACGAACTTGTCGTGCAGTATTCACAATACAGCAACTCTTTAGGTTTCCATTCCCTGAAAAAAGGCGAATCGAAACGTTTAGTTCAAGTCATCGATCGGTATAAGAAATGGAAGAAAAACTTGAAAAAGCGGGCGTTCAAGTTCCGCCGTTTTACGTTCAAGGCGATTTATAACGTCACGAAATGGACCCAACCGATCCAAGAGAATAAAGTCATCCTCGCTTCCGACTCACGAAGCGATATTAGTGGTAACTTCGCCTATATCTTGGATGAAGTCGAGCGGCGCAATCTCAATCTCGACGTGAAGACGTTCTTCAAACCGAATCTCCAGTCTCGCCGTGATTGGCGTGATAAGTTTGCGCTGCCGTATCACTTAGCGACAGCAAAGACGATTCTTGTCGATGATTTCTATCCGATGATCTATCCGTTGAATATTCGTAAAGGTAGTGACCTCGTTCAAGTCTGGCATGCCGTTGGCGCCTTCAAGACGTTCGGTTACAGTCGCCTCGGAAAACCAGGTGGTCCAAGTGCGAACTCGCTCAGTCACCGGAACTACACGAAAGCGATCGTTAGCTCTCATAATGTCGCCCGTCATTACGCAGAAGGTTTTGGTTTACGGGAAGACCAAGTTATCGCGACCGGTATTCCTCGGACGGATATGTTCTTCGATCAACCGTTCATCGAGGAAGCGAAAGCACGTATTTATGAGGAATATCCAATCTTCAAACAAAAGAAAGTCATCATGTTTGCTCCGACATTCCGAGGAAATGGTGCGAAGAGTGCCTATTATGATTTTGATCAGCTGGATCTCGATGCGTTGTATGAAGCACTTCATGAGGAGTATGTCTTTGTCCTAAAACTCCACCCGTTCATCCGTCGTCGGATGGAGATTCCTGAAGTCTATGCCGACTTCTTCCTTGATTTGACGGATCATCGTGAAATCAATGAATTGCTGTTCGTCTCAGACATTTTAATCACGGATTACTCATCGACGTGTTTCGAGTTCTCTCTATTGAATCGACCTATGTTGTTCTTCGCGTACGATCTTGAAGACTATATCTCGAAACGCGATTTTTACTATGATTTCGAGGAATTCGTACCTGGTCCGATCGTCAAGACATCAGAAGAGTTGATTGAGCGAATTAAAAATCAAGACTTCGAAATGCACAACGTCAAAGCATTCGCGGAGTACTTCTTCGAGCATCAGGACGGGAAATCGAGTGCCCGGTTCGTCGATCAAATTCTGCTTGGTGAAAAAAAATGACCACTGCTATCAAACCAGTGACCGCTCCTATGTACGATCATTGGCTTGGAAACTATAAAGTGCTACTCATTTTCACGGTTGTCTTTGGTCACTTGATCGAGACGTTCCGTGACTTACCAGGAAATGATGTCGTCAAGATGGCATATAACGTCATTTACCTGTTGCATATGCCAGCCTTCATCTTCATGAGTGGCTATTTCTTCAAACAAGCGCGACCACAACGAATCATCGCGTTCGTCGTTCTCTATTTTCTCTGGCAGTCGATTCACGAAATTTATTTATCTTACACGCAGGATGACTCCTTACGGGAAATGCTCGATGGATTACTTCATCCACTCGTTCCGAACTGGACGCTTTGGTATTTGCTCGGCATTATCATTTGGCAGACCGTCACACCGGCTTTTCTAGCGATGCGTTTTCCGCTGATCGTCAGTGTCTTATTCGCCTTATTGATCAACGCCAATCCAGATTCGATCACGAACTTCCTATCATTACAAAAAGTCGTCAGCTTTTATCCGTTCTTCTTGATGGGGTATCTCGTCAAGGAGCGTGGCTGGTTAACTGATACCGGCTGGCGAAAACAGATGACAGCACCGATCGGGCGGTTGACCGGACTGATCATCTCACTCTTGATTGCCGTCTTCATGATTCTCTGGACAAAAAATGGGTTTGACACGGTCTGGCTCTTTTACCGCGATACGTATGGTGAATTCGAAGTCCCGCTTCTCAAGGGAGTGGCAATCCAACTGTTTCTTTACGCCATCAGCACTATCATGATCTTCTCCGTTCTCCTGCTCGTACCGCATCGGTCGTTCGGTGAACGGTTCGACCAGATCGGAATTCAGACGCTCGCGATCTATTTGATCCACTCGTTCATCGTTCGTTTGTTCCGAGATTCGGTTCCACCAGCCATTACAGAGTCACCACTGTTATTGATTGGACTTTCTTTCTTACTCGCTACCGGATTCGTCTGGTTGCTGTCGAGTCGACCCATCGTGACGATTTTCCGACCGTTGCTGTCACCGAACGTCAAATGGTTATTCAAAAAAGAGCAATAAGTTTGAATTGGCTCTATCCTTCTTGAAGGATAGAGTCTTTTTCAAATCATCGACTCGTCTACGTTGACAGACGCTTTAGCTTGAATCTAAGATAATGAAGGTGAAACAAATAACCGCTTACAAAAAGCGGGTCGAAAGAAGGGGTCCCCTTGCACGCGGATCAACGAAAAAAATTAACGGTTCTCATGATCAATATGTTTATTGCGGTCGGGAGCTTCGGGATCATCATTCCGATTCTACCCGCTTACTTAGCGTCGATTGGACAAGGTGGAACGGCGGCTGGATTAATGATTGCCATCTTTGCCGGAGCACAGCTCGTCATGTCACCGATTGCTGGTAAATGGGCAGATCAATATGGTCGTCGTAAGATGATCATCTATGGATTGATCGGCTTGACGCTCTCGATGTTTGTCTTCTATTTCTCAAACTCTGTCACGGTTCTCTACATCTCGCGCGCAATCGGTGGTGCCGGTGCCGCACTCCTGATTCCAGCGATTTTTGCTTACGTTGCGGACATCACGACGATGGATCAACGTGCAAAAGGAAACAGCTATGTCTCAGCTGCGATGTCACTCGGGATCGTCATCGGTCCAGGAATCGGTGGATTCCTTGCCGAGTATGACTTAAAATTGCCGTTGCTCATCTCAGCGATCGTCTCGGGTGCAGCTGTCTTATTCAGCGTCCTGTTACTTCAAGAAAGCGAACAACACGATGCAACAGCGATGGCACCAGATGAAGGGTCGATGCTTAAGAAACTGGGGACATCGTTTAAAAAACCGTACTTCGTACCGCTCGTCATTACACTCGTCATGAGCTTTGGTCTCATGGCATACGAATCGGTACTAGGTCTGTTCGTTGATGATCAATTCGGTGCTTCACCGAAGGACATCGCGATCATGGTGACGTCAACTGGAATCATCAGCGTCATTGCTCAAATCTTCATCGTCGATAAGTTATCCCGTAATTTAGGCGAAGGAAAGGTCCTGAACCTGTTCCTGTTCATCGCAGCACTCGGCTTCCTGTTGTCATTATTGACATCAAGTTACGGTGGATTCTTTGCGATTACCCTCGTCATCTTCCTTGCGACATCGATTTTACGCCCCGTCTTGAATACGATGATTTCAAAGCTCGCTGGTAATGAGCAAGGCTTTGCTATGGGAATGAACAATGCCTATATGAGCATCGGGAACGTGCTCGGACCGACGCTTGCCGGTGTACTGTATGACGTCAACATTTTCTATCCATTCGCACTTGGTCTGATCTTCCTCGTCGTGACGTTCATCGGATCATTCATCTGGCAAAAACGTCAAGCACGATTAATTGCCAAGGTCGAACAGAGTTCTTAAACGAATCAAAAATAGCCTCGATCGCTCTATCCTATTGGACAGAGTAATCGAGGCTATTTCCTTTATCCCTATTCGTTCGTCATACGAATTGTTCCTCCGTTACTGACACGAGCAGTTTTGCAGCGATTTCTGTTAACAAGAAGACGAAGACGACTCCTGTAAAATCCAGCGTCAACCATGGCATCAGACCACAGCCGATCAAAAACGTCCCAATCATTAATGGACGATATGACGAAAAGGATGGTCGCTTCGGACGGATACTTAAAAGGATGCTCACAATACCAAGCATGATAAGCCATATCAATGAAATATCATAGAAAAAGTGATCGACCAGTAAAAATAGACCGATCGGATACAGCGGAATCCACCAACGGTTCATCCTCATGCCTCCCGTTTTCTTTTCAGTATCGCATGGTTTGAATGGATTCCCTTTATTTTGAAATGACTTATCCGTACTGCTTTTGATGCGCACGTTTGAGTTCAAGGTATTCTTTGTCCGCCCGAATCAAATCCCATTTTTCTTGGAAGATGGCCGCGGATTTTGCTTTTTCTTCGTCGATTTCGCGTGTGTGTAATTCTTTGGTCTCTTTATCTTTATATTTGCGCCCACCCTTGTAGTTCGCGTAACGTCGCGCACGCGTATGCCCCATCTGAATGAACTTCCGCGCCATATCCATGCCGACGAAGTCCCCGTCTTCTTTATAAGCTAAATACATCTCATAAATTTTCTCAGAGGATTCCTTCGCGATGTCCGGCGTCTTAAAACGCCAATGTGGCAAAATCTCACTTTTATAGGGTTCGACGAGCAAGACCCCTTGCTCCCCGCGTCCAACCCGGTATTTTTCCGGCTCCTTGCGAAAATCCGTCGTCTTGAAATCGAGATCGTAATCAAATGGCATCCCGGTCACGCTCCCTTCTACTTTGAAACGTTCCCTTCCTGTCCGTTCATCAATCCTCGATCCGGTAGAGTCCTTGCGTATAAATCGTCGCTAAGACGTGTGCGATCTCTTCAATCGTCGCTGTTGCTTCTTCACGGACGACTTCGAATAAATACATCTCGTTCGCGAAGAACCAGCCACGGGCGACGAGCTTCGGATCGACATCTTGTCGCGCGAGTCCTGTCTCCTGCGCATATTGAATGTCCTGACTGATCCGATCGATGAAGCGTTCTCGAATCGCTTTCCATTTCGCACGGACGATGTAAGAGACGCCGATTGCTTGCTCAACGATCCGTAGCATCGCTCGTTCTTCTTCCGCGAGACGTAAGAAATCCGTAGCTTGCGTCACGATACGTTCCTTTGCCTCTAGCGACGTCGTCGGTTCAAATGTTCGTTCCGCAATCGCATGGAAGCGACTCATGACATCTTCCATCAGGACGACGAGCAACTCATCTTTCCCTTCAAAATGCACGTAGGCTGTTCCGTAGCCGACGCCAGCTTGTTTGATCACTTGTGAAATCGTTGACGTTTGAAACCCTTGTTCTAAGAAGACGTCACGTGCCGCACTCAACAGTTTTTCGCGTGTCCGCACTGTGCGCAGATGTCGTTTATCGATTTTTTCTGGTTGAGAAGATGACATGTCCTTCACTCCTTTTGTTTTCTCTATTCGATAATATTGACACAATGTCAATTTGTTTGCTACGCTTTTGTCAAAATTGATTGAGTATTCATTTGAGGAGGATGACGTATGACATTACAAGCAAAACGGACGGATGCCGTTGCTCGGGACGAGCAAGATGCACTCGCCGCCTATCGTGATGAGTTTTATCTGCAACCGGGTAGTATCTATATGGACGGAAACTCGCTCGGTTTATTATCGAAGCGTGCCGAGAAGACGTTGCTCGAGTCGCTATCAGACTGGAAAGAACTCGGAATCGACGGCTGGATGAAAGGACGTCATCCTTGGTTCGAATTATCAGAACGTCTCGCTGCCCTCAACGCTCCGCTTGTCGGCGCACAAGCGGAAGAAGTCATGGTCACCGGTTCGACGACCGTCAATCTACATCAACTCGTCGCGACATTCTTCCAACCAACAGAAGGACGAGATAAGATTTTAGCGGATGCGCTGACGTTCCCGTCGGACATCTATGCTTTACAAAGTCAGCTTCGTTTACGCGGACTGGATCCGGAGACACATCTCGTCCAAGTACCAAGTCATGATGGTCGCTTTTTAGAGGAGGACGATATCATTGCCGCGATGACAGACGATATCGCTTTGATTGTCTTGCCTGCCGTGCTGTACCGAAGCGGACAGATTCTTGATATGGAGCGTTTAACGAAAGCGGCACACGACCGCGGTATCTTGATTGGTTTTGATGGCTGTCACTCCGTCGGAGCCGTTCCGCACGCTTTCCATGACTGGGGCGTCGACTTTGCTTACTGGTGTAATTACAAGCACTTGAACGGCGGTCCTGGAACAGTCGGTGGATTATTCGTCCACGAACGTCATTTCGGAACGTTGCCTGGGCTGACGGGCTGGTTCGGTTCGCGCAAGGACAAGCAGTTTGACATGGATCACACGATGACACCGGCCGAGCACGCAGGTGCCTTCCAGATTGGAACACCACACGTCTTAAGTCTCGCCCCACAAATCGGTGCGTTAGAGATGTTTGACGAAGTCGGTATTGAAGCCGTCCGAACGAAGTCACTCGCCCTGACGCAGTACATGATGGACCTTGTCGAGCAGGAACTCATACCGTACGGTTTCGTCATCGGAAATCCAATTGACGATAAACGCCGTGGGGCGCATCTCAGCCTCGAGCACCCGGAAGCGGCGCGGATCTGTAAAGCACTCAAGGAAAATCGGATCATCCCCGATTTCCGGGCACCGAACATCGTCCGTCTAGCACCCGTCGCGCTCTACAACACGTTTACCGATGTCTATGACGTCGTCGCGACACTTAAACGAATCATGGAAGATAAAGAATACGAACGTTTCGCGAATGAACGCGAAGTCGTTGCTTAAGGAGTACACCATGGAACAACCTACTGAACTACGGCGTGAACTCAAGACACGCCAACTCACGATGATTGCAATGGGCTGCGCGATCGGTACCGGTCTCTTCCTCGGAAGTGGGCTTGCAATCGGTCTTGCTGGACCGAGCGTTTTGATCAGTTACGCAGTCGGCGCCTTCATCGTCCTACTTTTAATGGGCTGTCTGGCTGAAATGACGGTCGCCCATCCGACATCTGGCTCGTTCGGTACGATTGCCGAACGATACATTAGTCCGTACGCGGGTTTTCTCGTCCGCTATTCGTACTGGATCGCAAACGTTCTCGCAATCGGCGTTGAAGTTAGTGCGATCGCCATCTATATGAAATACTGGTTCCCGGACGTTCCCGGGGTCGTCTGGATTCTCGTATTCGCTGCCGCGTTGATTTACATCAATGCTACGACAGTCAATACGTTCGCAACCTTTGAGTACTGGTTCTCGGTCATTAAGATTAGTGCCATCTTACTGTTCATCCTGCTTGGTGCTTACTTGGTCATCGGTAGTCCGAGCCCTGAGATTGGTCCACAAAACTTCACGAATGATGGTGGCTTCATGCCATTCGGCTTCTCGGGTCTCTGGATTGCGATCTTCATCTCCCTGTTCAGTTTCCTCGGAACGGAATTGATTGCTGTCACTGCCGGTGAAGCAAAGGACCCGGACGTTGCCGTACCGAAAGCATTAAAAGCGACGGTTTTCCGTCTCTCGACGTTTTATGTCGTCACGATTGCTTTAATGTTGATGATTGTCCCGTGGCAACAAGCAGGCGGCGTCGATCAAAGTCCGTTCGTCAAAGTAATGGAGATGCTATCGATTCCATATGCAGGCGGTATCATGAACTTCATCATCCTGACGGCAGCGCTCTCCGCGATGAACAGTCAGCTGTATGCTTCGACACGGATGATGTATTCATTATCCAAGGCAACATATGCGCCAAAAGTATTTGGTCGTTTAAATCGAAAAGGTGTACCGCTCTTCGCACTCGCCTTATCAACACTCGGCATTTTTCTCGCTGCGATCATCAGCAGTCAGTCGAGCGTCTCTTATCCGTTCATGATGGGGATTTCGATGTTCGGGGCGATCTTCACATGGTTCATGATTTTCATCTCCCACCTCTACTTCCGTAAAGCCTGGGAACGTGAAGGTGGACGGACGTTACCGGTTCGGATGATGGGCTATCCGTATCTGACGGCCCTCGGTGCATTGTTGTTATTCGCACTCGTCCTGACGACATGGTTCACAGATTTCCAAATCGTCTTGAAGTTTGGTATACCGTGGTTAGTGTTCTTATCTATCGCCTATTTCTTCTGGAAACGGGCGCATCCAGAACAACTGAAGACCGCTGAAAAACGAAAACTGAATTAACTCGATAAAGGGGATGAATGGGAATGACAAAGACAGATCCTACGTCTATTGAAGCATCGATTCAAACGGATTTTAAGAAAGATATGTCCTATGGGGATTATTTGCAACTGGATCCATTGCTTACGAGTCAACATCGCTTATCGGGGCATCATGACGAGATGCTGTTCATCATCATTCATCAAACGAGCGAGCTATGGATGAAGCTGATCCTGCATGAGATGCGTGCAGCGACGCAAGCCGTTGCAAACGATGATCTCGAATCATCGTTTAAGATGCTCGCACGGATTTCAAAGATTCAGCACCAGTTGATCCAGTCGTGGAATGTTTTGTCGACCTTGACCCCTGCCGAATATCTGGAATTCCGTGACGCACTTGGTCACTCATCCGGTTTCCAATCGTATCAAAACCGGCAAATCGAATTCGCGCTCGGTTTCAAGAATGAGCAGATGCTAAAAGTTTATGCACATGATGAAACCCTCTATCCGATGATGCTCGAAGACTTGAAGACACCAAGCATCTACGATGAAACGATCCGGGCGATGGCGCGCCATGGGCTACCGATCGACGCGTCCGTCCTTGAGCGTGATGTCACGGAAGACTGGACGCCGAATGCAAGTGTCGAGGCCGCTTGGGCAAGCGTCTATCGTGATGTCGAGCGGTACTGGGATCTGTATGAACTCGGTGAAAAACTACTGGATATCGGGAGCCAGCAACAGATGTGGCGCTTTAACCATATGAGTACCGTCGAACGGATCATCGGACAAAAGCCAGGAACGGGCGGTTCGTCTGGTGTCAGTTATCTACGGCGTGTGCTCGACCACCGGTTCTTCCCGGAACTGTGGTCGGTCCGCACGACATTATGAGGAGGATGAAACGATGACACGATGGATTGATGTTTCACAACCACTTGATCGTCACGTCACGACGTGGCCGGGGGATACACCGTTTGAAGCCACATTGACATGGAATAAGGCAGACACCGGTTCCGTTAACGTCGGCAAAGTTACGATGAGTCTGCATACCGGTACCCATGTCGACGCGCCGTTTCATTTTGATGATGCTGGACAAAAAATCATCGACCTGGATCCAGACCTCTATATCGGACATGCGCGTGTCATTTACTTACCAGGTCGTACAGAAATCACAGCCGCTGATTTAGATGGCTTTGAGCTAAATGACGTCCAGCGCTTGATCATCAAAACGGATGGTTGGATCGACAAATCGACTTTCCCAGAGACGATTCCTGTGTTGACACCAAGTCTTGCTGAACGTCTCGGAGAACTCGGGATTTCGCTGATTGGTCTTGACTTACCAAGCGTCGATGCGATTGATAGCAAGGAAATGGCAGCCCATCACGCACTGGCACAGCATGGAATCCATATCCTCGAAGGACTCGTCCTCGATGCGATCACGCCTGGTGATTACCACTTGAATGCCGTCCCGCTCCCGCTCGTCGACGGCGATGGTAGTCCCGTTCGCGCCTTACTTCGTCCATACTAAAAAATCCGTCCAGCAGCCTCTCTGCTGGACGGATTTTTTACTGATGTAGTGGTTCGAATAAACTGGCTTCGATCTGACGAATGACATGTCCGAGAACTGCAAGTGACGAATCGACCTCAAATCCTTGGTCTAGTGAATGATTCGCTCCTTCGATAACATCGATCATTAATTGTGATGTCCGACACGTTTCAAGTGCTGCCTCATCATAAAACTTATCGGCCGTGCCAATGACGATCAGTCCAGCTTGCGTCGATGTGGCGATTTGTTCAACCACTTCATTTAGGACGGGTGTTAAGAAAACGAAGCGCGCTGTCTGTAGACTCGGCTTAGCAAGTAACGCGGCAAGTGGAATCGTGCCTAACGATTTTGCGATAAACTGAACGTTTTCGTATGGATGCTTTGCCAGCACTTCCGAGACGACAGCGTCAACCCGGCGCGTCATGCAGGCATTTGATTCAGCGTCTGACATTGAAAATAGATCTTCTGTCACATAGTGAATGCAGATGACATCGATGCCTCGCGCGAGTAATGCCATTCGACTGTAGTAAAAGTATGGATGGTCGTATACGTACGATGCTCCCGAAATCAAGAAGCAGACCTGTTTGGATCCCATTTGAAAATGATCATATGAAACGGTCGTCTGATCGACGACGATGGATGATTGTTTGATATCCATGAAACCCCTCCACGTTTTTTCTAGACTTTACCATTTCAGAGGTGGACTGTCATGTCTTTTCAGTTCTTCCAAGCTAAATAAAAAAGGCAATGAACCTTACTTGATTCATTGCCTTTCATACTTTTTATCCAATCGGAGCAAACACCGACTGCTCGACTTGTTTTAACTCATAAAACGCCCCTTGTCGTGTCATCAATTCGGCATACGTTCCGACTTCGATGACGTGACCCTGATCCATGACGATGATTTGATCCATCGCTTCAAGACCTGCTAAGCGGTGGCTGACGAGGACAAGTGTCGCATCCGTTGCTCGCGCAAACAGTCGCTTGAGAATCATCTGTTCCGTCAAAGCATCAACGGATGACGTCGGTTCGTCAAGCAAGTAAAGCGATGCTTCTCGCAAGAGCACGCGGGCAATCGCTAGCCGCTGTTTTTCTCCTCCGGATAAGTTCTCTCCTTTTTCAAACACACGATCACTCAACTCGAATGTCGTTAATCCGACATCATCGAGTGCTTGTCGCATCGCTTCGTCCGTCGTTGCTTCGTTTGCGAGAAGTAGATTATCACGAAGTGTTCCATAAAAGTAGTGATTTTGTTGCAGGACGACATTCGCGTGCTGCCAGAGTCCTTCCGGATCAACCGTCTGACTGTCCTGTCCAGCAATCGTTAATCCGTCCGTCGGATACATCCGTAACATCAATTGAAGTAACGTTGATTTCCCGGAACCACTCGCTCCGACGATCGCCGTCTTCTTACCAGCCGGAATCGAGACAGTGACGTCACGTAAGACTGGACGGGGTGCATCAGGAAACGTAAACGTCAGCGCATTCGTTTCAAAGGATGGTGCCTGATCGAGGACGAACGGAGCGTACGTCGGCTCCTCTTGCTCAGTCACGACTTCATCGAGTCGTTTCGCAGCATGGCGGCTATCTTCAAAAAAGCCGGGTAAGATCGCCATCGGTGCCGCATTTTCAAAGACGGTCAGCGATGTCATGACGAGTAAAGCGAGGAAAACTCCCTCGAGTTGTCCGCTTGCGACGAGATAGGCACCCACACCGAGGACAAGCCAAGAGATGATCAACGTCACCATCGTATTTAAGGCCAGGTTCGAGACAGCGTGTAAACCATTACGTTTCTCTTCCTCGACATACCGTTTCGCGACGGCATTCAAGTCCTGTTCCTTTTGATCGAGCTGTTGGTAAATCTTCAAATCACGATAGCCTTGGAATAACTCTGTCACTTCTGTCGACAAGTCACCACGTCGAACACGGACTGAACGGGCGAAGCGTTGTTCACGATACGCGAACCATCCCGGAATCAAGAAACCGGTCAGAATTAAACCAAGCAACAGAATCCCGGCAATCGTCCATGAGAAGAAACTGACGAAAAAAATCGTACAGAAGAAAACGAGCAGTAACACGATCGGTGGATAGAGGACACGTAAGAACGTATTTTGTAGACTCTCGACATCCCCGACGATCCGCGCAAGTAAGTCACCACTGCGGTACTTACCAAAAATCCCTGGCGCAAGCGGCTCGAGACGACGGTAAAATGACGTTCGGATGTCACTAAGAATCGTAAACGTCGCCCGGTGCGAATAGTAACGTTCCGCATACCGACTGACGGCGCGCGTCAGACTCGACACTTTTTGCAGGGCGATCAAGACGGCGAGTGTCTGGATCGGTGGCAACAAGGCTGCCTTTGAAATCAGGTAACCACTTGCTGCGAATAAACCGACCGCTGTCACACCGGCGAGGACACCGAAGAAGATCGACCAGGCGATATCGCGTTTTTGATGCACCATCAACCGAAAGACTCCTAATAATTCCTTCATCGTGTTTCCTCCCCTCTCTGGACGCTACGCATCCGCGCATATTCCGAATCGCGACCAAGCAATTCATCATGGGTGCCACGATCGACGATTCGTCCGCCGTCGAGAACGACGATTTGATCCGATCGTTCAATCGTATGCAAACGGTGCGCGACAGTGATGACCGTTGCCGATTGTCCGAGTTGCTCAATCGCTTGTTGGAGCAGTCGCTCCGTTTTGACATCAAGTCCAGTCGTCGGTTCATCAAAGACGACGACGTTCGGGCGTTTCAAGAACGCTCGTGCTAACGCAACACGCTGTTTTTCGCCACCCGATAGACCGCGTCCACCTTCTCCGATCACCGTGTCGATCCCTTCAGGCAACGTCGCAATCAACTCCTCGAGCCCTGCCGCCTGCGCCGCTTCGAAAGTCTCTTCCGGCGTCGCTTGACGAAGCTCACCAATCGCGATGTTTTCTGCCAGTGTTCCGGCATACAGATACGGATGTTGAGAAATGTAGCTCAACTGACGAAACCAGCTTGTTTCCTCCACCTGACCGCGCTCGGTTCCGTCGAGTAGAATCCGTCCTTCTTGTGGATCCGCGAGTCCGGCAATCAACTGCAAGACGGTCGATTTACCGGCCCCACTGCGACCGATTAACGCTACCTTTTGATACGGCTCAATCGTAAGCCCGATATCTTGCAAGGCAAAACGTCCTTCTTGGTACGTAAAGCCGACTTCATCCAAGACGATTTGTGGTGGACGATTCATCGTGAGTTCCGATTGACCGAATGCAACAGGACGATCGTCTGCCGTCAATTCGGCTGCGATCTGTTTCGCTGCTGCCACACTACCGCGTCCCGTGTGGAAAGCAGCCCCCATCTCTTTTAAGGCAAGATAGTATTCTGGTGCCAACACGAGCATCAAGAACGCTGGGATAAAGGTGATGCTTTGAAACAGAATCAAACGCAGACTAACTTCAAGTGCAATCATTCCCATGCTGAGCATCGAGATGAACTCAAGCATCAATGACGACAAGAAGGCGAGCTTCAAGACCGTTAATGTCGCATCTCGGAAATCGAGACTGCTTTTTTCGATGACGTCACGCTGTCGTTTCGCGCGACCGAATAACTTCAACGTCGTCAGTCCTTGTAACGTATCGAGGAACGTTCCTGAGAATGCCGTCATCTTCTCGAGTTGAGCATCGGCCCGCTTTTGCGTCATGATGCCGATGATGATGTAAAACAACGGAATGAACGGCGCCGTGATCATCATGACAAGACCCGTGATCCAGTCATAGCTGAATGCCGCAATCAAGACCATCAAGGGAACGATCGTCGTCTGGACGACTTTCGGCAAATATTGACTATAGTAGCTGTCCATCTCGTCTACTGCATCGAGCAAGACACTGACCTTCTGTCCCGCTTGCCCTTGTAGCATCATCTCGACTGAGCGACTCGTATATTTCGCAACGAGTGCTTCCCGAAGCGCCTGCTTCATGTGTGCCGATAACGTCGTACCAAGACGACCGTTCCAATACGTCACGGCGACTCGGAGCAACAACATACCGAGAACGGTGAGTAGTAACGGAATGACAGCTTCAAACGGTTGTTCTTTTAGGAAAATGCGATCGACCGTCAACACGATGCCGTATGACTGACCGACGACCGCGACCCCCATTAAGAAAGCCGCAATGATGAATTGAATGAGAATACTACGTGGAATCTGGACGATTCCTTTTAATGGATTCATATACAAACGTCCTTTCACAAAGTGTGAACGACTTTTAGTGAATATTTTCACATATCGTACATTTAGTATACCGAATCCGGAACGGGGATGCCATGCAGATGCTGTCGAAAAGGTGTGACGGTTTTGTGAGAGCATATCATTCGACAATTTTTCATCATCGAACTATTATGGATATACATTATCCACGTTTAACGAAAGGAGTCTTTCTATGCAAATGAAAACAGGAGTCGAGCAATCCGTTTATGCGATGTTGCTCTTAACCTTCCTGCCGGAGCGCGCCGTTTTGTCCGGTGAGTTCATTAGTCAGCAACTCGGTGCTTCACCGACCTATTTCCAAAAGCTCTTACGAAAACTCGTTCAGGCGGATCTGTTGTATTCCGTACCTGGTGTCAAAGGGGGCTTTCGCTTGCGACGTCCGGCAGAAGAAATTCAAATCTTCGATGTCTATCAAGCCATTGAGGGCAAACAGACATTGTACGCGTCAAGTGGTGTCTTTGAAGATTTGATGGGGATTCAGGAACAGGAGATCGGTCTGCTCTCGAATCTGATGACAGAGGCAGAAGATGCTTGGCAATCGACGTTGAAGCGCGAATCAATCGGCTCGATCCGTCAAGCAATCGATACCTCCTGTCCACCGGAACATTTAGAACGGTTGCATGCGTTAATCACAGACCGGATGATGACACTTTAATGAACAGAAAGAGGTTTTTACTATGGTATTGAATCGTTATTTCGACTTATTCGACGCGTCACGCACGGACGCACAAGCGTTCGAGGATCTCGTTTCCTTGTTTACGACAGACATCACGTTCGTTCTGAACGGACAACCAAAGCACGGCATCGACGCCTGGAAACAATTCGTCCGTCATGTGTTCACGGCGAATCAGGATATTAAGCACATGTACGCCGGCTGGGAAGAAACAACACCAGGAACGTATGAAACACGCTGGGCAGTTTGCGGAAAACGGGCAGACGGTAGCGTCTTCACGCAAGACGGAAAAGATATCGCACGTCTTAATGAAAACGGACGGATCACTTACCTGGAGAACGTTCCAGATGATCCGACGATGTTCCGTTCATAAGATTGCTTTTAAATAGCGAAAGAGGCTGACTCAAAAAAGAATGACGCGTCTTTTCACGTCCTTTCCTCAGGCGAGACACAAGCCAGTTTTCCTGCTTCATTCAAGCAGGAAAGCGGGTCTTATTTGTCTCTGGCAGCGCATAATGCGCTTTTTCCTGTAGGAGTGACGTGTGACGTGTCATTCTTTTTTTTACGAAATAAGGGTGGCAGATCATCATTCTGCCACCCTTATCTTTGTAGAGGACGACATGTGAGTCAGCCCCTTTTTGGTATTTAACGTTTCAGTACAAGCCGTTTCAATAAATAGCCCGTGATGACGAGTAACGACGCAATCGCAATATAGACCATGTAGACCAACAAGTTTGGCGCAAATCGTGACACGATGTACGTCAATACGACGACAGCCGTATACAGCAACAAAAATAGACTGATGTGCTTCAACTTCGACACTCCCCTTTGAATCCTTATCTCTTCTTTACGGAAACGACTGGAAAATGTTTCAAAAGGTATGTCTTTACTTCGTTTTATAGATTCTTCGCTTTGAATGTGTCTCCACCTTCGATCGTGCCGTTATCAAAGCCTTTTTGGAACCAACGCTCTCGTTGCGCCGATGTGCCGTGAGTGAAACTTTCCGGTACGACATATCCTTGTCCTTTCTCTTGTAACGTATCGTCCCCAACAGCATTGGCTGCTGTCAACGCTTCTTCAAGATCGCCTTCTTCGAGCAAGTTTTCTCCTTGCGCGTGATGCGCCCATACGCCGGCATAATAATCTGCCTGTAGCTCGAATCGAACGAGGTATTTATTGAACTTCTCCTCACTCATTTGCTTTCGAAGTGGCATGATCTCATCCGATTTTCCAAGTAACGTCTGGACATGATGCCCTACTTCATGCGCAATGACATACGCCATCGCAAAATCGCCCGGTGCTCCGTATTTCGTCTGCAGTTCATCATAAAAGCTTAAATCAATGTATAATTTCTGATCACCGGGACAGTAAAAGGGACCGACGGACTTCCCTGCTTGTCCGCAAGCCGAACTAACTTGATCCGTATATAAGACGAGTGTCGGTTTTTTATAGGTCTTACCATCTTCTTTAAATTCTTTCGTCCAGACTCGTTCCGTATCGGCCAAGACGACGGAGACGAAGTCCGCTGCTTCTTTTTCCTGCGCTGTTTCCTCATACGTCGTATTTTGCTGATCCCCACCGGTTAAGTCTCCGAGTAGTTCAGTTGGATTACCACCCATCAAAGTGATGACGATCAGCAGGATGATCCCGACACCACCGCCGATACCGGCGATTCCTTTCCCACCCATTCCCCGCCGGTCCTCGACGTTCGAACTCCGTTCTCTTCCCTTCCATTTCATGCGCTTTCCTCCTACCCGTTTCGTTATTGTTCTTTACCCAAAAGCTTTTATACGTAACGCTTCAGGACATCATGGATGAAACAGAAGTCTATTGATTTGATGCATTTTCTAGGAATATCCTTCTACTGTAGAGAAGATTAGTAGCAGAACCGATCTTTCGGATCAAATTTTTTCTACGCAAAGGAGGTACGACATGAAACCTCATCTACTTTTTTTATCTTGGCGTGATGCTCGACATCCACAAGCCGGAGAAGCTGAAACTTTTATTCATGAAATGTTGCGGCGTGTCAGTACTACCTACCGAGTTACCCATTTGTCTGTCTCATTCAAGGGCGGATCACCGACGGAGTATCGAGATGGTATCACTTACCTCCGTTATGGTACGACAGCTTCTCTTATTCCATATGCACTTTATTATTACTGGTCTTATGCTAAAACGATTGATTTAGTTCTGGATCATTTGAATGGGTTTCATTTCTTCACACCACTTTATGTTCCACGTCATAAACGAACTTTATTTCTTTATCAATTGATTCGTGAGCGTTGGTCGACGACACTTGTTTTTCCTTTTTCAAAGCTTGGCGAATGGACAGAGACTCGACGGTTAAGCTGGTATAAAGATAGTCATGCCTTGACTGTCAGCCCCTCTGTTGTAGATGAACTACAAAGTGCTGGTTTTACTAACAGTCATATCACGATGTTGCCGCCAGGACTTTCCTTTTCCCCGTGGTCTGAACAGGAATGGGAGTTAAAAGAACATGTTCCAACCTTTCTATATATCAACCGTCTGAACGAAAAAGAACTTCAAGATACGATTGGGGCATTCCTCATGGTCCAACGTGAGTTTCCTGAGACACGCCTCTGGCTGATTGGTATTCGTAACAGCTCTCATCTTTTGCAATACCTTACACTTCCCCTTCCTAAAGAAGTGAAGGATGCTATCACATATTACGATTCAGTCACTGAAACAGAAACGCGCCGCATGATGAGTCGTGCCACCGCTCTCCTTTTCCCTTCCATACGGGAAGGCGTAGGTTTTTCTATTATTGAAGCGGCGGCGGTCGGAACACCATCCATCGTATACGATGCTCCTGGTGTCCGAGACGCCGTTCAGTACGGCATGACAGGCTACATGGCTAAAAACAAAACACCTGGTGCACTCGCTGCCGAAATGCGAGCTTGCTTCCGAGATTCAGAGGAGTACGAAGCCATTCGCATCTCCGCTCATCATTTTGCACGGGCAATGGATTGGCAACAGACTGATCTTAAATTTCAAGAATGGCTGAGACGAGTACTTCTTGATACAAAATAAAGGGAAACTTCAAACGGTCTGACTTCTCCCAACAAGTAGAGAGAAGCCAGACCGTTTAAGTCAATCTTCATACTTTTTATTCTGTTCAAGGTTTTGGAGGATGTGTTCTGGATCAACGCGTTTCGTATAATCGGACGGCACTTCTACGAAACGAATCACACCATTCGTATCAATGATAAACGTCGCCGGTTTCGGTAACTGCCAATCCTCATTTCCATTGTGCTTCGCTACATCGAGTCCCGATGCTTTGTAAATCTCAATCAAATAAGCTGGCAGGTCAAACACGAGATCAAATTGACGGGATACATGTAAATCAACGTCACTTAAGACAGGGAAACTTAACGCATTCTTGTTTGCTGTCTGTTCAGCAAAATCAGGTGTCTCTGGACTGATCGCAACGACGGTCGCTCCCTGAGCACGAATTCGGTCGATTTCCCGTTCATACGCGCGAAGTTCGAGATTGCAGTATGGACACCAGCCACCCCTGTAGAATGTTAAGATGACAGGACCTTGCTCGAGTAATGTCTCGATCGCCACAGACTTGCCAGATACATCGGGTAACGTAAAGTGTGGAATCGTATCACCGACACCTAGACCTTTAGCGATACCAGAAGCAGCCAGCTCAGCTGTCGCTTCCGCCATCAACCGTTGTTTCTCAGCAGGTGCCTTTTGTCGGAATTCCGATTGATACTGTTTGATTTCTTCGAGTAATCGTGTCATGTGTTCTCCCCCTTTATTGCTGTATAGAATAACAGGGAGATTACTCGTTTGTCTCTTCTGACGACTCTTCTGCCTTCTTCCGGAATCGTTTCACGAACCCCATCAGTTGTTCCGGTGTCAGCTCGAGCTTATTCTCATAGACATATTTCGTTCCATATCCAAGTGCAAGGGTGGCGGTCGAAGCAACGCCCGCGGCAATGACGGCACCATACCCCGGAACGAGCTTCGCCATTTGCCGAAAGGCGGTTTTTCCGGAGTTTCCGACGATCGTCACGACAAGCAACTCCTTCGCACTCTCCTTGGATAACTGTCGTTCGTACAGATTCGATAACTTGAGCATCAAGCCGATTTGAATTGAAGTCAATGGAATGATATCAGCTCCCGGGAACGGGACGGCACCAATCGCACCTGCGGCTGTTCCGGCACCGACGATCCAGTTGTTGGCAATCTTCCCGCGAACGGTTGGATCCATCTGGCGAACGAACACATTATCCTTGTCGAACTTTTTTAAGATGTCGAGGACCTCCCGACGGAGCCGATCAATGTTCGTTCCTTCTCGTGCTGATACGGGAATGATTTTGGGTCCTGGTAGTTTTTCTGCAATATGCTGAACGATCGTGTCGACATCATCCGTCGCATCCATCTTCGTAACGACGATCAAGACATTTTGGTTATGTTGATAGATCTTACGGAAGTTTTTCGTCTCCGTCTCAGATAAGACGGTACCTGCCGCATTTAAAAAATAAAGGATGACATCGGCACTTTGATAGTACGTCCACGTCGCTTCCGAGTTCTGTGTATTGGCATCATTCAATCCTGGTGTATCGACGAAGATGACTTTATCTTCCGGATGCTGCCTTACTTGATCAATCCGGACCGTTTCACCCGGACGCGCTCCGACCGTTGCGACTTCACGACCAAGAATCGCGTTCAAGGTCGAAGATTTTCCCGCATTGACATCTCCGATCAAGGCAACCGTCACGTCCTGCTCCAGCGATTGATTGAAATCCCGTCGCTCCGATTCAAACGACTGATCAAAGATTTCCTCCAGTTTGCGTTTCCGTTTTTGCTGATTGGTCTCAAGTCCTTCACCAAAAAAATCATCCATCGTGATCCCTCCCCCTTCTTCTGTTGTCTGTCTTTTCCCATTATCCCTTGCTTTCAACACAAAGAAGGCAAGGGAACATTGTGTCCACTTGCCGAATTTTAGAGATATGTGCTGCGTCGCTCGAGCAATACCGTATCGCGCCATCTGCCTCCGAGCCGACCAATTCGCTCCCGGCGACCGACTTCGCGAAAATTAAAACGCTCATGAAGGCGCAGACTCGCATGATTTTCCGGAAAGACTTGCGATTGCAGGGTCCAGATGCCTGCTGCTTCACTTGTTGCAATGACGTCTTCCATCAAGCGAGTGCCGACACCTTTACCGCGTACTTCTTCTGCAATATAAAGACTGATTTCAGCGACACCAGCGTATGCTGGAATCGAAGAAAATGGACTTAACGCAACCCAGCCGAGCAGTTGCTCGCCTTCAATCGCAACGAGACGACTGTGTTCATGGTGATGCCTCGTCCATTCTTCGTACGGTAATGCTTCCGTGCGAAACGTCGCGTTCTCCGTCTTTATTCCTTGTTCGTAAATACGGACGACTTCTTCGTAATCGTCCGCTATCATTTGACGTACTTTCATCTCATCAGACTCCTTTGTTGCTCACATGCTGATTCTAGTTCGACAGCATGTCAGGAGTCTCCTGTTTAATCGACGGTTCATCAAGTTTTATACTTCTAATCGTACTGCCATTTCCCGACCGAATCGGTCCCCGTGGTCGATGAAGCCGAGACTCGCATACAGACTGTGCGCCGCCTGATTATCCGGTCGATAGCCGACGACGATTCGTTTCGCTGCAGGTAACATTCGCATCTCTTCAATCAGGGCTTGCATCGCTAATCGCCCGATACCGTTCCCTTGCTGCGCCTGATCAACCATGATGCGGTATATCCAGTAACCGTCGAGTTCTTCTAGTTCCGTGTTGTACATCACAAAACCAACAACCGTATCGTCCATCATAATCGCCCGAAGGACAAGGCTTGGTTCGAACTTCGCTTGCGCGATCGAATAGACATTCGCTTCCATGAAGTCCTGCTGTTCTGCTGTCAGCGTCAGCTCACAACAAGCTTCCCAATTTTCTGCTGTTACCGGTACGAGTTGAATCATGTTCATTTCCCCTTTTAATTAGACGGGAGTTGCCTCCAGCGTCTGTTGATCACATCGTTGCACGGTGATCGCCCCCTTTCCTTCTCTTTCCTATCGACTGATTTGATTCATTGTTGAAGGACTGCTGCGTTTTCAAGCACTGCAGGTAGTTCGGCTAAAGAGGTAATCGTAAACGTGGGCTTGATATCCGTTGCCGGCTTTCCTTCTGGATTAAACCAACATGTTGCGATACCAGCTTGATTGCCACCTGCAATATCAGCTGACAAGGAATCTCCGATAATGATCGTTCGCGCCGGGTCGAATTGTGGAATCCGCGCAAACACATGATCGAAAAATCCTGCCATCGGCTTTTGAAAACCCGTCTCTTCTGAAACGAAAATCGCTTCAAAGAAGTCCGTTAATCCAGCCCCCTCGAGCCGTGCGCGTTGCGTCTTCGAAATACCGTTCGTGACGACGTACATCTCGACGTTCCCTTCTAGTTGCTCTAACAGGGCAGTCGCACCCGGAATCAATTCCGTCCCTTGCGCGAGGTATCCGCGATACGTTTCGTCAACTTCTCGTCCGTTGACTTCTCGTCCTTCTTCCGCAAAGAACGTCACGAATCGCGAGTGAATGACTTCCTCACGTGTCACTTCACCCCGTTCGAGTGCTCTCCAGAGCGCGTGATTGATTTCCTTGTAGCGCGCTTCTCGCTCAATCGTCCACGTTAGATCTTGTTGCTCGAGCAGATGGCGAAAGGCAATCCGTTCCGTCGATTCAAAATCAAGTAGTGTATGGTCAATATCGAATAATACTGTCGTGTAAAACATATTCAAGCTCCTTTTCGTAAGCGTTGTGCAGTCGTTGTTTTCCCGCCCAGTTGAAATAACAGAACGCCGCCACCAATCAATAGGACACCAAGTGCTTTCGTCCACGTAAACGGAACGGTCTGTAAACCAAACCAGCCGAGCGTGTCCCACAGCAAGGCAAATAAGATTTGCGACACCATGACGATCGAAATCGCTCGACTTGGTCCGAGTTGTTGAACTCCTTGCGTCACACAGAGGACGACACCGACACCGATGATCCCACTGAACCAAAACCAAGTTTGCGCCTGTTCGAGTGCAAACAATTGTGACCCTTCGACGATCAAACCAATCGTCAGTGAAGCGAGGAACCCGAGTCCAAGGACTAGCGTCGTCGTCGCCCAAGCACCGACATGTTCTTTGACTTTTGCGTTAAACGTATTTTGAATACAAACGAGCATGCCCCCACAAAGAGCAAGGATGATTCCCGTAACCATGTCGCACCTCTTTCATTCGTAAATGCTTTCTCCAACGCGCTCCATCAATCCGTCTCGATCAATGATCTCAATCGTATGCTGCGTTCTGCGAATCAACCCATCGTCGACGAACTGACGTAAGACACGGTTGACATGACGGTAGCTCGTCCCGATCAAATCTGCCGCATCGACCAGTTCCTTACTCGCAAAAGCATCCGTATCAGGTGTCATCGACAGCAAATAACTGGCTAGCCGAACTTCTACCGGATACAGCAGATTGAAGCTGAGCGTATGCGATTTTAATTCAAACTTTTTCGTGATCGTCTCGAGTAAAAATAATAGAAAAGCAGAATGATGTACACGTGCCTCTTCCAAATCCGCATAGGCGATGCGTAAGACGGTTACTGGTGTCACTGCCTCGACCGTGTTCATCAAATCAATCTTTCGGACGAACTCAATATCGCCGACGAGATCAAACGGATGCTTGAAGGACAACACGAGACGTTTCCCCGTTGCCGACATATGCGTAATCTTCAATTTCCCTTCGACGAGCAGGTACAGTTCATGCGCAACATCGCCTTGTCGGCATAAAGCCTCACCCGGTGCGAACGTCTGGATGTGCATCGCCTTGCGTAGCGATACATCAAAGACATGCGTTAACTGATACCGTTCCAAATAGCTCACAATGTCCGTCACTTCTTCTCCTCCTTAGCTCTTTAAGATGAAGATGCCTGCAACCATCATCAAGATGCCGATGATCTGCGGCCCCCGCAGTCGGCGTTTCATGACGCCGAACCAGCCTCTTCCGTCAATCCAGAGTGCCAGCGCTAATTGCGCTAATAAAAAGAGCGAAATCGTCAAGGTCACACCCATCCGGTGGACCGCCGTCATGTTGCTGAATAATATGATCGCCGCAAAGGCACCTCCTGCTAGATAAAGCGGTTTGACACGGCGCATCGCTGAAAAACTACGATCCCGTAAGACGACCGCTAAGAGGATCGCAACGATGAACCCGGTCATCTGAGTGATCGTCGCTGCTTGCCACGTCCCGATCGTTTGACTGATCCGGGCATTGGCGACACTTTGAAGCGTTAAGAAAAAGCCACCAGCAATCGCAAATAAGATACCACGCATATGCATACTCCTCTCTTCTTCCATGATACTCTCATTTAACGAGAGTCCTTCTGATTTGAACAGGACATTTGTCCCGAGATGTTCAGAAGTTCAGAAATCATGATGAGTAAATAGAATTTCATACAACTCTAAGTGTATTAAAAAAGCGATTGTTCTCTTGCTGAGAACAATCGCATTTGGTGTATTTAAATAGTTTATGCTTCTTCTTCCAGTCGTTTAATCGCTTCATCCAGCTGTTCCTGATCCTCTTCTGATAGCTTTGGATATTGCGGATCAATTTCCTTCAGGACGTCATTCATGACTTCGGTGACGATATAGCGGGAATACCATTCGTCATCTGCCGGTAAGATATACCATGGTGCATGTGATGTCGATGTCGCTGAGACGAGCTCAGCAAAAATCTCATGGTATTCGTCCCAGTGCTTGCGTTCCTCAATGTCATTAAACGAGAATTCGAAGTTTTTCGTTGGATCTTTCAGACGAGTCAACAGCCGTTGCCGTTGCTCCTCTTTTGAGACATGAAACAAGAACTTGACGACTCGGAAGCCATTCTCGACGAGATAGCGTTCAAAGTCATTAATTTGACGATAGCGCATCTGCCACACGTCACCCTCATCCGGCTTTTCTTCCTCCTCGAGCAAATCATGGATTCGTGGGGCAATGACTTCCTCATAATAGGAGCGATTTAAGATGCCGACTTCCCCTTTTTCTGGTAGTCCTTCGTGGATCCGCCATAGGTAGTCATGTTTTTGCTCCGTATCCGACGGTTTTTTGACGGAAATCGTTCGGAGTCCTTGTGCGTTCAAGTTAGAAAAGATATAGCTGATCGCCTCGTCCTTCCCCGCTGCATCAATTGCTTGCAGGATGACGAGGACGCCATTTTTCTCTTCAGCATGCAAACGCCAATGTAACTCTTGTAACGTCTCAACACTTTTTGGAATCCGTTTCTCTCGCAATTCTGCTTCCGAAATTTTATGTTCTTCTGATGTCGGGTAATTCGAAAACGAGACTTGCTCGCCTTCCTTAACACGATAGGATGACAGTTTCATGGTAGGGCTCCTCCTTTAATTGCTTCTAAAGGGGATTTACCCTACTCATTCATCCTGAAAACGTTCAGATGAACTTATCTTTTCAAAAGGAGACGGACTCCCTCTTCCAGCGTCGTCACGGGACGACCAAGTAATGCTTCAAAATCAGTACTTTCTACTGCCAGAGTCCCTGCTGCGATATCTGCCTGGATACCAGTCAGCATTGGAATCAAGAAGTCAGGTAAGCCAGCTGCTTGCATCCGCTCACCATATGTCGCTTCATCCACTTCATCTAAAGTGACCGATCGGTTAAGCACTGTTCCGACTGCAGTCGCGAGTTCTGCTTGTGTATGCAACGGACCCGATAGTTCATAGATGGGGTTTGGATGCTCAAGCGTCAGTCCCGTCGCAATTGCTAGCGCATACTCATCTTGTAACGCCCATCCGACTTTCCCTTCGCCTGCTGCCGTTAACCAGTCTGCGCCTTGCGCGACGGCGTCAATCGTTCCGAGTTCATTTTCGAGATACCAGTTGTTACGGAAAAAGACATACGGGATACCTGTCGCTTGAATCGCTTCCTCTGTGACACGATGCGTTCGAGCAAGTCCGTTTGTACTGTGTGCCGCATTGGCGATGCTCGTATAGCCGATCAGCTTGACGCCTGCCTCTTTTGCTGCCGTGACAGCGGCTTGGTGTTGCCGGATCCGAGTCGCCTCTTCACCGTCCGTCGAAATGATCAACAATCGATCGATTCCTTGAAACGCTTGTCCGAGTGTTTCGGGCTGATCAAAGTCTCCGTATCGGACATCGATTCCTTGTGCTGCAAGCTCTGTTGCTTTTTCGACGTCGCGGACACTAACTGCTACATGTTCGTTGCCGACTTGTTCACTGAGGTGTTGCACGATCCGCGCGCCTAATTTTCCGGTTGCTCCTGTAATTAACCATTTCATGATGAAACCACTCCTTTGAAGTTTGATGTTGTTCTTCATGATACGCTAGGTGATACACTAAAAAAAGTAGGCACTTATCTGAAACTAGGTCCCTCAAAACGAACCAATGGGAGAGGATGAATGTGGCTGTATTCGATACAACGACCAATCAACGCACTGCCTGTCCAGTCACTCGGGTCCAACAGATGGTCGCTGGCAAATGGAAGATCATCTTGCTGTGGCACCTGACACACGGGACACATCGTTTTCATGAACTGCAACAATTAACAGGTATCTCTAAGGGAACTTTGACACGTCAGCTACGTGAGCTCGAAGCAGATGGTTTGATTCAACGGCACGTCTTTGGCGAAGTTCCCCCTCGTGTTGAATATTCTCTAACGGATGCCGGACATAGTTTTTTACCGATTCTTGACCAAATGGCAGCTTGGAGTGAGCAACACTTCCAGGGGGAATAATCGTGAGTAACAAAAAAACATGCGCTTCTTCTCGATTCAGAAAAGAAGTGCATGTTGTCGTTCATTCCGTCGCTGTCACCGTCTGACGTAAGTGGGTATCAATCGCCTCTGCGACGCGTAATCCGGAGATGACAGCACTCTCGACGCGCGTCCGCCCTGATGCATCATCGGCTTCAAGGAACGCATCACCAGCAAGCCAAAGTGGATGTGACGACAGTTTCAAATGCGGTGTCCGGTAAACTGCGCGTGCCTGAGCGTAACGCCAACGCTTGAGCTGGCGGGAGATAATCGTCACTGGTCCGAGTTGCTGTTGTAACAGACGCTCGACTTCCGCGAGTGTCTCTTCTTCTGGGCGCTCGTACCAGTCTTCACTGAAGCGAGCTGTCATATAGACGCTCAGGAGTGTCGTCTTCGAAATCTGTTTCTCGGCATTATTGACGAGTTTTAACATCCCATCGACGAGTTGTTCGTCTTGTAGGCCGACTTCCCCGATCGTCAGTCGCTCTTTGATTTCAAACAGACCCACGAATGTCGGCTCGAACGTCACTTGGCGTAACTGCTCATGATCGTCCTCTCCGAGCGCCAGATCAGAAGCCTGCAACAGTTCATATGCTTGCGGTACAGGCGCCGTCACAAGTAACGCATCATACGCACCTTGATGATCCGTCGCTTGTGTGACGAGTTCGTCCTCCATTGCCGTAATATGCGTGACCTGTTCATTCAACTGGACGGGAATCCCTCGACCAATCGCTTGTACGAGTTGATTCATGCCGTCCGTCGCGACATAGCGTGGAAAATCCGTTCCGAACCATTTACGAACCCACCCTTTCTCAAGCCAGTCGTCGACTTCGCGTCCTAACTCTTCCGTCCGAACCGTGAAGAAGACGGCACCATGATCCGCTGTTCCTTCATCAATCCGACGAGTCGCCATTCGCCCCCCGACGCTCTGGCTTTTTTCGATGATTTCAACAGCATGTCCTGCTGCCTGCAATTGACGTGCCGCAAAGATTCCGGCGAGTCCACCACCGATGATTCCGATTCGTTTCCCTGTCATCTCGCTTCCCCCTCATATTCCTCATTTCTCTAAGTATAGAGGTTTCTTCCAAGACATGGGTGAATCAATACCCGTCCGATATGCTCGTCATCTGTAGTTCCTGCTCGATGAGCATGATGTTCTCCTCAAAGAACACCCGGTGCTCTTCTAGTCCACGTTTGATGCACCAGCCGACGGCCGTGAGTGCTTCCCACAAACCATAGTATGCTAGATACGTCTCAATCGGCACGTCTGGGTGTAATGTTGCGTATCCTTCTTGAAATGCCGTGACGTAAATGGAACCGAACGTATTGAGATTACGGACGATCTTCGTGAAGTCCATCTCGACGGCCCCGTAGCGGGTCGTCTCGAAATCGATCACCCCTGTGACTTGATCACCTACCGTCAGTAAATTTGCTAGGCGGAAGTCACAATGTGTGGCAACGGGACGTGAAGGCTCCGGTAACGACTGTTCTCGTCTGACTAACTCTGTTTGGATGTTCTCTAAAAAACTGGGATCGAGTTCGGTCGTGATGAACGGCATGAATCCATCGAGTTTTTCATTCCGGAAGCGTCGCCAGTCCTGAACCGGATAGGCATAAAATCCATCTTCCGTATACTCGCCGTAAACTTCTCCTGTACACGTATGCAGCATTGCGAGCGTTCGACCAATTTCGTACGCCAATTTTTTATTCATCGTGATCGGTGCCTGTCCCGCTAAGGCAGCAAGTACGAACGCCCCGGTCGTCTGCCCGGGAGCTGCTTCAGCTAAGATGTGCGGCACGGGTACAAATTCTTCTAGTGCATGAATCCAGCCACGTTCCCGGTACCACTTTTCAGCCGTATACGGGCGCTTCAAGAAGACGACCTGACCATCCGTTAGGACGAGACGATCGACTTCAGAACTATACGATTCGTCGACAGTCGCGCATGCTGCGACGTCGAGTTGAAAATGTTCAATCCATTCGTCTCGTGTCATTCTGTCGTCCCCACTATTTTCTGTAGCGTTTCACCTGGTAGACCGTCAATCGGTCCAACATAGGTCGATTCAAAACCTAATCCGATCAAAATACGGCGCGATGCTTCATGCGCTGGATCAATCGTTGCCGTGACGACCTGTAGCTCTTCTTCTGTCGCTAACTGTAAGAGACGCTCTGCAATCGCTGTGCCGTATCCGCGTCCCCACTGATCGGGTAGTAGCATGTAACCGAGCTCTGCTTCGAACGGTTGCGTTTGACTTCGGGTCATGTGCCCGATTCCAATCCATGTCTCTTCGGCATAAATCAAATACGATCCGAGTCGGTCGTGCTGCTGTTGTTCAAGGATTCGCTCAAAGCGTTGTTTCGTTTCTGCGTCTGTTAATGCCTGTTCCGTGATGTAACGCATGACACGATCGTCTTGAACGAGCATTGCGTAGCGATCGTAATCGGACGCTGTCATTTTTCGTAATTCAATCATCTTATTCTCCTCTTCATGTCCGGTAGTCATTGTGGGTTGGGGTGAAGACATCTTCCGTTGACGGACGAACGATCGCAAAGTGTTCGACGTTATAATGACCATGCAAGACTTGATTGTGGTGGGCGATCATTTGCTCCGGCGTCAGGACATCGGACCCGTTCGTCGTATGCCCGTCGGCAACGAGTGTGACATCAAAACCATGTACTGTCGCACTGCGCACCGCAGTATCGATGCAGTGTTCCGTCTTACAGCCTAAGACGATCAGATGTTCAATCGATGCTTGGCGTAGATAATCAAGCAAGGGGGTGCCATGAAACGAATTCGTCGCCGCTTTATCGAACGTGACACTGGAAGCTGGAACGGGAATCGAGTCATGGACTGCAAAACCAGGTCCTGTTCCGCCAGCGACGTCGAGATCCCGAATAAAGACGACCGGGATGTTCCGTTCGTCTGCTTCGAGTACGACCGCTTCGATGACGTGCGCAACTTGTTCCTTTAAGTATACCGGACGTTCTTCCGTGTTTCCGTCGACGAGTTCCTGTTGAAAATCAATCACTAGGACCGCTTGTTTCATCGTCATGTTCCTCCTTGTAAAATCGACTGCTTGTTTCCTTCCCGCTCATCTGAATGATTTCCTGCTCCTGACGGGCGCGAAACTTTTTAGCTATTGGATTCGTTAAGAAGAAAGAAAGGATGTGTCTGGATGATTTGGTTTGGCGTCATCTTCTTATGTGTGCTTCTCGTCAATCTGACACTGGAGAAACTGATCATGAACCGGACGATGACAGGTCGCTGGTTCGTCCGCAACTTACTCATTTGTCTCGGGATCACTCTATTACTATTCGGGATCGAACGTTATATCCTATCCGGTCTGTAAAAAAGCAGGTAGCGATTTTTCGCTACCTGCTTTTTTATTTAATAGACTTCGTAATTTTGTCCCGTCTGCGCCCCTTCGACACTCTTTTCGAACGCGGTCGCGACACGTGACGCCGGGACGGCTTCAAAACCACGGAAGAAGGGTCCGTACTTCTCGAGCGACTCAATCAGTACGTTCGGACTGACACTGTTGATTCGAATGCCTCGTGGCATCTCGATCGCCGCTGCATGAACGAACGCTTTGACCCCACCGTTCGCAAGCGCTGCGGATGCGCCTTGGCGAATCGGATCGTCCATCATGATGCCGGTCGTCAGCGTAAAGCTTCCTCCGTCTCGTACTGACTGTAAACCAAGTAGGACCAGATTAACCTGACCTTTTAGTTTACTGTCGATTCCGATTTGATTAAGCTCCGGTGTTAAGTCCGTCAATGGACCAAAATGAGCGCCACCTGTGGCACTGATAACAGCATCAACAGAACCGACTGTTTCATACATCGCTCGGATACTTGCTTCTGACGTAATATCGACTTGCACATCCGCTCCGCTTCGTCCGGCACGAATGATGTCATGCCGCTCACTCAGCCGTTCGACGACTGCCTGTCCAATCGTTCCGCTTGCTCCTACTACTAAAATTCGCATGATCCCTTCCCCTTTCACGTATCGCTTACCTATCTAGCCTACTGCACAGCAGATGATGGTTTCAAGGAATCTACCGGATGCGTCTTCAAGAAGACGAGGATTTCTTCGAACAGACGCTGTTTGTCCCGATCGAGCGTCAGTAAATGTTTACTGTTCGGAAGAAAAGCCTTTTTCTGATCTCGGCTCGACACCGTCGTTTCGATTCGCTCGAGACTGGCATGATAGACCGCATCATCTAAGGCGCCAAGGAATAGAGCGATGGGCTGTGTGATCTTCGGCAAGACGACTCCTGTGTCGAGAATGAACTGTTGCAGTGCCCGTAAATCTTTTTCCGGTCGTGGAAAATGACGGTCGACAAAATCTGCGATCCACTCCGGCGAACGATCGTCAAATTGAAAATATCGTTCCGTATAGCGACGAACGCGGTGCTCAAGTCCGGCAATCGTCCGCTCAAGAATCGGCGTCGAGAGTAAGATGAGTCCGGCACATCCTGACTGTTCTGCCAGTCGAAGTGCCATCACTCCACCGAGTGATTGTCCAATCAAAAAGATGTCTTTGTGTCCTCGATCTTGTAAAAACGCAAGTCCGACTTGCGCGGACTGCCAGACGTCTTCGATCGTCGTCTCAAACAAGCGCTCCGGCGATTCCCCGTACCCGGCGTAATTGGGCGCGTAACAGGTATACCCGGCTACATGTAAAAAGCGAGCGAGCCCCCGCATCTCATTCGCACTACCAGTAAAACTATGTAACAGCAAAACAGCAGGTCCGGGTCCTTCTAAGTACAGATCCTTTGATTTCGTGATCATGGGCGCACCTCCTTTTTATCTCTTTAAACTTCCTCTACCGAAGTATTCTCCCGTAACGATTTTATAATCTGAAAGCCTGGGTAGTCCGCTTCAGATCGTCGTTCGCCACTTGACCGATAATAAGCATTCCAGTAACTGATCATCCGGTCTTCGATTCGCTTCATGTATGCCGGATCATCCTCGACGAATCGCCGCTTCACTTCCGGATCCCATTGCTCGATCACGGGTACGATGATATCAACGATTTCACAGACGTATTCACTAGCAAGTTCAAGAATATAGATGAGTATCCATTCATCTTTTTGATTTGTTTTGAGTAACTGACGGAGATAACGTTCACGGATGTGACCATCATGGTGACGGGTGTAAAGGCAAAATAACATCGTTTGTTGAGTCGACGTCAGTTGTTTAATCCGCTCCGAGTCAACCTCTGGTACATATAAGCGAGTCGGAATCTGTATCTGTTCGTGCTCTGTATTTACTTCGATCGCCCCGGGTGATAAACGCGTCCAAGCAAACGGTAGACACGCTTGGACGATTCGGACGTCCTGTTCATATCGTTTAGGAAATGCGGCGATCCAGCGATTCATCTTGTTGTCCTCCTATATAAAAAACTCCAAACGGCAGACACTTTCGCGCCTATCGTTTGGAGTCGATTTATTTTCTTATTCAACCGTTACTGACTTCGCCAAGTTACGTGGCTTATCGACGTCACAGTCGCGACCGAGTGCCGCGTAGTATGAAATCAATTGAAGTGGCAAGACAGACAAGAGCGGTGACAAGAGTGGCTCGACTGCTGGGATGACGAAGGCATCCGTCGGCAATTCAAGACCTTCTGCTGCGATGACACACGCGTTTGCACCACGCGCGACGACTTCCTTGACGTTCCCACGGTTGTTGAGGTGAACGTGTGGTTGTGTCACGAGTGCGATGACCGGTGTGTTATCTTCGATCAAAGCGATCGGACCGTGCTTGAGCTCACCACCCGCATATCCTTCTGCTTGAATATACGAGATCTCTTTGAGTTTCAATGCACCTTCCATCCCGACGTATGCATCTTGTCCGCGACCGATGAAGAACGCGTTACGTGATTCAGACAAGTACTCTGTCGCGATTTCTTGGAAACGATCTTTTTGAGACATGACCGATTCCATCGCACTTGAGATTTTACCGAGTTCCTTCATGAGATCGAAGTTGACAGCAACCCCTTTCGCTTGAGCGAGGTCAAACGCAAGAACAGCGAGGACAGCGATTTGAGCTGTATACGCTTTTGTTGAAGCAACGGCGATTTCTGGACCCGCGTGGAGCAATAATGTTGCGTTCGCCTCACGTGACAATGTTGATCCTGGAACGTTCGTGATCGTCAGTGCCGGGTGACCAAGTTTCTTCGCTTCAACGAGAACCGCACGGCTATCCGCTGTTTCACCTGATTGTGAAAGGAAGAGGAAGAGTGGTTTCTCTGTCAATAATGGCATGTTGTATCCGAACTCAGAAGAGATGTGCACTTCTGTCGGGATGCCTGCGATTTGTTCAATCAACTGTTTCCCAATCAAACCAGCATGATAGCTTGTTCCGCAACCGATGATGTAGACACGGTCACGACCGAGTACGAGATCACGGACCGATTGGTCGAGTGTGATGTCGCCTGCTTCATTTTGATATTGTTGAACGATGTTCCGGATGACAGCTGGTTGCTCATCCATCTCTTTGAGCATGTAGTGTGCGTACGTTCCTTTTTCGATATCTGATGCATCGATTTCAGCCGTGTACGCTTCACGCTCTTGGACGTTCCCGTCGAGATCTTGGATCGTGACGCTATCACGCGTCAAGATGATCATCTCACCGTCATGCAACTCGATGAATTGATCCGTTACTTGTAACATTGCCATTGCGTCTGACGCGACGACGTTGAACGTCCCGTCACCGAGACCAACGAGAAGTGGTGATTTGTTTTTCGCGACGTACAAGACGTCCGGATTTTCAGCATCGATTAATGCGAGGGCATACGAACCATGCAAGACGCGGAGTGTTTGACGGAATGCTTCCGCGACATCACCTGTCTCGTTGAAGTTCTTTTCGATCATCTGAACGATGACTTCTGTATCCGTGTCGCTGAGGAGATCGACATTCAATTCTGCTTTCAACTGCTCATCGTTCTCGATGACACCGTTGTGCACGAGTGTGAAACGTGTTGACGCACTTTGGTGCGGGTGCGCGTTTGGTACGCTTGGGACACCGTGTGTCGCCCAGCGTGTGTGTCCGATTCCGACTGTGCCGTCTGCATCTGCAGGAACGACTTCGCGTAGCGCAGCAATCCGGCCTACTTCTTTATGGACTTGGACGCCGTCGTTGACGAACGCAAGACCTGCCGAGTCATAGCCGCGGTACTCGAGCTTCTCGAGACCTTTTAATAAAATTTCCTTCGTGTTGACCTGTCCAATCATACCTACGATTCCGCACATGTTACATCTCTCCATTTACAAGTATTTCCCTGAAGAGGAAACGGCTCTTGTTGAGAGGATCCCGATCGGTCTGTTTGTCCGTCCAATCACTTGGACGATTTCAGAACGATTTACGGTATGGATCTGGTACCGGGAGGCATCCGCCGAATGATTCGATAAACCTCCACCTCGTCAGCTTTCATCCTACGAAGAAAGCCCTGGCGCTTCTTGTTTCCGTCCGACCCCGTTTCTGTCCGACTTCACCATCATACGAACTTTAATCTGAAAAAGCAAGAAAGGTAACGTATTTGTAACTATTCCCGATATTTTTCTATTCAATACGCATAATCCCTATTTTTTGTAAAAATCTCAATCTATTTTTCTAAAATAATTGTAAAAAAAAGAAGCAGAGCAATCGCTCTGCTTCGGGCTACTTAGTTTTCTTGTAACGCATAGTTCTCACGAACGACGTTCGCGATCCGCTCGACGTACGCATCACACGCTTCTTGTGTCGGAGCTTCCGCCATGACACGAACGAGTGGTTCTGTTCCTGACGCACGAACGAGAATACGTCCGTTGCCTGCCATCTCTGCTTCGACTTCTGCAATGATCGCTTGCACGGCAGGACCGCTCATTGCACCATTTTTGTCTGAGACACGGATGTTAACGAGACGTTGTGGGAAGATCGGCATCTCAGCTGCGAGTTCCGATAACTTTTTCCCTGTCGCTTTCATGATTTGCAACAACTGGACGCCTGACAACATGCCGTCCCCTGTCGTTGAGTAATCCATGAAGATGATATGCCCCGACTGTTCACCACCGAGCGTGTAGTCGTTCTTACGCATTTCTTCGACGACATAACGGTCACCGACCGCTGTCTGAAGTGCCGTCATCCCGTTTTCTTCAACAGTTTTATGGAAGCCGAGGTTACTCATGACCGTCGCAACGATCGTGTTGTCTTTCAGACGACCAAGTTCATTCAAGTATTTTCCGCAAATGAACATGATTTTATCGCCATCGACGATATCACCGTTCTCATCGACTGCAATCAAGCGGTCGCCGTCTCCATCAAACGATAAACCAACATCTGCGCCTTTTTCCTTAACGAAGGCAGCGAGATGTTCTGGGTGTGTCGAACCGACACCATCATTGATGTTGAGTCCGTTCGGAGTTGTACCGATCGTCGATACTTCTGCTTCCAAGTCACCGAATAGACGTGGTGCGAGGCTTGACGTCGCACCGTGTGCGCCGTCGATCGCGACATGGATGCCTGAGAAATCTTCATCCGATGTCTGGCGAAGCATATGAAGATATTTTTGTGCACCTTCGTAGTAATCGTGAACGAAACCGAGTTCTTTTCCAGCTGGACGTGGTAATGTATCTTCTGCTTCATCGAGCAATGCTTCGATTTCAAGCTCAGTTGCGTCATCGAGCTTGAAGCCATCTGAACCGAAGAACTTGATTCCGTTATCTTCAACTGGATTGTGCGATGCAGAAATCATGACTCCCGCTGTGGCATCCATCGTTTTTGTCAGATACGCGACACCCGGTGTCGAGATGACACCAAGACGCATGACTTCTGCACCGATTGATAAAAGACCAGCGATGAGTGCGTTCTCAAGCATTTGACCAGAAACACGTGTATCGCGTCCAATCAAGACTTTTGGTCGTGTGCTTTCGTGTTTCGTCAACACGTAACCACCTGTTCGACCGAGGCGATATGCTAGTTCCGGTGTCAATTCTACGTTTGCGACGCCGCGTACGCCGTCAGTTCCAAAATACTTACCCATGTGTTATTTCCTCATTTCACTAATTTGTTTTAATTGGTCGGAACGGATGTCCGCGGAACAGCTTTTAGCGTGACATCCATATTATCCGGACGCAGGACATCAAAGGCTTTTGACGTCTGATACGAAATCGGCAATCCGTGCGTTCCTTCTTTTAGTCCCGTCACATCGATGACCGCTTTGATATCCGTCGCATCGATCGATGCTAAATCAGATTCTTT
This sequence comes from Exiguobacterium sp. UBA3968, assembly GCF_002385115.1. Classification (NCBI taxonomy): domain Bacteria; kingdom Bacillati; phylum Bacillota; class Bacilli; order Caryophanales; genus Exiguobacterium; species Exiguobacterium sp. UBA3968. Next base: position 276,090 of record NZ_DGCW01000004.1, read on the forward strand.
CCCACGGACAACGACATCAATCGTTTGGTTGTAATCAATCGTATACTTCGATTCATCAAACCCATTTAACGTGACCGTCACACCGGGAATCGTTTTCTCCGCTCGATCCTCGACGGTTTCTGTCGTCGACTTCGCATTTTCCTTTTCGACAACGATATTGACGGTGACCTGTGTCGGATCCATCGCTGTCGCATTTTCCGGTTCAACAAGTTTGACGGTTTTTTCTGTCGTCTTCGTCAATCCTTTGAGCGAGACCGCTTCCGTATCAACGGAACCGATACGCTCTAACTCTTCTTTTGTTCCATATAGACGAGCTTCCGTCGTAACGGGAACGATCTTGACGACGGTATATCCTTTTTTGACGTCATCTTTTGTCTGCACATTGATCGGTACCGTCTTACTTTCCTTATAGATCGGTACTGTGATTTCTAGTTGTTCCGGTTGATAAGATGCATTGATCGTATTCCCGTTCGCATCGGTCGCTTTGGCATTGAACGTCTCTTTAAACGTCTCTGCCCGACCAGTTACATCGATCGGTACTTGGATCGCTGAAATCGCCTGTAACTTCTCTGCGCCTCCCGTAACTTCAACGGTTTGTTGATTCGGTTGCGCTTCCCCAGCGACATATCCTTCAGCGATTTTGTTTTTATTGAGTAAGGCGACTTGTACCGGTACTTCCTTTGTAATCTTCTTATCGAGGAAGACTTCAATCGTCTCCTGCTTTGGCGTCACCTCGACATCTTTTCCGAAGCCAGTTGCTGTGACACGGACACGATGATAGCCAGGGTCAAGTCCTTTTAAATCGATCGATAACCCAAAATCCTGAACAAGCCGAAGCATCGTCAAGCTACTCGATGGACCTTTAACGGTTACCTCCATCGTATTTGGAATATTATAGGCGACCCACTGCGATTCATCATACTGGACCGTGACCGGCACGTCAAATTTCGTCGAACCTTGACCTGCGATCGGCAACAGACTAGCGGCGTCACTCTTTCCTGTCGTATTCGAACCTGCCACCATCAAATACAACATGACGGCTAAGACGACCGCAACAATGCGTAAAAACCATCGTTCATTGAACCATTTTTCGAACATTATTTTTTCGCCCCCATCCAGTTCAAGAAGGAAGTATTCGTCTGTTCGACCTTAACGATCGTCTCAAGCAACTTCGTCCGTAAGGATTCTTCATCGAGTTCCCGGTACAGACGTCCATTGATGGCGAGTGAGACACCACCCGTTTCTTCCGAGACGACGAGCGTAACACTATCCGTTACTTCACTGACACCGATTGCAGCGCGGTGACGTGTTCCAAGCTCTTTTGAGATATGTGCACTTTCTGACAACGGTAAGTAACAAGCGGCAGCTGCTAACTTGCCTTGCTGGACGATGACGGCGCCATCATGTAATGGTGTATTCGGAATGAATAAGTTGATCAGCAACTGACTCGTGATTTGTGAACCAAGCGGAATGCCCGTCTCTACGTATTCACTCAGTCCTGTCTCACGTTCAATCGTCACGAGTGCTCCAATACGGCGTTTTGACATGTACTGGGCAGACGATACGAGCGCATCGACGATTCGAACTTGTTCATCTTCATCACTGATCGCACTACGTGAGAAGAATTTACTCGTTCGTCCTAAGTGTTCCAGTCCACGCCGGAGTTCGGGTTGGAAGATGATGATGATCCCCAGTAACCCATAGGTGATAATTTGATTGAGTAAGAATTGCAGTGTTTTGAGTCCAAAAAAGCCACTCAGGAACCAACTGATCAAAATGACCGAAATCCCTTTAATGAGCTGGACCGCTTTTGTTCCTTTGACGATGATCATGAGACGGTAAATAACGAACGTCACAACCGCGATATCAATCACATCATTAATATAATCGTACCAATGTACGTTTTCTCCCAGTTTCAACAATTGAAATTGAAGTGGTTGCCAGCTGAAGTAATTCACCAACCGTGCCCCCTAACTCATCTGATTTAAACAGTTTCCATTATAGCACAAAGGGACGAGTTCGACTCGTCCCATCTGATTATTGAAATAGACGTTTGATTCCGTACCAAACGCGTTCGAATAATTGATCAATTTCCTTGATTTCTCCGGTCACGCTACCGGCACTCGCCGTGTAAGCTTTCCCGTCAACGGTCATGACGTCGCCATTAACTTTCCCTTCGATTCGGACGTTCCCGCCTTCGACATAGAGATCTTGATCGACCGTGACGCCTTTTGGCACGACGACCTCACCATTTTGAGCGACGATGCCTGGTGCATTTGTATAAGATAAGTCATGTTCTTCCTGTGCCATATAACCACCAAGGCTACCGACCGACAAAAGTAAGAAAACAGCCGCCGCCGCGAGCAATGGGTATTGCTTCATCTTCCCTCCAAAACGGGACGGTTGCGGTTGGTGCAGTAAAGCAGCGCTCGGCGTATCCACCTGGTCGGGCAATTGTGCCAGCACGCGGGATGTAAAATCTGCCGATAATTTGGGCGCTGGAAGTTGACGCAGTCGAGCATCAAGGAGTCGATACTCTTCGAACTCGTCCATCGCGTCCGCTTCCCGTAACTCTGCTTCCAATCGCTCGAATTCCTCAGGTGGTTGGTTTTGATCTAAATAATCCTGAATCCGTTCATGTACATGCTCTCGTGACATGGTGAGTTCCTCCTTCTCATCGTTTGGCAAAATGCTTCTTCAGCGCTTCCCGTCCACGATGAATTCTAGTTTTGACAGTAGCGACAGGTAATTCGATCATTTCACTGATTTCCTTTAGTGAAAGATCCTCTATATATTTCAGGACGAGTGGAACGCGGTATTTTTCTGGTAAAGCTGCAATCGCATCCCCGACTTCACTTCGTTGCTCGTTATCGACCACTTGGTCCTCCGGCAAGGTGTCCTTGCTTTCGAGTTGTGAATACAATGTCAGTCCTTCAGTACCTGACATCTCAGCATCAAGAGAATAGTCAGGTTTCTTTTTCCGTAATCGGTCAATCGATACGTTCGTGACGATTCGGTACAACCAAGTCCGGAACTTCCATTGTGCATTATACGAATCAATCTTCGTAAATACACGGATGAAGGCTTCTTGTGTCGCATCCTCCGCTTCCATTCGATCGCGCAAGACCCGGAAAGCCACAAGAAAGGCACCTTCCTTATATAGATCAACAAGTGCCGCAAACGCATCGCGGTCTCCCTGTTTCACTCGCTCAATTAAGCGTAGTGTCGTTTCTTCCACTTTGAATACCCCCCGCTCTATGCGGTCAATCTCTTATACGAAGTCGACCGATAAATGTTTCATCTCCTTTTAAATTGTAACAAAAAAAACTTGAACCCCGATGAAAAGAGTTCAAGTTTCATCCATTATTTTACTAAGCGATGTGTTTCCATTGCCAAAAGTAGATCTCCGATCAGTTCATTCGCAAGTTCTGCTGTTCCGTTTCCTTCTTCAAGTAACGGATTCACTTCAACGAATTCAGCTGCAATGAAATCTTCTGCTACCGCACAATGCTGTAACACCGTCTTCGCATCGTCTAAGAAAATGCCATCAGCAACACGTGTTCCTGTACCGACGACAAGCGATGGATCAAGACCGTCCATATCGAAACTAAGATAGAATGCATCCGTTGTTTCCTTCAAATAGGCAATCGCTTCTTCCATGATCGCGTCCATCCCCTGAGTTCGGATCGCTTCCATATCGTAGACACGAATACCAAGACGATCAATCAGTTCTTGTTCGCCTGGATCAACGTCACGTAATCCGATGAAGACGAGATGTTCCGGTTGCAGCTTAACATCTGTTCCTCCTACTTCCGTTAAACGCTGATGTCCTTCCCCAAGGGCTACAGCGAGCGGCATACCGTGGATGTTGCCAGACGGTGATGTTTCCGGTGTATTCAAGTCACCGTGTGCATCGAACCAGATGACGCCAAGACGTGGTACAGTCTGACGTAACCCCGCAATCGTTCCGATCGCCATGCTGTGATCACCACCAACTAACAACGGAAAGCGTTGCTCTGATAACGCATCGCGAACAATCAGATGCAAGTCATTCGTCGTGTGGACGACGCCTTCAAGACGCTTTAGCTTCGGATCTTCTTCTCGGACCGCATCCTCGGATAAAACAGCCGCTTCCCCGTAGCGTACTGCTTCTTGTCCCCGTGCTTCAAGTGTCGCTAACAAACCGGCTTTTTCGACAGCAGCAGGTCCGTGTTCAGTGCCCGGCTTTCCTTGTCCATAACGGTACGGTACGCTGATATACGCGATATTCATTCGATATTCCCCCTATGTCATAGTCACTTCTACATGTATTGTAAGCGGTAACAAATAGGTGGTTCAACTCAACAAAAAAACGCATGAATATACAAAAAAACACCGTGAAGGGAATCACGGTGTTCTTGCGTACGTACTCTGGTTATGCTTGGCATTTCATATAAAAAAAACTTAAGACGAACGAAACTCGCTTAAGATCTTTAAATAAAATTGGTGGAGCCTAGCGGGATCGAACCGCTGACCTCCTGCGTGCAAGGCAGGCGCTCTCCCAGCTGAGCTAAGGCCCCGAAAGAAAAAGCGGAAGACGGGATTCGAACCCGCGACCCCGACCTTGGCAAGGTCGTATTCTACCACTGAACTACTTCCGCAAGAAATGAGCCATGCAGGATTCGAACCTGCGACCCTCTGATTAAAAGTCAGATGCTCTACCAACTGAGCTAATGGCTCGACATGGTGGGGGGGGGCGGATTCGAACCGCCGAACCCGAGGGAGCGGATTTACAGTCCGCCGCGTTTAGCCACTTCGCTACCCCCCCAGTTTGTCTAGGAAACTTATACGATTGAGAAAAAACAGTGCCGGCAACAGGAGTCGAACCCGCGACCTACTGATTACAAGTCAGTTGCTCTACCAGCTGAGCTACACCGGCACAAAAAGTATAATGGTGACCCGTACGGGATTCGAACCCGTGTTACCGCCGTGAAAGGGCGGTGTCTTAACCGCTTGACCAACGGGCCATTGGCTCCGCAAGTAGGATTTGAACCTACGACCTACCGGTTAACAGCCGGTTGCTCTACCACTGAGCTATTGCGGAATAAATGAATTGCCTGGCAACGTCCTATCCTCACAGGGGGAAGCCCCCAACTACTTTCGGCGTTCAAGTGCTTAACTTCCGTGTTCGGCATGGGAACGGGTGTGACCACTTGGCTATCGTCACCAGACGATCGGGCTCGCGCCCTCAAAACTGA
>NZ_DGCW01000005.1:0-81978 GCF_002385115.1 Exiguobacterium sp. UBA3968
TCAGTTTTGAGGGCGCGAGCCTTTCAAAAAAATGAAAAAAAGTCTTGACGTTATGTGAACATAATGTTAAGATAATAAATGTCTGGTGGCGATAGCCAAGTGGTCACACCCGTTCCCATGCCGAACACGGAAGTTAAGCACTTGAACGCCGAAAGTAGTTGGGGGCTTCCCCCTGTGAGGATAGGACGCTGCCAGGCGATCGTTCCGCAATAGCTCAGCGGTAGAGCAACCGGCTGTTAACCGGTAGGTCGTAGGTTCAAATCCTACTTGCGGAGCCATTTATTACTTCTTCACCACGTACAATGGAGAGCTGTCCGAGTGGCCGAAGGAGCACGATTGGAAATCGTGTAGGCGTCAAAAGCGTCTCAAGGGTTCGAATCCCTTGCTCTCCGCCATCATCACTTTCAATTCAGAATGGCCCGTTGGTCAAGCGGTTAAGACACCGCCCTTTCACGGCGGTAACACGGGTTCGAATCCCGTACGGGTCACCATTTATAGCGTCGCGGGGTGGAGCAGTCTGGTAGCTCGTTGGGCTCATAACCCAAAGGTCGTCGGTTCAAATCCGGCCCCCGCAATTACATACGGTCCTGTGGTGTAGCGGTTAACATGCCTGCCTGTCACGCAGGAGATCGCGGGTTCGAATCCCGTCAGGACCGCCATTGTTAAGGCTTTGTAGCTCAGTTGGTAGAGCAAAGGACTGAAAATCCTTGTGTCGGCGGTTCGATTCCGTCCAAAGCCACCATCTTTATTAACAACATGATTTTCCCATTTGTGGGGGGGTAGCGAAGTGGCTAAACGCGGCGGACTGTAAATCCGCTCCCTCGGGTTCGGCGGTTCGAATCCGCCCCCCCCCACCACCATAGGGGCATAGTTTAGCGGTAGAACTACGGTCTCCAAAACCGTCAGCGCGGGTTCGATTCCTGCTGCCCCTGTTTACCATGGCGATTGTGGCGAAGTGGTTAACGCACCGGATTGTGATTCCGGCATTCGTGGGTTCAATTCCCATCAGTCGCCCTCTTATTATTGGGCTGTAGCCAAGTGGTAAGGCACTGGATTTTGATTCCAGCACGCGAAGGTTCGATCCCTTCCAGCCCAGCTTTTCAAGCGGAAGTAGTTCAGTGGTAGAATACGACCTTGCCAAGGTCGGGGTCGCGGGTTCGAATCCCGTCTTCCGCTCCAATGAGTGGCGCCATAGCCAAGTGGTAAGGCAGAGGACTGCAACTCCTTTATCGTCAGTTCGATTCTGACTGGCGCCTCCAACTATTTCTCAATTAAATAGTTTTGCAAGAGATTGTGCCGGTGTGGCGGAACTGGTAGACGCGCACGACTCAAAATCGTGTTCCTTTGGAGTGTCGGTTCGATTCCGACCACCGGTATCTTGCGGGTGTAGTTTAATGGTAAAACCTCAGCCTTCCAAGCTGATGACGAGGGTTCGATTCCCTTCACCCGCTTTATACTTTTTACACAATCTGATGTTTCACCTGATCATGCGGGTGTAGTTTAATGGTAAAACCTCAGCCTTCCAAGCTGATGACGAGGGTTCGATTCCCTTCACCCGCTTACCTAAAAAGAGCAATGTGTCGTTTTCGCTGACACCTTGCTCTTTTTGTTTAGGAAGGAATCTTAAGAGGAAAGGAGCGAGTCGTAATGGATGGTGTACAATTGAAATTGGCTTTACAAGAGTACGCAGTTGAGATTGGAATCGATGAGCTGAAGGTGACGACGGCTGACCCTTTTCTTGTCTTAAAACGTCGACTTCAAGCACAACAGGAGAAAGGATTTGCTTCTGGTTTTGAAGAGCCCGATCTCGATCTACGAACGACTCCTTCGTTACTCGTAGAAGATGCGGCTTCGATCATTGCCATTGCGGTCGCGTATCCAAGTACTCTCAAAAATGCACCTCGTGGCAAGGAAGGGGAGCGGCGGGGTATTTTTTGTCGATCGTCCTGGGGACTGGATTACCATCAGGCGTTGCGACAACGTTTGACGTTGCTTGAAGAAAAAATTCAAGAGTTGAGTCCAGGTGCAAGGACGCGCTCGATGGTCGATACAGGAGAACTCGTCGATCGTGCAGTAGCAGAACGAGCAGGGATTGGATTCAGTGGTAAAAATTGCTCGATCATCAGTGAAGAGCACGGATCGTATCTTTACCTTGGTGAATTGATTACTGACCTCGTCTTGCCGCCGGATCAGCCAGTCGAAGAATTATGTGGAACATGCAATAAATGTATCGATGCTTGTCCGACGGATGCGCTAGTTGAACCTGGTGTCATCGACGCTAAACGATGTATCTCGTTTTTAACACAGACGAAAACGTTACTGCCAGAACCGTTTCGGATGGCGCTTGGGAACCGTCTGTATGGGTGTGATACATGTCAGCAAGTATGTCCATATAACCGGAAGAAGAATGCGACACATCATGTTGAACTACAACCGGATCCGGAGCAGGTCAAACCGCTCCTTGTTCCACTCTTATCAATGAGTAACCGTGAGTTCAAGAGTCGTTTCGGAACATTATCCGGAGCATGGCGTGGTAAGAAGCCGATTCAACGTAATGCGATTTGTGCGCTTGTTCATTATCGAGACAAGAGTGCTATTGACGCGCTACGGTTAATGACGGAAACAGATGCCCGCGAAGACATGCGGGCGCTTGCACTCTGGGCAGTCGGTCGGATTGGCGGAATTGATGAGAAGTCGTACATCGAATCCCGTCTTTTAGCGGATACTGCAGTGGATGTTCAGACAGAAGGACAACGGTTAATTGAAGAGTGGGGGGAAGCAGATGCCATTTCAACAGCTCACTTATAAGTTCGGTACATTGCTCGTCGCATGGGAAAAAGAGCAAATCGTGTACCTCGATTTTGGATTGAATAAAGATCGTGCTCGGACCTATTTAGCAGAAGAGACAGACGAAGGTACATTACCGAAAGCTTGGCGTATGGCGTTTGATCGTTATGCACAAGGAGAGGTACAAGCGCTTGATGCGCTTCCTTGTCAGTTGCGTGTCACACCATTTGCAGAGAAAGTGTTACAAGCTTTGCGAACCGTTCCGTTCGGTCAGACGATCAGTTATGGTGAACTGGCTCGAATGATTGGAAAACCACAGGCAGCACGAGCTGTTGGCGGTGCCTTGAATCGGAATCCGATCGCATTGATTTATCCATGCCACCGTGTCATCGGGGCGACCGGTAAATTGACGGGTTTCGCAAGCGGAATTGCCCATAAAGAAGCGCTTTTAGCGCATGAGATAGGAGAGAATTGAACCATGGCTATTCATGTCGTTATGTATCAACCGGAAATTCCTCAAAATACAGGTAATATTTCGCGAACGTGTGCAGCGACGCATTCCGTCCTTCACTTGATCCGACCGCTCGGCTTCTCGACAGACGATAAGCAACTTAAACGTGCGGGTCTTGACTACTGGGAATTTGTCGATGTCCGTTATCATGATTCGTTAGAAGAACTGTGGGAAAAACATCCGGAAGGTGTTTTCTACTATATTACGAAATACGGGGAACAGTACCCAAGTCAGATTGACTTATCGGACGTTGAACAGGACTATTTCTTCGTCTTTGGTCGGGAAACAAAAGGATTGCCGCTTGAAGTCATCGATGCAAATGCAGAACGGTGTATCCGTTTACCCCAATCGAATCTCGTTCGTTCACTGAACGTCTCGAACACGGCAGCGATCATCGTCTATGAAGCATTACGTCAGCAAGGATACGCAGGTCTTCTGTAAAGCAAAAGCTCCATCCTGATTCAGGATGGAGCTTTTATGAGTTATTCGTTACCTTCAGGTTTTTTGTTGTAGCCTGCAGTGAAGATTGCTGTCAAAAACGCAAGACTTACGCCGACCATTAAGATAAATGCCATTTTTGTTTCCCCCTTCAGTCTCTTGAACCGATATAATCTATTATAGTATACCTGTAAGTGAAATTGTGTGCTACATATGAATTTTCTATGAATGGAGACTCCACATGCGTACGAACGTTTACCTATTAAGTTATGCCCCACTGATCAGCATCTTGTTATTTAGTACATCCCTTGCGATCGCGACGACGGAACTTGCATTGCATTGGCTCGATCAAGTCGGCGTGTACGATGAACTGCTCCAGCTACTGACGGCACGTGATACGAAGCTCGTCGTTTGGCTTGGTTTTTTGATCGTCTATTTCATGATCTTTAGTTCGCTTAAACTACTATCGGACACGATCAATCAGCTCGGTTTCGCCTTTTTCATCAAAGAACAAGAGGGAACGACACTCGGTATGTTACGTCCGGGCAGTATTCTCCTGCTCGTCGGAGGATGTGTCAGCTTTGCTTTCATGACGTCCTTCTTGCACGTTGGGATCGTATTGCTTGTATCCTTCTTCATCTATTTTATCTTTTACACGGTACAGATTAGTAAAATGACGAGTGCGGCTGGAGCTGTTGGGTTGATCATCTTCTCCTTCTTAGCCTGGGGCGTTCTACTCGCTGGTCTATCATGGGTTGGTCTGACCTTATTCAATTCCTTTGGAGAAGCAATTTTATTTCCGAGTTGACTCAAGGACGTAAAATCGTCGCCCACGTCTGGACCTGTAACGTTGCATTGGCTTCAGCAGGGAAAGGGCGGGGACGATCAGCTCCTAACCAAATACCCCCGATGTGTTGATTTTTGATACCGACGAACCACATATCCTTATTATCATTCGTTGTTCCTGTTTTTCCTCCGATATAGCGCGCGGAAGGATCGTATCCTTTGCGCCCTGTTCCATACGTCATGACATTCTTTAAACCAGCCCGTAATTCACGGTTCGTCTGACTGGACCAAATCCGTTGTTCCTTTTCCTGCGGTCGTTCGACCGTTCCGTTTCGAAACGTAATACTTTTAATCATCGAAGCCGGTCGATAGAGCCCGTCATTTACGAATACGGTATAGGCATTTGTCAGTTCAAACGGACTAATGCCGTACTGCAAACCGCCCAAAGCGCTCGTGAAGGCATCATCCTTCCGTGTCCACTGACTGAAATGGAACGGACGGATGGACTTCAATCCTTCTTGGAAAGAAACAGCAAAAGCACGGATCGCTGGTGTGTTATAAGAATAAGCGATCGCATCGGCAATCGTCACTTGTCCAAGGATCCGATTTCCGCTATTTGATGGACAGTATCCATCGATACAGACAGGACTACCGTCTAACGTATTCGACAATCGAGCTTTCGTCTTCTCGAGATAAGGACCATAGACAAGTAAAGGTTTGATGGATGAACCAGGTTGTCGGTACGACTGCACTGCTCGGTTGAACTGACCGGTCAAATTTGATTTGTAGCCGACTAAAGCCGTAACCCCGTGTGTTTGTCCATCAATGCCAACATAGGCTCCCTCAATCGGGTCTGGTAGACGACGAAGAGCTTCTTTAGCTCGTTGTTGCTCGGCTGAGTCGAGATATGTCGAGATGATCGCACCTTGTTGATGTAGATATTCCGAAGCATGCTTCTCACTCCATCCGTGCTGTTGAGCGGTCATCCGGATGGCAGCTTGGACGGTTGCATCGATATAGTCCGGATAAGGAACCCGCGGCTTATAAGATCGAGGTGTCACATGAGAAATAGTAAAATCTTTCGTCAGTACACGATCGCGCACTAATGCTTGAGCGATTCGTTGCTGACGTTTTTTTGTATTTTCAGGAAAACGAAGCGGATCGTAGAGTGACGGATTGTTCGGAATCGCTGTCAAAAAGCTGATTTCAGACCAATTTAACTCGCGCGCTGGCTTATTGAAATATGATTTTGCGGCCAGTTCGATCCCGTAAATATTATTCGCGAAATATGCTTGATTGACATACGCTGTCATTAGTTCTTTTTTAGAATATTTCTGTTCTAAAGAAACAGCGATTAACAACTCTTTTATTTTTCTAGTATATGTTTTTTCGTTTGATAGGTATGTCATTCTTGCTAGTTGTTGTGTGATCGTACTTCCGCCTTGGGATTTAGAATCAGACTGGTTTTTAGTAAATGCACGTAAGATTCCTGTGATGTCATAACCGTCATGTTGATAAAAACGTTGATCTTCGATTGCTACAAACGCTTGCTCGACTTTTTTGGGTAATGTTTGAGGCGTCAAGTCATCCCGTCGTAATCCATCATAAAGCTCGACCTGTTTGTTTTCATAGGTTACGGTGATTGGTTGATAGGAGGTCAGTGGATGTCGTGTCGTCTGTTCGTCGGCCCAGAAAAAAAGTGTGCGTGCTGTGTTCAACTCATCTTTAATTGAAAATAAGGAAAATACAAGCATCGTTGCAAGACCAAATAAGACGAGATATCCGGTGGTAATTCGCATGAGAACTCCTTTCAAAAAGCCATTTCATTCCTATTATCGGTCTTTTATGGAGAAATCAGTAGATTTTTTTTCGATTTTTGTATTTTAATAAACCTATTTTGCAGGAATGTTATATTAAAAAGAGAAAAGATTGGGTATATAGAAGTATCTGTGGATTTTATAACTCAAATTGTCTGAAAAAAAGAGCATAAATGGAGGGGACGAAATGGCTAAAAAGAATGTCGTTGCGATGTTACTTGCGGGCGGAGAAGGGAAACGTCTGGGAGCTTTAACGAAACATACTGCAAAACCAGCTGTTGCATTTGGAGGAAAATACCGCATCATTGATTTCCCGCTTTCGAACTGTACGAACTCAGGAATCGATACAGTCGGCGTGTTAACGCAATATGAACCACTTGAATTGAACCGCTATCTCGGAATCGGGAGTGCGTGGGATTTAGATCGACGTAACGGTGGTTTAACGATTCTACCTCCTTACCAAGCTCAAAACGGAAAGAACTGGTATGAAGGAACAGCGAATGCCATTTATCGAAACATGAGTTACATCAACCAATTCGACCCTGACTATGTACTCGTCCTATCAGGCGATCATATTTATAAAATGGATTATGAAAAAATGATCGAGGAGCATCGACTTGGTGGAGCTGACGTGACGATTTCTGTACGTGAAGTCCCATGGGAAGAAGCACCACGATTCGGAATTCTCAATACTGACGATGATCTCCGGATCAATGAATTCGAAGAAAAGCCAGAGAATCCAAAATCGAATCTCGCATCGATGGGAATCTATGTCTTTAACTGGGATGTATTGAAACGTCATTTGATTCAAGATGCAGGGGATGCGGAATCAAGTTTCGACTTCGGTAAGAACATCATTCCGAACATGCTCTTTGAAAATCTGAATATCCGTGCGTATAAATTCAAAGGATACTGGAAAGACGTCGGAACGATTCAATCGCTTTGGGAAGCAAACATGGATTTGTTGACGGCAGAACCAGAATTTGATTTATACGATCCATCTTGGAAAGTCTATTCTGTCAACCCGAACCAACAACCTCAATATATCGGGAACGCTGCAACGGTCGAGTCATCAATCATCAATGAAGGATGCCATATCGAAGGTGAAATTAATCATTCAGTCCTCTTCCATGGTGTAGAAGTAGCGGAAGGATCACTCGTCAAAGACTCAGTCATCTTCCCGAACGTTAAAATCGGACGAGACGTCACGATTCACCGGGCGATTTTAGCAGATGGTGTCATCGTTGAAGATGGTGCGACGATTGGATCTCCGGACGGAGAAGTCTTCGTCATTGAAGCAGACAGCATCGTTAAAAAGAACGAAGTCATCAAAGAAGCAATTCAATAAGGGGGATATTCGAATGAAGGTCGATTTATTAGGCGTCATCAATCTAAGTGGTGAAGAAGGATTTTTCAAAGAACTAACAGAGCATCGTAACTTGGCAGCTGTGCCATTTGCGGGTCGTTATCGATTGATCGATTTTACATTAACGAACATGGTACAAAACGATATCGCGAACATCGGAATTTTTACGCTTGAAAAATATCGTGGGATGATGGATCACCTCGGCTCAGGAAAAGAGTGGGATCTTGACCGTTCAAACGGTGGACTCTACATCTTCCCGCCTGCATTATCACAAGATGCGAATGAGTTCCGGGGAGATCTCTCAAACTTCCACCTTCATCGCGATTTCTTCCTGCGCAGTAAGGAGAACTATGTCGTCGTCTCTGGTTCGAACATCTTATCAGCCGTAGATTATCGTGATGTCTTGCGCGAACATAAAGAATCGAATGCGGATATCACAGTCGTTTATACGAAGCGTGAACTGCCTTGCAAATACTGCCGTCCAATTCGCTTTGGCGAGCAGAACCGCGTGACTGCAATCGGATCACGAGGATTCCAGCCGACTGATGAGACGTTCTACATGGAAACGGTCGTTCTATCGAAGAACCTATTCGTTCGTTTGATTGATGAGGCGATTGCGCGTGGCGAGTACGATTTACTACAAAGTATCATCCGTTCGCAGCTAAATCGCTTGCATGTACATGGTTATGAATATCGTGGTACATCACAAGTCATCCACTCACTTCGTTCATACTACCGTGAGAGCATGCTATTGCTTGAACAGTGGGGAGCAATCAACGACTTCCAGCATGTCTACACGAAAATCAAGCATGAACCGCCGACACGTTATTTGCCAGGTTCAGCGATTAAGAACTCACTCGTCGCAAACGGCTGTAAGTTAGAAGGCACGACGACGGATAGCATCCTGTTCCGTGGTGTTAAAGTCGGAAAGCATGCGCGCGTCAAAAACTCGATCATCATGCAAAAATCGGTCATTGAAGAAGGCGCGGTCGTTGAGTACGCGATTCTCGACAAAGAAGTGACCGTCAAACGCGGTCAAGTCATTCGCGGTACGGCAGAAGAACCAATCGTCATCAAAAAACAAACAATCGTTTAAAGGAGATGTCATTCATGAAGGTATGGTTTGCTGCCACGGAAGCGACACCCTTCATCAAGACAGGGGGGCTAGCTGACGTCGTCGGCTCGCTCCCTTTAGCGCTTGCTGAGGAAGGGGCAGACGTTTCGGTCGTCTTACCCAATTATGGTCAAATCAAGGAACAATACAAATCAGAGATGGAGTTTTTATTCGACTTCATCGTACCAGTTGGCTGGCGACAGCAATTTGGTGCTGTCCTCCGATTAAAACAAGATGGTGTAACGTTCTATTTCATCGATAATGAGTACTATTTCAAACGCGATGGTGTCATTTATGGACATTATGATGATGCGGAACGATTTGCGTATTTTTCACGTGCCGTTCTTGAGATGATTCAACATCTCGATCGGAAAGAAGTACCGGACGTCATCCATTGTCACGATTGGCAAACAGGTGTGATTCCGGCGTTCCTACGAATCCATTATCAGCACCTAGAGCGCTATCAAGATATTAAAACGGTCTTTACGATTCACAATCTACAATATCAAGGTGTTTTCCCGGAGGAAGTACTCGGTGATTTACTTGGATTGAGTCATGAACACTTCACAGCCGATGGTATTGCTCATAACGGTCTCGTCAATTACATGAAGGCAGGACTCGTCCATTCCAATCAAATCACGACAGTCAGTCCATCATATCGTGATGAGATCATGGATCCGTATTACGGTGAGACGCTTGAACCCGTCTTACAACATCGCGCTGTCGACGTACGCGGAATCTTGAATGGAATCGACTATCGTCAATTTGATCCTGCACATGATACGCATCTCGTTGAGACGTATTCGGTCGATACCGTCACGGAAGGAAAGGCGAAGAACAAAGCTGCCTTACAAGAAGAACTAGGTCTCCCCATCAATCCGGATGTACCATTGTTTGGTTTCGTTTCTCGTCTCGTCGACCAAAAGGGGATTGATTTGCTCGCGCATATCTTGCCAGATTTGTTTGAACTCGATGCGCAGTTCATCATCCTTGGATCAGGTGAAGCGGAATATGAAGGGTTGTTCCATCATGCGACATCGATTCGTCCAGACAAAATCGCTTCTTACATCGGGTTCGACGTTGGTCTCGCGCAACGAATCTATGCGGGCAGTGACGCCTTCTTGATGCCTTCGCGTTTTGAACCATGTGGTCTCAGTCAGTTGATTTCCATGAAGTACGGCTGTTTACCAGTCGTCCGGGAAACAGGTGGTCTTCGTGATACGGTCAAGCCATTCAATCAGTTTACGTTAGAAGGAAATGGATTCTCGTTCGCGAATTATAATGCACATGAGTTTTTAGAAGCGATTAAACGTACTATTGAGGTCTATCATGATCGCCCGGTCTTTGAGCACTTGATTGAGACGGCGATGAATGAGGATTTCAGTTGGTTGCGTTCAGCCGACGAATACTTGGCGTTATATCGTTTGATTGCACCGTCCGCCACTTGATCGTATCACTGGGAAAAGGAGTTACGTCATGTTCAAAGATATAGAGAAGTTCAAGGAGAGGTTTACGGAACGATTCGTTTCGATGCATGGCAAGGCAATAACGGAAGCAACAGAAAACGATATCTATCAGACACTTGCTTATCTGGTACGTGAGACGGTCACGACCGATTGGTTAAGGACAAAGGAAACATATACCCATAAAAAAAGTAAGCAAGTCTATTACTTTTCACTCGAGTTTTTGCTCGGACGTTTCTTGCATAACAACCTATTAAGTCTTGACGTCTTAAAGGATGTGGAACGGGGACTGGAAGAACTCGGATATCAGCTCAGTGACCTGACAGAAGAAGAGCCGGAACCAGGACTCGGAAACGGAGGTCTCGGTCGTCTCGCAGCCTGTTTTCTTGATTCCTTGGCTGCGCTTGGTCTACCGGGACATGGGAACGGTATCCGATACCAATATGGTCTGTTTAAGCAAAAAATCATCGATGGCTATCAAGTCGAGCTACCGGATAACTGGCTGAAGAACGGAAACATGTGGGAAATTAGACGTTCTGATAAAGCGGTCGATATTTCATTCGGTGGACATGTGTGGCTCGAAGAAGTCGGTGATGGGTATCGCGTCCATCATGAACCGACTGAAATCGTCCGTGCTGTTCCGTACGATATGCCGATCGTTGGCTATCAAAACAAGGTTGTCAATAACCTGCGACTCTGGAGTGCTGAGTCTCCACTTGATGATGATGAATTACTTAGTCAATACCGTGGGAACTATAAAGATTTACTGGCACATAAACAATCGATTCAGACGATTTCAGAGTTCTTGTATCCGGATGATACGACGTACGAAGGAAAAGAACTCCGTCTGAAGCAACAATATTTCTTCGTCTCTGCAGGATTACGGAGTATCTTGACGTCCTTTAAAAAACGAAACCATTCATTGAAGCAACTCGGGAATCATATTGCCATTCATATCAATGATACGCATCCGGTCGTCGCGATTCCGGAATTGATGCGGATTCTTGTTGATGAAGAAAGGTTTGGATGGGAAGAAGCATGGCGGATCACGAAGAGTGTCATGTCGTTTACGAACCACACGTTATTATCAGAAGCACTCGAACGTTGGCCGGTTGATTTGTTCCGTCGCTTGTTGCCACGCATCTATCTCATCATCGAGGAAATCAACCGACGCTTCTGTAAAGATGTGCTGGCGAACTATCCACACATGGAAGCACATATGCGAGATATCGCCATCATCGCGGACGATCGGATCAACATGGCGAATCTGGCTGTCGTCGGCACGCATTCAACGAACGGTGTCGCTCAGATTCATACTGAGATTCTGAAGCAGCGCGAGATGCGACTATTCTATGAGATGTTTCCGCTTCGATTTAATAATAAGACGAACGGGATTACACATCGTCGCTGGCTTCTCTCATCGAACCCAGCACTGGCAAACCGTGTGACAGAAGCGATCGGGGATGGTTGGATTCAGCATCCGTCCGATTTGCAAAAATTGACGAAATGGGCAGAGGATTCAGCACTGCAGAAGGACATCGCCGAGATCAAGCTTCAGCGTAAGGAAGAATTAGCGTTGCTCATTGAAAAGGAAACAGGTATCGTCGTTGATCCAACCTCGATTTTTGATGTTCAAGTCAAGCGATTGCATGCGTACAAACGTCAACTCTTAAATGCGTTACACATTCATTCGCTCTATTATCGTCTGAAGGAAGACCGTTCCTTTACGATGACACCGCGGACATTCATCTTTGGTGCAAAGGCAGCGCCAGGCTATCATTATGCAAAAGAAGTCATTCGTTATATCAATGCGTTAGCTCGCTTAATTAATCAGGATCCAGAGGTCAGCCCATACTTGAAAGTCGTCTTCCTAGAAAACTATCGTGTATCGCTTGCTGAAAAGATTTTCCCGGCAAGTGATGTCAGTGAGCAGATTTCGACTGCCAGCTATGAAGCCTCTGGAACCGGCAATATGAAGTTCATGATGAATGGCGCTTTGACGATTGGAACGCTCGACGGAGCGAACATCGAAATTCGAGATGAAGTTGGGGATGCGAACATCTTCATCTTCGGCTTAACGCCGCAGGAAGTCATGAATTATAAGCAATACGGCGGTTATAGTGCGTATGATCAATACAGTGCCCAACCCGAGTTGCGACGAATCATCGATAGTCTCGTCGACGGGACATTATTTGCTCCGGGTGAATTCCAAGCAATTTACGATTCATTATTGACGTATAATGATGAGTATCTGATCCTGAAAGACTTCATGTCGTATCAACAAGCGCAGGAACGTATCGATCGGATGTATCAGCAACCGGAAGAATGGTATAAACGTGTCATTCTTAATATTGCTCGGTCAGGTGTGTTCTCAAGTGATCGAACGATTAAAGAGTATGCGAATGCGATCTGGAACATCAAACCAATTCAACTCTAAACAAAAAGACACTGACAGATGTTTCTGTCAGCGTCTGATGTTTACGAACGGGAGACGTCTTCACCGCGGCTGACCCAATCACTATAAGAGCCGGCGTAAAGCCGGACATCGGTTTTCCCGAGTGAGTGGAGAGCGATGACATTGACGCACGCTGTCACACCGCTTCCACAGTAGAGGATAGGTGCCGTGACCGGCAGGATGTCGGCGTATAGTTCTTTCAGATCTTCCGCATCTCGTAAACGACCATCTGGTGAGAGTGCTTGTTCAAAGTAACAATTTACGGCACCCGGAATGTGTCCGGCGACATGATCGAGTGGTTCGATTTCTCCGCGATACCGATCGGGCGCTCGGGAATCGATGACCAGCGTTTCTGTCAGCTGATCCTTTAGCTCTTCGAACGAGACGACCATCTCGTCTTGGAAACGCGGCGTGTACTGAGAGGGTTCATAAGTAAAAGTCTCGTCTGTAACCGGAAGATCGAACGCTAGGTAAGAGGAGAATCCGCCCTCGAGAACTACGACACGCTCATGTCCGATCCATTTAAATAACCACCATGCACGAGCGGCATATGGAAAACCATCGTCATACAAAACGACGAAGTCTTCCGGGGTCACACCATGCTGTTCCAGTGTGTGTTGCCACGCTTCTTTTGAAGGAAGCGGATGCCGACCGCCGACCTCATCGATTGGACCAGAAAGGTCAGTCGTTAAATCCAGGTGCTGTGCACCTTCGACGTGTTGTTCTAAGAAAGCATTTCGTCCATATTCAGGTTGTTGTAAGTCATAGCGGCAGTCAAACCAGCGAATCTGATCCGTACGGACGAGCTGTTGAAGGTCTGCCATTTGAATCGTAGGAAACATGCCTCATCACCTTACCCTTTCTAGTGTTAATCATATGAAAGGTATCGTATCATCGCAAGTCTTACCCTCATTCAAAAAGGAGTCGATTTACTATGTCATGGAAAGAAACCTATCAAAAATGGGATCAGTTCGCTGATCTTGACAGTACATTAAAAGAAGAACTCGTCACGCTAGCAGCGGATGAAAAAGCAGCTGAAGAAGCATTCTATAAAGAACTCGAGTTTGGAACAGGTGGTATGCGCGGGGAGATCGGTGTCGGAACGAACCGGATGAATGTGTATACAGTTCGAAAAGCTTCACAAGGGTTCGCAGCATTTATTAAGGCATCAGGAGAAGAAGCGGCAGCAAAAGGAATCGTCATCGCACACGATTCACGCCATTTCTCACCAGAATTTGCGCTGGAGGCGGCACGGACGCTCGCAAGTAACGGCATCAAAGCGTATCTGTTCGACGGTCTACGTCCGACACCAGAACTTTCGTTTGCGGTTCGGTCTTTACAAGCAGCGGGCGGGATCGTCATTACGGCGAGTCACAACCCACCAGAATACAATGGATATAAAGTGTACGGAGACGACGGTGGACAACTTCCACCAAAAGAAGCGGATGAACTCGTATCGTACGTCAGTCAAATCGAAGACGAGCTGTCGATTGAACTTGAGCAAGAAGAAGTCCTTCGTGCGAACGGTTTAATCGTCTGTGTCGGCGAAGAACTTGACGAAGCGTATCAAGAAAAATTACAGACGATTCGTGTCTTACCTTCAATCCAATCGGAATTAGCCGATCCACTAAAAATCGTTTTCACTCCACTTCACGGAACAGGACTTGTCCCGGTAACAGAAGGCTTGAAACGTTACGGTTTCGAACACGTGACAGTCGTCAAGGAGCAAGCAGAGCCAGACGGTGCATTCCCGACCGTGACGTCACCGAACCCGGAAGAACATGCTGCCTTTAAACTGGCGATCGAATACGGAGATCGTACAGATGCCGATATCTTGATTGCGACGGATCCCGATGCTGACCGCGTCGGAGTAGTAACACGTGATGCAGACGGAGAATGGACAGTCTTGACAGGGAATCAGACGGGGGCATTGTTGCTTGACTACATCCTTTCACAAAAAGCGGCGCAGGGGACACTACCAGAGAACGGATTTGTCGCGAAGACAATCGTTACTTCAGAACTAGGTGCGTTGATTGCACGTCATTATGATCTCCATGTCGAGAACACGTTGACAGGCTTTAAGTTCATCGGGGAAAAAATCAAACAATACAATGCATCGGGTCAATATGAGTATCTCTTCGGCTATGAAGAGAGCTATGGATATCTCATCGGGGACTTCTGCCGCGACAAGGATGCCGTCCAAGCGTGCTTGTTAGCTGCTGAGATGGCTGCGTATCACAAAAAAGAAGGACGGACGCTCTATGAGGCATTACAGTCGATTTACGAGCAGTTCGGGTACTTCGAAGAGTCACTCCGCTCTCTGACGCTCAAAGGGAAGGATGGCGTGGCACAGATCGGTCGTATCATGGATACGTTCCGTGAGAATCCACCAAAACAAGTGGCTGGAGAACAGGTCGTCTTGTTCGAGGATTATGATGCGAGCATCGCTCACGATCTGAAGACACATCAACCCTCACCGATCAATCTGCCAAAATCCAATGTCTTGAAGTTCACGCTCAGTGATGGATCGTGGTTCTGCCTTCGTCCATCGGGCACGGAACCAAAAATTAAGTTCTATTTCAGCGTCACGTCACCAGATGCTGCTGAGACGACACGAAAACGTCAGCAAATCGAAGATGAAGTCATGCAGGAAGTCGAGCAAATTCAATAAGTCCTAAACAGGATTCCGTCGATGACGGAATCCTGTTTTTTGTCTTAGAGCATTGAAAATTGAAATTCGTGCAACCGTTACCATTTTGAGGTACAGTAAACGAGATAGAGTTCATACGATAGAGGAGTGGAAGAAACATGGAACGGATTCAGCTAACAGAAGATTTATCATTCTCACGGATCATTCATGGTCTGTGGCGATTGAATGAATGGGAAATGACGAAGGAAGAGCGTCTTGAATTGATTGAAGCATGCCTTGCTTTAGGAATTACGACGTTTGATCACGCAGATATCTATGGCGATTATACGAATGAACGCTTATTCGGGGAAGCTCTTGCCTTAAAACCGGAATTACGTGACCGGATGGAGATCGTCACGAAGACGGGCATCAAGATGAAAGGGAATCATTTCTCGGATCAGTCATTATCGTTCTATGATACGACGAAAGAGCATATTATCAAACAGGTCAATCGTTCCCTGCAAGAACTCGATGTCGAGTACGTCGATACGTTGTTGATTCACCGTCCAGATCCATTGATGGATCCGAACGAGATTGCAGAAGCGTTCGTTGAGCTGAAGGACGCGGGTAAGGTACGGACATTCGGTCTATCGAACCATACACCTGCACAACAGAGTCTTATACAATCACGCTTACCGTTCATGCTCGTGACGAACCAACTCGAGTTATCGGTTTCGGAACTGAAACATTTCGAGGATGGATCCGTCGATCTGTGTCATGAAAATGAGATGCCATTGATGGCATGGAGTCCGCTTGCGGGCGGTCGTCTCTTTAAGGACGAGCGATACGCACCGTTACGTGAAAAATTAGCTGAGATCGCTGAAAAGATCGGGGCAAAAGAAATCGACGAAGTCGCATATGCATGGTTACTTAAACATCCAGCACGTATCATGCCGATCGTTGGTTCTGGTAAGATTGAACGCATCGAATCTGCTGTTCGTTCGACGAATCTGTCGTTGACGCGCGAGCAATGGTTTGAGATTTTGAAGGCATCACGAGGTCGTGATGTCGATTAATCTAGACTGTGAGACAGAAATAAACGCATAAAATATTTTCTGTTTAAGAAATGAAGCGAGAGGATCAACCAGTACACGATCTGGAAACGATCCTCTCTTTCGTTTATGAATAGAGTAACAGTAAACAAAAAAAGTCCCATCTCAAGGGGGAGGAGAGATGGGAGATCTATGAGGTTAAGCTTCTAAGCGAAGCATCTCCTGACGATATTTATCTAAACGATCTTTACTTGCTGACATGCCAGCTTGGTCATTGGCTTGAATCGCATCGAAGAGCGTACTGAGCTCATAATCGATTTCGAGACGTAGCACTGGAATTCGCTGCTCTGCATCTTGTCTACGGAAAGCTTCAATTACTTGTTTCATCTCGGCCACGCTCCTTTGTAATTTGTCAGATAATTCTGATTTTTATTAGTATACTTGATTATTCCCGGATTGACTAGTGCTAAACCTCAAAAAATCTAAAAAAATACACTTGAAATCCTAACGGTTCCAAGTGTGAAAAATTCATTCTGGAATGCTGAAACGTGCTTCTAAACGATGTTGGACGCTTTGAATAAGTGTTGACATGATCCAGTAAATTGCAGCGGAGAACAAAAGTAGCGGCATGACGAGGTATGTCGTCGCTGAAATCTGGTCAGAGACGTACGTTAATTCCTCGACA
Source organism: Exiguobacterium sp. UBA3968 (assembly GCF_002385115.1). NCBI lineage: Bacteria > Bacillati > Bacillota > Bacilli > Caryophanales > Exiguobacterium > Exiguobacterium sp. UBA3968. Next base: position 17,104 of record NZ_DGCW01000005.1, read on the forward strand.
GCAACGATCGTACCGAGTGATGTCGACTTGATGATATCGATGACAGAGTTCGAAAGCGGTGGAATCGCCCGAGATAGTGCTTGCGGCAAGATAACGTCCTTGAATGTCTTGCGACGCGGAATTCCAAGTGAGTCAGCAGCTTCCCATTGTCCACGATCGACAGAGGAGATGGCAGCGCGGAACGATTCCGAAATATATGCGGAAAAGTGAAGCGACAAACCGAAGGCAAGTGCTTGGAATCCAGTTAATTGAAGCGTGACGAGACCATTATAAAGAATCAAGATTTGCAACAAGAGTGGCGTTCCGCGGAAGAACGAGACGTATAAACGTGCAAAACCGCTGAAAACGGCAACGCGGCTATCACGCATGACGGCAAGAATCAACCCGAGAATAAGCGCAAAGACGATGGCGAGACCACTTGCTAGAAGGGTCGTGCCAATCGCCTTTGCGTAGACGTCCGAGTTATCTCGGACGATCGTCAGTAATTCACTCACTTACTGATATCCTCGTTGAAGTACTTCTTACCGATTTTTGCAAGAGTGCCGTCTTCTTGCATCTCAGCGAGTGCTTTGTTGAAGTCTTTTGTATACTTGCTATTTTTCGCCATCATGAAGCCTGATTCGTTCTTGTCAAATGTCTTATCAACAGCTTTAACTTTATAATTAGTTTTTTTCAACTGCGTCAAAACGAAGAGGCGATCGTTCAGTGCTGCATCAACGCGACCTGCTTCAAGATCTTTTAAGACTTGGTTCGCACCTTTATAGTATTTTACTTTAGCGCCTGCTTTTTCAGCCGTTTTTGCATAAAGTGAACCTTGTGTCGAACCGACTGTCTTTCCTTTTAAGTCGTCGAGTGTTTTGATGTCGTTCGTTTTATTGTTGACGATGATCGTTGAACCAGAGACTGTATACGCATCAGAAAAAGCATACTTCTTTTTTCTATCCTTGTTTATGCCCATTTGGTTCGCGATGACATCGATTCGTTTTGAATCAAGTGCCGGGATGAGTCCTTTAAAGTCCATCGCTTTGTAATCGACTTTATAGCCGGCACGTTTTGCGACTTCGTTCATGACGTCTACGTCATAACCTGTCAATTTTCCTTTTTCTTTATAAGTGAAAGGTGGGTATGTTGCTTCCGTTCCGACTGTAATGACTTTTGACTCTTTACCAGAACCTGCGTTGTCGTTCGAAGCGCCGCATGCTGCAAGCACCCCCGCTGTCGATAATGCTGCTACAGCTAATTTCAAACCGTGTTTCATAGCGCTCTCTCCTTTTATAAATGAATGATTTCAATTCCTAGTTTTCGAATAGGATTAATTTTAAGCTACAAGCAGTATCATACAAAGTTACAGGAACGTCTGTCAATAAAAAAGACTGCCCTTAAATGGACAGTCTGAAACATCATAACTGATCGATGATGTGATTAACGAATCGTTGCTTCTGTTGAAGCATCGAAGAAGTGTGCTTTTGTCATATCGAAGAAGAGATCAAGCTGTGATCCCATCTCGACATGTGAACGTGAATCGACACGTGCCGTGAATGCTTGTTGTCCGACTTTTGAGTAGAGATAAGACTCTGCACCCATCAATTCAGAAACTTCGATATGCGCTGGGAAACGATGTGCTGTTTTAGTGTCTTGGTAGATCAATTCCGCATGGATGTCTTCTGGACGAATTCCGAGGACGAGATCTTTATTCGTGTAACCGCGGTCGCGGAGAACTTTCATTTTTCCTTCTGGTACTTCGAATTTCTCTTCTGTTCCTGAAACATGGAAGAGACCGTCTTCTGCCAGTTTACCTGTCAAGAAGTTCATCGATGGTGAACCGATGAATCCAGCAACGAACATGTTATCCGGGTGATCATAGACTTCCTTCGGCGTACCGACTTGTTGAATGATTCCGGCTTTCATGATGACGATCCGTGTCGCAAGCGTCATCGCTTCCGTCTGATCGTGCGTGACGTAAATCGTCGTCGTCTCAAGACGTTTGTGTAACTGAATGATCTCCTTACGCATTTGTACACGTAATTTAGCGTCCAAGTTCGAGAGCGGCTCATCCATTAAGAAGACTTTAGCATCACGAACGATGGCGCGACCAATCGCGACCCGTTGACGCTGACCACCAGAGAGTGCTTTTGGCTTCCGCTCGAGATATTCTTCAAGACCAAGGATACGAGCTGCGTTATCAACGCGTTGCTTGATTTCATCTTTCGGGAACTTCCGAAGCTTTAATCCGAACGCCATGTTATCGAAGACGTTCATGTGTGGATACAAAGCGTAGTTTTGGAAGACCATCGCGATATCGCGATCTTTTGGCGCTACATCATTCATGCGTTTACCATCGATGATAAAGTCTCCACCTGAGATTTCTTCAAGTCCAGCGATCATCCGGAGTGTCGTCGATTTCCCACAACCAGATGGTCCAACGAAGACGATGAATTCCTTATCTTTAATATGCAGATTGAAATCATCAACCGCTTTTGCATCACCTGAGTAGATTTTATCGATATGTTCAAGACGAATTTCAGCCATGTTGTAGTTCCCCCTAGTAAATGATGAAATAATAACGCTTACAAGAAATAGTATAAAAGAAGTCAGGTAGTCTGCCTATGGACAACCTGACTAAATGCAAACGTTTTCAATTAGGCATCATGCTACAAGTAGCAAGGTATAAAGGAAAGTAGCTCCTTCAAACGACCGGACATCGATTTCCGTCTGTTCCGTCAACCGGTCAAGTCGATACTGGAGACTGTTCCGATGTAAGAATAGATGTTTTGCTGTCAAAGAGACATTCAAGTTAGCTCGGCAAAAAGCGAGGATCGTCTCACGAGACTCTGGCTCGAGGGACAGGATGAACTGATCGACGAGTGTTGCCCGATATCGGTCATCTAGACTTGCAAGACGAGTCATGGCAGGTAAAAAACGTTCGATTTGCATGGAAGGGACGGAGGTGAGCGCTGCTTGTTCGAGTTGGAATTGAACGGCAATGTCGCCGGTAGCACGCTGTTGACCAAGCAACACCTTACCATCGAGCACAAAATCAGATTGTAGTGCTAAAAATAAATCGTGTAGTTCTGCCTCAATAACGAATTCTTCTCGTTCGATGATCGTAAAACGATGAGTACTGAAAGGAATGAGCGTACTGGTCTGCGAAAAGAAAGAGGAGAGCAGTTGTTGGATTTCCTCACTCATACGTTCATCAGTTGGATTAAATAAAAAGTGGACAAGTCGAAATGGTCGATCTTCCACAGCATGAGCAGATTGGAGACGTTCTCGCCATAGATCGATATCTGACCGCGACGTCGTGATGATGCGCTCGGCAAATACATCAAGCAGTTGTTGTTCACGGTCGGAGATGGCAGTCGTCTTGATCCCAAAACAAAGCCCATCTGTAAGACGATATACGCTATACTGTTCCTGGCAATACAGATTCGGATCGGTCGTAAGCTGGTCATTGAATACAGTCATCAGTTGTCGTAACACACGGCATCACTCCTAAATCGTACATAACTAACTATCTCGACTTTACCATAAGTCGAAAATCGGAAGGAATGATAACTTATGTCAGACACTTTGTTACTCGTGTTGAAGCTTGTTGGAATCGTCATCATCGGTGCTCTTATCGGAGCGATCACGAACCATTTGGCGATCCGAATGTTGTTTCGACCACTTGAACCGAAATACATTGGAAAATTTCGCGTACCATTCACGCCTGGTCTGATTCCAAAACGACGGAATGAACTGGCAGCAAATCTCGGACGGACGGTCGTCAAGCATCTCTTGACGCCAGAAGGGATTGGGAAACGTCTCGCATCACCAGCTGTTCGTGGAGCCGTCACGCGTCTCGTCGAACAAGAAGTCATGAAATGGACACGCTCGGAAGAGACGACGGAAGCGTGGATTAGTCGATTCATCGACGAACCAAAACAACGGATCCAAGGGAAGATCAGTTATCACTTGGAGCAGGAGTTTTCGCGTCTGATGAATAAATGGCGGGAGCAATCTGTGCGAAACTTGATCGGAGCAAGCGGAGAACAAAAAATCGAAGAAGTCATGCCGCGACTAGTCGCATCCGTATTACACCAAGCAGAAGCATACTTTGACGGACCAGAAGGACGTCTACAACTCGAGGAAACCGTTGCTCGTTTCATCCAACAGCGACTGGGTGGCGGAATGTTCGGGATGTTGCTCGCAAATGTCAACATCGTCGATATGATTCAGCCGGAGCTGAAAAGGGTACTTCAATCAGAGTCGACGTCTCAGTTCATTCTTTCTTTATTACGTCAGGAATGGCAAAAGGGACTGGATCGCCCGCTTTCATCCTATATGATGGAAGAGACGGAGTTGCGGATTCGACAGACCGTCAAAGAACAAGTCATGGCACGTTTACCGATTGAGTCGATGCTTGCTACACCGTTACGCGTCTGGTTGAATCCACTCGAGTCACAATTAATCGAGCAACATGTCCCTGTCATCATCGATCATCTATTCGAACGGACGACGAATCAAATCGGGCAGATCCTTCAGACGCTCGATCTCGAAACAATCGTTCGAGAAGAAGTCGATTTGCTGGATACTGCGTATCTCGAGGAAATCGTCTTATCGATTTCCAAGCGGGAATTCCGGGCTATCACTTGGCTTGGAGGGTTGTTAGGTGGTTTAATTGGATTGATACAGGCGGGGCTTTATCTCGTCTAAACAAATTGGAGGTTTTACTCATGGCAGAAACAAACTTATACGATCACGCGTACACACTGGAGCGCGCATTGCGCGAAACTTCGGAGTACACGACATTAAAAGATTTGTATACGCAAGTTAACGCAGATCCGGAATCAAACGAATTGTTCGCATCGTTCCGTAACATCCAACTCGAATTACAACAAAAACAGATGCAGGGTGAAGAAATTACACCAGACGATATGGCGTCTGCCCAAACAAAGATGCTTGAAGTCCAAAACAACCCATTGATCAGTCAGCTGATGCAAGAAGAGCAACGGATGCACACGATGTTGACGGAAGTCACACAAATCATCATGAAGCCGTTAGAAGAGCTCTATGCGCCAATGATGGAGCAACAAGACGACGTGCAATAAGTAAACAAAAGGAAGACGTGCCGATATAGCGCGTCTTCCTTTTTTAGTATGGTTTAAGATGAAGCAGGAACGATTCGTGGTAAGTAAGCGCGCTCGAAATGAATGAGACGACCTGAACGTGTAACGCGAGCTGCATGATGGGCATAACCGCTTTCATTCAAGCGCCGAATCCCTTCTTCTCGTGCCTGACCATCCGTCTCTGCTTCAAAGACGTCATCGAGTAACGTTTCACCACGATCTGAAAATACTGTAATCGTATACTGCATACTTGTTCCCCCTTGTCTGATTGGTCTTGTACTCAGTATAATGAATCGCTATTCATTTCACAAGCGTAAGTCCAAGTCCTGCCACGTCAACTGTCTCGCAGCGGGAGGAGCTGTGAGGTGACTCACCGTCATACCAATCAAGCGGATTGGTCCATCGAAGGTAATGCCATTGAACAGTTTCGTTGTTTCCTCAAGTAATCGTTCTTCGTCCGCCGTCTCTTCTGCAAACGTATGCCGTTTCGAACGTGACTGGAATGTGTCGGTCTTCCACTTGATCGTAATCGTTCGGCAGACGAGTTCTTTTTTTTGAAGACTTGCAATGACAGATTTTGATTCTCGAATCAACGTCTCAAATATCGTATCGATATCCTCGGTATCTTCTTCAAAGGTAGTCTCAGAACCAATCGATTTTCGCTCGCGTTCCGGACGAACTGGTCGTTCATCGATCCCATGCGCCATCGCATGTAGTTCCGCTCCCCGATCGCGTCCAAGTATTGCTCGTAATTGTTCGACGGGCATTGCTTGGACATCCGCGACGGTTTCAATTCCTTGTTTTCGTAACGCTTGTTCTGTGACTTTTCCGACGCCATGTAAATCTCCAATTTTCAATGGAGACAAGAAATTGAGAACTTCTTCTGGTGGGACGACCGTCATCCCGTTCGGCTTCTCGTATCCGGAAGCGACCTTCGCGACGAGTTTAGAGTTAGAGACACCGGCAGATGCTGTCAGACCCGTCCGTTCTTTAATTTGCTGTAGAACATATTGCGCGATATAGGTTGCACTTTTTTGATCAAAATAATTTTCCGTGACATCGAGGTACGCCTCATCAAGCGAGAGAGGCTCGACGAGCGGTGTCACTTCTCGGAAAAGCGCCATGATTTGCGCACTGACAGCTCGGTAGACGTCAAAGCGGGGGCGAATGAAGACCGCGCGAGGGCAGAGCTGAAAGGCGCGTCTTGACGGCATCGCGCTATGGATGCCGTATTTCCGTGCTTCATAGGAACAGGTCGCTACGACACCACGGGCATGAGGGGGTCCACCAACGACGACGGGAACACCTTTTAATCGAGGACGATCGCGTTGCTCGACGGAAGCGTAAAAGGCGTCCATGTCAATATGAATGATTTTTCGTTCCATCGGACAAGCATCTCCTTTCAGTGGATATGATACAATTAGTATAACGAACTTATGTTCTGATATCTATTTTTTTGGTCGACTATTCTTTGGCATACGCACAAGAGCGCCTAACCATCCACGCCAGCGCATCCAGTAAAAGATACCACTAGTCGATAAAAAGATTAGACCGAGGGATATGGCGTAGCCGTATTTCCAGTCTAATTCCGGCATGATTTTAAAGTTCATCCCCCAAATCGCACCGAGGGCCATCGTCGGTGTCGCGACGGCAGTAAAGATCGTTAATGCCTTCATAATCTCGTTTCCTCGGAAGTTCGAAACGGTCGTTGATAAGTCGAGAAGGACTTCAATGTCTTTTTGGTAGTGTTCAATGAGCATCAACAGACGGCGGACACGTTTCATAGCTAGTTTCAAGGAAATGTCCTCAAGATACGTTTCTTCCTCGAGAAACGACTCTTCGCCAGCCATGACGAGTTCTTGAAATGGAACGATCAAATCGGACCAGTTCTCAATCGTGTCGCGTAACGCGAAGATGCTATCAAGCGAATCTTCATTGATGCTGCCGCGTAGTTCATCTTGTCTTGAAAACAGTTCTGTCTCAAACTGATCGATACCGGCGAAATACGTATTCAACTGTAAAGCGAGAATCGTATAAAAAGCCGCGAATGGATGAGCGGGAGAATAGGGTGAGACTAAGGACACGATTGAATCCGACAATCCGATCGTGATCAGTTTTTCTTTCGTTACATAAAAGCAAATCGAGCGGCGGTCACTTTTGTCGACAGGGTTTTGCCATGTGACGACAGCGCCATAGAGAACCCCTTTTTCTGAACGCGTGAAGTTCATATCTTTCGATCGCAACTGCGTGATCCAGTCCATTTCGGATTGGTCGACGGCAGCCGTCGGAAATATTTGTTCATAGTCAGCTAAATCGAGATAGCGGGACCAATTAAATTGAGGTTCCAGTTCCATGTTCATGACTCCCATATAGTAGAATGAAATAGTATATGCCTTAAGTGTAGTCAATGGAATATAAAAAAGACACCTATTTTACAGATAAAGGACGTGTTTCAAGAATGAAAGGAATCGGGAAGTTAGCAGTTGGAGAAACGCTCGATCAACGAGCGATGATCAAGCAAGCAGTCAAAGGAATTGCAGCAAATGGGAAACCATACCTGACGCTCATCTTGACGGATAAGACAGGCGAAATCGAGACGAAGATGTGGGATACGAGTGACCTTGAAAAATATGCGCCAAAGTCAATCGTTCATGCTGCTGGAGAAGTCATGGACTATCGAGGACGGACACAACTGAAGCTCAAACAAATTACGGTCCTAGAGGAGACGAATGTCGAGGACTATGTTCAATCAGCACCTATTCCACGAGAGCAGATTGAGACGGAAGTACTCGCGTTCGTAGAATCGATTCAAAACAGTGACATGAAAAAGCTCGTCAAACATTTGATCACTTCACGATTTGACGCCTACTTCACGCATCCGGCAGCGGTCAAGAACCATCATGCCTTTTACTCGGGACTGTCGTACCACGTCCTTTCGATGTTGCGCTTAGCGGATCAAATCGCTCAACTCTATCCGACCTTAAACCGTGACGTGCTAATCAGTGGCATCATTCTACACGATTATGCGAAAATCAAGGAGTTATCCGATCCGGTTGCACCGGAATATACGTTGCCTGGTAAACTCGTCGGTCATATTACGATGATGGTAGCGGAACTCGAAAAAGTCGGAGCAGAATTACAAATTGACGTAGAAGTACTGACTGTCTTGCAACATCTCGTCTTAAGCCATCATGGACGACCGGAATGGGGATCTGCTGTAGCACCACAAATGCGTGAGGCTGAAGTCTTGTTCTTGATCGATAACCTCGATGCGCGAATGACGATGATGGATCGTCTTCTTGAATATGTCGAACCGGGACAGTTCTCGGAACGATCATTTGCACTAGATAATCGTGCTTTCTACCGTCCGAAGCTATAAGGGGGAAGAAAGATGAAGACGAAGTTGTTTGATACGGTTCAACTCGGAACGTTGACGTTCCGCAATCGGGTCATTATGGCGCCAATGTGCATGTACAGTGCAAAAGAAGATGGACTCGTTACGGATTGGCACGTCACACACTATGCAACCCGTGCAATGGGAGGCGTTGGTGGTGTCATTTTAGAAGCGAGTGCTGTCACGCCAGACGGTCGCATTTCAGCTGGGGACCTTGGGATCTGGTCAGATGCACATATTGAAGGATTACAACGAATCGCAGAGCAAGTCAAAGCAGCGGGCGCAAAAGCGGGGATCCAACTGGCCCATGCCGGGCGTAAAAGCACGACGGCAGAACCACCCGTCGCACCGAGCGCTTTACCGTTTGATGATACGTATATGCATCCACATGCATTGACACTTGATGAAATCGCGACAATCAAACAACAGTTCATCGATGCAGCATTAAGAGCGGAACGAGCAGGATATGACTTCATTGAAATCCATGGCGCACATGGTTATTTATTGAACACGTTCCTCTCTCCGTTATCCAATATTCGAGAAGACCAGTACGGCGGATCGACTGAAAATCGGATGCGCTTGTTGTTAGAAATCATTGATGGAATTCAAGCAGTCTCACAGCTCTCGATTTGGGTCCGGATTTCAGCAGCGGATCACGCAACAGGGGGAATGACGGCGACGGATTATATTCCACTTGCGAAAGAACTAGCTGCACGTAACATCGATCTACTCGATTGTAGTTCTGGTGCTGTCGTCGCCAATGCGGTACCTGAAGTGTATCCGGGCTATCAAGTCAGCTATGCGGAAGAGTTGAAACGAGAGACAGGTATCGCCACGGGAGCGGTTGGATTGATTACGACAGCTGCTCATGCAGAAGAGATCGTCTGTAACGGTCGAGCAGATATCGTCCTGCTCGCACGTGAACTACTTCGCCAACCATACTGGGTCTATCATGCGGCAGCCGAACTAGGGGATACGGTTGCCTTGCCGAAACAATACGAACGGGCACCGATTCGGACGGTTCGCTAAAGTAATCATTTTTTAAGGGAGCGAATTAAAAGAAAGTATAGTTTAGGGAACTTCTATTATAGTTTTTGTTCACTATAAAAAAGCCGCAAAATTAGTTTTTTTATCATCTATGTTTTCCAATACAACAAACCCTCATTTCAAAAAAATGAGGGTTTGTTGTATTGGAATTCTATTTTAACTTACTCCACCAGTTGTACTGCAATAAAACTCAACTGAGATATTATGTGAAGAAGTAAGACCATTTTGAGTATATTTTCCTCCAACAGTAATATCATAAGTTTTAGCTGCATCAATTAAATTTGCTGTGTACCCAGTTTGTTTCCAAGTTCCCTTTGAAGAAGTATCAGTAGAGCGAATTGAGTTTATACCTGAAAAAACTTGTCGCTTAGCAGATGATCTATACTCTGTATTAAAATCACCAGTTATTGCTATATTTACTGAAATTCCATTTGATTTAATGGTTTTTGTTTTTTTAGCAGTATCAGCAGACATTTTCATTGAGACATTATTAGATTGTTCAAATTTAGCATTAATACGCTTTTCGGCAATTTCTTTAAAACGTTTTGGTGTAATCCAATCGCTTTCTTTAAAAGATTTTTTTGGAGCTACTTCTAAAAGAGAAGTAGAAGTACTTTTATTAATTTTTTTTACTGTTAATAAGTATTGCTCATAATATGCATTTTTTTGCTGCTGTGATAATGCAGTTTGCTTTGAAGTTGCGTCTACGTTTCCCACTAGTGAAGCAGATAAAATACTACCTAAAGATAAAACACTAAGAACTTTTACAAATTTCATGATAAGACTCCTTTTTTATGTAAGTTTATGACTCTTACATAATTTATCATATCAAAAAAACTATTCCTATAGTTTTAGTTGGTATTTTTCTTAATTTTATCTTTTTAAGATAAAATTACTAATTTCTTATTTTTATCTTTAAATTAATATTTTTAATTTCAAATAATCTTGTTCTTAAAGTTAATACATTTAAATTAAATATTATTAAGTTAAAAATGTATAACTAATCTAGATATTTAACGAATAAATATACAAATTGCGAACATGGGTACTAAGGCTCTATAAAAAACAGTACTAATTATTGAAATGTGAATGCCTTAATCTGAAAAAGCTCTCCACAAAATGTACAGATTAATTCTTTAACCTGTACATCTTATGGAGAGTATATTGATACAAATGCTTCTTTTTTGATTACTGCTGTTGTTGCATCATTTGTTGTTGCATTTGTTGTTGTTCTTGTTTGTCTAGATCGAAAGCGTCTTTGAAGTCTTTGTTTTCGACTTTGACATTGTATTCTTTCATGAGTGAACGATAAATATCGTTCGGGTTGACTTGTGCTGCTTTCTCTTCAGCAAGTGCTTTTTTAATACGTGCTTTTTCTTTATCGAGCGTGAAGTTTTTCTTCTCTTTACGATCGACTACTTTAATGATGTGATAGCCGAATTGTGTTTTGATCGGATCGGAGATTTTACCTTCAACGCCATCCTTGAACGCGTAATCTTCGAATTCCTTGACCATCTTACCTTTTGTGAAGTACCCGAGGTCTCCACCTTTTGCACCGCTACCTGTATCTGTTGATTTTTCTTTTGCAAGTTTCGCGAAGTCTGCGCCTTTATCCAATTGCTTTTTGATGTCTTTTGCTTCTGACTCTTTCGCAACAAGGATATGGCTTGCTTTGACTTCGACTTTTTCTTGATCGAAACGCTCTTGGATTTCTTTATCTGTTACTTTGGATTTCGCAGATTTTGCTTCTGTTAAGAGCATTTGTGTGCGAAGTACTTTTTCGAATTCTTTTTCGTTCTTGATTCCAGCAGATTTCAGTGTTGAGCTGAACTGCTCTTTATCCGGGAACTGGTCTTTTGTTTTCTTGACTTCTGCTTCGACTTCTTTGTCCGTGACTTCCTTACCGTATTTCTTTTCAAGCAATTTGTTCATCGTTTGCTGGAAGGCGATTTGAGCACCAGCTTTTTCGTATGCTTCATCTTGGACGTCAGCCTTGTTGACTTCGCCACCTTTGTAATTGATGACGGCTTCGTCATTTGATCCACATGCTGCTAACGTAAATACACTTGCGACTGCTGCTGCGCCTAGCAATTTCTTTTTCATACATACACCCCTAATTTACCATTTATTTCAACCGTTTTATCATATCATATTCTCGTTTGGTTGACAGCTGTATCTTGTCATGCCAAGAGATACTTGCTCTTTTCCATGCTATCACATCCAGGTAGTCGGTTGAGGATAATTTTTATGGGAAATTGTGAGGGAAATAACGCTCTTGAGACATAGTAGTAATGTCCCTGTCATGAGGAAATAAGACCTAAAAAAAGCATTCTAGCTGAAGGCTAAAACGCTTTTGATGATAGTATGCTTATGCTTTTTTTATCGAGTCCATGACAGGATCTTGCGGACGGCGATCTGCTTCTTCCGTGATCATCTTCGATGTCTCGGCAAAGATGTCCATGAAGCTGTCTCCGTACAAACGACGCACGATTGCAGAAATATCCGTCAGTTCTGGGAACTTACCGTACAATTCCTGAAGAGGAAGTGATGCGCGGAAGACGCCATTTTCTTCGGGACGGAATGCTTGGATCGTCTCGAGTAAAAGTGATTCGCCTGCCGGTGTCAACTGGACATAGGTATTTCGTTTATCGGTTTCCTTTTTCGAGAACGTCAACAATCCGCGGTCCTCTAACTTCTTCGAGAAGTTGAATGCTGTCGAGACGTGCATGACACCATACTTCGCGATCTCAGAAATCGAGGCACCACCTAGGGCATGCGAAATCCATAAAATATGGTGTTCGTTGATGTTCAGATCAAAAGGCTTGATCCAATTTTGCCAATCTTTTTCTACCGTTTTCCATAGTGCTTTGCTTAATTGGACAATTTTATGGCTATACAATAATGCTTCTTGTCCAGGATATAACTTTTCGTGTTCCATATCTGACTCATCCTTTCGAAAGGTGACAATGGCTCAAACGCGCAAAATGCAAACTATACAAAAACAAATCGAAGCAACGGATCTTACTTTTGTGGAGAAAGCTGGTCTGCTTCCTGTTTCGCCTCATCAGCGAGAGACTGGATCTTCGTGAGCGATGCTTGGACTTCCGTTTGGTATTCCGAGACGCTCTGCATGACTTCTTCCTTGAAGTGCATACCAGACGCTTTTGCTGTCTCTACTAAGTTCTTGCCCTCGTGGGTCAAATCCTGCACATTCGTTACGATTGTAGAATAAGAATTTCGACGTTGATGACCGTTCGAAGAGTCGCTTTTCGTACCTTGGCGAAGCGCCTTCAGACCATAAAAAGTCACAAGTGTTAGCGTAGCACCAAAAGCGACCCAGTTACGGGCGGGACGCTTCGACATGATAAACCTCCTTTTTAATATTAAAATATTTGTTTCATATTATTTTACCGAAAATTGAATGAAAGAAACCTATTTCGGCAATATTTTTCTAAGAAGAGAAGAAAAAGAACAGCCTTAGATATGCGAAGCGATTGAATTTGCGAGCTCAGCCAATTCTTCTGCCGTATACTCGTCGTTATGGACTTCCCACTTCGCGCCGAATCCGTCTTGCTTATCGTGACGAGGAATGAGATGCAAATGGAAGTGTGAGACTGATTGACCCGCTACTTTTCCTGTATTGGATAGAAGGTTCATACCAGCTGCATTTGTCTCTTGTTGAAGCGCACGGCTGATTTGCGGAATCGTCGCAAACACGTCCTGTGCCTGTTCAGGCGAGAGATCATACATATTATCGGCATGCTGTTTTGGGATAACGAGCGTATGTCCTTTCGTCACTTGTGACAAGTCGAGGAAGGCGAGAACGGTTTCGTTCTCAAATACGATATGACCAGGGACTTCTTTGCGAGCGATTTTACAGAAGATACATGATTCTTTTTGCATGGAACAGTCACTCCTTTGGGTAAGATAATATTAGTATACGGAAAGTTTCCGCCTTCCGCACGATTGACAGTCAACTTGAACCCGATACACTTAAGACCATACAGCTAATGGAGAAAAAGGAGCGAAGTGCATGGCATCACGAATAGCCTCAACGGCACAGAAAAAACGAAAACGACGTTTACTCATTGGTAGCGCCTTCATCGCCTGTCTGTTTTTGTTAGTTGCCTTTTGGTTTGGGCGCAACATGCAAGAGGCGGCAAAAATGGAGAAAACGGACGAGCGGCTTGCTACTCTATTGAAGGAAAAGGATCAGCGTGGATTCCAACAACTAGTCACGATGAACGATAAACCATTACCGATGAGTGAGGCGACACGACTCATTACTTGGTTGACGACTGAATCAGAACGAACAGATCGGGTCATCAAACAAGTCAAACAGGATCAAGACTCTGGTAAACAAGTAAAGGCACATCTATTTACGTTACAAAAAGAGGATGGATGGCTTTGGTATGACCGGTATTCTCTCAATCTGAATCCACAACGATTGATCGTTTCAAGTGATGTCCCTAAAACAGAAGTATCATTAGACGGGGAAGTCATTGGAACGATGGATGGAACATCACTAGAAATCAAGCGTTCTCCAGGAGAATATGATGTCCAGGTGAGTGCCGACCAATCAGGACAGACCGTTCAGGACTCAAAAACAGTTCAACTCGGTGATGAACCAAACACGGCAGTTGATTTTAAATTAGCTGATCAGTTCAATACGACTGTATCAAACGAATATGCAGTCGATATTAAAACATTACTTGAGACGGAAGTGAAAGCGCGGACTGGAAAAAGTATCGATACGATGACCAGCTATCTCGGGAAATCGCGCGATGCATTCGAGAACGCGTTCGGAACGCCTGATTCGACAGTTGCGAATCGAGCACGGTACGATGGATATGAAGTGACCTATCAGTCGGGACAGGTGGAGGAGTTATTAATCCGATTGAATAAAACTCCGGATGAATTGGAAGCTGTCGCTGGAAAACCAGAACGAAAGAAGCGAGAGCGCGTCGGTACGGTTTGGGAATATCCATCTAGCTTTCTCGAAGGCGTGTTCGAATGGTTGAATTTACGAGTGGAAAAACGTGTCGTCGAGCGAGAAGATGGCATGTGGTTACAATTAAAAGATTAAAGTATAAAAAACTAACGCATAAAAAATCCTCGGACATCATGTCCGAGGATTTTTTGTTTATCGTTTATTCACCGCACGGAGAATGAACGATACAATGAGGATGAGAATGATAGCTCCGAGTAAAGCAGGTACGATTGCGAATCCAGCAACCATTGGACCCCAATTTCCGAATAATGCTTGACCGATCAATGCACCAACGAAACCAGCGATGATGTTACCAATGATACCGCCTGGTACGTCTTTACCTAAAATTAGACTTGCTAACCATCCAATAATACCACCAACGATTAATGCCCATAAGAATCCCATTTCAAAACACTCCTTTTCGATTAAAATATATGATTACTTGCGTACTGCCCGGAGAATAAGTGAGACGATGAAGATCAAAATGACTGCCCCGAGAATAGCCGGAATGACTGCAAATCCGCCAATTTCTGGTCCCATTGAACCAAAGATAGCTTGACCAATCATCGAACCGATGAAACCAGCGATGATGTTACCGATGATGCCGCCCGGTACATCTTTTCCAATGATTAAACTTGCGATCCAACCGATGAGACCACCAACGATTAATGCCCATAAGAATCCCATTTTTAAACAACTCCTCTACATATTAGTTTTACCTGTTTTCAGGCAGTTATAAACACGTGTGAAAGTGAAAAAATTGAAATCATTCATTCATTGAAAGGACTAGAAGATTAGACCACTTGATAAAGATTAAATGAACGATTCATCGTTTTCACTTTCGATTTGCATGTAAATCGTTTTCATATATTGATGTAACGATTACACTTAGAGTAATTGCCGAAAAAACAAGTATTAAAACATTATATTTTAAAAAATGAGGCACGAAGCTAGAAAGTCTAAGAAGATCTACCTTACGATGAGCTTAAAGGGAGTGGCAAACATGTTATTAGAGATCAAGGGTTTATCAGGAGGATACGGATCTAAAACAGTCCTTCATGATATCAATATTGAAGTGGATCAAGGGGAACTCGTTGGTTTAATCGGTTTAAATGGTGCGGGGAAATCAACGACGATTAAACACATCCTCGGTCTATTACCGGTCAAAACGGGATCTGTACGAATCAATAGATTGGATTTAGCGACGAACGAAACCGAGTATCGTCGTCAAGTCGCGTATATTCCGGAACAGCCGATGTTATATGAACAACTAACGTTACGGGAGCACCTTCGCCTCATGGCACAAGGATATGATGTCGAAGAAGCAGTAGCGATAGAACGAGCAAATCATTATGCTGAACGTCTTCGGATGACGAAACAATTAGAGTGGTTTCCAAGTGTCTTCTCAAAAGGGATGAAACAAAAAGCAATGATCTTGTGCGCCCTTGTCACGGGGAGTGAATTGTTGATCGTTGATGAACCATTCGTTGGACTTGATCCACTGGCAATCCGAGAGTTGCTTCAGATTTTCAGTGAACTCAAGCAGGACGGTAAAGGAATTTTAATGTCAACGCATATCCTGGAGACAGCCGAGCGCCACTGCAACCGATTCGTTCTCTTACATGAAGGACATATTGCGGCGGAAGGGACAACGGCTGCTTTACGAGCTCGCTATGGACTACAAGATGGAACGCTGGATGATCTGTACGTTGCTGCGATCGAGGAGGCAGAACGATGAATAGCCAGTCCTTATGGAAGGAACGGTATCAGGCGGCGATGACGGAAACAGTGAAATATACACGATATATGGCGAATGGTGGACTATTATTCACCGTCTACTTTGTTATTTTATACGCATTAGTCGTCTACGGTCGTTTCCTCGACCAACTCGATCCATCATTTCCAGGTCGATTCGTCATGGCAGCCTTATTTCTGATTCTGCCGCTCTACCGGACAAGTCGAACGTTTCTTGTCGAGGCGGATCAAGTGTTTCTATTACCCGTGTTAGCGAAGTTATCCAGTTTCATGCAACAGGTGCGCGCATATAATGCGATTTTTGGTATCATTCGTGCCGTGATTCCGTTTCTAGCAGTCGTTGTTCTCTATGTTCGGACAGAACAGACGACACCGTTTGAACTTGTCTTAATGGGCGTAGCTCTTGCCCTATTCGGAGCGGCAGCGAATTTGTCGAAACTTGAAGGCATCGCACATCGAACAGTGTTATTGTATGCATTTGGAGCAGCACTACTCGTCATCATCGATATGGCGTGGATGTCGATCGTCGTTGCCTTGCTGTTAATGATCGTCCTTCATCTGAAGCGTCAGGATCATCTCCCGTTACGTGAATGGATTGCGCTCGAACGAGAATCACGTGATCGTTTTTATCGACTAGCCAACTGGTTCGTCGATGTCCCACATCTATCGGCAACGTATAAACACCGTCGTCTCTTAAGTAAGATGGTCGAGCGGTTTCCGTACCAAGCCCAGACGACATTTGATTATTTGTATGTCAAACAGTTCATCCGGAGTGGGGACGGCATCGGATTGATTGTTCGTTTAACACTGATCGGGGCTGTGTTCATGTGGTTGGCGAGCGGTAACGTTTGGTTCGTTGCACTTGCGATTCCTGCATTTGGTGGGCTGACGAGTTTTCAATTGGCGCCGTTTACGAAAGCAGTCGATCAGCATCTGTTGACTCGCTTACTGCCGTTTGGGAATGCCGTACATGCTAAACGGAAAATCATCCGCTTCGCAGCAATCAGTCAATGCATCGTTTTGACGGTACTTGGATTCTTCTTAAGTGGATCCATGTATGTCGTTGGTGGGGCAGCCATAGCACTTGTAATTGGTGAATACTATGCCCGAAAATAATAAACAAGAAAGAGCCTACGCGATGGATGTTCATCGCATAGGCTCTTATTCGTTATGAACCATTAATTGACACGTTCGTTTGATAGATCTTCTTCTTCAACCATATGCAATTCCTTGCTGACAGGAGCAGGAAGATCGTAAGAAGCTTGACCATGTTCCGCGACGTCAAGACCACGGAGTTCATCTTCGCGTGTGATTCGAAGTCCGATCGTAAGGTCGAGGACTTTTAAGAAAGCATAACTTAAGACGCTGACGATGACGATAGCAAAGACGACACCAAGAGCTTGAACACCGAGTTGCGTGAAGCCACCTCCATAGAAGAGTCCTGCTTGTCCGATACCTGTGATTTCAACGAGTCGTGGTGAAGCGAAGAATCCAGTTGCGAGTGTACCCCAGATACCAGCGACGCCATGAACGGAGAAGGCACAAAGTGGATCATCCACGCGACTTGCGAGAAGAATGCTCGTTCCATACGTGATCACACCAGCAAGGAAACCAATGACGACGGCTGCCCATGGTTCCACAAAGGCACAGGCTGCTGTGATGGCAACGAGTGCAGCTAACACACCGTTGATGATCGAAGGGATATCTGCGACGCGACGGTGCCAGAACGAGATGGCAAGAGCGCCGAGGGCACCTGCTGCAGTCGCGAGTAACGTCGTCAAAGCAACGTAACTAAAGAATCCGTCGGCAATCGTTAATGTCGAACCAGCGTTGAAGCCGAACCAACATAACCAGAGGATGAAGGCACCGACGACAGAATAAATGACATTGTGTCCAAGCAACGGTGTTTTTTCAGCACCGATTCGTTTCTTAAGCAGTAAAGCAGCAACAAGTGCAGCAATCCCACCTTGTAAGTGGACGACCGTTGACCCGGCGAAATCTTGCATTCCGAGCGAACCAAGGAATCCACCTGCCCAAACGGAACGAGCAATGATCGGATAGATGATAGCAACGAAAAACGTTCCGAACAACAAGTAAACGGATAATTTAGCACGTTCTGCGAATCCGCCCCAAGCGATTGCGAGAGAGACGGCGACAAACGAGAGTTGGAAGAGGAACTTTACATCAATCGTGATGTTCGACCAATCAAGGCTGCTGAATCCTCCATGTAAGAAGAATCCTTCTGTTCCGATAATGGAGTTACCATCACCGAACGTCAATCCGAATCCGATAGCCCAAAAGGCGAGAGCGGCAACTGAGAAGCTGATAATTTGTTTAACAGCGACGTGCCCCGCGTTCTTTGCCCGTAACATCCCTGTTTCCAGAAGTAAGAATCCGATTTGCATCGTAAAGACGAGCAGTGCTGCGAATAAGACATAAAACGTATCGACTGAAATTGCGAGTTGTTCCAGTTTCATTGTCGTTCCTCCTTTATCCATTTAAAGTATGTGTTTACTTTAGACGGAAATACTTTCAAAGAAACGTATTGTGTCAGAAAATCTGACATGGTATTTTTGTGGAAAGGAGTGACGAAGATGAAGTACCGCGAAAAAAAGGTGATGTCGATCGGAATCGTCTGTGAATTGACCGGCTTGTCAGAACGTCAGATTCGTTACTATGAAGAACGGAAATTAATCTTTCCAGAACGGACAAATGGAAAGACGCGAAAATATTCGTTTACGGATGTCGAGCGACTCGTCGAAGTCGCGGAAAAAATCGAGGATGGTTGGCGCACGCACGAAATTCGAGAAAAAGAACGTAAGGTAACGGAACAGCAACGTTCTGACTTAATTCGTGGTCAGTTAAACGCTGCATTCGGTCTTTACAAGAAACAGTGAACATTTCATGAACTGGTAACAGAACTGTCATTTTGTAAACGATTTATTGGCACAGACTTCTTAATTTCAGATATAATGTTTCTGTGTTCACAAACTTATCGTACGTTTTTTGGGGCGTTAGAACGAGTATAAAGGGGTAGTTATGAT
This sequence comes from Exiguobacterium sp. UBA3968, assembly GCF_002385115.1. Classification (NCBI taxonomy): domain Bacteria; kingdom Bacillati; phylum Bacillota; class Bacilli; order Caryophanales; genus Exiguobacterium; species Exiguobacterium sp. UBA3968. Next base: position 36,442 of record NZ_DGCW01000005.1, read on the forward strand.
GAAGAAATTCAATGATACGTTTTTGCGGGCGATCCGTGGCGAGCAGATTGATCACGTTCCCGTCTGGTACATGCGACAAGCAGGTCGTTATCAAGCGGAATATCGTGAAATCAAGAAGACACGGACGCTTTTCGAGATCACACATGACTCGGAGCTAGGCGCATATGTGACAGAACTACCTGTAAAACAACTAGGGGTCGATGCAGCGATTCTATATAAAGATATCATGACGCCACTTCCGTCGATGGGCGTTGATGTTGAAATCAAGAGTGGCATCGGTCCAGTCATTGCGAATCCGATTCGCACGATGGCAGATGTCGAAGCACTGCAACCGTTCAACCGTGAAGATATTCCGTACATTTATGAAACAATTCGTTTATTACGGGAACGACTTGAAGTGCCATTAATTGGTTTTTCCGGGGCGCCATTTACACTTGCGAGCTATATGATTGAAGGTGGACCTTCAAAGGGATACCATAAAACGAAAGCATTGATGTATGGACAACCTGAAGTATGGCATGCCTTAATGGAGAAACTAGGTGACATGGTCATCGATTACATCAAATCACAAGTAGATGCAGGGATTCAAGCGTTCCAAATCTTTGATTCATGGGTCGGAACGACAAGCCGGAAAGATTATGTCCGTTACATCAAACCGACGATGGAACGCATTTTCACGGAACTAAAAGATACAGGCGTGCCGATGATCATGTTCGGTGTAGGGGCGAGTCATTTGGCAGAAGAGTGGCATAGCTTACCGTTAGACGTCGTTGGACTCGATTGGCGCTTATCGATCGATGAAGCACGTGAACGTGGGCTGACGAAACCCGTCCAAGGGAACCTCGATCCGTCTTATCTGTTAGCACCATGGGATATCCTTGAAGCGAAAGCGAAGGAGATTCTCGACATGGGAATGAAACAACCAGGGTTCATCTTTAACCTCGGTCACGGTATCTTCCCGGAAGTTGATCCAGAAGTATTGAAACGTTTGACTGCATTTATCCATGATTATTCGAAAGAAAAAATGGAGGTAGAAAAATGAAGACGTTAGGATTACTTGTCATGGCGTATGGTACGCCGTATAAACCTGAAGATATCGAGCGGTATTATACGCATATCCGCCGCGGACGCAAACCGTCTCCAGAAGCATTGGCAGAGTTGACGGAACGCTACGAAGCCATTGGTGGAGTCTCACCACTCGCACAAGTCACGATTGACCAGGCAGAAGAGCTGCACCGTCAATTGTCTGAGAAATATGCCGGTGAAATCGAGTTTAAGCTTTATCTTGGTCTAAAGCACATCGAGCCATTCGTTGAGGATGCTGTCGAGCAAATGGCAAAAGACGGCATCACAGAAGCGGTCACAGTCGTTTTAGCACCGCACTATTCGACGTTCAGTATTCGTTCATATAATGGTCGTGCGAAGGAAGTCGCAGATCAGCACGGTATTCGTCTCGCATCCGTTGAATCGTGGTACAAAGAAGAAGCATTTCTCGATTGGTGGGGGAAAGAAATCCGCAAGACGTTCGACGCTTTACCAGTTCCTGAAGAAAAAGCCGTTCTCGTCGTTTCAGCGCACAGTCTGCCTGAGAAAATCATCGCAAACGGCGATCCGTACCCAGAGCAATTGAAAGAAACTGCCGAATTGATTGCACAACGTGCCGGTGTACCGCATATGATCACAGGTTGGCAATCAGCTGGACAAACACCTGAGCCATGGCTCGGCCCTGATGTTCAGGATCTGACACGTGATGTTTACGAAGAAAAAGGATACGAAGCGTTCGTTTACGTGCCAGTCGGCTTCGTTGCGGACCATCTAGAAGTATTATTCGATAATGACTATGAGTGTAAAGTCGTCTGCGACGAACTCGGAATCCATTATGCGCGACCTGTCATGCCAAACGCGGATCCTGCTTTCATGAAAGCTGTCACGGAAGCCGTCGCGAAACAGGTGGGTAGTTATGTCCAGTAAACGTCTCGTCATCGTGGGCGGCGGTATATCAGGACTTGCGGCCGCCTATTATGCAGAGAAACAGTTTCCGGAAATGAACATCACGTTACTTGAGGCAGAAGGTCGTCTCGGTGGTAAGGTGGCAACATATCGGGACGAAGGATTGACGATCGAGCGGGGACCAGATTCGTATGTAGCACGAAAACACGTACTGACGGATCTCATCGAAGAGATTGGATTAGGGGAGCAACTCGTTCGTAATAACACGTCGCAAGCCTATATATTGGATGCGCGAGGTCTCCACCCGATTCCAAAAGGTGCCGTCATGGGTATCCCGACGGATTTAGAGTTATTTGCAGAGACTTCTTTGTTGACGGAAGAAGAAAAAGCAGAAGTGTCAGAACGATTGCTTCACCCGGCTCCTGATTTGACGATTCCAGAAACAGATATCCCACTAGGAGAGTATTTGCGTCCGCGTCTTGGAGATGCGCTCGTCGAGAAGCTGATCGAACCGCTTCTTTCAGGCATTTATGCTGGTGATATCGATCGGATGAGTACGTTTGCGACCTACCCGCAATTTGTTGCAAATGAACAAAAGGCAGGAAGTTTGTTTGAAGGAATGCGTCTCATGCGTCCGCTTGACCAACAACAAGGTCCGACGCTCAAAGCGACAGGTCAATTTTTATCGCTCGCTACTGGACTCGAGTCTCTCGTCGAGCGGCTAGAAGAGGTGCTTGAACGGACAGAAATTCGTCTTGAGACACCACTTCGCTCGATTAAACGGGAAGAAGATGGACGGTATCGTCTCGAAACGGATCATGGTCCAGAGTATGCCGATGATATTTTGTTAACGATTCCGCATCGCCAAGTCGTGTCCCTGTTACCAGAAGCGACGCTGCCTGGGCTTGCGAACCTCTCGACACACTCGACGGCGACAGTCACGTTGATTTTCGATAAGGAAACAGCGTTGCCGATCGATGGAACAGGTTTCATCGTCAACCGTCAGGCACCGTATTCGATTACAGCGTGTACGGCGATTGATCAAAAGTGGAATCATGCAGCACCGAATCATACCGTGCTTCGTGCCTTCATCGGTCGTCCCGGAAAAGATGCACTCGTTCGTGAATCAGACGAAATGATTGAACGGGTCGTCTTAGAAGATCTTGAAGCCATCTGTGGTCGTCCGTTGCAACCGGAACGTGTCGTCATCAGTCGTCTATTAGACGGCTTACCGGCCTACACGGTAGGGCATGCACAGCGGATTCAAGAAGTGCGAGAAACCATCGCTTCGCACTATCCACACATTCATTTAGCCGGACTTGCTTATGATGGTGTTGGATTGCCAGACTGTGTAGCAGGTGTCAAAGCGACACTTGAACAAATGGCGTTACAACAACCGGAACCATGTCAAGAATCATGAAAGACCTAAACCTTTTTGAAGCCATTCGTGCTTTAAAAGGTTTTTTGTCTTCAAAAGAATGACGCGGAAGGAAACGGGAATAGGAGACAAGGGACCAAAATCGAACAATACCGTTGAAACGGGAGGGAATCGTATGGTGGAAGTATGGAGTACGTTCACGATCATCATCGTCTACGGATTGCTCATCATGAATATCTTGGCGGTCCTAACGGTTATTTTTCTCGAACGGCGCGATATTGGTGCGACGTGGGCATGGGTTTTCATCTTGTATTTCGTTCCGCTCGTTGGGTTTCTCGTCTATCTGTTTTTCGGAAGATTGTTGAAAAAATCGAATTTTTATCGTATTACGGAAGAAGAACAACTAGAACACGATAGACGGATTGCCTTACAGAAAAAAGAACTCGTGACGATGGGGCGGCACCCGATGATTCAAAAGCACCGGGATATGATTCGGATGAATCTGATGTCGAACGGTTCGTTACTCAGTCTCTCGAATCAACTGCAGATTCTTTCGGATGGAGAACAGAAATTCAATCGGATGATTCAAGATATCCGCCAGGCAGAGCATGAAGTGAATATTCAATACTACATCATTCAGAAAGATCGCCTTGGGCTAGCGTTGATCGATACATTAACCGAATGTGCCCGTCGTGGAATCAAAGTCCGTCTATTATATGATGCTGTCGGATCACGTAGTCTCAAACGGACGGATTTCAAAGATTTACTGGTACATGGGGGAGAAGTGTTCGCTTTTTTTCCCGTCGACGATTGGTTTCGTTAATTTTCGCTTAAATAACCGCAATCACCGTAAATCCTGTATCATTGACGGTCGAATCGGCTACATTGGTGGATTTAACGTCGGTACGGAATATCTAGGTATCGATGAAAAGTTCGGCTACTGGCGGGATACGCATTTTCGCTTGAAAGGTGATGTCGTTCACGATCAGCTCGACCGTTTTATTCTTGACTGGAATCAAGCGAGTGACGTCTATACAGAAAAATCATTGTTCTACTACGGGACACACAGGGTTCAGAATATATTACCGATGCAAATCGTCACGTCGGGTCCGGATTCCCGTTCAGAATATCTGAAGCTTGCTTTGATCAAGATGATCAATGAGGCAAAGCGGACGATTTACATTCAATCGCCTTATTTCATTCCAGACACGAGTTATTTAGATGCATGTAAGACAGCTCTTCTGTCTGGAGTGGAGGTGCGCATCATGATTCCGAATAAGCCGGACCATCCATTCGTTTATTGGGCGACGACAGCTGCTGTAGGAGAGTTGTTGTCGTACGGAGCTAAAGTCTACACGTATGAACCTGGATTTTTACATGCGAAGACGATTGTTGTTGATGGAGAGATTGCTTCAGTCGGGACGACGAATATCGATGCACGAAGTTTCCGTTTAAATTTCGAAATGAATACAATTGTCTATGATCAGGAAGTAGCAATTGAACTAGAACGGCTCTTCTTAGCCGATTGTGATGTATCAAAGCTCATGACGGTCGAGTCGTATGTTGCGCGTTCAAGAATGATCAAATTCAAGGAAAGTATTTCGCGTTTGTTGTCACCGATTTTGTAAACCGTGTTTACGACCAGTCAAAATGTGAAAAATGGTATAGTAGTATGGAAATAGAAAAAGAGGAGAGTGAAGACGATGGCAAATCCAATTAAATTACTCGTATCAGACATGGATGGTACCGTTCTTTCGGGCAAACAACGAATAGAGCCGGAGACGATTCAGGCAATTGAAGCAGCACGCGAACAAGGTGTCGAGTTTGCAATTGCAACAGGACGTAATTACTTAAATGCTAAAGAATTGACGGATGCCGCAGGAATTCATTGTCCGATCATTGCTTCAAACGGGGCACGTGTGATGACCGTCGATGGAGAAGAGTTGAGTGCGACGACTCTGACGACAGAACAAGCACAGCAAATTTACGGCATCATTAGCCAGTACGAAGTCTTCTTCGAGATGTTCTGTGATCAAGGACTCGTGACAGCGCAAGGAGCGACGATTGATGCAGCCTACGATTCGTTAAAAGAATTAAGTGAAGAAAGTGATCGGGCAAAACAAGTGCTTGATTTCTTCCACGATCGCTATTATGTCCACGAAGACGTCAAGATGATTGATGGATTCCGGTCATACATTCGTAATCAAGCGGGAAAAGTATTCAAGTTCATTTCGTTCTCATTTGATCAAGAATTGATGAAAACAATCTGGCAGGAAATCGAGCAGAAAGTCGAGGGTGTCTATGTCACGTCGTCAGGACACGATAACATCGAAGTCATGGCAGTCGGTGCCGATAAAGGAACGGCAGTTAAAATCCTCGCGGACCACCTTGGTGTGCCGATCGAACAAGTCGCTGTCATCGGTGATAATCTGAACGATCTTCCCATGTTTAAGGTTGCTGGAAAGGCGATCGCGATGGGGAATGGTCATGATGAAGCAAAAGCGATTGCGCATCATGTGACGAAAATAAACGATGAGCACGGCGTCGGATATGCGATTCAGCAACTGGCGTCCCGTGCTTGGTAAGGGGGACGTTTCATGTTTAAGGCATTTAAGGAGTTTGCTTTTCGAGGCAATGTGATCGATTTAGCGGTCGGAGTCATTCTCGGTGCTGCGTTCAGCGGTATTATCAAATCACTCGTCGACAGCGTCTTCATGCCGTTGATCGGTATCATCATCGGTGGTATTGATGTCAAAGGATTATCAATCATGGTCGGAAATGCAAAATTACAGTACGGTCAGTTCCTTCAGGCGAGTATCGAATTCTTATTGATTGCCTTTGCTTTGTTCATCTTCGTCAAAGGAATCACTTCGTTCCGGAAGAAGGAAGAAGTCGTCGAAGAAGAAGCGGTACCAACGACAGAAGAAAAACTATTGACAGAAATCAGAGATGCCTTGATTCGTCAAAATGAGTCATCACCTAAAAACTGATATATACCAAAAGCCTGTCTCACATATTTATGTGAAACAGGCTTTTTTGGCTCATAAAATTTCGAGTAATGCATTTTCGGAGCAGACTTGTAACGAAAGCTGTTTTTTCATTCCTTGATCAAATGAAATTTCTAGCACGTCATCAACCAGGTGCAAGACGGTTCCGGGACCAAATGCTGTATGCGATACACGCATGTTCTCAGTGATCGGAAGTGGAGGAACTTTAGCTCGCGCTGCAATGGCAGGACATTGGCGTTCTATTTTTCGTTTTGCGGAATCCGGTGTAACAAGACGATGAACGTCTTCGACGAATGGTGAGACATCGAACGATTTCGATTTAAAACGATAAGACAGGAGATGCAGTTCGTGTCGTGCCCGTGTCATCCCGACGTAAAACAAGCGTGCTGCTTCTTCCATATCATCGAGTTGTCCATTCTTGTACGCCTTGATCGTGTCAGCCGATGGAAGAATACCAGCAACGAGATCAATCATAAAGACGCGATCAAATTCAAGCCCCTTTGCACTGTGAAAGGTCGAAAGGGTGACCGCATTTTGATTTTTGTTTTGTTTCGCATCACGCATCAACTGTTCGAGATGCGCGATCCGCTCACGAAAGGCGAGTAACGTCGGTACATCACTTGCGATGTTATCGATCGTATTTAATGTCTCAAGCAGGTGATCGAGACTAAAACCGAGACTCTCACTCATTTTCCGCAAATTCTTTTCGTAGCCCAGTTCATGACGAATCAAAGAGAGGGCAGCAGACGGTCGAACGGTCTGAATGGAAGCGAATGTGCGCTTCATTTGTTGAAGTTGTTTCTTTTGATAAAACTTCATCTCGATTTTGTTTATGAGTAGATCAAATACAGATTCACCCGAACCAAACTGTTGCAATTGAGCCAGTTGAGCTTTTGAGATATATCCGGCGAACTTCGTATGGATGGTTGCTAGAATCTCGATATCTGTTGGATCTTGTGCGAATGTCATGAAATTTAAAATATCCTTCAAAATCCAATGACTGAAGAATTTATGATCAACATCCTTAATGTAAAAAGGAATGTTTGCTTGATCTAACGCATTCATGACGTTGATCGAAGAAGCATTGTTGCGATATAAGATGGCGACTTCGCGGTAATTCGTTTCCGTCCGTAACTGATTCAATAAATAACGAGTCTGATCTTCATAAGTCGGTAGCGTCTCTAAGATAATTGGACGAACCGCAGCATTCTCCGTGAACATCTGTTTCGGATAACGTGCTTTATTACGTTGGATGAACTGATTGGCGACTGAGACGATGTCCTTTGATGAGCGATAATTTTGTTCCATGTAAAGAATCGTCGCATTCGGATACGTATCCTTGAAGTGGAGAATCTTGGATGCATCTGCGCCACGCCAACTGTAAAGCGTCTGGTCATCGTCCGCGACGACACAAAGGCGATTGTGGGGTAAGGCTAACTTTTCAACCAGTTGATGCTGAACGAGTGATGTATCTTGACTCTCATCTGTCAGAATATAATCGAAGCGACGTTGGTAATGTTGCAATAGACGACGGTCTTGTTCCAAAATCGTATTAGCGTACGTCAACATATCATCGAAATCAAGTAACGCATGTAGAGGATCACGAGACTTGAATTGTTCATATGCAACGTAGATGTCAGGAAAGTGTTTGATCGTCGTCGGTACTGCCTTGATTTCTTTTAAAGAAAGAAGGCGATTTTTGACAAAGGAAATCATCCGTAACAACTCATCCATTTGATCATCGGTAATGACACTTCGATTAATTTCCTGGAAAATACGGCGCAGTAACATCCGTTTATGTGGCGCATTCGGATGTTGTTGATCCATCGGTCCTTCGATGATCGTATAGGAGAGGCGTTGTTGAGACGTATGGTCCCGGACGACTTGAAAAGCAAAACTGTGGATTGTCGAAAAAGCCGCTGTTGTTCCAATTAGTTCATGGAATAAATGATAAAATCGATCCGCCATCTCGCGAGCTGCCGCTTTACTGAAGGTCAGTCCAAGAATACGATGTGGTTCAATTTTTTTTTGTAAAATCAAATAGGCAATCTTAAAATTAAGAGTCGTTGTTTTTCCAGAGCCGGGTGAGGCGAGTAACAGCAACGGACCATGGTCATGTTCAATTGCCTGTTGTTGGACAGGATTCAATTGAATGCCGGTCAATCGCTCCATCTGTTCGAAAAAATCTTCATGCATGATACAGTTCACCTCGAGCGTTTAATTTCGTGTCCATTAAATCGAACTCTCCCTAGTGTAGCATTTTTAATGATCGGATTGGATTACTGAAAGACGAACCGTGGAATAAAGAGACAAAAGACTATTGGAATCAATGTAAGAGGAGTGCCTTTAAAAGACTAGGCAAATGGACTCAAAAATATTAAAATGGGAATAGATGTAAGAGAGTACTCTCTTGTCCTGTACAAAGAGGGAAGGCGGAATGAGAATGTCTGTAGTGAAATTACACATGTATACAAATGAACATTATGAACAATGTGAGGCGTTCATTCTTCCGGAAGAACAAGTTCAGTTTACTTCTTTTCCAACGGATGTCGTTACGGATGCGGTTGCACATCCCGATAAGTTTCCGGTTGTTATTAAAAAAGACGAGCTCGTCGTCGGATTTTTTATTCTCCATCTCAATCCCCCTAAAACACACCGGACGGATGAACAAAGTGTCCTGTTACGTGCCTTTTCGATTGATGAACGGCATCAACATCAAGGATACGCGAAGGAAGCGATGATGCAGTTACCGGAGTTCGTTCATCATCATTTCCCGGAAGTCACATCGATTACACTTGCGGTCAATAAAAAGAATATCGCTGCAAAATCACTGTATTTCAAGACGGGATATGTCGATACGTTACAATCGGTCATGGGTCCAATCGGAGAGCAACATATTCTCGCCTTCGATTTAGAAAAGGAATCACGATTGAAGCAGTGAAGTAAAAAAGCATTTTCCTGATTATGTTCAGGAAAATGCTTTTTGTTATTTAAGATAAATCATAAATAGAGAGGTGGGCAGTCGCCTCACCAGAGAATCCGATACCTCGACTCGTTGCTTTTGGGAAAATACGTCCGCTTGCGACGGCTTCTCCATCATTGAGGAAAAGTTCGAACGAGGACCGGTCCACAAACAAACGTAATGTCTGCAAGTCTTTCGAAAGGACAGTCGATCGTGATGTACCAAATGATTCAGCAGGAACGTCTACACCCGAACGACTCCGGTCAATCGTAAATTGACGCGAAACGACATCATATTTAAATAGGGTTTCTTCTGTAGCGTCTTGACGAATTGAGAAGCGGAACGAATCCGACGACAGCTTCAAGTCTGTCATCACGAGTTCGAAAATCTCGGCTTCCGCAACCGTCACATCTTGCTCGAAAAGAATCGTTTCGTCAAATAAGGTTTCTTTTCGTAGCTGTGTCAGTTCATGGACAGGTCGTTGACGAAGTTGTCCCTGTTCGATCGTTAATTCACGTGGCAATGTCAAAGCATGTGCCCAGTTATAAATGTCAGAAGGATAACTAATGTCCGGTAAACCCATCCAACCAACAAGAATCCGTCGACCATCTGCCGCCTCAGTTGTTTGTGGCGCATAGAAGTCGAATCCGAAATCGAGTTCTTGGAAAGGTTCATGTGTGAATGTTAAGTTGGGTAAAGCTAACGGTTCCCCGATGAAGTAACCGGACTGGAAAATATTTTGATAGTTCGTACCATCTGGCTCAATCCCTTGAGGACTAAAGAGAAAGACGCCTTTTCCATTAAGCTCGAAATAATCAGGACATTCCCACATATAACCGAATGTCGGGTAGTTCGTCCGTAACTCACCGACAAACGTCCAGTGCTCTGCATCTTGAGACTGATAAATGACAGTACAACCTGTCAAGTCAGTGCGCTGTGCTCCAAGTATGCAGTACCAGATGCCCGATGCATCTTGAAAGACTTTCGGATCACGAAAATGTTCTGTATAGCCTTCAGGAACGGTTGGAATAGCAGGTGGTAAGTGTTTTTCAATCCGTCCATCCGAACGAAGGTGCCCAACGATTTGACTCGTATGGCGATTCCACTCTGCGTCCCGTTTGTTACCGGTATACATGATGTGCACTTGATCATCTTTGATGAAGCCACTACCGGAATAAGCGCCGTGCGAATCAGGATCGTCATTTGGAATCAAGGCGGCCCCTTCATCGAACCAATGTACGAGGTCTTTTGATGTCATGTGATACCAGTACTTTAGACCATGAACAGGACCGAGTGGGAACCATTGATAAAATAAATGATAAAGACCGTCGTGGTAGACGAAGCCGTTCGGATCATTCAAAAGTCCGGTTGGAGGTTGGATATGGTAAGAAAATCGCCAAGGAGATGTTCTTACTTCTTCCTTCATCGCTTGGTATACGGTCGGATCGACATCCGAGAGGGGACGATATCGTGCTTCACGTGTCCATTGATTCATGCTGACAGCTCCTTGTTGAAAATTTATACGCTTCTCGTTCACCTTACGGAGGAGAACCGCGCTTGTCAATCCTCCGTTCCAAAAGGTCAATGAACGGACATACATCCTTTACCATCTTGCTTCGAACGATAGAGCGCTAAATCCGCATGGTGCATGACTTGCTCGAGCGATTCACCTGCTATCTGTTCAGCAAGTCCGATGCTCATTCCGATATGGACGGTTTGTTCTTCTAAATGATAAGGCATCGAGACATGGGCAATCCATTGTTCACCTAAGTGTTGTGCTTCTGCTACAGACTGATGCGTTAAGACGATGATGAACTCATCGCCACCAAGACGAGCGACGAAGCCACCAGGTGGAAGTAACTGTTTGAGACGTTGACCGACCTCGATCAGGAGGAGATCACCAAGTGCGTGCCCATATGTGTCGTTAACTGCTTTAAAACCGTCTAAATCGAGACAAAGGTAGATGGAATGCGTTCCTATAGGTAATTGTTCGATGTATTGAGCAAGACCGTTTCGATTCGCAAGACCCGTGAGACTGTCACGTTGCGATAATCGTTCAAACGTCAGTTTTTCTTTTTCGGTATGCAGCAATCGACGAATCAGTTGCTGTAGGGCATCTGTCAATGTCTCGATTTCTCGGATTCCACGATGGTTCGGAAGTGATTTTGAAGGATCACCTTGCATTTGTTGTGCGGCATGCGTGATTTTTAAGAGTGGTCGAGTCAGCAGTTTCGCTAACATCCACCCAAGCAGAGCTGTAATGAGAGAGGCAATTAACCCAGCGATAAAAATCGTTTGGCGTAAAGCGTCGGCATCAGCGAAGGCAATCGATGTCGGTTGACGCACGAGAACCGTCCAACCTAGTCCATCATAGTCTTTGTAACCACGGCTCGTACTTTGACCAGAGACGAATTCTTTCTCTTTCCAAAAAGCGGTCGCAGGAGCATTCGAAGTGAGCGTTACACTAGTAGGCAATGTCTTACCACTCCATCCGTTTGGTCCAAGCAAAATCGTCTTTCGATCTTGACTAACGATGAAGACATCGACTTTTTGGAGAGAAGAGGTAGCGCTCTGGAAACTTTGTTCAATCGCTTTAGCCCATTCGAAACTGAGGTGTGTCGCGAGGACGCCGGAAAATCGTCCCTTATCATATAAAGGTGTACTTATATCGACAAATTGGAGTGGCTCACCACTTGGATTCGGCAATAATTTTGCGAGTAGGACGGCTTCATGAACATCACCGATGAATGGTTGCGATAATGCTTCTTGAAAAACAGGTCGTTCTTTGATCGATGTTCCTTCAAGAATCTGGTTCGTTGACGCAATGACTTTACCGTTCGCATCTAAACGACCAATCCAAGAAAAGTCGGGAATCTGTCGTTGTAACTCCTCTAGTGTCCGACGTGTTTCTACTTTTTGATCTGTTTGTTGAATCGTTGATAAAGAGCCAAGCAACTTCACTTCTGCATAGCGTGACCACATGTAATGATCGAGCTTGTCGGATAGTTGATGAGCAGTCGTTGACAGATTCATTCCGACTTCCGATTGGAGTCGGCTTGTCGCGTGTTGACTGATGAAGAAGGTCAACAACAGCGTCATGCTTAAAAATAATAGAGAAATCAATCCCGCTAACAGGATGTCAAAGCGAAGTGAGGGTCTGGACATTGTGTGATACTCCATTCATACGTTTCTCATTTGTTTTTGTTTGACTCATATACATAGACGTCTACTTGCTGTTTACGGTTCGAGATGCTCGTTCGTACGTAGCGGAATCCATGTTTTTCCCAAAACCGTCGGGCTTTTACGTTATCAGGTAATACGGCGAGATAAATCTGTGACTCTCGACTTAAGAATTGATTGAAAAAGGCGGACAGTAACCGACTACCCGTTCCGGTGCCATGATGAGAAGCATCAAGTAAAAATAAACCAATCCACGTTGTACCGTCTTGCGGATGCTTTGGGAGGTAGTCAATCAGTAAGACAGGTTCTCCATCGATATACCCGATCAGCGATACAGTATCGGGATTCAAGAATTCCTCCTGTAAGATCGAATCAGAGAGTGGTAGCGCCCGTTCTTCTAGGCATGCATACTCTGGAACGCTTGCGTACAGTGATTGAACGATCGGAAAATGCTCACGTGTCATTTCTTCAAAAAGAATCATCTGAAGACTCCATTCCTTATTTAGTCTCAAATTTCTGCGTTAGCGGATTTTTATTTGGAATCAGATTACACATTTGTAAGAAAAGAAACTTTCGCAGGGAATTCACGTACACTATATAGCATAGACAAAATATGAATGAGGAGGAAGAGCAGATGTTAAAGATTGAAAATATCTCAAAGCGTCTCGGAAAAGAGCAAATTCTAAAAGACGTCAGTTTTGAGGTATCCCCAGGAGAAGTGTTCGGCTTCCTCGGACCAAATGGGGCAGGGAAGACGACAACGATTCGTATCATCACGGGTTTGCTTGAGCAGGATGCTGGGCGAGTCACGGTCAATGGCTATGATGTCGTAGAAGAGCGTTCGAAGGCATTGACGCAAATCGGAGCAATCGTTGAAAATCCAGCTTTTTATCCTTATTTAACAGGCAAACAAAACTTGATACATGCAAAAAACCTGATTCCAGGACTCGGACAAGTCGACTATGACGCACTTGCTCGTCTCGTTGGTTTAGAAGGAAAGCTTTCGAAGAAAGTTGGAGAGTATTCACTCGGAATGAAGCAACGTCTTGGAATTGCTCGCGCGTTGTTACATAATCCGCGCGTCTTGATTTTAGATGAACCGACAAATGGTCTAGATCCGTCCGGGATCGCAGAACTTCGTGAGTATTTACGACAAATGGCGCGTGAGCAGGATATCGCAATTTTGATCTCAAGTCATATGCTGAGTGAAATGGAACAAATCAGTGATCGATATGCCATCATTGATCAAGGTGTCATCAAGTCGGTCGAATCGGTTCGTAACGAAACCGGAGCAAAGGTGGCACTCCGCGTCAATAAGGAAGCGATGACTGACGTACTTGAAGCCCTTCGCATCGCGAACTATCCATCAGAAGTACTTGATGAACAAATCATCATCACAGCACCAGAAAGTGAGTGTCCGGCGATTGCCCGACTTGTCGTGCCGATTGCTGACTTACATGAATTGACCGTCAAACGCTTGACGCTCGAAGAACAATTCCTGCAAGTAACGAAAAAAGAGGGGGATTCACATGCTTTCGCTCATACAAAATGAATGGATGAAATGGTGGACGACTAAAAAAGCGAAAATCGTCTTAGCGCTATATGTCGTCATTGCGGTTGGTATTATCATTGTGGCGAAGACAAATGATTTTGAGTTCACACGCTATGATTACTATTCCTTAACATTTGTGTTGTTGACCTCCTTATTAGGGATCATCACGATCGTCTTCACGGCAGAAGCTATCGGGAATGAAGTACGGTATGATACGATGAAACATCTATTAATGAGTCCATATTCACGAATGATGATTTATTTCTCGAAGCTGATCTTCTCGATCTTGATCATGTTATTCCAATTCGTGTTCATTGCTGCGATCGTCTACGCAGGCTCATTTGTGTTTTCAGAGGTAGGAGATCCGATCCTGTTCCGCGAAACGATCGTTGAGGTCGTCAGTCCGATTTTTACGATATTTATGACGTTGTTCTTCTCATTATTATTCCGCTCGGTCGGTATGATCATTGGCTTTACCGTATTAGCGCAGTTCTTTACGAGCATTGCGGGAAGTCTATTGATCGGCTTTAAACCAGCGATTGCCAAATGGATCGTATTCATGCACTTGGACTGGTCGATGTATTTCAAGGATTCTGTTTCCTATGGTATCAGTGAAGCAATGGGAACATCTTTAACATTCTCGGTCTTGTTCGTAATGGCGCATATCATCGTCTTATTAGGCGCGTCAATTCTTGTTTTCCAGAGAAAATCCTACACGTAAAGAAAAGAGTTGCTCACGGACGAATTTGTCTGTGAGCAACTCTTTTCTTTGAGTATTTAAGAACTAGTTCGTTTAGGCGGACGAGCCGTAATCGGGAACAGTCGCTGAAACCATTCAATCAGCGGACCATTCAATATTAAGAAAATAAAAGTTCCGACTCCGATGCCGATCAATTGACGTTCAATCAGTGAAAAGAGACTGGCAATCAAAAAAGGAATCCCGAGACTAATCGTTGCTCCGATTGATGTACTTTTAAAGCGGGTGATGAGTGATTTCATCAAGTAATCTGGCGGCATCAACACGAAGCCGATTTGGAGATAAAGTGCAAGTCCAAGTGAAATCAACGGCATACCGATTAACATGTACAAGGCGCGCATCCATAGTCCTTGTGGTGTGTAGATCAATTGATGGATTGATAAGAAGAAATCAATTGCGGCGCCGAACAGTACGACGAGTGCGAAACTGAGGACGATCGTCCACCAACTGAAGCGGCTTCCAAGAGAAAGCGCTGCAATCAAGGCAAGCACATGTAAAACGATGATGGCCAGCCCGACAGTTAACGGTGAGATCGCCGCGACAGCTTCGCTTGCGGATGTCCAAGGTGCACTGCCGATCGAGGCGGTCACCATAAAGCTGTTACCTAGGGCATTAATTAAAATCGAAAATAAATAAATAGTGATCCGTTTTTGCTGACTCATTGACGTGCACAGACGGTAGGACTGCGCATTCACCTCCTGAAAATAAATCGTTTCGTTAAGCTATACCCTAATCGTAGCGCTCTTTTCACTTATTTTCATGAAAAGAGCATTGCCTAATACCTCAGTTTCACGACATACTTAGGACACATTACGAATCAGGGGGAGAACGCATGACATATTTTGGACAGAAGATCCTGCCTTCCGTTAGAAAATTAGAAGACTTTGAAAAGATGCTGAAGAGTCCATATGAGTATGGGGTCTTACTCGAAATGCACGTCTCGCGTTTAAAAGCAGTCTATGAGATGGCACATCGATACGATAAAAAAATGTTTTTGCATATGGATCTCGTCCAGGGGTTAAAAAATGATGAGTACGCGACGGAATATGTTTGCCAAGAACTGAAACCGTATGGCGTCATTTCGACGAAGGCGAGTGTCATCTTGAAGGCACGTCAAAAAAAGGTCAAGACGATGCAGCGTATGTTCTTACTCGATTCCAGTTCACTTGAAAAAAGTTATCAACTTATGGAACGCACACAACCTGATTACATCGAAGTATTACCAGGGTTGATGCCGAAGTATATTCAAGAAGTGAAGGAAAAGACAGGACGTCTCGTATTCGCAGGGGGACTGATTGATACAGTAGAAGAAGTCGAACAAGCGATTGAAGCAGGTGCCTCAAGCATTACGACATCGAATAAGGATTTATGGCGGCATTTTGAACCACGCTCTTAATCGGAATGTGAGAAAAATCATTTGGAACGTTTGACAGCGTTTTCACCGATTGTTATAGTGATATCAAGTTGATACAAAGTGACGGAGAAAAGGGAGATTCACGTGTGAGTTCTACTTGAAGAAAATTCAAGTATGAGCTGACGTGGATCTCCTTTTTATGTTGCTTTTTTCACATAATAAAAAAGGAGGAACACTTATGTCACCTTTATTAGCAGAATTTTTAGGTACAGCCTTGCTAGTCGCGCTTGGAAATGGTGTTGGCGCAGGCGTTAGCTTAACGAAATCGTTCGCGAAGGACGCAGGATGGATCGTCATCACGTTTGCATGGGGATTTGCCGTAGCGATTGCCGCGTATGCCGTTGGTCAATTCAGTGGGGCACACCTTAATCCAGCAGTGACGCTTGGTTTAGCATTTGACGGCTCATTTGCATGGGCGGATGTACCAGGCTATATCGTCGCTCAAATCGCCGGCGGGATATTAGGTGCAAGTCTTGTTTTCGTGCACTACTTACCACATTGGGCGGAAACGAAGGATCCAGCAACGAAGCTTGGCGTCTTTGCAACGTCTCCAGCGATTCCATACACATTTGCTAATCTAATGAGTGAAATGATTGCGACGTTCTTACTTGTTATCGGGTTGTTATCAATCGGAGCGAATAAGTTCTCGGATGGTCTGAATCCTCTAATTGTCGGCTTCTTGATCGTCAGCCTCGGTATGTCATTCGGAGGTACGACAGGATATGCGATGAACCCGGCGCGGGACCTTGGTCCTCGTATTGCCCATTTCATCCTACCGATTCATGGAAAAGGATCATCGAATTGGGGGTACTCTTGGATTCCGGTTCTTGGACCAGTTCTTGGTGGAAGTCTTGGCGGATTGTTTTATCGTTCGGTCTTCACAGGAAAAGATACACCGGCTTTTTGGATTGTAGGACTTGTGACAATCATCATATTAGGCTTATGCTATAGATTCGGTGTTCGTCCGAACAAAACAACGTCAGTGAAGTCAAAGTCAGCTTAACTTATTTAGATACAAAAGGATGGGGAAGAGATGGAGAACTACATTTTGTCATTGGATCAGGGAACGACAAGTACACGTGCGATCCTGTTTAATCGTGCTGGTGAGATCGTACATTCAGCGCAACAGGAATTCACGCAGTATTTTCCAAAACCAGGTTGGGTCGAACACAACGCAAACGAGATTTGGGGAAGTGTCCTTGCGGTCGTGGCGACTTGTCTGACGGAAGCAAACATAAAACCGTCGCAGATTGCCGGCATCGGGATCACGAACCAACGTGAAACAGCCGTCGTCTGGGAAAAAGAAACAGGGAAACCGATTCACAATGCAGTCGTGTGGCAATCGAGACAAACGGCTGAAATTTGTGAAGCGCTTCGAGCAGCCGGTCATGCCGAGCTCTTCCGTGAGAAGACAGGTCTATTGATTGATGCTTATTTCTCTGGTACGAAAGTCAAATGGATTTTGGATCATGTCGAAGGAGCACGAGCGCGTGCTGAACGTGGTGAACTATTATTCGGGACGATCGATACGTGGCTCATCTGGAAATTATCTGGCGGAAAAGCACATGTGACCGACTATTCGAATGCGAGTCGTACGTTGATGTACAACATTCATGAATTAAAATGGGATGACGAATTACTCGACATCTTAGACGTCCCGAAAGCGATGCTTCCAGAAGTACGACCTTCTTCTGAAGTGTACGCAGAAACAGCAGGTTATCATTTCTTCGGAGAAGCGGTTCCGATCGCTGGTGCAGCGGGTGATCAACAAGCCGCCTTGTTTGGTCAAGCGTGTTTTGACACAGGAATGGCGAAAAACACATACGGTACAGGCTGCTTCATGTTGATGAACACAGGCGAAGAGGCTGTGAAATCTGATCATGGACTGCTCACAACGATTGCGTGGGGCGTCGATGGTAAAGTTGAGTATGCCTTAGAAGGCAGTATCTTTGTCGCAGGATCCGCAATCCAATGGTTACGAGACGGATTACGCATCATTGATGATGCAAAGGAATCAGAAGGATACGCAACGCGTGTCACGTCATCAGAAGGTGTCTACGTCGTACCGGCATTCGTTGGTCTTGGAACACCTTACTGGGATTCAGACGTTCGTGGTGCAGTCTTCGGTTTGACACGTGGTACGGAAAAAGAACACTTTATCCGCGCAACATTAGAATCACTCGCTTATCAAACACGTGACGTCTTATCTGCGATGGAGCAAGATTCAGGTATCGAGATGAAGACACTTCGTGTTGACGGTGGAGCGGTTAAAAATAACTTCTTAATGCAGTTCCAAGGTGACATCATTCAAGCGCCGGTCGAACGTCCGGAAATCAATGAGACGACGGCATTAGGTGCAGCCTACTTGGCAGGTCTTGCTGTCGGATTCTTTGAAAACCGTGAACAAATTGCTACGCAATGGAAAAAAGAACGCCGTTTCGAGCCGAGTATGGCAAAAGAAGAGACGGATGCGCTTTATGGCGGATGGCAAAAAGCTATTCAAGCTACGATGTTGTTCAAATGATGTGATCTATGTTATAGTAAGGTCAAGTTAATAAACCGGTCGGAGAATATGGAGAGACCACAGCAACAGTTGACATAGTCAACGTGTTTGTTGTGGTCTCTTTTTTTTCGAACCTAAACAGGAGGAACTATTCATGGCTAACCAACCATTCTCAAGCAAAAACCGTGCAGATGTCTATAATCGATTAACACGTGAAGAACTCGATCTACTTGTCGTAGGTGGCGGGATCACAGGTGCGGGAATCGCCCTCGATGCGGCGTCACGCGGTATGAAGATTGGCCTCGTCGAAATGCAGGATTTCGCATCTGGTACATCTAGTCGTTCAACGAAATTAGTCCATGGTGGTCTACGTTATTTAAAACAATTCGAAGTTCAAATGGTCGCTGAAGTCGGTAAAGAACGTGCGATTGTTTACGAAAACGGCCCACACGTTACGACACCAGAGTGGATGTTACTTCCGATGCATAAGGGCGGTACATTCGGACCGTTCAGTACGTCAATCGGTCTTCGTGTCTATGACTTCTTAGCAGGTGTTAAACGTTCTGAATGGCGTACGATGTTATCTGCAAAAGAAACATTAGCAAAAGAACCACTCGTTAAACAACAAGGTCTTAAAGGTGGCGGTTACTACGTCGAGTACCGCACAGATGACGCTCGTCTAACGATTGAAGTCATGAAAGAAGCAGTCGAACATGGCGCACGTGTCGTCAACTATACAAAAGCAGAAGAAATCATCTACGATGCTGGAAAAGTCGTCGGGATGCGTGTGACAGACCTCTTGACAGGTGACATGCATGAAATCCGTGCGAAAAAAGTCGTCAACGCGACAGGTCCATGGGTTGATGAATTACGTGAAAAAGATGGCTCGAAAGTCGGGAAACAACTTCGTTTGACAAAAGGTGTCCACGTTGTCATCGATCAATCGAAATTCCCACTCAAACAAGCGGTCTACTTCGATACACCAGACGGTCGTATGATTTTTGCGATTCCACGTGATGGAAAAGCATACGTTGGTACGACAGATACGTTCTTCGATAAAGATACAGCACATCCGAAGTTCACAGTCGAAGATCAAGACTACGTCCTAGACGCGATCCACTATATGTTCCCAGATGTTAAAGTAACAGCGGAAGATATAGAATCAAGCTGGGCTGGTGTACGTCCGTTGATCTATGAACAAGGAAAAGACCCTTCTGAAATCTCTCGTAAAGATGAAGTATGGCAATCTGAGTCAGGTCTCATCACGATTGCTGGTGGGAAATTGACTGGATACCGTAAAATGGGTGAGCACGTCGTTGATCTCGTTGCAAAACTCTTGAAAAAAGAAGAAAATGTTGCGTATGCACGTTGCTCGACGAAAAACATGCCAATGTCGGGTGGACATGTCGGCGGAGCAAAAGGATTTGCTGAATTCCTAAAAGCTCAAACAGCAACGAATGGTCTAACAACAGAGGAAGTTCAATTCTTAGCAAAACGCTACGGTTCGAACTTACCGAAAGTGCTTGAATATGCAGCAGCATATGATGCTGCTACGACAGATCTTCCACGTTCTGTCTACGCACAACTTCACTATGGTATCGAACATGAAATGGTCGCTCGTCCGATCGACTTCTTCATCCGTCGTACAGGTGCTGTCTTCTTCGACATTGCTTGGGCTCGTGCTCACAAAGACGCGGTCATCGAAGAAATGAAAACTGTCTTGAACTGGACAGCAGAACAAACAGCTGCTTACACGAAAGAACTCGATATTGAGATCGAAGATGCAGCACACGCGCTTGTAACAGAATAAGCGATGAACGCACTAAAGAACCAAGATCAAAACGATCTTGGTTCTTTTTTCGCACATATTCGAATCGACCTGGGCGGAAAGATTGCAACTCTGTCTAGAGGCGACTATGCTTAATGTATGAAACTGCACAAAAGGAGAGAACACAGATGAAAGTAGAAGTATGGTCGGATTATGCATGTCCGTTTTGTTATATTGGGAAGCGTCGTTTAGAACAAGCAATTGCGAACGAAAAGTTGGATGTTGAGGTCGAATTCAAAAGCTTTGAACTTGACCCAGATGCACCAGCAGTGCCGACGCAAGGGTTATACGAAATTCTTGCTTCGAAATATGGGACGACTCTCGAACAAGCACGGAATATGTCGCAAGGTGTCGTTGATACGGCACGTCAGGAAGGCTTGCACTACGAGATGGATCGTGTCATCCCAGCCAATACATTCGAGGCTCATCGCCTGACTCAATTTGCAAAAAAACATGGTAAGATGAATGCAGTATCGGAAGCTTTGTTCACAGCTTATTTCATGAATGGAGAAGATTTGAATGACCCAACCATTCTGACGCGGATCGCAGTAGAAGCAGGACTTGCTGAAGCAGATGTCACAGCGTTTCTCGCATCAAAAGAACTGGCGACAGATGTTCGAGAAGAAGAGGCGATGGCACAACAACTTGGTGTTCGTGGTGTACCGTTCTTCGTCTTCGACCGAAAATATGCTATTTCCGGCGCACAACCAGTAGAAGCATTCGAACAAGTCTTCACGAAGATCCGCCAAGAACAAACACTTGAAATCATCGCTGAAGGTGATGCGTGTGGTGTCGACGGCTGTAACTGATCACATTATGATTCCATCACAAAGGAGCACGAAACCCTTATGAAATTCATCTTCCATCCTGAGATTCGCGATGCGCGAATCAATCTCGCTGTCGAAGAATTCATCTTGAACAACCTGAACGTCAATGAAGAAGACTATTTCTTGTTTTATATCAACGGTCCATCCATCATCGTCGGAAAAAACCAGAACACGAATGAAGAAGTTAATTTGAAGTATGTCGAGGAAAACGGCATCCACGTCGTCCGTCGTCTTTCCGGCGGTGGCGCTGTTTATCATGATGAAGGAAACTTGAACTTCAGTTTCTTGACGAAAGATGACGGTGATTCGTTCAACAACTATAAAAAGTTCACGGAGCCGGTCGTGCAAGCGCTGCATAAACTCGGTGTCGAAGCGGAATTATCTGGACGAAACGATATTCATGTCGGAAGCCGGAAAATCAGCGGGAATGCCCAGTTCACGACAAAAGGACGGATGTTTAGTCATGGTACGCTGATGCTCGATTCGAACATCGAAGAAGTCGTCAATGCGCTTGTCGTCAGTGAAGAGAAGATGCGTTCCAAAGGCATTAAATCGGTTCGGAGTCGTGTCGCAAACATCTCGGAATTCCTGACAGAACCGTTGACGATGGAACAATTCGTCGATCATCTCCTTGCCTCGATCTATGAAGGGAAAGAGATTGAACGGTATATCTTAACTGAAGAAGACTGGGATAAAGTACGTGCCATCTCGGCAGAACGTTATGGCAACTGGGAATGGAATTTCGGAAAATCACCGAAATTCGATGTCATTCAAAAAAAACGTTTCCCGATCGGAACGATTGACTTCCGATTGAATGTCAAAAAAGGCATCATTGAAGAAGCGAAGATTTACGGTGACTTCTTTGGCGTCGAGGACGCGGAAGAAATCGCACGGGCGCTTGAAGGTACACGTTATGATCGCGCGTCTCTTCGCGAAGTGCTCGGTCGGTACGAATTGAAAAAATATTTCGGCGCCGTCGAACTTGATGAGGTGCTAGACGTTTTAGCGTAAGTCTTTATGGGAAAACTCCTTCTATCAACAGCATAGGGGGAGTTTTTTTCATGGACTATAATAAAGATAACTTTTTAGAAGGTTCGTTGACGGACTTTATCGATTTTGAACAGATTTCAAAACAATTACCGAAGACGGAGGACGAACAACCGTTACCTTATTATGAGCGTGATGATTATAAGGCAGCAGGTAAGCTTGAAGGAAAGGTCGCAATCGTCACAGGCGGCAATTCTGGAATTGGTCGTGCTGTCTCGATTGCTTATGTCCGTGAAGGGGCAAAGGTCGTCATTGCTTTCTATGGCGATCAAGATGGAGCAGAAGAAACGAAGGCGCGTCTTGAAGAATTAGGAGGCGAAGTCCTACTTTCTAAAGGAGATATTGGGGACGCAGACTACTGTGAAACACTTGTTCAAAAAACGATCGACCATTTCGGTCGCTTAGATATCGTCGTCAACAATGCAAGTATGCAAAAACCAGAAGATAGTCTGAAGGATATCACGGATGAGTCGATGGAGAAGACGTTCAAGACAAATATCTTCGGAATGATGCGTCTTGCCCGTGCCGCACTACCGCACCTTTCACTTGGTTCTGCCATCATCAATACAACATCTTCGACAGCATACGAGGGGAACGCATTATTGATCGACTACTCCGCTACTAAAGGAGCAATCGTTAGCTTCACGCGGAGTCTTTCAATGAATCTGGCAAAAGAGGGAATTCGTGTCAACGCCGTCGCGCCTGGTCCAATTTGGACACCACTCATCACGGAGACGTTCCCGGATGAATCAGTCAAGACGTTCGGTAAGAATACACCTATGGATCGCCCAGGGCAACCGGCCGAGATGGCATCTGCTTATGTCTTCCTCGCCTGTAACGATTCAAGTTATATGACAGGACAGGTCCTTCACTTAAATGGTGGTGTCATCGTTAACGGTTAAAAAGAAACTCGGTGAAAACGTTTCCAAAAAGTGTTACACTATCCATACGGTCGCTTTTGACTACGTATGGATTTTTTTTACGTAAAAAATGAATAGTCATTCATTCGAAAGGGGAATTTTGCTCATGCTTGGATTGATTCAATCCGTTGAGGAGACAGCTCGAAGACATCCGGACACAACGGCGTATGTGTTTGAGGACACGCAAGTCAGCTATCGTGAGTTCGTCGAGAAGTTTCACCGGGCAGCCGGTGCGCTCGAAGCGAACGGGATTCGAAAAGGCGATCATGTCGCGCTGATTTTAGGGAATAGCCCAGCGTTCCTAGTGGCATATTACGCCATCATGAAACAAGGGGCAATCGCGATCCCGATCAACCCTACATATACACCGGATGAAATCGGGTATATCCTGATGAACGGTGATGTGAAGGGGATTTTGGGGATTGCACCGCTCGTCGAAGCTGCAAAAGATCGTCTCGTGCATTTACCGAATCTCAAGATTGTCGTCTCTGTTCCTTACGCGGATCAAGAAGGACCGAACGAAACACATCAACAAGTGACGTTCATCACGCTCGATCGCTGGCTCGAAATCGAACATCCATTGACAGACGTGACGAATGAACTGGACGACATCGCCGTCATTCTCTATACGAGTGGGACGACAGGAAAACCAAAAGGTGCGATGTTATCGCATCGTAATCTGACGTCAAATGCGCGCTCAATCGGAGATTATCTACACGTATCAAGTAAAGACCGGACACTTGCCGTATTACCAATGTTCCATGTCTTTTGTTTGACAGTCGTCATCAATGCTTCGCTCGCACATGGAGCCTCAATCATCATTGCTTCACGGTTTTCACCACAAGAGACGTTTGAGTTAGCGAAAAAAGAACAGGTGACGATTTTTGCAGGCGTGCCAACGATGTATAATTTCTTACTGCAAACCGTGAAGGCACATCCGGAATACGCGACCTATTTTGAGTCAACCCGTCTATTCGTCTCAGGAGGAGCTAGTCTTCCAGTACCACTCCTTGAAGCGTTTGATCAGACATTCCAGTGTCATATCCTCGAAGGATACGGTTTATCGGAAGCATCGCCCGTCACTTGTTTCAATCCGGTCGATGGTGTTCAGAAACCAGGCTCGATCGGTACATCGATCGTCGATGTTGAAAACAAAGTTGTCGATGAACTCGGACAGGAATTACCAGATGGTCAGGTCGGAGAATTGATTGTTCGTGGACCAAACGTCATGACGGGTTATTACAAGATGCCAGAAGAGTCGCAAGCGACGTTACGCGATGGCTGGTTATATACGGGTGATTTGGCTCGTCGTGATGAAGATGGTTATTTCTATATCGTCGATCGCAAAAAAGATATGATCATCGTCGGTGGCTATAACGTCTACCCACGTGAAGTCGAAGAAGTGCTCTATCAGCATCCAAATATCATTGAAGCCGCTGTTATCGGCATACCGGACGAGGAGATGGGCGAAGCTGTCAAAGCATTCGTCGTTGTCCGTGAGACGATGACAGAAGAGGAGGCGCGGACATTCTGTGGCACATCACTCGCGAAATACAAATGTCCGACACAGATTGAGTTCATCGATCGATTACCTCGTAATACGACCGGAAAGATTTTACGGACCGTGTTGAAGAAGCAACCGACGAATTCATGAGTGTTTCAAGAACTTCAGGTTTCTGAAGTTCTTTTTCTGTGCATAGACAAGAAGGAGGGGATACGAATGAATATCGCATTGATCGCACATGATGAAAAAAAAGATGAGATGATGGGGTTTACACGAGCTTATGCTGCATTCTTCAAGAAAAATACATTGTATGCGACAGGAACGACCGGGCAACGGATCATGGAAGCGACAGATTTACATGTTCATCGCTGTAAATCTGGACCACTCGGCGGTGATCAAGAAATCGGAGCCCTCGTGGCGCAAGGAAAGATCGATATCGTGATTTTTTTACGCGATCCGCTAACGGCGCAACCGCATGAACCGGACGTCTCCGCACTCATTCGATTATGCGATGTGTACGATCTGCCGCTCGCAACGAATGTCGGAACTGCCGAAATTTTAATCAATGGACTTGAACAAGGACAATTCGATTGGAAGGAAATCATTCGAAAACGTCATGAACTAGAACAAAAAAAGTTTTTAGATGATTAATTTTGTGAGAACGCTTCTCATTTTCGTTTAAGCATGCTATAGTCAGTTTGAGGATGATACTGATTATCAATTGCGATGGAAAAGGTGGCGAAGAAAATGGAAATTCTATTAATGACGGGTGTAACAGTATTGCTAGGAGGCGGCGTTGGATTTTTGACGCACGTCGTGAAAATGGAACGACTTCAACAGGTGGCACCTGCGACTTCAAAGAACAAGCAAGTAGCGTATCCAGCGCTCCGTCTCGTCAAATAATAGAAAATTTATGACTTCGCCTTTCTTTTCTTTTGAAAAGAAAGGTTTTTTTGAATTATTATCCACTCTCCCATAATTTTGCGGAATTCCTTTGATACACTGAAACAAAGCACATTAGTCGAGGAGTGAGAGCCATGCATACAATCTATTTGGTTGATGATGAAGTGAACTTGAATCGTGTACTCGTAAAGTACTTGGAACAAGAAGGTTGGCAGGTTAAATCGTTTACATCTGGTGAGGCAGCTGCTTCTGCGATCGTAGAGAAGCCAGATTTGTGGATTTTAGATATCATGCTACCGGATATGGATGGTTTTCAATTGATTAAGCGAATCAAGGCGCATGATGAAACGACACCCGTCATTTTCATTTCGGCGCGTGATGAGGATATCGATAAGATCATTGGTCTTGAGATGGGATCGGACGATTATATTGCGAAGCCGTTCCTTCCGCGCGAACTGGTCATTCGTGTCAAAAAAATCTTAGCACGTACGTATGCGACACCGAAAAGTGGAGTCATTCAATACGGCGATTATATGATTTATCCTGAGAAACGAATCATCGAGGAGAACGGTCAAGAAATTGATCTAACCTCAAAAGAGTATGATCTACTGATTTTATTTGCGACACAAATCGGGACGCCGATGTCTCGCGAGCAGATTCTCGTCAGTGTCTGGGGTGACGATTATTTCGGTTCGGACCGCGTCGTCGATGATCTTGTCCGTCGTGTCCGTAAAAAATTATCGAAACTGGAACTCGAAACGATCTATGGTATTGGCTATCGCTTGGTGTCTGCATGAAAAATCGCAGTCTCGGATTTCAGATTTGGGCGATGTTTCTGCTCGTCATCGTCACATTATCTGCAGTCATTCTCCTTGTCATCCGCTCATCGATCGGAAATTTCATCGATGAACAGGTCTATTCGACGCTTGAGAATAGTGAGGTCTTCTTCTCGAAGGATGCCTCTGTCATCGAGATGCTACAAGATAATCCGATTGAATTCGATCGTCGAAAACAAGAATCTCGATCAGTTAATATCCTATTGCTATCTAAGAACGGAAAACTTTATTATGGTGGGGCACCGCAACAACTGATCAATCAGATGTACCGTGATGCAATTGATCAAAAAACAGTTACGGCAAAGTATACGACGCGTCTTGATAAAGAAGACGTTTATTATAGTATTCGTAAAATGGAAGAGAGCGGCGAAACCTACTATCGTGTCTCTTACGTCTGGGATGCTTATCGACAAGAACTGATTACACAACTGTTTTCAAAAATCGGCTTCGTCGTCATCATCGGTAGTATCTTTACGTTATTCATTGCCTTCTGGTTGGCGCGTCGTCTAACACATCCGCTCGTCGAAATCGAAAGAGCAGTCGGGAAAATCGCGGCTCAAAAGTGGGATACACCACTTCCGCTCGATCGTGGGGATGAAATCGGTCGACTGGCACGGTCCGTCGATGCGATGCGGATGGATCTTGAAAAGCAGGATAAGGCACAAAAATCGTTGCTTCAAAATATTTCACATGATTTGAAGACGCCAATCATGGTCATTCGAAGTTATGCTCAGTCCATTTCAGATGGGATCTATCCAGATGGTGATTTAACCGGCTCCGTATCGGTCATTGATGAGGAAGCGGAACGATTAGAGAAAAAAGTGGCGGCTCTTCTTTACGTCACGAAGCTCGACTATTTCGAGCTCGATCGTTCGACGTGGGATAATGTCGATATCGATCGGATGATACACCTGCTGAAAAATCGTTTTTCTGGAACGAAGTCACTCGAATGGCATGTTAGTGGAGAAGCGGGAATCGTCCTTGGTGAAGGGGAACAATTACGAGTTGCACTCGAAAACGTCATGGACAACGCGATTCGTTATGCTGAAACACAAATTGACATCCGACTGTCTGGGACAGCGGATCAGGTTCATATCGAAATTGAAAATGATGGACCGCCACTTGATGACTCTTCGCCCTTGTTTCATCAATTTTCACGGGGCAAAGAAGGAAAGTTTGGGCTTGGTCTTTACATTGTCAAAAGGATCGTTGAGCGTCATGATGGTACGGTAGCAATTGAGAATCGCCCTGCGGGAAATGGAGTCGGGAAAGTTTGTGTGATTTTTAATTTCCCACGTCACTTTATTGAACAAGAGGAAAAAAAGCCAGAAGAATTTTAAAAACGGGATCCTAGGATCTCGTTTTTTTCATTAGGAAATAATTGGTATACTCATGCAGAGTAGAAGGAAGTTTGATATAACCAATATAATTCAGGAAGGGAGTGAAGGAGATGTCATACCCAGTTACGGAAGAAACGTTAGCTTTGATTCCACGATATGGTCAATATGGTGAACCACAGACACTTGTCATCAAGGAGCATTCGGAAAGTATTTTAGAGGGTCATCCGATTAAGTTGATTGAAGAATCCTGTTTATATTTTGGTTCATCGATGCGTGGACGGATCGAAGCAGCGCGACATATTCTTGGTCCGAACCGAAAGACACCTGTTTTAGTAGATTGGCAGGCACAAACGATATTTTTTCCGACGACCGCAAAAGAAAAGGCGGAATGCATTTGGATCAATTTCAAGCAAATGAAGACTGTTCAAAAAAAGTCTGGAAAAGTACAGGTAGAGTTTCAGACAGGTCAATGTATTGATACGGACGCATCCGCATACAGCATCGAACGGCAACGAATCAAAACGTTGGAACTGGCGTATGAAATGCAACGGCGCTTCCAATTGCCGGAGTTTAAGAATCGATGAAAAGTGGAAACACATAACAGGAATCTTACTTATGTAAGGAGAAAGAAGTAGAGAGAGAAATCATAGGGAGGTGAAGCGGTAACTTTTACCGCGACACGATGAATGAATCATATGAATGGTTAAATCGCCGAAAATTGCAGCCTGGATTTGGTGCGACTGGAGGCAGACGCTTTATCAGTTCCCGCATCGTGCGTCCGGAAAATACACCGGGTAAACGAATCAAAGGAATCAAACGCGCGCGACAACTAGTCGTCGATGATGCCGGAAATCGCCGTTGGGTCACGAAACGAATCGTTGTGACGGATGCTGCGAAGCATGTCACGATGAATCGTCGAACATCGATCGCCTTAAAAGAGACGAATGAATCGCGACTTGAACAAGTCAAACAAAAACTAGCATCTAATAAAAAAGTCTTACTTCCAATCTTGGCGGCAACAGGAATCGCTGTCGCAGGTGGCGTTCTTGCCTATGTCCTTCGTCGGAAGAAAAAACAATCCGATCAATAAAAAAGAAGCCGTTCTCCAGTTGGGAGGACGGCTTCTTTTATGTCTTAAAGGAATCGTTTCCGTAAAGAAGTCGAAAGTGCTTTGTCTGCGATTTCTTCTAGTTCCGTCAAGTTCGTTGGATCAAAGCTATCATTGTAGAACCGACCTACAAAGTCGACACGGTCGTAATCGAGTTCCTTGAAAATCAAGTGTTTATGATCGTCATAAAAAACGACACGGTAGTAATCAGAACCGCGTTCAAGGGTGACGAGACCTTTGATATGGTCCAATTTTTTTTGTTCTTCGGTTTGTTCTTCTTCGAGTGTATCGTCCTCGTTCGTCGATGCTTCTGCTTGCTCAATCGCATTCTTTACGAGTTCCGGTCGTTGTTCTTGTTCTTCCGTCATGTTATATCGCCTCCATTTATTATTTTACATGGAAATGGACAGATGAGAAAGAAAAATCCCTCAGTCCATCTGGTGTGCTTCGCAAACACGTAAGACATTCGTTGCGCCAATCCGTAATCGCTCGAGGAGTTGGAGTCGCGCTTCTTCATTTGGAATCGTATCAAGAGAAGCTATTTCCATCAGTTCCAACCAACGGATGGCATGCTCTTTTTGAATCGGCAATAGCCGGTGAATCATCGCTAAACTCGTCGGCGGTTGATTCGGATCGCGTGGACCTCCTGTCATTTGGGTCAAGAAGGCGAATTGTGCCTGTTCGACACGGTGTCGATCATCAGGGAATAACGGACGCAATAAGGAATCATGGTAGACTTGATGATAGAACGAATGAATCAAAGAGGTGAGTACTTGCTCGCCTCCAAGCATTTCATAGAGCGACAAAAATCATCACCTGCCTTACATTAGGATGTGTTCTGATTATAGCAAATCCATATCGAAAAGACATGCGTCGAAAACAGTACATTTGTTCTTATTTGTGCGATAATAATGATACATAAAAACGTAGAGGAGGTTTTCTTGATGAACCATATGCACATTGGTCGTGCTGGTAGTGGGAAAACGACACAATTGATTGAGCGCGTCGTACAAGAACTCGAGCAACGACCACTAGGCGAGAAGATGTATTTCATCGTTCCGGATCAGATGTCATTTGAAATGGAGCGTCGGATTGCGACAGATGAACGGATAGCAGGTCTTGTTCGTCTCGAAGTCATGAGTTTACGGCGCTTTGCGTTTCATATTTTACGCGATTACGGAAATCAAGCAATTCCATTTCTCGATGAGACAGGAACACAATTATTACTCCGACAGGTCGTCGAGGAATCAGAAGACGAGTTAAAGATTTTTAAGCGTACGAAAAATATGCCAGGATTTTTCCAAGGACTTGATGAACTCATCGCGTCGTTTAAACGCTCATTGATCGAGCCAGATATGTTGCGTCAAGTGAGTGATCGGTCTCTCGAACGGTCACCAAAATTGAACGACCTTGCGTTGATTTATGAGCGCTTTGCGGAACGAATCGTCGATAAGGCACTCCATGCGGATGATTATTATACGACGTTACTTGAGTTGCTTCCGAAAGCGCGACTGGATCAAGCGACGATCATCGTCGACGGATTTTATGAGTTTTCGCTTCAGGAACAACAAGTACTGCTTGCCTTGATGCAACAAGTGGCTGAAATGCATATTAGTTTTACAATGGACGCGGCGGATCCTTATGCAAAACAAACGTCTTTTGGTGTGTCCCAGCGTTGCTACATGCAGTTGATCGGGCAAATGCAGGAACAATCGATTCCGTACGAAGAAATCTTGTATGAACAGCCAATCAAATTTCAATCAGAAGGGCTACGGCATTTAGAGCAGGCCTTGTTAAAGCCAGGTTATCCATCTGTCGATCATGACGTTGACGGCTTTCAGATGACAGCTGCAGTCAACCGGCAAGTCGAAGCAGAATCAGCCGTGCGGAAAGCGATTCAACTTGTTCGACAAAAAGGGTATCGATTTCATGAAATGGCATTCGTCGTACGACATCTTGAACCGTATGCGGATCACTTGGAACGAGCCTTCCACATGTATGATGTTCCGTATTTCTTGGATCAACGTGAGTCGATGATCCATCATCCGCTCGTTGACTTGATTCAATCTGCTTTAGACATCGTGACATCGGGTTATCGGGAAGAAACAGTCTTTCGTTTACTGAAGACGGAGCTCTTACCGATTCCAGCAGAAGATGCGCGTCTAGCGCTCGATCGTTTCGAGACGTTCGTGCTCGAACGCGGCATCAAAGGGTCGATGTGGCAACAACCGTGGCAATTAAAGCGACGCTTAGCAGAGGAAGTTCGCTTAACGGAAGAGGAAATCGCGCAAGAAGAGGAATTGAATCATCTCCGTACGTTCGTCGTCGACTTGATTGAACCGTTACACCGTCGGTTAAAGCAGGCAAAGACGATGAGCGCGTATACGAAAGGTCTTTATCAATTCCTCGAAGAACAAAAAATTGCAGAACATTTAATGGAATGGCGCAAGCAAGCATTAGAGCAAGATCAGTTACTTGCTGCTCGGGAACATGATCAAGTGTATGAAGCGATTCTTCACCTATTCGAACAGCTAGAAGCTGCTGCGCCTGAGCATACTTTATCAACGGACTTGTTCGTCCAAATGGTCGAGACAGGACTTGAGAGTCTGCGTTTTGCACTTGTCCCCCCATCGCTTGATCAAGTCATTGCGACGGATTATGTGCGTGGACGATTGCAACGAGTGAAAGTCGTCTTTTTACTGGGAGCGAATGATGGTCTGATTCCGTTCGTCCAAGATCAATCGAAGTTACTGTCCGAAAATGATCATGACTTTTTACATGAACATGGTATTCCGGTCGGAAAAGCGTCCCTCGATGTGTTTGATGATGAACTATTTTATCTGTATCAAGGGATGATGGCTCCAAGTGAAGCATTGTATGTCAGTTATGCGCTTGTCGATGAAGAAGGAAAGGCGTTGCAGCCGGCGGCAATCACGAAACAATTGAAGCGGCAACTGTTGCTTGATCGTCCGATCAAAACACAGTTTGCGGAGGCTGGCGAACATGCACCGCAAGAACAACTCGATTTCGTGACGAGTCCCGATCGCGCGGCAGCAGCGACGGCGATTGAACTCCGCCGTTTACAACGACGTTATCCGATTCAGCCAATTTGGTTTCAAGTATATAATTCACTTCTTGAAAACGGACAAGGGCGCGAACGAATGGGTCTATTCTCAAGTGCCTTGTTCTATCAAAATCAAGCGGAAGCGTTACCGGAAGGGTTGGCGCATCGCTTATATGGCGAGTCTCTGCAAGCGAGCGTTTCGCGTTTTGAAACGTATAATGCTTGCTCGTATAAACATTTTGCTCGGTATGGACTTCGTTTACGCGAGCGAAAGCTCTATAAATTCGAAGCGCCGGACATCGGAAATCTGTTCCACGGCGCATTAAATGATCTGTCGCTCAGTATCAAAGCTTCAGGACGTCACTGGCGCGAGCTCGATAGTGAGACATGTGGAGAACTTGCGAAGGAAGCTGTTGAAAAGGTGACACCAGAAATCCAGAATGCAATTTTGATGAGCTCGAGTCGATTTGGTTATATCAAGAAAAAGTTGACGGATGTCGTCGAACAGACCGCTAAGATGCTCGTAGAGCAGGCGAAGCGAACGGATTTTGAACCAGATCTATTTGAAATCAGTTTTGGGAATGCGACGTTTCCACCTTTACGCTTTACGCTACCAGACGGAACGGAAATTGAATTCACAGGACGCATTGACCGTATTGATCAGGCGATGATCGGTGACCAGTTATACGTCCGTATCATAGATTATAAGTCGAGTGCACGAGGACTGGATTTTGCGGAAATCTATTACGGACTCGCCATACAGATGTTGCTGTATTTGAAAACAGTCGTGGAACAGTCAGAGCTGCTGTATCAACAGCAGGCAAAACCTGCTGGTGCGCTGTATTTCCATGTTAAAAATCCGATGCTAAGAGGCGATTTATCTGCTGATGAAGCAGAACGTAATCGACTATTACTCGAGTCCTATCAGATGCAAGGCGTCATTCTCGAGAATGATGAGGTACTGCGAGCGATGGATCATATTGCATACGATGAACGAAAAAAATCCCCACTCGTCAAAGTGACCTTCACGAAAAATGGACTGCATAAATCACAGACGAAGGGTGTTGTACAAGAGGCAGATTTATCGGCACTGATGGATCATGCGTGGGAGGCATTAAAAGACAGCAGTCAAGATATCTATGATGGGGATATTGCAATCAATCCATTCGATTATCAGGAACGAACACCGTGTAATTTCTGCGAATATCGTTCAGTCTGTCAATTCGATGAATCACTCGGAAATCAATATCGTCCATTAAAACCGATGTCTGAAAAAGAGGTACTGGAACGATTGAAGGAGGATGAAGAATGAGCGTGCGTTGGACGGAAGAACAACAACAAGCCATTTCAGCAAGGGGAGGACATATCTTAGTCTCAGCAGCTGCTGGATCAGGGAAAACAGCTGTCCTCGTCGAACGGCTGACGCAACGATTGATCGATCCCGAAGATGAGTTGTCGGCGGATCGGATTCTTGTTGCTACCTTTACGAATGCAGCAGCGCGTGAGATGAAAACGCGAGTCATTGAGGTCATGGATCAGCGTATCAAAGAGGCACCGGATGATCTGTATCTAAAAAAACAACGTCAATTAATGAACCGGGCACAAATTACGACGATCCATTCATTCTGTCTATCGATTCTACGTGAGAATTATTACCGGATCGGTTTGGATCCGGCGTTTCGGATTGCTGACGAATCTGAACTGTTATTACTGCAAGATGATGTCTTAGAAGCGGTCTTTGAGTCGTTCTATGCCTCTGAGGATCCGGGATTCTATGATTTGATCGATAGTTATACATCAGATCGGGACGATCAAGCGATGCTTTCGCTGATTTCAAATCTCTACCGTTTTTCTCGATCCTTACCTGATCCGGAAGCGTTTTATGCGCATTTAATCAATCAGTACGATCAACCAATCGATCCGGATGAGTCTCCGCTCATGCAACGATTGGTCGAACTGGAATGGGAGACGTTGTCGAATCTACTAGGACGTTATCGAGAACTTGCTTTTGAATTGGAACAGTCCGGATATACGGAAATGGGACAGATGATGCGACAGGATATCGCTCCTTTTGGAGTACTTGAAACGTCAGTACGGCAATGGTCGATGGTTGCTCTTGCGTTTCAAGCAGTAGAATTCGGTCGTTGGAAAAGTCCGCGCGGAGATGAAGGCATCAAACCGTTCCAGACAGAGCGGACACGACTCGTTGCAGAATTCAAGAAAATGAAAGAACTGTTTGTCCAAAAAACAGGTGTCGATTACTTGGAGGATTTACGATCACAGCTCCGACATGTAGAAACGATTGTTACACTCGTGCGTCAATTCGCAAATGATTATCTCGAAGCGAAACAACAACGTGGAATTGTTGATTTTTCGGATCTTGAACATTTTGCATTAGAGATCTTGACGGAAGAGGGACAACCGTCGGATGTGGCAAAACTTCTAAAGGAACGCTTCGTTGAGGTACTGGTCGACGAATACCAAGATACGAATGAAGTCCAGGAACGCATCATTCAACTGGTTTCGAAAACGGACGAGGCAACAGGGAATCTATTCATGGTCGGTGATGTCAAACAGTCTATTTACAAATTTCGACATGCAGAACCAGGATTGTTCCTGGAGAAATTCAAACGATTCCAGCAGACCGACGTCGGAACACGCATCGATTTAACAAAGAACTTCCGCAGTCGCCTCGAGGTGTTGGATGGAACGAATCAAATCTTCCGCCAAGTCATGGATGAGACAGTCGGAGAAATTGATTACGATGAAGCGGCGCACCTTCGACTCGGTAATTTAAGTTATTTAGAATCAGAGCAAGTCGACCCTGAATTACTCTTGATTGATCCACTTGATAGTGAAAAAGAAGAAGTTGAAGCACGAGCGATTGCAACACGAATTCTAGAACTCGTCGACTCTAGACATCCACATCTGATTTACGATGCGAAATCGAACCGATTCCGGACATGCGAATACCGTGACATCGTCGTCTTGGCCCGTTCGCGCGGCAAGCGTGTTCAGGCACTCGTTGAAGTACTCGAACAGTATGAGATTCCGGTCTATGCAGATACGACGGGCGGATATTTCCAAGCGACGGAAATTCAAATCATGATGGCGTTACTCAAGACAATCGATAATCCACTTCAAGATATCCCGTTCGCCAGTCTGTTACGATCGCCGATTTTCGGTGTGGCGGACCGTGATCTAGGGCGGATTCGAGCAAAACAAAAAGAAGGAAGCTTTTATGAGGCGGCACTCGCGATGGCGACAGAGGAATCAGCACTTGGTATTCGAATAGACGAGATCATCCGTCAGATTCAAGCATGGCGAACCGAAGCACGTGGGAGTGCGCTTCCTGCCTTCATTCGATCATTGTTTGATCAGACTGGCTATTTTGAGTATGTCGGCTGTCTCGCTGGAGGCAGAAGTCGTCAAGCTAACTTAAATGCCTTATATGAGCGGGCAAAGCAATATGAGACGTCCGGTTATCGTGGGCTATATCGTTTTCTACGCCTGATCAATCGGTTGATCGAACGAGGAGAAGACTTCGCAGAAGCCCGTTCGCTTGGAGAAGACGAGGACGTCGTTCGAATCATGACGATCCACCAATCGAAAGGACTCGAGTTCCCCGTGACGATTGTCAGCCAATTGACGAAGCAATTCAACAAACAGGATCAAATGCAGGCCATTCAGTTGCATAAGACGTATGGCATTGCTCTAGACGCCATTGATCCGATTCGTCGTTTGCGATCTGGAACGCTACTGAAGGAAGTCATCCGTCGGGAAATGGATCGCGAGATGAAGGCAGAAGAGATGCGCGTCTTGTATGTTGCGATGACTCGAGCGAAGGAAAAATTAATTCTCGTCGGGACAGTCAAGGATTTAGAAGATCAAATGGTGGCCTGGCAGATGACGCCACTCGACGAAGTCTTACTACCTGAAAATGACCGGCGCCAAGCGAAGAGTTATGCGGAATGGGTCGTTCCGGCAGTCTTACGCAGTAGTTTACTACGTCCGGATGAGACGAACTGGTCGATTCGCATGATGTCTTTAGAGGAGTTAGCACCGTATCAAGAAATCTCAACACTCGTGGAGCAACTCGAACACGTCCAAAAGCTTGAAAAAATTGATGTGCCCGTCAATACGCACGTCAAAGAAATCGTTGAATCGGCATTTTCGTATCAGTATCCGCATCTACTCGCGACAGAGACGGCAGCGAAACAGACCGTTACGGAACTGAAGCGCGCAGAACAGTTGGAACGCGCAGCATTTGAAACGACGTATCGCCAGACGACGTATTACCGAACGCCACAATTCCTTGGACCTGTACTTAGTGGAGCGGAACGAGGAACGGTCCTACACCTAGCGATGCAATTATACAAACCGGATACAGCGATTTCAGAACAGATCGATCAATGGGAAACGATGGAACGAATCACACCTATCGAAGCGACGACGATGCGGGAAGCAACACCACAGTTGCAAGAGTTCCTAGACTCCGAGATCGGACAATTGTTCAGCGAACGACTACGGACAAACCACGTCTATCGAGAGTTACCGTTTACGTATAAAATCGGAGCATCACGTTTTCGGAAAGACTGGACGGGTCCAGTGGATGACGCAGTCATGCAGGGAATCGTCGACTGCTTGATTCAGGATGGGGAGTCATATATCTTACTCGACTATAAATCGGATCAAATCGTTACGACGGAAGTCGGACAGACACCTGCTGATGTGTTACGTGAACGGTATGCGACTCAATTGAATCTATACCAAGAAGCATTAGAAGCTATTCTTCATATTCGAATCTCGCGGAAAGTCATTTATGCTTTTGCTTTAGGAGAAACGATTGATTTAGTTTAATTTTACGACTGAGACCTCTCTTGTCCTCCTACTTCAGGTAGAGGCGAGGGAGGTTTTAGTATAGTTCGAAAGAGGGATGAGGAATAAAGGAATAAAATCAAGGTATGGAGTGATTTCCGTTTCTTATTGTGAAAAAACTGTGTAAAATAAAGAAGATATGTCACTTTAATGATGGATAATTTTGGGAGGTTTTAATAGATGGCACGTATTTTATTAGCAGAAGATGAAGATGTCTTACGTATGTTGGTACTTGATACACTAGAAGATGAAGGATATACGATTGATGAAGCGACGGACGGAGACGAGGCATATCAAAAAATCATGAACACGGAATATGACCTCGTTCTGTTGGATTACATGATGCCTGGGATGACAGGAATCGAAGTCATCGAAAAAGTTCGACAACATCCAGATAAGCAACACTTGAAAATTATGATGTTGACCGCTAAAAGTCAACAATCTGATCGAGAGCGCGCGGAAGAAATCGGTGCAAACTACTTCTTTTCGAAACCCTTTAGTCCTCTTGAGTTGATTGATGTAGTAGGAGGAATATTGAGTGATCACCAAGTGGATTAATCGAAAAATCGGACGCCAACTTATGGCATCCTTTTATGTCGTATTAGCTACATTGATGATTTCATCATTGATCGTCTACAACTACACGGATACGAAATTGCAAGCGACACGGGAGAAATTAGAAGACATCCGAGATCGCAGTGCACGCGCAGGGGCTCTATGGGAAGAATGGCAGGATGTTCAATTCAACATGCGTGGCTATGCCTTGATGGGAAATGAAGAATTGTATACCCAAGTCATGGCTCAACAAGATAAGATTGCTCAGCAAACGGATTGGTTCGAAAAAAATGCAATCTACGATCAAGGAAAGGCATTCGCCCAGTCCTCGAGAGAACTATATCAATACTATTTCGATGCAATCTTGCCGCTTGTTCAATCCTATGTCAAAGCGAAAGAGTCAGGAGATATTACAGAATCCTTCTTGAAAGGAACGACGCTAGCTGAATTGCCACTCGGTCAAAAGTTGTTAACTGAAGGAAAGATTCAGTTAGATAGTCAAGGAAACATCGATGTATTATCAGAGATTAATAAAAGTGAACTGGCACTCGGCGGTTATCGTGAATTTTTGGAAGATTGGGCACAACGGACAAGTGATCAATTGGAGCAGGAAATCCGAACGACGCAACTGATTTGGTTAGCGAATATCGTCGTTTTGATCGCTGTTTTGATCTTCTTCATCTATCCATTCATTCGTCGCATCACGATTGAATTATTGTCTCTCGTTAAGAACAGTCAACGGCTTGCGAATGGTGAAGATGTTTTAAGCGTCAAAGTACCGAATCGTAAAGATGAGATTGGTATTTTAGCACTATCGTTTAATCAGATGGCAAGTTCGATTTCTGAGAATAAACAGCATCTATTGGCAAAAAATGAAGAGTTGCAAGCCCAGCAGGAAGAATTACAAGCGCAGCAAGAAGAATTGCAAGCACAACAACAGGAACTTGAAGAAGCATTGGAACTGACGATGCGCAATGAACAACACCTTCAGTACCGGAATGATCTGACAGAGACGCTCGCGGCACGTGAATCGTTGACCGCTTATCCGGAAATCATCGAGAAGCTCGTCACGATCACGGATTCTGAAATTGGTGCATTAGTATTCGTCGATGAGGAAGAGAGTTATTCCGTCGTCACCTATGGTATGACGGATGAACTGGCAGAGCAGTTACTTCAAAACGATGCGTCACTGTTAAAACGAGCAGAATCACTCAAGACACCAGTTCACTCCTCTAAACAAGTCGTGAGCAATCATCCGTTACCGTACCCGTACTATATGTATGAAACGGCTGTGCCGATTCTCGATCCAACCGCAGATGATATCATCGCGTATATCTATCTGGTCCGTTACCGCGATCAGTTTACGAATGAACAGATGCGGGATGTCATGTCCTTCTCTCGTCAATTGTCGTTATCCCTTCTCCGGATGCGTTTGTTTGACGAGATGACGAGAGAAAAAACGAAAACGGAACGGATTCTCGATTCAATTCGTGAAGCGGTCATCTATCTTGAGCCAGGGAAAGAAGAGGTTTTCGTCAATCGACCACTGTACGATCTATTCCCGGAACTGCGATATGGTGTCCAGGCGGAACAAGAAACACTTCAAACATGCTTAGAAGTCATTCAATCCGTCGTCGATGAACCGGAAAACTTCAGTCGATATGTTGATTCAGTTCTTCGTGGAGAATTACCGACAGATAGTCTACAGTTCTCGATTAGAAACGAAACGGTATTCATTCAATTTTATGTCGAGGTGATTCACATTCATCAGGTGCATAAAGGAACGATGCTTGTCATGCGGGATGTGACGAAAGAAACCGAAATGGATCGTTTGAAATCAGAACTCGTTTCGACTGTATCTCATGAACTTCGAACACCGCTTTCTTCGATTTATGGTTTTACAGAGCTCATGCTCAATCGAGATATTGAAGAATCGCGCCAAGATCGATACTTACGGACGATCCATTCCGAAACAGAACGTCTTGCGAATCTCGTCAACGATTTCTTAGACGTCCAGCGCATGGAGTCAGGTACACAATCGTACAAAAAGACATCTGTGAACATTCATGCGATTGCTGAAGAAACGACACACTTTTATGCGGCTTCGACACAAGCCCACCGGATTACGTTCCGTCACGAAGGAAATCAGTTGCCTGTCATTGAAGCAGATGAAGAAAAAATCAGACAGTTACTCAATAATTTATTGAATAATGCGGTGAAATACTCACCATCTGGTGGTGCGATTGATGTCGTACTCACGACATCACGTGATCAAGTCATTCTTCAAGTTCGGGATGAGGGAATCGGGATTCCGAAACAATCACTCAGTCGTCTATTCGAAAAGTTTTACCGCGTCGATAACTCGGATAGTCGGAAAATCGGTGGTACGGGCCTTGGTCTAGCCATCTGTAAAGAAATCGTCACCGGTCATGGGGGAGAAATTCATGTGGAATCGGTCGTAAGAGAAGGGAGTCTTTTCACTGTCAAATTCCCACTCGTTCAGTCCACACATGTGACAATCTCCTGAAAAAATCATATAGCAACAAAATAACACTAGGTGTTCGTACGGAAATCAGATACGATGAAATAGGAAAAGAAAGGAGGAAATGAAATGCCAATCACAGCATTCGTTCACACACACGTCTTACTTTGGGTACTTTTATTGGTTACGTTCTTCGTCGCGTTTTCGATGTACAAGAACAATAAGAAAGCCGCAAAAGGCATTCATATGGCGTTCCGTCTTCTGCTTTTATTGACGTTCGCGACAGGTCTTTACCTGTACATTAAAATCATGGGGGTGTCTGAAAATCCAGATCCACTCTACCATGCGAAGATCACAGCAGGTCTTTTGACGCTCATCTTCGGAGAATTGACACTCGTTCGTGTCAAAAAAGGAAAAGCCTATTCCGGTTTCGTCATCGGATTCATCGTGCTTGTCCTTGTGACAGTATTCCTTGGCTATTCGCTTCCATACGGTATGAAGTTTTTCTGATTTTATGCGAAATCAAAGAGTCCTTTTCGACCTTTTGGGTCGAAAGGACTCTTTTTGTCGTGTCTGCTAGTAATTTTTGTTTACAAGTGGTTGTTATTTGGGAAAAGGGATGTATTACACAGTAGAGAGGGGAACGCTTGTGGCACAGTTGAAGGAATGGACGAAGGTCTTCCGGGCACGGAAATGGATGAAACGCGCAGAACCGGTGTTACCACTCTGGCATGGATACATCGGTTATAAATATGGGTTATTCGATGCTCTTCAATCGGGAGCGACGCAGGCGGAAGCGCAACTACGGATGCGACGTCCGCTGACACAGGAAGCGTTATCCCGCTGGTTTGAGGTTGGCGTAGCTGTCGGTCATTTAAAGAAAAAAGATTTACGTTATACGGCGACGCGTCATGTATTGCCAGAACTTTCTCAATCAGACGATCGTAGTATCGGTTTTATGTTATCTGAGATGATGGAGCTACATTTACCCGCCTTGTTCTCTTATCCACAATTCCTAGAAGAGGGGCAACAGAAAGTCTTTAATGGAGAAGAACATGGCGACATCGTTGCCGAAACGTCGGCACTTGTCGAGACCGTTGCTTTCCCGGCTGTACGTCATATCATTCGAAGTCGCAATCTGACATCACTGCTCGATATCGGCTGTGCCTATGGCGGTTATCTTCGCAAAATTCATGAAGCGTTACCTGAATTGCGGCTCGCTGGAATCGATATTGAAGAGTCGGTCATCGCCGAAGCGAGACGACGAGATACGAGTGGAGAGATTGACTTCGTCGTCGGAGACATCAAAACGTTTGACGTAAAAGAAACGTATGATGGTGTCATGATGAATAATATTTTGTATTACTTCCCACAACCGGAACGTCTTGCTTTACTAAAAGGGGTACGCCGTTTCGTCAAAGATGATGGAACAGTCATTCTCGTCACTCCACTTCGTGACAGTTCACATGGTGCACCGTTCTCAGCAGCATTCAATGCCTTTATGACGCTGCATGAGAATTTGTATCCATTACCAAGCCAGGAAGAATTGAAAGAAGATTTATCGAAAGCTGGGTTTGGAAATATTTCGATCACACCATTCTTAAAAGAAGGTGCTTGGTATATCGTGACTGCAAACGCCACTT
Organism: Exiguobacterium sp. UBA3968; assembly: GCF_002385115.1. Taxonomy (NCBI): domain Bacteria; kingdom Bacillati; phylum Bacillota; class Bacilli; order Caryophanales; genus Exiguobacterium; species Exiguobacterium sp. UBA3968. Next base: position 78,081 of record NZ_DGCW01000005.1, read on the forward strand.
CCTAAGCGAAGTCTGGCGTTTTTACAGTTGGAAGACAGTTCAAATTTGTCGCTCTTACTATGTGCTTAGTATAATAGTTGAAACGATGAGAGATAAAAAGGAGAGATTTGGGTGAAGCGACGCGTAGCAGTGATAGGAGCAGGACCAGGGGGACTTGCATGTGCCTTGTTATTAGCAGGAAAAGGAGTAGACGTCACCGTTTATGAAAAACAACCGCAAGTCGGTGGACGAACTTCTGCCGTCAAGCTAGGTGAATACACATTTGATCGAGGACCGACTTTTCTTAATATGCCGCATATTTTAGAAAACGTCTTTCACGAAGCCGGTCTACGGTTAGAAGATTATTTAGATCTAAAGGCACTTGATCCGATGTATACACTCTATTTCAAAGGTGGAACAGAACAGTTCACGATGACGACGGATCGGGACCGGATGAAAGAGACGATCGAGCGCCACTTTCCGGGAAATGGGGAAGGGTACGATCGATTCATGGCAGAGCAAGCGTTAAAGCTCGGTAAGTTGATGCCGATTCTACAGACACGTCATGACCGATTAACGGACTACTTGTCACCGCGTGTCTTAACAGCACTTCCGCGTCTCTCACTCGGGCGATCACTTTATGATGTCTTGTCCGACTATTTCACGAGCGAAGAACTGAAGTATGCCTTTACGTTCCAAGCGAAGTACTTAGGGATGTCGGCTTGGGAATGCCCAGGAGGTTTCTCCATCTTGTCTTACATGGAACATGCATACGGTGTCCATCATCCGATTGGTGGGATGCATCAGGTGCCACTTGCGATGCAACGTGCCATCGAAGAACTCGGTGGAGCGGTTCAGTTAGGTACAGGTATCAAGCAATTGATCTTAAACGGCAAAGTCGTCGAAGGGGTCATCCTTGAGTCAGGTCAGCATGAGTTATTTGATGAAGTCATCGTCGGTGCTGATTTCGCACATGCGATGAATCACCTTGTACCGGAAGGAGTACTGAAAAAATGGTCCCGACCAAAAATTGATCGCAAAAAATTCTCGTGTTCGACGTTTATGTTGTATCTTGGCGTCAATCGGACATTCGATGCGCCACATCACACGATTTATTTTGCGGAAGACTACGAGAAAAACGTTCGCGAGATGACGCAGACTTTAGAATTATCCGATGATTTTTCATTTTATGTTCAAAATCCATCCGTTCTTGATCCGACACTAGCACCTGAAGGAAAGTCCGCCATGTATGTGTTAGTTCCGGTTCCGAACAACTACTCGGAACTCGATTGGTCGATCGAAGGACCAAAATTACGTCGACGTGTTCTGGATACGCTTGAAACGCGTTCACCGTATCAAGGGATTGAAGCGGCAATCGAAGTCGAAGAGATGTTCACGCCGGACGATTGGGAAGCGATGGGGATCCATCAAGGAGCGACGTTTAACCTTGGGCATCAGTTGACACAGATGATGTATTTCCGACCGCATAACCAGTTTGAAGAGCTGGATCACTTGTATCTTGTCGGGGGAGGCACACACCCAGGGAGCGGCTTACCAACAATCTTCGAATCCGCGCGTATTACGGCAGAACTCGTGCTCAAAAAAGAAGGGGTGCGGACATGAAAATAGGATTCGTAGGAGCAGGCGTCGGAACACTGCATGCAGCACTTTTGCTGACAGCAAGACATCCGGGAGTCGAGATTACGATTTTTGAAAAAGAAGCGCATGTCGGTGGTCGATTACGATCCGTCGATTTTGAATCCGGTGGACGCATCGATGAAGGTCCGACAATCGTCTTGATGCCAGGTAAGTTGAAAGAGCAGTTGGCAGAAGCAGGCGTGACGGGAGTAAAACTCGAACGCGTCGATCCATTGTATGACCTTCACTTCGACGACGGGACCGTCGTTACGAAAGTATCTGATGTCGTGGACCAAGCCATTGCGATCGAACGCCAATTCGGCGAAGGTCGTGGATTTTATGAATTCATGCATCAAAAAGAAAAGGATTATAAGACGAGTGTATCGAAATTTTTAGAACGTGGTTATCGTCGGAAAACGGAGCTGTTGCATCCAGAAATGATGCGTCCATTATTACAGATGCACGCTTTAGAGACAGCGCATGATCATTTGAAGCGATACTTCAAGAGTAAATATTTGCGCATGGCATACAGTTTCCCAACATTTTATATCGGAGGAAATCCGTATACGACACCATCCATCTATGGTTTGATTCCATACCGGGAACAAGCAGAAGGTGTCTGGTATGTAAAAGGCGGTTATTTCTCACTTGCTGAACGCATGTATGACACATTAGTCGAACGAGGTGTCCGGTTCGTCTTCGAGGCACCCGTTGAACGAGTCGTCGTTGACCAGGGACAGGCGAAGGAAATCGTCTTACAAGGTGGAACACATGAAGCATTCGATCAAATCGTACTAAATGGAGAGTTTCCATTAATGGAACGTCTTGTGGAAGGTAAACAACCTAAAACATATACTCCTTCAGGCGGGACGCTATTGCTGTATTTCAAGATGAAAGGGAAAGTTGACTTACCGGTGCATCGATTTTTGATGCCGAATGACTTGGAACCACTCATGACAAACATCTTTAAAAAAGGACGATTACCTGAACATCCGGCAGTCTATCTGTTCCATCCGAGTCAGATTGATCGTAGTTTAACAGGAACGGACGATAGCGTCGTCTATTCATTAATTCCTTCTCCTCGTGGCTATGGTGTGAAAGATTATGAAAAAGTAGACTTCGTCGAGACCGTACTCGAAAAAATCGAGCATCATCATCCGGGATTTCGGGAAAAGATACAAGAAATGAAGATTCGTACACCGAATGATGCACAGGCATTTGGACTATACGAAGGTGGCAGTTTTGGAATTGCTCCGACGATTCGTCAATCAGCTGCCTTAAAGACACAGGCAAAACCATATCCAGATATCGATCGACTATATGCCGTCGGTGCATCGGTGCATCCGTGTGGAGGAGTACCAGTCGTCATGATGGGCGCAACGATACTCGTAAACCGAATGGAACAAGAGATGGGGTGGAAACATGAATTCAGTGACGATCCAGAACGCGTATATCAAATGTGAGGAAGTCATTCAGTCCGGATCTAAAACGTTCTATAAAGCCTTTTCACTCTTACCAAAAGCAGATCGACAAGCTGTTTATGCGATTTATACATTTTGCCGGTTCCTCGATGATACCGTCGATGAGTCGGATACGCCGAAAGAGAGTCTACTAGCTTTCTTGAATGAATTCAAACGATTCCGCAATGGTGAAGTACTAAATAAACCGTTATGGATTGCGTTAGCAGATGTATTTGAACGTTACGAAATGGATGAGACACCCTTTCTCGAACTCGCGGAAGGTATGCGTTGGGACATCGAGAAAAATCGTTATCAGACGCTTGAGGAGACAGAGCAATACAGCTACTACGTAGCGAGTACTGTCGGTTTGATGTTGTTGCCCATCCTTGCACCGCAACAGCCTGATCTCCGTAAATCTGCTATTGATCTTGGAATCGCGATGCAACTAACGAATATATTGCGAGACGTCGGAGAAGATGCAAAACGCGGCCGCATCTACTTGCCCCATTCATGGATGGAGACATATGGTGTCACAGCGGAGTCATTACTCGCTGGTCGCCCTTCAGGAGACTTCATTGGTCTTTGGGAAGAGGTTGCACTTCGAGCAGAGCATCTGTATGATGCGGCGATTCCATCGTTTGATCGGTATCCGCGGGAGAGCAGACGCGCTTTAAAGGCAGCTGCCTTCTTATACCGTGGTATCCTCGATGCGGCACGGGATAATCATTACGACGTCTTTACGAAGCGGGCGTACGTCAGCCGTTGGCAAAAGATGAAGTTGCTCGCAACGATTTAATACAAGACCATAGAAAAAAGACCTT
>NZ_DGCW01000005.1:82131-711705 GCF_002385115.1 Exiguobacterium sp. UBA3968
AAGGTCTTTTTTCTATGGTCTGAGACCGGGGAGTCTCAGATTACTTCTACACCAGAGCGAACATCTGGACTACGAGATAGGTCTGTTTCGACCACGGGGATGGTCTTTTCTTTATCGAGCTATCTGTGGACCATTCGGATGAGACGATCTAAGGGGGAACGTCGTAAGTCATGCGAATGGACACACGATGAGTCACGTGATGAAATGGGTGGGTCCCATTTAATTTCGCTGGTTAGAAAAAGTAAGTTCTTCAACGCTCTTGACTCGGGGAAGTCACCTTGCGCTTGATTGAGGATGTGGGGTCAATCACTACCTCTTGAACTCGAAGTAATCGTATCAAATCTTAGTTGTCCGTACAAGTGATTGATATGCAATTCACATAACGTTCACAGGGTAGCGGCGACAGCAGAGACGATTCGTTCACTTGCTAGTTTTCCTGAAAGCGTCACCATTGGACTACCACCACCAGGATGCGTTGATCCACCAGCAAAAAACAAATTGTGAACATTCTTTGAACGGTTGCTCGGACGGAGGAAAGACGACCGGATGCCATTGGATGACAAGCCATACAACGAGCCGTGATAAGCAAAGAAGGTTTGTTCGATATCCTGTGGTGTGACCCGTTGTTCGTAGACGACATCTGATGAAATATCAATTCCAAACGACTGCAACCGTTGATTGATCAGTTGATCATACGTATCAAAATCAATCGCATGTCCAGTATCTGTCGCAGGCGCGTTGACGAGTACAAACAGATTGTCACCCGCTTGTCCCATTTCTGGGGCTGTGACGGAAGAATTGGAGATATAGATCGTCGGTTCCTCCGCATAACGTTTTTCATCAAAAAGTGCTTTGAACTCTGCTTCGTAATCTGAAGAGAAGAAGACGTTATGATGAGCCAGTCCTTCGATCCGCCGTGAGAGACCGATGCAACGGACATAGGCAGAAATGGACGGTTCGACTTGAGTAGGCGTCGGATTTTTAAAATCAGGTCGTGCGGTTTCTGAGATCAGACGTGGATATTGTGTCAACAAATCACCGTTCATGACGACGAAGTCGACGGGTAGATACTCTAAATGATTCAATTCGATTTCCGTTGCTTGTCCGTCGACGACTTCGATCTGGGTCACCTCATCTCCAAGCCGGAAGACGACACCGAGTTCTTTTGCACGTCGAGCGAATCCTTCTGCGATTGCTGTATTGCCGCCATTCGTGAAGTAGACGCCGTCATTTAGTTCTAAATGAGCGATTAAACTGAAGGTAGCAGGTGTTTGATACGGACTGCTCCCGATATATGTCGCATAACGATCAAGTGCCTGAATTAACTCTTTATCCTTAAAGTAGTGTTTATGCAGTCCATGGAGACTTTGAAAGGGATGTACTTTTAGCATGTCACGCCACAGGGAAGGGCGGACATATGAATCGATATTTGTGAAAAATTGTCGTTTGGCGATCGTATGCAACTTCGCGACTTCCTCTTGGTAACCGGCAATATCGTTTTTCGCCAACTGACCGTTCGTGAAACGATCTACTTCTGTTCGCATCGCTTCTCGCCCAGACGAAAAGGTTAACGTGCGTCCGTCTGAAAAGTGATTGATCGTATGGCGCTCAAGTTTCGTAAATGTAAAGTATTCATCGGGATCTGCTCCGGACTCGAGAATGACAGACTGAAAGACTTCCGGCATTGTGATCGTATTAGGTCCGAAGTCGAAGCGATGTCCTTCTGTGACGATCGGCATCATCTTGCCGCCAATATGTGCATTACGCTCGACGACAGTGACACGAAACCCTTTTGCCGCTAATGAAATGGCGGCGCTGAGTCCACCAAGACCGGCTCCGATGACAGCTATATGTTTCATACTATTGATTCCTCCTTATGAATAGGTTCGACCCTTCCATGTGATTTCCCGTTTCCTAAAGCTTCGAATCATCGCACTGGCTAGCAAGATGACATAAAGGAGTACCGCCAGTGGATGAAGCCACCAAACATGTCGGATTTGTGCCGCACGATCGATCCGGAATCTTGCTAAGTAAAGAAGAATCAGTGCGCCACCCATCTGCCAGGATGGGTGAAGGATGAGATAAGGTAGGACACTTGCTTGAATCAAGTAAAAGAGTAGAAAGTATGATCCGACGACGTAGGAATCGTTCATCCCACGAAAGACATTCTTTAGAAAACCTTGCCAGACTTCTTCATTCGTGGCGTACATGTCGCAAGAAACAACTGGGGCGACTTCGACAAGTGTCGTTGTCCATCCATGTCGTTTAAATGTACGACAAAGCTCTAGGTCGTCTACAAGAGCCGTTCGAATGCTGTCATGTCCACCGACTTGTTCGTAAGCATGTCGTTCGACGAGGACGACCATTCCGTTCGCAGCGGCAAAAGCCGGATGTTTCACCTTGCGAAACGGAATCGGAAGATGCTGTGCGATAAGAACATGTTGTATCGGAATCAAACACTTCCCGAGAAACGTCGGTACAGGAAATGACGGAAAACCAGAAAGGAAAACGGCTCGTTCTGTTCGTAACGTTCCGTATAAGCGACAAATTGCATCAGGTGTCAGTGTCACATCAGCATCGAGAAATAATAGATAGTCCTCTGTCGTTCGTCTCGCGAGTTGATGACACGCATGGACCTTTCCTGCCCAGCCTACTGGTAAGGGAAGACCATCAATCACCGTAAAACGATTGTCTTGACCAATCCGATCGAGCAATAACTCACGCGTCCGATCGGTCGAACGATCTTCATATAAGTAGACGTGCATACCTGATGTCAAAGCGGGTTCCAGTGCGTCTAATAATTTTCGTACATTGCGCTCCTCGTTACGTAACGGGATGCAGATTGCTAGACTATCTGGTTGAACGGCATCCGTTAATCGAGGTAAAAAAGCTAAATTGACCCATGTGTAGAGACAGACAGCTAGAGCGAGGAAAAAAAAGAACCAACTCATGACCGAAGTGCCCGTAACCAGCGCTCCGTTCGCGCAGGGAGTGGTTCCCTTCGTTTTGAGATACAGCGATACAAATCAACACGCTCTGCCATCGCATCTGCTCGTATGTCGTCATATAATGCTGTTAGCTCTACTGTCAGACGTTTTACTTGGACACTGGATCGTTCGTCAGACAATGGATAAAAGCGACGCGTCCTTACATAGACATCCGGTTGCTGTTCATGTCCGTACGAATAGTAGAAGGCGACGAGAGACACGGTATCCGCATGACGCATTAATTGCGTTGCTCCACTTGCTAAGTGCATCGGTCGTTCTTCTTGATGCCGTTCCTCACCTTGAGGAAACATCCAGACGCTGCTTCCGTTTTGGAGTCGTGCTTTTGCATATTGAAGGCTTTTCTTGATATCAGAGAACGATGTCCGGTCGACAGAGAAAGCTCCGAGACGGGAGAAGAATGGAAAACGGGCGAGTCCTGCCTGGTCAATCATGACATAGGGGTCGTGATGGAAACAGGTCTGATCCAAATGAAAAAGAATCATACCATCCCACCAAGAACTATGCGTAGCAAGCATGAGTCCTGGGACGGGTAAATCGTCTGCGCGGTATAAAACACGGTGAAAATGACGCTGAATCAAAGCATGATCAACATACGCATGAAATACGGATTCAGCTAATTTGCTTTTGTTTGCTTCTTTCAACGATAACCCCTCGTTTCACAATGAAATAGACGATGAACGCACTTAAGCTGACCAAAGTGACGCCATAGAGACCAGCAACTCCTGCTGTTACACCGAATAAAGTGTGCAACATCAAAAAGAGATACTGATTGTTTTGTTCGAGTGCGGCATCCGTCGCTTTGACTTGATAGCGATTGATGAAAAAGGAAAAGACGAGCGCCGTTCCATACCACCCGAAGAAATTCTGTGTCGGAATATCGTAATACCATCCACCGTCTTGCCAAAGCCAATACGATTTCACGTTAGCAGCAACAGGATCGATCGCTAAATCGAGCCAAACGGCAAACAATGGAACGAGAATCAGTGTACTATAGCGAAATGAGAACAAACGGGAGAAAGCGAGACTCGCACCCATGACCGACAACCATGCAGCCCCAATCGTAATCGGCACACCTAATAACTGGACACCGAAATCCGACTCGTAACGATATGTTCCGAACGGCCAACCGGTATGGACCCCAATCGACTCAATGATGATCGAACCAAAAAAGATGAAGGGGATGACAAGACGTCCCTTCGGTAAGACATGCCAAAAATAGAGAGCTGCGTATAAGCCGGAAGCGAATAAAAAGACGGCATTGGCCCACTCGAGCCAAGGAGGAAGTAACGAAAAACCGACTAAGATCAAGCCAATGGCGAACCAAATCGAAAAGAAAATCCAAAGACGTTTATGAAACTGCTCCATGCGTGACATTCCTCCATTTCCAAAATAGCTTCTGTCATAAGTATACCCATATATCTTGAAAACGAGCGAGGGAGAAGCGGTCTTATAAAAAAAGTGGTCCGGCTTCTCGCAAGAGAAACCGAACCACTTCCTATCATCATCCGTTTGAATGTTGTTTTTGCTTCTTCTTTTTGATAAATGAGAAAAGGAGAAACGCGATATACAACGGAACAGCAACGAACCAAAACGTCGACCACTCATTGCTACGCGCAATCATGACATACGTCACGTACAGCAACGTAAAGGTGATGACGAACGTATGGCGCGGAACGGGAATGTCTTTAAAACTCGGAATCTTGACACGACTGACCATCAAGAAGGCAAGACCTGTGAAGACAAGTGGGACCATCAAGTCGTTCATTCGTCCACTAAACAACGTGACGACGGCCAAAATACCACCTGCCGCCGTAATTGGTACACCTGAAAAATAAGCAGATGCCACATTCGTTGCCGATAAATTAAACCGGGCAAGACGGAATGCGCCGAACAACGGGAACAGAGCAGAGATTAGTAAACCAACTTCTCCGAATTCATAGAAATACGTATAGTAGGCCATCATTGCAGGTGCGACACCGAATGTCACGATATCTGCTAATGAGTCCAGTTCTTTTCCGAAGTCGCCTGCTACACCAAGCATCCGAGCAAGACGTCCGTCCAGACTATCAAGCATCATCGCGATGACGATTAGTAAGGTGGCATTTTGAAAATCACCTTTTGCTGCCATGACGATGGCTAAAAAACCACAATACAGATTTCCGAACGTAAATAGGTTGGGTATTGAATTACGAACACGATCTTTCCACAAAATGATTCCTCCTGCCACTTCATCGATACTACTCATCATACCATAATTAGGAGATGGAATTCAGCCGTTTGTAAAGAGAATCCCCTGAGTGAAAGATAAAAAATCATGAGGATTCAATCGAACTTGATGTCCACGTTTTCCAGCGGATATGATGATGAATGGTTCATGGATAGCACGATCCGATAAAAGAACCGGAAAATTCTTCTTAGCACCGATGGCAGAGACACCACCTCGAATATAGCCAGTCAGGAATTCTAACTCCTTCATCGGAACAAGCGCGACTTTTTTCGAATGCAATGCTTTAGCCGCTGCCTTTAGAGAGAGTTCTTCTTCCCCCGAAATGACGACGAAGACATATTTATTTTCGACCATTTTCAAAACAAGGGTTTTAAAAATGGTCGAAAGGGGGTAATTAATCTTTCTAGCGACGGCTTCAGCAGATAAATCATCAAGATCAACAGGATAAGTGAGGGATTCAAAGTCAATCTTAGACTGCTTCAGAAGCCTCTCGACGTTCGTTTTGCTCATGTGTTTCTCCTTTGACGAGTGAGTATTGGACCCATTTCCGTCCGTGCCAACGTTTCATGGCGAAAATGCCACGGAACCATTCGTCAGCAGAGAAGGCAATCCAGATTCCAAGTAAACCGAGACCGAAACCAAGACCAAGCGTATAACTTAGGACGACCGCGATTCCCCACATCGATAGAATACCGATGGCGACAGGGAAACGAACATCTCCTGCCGATTTAAGAGTTCCCATGAGCACGATGTTCATTGCGCGACCTGGTTCAAGAATGACGCTTGCCCAGAGTAGTGGGATACCAATTGCAATGATTTCGGGACTCGATGTGAACGCTGATAGAATCGATGAACCGAATGAAGCAAGAGCGACAGCTGAGATGAAGCTTGCGAAAACAGCGATCTTCAATGTTTTCACAGCACGTCCGTATGCTTGTTCAAATTGTTGAGCACCAACTTGGCGTGCGACGAGTAATTGAGTTCCTTGAGCGATGGCAAGCGTAAATAGGAAACAAAGCATCGTGATGTTTGATACATAAACACGAGCAGACAACGCTGCTTCACCAATCGTTGCGATGAATCCTGTGATGATGAGTTGTGAGAATTGATACGAGATCCCTTCACCAGCAGATGGGATTCCGATGTTCATGATTCGTTTCACATCCTCACGATTGAAATGAATCAAGTCTTTTACTGTAAAACGTAAAGAAAGTTTGCGGTAAACGACAAAGAACAACACAAGGACAGCGATTGTCCGGGCGATGACGATCGACCAAGCGACACCAGCAACACCGAGAACGGGAATGCCGAAGAGTCCAAGAACAGCGATGACGTTACCAAAAGCACTAACGAAATTCATGAGTAGCGTGACGTACATAGCATTTTTAGTGAATCCATGACTCCGAAGAATCGCACCCAGTGTCAGTGAGATGGCTTCTAAGAAAAGGAACAAACCAACGATCTTAATGAACGTTTCGCCATAAACGAGGGTCTCTCCTTCTAATGAGAAAAATCCAAGAAGTTGTCTTCCGAACAAGACGACGGTCAGAGAAACGATGAGACCGGTATACAAGTTAATTGCAAAAGCGGATCGAGCAGTTTGGCGAGCATTTTGTGTCTTTCTTGCACCAAGATACTGACCAATGATGATCGTTGCACCGACCGATGTGATATTGAATAAAATGATGAAGATATTCAAAATTTGATTGGATACGCCGACTGCCGCAGCAGCGCTATCCGAGTAATAACTTAAAATCAACGTTGCAATGATTCCGAGACTCATATGCAGTGCGATTTCAATGAATAATGGCCACGTAATGTGGAATAAGCTTGGTTGCTTGACTGTTTTCATAAAATAAATCCCCTTTGTTTCATAAAACGAATAGTGTTTCTTTATCTTTTTGAAACTATACGCCTTCAATTTTCATAATGAAAGAGGGTTTTTTGTCTTTCATCGAAAAAATAGAGATTTAAAAGGATTTTCATAAAATATCACGAATACATCATAATGAACAATCATTCATTTTTAAAAGGTAGGGGAATCCGATGAAACGAGAACTGAATTATGTCGTCAAGGATCAGATTGCGACGTTAACGCTCGCTCGACCGAAACAATTGAATGCATTAACCTCGAATTTATTAGAAGAACTCGCAGACGCTTTAGAAGAAGCAAATCAAGATGAAGAAGTACGAGTCATCGTCTTGACTGGTGAAGGACGCGGTTTTTGCGCAGGACAAGATTTAAAAACTGTCTCTCCTGAGCTCGACCATGGTGAATATCTAAAGCAGTATTACCATCCTGTCGTTCGGGCAATCGCTAAATCGAAAAAACCGACGATTGCTGCTATCAATGGTGTAGCAGCAGGTGCCGGTTTATCAATGACACTAGCCTGCGATTTTCGGCTTGTCCACGCGGAAGCGAAATTGTCACTCGGATTCATTAATATCGGTCTTGTTCCGGATGCGGGTGCCCCGTATTTCTTACCTCGACTGATCGGAGCGGCAAAAGCAACGGAGCTTGCGTTACTCGGTGATACGATTTCAGCAGAAGAAGCCGTTACGCTCAACCTTGCGACGCGAAGCATTGAATCAGAGAAATTTGGAGAAGAGGTCACAGCTTTTGCTCGTCAGCTAGCGAATCGTCCGACGAAAGTGATCGGGTACATTAAGCAGCTGCAAGCAGCGAGTTATGAAAATAATTTGGAGGAAATGCTCGCTCAAGAAATCATCTACCAGTCATGTGCTGGAAAAACAAAAGATCACCGTCACGCGGTTGAGTCCTTCATCGAAAAAAAACGCCCTGTTTTTGTCGGACGATGAATCGAGGTTATCTATAGAAGAAAGACGTCGGAAACGCACTATGCGCCGACGTCTTTTTTATTTCAATTTCTTTTTGATTTTTCGTGCAGTCGCATGTGTACGGTTCGTTAATCCCGTAGAGATACGGAATAGTAAAATTCCAAGAAAAGCAGAAACAAAAATGTATATCCCAGTCAATGTCACGAATGCACCACTAGCGAGCGTGATGAAAAGTATCGAAAATTCACCACGTGGACCAAGACAGAAGCCAGATTCGATCGCATGATAATTTGATAAACCAAAGGACCTTCCGCCGAGGTAACCGACTAAGAATTTAGAGACGACTCCCCAAATGACAAGAGCGAAGAAAAATAGATCAATCGGTAATCCGTCAGTCAACTCGAATGACATTCCGAACGTGATAAAGAACAATGGTAATAATAAGTCTTGAAACGGAGTGACTAGTCGTCTAAGATAACGCGTCTCATCCAGTTCGGTTAACAGAATACCGATGATAAAGGCGCCAAGTACTTCTGACAATCCGAATAAAATACCGATACCGGAAAATAACAAGATTAACCCGATGATTCCGATGCCGGCATCAGGATGACGGTAGAGTGAATCGACGAGACGTTTCCGTCTTCGGATGAATAACGTCATGATGATTAAAGCAATGAAGAAGAAGGCGAACCCTAAAAAGATGATGCTGATTTTGGCAACCGAGAACGTCTCAGTCCCTAAAACGAACGGGGCCGTCGTCAGTAGGATCGGTGCCATCAAATCTTCGAAGACGAGTAAGGACAGCACGAAGCGATTCACATCCTGATGTTTATCCGGTTCCCGATCGAGCAGTCGAGCTGAAATCGAAGAACTCGTCGCATACAAAACACAGCCGATCAAAAACGATTCGGCGATGGAAAAACCGAACGATAAAGTCAACAGGATTGTTCCACCAAACGAAAGTAGAATATCGATGACTCCTGCTTTCCAAATGGAACGGAGCTGAATCAGCAAGTCCGCCACTGAAAATTTTAGGCCGAGTAAAAAGAACAGGACGATGATGCCCGCTTCTCCTCCGAGTTTCAGTTCTTCGGGAGGATCGTAATAAAATCCAAGGACGATTCCAATCAAGATGAAGGCCAGAATACTCGGGACGTGGAATCGTTCACTCAAGTAACTGATCGTAAACAAGCCAATGAGGATGAGACCGGCGTAAAAGAAAATTTCCATGGAGGATGTTCTCCTTTCTGTACCCTATACCCTAATTCGATGGCATTCATTAACTTGTTTTTATCTTGGAGAACGGATACAGAAAAAAGCCTGTACACAAAACTTCTTTTTAGAAGGTGGGTGTACAGGCTTTTAGGTGGTTATAAGACTTGAACGATCGTTCCAGAATACGCGGGGAGAGAAACATCAAGTGTCTGCTGGTGCGTGTTCGTCAATAAATCAAGTCCTCGACCAGCTTGTGGAGCGGTCAGCGAAACAGGAACATCTGAATTGTTGAAGTAGATATAATACAATCCTTCCGGGCTCATGCGACGCATGATGATCGTATTCGTCTCATCATTCGCATGAACGAAAGAAATGTGACCTTGGTTCGCAAGCGTCTTATGCTGCTTTCGAAGCTGTAACAAGTGTCGCGTATAGGCGAATAACTCCTGATCCTGCTCCTCTGGATCCCATGGCATGCATTTCCGACAGCCTGGATCTTGATCGCCATCGAGACCGATTTCATCACCATAATAGATGACGGGACTACCCGAGAACGTCAACATCGATAACAAGAGAAGACGAAGCTTTTGTTTGTTATTGCCAGCACGCGTCAACGCACGTGGTGTATCGTGTGAACCGATTAAATTAAAGGTCACTTCATTGACATTCATCGTGTTTGAGAACAATACATGCGACATATCGTTCGCATACGAAGTTGCTTTAGTCTTATCTAAAGCAAAGAAATTCAAAGCGGCATTCGTAAATGGATAGTTCATGACGGCGTCAAACTGGTCACCGAGCAACCATTCCTGTGAGTCATGCCAAATTTCACCAAGGATATACGTGTCAGGGTTGACTTCCTTGACGACTTGACGGAAATCACGCCAAAATGCGTGATCGACCTCGTTGGCGACGTCGAGTCGCCAGCCATCGATTCCGAATTCCTCGACCCAATAGCGGGCGACATGGAGTAAGTATGACTTTACTTCATCGTTCTCGGTATTGAATTTCGGCATCTCAGGTACGAAAGCAAATGTATCGTAGTTCGGTAGCGGTTCGGTCACGAGTGGGAAATCGCGCAAGTGGAACCATTCCTTATATGTCGAATGACTACCATGTTCACGGATATCAGCAAAGGCTTTATGGTGGAAGCCAGCGTGATTAAAGACGGCATCTAGCATGATGCGAATACCATGTGCATGTAACAAATCAACCATTTCCTTGAATTTTTCTTTAGTGCCGAACTGTGGATCAATTTCTAAGTAATCAATCGTATCGTATTTATGATTCGATTTCGCCAAGAAGATCGGACAGAAGTAAATGCCAGTAATACCGAGCTCAACAAGGTAGTCGATATGATCGATGACACCCTGGAAATCTCCACCGAAGAGATTCGTCGTCGTCGGTGCCGTGCTGTTCCATGGAAGTGTACCAGCCGGGTCGTTCGTCGTATCGCCATTTGCGAAGCGGTCTGGGAAGATTTGATACCAAACCGTATCCTGGACCCAATCTGGTGCAGTAAATACGTCGACTGCATTAAGGAAAGGAACGCAGAAATAATATCCAGTGTCATCAAGTGGTTTTTCGTCGAACCATCCACGCTCTGTAAAGATTTGGCTTGTCGCACCGTCATGGAGACGGAAACCATATCGTAGACGACGGAAGGGTGGAACGACATCAATGAACCAATAATCATATAGTTCATCAGAGCCACTACGCTTCATCGGCGTTTCGAATGTATTCCAGTAGTTTGATTTCGAGGGATCGAAGTTCCAGTCGGCGGCATCTGGGTTTTCAGTATGCCAATCATACGGATCGCCCCAAATCAAATCGACGCGATCAACGTCATTTTTTTTTGTTTGTAAACGGATGTGGATCGTTCGCTCGTCATACTTATAGACGAAGGGAGACATCGCACGGTGAAACACAGCTTCTTTGAACATGGCAGTCACTCCTTAACGCAATCGCTTGCATCGTATTGATTATATCTTCGACCTAAGAATAGTAAAGCGCTTTCTTAAAGTCAATTGCAATCCCATGAAATCAAGGATTCCTGATAAAAGTCGAGAGTATGATGCAATCGTTTGCATCATGTTGTGCAAACGATAAAAATGAAAACGTTTTCTTTTTGTTTGCTTATCCAACCTAGCATTTGATTCAAATAATGAAATCAGAAATAAAAAGTTTTTGAAATGTAAGAAAATAATTGATTAAAAGGTCTTGTCAAAAGGATTTTAGATTGTATAATAAAAATGTAAAGGTGATGCAAACGTTTTCATAAAACGCTTACAACCATTTGGTTGTTATCATGGGAAAATGGTTGTGCCTTTATGCAAACGTTGTGCATTAAAACGTATCATTCATAAGTTAACTTGGGGAGGAAATTTCAATCATGGAAATGAAAAAATTCGTAGCAGGTCTTTCTGTATCTGTCATGGCAATGGGTGCACTTGCAGCATGTGGCGGTGGATCAGATTCTGATTCTTCATCTTCAGAATCAGGCAGTAAAAAACCATCTAAAATCGTCGTCTGGGAAGATACAGACAAAGCTGAAACGACAAAAGCGGCAGCTAAAGCGTTCGAAGAAAAAGAAGGCGTGAAAGTCGAAGTCAAAGAAGTCAAAATGACGGATCAGCAAAAGAAAGTAGCACTTGATGGACCAGCAGGTAAAGGACCAGACATCATGCTTCTTCCTCACGATCAAATTGGTACAGTCGTTGACCAAGGGTTGATTGCTGAACTTAAAGACGGAGAAAAAGCACTTGAGCCGTTCCTCGATACTGCAAAATCAGCAGTAACGTTTGACGGGAAAGTCTACGGATATCCGAAAGCCATTGAAACACCAATCCTCCTTTTCAATAAAGATGAACTAAAAGAAGCACCAAC
This sequence comes from Exiguobacterium sp. UBA3968, assembly GCF_002385115.1. Lineage (NCBI taxonomy): Bacteria > Bacillati > Bacillota > Bacilli > Caryophanales > Exiguobacterium > Exiguobacterium sp. UBA3968. The sequence continues at coordinate 94,267 of NZ_DGCW01000005.1, forward strand.
TTCGATGGATGACTTATACAAACTGTCTACTGAAAAGAAAAAAGATGGTAAGTACGGATTCCTTGCTCTGTGGGACAACTTCTACTTCGCATACGGTCCAATCGGTGGATACGGTGGTTATGTCTTTAAAGACAATGGTGGCAAATTGGATCCAGCAGATATCGGCTTGAACAATAAAGGTGCCGTCGAAGGAATGGATTACATCGGTAAATGGTATAAAGAGGGTCTCTTCCCGAAAGGTCTCATCGGTGGTGGCGGTGGTCAAGCCATGGACCAACTCTTTGGTGATAAAAAAGCTGCAGCTGTCATGAACGGACCATGGGCTGTTGCAAGTTATAAGGAAAAAGGTATCAACCTTGGAGCTTCGGAACTTCCAAAACTTCCAAACGGTGAACCGATCAAAACTTTCGTTGGTGTAAAAACATACGCAATTTCAGCATACTCAGAAAATGCTGAGTGGGCTGAAAAGTTCTTGGCTTCTCTCACTGGTAAAGATAACGCGAAAGCAATGTTCGAGAAATACAACGAGATCCCACCAGTCACTGAACTTCAAGAAGATGCAACAATCAAGGACAATGAAGTCGCAGCAGCAGTCTTCGCGCAAGCGAAAAACGGTGTACCTATGCCGAACATCGCTGAAATGGGTCAAGTTTGGGAGCCGATGGCAGCAGCACTTCAACTTGTTGCAACGAACAAACAAGACGCACAAAAATCAGCAGATGATGCTGTCAAACAAATCAAGCAACAAATCGAAGCAAACAATCAATAAGCGTAAGTGGAACGCATGAATCCATGACAAAGAGATAAAGAGAGGGGGATCTTGGATTCCCCCTCATCTTTATGGTTGGAAGAGAAGCCTGAGGTCAGACATGACCTTTGGAAAGGAGAACGGACGATGGCTGCGATTGCAACACCACACCCGACGAATCCAACGCCTGAAAAAAAGACGAACCACCGCAAGATTGCGGCGCTGATGTCGATCATTCCAGGAGTAGGACAACTATACAATAAACAATTCCTTAAAGGCGCGACATTTTTTATTGTCGTACTTTCATATTTCCTCGTTAACTTTGAACTGTTCTTCAAAGGAGCCGGAAATGGTCCTGGCGATCGCGGAGCGATCTGGGGCTTGATTACACTCGGTGAGGTACCAGGCGTAAGGGGGGATCACTCGATCTTTCTAATGGTCGAGGGCATCATTGCCTTGATTTTACTTGTCTTTGGTATCGCCATTTACGTCTGGAACTTTATCGATGCGTATCGAATCGGTAAGTTACGTGACATGAACCTCGAAGTACCTTCCTTGAAGATGCAACTACGGAACTTCCGCGATAACGGGTTCCCGTACGCGATGTTGATTCCTTCACTAGTACTTTTAGTGTTCACGGTCGTCTTACCGTTGATCTTTACATTCTTGATTGCGTTTACGAACTACAAATTCAACAACTCACCACCAGCGAAGCTGGTCGACTGGATCGGCATCCAAAACTTCCTGAACATTTTCACCGTCGATATTTTCCGTGATACGTTCGTGAGCGTTCTTGGTTGGACGCTTGTCTGGACCGTCGCTTCGACGACAGGTGTCATCGCAATTGGAATCGGCCTTGCAGTCTTGCTGAATCAAAAAGGACTCAAAGGAAAACGGTTCTTCCGTTCCATCTTGATCCTGTCATGGGCAGTACCAGCGTTCATCACGATCTTGATCTTCCGTTCGATGTTCAATGAAACTTTCGGTGTCTTCAATACGACATTGTTACCAGCGATCGGTCTTGAGAATGGTCTCGACTGGATGACGGATCCGACGTATACGAAGCTTGCCTTGATTGGTATTCAGTGGTGGTTAGGATTCCCGTACATCATGACGCTGACGACAGGAATCTTACAGTCGATTCCTGAAGATCTTTATGAAGCGGCGACGATTGACGGAGCAACAGCAGGCGAGAAATTCCGCCTAATCACGTTACCGATGATTCTATTTGCAACGGCACCAATCTTAATCACGCAGTATACGTTCAACTTCAATAACTTCAATATCATTTATCTCTTCAACAATGGTGGACCGGCAGTACCGGGACAATCAGCAGGTGGAACGGATATCTTGATTTCATGGATTTACAAATTATCGCTCGGCTCAAATCCGCAGTACGGATTCGCAGCAGCCATCACGCTTGTGTTGTCGTTCTTCATCATGACGATTGCCGTCATTCAGTTCAAGCGTTCAAAATCATTCAAAGATGAGGATATGATCTAATATGAGAAAACAAAACCGAATTAATATGGCGTTGTCATATCTCATTTTGACGATCGCCTCCATCATTATCGTCTATCCACTTCTTTGGGTCGTGGGTACCTCACTGAACCCAGGGAAAAGCATTACATCGGATATTTTCCCAAGTAATCCGACATTAATTCACTATTTCGATTTGTTTGATCCAGCAAAAACGGATTACGGCATGTGGTATTTGAATACGATTAAGATCGCCGTCATCACGATGGTGGTATCCGTCGCTTTGATTACGTTAACAGGATATATTTTTTCACGTTATCGCTTTGTCGGTCGGAAAAATTCACTAATCCTATTCCTCGTGTTGCAGATGGTACCGCAATTCGTTGCAATCATTGCGATTTATGTCCTGCTTAATATGTTAGAATTATTTGATACGCATCTGGCGCTTATCTTACTCTATTCAGGTGGCGCGATTCCAATGAATACGTATCTTGCCAAAGGATATTTTGATACGATTCCAAAAGAACTTGATGAGGCGGCACGGATGGATGGTGCCGGTCACTTACGAATCTTCTGGCAAATCATCTTACCGCTCGCAAAGCCGATGGTCGCCGTCATCGCGTTGTTCAACTTCATGGCTCCATTTAACGATTTCATCTTAGCATCGCTTGTGCTGCGTTCTCCTGAGAAACAGACGCTTGCGGTCGGGTTGTATAACATGGTGTCAGAGCAGTTCGACAACAACTTTACGTTATTCGCGGCAGGTGCCGTATTATCAGCAGTTCCAATCGTTCTTCTTTTCTTCGCATTCCAGCGTTTCTTCGTTTCTGGTTTGACAGCTGGTGGAACGAAAGGATAATCATAAGGGGGAAATCAGCGGCATGAGACGAGGCATAATGCTTCTCCTCTTGCCGCTTCTCTTGTCTATCGGACTTCAACCGATGATCGGGGAAGCAGCAAGTTGGGAAAAAGAACGGATGTATTTCATCATGGTTGATCGGTTCGAGAACGGAGACCCGAGTAATGACCGAGAGGCGGATCCTGAGAATCCAAAAGCCTTCCAAGGTGGAGATTTAGCAGGGGTGACGAAACGTCTTGATTACATCAAGAAAAAAGGCTTCACATCAATTTGGTTAACACCAATCTTTAAGAACCGTCCAAATGGGTATCATGGATACTGGACGGATGATTATTACGAGATTGATCCGCATTTTGGAACAAAAGAAGAGTTCAAGCGTCTCGTCAAGGAAGCGCATGACCGAGATATCAAGGTCGTTCTCGATCTTGTCGTCAATCACTTAGGACCGAATCACCCAATGGTCAAAGAAAAACCGGACTGGTTCCATAAAAATCAACCCATCATGAACTGGAATAACCCATCGGAAGTCGAAAATAATTGGTTATTTGATTTACCAGACTTCAATACGGAAAATCCTGAAGTTGTGAATTACTTAATTGATGTTGCGAACTACTGGGTCGATGAAACGGGTATAGACGGTTATCGACTGGATACGGTTCGCCATGTGCCAGCCGCATTTTGGAAAACATTCATTCCTGCAGTAAAGGAAAAGCATCCAAACTTATTCTTACTGGCTGAAGTGTTTGACGGAGATCCGCGAAAAATTGCCTCCTATTCAAAATTAGGCTTTGATTCCGTCACGAATTTCCCGTTTTATTATGGGGTTAAGGACCAGTTTGCCCGCAAAAATGGTTCAGCGGAAGAACTCGATTCAGTTTATAATCGAGATACTACGTTTAATCCGAATGCTAAAGGACTTGCAACTTTCATTGACAATCATGATGTCAAACGTTTCATCACGGAAGCGAAGATTAGTGGCGCAAAAGAAGAGGAGCGTCAACTTCGATTAGCGCTGTTTGCACTCTATGCTGCTCCAGGTATGCCAATCGTCTACCAAGGAACAGAGGTAGCGATGCCAGGCGGTGAGGATCCCGGAAACCGGATGATGATGACATTTGATGAAAACAAGAAGATGCAACAGTACGTAAAAACGTTGAATGAGATGCGCGAGGACTACCCAGCGTTTGCCACAGGGAAGCAACGCTTGATCGCAAAAACGGATCATATGGCGGTCTACTCACGGGAAACCAAACAACAACAAGTCGTTTATGCGATTAATCTTGGGGAGAAAAAAACGAGCTTACGTGTATCTGCGAAGGAAATCGGTAATGATCAGCGTTTGAGAGGTCTTTTATTCTCAGACTTGGTGCGTCAAGATGGTGACGCGTATGAAATCACGCTCGATGCAAGTAGCGCAAATAGCTACGTCATCGAAAAATCACAAGTCAATTGGTGGTCGATCGTCGCAATCGGTGCAATCGCTCCAATTTTAGCGCTCATACTTCTTCTCGTTCACCGTAAACGGATGCAACGTCAAACGAAATAAAATACTTAAGTAGGGGAAATGTGAGGTGAAGGGGATGCAGGTAACAATCAAGGATGTAGCACGGGAGGCAAATGTCGCACCCTCGACGGTGTCACGCGTCATCGCGAACAGTTCGCGTATCAGTCAAAAGACGAAAGAACGGGTACGACAGGCGATGGATGAACTCGGATACTATCCGAACGTTCATGCGCGCAGTCTAGCGAATCGGACGACACAAGCGATTGGTCTCGTCATGCCGAGTGCCGCAACAAAAACGCTTCAAAATCCATTCTTTTCGGAAGTCATTCGAGGGATTAGTACAAAAGCGCATCAAAATGGATATTCGCTTTATATGACGACAGGTGTCTCGGAAGAAGAGGTGTACGAAGGTGTCGTCTCGATGGTTCAGGGTCGCCGCGTCGATGGTGTCGTCGTTCTTTATTCCCGAACGGATGATAAAGTCGTTCAATTTTTGCAAGACTCGAAGTTCCCGTTCGTTGTCGTCGGGAAACCATTCAGTGATTCGTCGCACGTCACGTATGTCGATACGGATAATTATCTGGCAGGTCGAGAGGTAACGAAGTATTTACATCAACTCGGACACGAGTGCATCGCATTCGTAGGTGGCGCACAGGACTTAGCCGTGACGCAAGAGCGTGTCGGCGGATACAAGACGGCTCTCATGGAAGAGGGCATTCCAATTCAAGAGTCTTATATTGTCAGCGCACCATTTATGACGACAGGAGGGGCTGAAGCAGTCAAACGACTAATGTCACTTGAACACCCACCGACCGCTGTCGTTGTCAGTGACGACATGATGGCACTTGGTGTCATGAGTACGCTCAATGAGATGGGCATCAGTGTACCAGATCAAATGGCTGTCGTCAGTTTCAATAACTTGTTCATCGCAGAATTCTCAAGTCCACCGTTGACTTCTGTCGAAATCAATATCTTTGGACTTGGCTTTGAAGCAACGAATTGTCTGATTGAACAAATCAATGAAGATGCGACGCCTTATGGGAAACGCGTCATTGTCCCACACTATCTTGTCGTCCGTCAGTCTTGTGGCGGAAAATCCGAAGCATGAAACGAAAGTCTATGTTTAAACCGACGGGTTTAATCATAGACTTTTTTTGATGCAAGAGACATCTATTCCTAGTAAAAGGAAGCGGTTGCAGAAAAAGAAATTTATTTTCGTGCAAACGATTGCATTGAAGCTTTTTATGTGTACAATAAAGAATGTAGAGTACAGATGAAACGCTTACATGATCAGGCTAGCTGACATGTTTAGCATAAAAGGAGCGACTTGACGATGAAACGACTTTTTGAGGTCAATGAGTGGAAAATTACAGAGCTTGGTTTTCATCCAGAAGATAATCGACTAGCAGAATCGATGACATCGATCGGAAACGGTCATATGGGAATGCGCGGTACATTTGAAGAAGAGTACACAGGTGACACACATCAAGGCATGTATGTCGCAGGTGTTTATTATCCAGATAAGACACGTGTTGGTTGGTGGAAAAATGGTTATCCGGAATACTTCGCGAAAGTACTCAATGCTGTCAATATCATGGGCTTAAAAGTATCCGTTAATGGAAAAGCAGTTGATTTGAACACGTGGGAAGTCGTCGACTTCAAACGCGAACTCGATATGCAACACGGTGTGTTGTCACGGACGATGCTGTTGAAACATGGGGAAGAGGAAATAAAAGTTGAATCCAAACGTTTCTTCTCGATTGTCGATAAAGAAATCGCAGCCTTGCAATATACGGTAACACCTGTCAATTTCGAAGCAGAGATCATCATTGAATCGTATCTCGATGCGGATGTTGAGAATGAAGACTCAAACTATGATGAGAAGTTCTGGCTTCCCGTTGAACACGGAATCGAAGAGCGTTTTGGTTACGTCACGTCGAAGACGAAAAAGCTTGATTGGCATGTGACAGCAGCTATGATCACGGATGTCGAAGGCGCACGTTGTGAAGTCGTTGACGGCAATACGCAGTATGTCGCGAATCGTTTTACGAAACAAGCAGTAGTCGGAGAAGGTGTCACTGTCGAGAAATTCGTTGCGCTCGTAACGAATCGTGACTATGACATCGACGCATTACTGGAACAAGCGATGAAACGGGTTCATACCGCTTTCGAATCCGGATTTGATACATTACTTGCGACACATGAAGCAGCGTGGTTGCATCACTGGGAAGAAGCAGACGTGAAGATTGAAGGAGATGTCGAAGCACAACAAGGGATTCGATTTAATATCTTCCATATGTTCCAGACATACACAGGCGAAGATTCACGCCTTAACATTGGACCGAAAGGATTCACGGGCGAAAAGTATGGCGGTGCGACGTATTGGGATACAGAAGCGTACTGCTTGAACTTCTACCTCGCGACGTCGAAGCCGGAAGTGGCTTGGAACCTACTCAAATATCGGCATAATCAATTACCGCAAGCAAAAGAAAACGCGGATAAGAATGTCGGGATGAAGGGTGCGCTTTATCCAATGGTGACGATGAATGGAGAAGAGTGCCACAACGAGTGGGAAATTACGCATGAGGAGATTCACAGGAACGGCGCAATCGCGCATGCGATTTATAATTACACGAACTACACGGGTGACACGTCGTATCTCGGACAATACGGATTTGAAGTGTTAGTCGAGATTGCTCGTTATTGGGCAAGCCGTGTCAATTATGTGGCGCATAAGGATGTCTACATGATTCTTGGGGTGACGGGACCAAATGAATACGAGAACAACGTGAACAACAACTGGTATACGAATCTGATCGCAGCATGGTGTCTCGAATATACACAGACCGTTCACCGTCATCTAGCACAAGAAGAACCAGAACGTTTGCAAGAACTCATGCATCAATTAGCGTTGACGGATGAGGAACTGGCGAAGTGGGCAGATATCGACGCGAAGATGTATTATCCAAAAGATGAAGCAGCTCCTGGTATCTTCATGCAACAGGATGGCTTCATGGATAAGGAACAAATTTTGGTCGCTGAACTCGATCCCAAACATCTTCCGCTGAACCAGAATTGGTCTTGGGACCGGATCCTTCGCTCTGTATTCATTAAACAGGCAGATGTCCTGCAAGGTCTCTACTTCTTGACGGATCGCTTCAGTCTAGAAGAGAAGAAAGCGAACTTCGATTTCTATGAACCACGTACGGTTCACGAATCATCATTATCTCCATGTATCTACTCGATCATTGCAGCGGAAGTCGGCTATGAGGAAAAGGCAGTTGAATTGTACCAACGTTCGGCACGACTTGATCTCGATAACTACAACAATGATACAGAAGACGGATTACACATCACGTCGATGGTTGGATCTTGGATGTCGATCGTCCATGGATTCGCTGGATTACGGGTAGCGAACGATACGTTGTCCTTTAAGCCGATGTTGCCAAAAGGCTGGACGAGCTATGCGTTCCGGATGCAGTGGCGCGGTCATCATATCCATGTCCATGTTCAGCCAAACGCCGTCGAAATCACTCAGACGGAAGGCGAAGCATTCAGCTTAAACGTTCATGGAACGACTGTAGAAGTTCCGGCAGGAGGAAATATTACGGTGCCTGCTTCGATGACAGTATAAATACGATGAAAAAGAACTGATGCCAAGTCGGTTCTTTTTTTTTGTAACACGAATTAGAGTACACCTTTGTCACAAATGAAAACGCCATCATGAAAAAGAACATCAATCTTTGGAAATCTTGACTATCCGACGACATTTGAATGTGCTAAAGTGTTTCAAGATAGTTATGAATGAGAGGAGAACGGCATGTGACAGCAGTAGTAAAGGAAAGTATGTTAAAAGTGATCGTGGCTACGATCGGAGGATTCGTCATTGCCGTTGCCATGAACTGGTTTTTGATTCCAAGTGGTGTTTATTCGACTGGATTTACAGGACTTGCCCAAATCTTGACGCAAGTCCTTCAAAATACAGCGTTTGCGTTTGGTGAAAACGTTTGGTTCTTAGCGCTGAACTTACCTTTGATCGTGCTTGCATGGATCATGTTAGGTCGGAGTTTTACAATCGTCACGTTGATTTCGGTTCTGGCAACGACAATTTTTATTGGTCTTATTCCTCAATATGCTGTCATACCAGGTGATCAGACACTGAATGCAGTGTTTGGAGGGGTCTTGCTTGCGATTGGTACCGGTATCACGATTAAATTCGGTGCTTCAACGGGTGGGTTTGATATCGTCGCCCTCATCTTTGCCCGTTTCTCCGATCGCAGTGTCGGCTTATATCTGTTCGTCTTGAACTTTTTGATCGCATTATTGGCAGGTGCGTTGTTCGGCTGGTCGACTGCCTTATATACGATCGTCTTCATCTACGTGACTTCTAAGGTCGTCGATGAGATTCATACAAGTAACCAACGCTTGACGATTTTTATTGTCACGAATCATGCGGATGACATCACGACGGCTCTGCATCAGCATATCATTCGTGGAATCACGCAGATTCCTTCGATCGGTACGTATTCACGAGCTGAGAAAGCGACGTTGATGATGGTCATTGAGCGTCACGAATTGCGGGATATCGAACGGATTTGTCGGGAAGCGGACGAGACAGTATTCATCAACGTCGTCGCGACGGACTCGGTCGTTGGATACTTCCGAAAAGGATAATGAAAAAGGCACTTGCTCTGCGATATGCAGCAAGTGCCTTTTCGTATCTCTTCATGCGAGTCCTAAGACATGTTTTAAATAGTACGCGATACCATCGTCCTCGTTTCGCTTCGTCGTGCCATTTGCCAGGTGTTTTAAGGCAGGGATGGCGTTTCCCATTGCAACACCATGACCAGCATACTCGATCATTTCCAAATCATTTTCCTCATCACCAAACGCGACGATCTGTCGGGAATCAATCCCGAGATGATGCGCGATGTGAGCAAGACCGATCGCCTTACTTGTACCTTTTCGCATCACTTCGACCATGAATTCAGGTTTCACCCATTGACGATTAAGTACTGTCTCAGCATGGACATCGGATAGTTCGGAACGAATCTCATCGACATGTTCTCCTTTAGCATGAATCAAAAGTGACGTTGGTTCATGCATAAGCACCTTTCGTAAATCTCCCGTTGTGACCGACAAGGCGTGATCGGTATAAAATTCATAGATACCGACAGGATCATATTGAAAATAGACATGATCCGTGACTTCACAAACGATATTTTGTGTTTTTGTTTCAGCGACGGATTCCAAAATATGTTGGACGGTCTTGAGTGGAATCGGATGGTGCTGGACTTCAAAATGAACATTCTGCGGGTGATGGACGAGACCACCGTTAAAATTAACGATCGGTGTCGTCAAACCGAGCTGTTCATAATATTTCCTGGCGTGACGAAATGGTCGTCCGGTTGCGATGACGACTTCGTGACCGTTTGCACGTGCACGTTGAAGCGCAGCGATGTTCGCCACACTGATCGTTTTATCATCCTTTAAAAGGGTGCCGTCGAGATCGACAGCAATTAAGTGACGAGTCATGATGAAATCCTCCGCTTTCTTTTCGTTAGTTCTACTGTAGCATACGAAGTGACAGTCGCCTGTATGAATTGATGAAGTTTTTCAAGGAAAAGAAAGCGTTTGAAAAAAACGGAGAAAGGCTGTTGCTTAGATTAAAAAATGGTATACTACAAATCGTAGGACAACACTATAGTACGTTATGGAAACGGAGGGGAAATCATGCGTTTTCTCGTTACATTCTTTTGGTCATTCTTACTCGTGAACACAGCCGTGTTCATCGTATCAGCGGTTGATGCAGTATCGTATAGCTTTGGATTCGCGACAGCGATGTCTGTCGTCACTTCACTTGTCGTCTTCGCACTCGATGCCGTCAATGAAGATTTAGGTCTTGGTCAAGGGACTAAGGCAGAATAAGGAAAAGCGAGATATCGTCACTTGGACGATAGGCTCGCTTTTTGTCTTAAGGAGGAATGAGCGATGATCGTTATCGAACAGGTCATGTGGCAACAGATGCCGCAAAATGTCTACATAGCAGGAAATCAGATCATCGGAATCGGTTCCTACACCATAGATGAAGCACTGATTACACACCGGATTGATGGTCGCGGCAAACGGCTAGTTCCTGGTTTCATCGACGGACACTTACATCCAATTGGTGGAGGAGGGGAAGGCGGATTTGCGACACGAACGGCTCCGTTGACTGTTCGTGACATATTCGAAGGCGGTGTCACGACAGTCGTCGGATTGCTCGGAACAGATGGCTGGACGCGAACCGGAATTGATCTACTGGCACACATACGAGGATATGCCGCATCCGGTATTCGTCCCTTTCTCTTGAGCGGAAGTTACATGGTGCCACCCGTCTTCCTGACACATTCGACAGGGCATGATATCGTCCTCATCAATGAAGTGATTGGCATCGGAGAGATTGCCATCAATGATCACCGATCGACACAGCCGACTGCCCATGAACTCGCGCGGTTAGCATCAGAGGCTCGAATCGCCGGCATGGTCAAAGGCGTGTCGGGAACGATGAACGTCCACATCGGAGACGGGAAACAAGGGCTTGATTTATTACATGAAGTGATTGAAACGACTGATATTCCAATAGGGCAATTTCTCCCGACGCATATCAATCGGAGTGAACGGATTTTTGAGGCGGGACTCGCTTGGGCGAAACAGGGCGGACGAATCGATTTCACGACGTGTACGACAGAAAGCTTCGTTGATGAAGGAGAGATTCCGGCAGGGCAGGCTGTTGCCCGTGCTTTAGCAGCGGGAATCCCACCCGAGCAGATCACGATGTCGAGCGACGCTGGTGCAAGTCTTCCGGCGTTTGATGATGCAGGTCGATTAGTGCGAATCGATACAGGAAAACCATCTTCCTTGATGCAAGCCGTGCGCGATGCAGTAGAGCATGGTGTTGATTTTGATCAGGCAATTTCGACGATCACGCGACATGTCGCGGATGCATATGGCGTTCCGGGTGGGCAGGTAGCGACCGGAGAACGTGCTGATCTGTTACTGATTGATGACGCTTTGCAAATCGATACGATTCTTGCGAATGGTCATGCTATAATGATTCAGAAAAAATGGCTTATACCAGAATGACGGAGGGATAGACGTGTCAAAGAAGTCGAAACGAAAAAACACGAAAAAACCGCAATCCAAAGCGAACTGGATTACAGCGGGAGTCATTGCCTTGATCGTATTGGTTGGGGGATTACTGCTCGTCTTCACGGATCGTGATGATTCCGCATCGAAGAATGGCAATCTAACAGCTACACAAGTCTCGGATAAAGTAAAATCCGGTGACGAATTCTATACGTATTTCTATCAAACGGGATGCGTGCACTGCGAAAAAGTAAAACCATATCTTGTTCCGCTTGGTGAAAAACAAGACATTCCGTTCGAACAAATCGATCTTGCTTTCGAACAGTCAGCTTGGGACACGTTTGGCATCGAGGGTACACCGACGGTCGTTCATTTTAAGGACGGTAAGGAAGTCGGACGGGTAGCTGGTGAACAAACAGAAGACAGCTATAAAGAGTTCTTTGCTGGAAAAGAAGTAAAGGATTCAAAAGAAGAATCGTCCGGTGATCTCAATGATTAAAAAATGGTTCTACTCTCGCGTGTTCGAGTTAAATGGACACCCGCTTGTTGCCAAACAGCTGAAACGGTTTGCGATGAGCCGGGTCAGTCGTCCGTTCATCGGTCCGTTCGTTCGGGCATATGATTTGAATATGGCAGAAGCGACTCGGAATTTAGAAGCGTATTCGAGTTTACATGACGTTTTCATTCGTCATGTCAAACCGGAAATGCGACCAATTGATCAATCAGAAGGCGCATTCGTCAGTCCGTGTGACGGTATGTTGTCTGTCGTTGACGACTTGACGGCTGATAGCCGCTTTACCGTCAAAGGACAATCGTATACGGTATCAGAGTTACTCGGTTCCCATCACGAGGCGCAACAATATGTCGGGGGACGTGTGATGATCTTTTACTTGAGTCCGCAAAACTACCACCGTGTCCATGTACCGATGGACGGAACGATCCGGACCAGTTATACGCTCGGTCGGGATTCGGCACCGGTGAATGAGATCGGTCTCACACATGCGCTTCGTCCATTGACACGGAACTATCGTCGCGTGACACGTATCGTCCAAGGAAAACATGCACTTGAACATGTCATGGTCGGTGCACTCAACGTCAACTCAATCGTTCGGACAAACGAAGCAAAGGAACTTCGTCGAGGAGATGAGTTCGGATACTTTTCTTTCGGTTCAACGGTCGTCCTGATCTGTCCGAAAGATGCATTGACATTAGATACACAAGCGATTGGACCAGTTTTAATGGGGCAACGCCTCGGACAATGGCATTCATGAGAGCGAGGCGCCCGTTCAGGGCGTCTCCTTACGTTTAGGAGGAATGAATCATGCCGGCAATGGCATTAGCAGAAATCGGAAGTACACAGGTCCAGACATATATCGCACTTATCATTTTTTTAGTGACCTATGGCTTCATCATCAGTGAAAAAGTAAGCCGGGCGATCGTCGCTCTACTCGGAGCGCTCGCGATGGTCATCGTCGGCATTGTGGATCTCGAGACTGCATTATTTGAATACATCGAGTGGGGAACAATCGTCTTATTAATTGGGATGATGATTCTCGTTACGATTGCCAATCAATCTGGATTGTTTGAATATATTGCGATTCGTGCAGCGAAGACAACAAAAGGCGACCCAATCAAAGTGTTGATTCTATTATCCGCATTGACGGCACTTGGATCTGCCTTTTTGGATAACGTCACGACAGTCTTATTGATTGTCCCGATCACTTTCTCGATTACAAAGATACTTAAAATCGCGCCGTTTCCGTTCTTGCTCGCCGAAGTATTATTTGCGAACATCGGTGGGACGGCGACCTTGATTGGCGATCCACCGAACATCATGATCGGTGCCGCGAATCCACACTTAACGTTCAATGCCTTTTTGCTGAATCTTGCACCGATCATCCTGATCATTACGGTCGTGACGATCGGCATTTTGTACTTCGTTTTCCGGAAGCAACTGCATGTCGAGGCAGAAGATCGACAAAAATTGATGGAAATCGATGAAAAGAGTTATATTGTCAGTCGAAAACTCGTCACGCGGAGTAGTGTCGTACTCGTTAGTACGATTGCACTCTTCGTATTGCATCCGATGCTTGATCGAATCGGACTCCATCTCGAAGCACCAGCGATCGCAATTCTTGGAGCGACCGTCCTGATGTTGCTAACGATTGAAAACGATCATCAGCTGGAAGGAATCTTTGCACGTGTTGAATGGACGACGATTTTTTTCTTCGCCGGACTATTTGTACTTGTTGGTGGAATTCAGGAAGCCGGTATCATTCGATATCTTGCGGAGAAGACGATTGATTTGACAGGCGGTGACATTCAGACGACAGCAACTGCTGTTCTTTGGTTGTCCGGTATCGCGAGTGCGACGATTGACAACATTCCGTTTGTCGCGACAATGATCCCGCTCATCAATGATGTCGCTGCTGGGATCGGACTTACACCAGCAGATGCGAAAGTGGATGTTTTATGGTGGTCCCTCGCACTCGGTGCATGTCTCGGTGGTAACGGGACATTGATCGGTGCATCGGCAAACGTCATTGTCGCGGGTCTTGCGACACGACAAGGTGAAAAATTCACCTATATGCGCTTTTTGATTTACGGAGCACCGATCACGATTGTGACGTTGATCCTATCCCAACTCTATTTGTGGATTCGGTATTATTAAGAAAACGGGAGGTTCGCCTTCCGTTTTCTTTTGTGCGTCGCTCTTGCTACCTGATTGTGCTATAATCGAACGATAAGAGCATAACTGTTTCTTAAACTTAACTATAGAGCTAGACCATTATCTGGAGGTTTTATTCTTGTTCAAACGACTTTATCCGAAACATTTCGTGGCTTCGATCTACGATATCGACCTTGAAATGCTCAAACGAAACGGTGTCAAAGCTATTTTGACCGATCTTGATAATACGCTCGTCGCATGGAATATCGCAGATGCTCCAGACGAATTGGTTGCTTGGCTGGATATGGTGAATAATCAATATGGTTTTGACGTCATCATCGTATCGAACAATAACGGAGACCGCGTTAAGAAGTTCGCGGATCCACTCGGACTGCATTATATTGCGCCTGCTCGAAAACCGCTTCCTATCGGGTTTAAACGGGCATTGACGGAATTCGGCTATCACGCGAAAGAAGTCGTCTTCTTAGGAGACCAACTCTTCACGGATGTACTCGGTGCAAACTCCGTTGGAATCGAAGTCATCCACGTTCAACCCGTCGTTAAGACGGACGGTGTCGTCACGAAATTCAATCGCCTGATGGAACGTGTCATTTTCCACCGGATGAAACGCAAAGGAATCTATAAATTGACACAACGCGTCAAGGAAGATCCTTCTGCACTGAAGCATCCGATCGAAACACTTCGTCAGGATAAGCAACAATAACCCTGTCAGATCGGTAGATGAAAGGGAAGGCAGTAGTCGCAACATGTACGGCGAGAGGTCGGAAGTTACGCTCTTGGAGTAGCGAGCAGGGCGCTACGGTGAAAAGAGAAGGGAAATCATTCCCGCATGCGGCTCAACATAATATGATCGAAGAAATCCACTGCGCTGGTTGTGGTGTCGCCATTCAAACGGAAGACACAAAAGCACCAGGATACGCACCTAAATCTGCACTTGATCGTGAAATGGTCATTTGCCAACGTTGTTTTAAATTAAAGCACTACAATCAAATTCAAGATGTATCTTTATCGGACGATGATTTCGTTAAAATCTTAGACGGAATTGGTCAAAAAGATGCACTTGTCGTTAAAATCGTTGATATCTTCGATTTTAATGGAAGCTGGTTACCGGGATTACATCGGTTCGTCGGAAAAAATGATGTCTTACTCGTCGGGAACAAAGCCGATTTATTACCGAAGTCATTGAACCCGAACCGTCTCATGAACTGGATGCGTCAAGCATCGAAAGAACTTGGATTACGTCCAGTTGACGTTCATCTGATCAGTGCGAAAAAAGGTCACGGGGTCGATGAACTTGCTGAGAAAATCGATTATTATCGAAAAGGACGCGACGTCTATGTCGTTGGTTGTACAAATGTCGGGAAATCGACCCTGATCAACCAAGTCATCAAACGTTTCGGTGAAGAGGATGAGGCCGTCATCACGGTCAGTCACTTCCCAGGAACGACACTAGATTTAATCGACATCCCACTTGACGATAACTGTAACCTGTATGATACACCGGGGATCATTAATCATCACCAAATGGCTCACTACGTTGATGCGAAGGACTTGAAGCTGATCACACCGAAAAAAGAGATCAAGCCGCAAGTCTTCCAAATCCATCCGCAACAGACGCTCTTCTTTGGAGGTCTTGCGCGATTGGACTATATGGAAGGGAACAAGCGTTCATTCGTCATCTATATGTCGAACGAATTGAAAGTTCACCGGACGAAGCTTGAAAAAGCAGATGATCTATATGCGAACCATAACGGTGAGCTGTTGTCTCCGCCGAACGAAAAGACGCGTGAGATGCTACCTCCGCTCGTCCGTCATGAATTCAGTCTTCGCGACAACATGAAGACGGATATCGTCTTCAGTGGACTCGGGTGGGTTGCGGTTCATGGAAAAGGTGGACGTGTCGCTGCTTATGCCCCGAAAGGTGTCGCTGTATCTTTACGTGAGGCGCTCGTCTGATGCGCTTTGCCGTCATCGGTCATCCGATTGCCCATTCACTTTCACCTGAGCTGCATACAGCTTGGCTGGAAGCGGCTGGGCTTTTCGGCTGTTATGACCTTATCGATGTAACGGAGCATGAATTGCCACGAATCATTACGAAATTACGTACGCATCAGCTAGATGGAATCAATGTGACGATTCCCCATAAGACAGCAATCATTCCGTACCTGGATCGGCTGGAGCCGGCAGCTCAAAAAGCGGGTGCCGTCAACACGGTATACTGGAAGAATGGGCAGTTGATTGGTGCGAATACAGATGGAATCGGATTCGTCCGTGCGTTGACAGAACGTCGTCCGTCATTTCAAAAGACACTTGTCCTTGGTGCGGGCGGTGCAGCACGAGGAATCATTGCTGCGCTACCGGGAGATGTGACGCTCACGAACCGCACAGAAGAACGCTCTAAGGCGGTTGCCGATGAATTCGGAACACACGTTTTGCCATGGCACGAAACATTTGATTTAACGAGTTACGACGTCATCATCAATACGACCTCTGTCGGGATGGCGCCACATGTCGAAGCACGTCCGATTGAATTGACAGAGACGAACGCTTTGATTTGTGATATTATTTATCGACCGACGCCGACCCGTCTATTACGTGAAGCGACTGAAAAAGGTCTCGACACACTCGACGGCGTCCCGATGTTCGTCTTACAAGCGGCTGAAGCATTTGAACGTTTCACCGGACAAGCACCTGATCTCGCACTTGGCGAGCAGGTGATACGAAAGCAATTGGAGGAATTTTAATCATGTTAACAGGTAAACAAAAACGTTTTTTACGCGCGACAGCTCACGATTTAAACCCGATTTTCCAAGTCGGTAAAAATGGAGTCGGTGAAGCGATGTGCGCTGATTTGATGGATGCGCTCGAAAAGCGGGAGCTCTTGAAAGTACAAGTACTACAAAATTGTGCGGACGCACCAAAGGATGTCGCACAAGAACTCGTCGCAGGAACGAATGCTGAACTCGTTCAAGTCATCGGAAAAGTCATCGTTCTCTATAAAGAATCAAAAGAGAACAAGACGCTCGAATTGCCACGATGAAAATCGGACTGATGGGCGGAACGTTCGACCCTCCGCATATCGGTCATCTCCTGATTGCCGAACAAGCGCAGGAACAACTCGAACTTGATGCGGTCTGGTTTTTACCAGCGAATGTACCACCGCATAAACAACGTACTGTCACAGACGCAACTAAGCGTCTCCGTCTTGTAGAAGAAGCAATTGCATTGAACCCTGCCTTCTCTGTCTCTGCGATTGAATTTGAGCGAAAAGAACCTTCCTATACGTATGATACGATTCGTGCACTCAAGCACCGATACCCAGAGCATGAGTTTCTGTTTCTAATCGGCGCAGATTCACTCGTTAGTCTCGATACGTGGTATCAAGCTGAACGGTTATACGAGGAAGTCGTCTTTGGTGCCGTCGCTCGACCGGGAAGTCGGTATTTGATTCCGCGTGGTGCCCGTGTGAAAGCGGTCGATATGCCATTATTAGAAATTTCTTCGACGGATATCCGGCAACGGGTCGCGCGCGGACGGAGCATTCGCTACCTTGTACCGGAAGCCGTTCGACAACGGATTGAGGAGTGGAATCTATATGCGCCTTGAAGAAGCACGTCAAATCATTGAAAACACATTACCTGAGCGACGCTATGTGCATACGTTAGGTGTCGTCGAGACGGCACGACACTTGGCTCTTAAATATGGTGTTGACGAAGAAGAAGCAACACTTGCTGCCATGCTCCATGATTATGCAAAATACCGCGATACGAATGAGATGCGTTCGATTGCCGTTGAATTGAATCAACGGATCTTACTCGACTATGATGACGAACTACTTCATGCGCCAGTGGGTGCGGAGCTTGTGCGTCGAGAACTTGGTCTTGATTCAGACGTGATTTATCAGGCCATCGCGAATCATACAACAGGGGCACCTGGTATGCCGTTACTTGATCAAATCATCTTCGTCGCGGATGCGATTGAGCCGAATCGTAGTTATTCGGGTGTCGAAGCGCTTCGTGAAGTAGCCGAGCAGGATTTGACGGACGCCGTCATCGCAACACTCAGTCAGACGATTCATTTTTTATGTACAAAACAAGCTATCATCTTTCCGCGAACGATTGAGACCTATAATGCCTTCGTCGCGGCCAAACGAAAGGGGACCGTCCTATGACAGTCGAACAAGAATTACAATTAATCGTAAATGCCATCGACGATAAACGTGCTGAAGATATCGTCGTCCTGAATATGTCGAGCATCTCACCAGTTGCCGACTATTTCGTCATCTGTGAAGGAAATTCAGAAAAACAAGTACAGGCAATCGCGCGTGAACTCAAAGAAGTCGCGCACGAACATAACCTGCCGATCAAACGCCTCGAAGGATTCGATGCGGCACGTTGGGTGTTGGCGGATCTTGAAAACGTCGTTGTTCATGTCTTCCACCGTGACGATCGTGATTACTATAACCTCGAAAAACTATGGGCAGATGCTCCAAAGGTTGAAGTCGAGGTCAACTAATGGCATACGAACAGTTCGCCTACATCTATGATGAATTGATGCAAGACGTCCCTTACGATCAATGGGTTGACTGGGTCAAAGCATACGTTCCGATTGGAAGTACGATTGCTGATATCGGATGTGGAACGGGTACGGCGACGCTTGCATTAGCAGCCCACTATGAGATGCTCGGGATCGATTTATCGGAAGAGATGCTCGAAGTCGCGCAGGAAAAAGCGATGGAAGAAGGATTGACTATTCAATTCTGGGCGCAAGACATGCGCGAAATCGAATTGCCGACACCTGTCGATGCCGTGACGATCCTATGCGACTCCTTGAATTATCTCCAGACGGAAGAGGATGTCAAACAGACGTTTACACATGTAGCAGCGATTCTAAAGGAGGGTGGACGTCTCTTATTTGATACACACTCCCCTTACAAAATGGAGACGCTGTTCAATGGGAAGACGTACGCGACACATGCGGAACAAAGCTCGTATATCTGGTTCGCGGATCCTGGTGAAGCGCCGCTTTCTGTCGTCCATGAACTGACATTCTTCATCGAGGAGGAGGATGGTCGCTATGAGCGTGTCGATGAAACGCATCATCAGCGGACGTATCCTCCGGCACAATACGTAACATGGTTACGCGAAGCCGGATTCCGGGTTCTCGCGGTCACAGGCGATTTTGGACCGGACGCTCCTTCTGAGACAGTCGAGCGGATCTTCTTCGTTGCCGAAAAAATGTAAAAGTGATTTCATCCGTCTTCTTTTAGCGATACACGTTCGTGTTGCTTGAAGGAGACGGATTTTTTTGTTCGTGAAACAGATGCTAATTCAAAGTAACGGTATGGATGGTAGGACTTTCATCCGACGAAACACCGCAGAATCGTGCTGTAAAGAATGGTTAGTGCGTATTCCTTCGTTTCCTGAAGTCTGTAGTGACCTGTTAGAGTCGTGGGAAAAGGAGGGATTCGTCTTGACCGTTCCACGTTTGCAACAGATCGCAGGTCTCGTCGTCGTCCTGCTGCTCATCATTTTATTGTTCGTACCATTACCCTCTTGTTCAAATGAAGCGATGGTCGATCAACCGTCCTTAACGGATAAACAACAAGAGGCAAAAGCAGAGCCAGCAGAAAAGGACACCTCGATTCGTGACAAACTCATCATGGTCGACGTAAAAGGAGCAGTAGAAGCGCCTGGACCTTATCAATTCCATTTGGGTGATCGAGTGAAGGATGCAATCGAAAAAGCAAAGACGACTGAAAAAGCCGATATTCGACAAATGAATCTCGCGGCACGTCTCATTGATGGACAGGAAGTCATCGTGCCGGTGAAAAAAGGGAAAGGTCAGCCAAAACCAACGAAACGCTCAAAAGCAGAGATACCGAAAGGATTGATTGACCTCAATGCGGCAACGGCGGAACAGTTGATGGAGGTTCCGGGAATTGGTCCCGCCAAAGCAGAAGCGATCTTAGCCTATCGTGAGGAGAAGGGGGGATTTGCGACATATGAATCACTCGGAGATGTGAAGGGCTTTGGGGAAAAGACGTTAGAATCGCTTAAATCCTACCTGATCGTCTACTGATGCCACTTCATGTGCTGTTCGTCCTCTTACTCATCGTTGCCATCAAAGAATCGATTTGGTGGTTAGTGCTCCTCATGCTCTTCGCTGTCTTGAAATCATGGTCTTTTTCAATTGGTCGTCTCTTTTTTCTGTTCATTCTGAGTTGCCTATTCATCGGAATGGGTCATCTGTCACCTGAACCGCATGACGTCTCGTCTGTTGACATCTTGTCAGGGAAGCGTAATGGGGATCGAATTCGTTATGAGGCAGAGAGTAACGGTCAATCGGTTCTATTGACGGCAACGATTACGGAAGAAGAAACAGGATACGAACGAATCGGGCACTCCTGTCGCGTAAATACGGAACCGCTCGATGTCCGCCAACAATCGAATGCTGGAGGGTTTGATGAACAGCAATTCATGCATACACATCGTTACGCTGGAAAGTGGGAAGTCCGTTCATTTGATTCCTGTCATCGGACACCTGGGTATGCGGCAGAAGGAAGACGGGTACGTGAAGTATGGCTAAAGCGGATCGAAGAATTGTTACCACAAAAGCAAACATTCTACGTCGAAGCGCTTGTGTTTGGTGAGGATCGACTAATAGATCAAGTGACGCTCGAACGGTTTAAGAAATTCGGCTTATTACATGCAATCGTCATCTCAGGATCACATATCGCTTTTTTAGTATTTAGTTTGCTGTATGTCTTACGAAAAATCAGAATGACAAAAGAAAAACGACTCGATATCGTTCTTATCTTACTGCCGATTTACGGATGGTTGACGGAGTGGAGCCCTCCAGTCACACGAGCTGTTCTTGTCGCGATCATTCTGTTACTCGGTCGTCGTTTCCACAAACCGTTAGATCCGGTGGAGGTCATTGCAGGGGTCGCGGCTTTTCAATTGGCGATTCAACCGACTGTCATTTACGATATCGGATTTCAATTGACGGTCGGACTGACGCTGTTTCTTGTGCTGTCGAGACGACTAATGGGTTCGGTTCGTCGTCCTTGGAACTGGCTGCTGATCAGTGCTTGGGCACAGTTTGGAACACTCCTCTTTTTGCAGGGGATTGAACAGACGACTGTTTCAATTTGGTCGCCATTGTTGAACCTATTGATTGGTAGCTGGATTGAATGGGTGATTCTGCCGGGATCGTTCATTCTCGCGACACTTCCGTTCTTATCGATTCGTTCAACGTTTCAGATTGCGCATCAGTATGCGATTCAATGGATGGATCAAGTGTTACGACTGGCGGAGGATTTACCGTTGGCGATGGTTGCCGTTCCGGCATTTTCTCCGATCGTCTTGACGATCGTCGTTGTCGGAATCGGAATTGCTTGGTTCATTGCTGAGCGGAGATGGTGGGGGCATGTTCTCCCGTTGATCCTTTTACTTGCGGCATGGGGCTACACCGAGTGGCGCGCACCTGAGCAAGTCACGTTTTTAGATGTTGGGCAAGGCGATAGTATCGTGCTTGAGAAAGCAGGAGAGACATTCGTCGTGGATACCGGTGGCGTTTATCAACAAACGACGCATCCACTGCTCCGTCCGTTTGATCCAGGTAGTCATATCGTCGCTCCCTTTTTATTCACACGAGGAGAAGCCGAAATTGACGGTCTGATCGTGACACATGCTGATCACGATCACGTCGGTGGACTTCTAGGTGTACTGCGCCAAGTTCGCGTGAAAACCATTTATTTAGGTGCATATGACAACATGGATGAGAAGCGAAATGATTTGATTCGTTCTATCGAAGCCACTGGAACGCGTGTTGAGTTCGTTCAAAAGGGGCAAACGATTCGTCCTTGGTTACAGGTACTTGCACCAACTGGACGAAAAGAAGAAGAAAACGATCGGTCTATCATATTACTCGCACAGATTGCCAAGCAACGTGTTTTACTGACGGGCGACGCTGGACTAGCAATCGAAGACGAGTTAAAGATTGGTCCGATCGATATTCTAAAAGCAGGTCATCATGGTTCGAACACGTCGACCGGTGAAGAACTCTTACGAAAGACGAATCCGAAGATTGTCATCTTGTCAGTCGGACGAAAAAATCGATACGGGCATCCACATCCGGACGTCCTCGAACGAATCGGGACAGATCGGATCGTCTTTCGAACGGATGAGGACGGGAGTGTAACTTGTTCTTCAGCGGGCTGTGAACCTATGATAAAATAAAAAAACAGCAACCCCCCAAGGTTGCTGTTTTACTGATTATAGACTTAAGAACTTAATTGCGACACCGATGATGAACAAGACTGCGAAGAAGCCGAATGATGCACCAAAACCAACGGCAGAGTCGAGCGCATCGTTGCGTTTTGATTGAATATCGTTCTCGAACGCGTTTTCACTTGGTGGGCGTACTGAATGTGCCATGCTGCATTCCCCCTTAATAGATTCCGCTTCTAGTATAGCGGAATAAAAGAGGATTATCTATGATGAAGTTAAGAACAAACTGTGAAATGTGGTGGGAATGATGAAAACTCCTTGGCTCGTCAACGGAAAATTAGCGAATTTATACTTATTATATGGAACGGAACGACATCTGTTAGAAGAATGGGAACGTGAAATCGTGAAAGCGGCTCTTCCGGACGGAGAACGCTTTGATTATATGAAAATCGATTTGAACGACCAACCGCTTGATGCGGTGCTTGATGAAGCAGAGACGGTGCCATTCTTGAGTGACTACCGTGTCGTCGTTGCAAAACCTGCAACGTTTCTGACAGGAGCAAAAGATAAAAAACAACATAACCTCGAACGGTTAGCAGATTATATCCTAC
This sequence comes from Exiguobacterium sp. UBA3968, assembly GCF_002385115.1. NCBI lineage: Bacteria > Bacillati > Bacillota > Bacilli > Caryophanales > Exiguobacterium > Exiguobacterium sp. UBA3968. The sequence goes on from NZ_DGCW01000005.1 coordinate 117,519, forward strand.
AACCGGCAGACTATGCGGTCGTTGTCTTGATTGTCGAAGCAGAAAAGCTCGATGAACGAAAAACCGTCGTTAAACGATTGAAGGAGCGCGCGACGGTGCTGGAGGCGAAAAAACCGACGACCGAAGAGCTGTTCCGCTTCGTCCTGGATGCCGTCAATGACAAAGGGTACCGGATGGAACGTCCGGCGATCGAGCGGCTTATTTTCCTGACTGCTGAGATGTGGGGGACATTAGCGCACGAACTGGAGAAGTTGATGTTGTTTGCAGGAGATCGCCCGACGATCGAAATCGAGGATGTCGATTTGTTGGTTCCGCGGACATTAGAGGACAACGTCTTTCAATTAACGGACTACTTGATGAAGCGTCAACTCGAACCAGCAATCCGTTTGATTCGCGACCTAGAAAAACAAGGACAGGAAGTGTTGGCACTTCTTGGGCTGATGGCACGGCAATACCGGATGATGCTGCTGTCGAAACGATTAGCAGAACAAGGATACGGAGAACGACAAATCGCATCGAAAGTCGGAGCCCATCCCTATGCGATCAAATTGGCATTACAGTCTGCGAAGCGGTTTACCTTTGCGCAGCTCGAGCAAGCACTCATCGCCATCACGACCACGGATGAAGGCATGAAGACGGGGCGCGGTGATAAGAAGATTCTATTCGATGCGTTGATCGTTCGCTTAGCGACACTATAGAGGAGGAGAATGATGATGGAAGTCCAGCTCATAACAGCAGAAGAAGTCATCCCATTACGGCATGAAGTGTTGCGTCCTCATCAACCACGTGAAGCGTGTGTTTATCCAGACGATGCGCGTGCCTCGACGTTTCATCTCGGCGGGATAAAAGCACAACAAATTGTCGCGATCGGTAGTTTCTCGGAACAATCACATGAACAAGCGCCAGGAGCGACGTACCAACTTCGTGGCATGGCATCGAGTGAACAAGTGCGTGGTGAAGGATATGGTCGGGCGCTGATCGAAGAAGCCCGTCGTCTCTTGAAAGAACGACAAGTGACAGCTTGGTGGTGTAACGCCCGCGTTACGGCACTTCCTTTTTATGAGCGTCTTGGACTAGAGCGCGTCGGAGAGCCTTTCATGATTGAAGGAATCGGTCTTCACTATGTCATGATCGACCGTCTAAACGACAAATAGGACAACAAATGGCGGACGAAGGAATCGTTTCACACGAGTCCTTCGTCCGCCATTTCACATCATATAAAAAAATCGCCACTGGAGATACCTCCTAGTGGCGACCCATCACCGTATTCTTCGGAAAGAATTAAAGTGCGTTTACGAGTTTAGCGAGACGTGATTTGTCACGACCAGCTTTGTTGCTGTGGATGAGACCTTTAGCAGCAGCTTTGTCGATTTTTTTAGAAGCTGTAGCGAAAGCAAGGACCGCTTGGTCTTTGTTACCTTCAGCTGCGAAAGTTTCGACTGCTTTAATCGCTGAACGCATTGCCGATTTACGTTGTACGTTAGCGACGCGGCGTTTTTCAGCTGTTTTAACGCGTTTGATTGCTGATTTAATGTTAGCCATGGATGATTCACCTCCAATAAAACTCATTCGAGATTTATATTCGCATATCTGCAGTTATCGTTCAACAGAACAAACACAATTGTAGCAAACGTTTTTCTTAAAAGCAATACGACGTCTAGGGAATCTTCACATTTTGTTTTTCGGGTAAAACAAAACGAGATAGTACAGTGAAGCGCTTTTTGGTATAATGAACCGTATGTACGTTTGAAAATAAGGTAAGGTGACTCTAAACATGACGAATGAAGACCGTTTAAAGCGGCAGAAGAGTATTCGTAACTTCTCGATCATTGCCCATATCGATCACGGGAAGTCGACACTCGCTGACCGGATTTTAGAAAAAACTGGCGCGCTGACATCGCGTGAAATGAAAGATCAGACACTTGATGCCATGGAGCTCGAACGTGAGCGTGGCATCACGATTAAACTGAATGCTGTTCAATTGAAGTATACAGCAAAAGACGGGGAAGATTACATTCTTCACCTCATCGATACACCGGGACACGTCGACTTCACATATGAAGTCTCGCGTTCACTTGCAGCTTGTGAAGGAGCTGTCCTCGTCGTTGATGCGGCACAAGGAATCGAAGCGCAGACGCTTGCGAATGTTTACTTAGCACTCGACAACGATCTCGAAATCCTTCCGATCATCAACAAAATCGATTTGCCTTCTGCAGACGTCGAACGCGTCCGTCAAGAAATCGAAGATGTCATCGGACTTGATGCGTCTGAAGCCGTTCCGACATCCGCGAAAGCCGGAATCGGAATCGAAGAAATTCTCGAACAGATCGTCGAGAAAGTACCAGCTCCGACGGGTGATCCCTCTGCACCGCTTGAAGCATTGATCTTCGACTCGTACTATGATGCGTATCGTGGTGTCGTTGCCTCGATTCGAGTCGTCAACGGAACAGTTAAGGTTGGCGATAAAATCCGAATGATGTCGACAGGTAAGGATTTCGAAGTCCTTGAACTTGCTGTCGCAACACCAAAACCATTACGTCAGCAAGAATTGACAGTTGGTGATGTTGGAACGTTGTCGGCCTCGATCAAAACGGTCGGCGATGTACGTGTCGGGGATACGATTACGCTCGCGAAACAGCCGGCTGCTGAAGCGCTGCCAGGATACCGAAAAATGAATCCGATGGTGTACTGTGGACTCTATCCGATCGATGCTGCGAAATACAATGATTTACGAGAAGCACTTGAAAAACTGCAACTCAGTGACGCGGCGCTCGAATTCGAACCAGAGACTTCACAAGCACTCGGATTCGGATTCCGTTGTGGATTCCTCGGGATGCTCCACATGGAAATCATTCAGGAGCGGATCGAACGTGAGTTCAACATCGATATGATCACGACGGCACCGTCCGTTATCTATCACGTGACGACGACAGCGGGTGAAGTCTTGCATGTTGATAACCCATCGAAGATGCCGGATCAGCAAAAAGTTGAATTCATTGAAGAGCCGTTCGTTAAGGCTGCTGTCATGACACCGAATGATTACGTTGGTGCAATCATGGAGTTGTGTCAGAAGAAACGCGGAACATTCGTCGATATGCAATACATCGATACGACACGTGTCAAAATCACCTATGAATTGCCGTTATCTGAGATCGTCTACGATTTCTTTGATCAGTTGAAATCGAGTACAAAAGGATATGCGTCACTTGATTATGAATTGATCGGCTATCAACAGTCGCGTCTCGTCAAGATGGATATCCTTCTTAATAACGAAAACGTCGATGCGCTCAGCTTCATCGTTCACCGTGACTTCGCGTACGAACGTGGAAAGGTCATCGTTGATAAGCTGAAGGAATTGATTCCGCGGATGCAGTTCGAAGTGCCGATTCAGGCAGCAGTCGGAACAAAGATTGTCGCGCGTTCGACGATTAAAGCATTACGGAAGAACGTTCTCGCGAAATGTTACGGGGGAGACATCTCTCGGAAACGGAAGTTGCTCGAGAAGCAAAAAGAAGGTAAGAAACGCATGAAGATGGTAGGCTCAGTAGAGGTACCGCAAGAAGCCTTCATGTCCGTTCTATCTATGGACGAAGATTAAACAGGTGGGGGGCGCTTGCGTCCCCTTTTTGGTTTTTATAGAGAAAGGATGAGGCGAAATGGGAATACGCGCCGCATATGTCCACATCCCTTTTTGTGAACATATTTGTTACTACTGTGATTTCAATAAAGTCTTTTTAAAGAATCAGCCCGTCGATGAATACCTCGATGCGCTTGAACGCGAAATCGAACTGACGCTGAAACAATACCCGACGGATCATCTCGAGACGATCTTCATTGGTGGTGGCACACCAACTGCTTTGAATGAACCACAGATGCAACGTTTAATGGAAATCATTCAAAAGCATTTGTTGCCACTAACAGGTGACGATTTAGAGTATACGGTCGAGTCGAATCCGGACGGTGTATCGGAAGAGAAACTTGATATCATGAAGATAGGTGGTGTCAATCGTGTCAGTTTCGGTGTCCAATCGTTTGACGATGGTTTGCTCGAACGCATCGGTCGAACGCACCGGGAAGCGAAAGTCGCGCAGACGCTCGATGCAGCAGCGAAACGATTTAATAACATCTCCGTCGACTTGATGTTCGGATTACCGAATCAGACGCTCGATCAGGTCCGCTACGACGTTACACGGGCGCTACAATTACCGATTACGCATATTTCATCCTATTCATTGATTTTAGAACCACACACGGTTTTTGCGATTCAAGAGCGAAAAGGAAAACTACCGCTACCGACGCAAGATCTCGAGGCAGAGATGTATCAAGTGATGATCGAAACGATTGAAGCAGGTGGTTATGCACAGTATGAGATCTCGAACTTCGCAGAAGTTGGAAAAGAGAGTCGTCATAATCGCGTCTACTGGGAAAACGATGAGTACTACGGATTTGGTGCAGGCTCACATAGCTATATCAATCAGACGCGTCGTGCGAACATCGCACCGATTCCGCACTATATCAAGGCGGAAGGGTTACCGGTTCGAAAAGAGACGCCGTTGACGAACGTTGAGCGGATGGAAGAAGAGATGTTCCTCGGTCTTCGAATGAAGGACGGCGTATCGCTCGAGCGTTTCCAGGAGAAGTATGGAGTAGCGTTTAAAGATGTATTTGGTGAAGTCATGAAACGGTTGTTGCCAAACGGTCTCGTCGAGCAGACGGAGACACATATCCGTTTGACGCCAGCCGGAATTCCGCTAGCGAACGAAGTCTTTGCAGAGTTCATTGGTGAAGCGCAAGTACAATGACATAAGAGTAGCTGAAATCAATGAAAATGAGAGAAGCGGTGTTTCCCAAATGTGGAACACTGCTTCTCTCATTTTTTCGACTTCCTTAAAAAATACGCAGTCGTTCCGATGACCGCGATGAACAGCCAGACAAAGACTCCCGCCATTGCCAATAATTCAATCATCCGATTCATCCTTTCCGTTCTTTGTTTCACTGTATCGCAGAATGGGAAACTGTTCAAAGGGTCACGCAATTCGGTTGACATCGGGCGGACAATTCCTTATAGTAAAAGATGTAATTAGCACTCGTTAAAAGTGAGTGCTAACAAAATAAGGTGGTGAAGAAGGTGCTGACGGATCGTCAATTGTTGATTTTACGTGCAATCGTCGATGATTATATCAAGACTGCTCAACCCGTCGGCTCACGGACGCTCTCAAAACGAGACGACGTGACGTTCAGTTCCGCGACCATTCGTAACGAGATGGCGGACCTCGAAGAGATGGGTCTGATTGAAAAGCCACACACTTCCGCAGGACGGATTCCTTCCGAACTCGGATATCGTTTTTATGTCGACCATCTGATTCGTCCGGAAAACATCACACCAAAAGAAGCACAGGCATTGAAGTCACTCTTTGCCCATTCCGTGAATGAGAATGATCGGTTGATTCGGCACACAGCAGACCTGTTGAGTGATTTAACCCATTACACGACACTTGTACTTGGACCAAAAGAAGACGGACAACGACTGCATCATCTAGAATTAATTCCTCTTGCCGAGGGTCGTGTCGTCATCGTTCTCGTCACAGAGACGGGACATGTTGAACACAAGACATTGCAATTGAATCAAGCGTTGTCCCAGGAAGCAGCGAGCCGACTGATGGAACGTCTGAACCAGACGTTGCGCGGTACGCCGCTCTCAGCCTTACGCAGTCGTCTGCTTGAGGAAATCCGTCGCTTCCGTTCAGAGCATTCTGAGCAGACGGTATTGCTCTCGAAAGCACTTGATCTCGTCTTGACGGATCAAGAGGAGCGACCGTTCATTTATTTGGGCGGGAAAGCCAACATGTTCGATCAGCCTGAATTTCAGGACGTCGCAAAACTACGACCTGTTCTCGAACTGATCGAACAGCAAGAAGCTGTTCTCGATTTCCTACGACCGAATCTCGATAATCAAATCTTGATTACGATCGGGAGTGAGAACAATATGGATGCATTAAAAGATTGTAGCGTCATCCGGGCCCATTATTCGGTCGACGGTGTCTCAATTGGGACACTCGCATTGATCGGACCGAAACGGATGGATTACAACCGGGGAATCAACTCGATCATCCATCTACTTCAAGCATTCCAAACCGAATTGCATAAGAACAATTTGGATTGAATATAGAAAGGGGCTCGATTCAGAGTGGAAGAAAAAGAACAGAATCAAAACCTCCAACAAGAAGAAAACGTGACAGAGCCGACTGAAACCGTCGAAGTCACAGAAGAAGAAGTCATCCAAGCGGATCTCGTCGAAGACGAGAAGCCGGACTTCGAAGCACAACTCGCAGAAGCAAAAGCTTCAGAATTACGCCTCCGTGCGGATTTTGAGAACTTCAAGCGTCGTAACCGTGTCGAAGCAGAGAACCGCGCGAAGTATTCTTCACAAGCGATCGTCGAAAAGCTGTTGCCACTCGTCGATAACTTGGACCGGGCGCTCCAAATCGAGACGGAAAACGAGGAGACGAAATCTGTCTTGACGGGTGTCGAGATGGTAAAACGTCAACTCGTCGAAACGCTTCAAAATGAAGGCGTCGTCGAGATTCCAGCTGTCGGTGAAGCGTTCGATCCGAACTTACACCAAGCGGTCGTTCAAGAAGCGAGCGAAGAACACGCATCAGGTGTCGTCATCGCTGAATTCCAAAAAGGGTACAAATTGCACGATCGTGTGATTCGTCCGAGTATGGTTAAAGTAGCTGAGTAATCAGCCTGTACTTCATTATTCCAATCATTGAAAGCGAGGAAATAGATCATGGCAAAAATCATCGGTATTGACTTAGGTACAACGAACTCATGTGTTGCAGTAATGGAAGGTGGCGAACCCGTCGTCATCGCTAACGCAGAAGGAAACCGTACGACACCATCTGTCGTCGCATTCAAAAACGGTGAGCGTCAAGTAGGGGAAGTTGCAAAACGTCAAGCAATCACGAACCCGAACACGATCATGTCGATCAAACGTCATATGGGTACAGACTATAAAGTAGAAGTTGAAGGCAAAGACTACACACCACAAGAAGTCTCTGCGATCATCCTTCAAAAATTAAAAGCGCAAGCAGAAGACTACCTCGGTGAAAAAGTCACAGAAGCTGTCATCACAGTACCGGCTTACTTCAACGATGCAGAACGCCAAGCGACAAAAGACGCTGGTACAATTGCTGGTCTTGATGTAAAACGGATTATCAACGAGCCTACAGCAGCAGCGCTCGCTTACGGTCTCGAAAAAGGCGAAGATCACACGATCCTCATCTATGACCTTGGTGGCGGTACGTTCGACGTGTCGATCCTTGAGCTCGGTGATGGCGTCTTTGAAGTAGTTTCAACTGCAGGTGACAGCCGTCTTGGTGGAGATGATTTCGACCAAAAAATCATCGATCATCTCGTAGCAGAATTCAAAAAAGAAAACGGCATCGATCTTGCTCAAGATAAGATGGCGCTTCAACGTTTGAAAGATGCAGCTGAAAAAGCGAAAAAAGACCTTTCAGGTGTTTCTTCAACACAAATCAGCCTTCCGTTCATCACAGCTGGCGCATCAGGTCCACTTCACTTGGAAATGACGCTCTCACGCGCGAAATTCGACGATCTCACAGCAGATCTCGTTGAACGTACGATGGAACCAACACGCCGTGCTATGAACGATGCAGGTCTGACACCAGACAAAATCGACAAAATCATCCTCGTTGGTGGTTCGACTCGTATTCCTGCAGTTCAAAAAGCAATCCAAGACTTCACTGGTAAAGAGTCGTTCAAAGGGGTTAACCCGGATGAAGTCGTTGCCCTCGGTGCAGCGGTTCAAGGTGGCGTATTGACAGGAGACGTCAAAGACGTCGTTCTTCTCGACGTAACTCCACTCTCACTCGGTATCGAGACAATGGGTGGCGTGATGACGAAATTGATCGATCGTAACACAACGATCCCAACTTCGAAATCACAAGTCTTCTCGACTGCAGCAGACAGCCAACCAGCTGTTGACATCCACGTCCTCCAAGGGGAACGTCCAATGGCAGCAGATAACAAAACACTTGGTCGCTTCCAATTGACGGACATTCCGCCAGCACCACGTGGTGTGCCACAAATCGAAGTTAAATTCGACATCGACGCGAACGGTATCGTTAACGTTTCTGCGAAAGATCTCGGAACGAACAAAGAACAGTCGATCACGATTCAATCATCAAGCGGTTTGACTGAAGCGGACATCGAGCAAATGGTCAAAGATGCAGAAGCAAACGCGGACGCAGACAACAAGCGTAAAGAAGAAGTCGAATTACGCAACGAAGCAGACCAACTCGTCTTCGCAACAGATAAAGCAATCAAAGACCTCGGTGAGCAAGTCGCTGACGCTGATAAAGAAAAAGCAGAAGCTGCAAAAGAAAAAGTAACAAAAGCTCTCGAAGGAACAGACATCGAAGCAATCCGTTCTGCAAAAGACGAATTGTCGACAGTCGTCCAAGAGTTGACACAAAAAGTCTACGAGAACATGGCACAGCAACAAGCGGGCGCTGAAGGCGCACAAGCTGGTGGTCAAGACGACAACGTCATGGACGCTGAGTTCGAAGAAGTCGACGAGAAAGACAACAAGTAATTCATCCGACCGATTTTTCGGGCGCTAGAGAGAGCCAAAGCGTATCCGCGCTTTGGCTCTTTCCATGTCGCACGAAGTTCGGTAAAATCAAACAGTATGAAATGAATCGGAATAGAGAGAGGAAGACTGCACGTGGAAAAACGCGATTATTATGAAGTACTAGGCGTCGCGCGCGATGCCTCATCAGCGGAAATCAAACGCGCGTACCGTAAGCTTGCCCGGACGTACCACCCGGACGTCAACAAGGAAGCGGATGCGGATGCGAAATTCAAGGAATTATCGGAAGCGTATGAAGTGTTGTCCGATGACAATAAACGAGCACGTTACGACCAATTCGGTCACCAAGATCCATCACAAGGTGGCGGTGGATTCAGTGGAGCTGAAGGATTTGGCGACATCTTCGACATGTTCTTCGGTGGCGGACGTCGTCAAGATCCAAATGCCCCACGTAAAGGACAGGACTTACAATACGTCGAGGAAATCGACTTCATGGAATCGGTCACAGGCGTCGAGAAGACGATCACGATCCCAGTCGAAGAAGATTGCGGTACATGTCATGGTTCGGGTGCTAAACCAGGAACACATCCAGAAACATGTAAACGATGCGGTGGTTCGGGGCACATCAACGTCGAACAAAACACGATGTTCGGTCGTGTCGTCAACCAAACGACGTGTTCGACATGTCATGGGCGTGGACAAATCGTCAAGGAGCCATGTGAAACATGTCGTGGAGCCGGTCGTGTCCGTAAAAACAAAGATGTCCGTGTCAAAATTCCAGCAGGGATCGACAATGGGCAACAAATCCGCTTAGCAGGCAAAGGGGAAGCCGGTGTCAACGGTGGACCAGCAGGTGACTTGTATGTCGTCGTCCGTGTCGCAGCACACGAACTGTTCGAACGTGTCGATGATCATATCGTCATGGATATGCCACTTACATTCGCACAAGCAACACTTGGAGATGAGATCGAAGTACCGACCGTTCATGGCAAGGTCAGTCTGAAGATTCCAGCGGGCACACAGACAGGATCACGTTTCCGTCTCCGCGGAAAAGGGATGCCGAACGTCCGGTCCGGTCATCATGGTGATCAATACGTCAACGTCGTCGTCATCACACCGAAGAATCTGACGGAACGTCAAAAAGAACTATTACGGGAATTCAATGAAATCAGCGATGAAAAAGGTGTCGAAGAGCAACACGAAGGTGTCTTCAGCCGGATCAAGACATTCTTTACAGGGTGATCACTACAGAGGAGCGTGACAAGAAATGAAATGGTCAGAGATCTGTGTCCATACGACACAAGAAGCCATCGAAGCAGTTTCAAACATCTTACATGAAGCGGGAGCAAGCGGAGTCGTCATCGAGGACGTCGAAGATTTCGAGATGATGTCCCACCGAGAAGATAACTTCGGTGAAATTTGGGATGAGACGAAACGGGACGAGTACCCGACTCAAGGTGTACTCGTGAAGGCGTATCTTGCAGAAAGCAGCGATTTGACGGACACGATCAAAGGCATCGAACAGGACATCCAACAATTGACGAACTTCGGTCTGTCGATTGGCACGGGTGCTGTCACGCTGACTCAAGTAGATGAAGAAGACTGGGCACATTCATGGAAACAATTCTATAAACCGGTCAAAATCAGTCGTCATCTGACGGTCGTCCCGATGTGGGAAGACTACACGCCACAACCGGATGAAAAGATCATCGAGCTCGATCCAGGTATGGCGTTCGGAACAGGAACACACCCGACGACGGTCCTCTGCATTCAAGCGATTGAGAACTACTTGCAAGAGCAAGACCGTGTCGTCGATGTCGGAACGGGATCCGGTGTCTTAGCGATTGCAGCAGCGAAGCTTGGGGCAAAAGATGTCTTTGCACTGGATTTAGACGAAGTCGCTGTCAAATCAGCGACAGAAAACGTCGCTTTGAACAACGTCAGTGAGCAGATCACGGTCCGTCAAGGCGATTTGATGAAGGAATTGAGTGAGCCGGTCGAGTTGATCGTCGCGAATATCTTAGCGGAAGTCATCCTCCTCTTCGTCAAGGATGCCTATACGCTGACGTTACCAGGCGGGCATTTCATCGCTTCCGGTATCATTAGTCAGAAGAAAGATATGGTCGTACAAGCGATGCAAGAAGCAGGATTCACGATCGTCGAGACGACGAAGCTTGAAGACTGGGTCGCAATCATCGCGAAACGGGAGGCATAAGCGCATGCAACGGTATTTCGTCGAGCCCTCGATGCGTCAGGGAGATGTCTTTCATCTCCCGAAAGACGACGCACACCATATGAAAAACGTCATGCGGATGGAAGTCAGCGGAGAGATTCTCGTACTCGACGGGACAGGTCTTTACCGGTGTCGCCTGGAAGCACTCGATAAAGAAGCGGCTTCTGCCCGGATCGAAGAGACTTTACCGATCGAGACGGAGTTACCGATTCGTGTGACGATCGCCCATGGATTGCCAAAAGGCGATAAGATCGAACTCGTTGCCCAAAAAGCAACGGAACTCGGGATGCATTATCTACGGATTTTCGAAGCCGATCGTTCCGTCTCGAAATGGGATCAGAAGAAGGTTCCGAAAAAGATTGAACGCCTCGAAAAAATCGTCAAGGAAGCAGCGGAACAATCGTACCGTGCCCACTTGCCGACAGTCGACTTCGTGGCGTATGATGAAGTCTTACAGGATGCATCGAACTACACGGCTTGTCTGGTTGCCTATGAAGAATCAGCGAAACAAGGGGAGGCCTCCGTCCTCGCTATGACGCTTGCTGGACTGCAAGAAGGAGATTCCCTTCTTGTCGTCATCGGACCTGAAGGTGGGTTCGCTGAAGCAGAAATCGCACGTTTGACGGATGCCGGTTTTAAACAAGCCGCTCTAGGGCGCCGCATCTTACGGACGGAAACGGCACCGTTGTATGTCCTTTCCGCCGTCTCGTATCATTTTGAATTGAAAGGGTGAACGAAATGGCAACTGTTGCCTTTCAAACGCTTGGCTGTAAAGTCAACCATTACGAAACAGAAGCTGTCTGGCAACTGTTCAAGGACGCTGGTTACGCACGCGTTGATTTTGCTGATCATGCGGACGTGTATGTCGTCAATACATGTACGGTCACGAATACCGGAGATAAGAAAAGTCGCCAAGTCATCCGACGGGCGATTCGCCAAAATCCGGATAGTGTCATCTGCGTAACGGGCTGTTATGCCCAAACATCTCCTGCTGAAATCATGGCGATTCCTGGCGTCGATGTCGTCGTCGGAACACAAGATCGGCATAAAATGATTGGATACATTGAACAATTCCGTGAAGAACGCATGCCAATCAATGCGGTCGGAAACATCATGAAAGCAAAAGTCTATGAAGAACTGGATGTACCGGCCTTTACGGACCGGACACGGGCTTCTCTGAAAATTCAGGAAGGCTGTAACAATTTCTGTACGTTCTGTATCATTCCATGGGCGCGTGGTCTCATGCGGTCTCGTCAACCAGAAGATGTCTTGAAGCAAGCACAACAGCTCGTTGATGCGGGTTATAAAGAAATCGTCTTGACGGGCATCCATACAGGTGGCTACGGAGAAGACTTAAAAGACTACAACTTAGCGAAATTACTTAAAGCACTCGAATCCGTCAATGGACTCGAACGTTTGCGGATTTCGTCGATCGAAGCTAGTCAAATCACGGACGAGGTACTTGATGTCCTGAAGGATTCACCGATTGTCGTTCGTCACTTGCACGTTCCGATCCAGTCGGCTTCCGATACGGTCCTTCGCCGGATGCGCCGGAAGTATACGATGGCAGAATTCGGAGAACGGATTACGCGTTTGAAGGAAGTCCTGCCTGACTGTGCGATCACATCGGATGTCATCGTTGGTTTCCCAGGTGAGACGGAAGAAGAGTTCATGGAAACGTTCAACTTCATCAACGATCATAAGTTCAGTGAGTTGCATGTCTTCCCGTACTCAAAACGGACAGGAACACCCGCTGCGATGATGGATGATCAAGTCGAGGAATCAATCAAAGAAGAACGCGTCGCGCGTTTGATCGCTTTATCGGATCAACTCGCAAAGGAATATGCTTCGAAATACGAAGGGGAACTGCTTGAGATCATTCCGGAAGAATTCTCGGAAGAAGCAGGCGGTCGTCTCGTCGGTTACACAGATAACTATTTGCGTGTCGCAATCGAAGGCGATGAGTCGATGATCGGACAACTCGTTCGTGTCAAAATCACGAAAGCCGGTTATCCGATGAACGATGGTCAATTTGTTCGCATCATGCAGACACTTAAAGACGCTGTAGTCTAATCGAAAGGGCAAAGGGAACCTCTGGTTTTCTTTGCCACTTTTTTTGTTTTCATTTCAGGAATGCGCTACACTGAATACAGTTCAATTAAGGAAAGAGGATATTATTCATGCGAATCAACAAATTCATTAGTGAAACGGGCTTTTGCTCAAGGCGTGCTGCCGATAAATTAGTCGACGCAGGTCGTGTGACGATCAACGGTCTGACGGCAGAACTCGGCTCGCAAGCTGAAGAGACGGACGTCGTCGAAATCGACGGTCAGCCACTCCAAACGAAACCAAAACCCGTCTACATCGTCTTAAATAAACCGGTCGGCATTACGTGTACGACGGAGCTTGATATCGAAGGAAATATCATCGATTTCGTTAATCATCCGAAGCGGATTTTCCCGATCGGTCGTCTCGACAAGGATTCAGACGGCTTGATTCTTTTGACGAATGACGGTGATGTCGTCAACCGGATTCTCCGGGCAGAAAACAATCACGATAAGGAATATATCGTGACTGTCGATGCCCCGATCACGGACACATTCATTCAAGGAATGGCGAGTGGTGTTGACATTCTTGGTACAACGACGAAGGAATGTATCGTTGAACCACTTGAGACACGGACATTTCGCATCATTTTGACGCAAGGGTTAAATCGTCAGATTCGTCGAATGTGTAAAGAGTTCGGCTACCGGGTCAAACGGCTGCAGCGCGTCCGGATCATGAACATCGAGCTTGGCGATTTACCGATTGGTTCTTGGCGTGATTTGACAGAAGAGGAATTACGCGAGTTGTTTACGACGCTTGACGGGCAATAAGGTTCAATGAAAGTCGCCACTGGCGGCTTTCTTCATACATAAGGGGGATGACCGTGGACAAACGGGGTATGAGTGCGACATTCGTCGCCTACGTGATTGGTGGACTGTTGCCGATCTACAAAGTATTTGCTGCTGGAATTCCAGCATGGACGGTCGTTTCAATCCGGATTTTAAGTGCGTTCATCTTCGTGACACTATTGTTACGCTTGACGAAGAAGTTTCAATTCGTTCGTCACCTGTGGCAAAACAAACGCCAGCGCTATACCGTGCTTGCGGCAGGTCTCGTATTAGGTGGGAACTGGTCACTCTATCTGTATGCCATCGGAGAAGGGTATATCGTCGAGTCGTCGCTCGGGTATTATATCAATCCGCTCGTCAGCGTCTTGTTCGGTTTGATCTTTTTTAAGGAACGATTAACGCGTCCACAAATCATCGCGATTGTATCAGCAATCACTGGTGTGATGATTTTAACACTCGGTTATGGTCAATTTCCGATCATTGCCTTTTCACTTGCCATCTCGTTCGCATTTTACGGTGTGCTGAAGAAAAAGGCGGCAGCCGAGCCATTATCGGGATTATTTTTAGAGACGCTCGTCACGCTCCCGTTCGCTCTCTTGACGCTAGGCGTGACGGATAGTCAACCGCTTGCGATGCCGACGAGTGCACTGCTTGCAATCATCATGCTCGGAATCGCAACAGCAGTTCAATTGATGTTATTTGGATACGGGATGCCGAAAATCCCGTTCGTTTACGTCGGAATTCTGCAGTACATTGCACCAACGTTAACGCTACTCCTTGGAATTTATCTATTTAATGACGTCTTTACGACGATTCACTTCATCGCTTTCCTGTTCATTTGGATTGCCGTTGCTTTGTTTACGATCAGCGGTTTATCAGCAGGAAAGATACGGATGAAGAAGGTATCATAACGAAAGAAGGGATTATGTGAATCTACCGGGATTTTTTGCGACGCTTGTCGCATATATCATTTGGGGGCTCTTACCGCTTTACTGGAAGATGCTCGCTAATGTACCGAGTGAAGAGATACTAGCGCACCGGATCATCTGGTCGTTTCTATTTCTACTCATCTTACTGTCGTTTCAAAAAGCACTTGGAAAATGGAAGACGGCATTGCGTGATCCGTTCACGCGCCGACTCTTTTTCTTAAATGGACTGATCATCAGCTTGAATTGGTTCATCTACATCTGGGCTGTCAATCATCAATTCATCGTTGAGGCATCGCTCGGCTATTACATCAATCCGCTCGTCAGCATCGTCTTTGGTGTCTTCTTCTTTCAAGAAAAGCTCTCACGGATTGAATGGATCTCGATTGTCCTTGCGACGATCGGTGTTCTGATTTTAACGATTGGCTACGGCGAATTTCCATGGATCTCGATTGCGCTTGCCTTAAGCTTCGGTTTTTACGGCGTCGTCAAAAAACGTCGTCCGCTTGAATCAACGGTCAGTCTGACACTTGAGACGATGGCGCCGCTTCCACTGGCTTTGATCTTCCTCGGATATTGGCAAGTACAGGGAACGTCTTCGATAACCGAATCTGTCGGTACGATGACTGGACTCATCTTAACGGGGATCGTCACCGCTGTGCCACTTTTGTTATTTGGATTCGGGGCACAACGGATTCCATTCACATGGGTTGGATTCCTGCAATTCGTCGCACCAACCTTATCACTTGGACTCGGTGTATTGCTCTATCATGAACCGTTTACTAAAACACACATGGTGGCGTTTACATGTATTTGGACAGCAGCGATTGTCTTTACGCTCAATGGAGTCTGGATTCGAAAAAAACAGCTTCGAAAAGTCGCGTAAAAAGATAGAAGTCAGACCTCTTGCGTGATAGAATAATATCAGAGTCAAAGGGAAGCCTTAAGGAGGACAACAATCATGAATTTAGCAGGAATGATCGACCATACGGCACTGAAGCCAGAAACATCACGTGCTCAAATCGAAACACTCTGTAAAGAAGCATTAGAATACAAATTCGCAAGCGTCTGCGTTAACCCGACATACGTCGCGTTAGCATCAGAACTCTTAAAGTCAGATGATGACGTGAAAGTATGTACAGTCATCGGGTTCCCACTTGGAGCAAACACGCCAGAAGTGAAAGCATTCGAAACAAAGGATGCCATTCAAAACGGTGCAACAGAAATCGATATGGTTTTAAACATCGGCGCACTAAAAGATGGAAATCTTGAGTTAGTAGAACGTGATATTCGTGCAGTTGTCGAAGCGGCGAACGGTACGCTCGTTAAAGTCATCTTTGAAAACTGTCTTCTTACAAAAGAAGAAATCAAAACAGCTGCTGAACTTTCAGTTAAAGCAGGTGCTAACTTTGTGAAAACATCAACTGGTTTCTCAACAGGTGGTGCAACAGTCGAAGATATCCGTCTCATGCGTGAGACAGTCGGTCCTGATATCGGTGTTAAAGCGTCTGGTGGCGTTCGTGACTTCGAAGGTGCAAAAGCAATGATCGATGCAGGTGCATCACGCATTGGTGCTTCAGCAGGAATCGCAATCGTTACTGGTGGTACGTCTGATAGCGACTACTAAGAATATGTCACATGTTCCTCTTTTTTAGAGGGGCATGTTTTTTTGTTGTGGGATTATTCTGAATTTGGATTTTGTATTAAAAAGTCAGACATCGCTTCCGATAATCAGATGTAGAATGTCGGAAGGGTGTGGAATGAATGAAACGATGGAGTGGAATCATACTGGCATCGACACTAAGCCTTGCAGGATGCGGTAGTGTCATCGATGATCCAGAACGGGCAGTCAAGGAGCGAAAGGAAATGGCGGTCGTCTTATCGGATGTTGGTCTTGGCGATCAATCATTCAGCGATGCAGCGATGAGCGGTATGGCGTTGTTACGGGAGAAGGAAGGCTGGTCGATCGATTACCGGGAATTAAACGAAACGAAGACCTATAAAACAGCATTTGAAGCGTTAGCGAAAAAGAAGCCGACCGTTATCGTCGGACTCGGCTACATGGGGCAGACAGATCTTGAGACCGTTGCTAAAAAATATCCGAAACAACAATTCGCCTTGATTGATGCCGTCTCGACGTTACCGAACGTACTCTCGGTTACGTTCAAAGAGGACGAAGGAAGCTACTTAGCGGGTGCCGCTGCAGGAATCCAAACCAAGACGAATACGATTGGTTTCGTCGGTGGGATGAAGTCGCCTTTGATTGAGAAGTTCGAAAAAGGATACATAGCTGGCGCTAAAGCCGTCAATCCGAAAACAAAGGTACTCGTCGAATATGCGGAGGACTTTGCGGCGCCCGAAAAGGGACGGACGCTTGCAAACGAAATGATGCAGAAAAAGGCAGACGTGTTATATGCAGCTGCTGGATTAACAGGGAGCGGCGTCCTTGAGGCAGCGCAAACGAAGGGGAAAAAAGCTATCGGTGTTGATAGCGATCAGACCCCGATCGCGCCTGACGCCGTCATGACGTCGATGCTAAAACAAGTTGATCTTGCGATTACGAAAATCGGACAAGATGTGGATGCAAAAGGACTCCAATCTGGACAAGTCGTCCTTGGTGTCAAAGAAGGGGCAATCCAGTTGGCTCCAATCCGTAATACGAACTTTACGGACGGGGAACGAAAAAAATTAGAGCAGCTGCAACAAGATGTGCTCGAAGGTAAGGTGACGATCCAATGACGTTACGGAAACGATTTTTACTCTCAACATTAGTGACGATTTTGAGTGTCGTCATCTTGATGGGATGGACCTTGTTCCAACTCCGTCAAATTCAATCCTATAACGAAGACTACGGGAAACAACTCGTTGAAATTTCAGAACTCGAAACGAAGCTCTTATATGAACAGGCAGCATGGAACCGACTGGCAAGCCAACCGTCTGAGAGTCAGGCGGAGCAGGTTCAGGCTCTTAGTAAGAAGAACGAGCAAGCTTTGAATCAGCTACAGAAGACATATTTGATTCCAGCGTTTCAAGAAGAGTTGAACCGGGCGGATATGAAGTATAAGACGCTCGCTGCAAAACGGACGGAACTGACGGACGCGGTGAATCCGATTGACATTCGCTCCCATGCCGCACGAATTGAAGGTGTCCTCAGTGATCTCTATACGTTACATACGAAAAATGGGGAGTTTTATGATGTCTTACAACGTGAGGCAAAAGACGAGACATTGAATTTGACGCGGACCGTCCTAATCGCGACATTCCTCCTCTTGATTGGTCTAGCGTTATACAATTGGTACTTCGCACGTAGTATCACGCGACCGATCAGCCGTGTCGTCCGGACAGCAGAGCAAATTTCGGATGGAGACTTGTCACAGGAACTGGTCGTATCCGGTCGAAAAGATGAGATTGGTCGACTCGAGACGGCTGTTGCGCAGATGCAAGGAACTTTACATGAGGTCATCGGAACGATCAGTCGCTCGTCGAACACGATTCGTCAAATGAGTACGGAAGCGACGACAGAGAACGCGAACATCGTCGAAGTTTCTGGTAACATGACCCATGCGATTAATGAGATGGCGAGCGGTACACAAACGGTGTCGGATGATATCCAGACAACGGTCAGTACGATGGCTGATATGCAACAACTCTTCGAGGAGAGCGAACAACGCGCACAAACCGCTTATGCAGAAGGACAGGCGGCAGATCACGTGATGGTTCAAAGTAGTTCTGTCATGGAACAACAGGCTACTTCATTACGCGCGTCAACAGAACAAAATCGTGAACTCGGTCAGAAATTAGAAGGTTTCCTTGAGCAAACGCAACAAATCGAACAGATGGCGCAACTCGTCGCTGGAGTCTCTGCGCAGACGAACTTATTGTCACTCAATGCGGCAATCGAAGCGGCGCGAGCAGGGGAAGCCGGTCGTGGATTTGCCGTCGTGGCGAGTGAAGTTAAAAAGTTAGCAGATGAGACACACGAAGCGACGCGTTCGATCTTCTCACTCGTCCGTTCGATTCGCCAAGACGGCGCTGTTTTACAAGAAGCACTCGTGCAAGCGGAGCGGGAACAGACGAACCAGGTCGAGAATTTTACACACGTCCAACAAGCATTCGGTGAGACGCGTCAAAAAGTAGCGAGTGTGACCGAAACACTCGATTATGTGACGAAACAACTCGTACATTCGAAACAACAAGCCCGCCATGTCGTTGGTCAAGTCAGTACAGTTAGTGGTGTCATGGAAGAACTTGCAGCCGGAAATGAAGAGATTGCTGCTTCGATGCGTGATCAACAGGCATCGTTCGAACAGATTCATCAATTGATGCAAGAACTCGAGTCGACGACGACGTCGCTTGACAGTCAGACACATCAATTCAAAATTTAATGAACACAGCAAAAGTGCACGCATTCTCAGGAAGAGAAGGCGTGCACTTTTTCTTGAATCGACTTAGAAGAAGCTTTCTGGATCGAGCTCATTCGTCCGTCCATTCGCATCATACTGGTATCCACCATCGTGGATTTCAAAATGCAAGTGTGGACCAGTCGAGTTACCGGTGCTTCCGAGAACACCGATTTGCTGTCCTTGTTTGACTTGTTGTCCCTGTTTAACGTTCAAGGCATTCATATGGGCATACACGGTCGTATACGTTTTTCCGTCGATATTATGAGAGATATAGACGTGGTTGCCGTAAGGACCACCGGAACTTGCTAAGATGACTGTTCCATTTGCAGACGCAACGATTGGCGAGTTGAGTGGACCAGCGAAGTCGGTTCCATTGTGGTACGCATAACCATTACTTCCGCTTGCTGCACCCATTCCTTGCGAAACAGAGCCTTGAGCAGGTTTGATGAATTTACCTTTTGCTTTTGAGATGACTTTCGTGCTGGCCTTGCTAACAGATGCTGGCACTGCCGATTGTTTTGCAGCTTTTGCTGCAGCTGCTTTCGCGGCACGTGCTGCAGCTTTTTCTGCCTCTTCCTGTGCCTTCAGTTGGGCCGATGCCTCTTTCAGGCTAAGGATACTGGATTCGATTTTTTTCTTTTGCGACGTCAGACGTTTCAGAAGTGCTGTTCGCTTTTGTTTTTCTTGTTTTAATTCACGTTGTTTCTTTTTTAAAACATTACGATCTTCAATCAAGTCTTGGCGTGTCTGCTTCAGTTCTTCTTTCGCAGCTGCCAGTTCTTTTTTGTTTGATTCGTAATCTTTTAATAAAGAAGCATCACTTTCCGCGATTGTATTGAAGGCGTTGAAACGGCTAATCATATCACCGACATCTTTTGCGCCGAAGACGGCTTCAAGCAGTGGGGCGTTATCGGCTTTCGACTGACGGACCGCTAGACGATCACCGAGCATTTTTTCTTGTTTCTTGATTTTCTTTTGCAACTTCTCGATCTTATCTTCTAATCGAGCAATCTGTTTCGTGTTTTCGTCGATTTTCTTTTGATTCTCGACGACTTGTAATGTCAGCCCATTAATCTGTTGATCCAGGGCGTAGACTTGTTGCTGTGCTTTAGATAATTGATTATTTTTTTGAGACAACGCCTCGCGTTGCTTCGATTGTTGTTGCTGGTTTTGTTGTTGCTTTTCTCTATATGAACTTGCTGCGTCGACGGGAGTTGTCGTCATGAGCGGACTTGCGAGTAAAGTGAGTGTCATGAGCGATAGCCCGAGTGACTTTCTGAAAGGTCGTTTCATAAACTAAGCGTCATTCCTTTCCCTTGTGAAGTGTTACCTATCCCACTCTAACAAGAAAATCAGAAAATCCACTTTACAATTCTTTTAAAAAAATACAAGAGAAGCTAGCAGAAAGTATGAAGAATTTATGAAAATAATGATGCGTGAACAGAAGAATAAATAGAATATGTTGATATGAAAGGAAAAATCATTATGTAATTGATTGATTTCCGAATGATGTCAGAAGATATATTTTTGTAACATCGTATAAATAGAAGGTTTATTAATGTTTGAAAAAGGTATAAATATAGTTTTTGTGAAATGAAAAAGTGCCCCGAAAGGCACTCCATCCGAATCATTCTTCATAAATCATCTTTCGTGTCATCCCACCGTCTAGGACCAGTGTTTCGCCCGTCAAGAAATCGTTATCCGGGTGTGTTAGATAGAGAGCAGCACGAGCGACATCACTTGGTTTTCCGACGCGACCAGCTGGATGTTGACTATGATCTTCAGGTGATAATTCTTGATAGTCACCGGTTTCGATCCAACCAGGAGCAATCGCGTTGACGAGAATTCCGTCTTCTCCGAGTGAGACAGCAAGTGCATGGGTCAGAGCAAAAATGCCACCTTTCGTCGATGCATAAGATTCTGTATGCGGTTCCGACATGAAGGCGCGGGTCGAAGCCAGGTTGACGATCCGACCACCACTTTTACTTTGTTTCAAATAAGGTGTAGCGGCCTTAGTCGTTAAAAAGATACTACGCAGGTTCGTATGATGAACCCGATCCCATTCCTCAAGTGACAATTCGAGTAAGGGTTTTCGAATCATGATACCGGCGTTATTGATGACGATGTCGATACGACCAGTATGTTCAATCGCTTTCTCAATCAACAGTTGAACGTCTTTTTCGTGTTGGATATCGAGATGATAGAAGTAAGCCGTCCCACCATCTTCTTCAATTTGTTGAACTAATTCGTCTCCTGTCATCTGATCGATGTCAGCAAGAACGACATTTGCGCCATGCGCAGCGTAGGTGCGGGCGAGTTCTGCACCAATGCCATTCGCGGCTCCCGTAATGATGACGGTTTGATTAACATGATTCATAAAAATCATCCTTTCTGTAACGCTTCTCTCCCTTTTTTACCGTTCCATCATATCCTGAAACCTGACAGGATTATCATCCGTAGGAACAGGGAAATAGAAAAGCGTCGAAGTTACTTTAGAATGGGGGAAAATAGGAATGAAATTCTCGAATCAACAATTAGAAAAACAACAAAATCAATATGCCGAAGATGCAAAAGATTATATTGATCGCCCGAAAAAGACGAACTCGCTGTTACAACGAGCAACTGCAAAGGTAAACGGGAACTCTCGTTTGTCCGTCGTCTTTTCACCGTTGACGTTGTTCGTCGATATGATTCGCGCGTACCAGTCAGGTGAATACCGTAACATTCGTCGTACGACGATCTTAAAAGTAATCGGCGCATTGGTTTATCTCGTGTCACCAATTGACCTCGTACCTGATTTCGTACTCGGATTTGGATTTGCAGACGATATCGCGGTCATCCTTTTCGTCACGAAAACAGTCTTTGAAGAATTGACACGTTTCAGCGACTGGCAAGATGAACAACAAAAACGTCGTACGCAACCATTGCAAAGCGAGGATGCGTATTGATCAAATAGATGATCCGAGCGACTTCACACAAGAAGTCGCTCTTTTTTGTCTACAAAGAGCCGTTTCCTGTACGCCCTCTTGAAATTTCGATACACTAGAAATAGTTGGTAAAGAGAGAGGAGGGACGAAGGTGGGACATCATTGGATGGAGTCATACGGTTATATCGGGATCATGATGACGCTCATGTTTCCATTCATACCGAGCGAAGTACCGCTCGCGTATGCAGGATATCTCGTGCATACGGCACAGGCGAATCTGCTATTCATGGTGTTCCTTGCTGTAGTAAGCTTCGTCATTAGTCAGAACCTCTTTTTTACGATTGGACAGTTCGGGAGTGAACGGTTATTGAATCGTTTATTCAAATGGTTTCGGATTTCGGAAACAAAAATGCTCCAGTTTCAGACGCAAATGGAGACGAAAGGACGCTATATTCTTCTTCTTTCTCCGATGTGGCGTATCGGATTTGCGATTGGTGCCGGTCTAACTGGTGTTTCACGCTGGACGTTTACCGTCGTGACGACGATTTCCTTTTTCCTCTGGTCGACGCTCTTCATTTGGGGCGGGAAAGCTGTTGGTCATGAATGGCGAAAATTGCATCACCTCAATCATCCGATAGTTTGGATTGGTTTAGGCGTGTTGATTACGGTTGGCTATTTGATTCAGAAAAAGAGAAAAGCAAAAAAAGAGATGTAAAAGGAGTGGGAACATGGCAATTATCTTATTCGATATTGACGGTACATTGATTGACTCAACGGAACAAATGACAGAAGCAATCCATCGGGCGATGGAGGACATGCCGCATCTTCCAAAACCTTCGCAAGAAAGTGTTCAGGCAAGCTACGGTCTTGCAGGAAGCGCCTTTTGGCGAAAAGCGATTCCGGAAGCCTCAGAAGAGGATATTCGTTTAATTCGAAAAAAGAGACATGGTCATTTAGAAGATACGATGGTTGAACAGAATGTATTATTTGACGGAATTCGATCATTATTGCAAGCTCTTGTTTCAGCGGGACACACGGTCTCAACTGCAAGTAATTGCGGCAACCATTATCTAAACCTTGTGCTTGATAGTCAGGAAATCCGCTCGTTCTTCACAAGTCCGAAATGCTTGGAATCTGTCAATGGAAAAGAAAAATCGGATATCTTACGCGCTCACCGCGATGAGTTTGGAGAAGGATCTTACTGGATGATTGGAGATCGGTCTTCTGATGTCGAAGCGGCTCGTAAGGAACATATGCCGGTCGTCTTATGTCAATATGGTTTTGGTACGCCATCCGAGTGGAATTCGGCAGATCATGTCATCGAGACACCGCTTGATTTGTTAACAGTGATTGAAAAATAAAGAAGTAAAAAGCCAAGCTAGACACGTCGATTTTTTCAGACGGTCGGCTTGGCTTTTTTGTGGTTAAAATATCAATCAAGATGCACTTACTCGAAATCGAGTCGGTACGATTCTGCGCTCATCCATGGACGGAACTTCCGGAAGAGTAGATGGAACAATAAACAGAGAATAATGGGTAAGACGATAAAAAGACCAAGCACGAATGTCATATTGAAGAGCGTCCATCCTCCTGACATCAGGTGTAGCGCATTGATTGGACCGATTAAACCAGACATTCCAAATCCGGCACTAAACGGTGTACCTTGAACACCGAGCATTCCTGCTAATGCACCAAGGATAGCGGCACTACACATGACAGGTAGAATCATCAATGGATTACGAATGAAGTTCGCCATCTGGATTTTAGGAGAACCAAGAAAATGAGCAATCGACGTTCCGCGTGAATTCGCTTGCCAACCGGCAATCGCAAGACCGAACCCAGCGGCACAGACACCTAGATTGGCAGCTCCGGCAGCAACACCCGATAAACTGATCGCGGTCGCAATGCCGACCGTCGAAAGCGGAGAGACGATGAGAACGGAAAAGGCGACCGCAATTAGAATGCCCATCAAGACGGGTTGAAGTGCCGTGAAGTCTGAGATGACATGTCCTATTGCTGTTGTGATCCGTGTGACGAACGGATACGTCAGAACACCAATTCCACCGGCACCGACAATCAAAATCGTTGGCATGACAAGCACCGTATATGTTTTGAAGCGTTCACCAATCAATAAGACGATTGCTGTTGCAATAGCTGCCGTCAAACCAGCATTGATGACATCACCTGTACCGACGAAAACGAATGTCGCATCCGCACGGGTCGCAACACCTGAGCCGACGACCGTCGCGAGTCCAATCGATGTGGTGGCGATCGGTGTCACTTTAAATTGCATCGCTACGGCGACACCAATCACCATTGGTAAAAGTCGCATCGCGAGTGTCGTTGCGTCCAAAACGTGTTGGGCACCAGAAACGTATGGCAATAATGCCTTAGCGAGTTCACCGAGTAAGGCTCCTGGAATAAGGGCAACGAGAATTCCAATACTGAGACCGTTTAAAACATGCACTGCAAATTGACGTGGCTGACGCAAAATAGATGAATCCACAAAATCCTCTCCTTATGTAACGCTTTTGTGCATAACAGTATAAAAGTTATGAATTGTGTTTTATCTTACGGTAAGAACAGAAGGACGTCAAGGAAAAGTTAGAAAATTCCAAACGAGCAAAGGATTCGTCTTTCAGAAACGGAATTGTTACAGTGAAGAAGTATATTGAATGAGGAGGTCATGAATCATGTCAGAACAACGTATCGTATTAGCGGAACGACCAAACGGAAAACCAACAGGGGAAACATTCCGTTATGAATCATTTGAGTTAGCAGATTTACGAGAAGGGCAAGTCGCACTGGAGTCACTCTATATCTCAGTCGATCCATATATGCGGGGACGTATGAACGATACGCGTTCTTATTCGCAACCGTTTGAGATTGATGAACCGATTCACGGGGGTGTCGTAGCGCGTGTCATCGAGTCTAAAAGTGAGGCGTTCAAGTCAGGTGATGTCGTCGTGGGGATGCTCGATTGGGCAACGAAAGCAGTCGTCGATGCGAAAAGTGTCCGTAAAATCGATGAGCAGATCGCTCCAATCTCAACAGCGCTCGGTGTTCTCGGAATGACAGGGATGACGGCGTATTTCGGGTTGCTTGATATCGGGAATCCACAGCCAGGAGAAACTGTTGTCGTATCGGCAGCAGCAGGTGCTGTTGGATCGATCGTTGGTCAAATCGCTAAAATCAAAGGTGCACGAGTAGTTGGGATTGCAGGAAGTGACGAAAAGTTACAGCACTTAAAAGCAGATCTTGGTTTTGACGAAGTCATCAACTACAAAACGGAAGACATCCGGAAAGCATTAGACCGGACGTGTCCAGACGGCATCGATGTTTATTTTGAAAATGTCGGTGGAGAGATCGGCGATGCGGTTCTGGATCGGCTTAATCCATTCGCGCGGGTACCGGTCTGCGGCGCTATTTCTGGGTATAACGCACATCAGGACATCGGTCCACGTGTTCAATCGAAATTAATCATTGCGCGTGCGCGCATGCAAGGTTTCTTAGTGGGGGATTATGGCAAACGATTCAAGGAAGCGGCTGAGCAACTCGGTCAATGGGTCAGTGAAGGGAAATTACGATATGAAGAGACGATCTTTGAAGGCTTCGATCGTGTACCAGATGCTTTCCTCGGATTATTCGATGGCTCGAACACAGGGAAACTATTAGTAAAAGTTAAGTAATACGCCAAAAGAGGTTGCGGAATTATTCCGCAACCTCTTTTTTATGGCATGAGATTCATGAATCCTTTTGATCGCGCTTGAGTTCTTCTGGATCTGGATCCGGATGTTGTGTTTCCGCAGGTTTGATTCCGGGATCTGATGTCTCAGCTGGATCAGGGTCCGGGTGAAGACCAACGTCTGCCTTTTCATCTGGTAAATCATGATTTTTTTCGTTTAACATGTCCAGTCATCTCCTTTTATCAGTACGTAGTAATGTTTCCCCGTTTTTTAAATCCAAAACAATGAGAGTGCATAAGAGTCGTTTTCGAAAACGCGTAAATGATTTCCACGGACAAGAAAGCGAAACCGGTCGATTTCCTAGGAAATACAGGTTGACTGAAATGGAATGTAAGGAAAATCCAAAAAAGCTTCACTAAGTCTTTACAAAAACCTTGCAAGTCCTTCAAGTAGCCTTTGAATTGCTTCCGTAGACTAAAAAAGAGTTGAAAAGAGGAAGGGTGTTTACGTGTGAGTGATCAAAAATGGAAACGACAAATCATGCAACAACTAAACTGGGTTCGCGAAGAGAAAAAGCGGCTCACAAGCGAGACGACAGCAAGTAAAGAGTCACTCGAAAAAATTCGTCAGCTGGACGTCTTGCGTCTGCCAACGGTTCGAACTTCTAAAAACACGACGACACGTTATCAACAAAATAGCCAAGCGTCATTACTAGATCAATTGGATGTCTCACATATTCCGGTACGGACGACGACGCGTTATTATGAAAAACGACCAATCGAGATGGCAATCGTCTGCTCGGAATTCATGTATGCCTATTATGAAGATGCCGTTCATCTCCATTATGTCAATGCGAACACATTCGAAGAAGTTTTCGAGCGCGAGATTGATCTCTTTTTGGTCGTATCTTCATGGAAAGGATTACGTGGGGATGATTGGAAAGGTGTCGCCACACCAAATTCAAAGAAACGCCAACGGTTACTTTCGATGATGCAGGAAGTCAAAGCCAAAGGAATTCCAGTCGTCTTTCAATCGACGGAAGACCCGAGTAACCATGAACGGTTTCAAGACGTGGCTCAAGCTGCCAATTATGTCCTGACTTCAGATGAGGCGATGATTCCTGAATATCGTGTTTTATGTGGGCATGATCGAATCATGGCGATGCCGTTTGGAGTCAATCCATTGATTCACAATCCGATTGGAGCGACACGTAGCCGAAAGAAGGGCGTTTTATTCGCCGGTAGCTGGATGGCGAAATATCCGGAGCGTGTGAAAGATACGGAGATGTTGTTTGATGGGGTCATGCAGTCTTCGCACGAACTCGATATCGTGGACCGGAATTATCATCTCGACTTACCAGCCTATCAGTTTCCGGAACGCTATCAATCACGGGTCGCACCAGCGATTCCTTATGATGCCTTACAACAAGTCAGTAAATGTTATGACTGGGTCCTGAACCTAAATAGCATCAAATATAGTAAGACGATGTGTGCCCGTCGCGTCTATGAATCGCAAGCACTCGGTAATTTGATCCTGTCGAATTACAGTATCGCCGTCAACAACGAGTTTCCGAACATCTTCACCGTACATGACGCACAGGAGGCGACGGCGATCGTAGAACGCACATCGCAAGAAGAAATCGAACGTTTACGAGCAGAAGGACTTCGTGTCGTCATGACGGAGCATACAGTCTTCGAACGGATGGATCAGATTCTAGCGTTCATTGGACGAGTACCTGAAACACGAAAGCATCGTTTACTAATCGTTGTCGCTCAGGATGGGGAAGTCATTCGTGACGTGATCAATCGTCAAAGTCTCACACCAGACGAAATCGTCTCAGCGGATGCACTGACGGAGCAAACCTATGATCAAGCTGATCTCGTTGCTTGGATGGATGGGCATGAATCCTACGGTGAATATTATTTAGAGGACCTCGTGAATGGCTTTAAATATAGCGATGCCAGCATTGTCCGAAAGGGGAGCCAACATCCATATCATCTACATGAGATGAGCGGTAGCCGAAACGGTGCGATTATCTGGCGGTCAGATATCGGATATGACGCGTTCCAAGCAGGTGAATTGAACGGAAAAACGCTGTTGCTCGATCAATTTGAGTGGAACGAGCAGACAGTAGTTCCGACGGATCACACACCGCAACTGTCGGTCGTTGTTCCCATCTATAACAATGGGAAACATCTCACGTATAAATGCTTCGCCAGTCTAACACGGATGGATCGATTCATGGAGTCCGAGATTTTACTTGTAGATGATGGATCGACGGACATAGAGGCACGTCAAGCCGTAGAACGTCTCGCGCGACGTTATAGCAATGTCAGAACCTATTTCTTCGAGACAGGTGGTAGTGGTAGTGCTTCGCGTCCTCGCAACAAGGGAGTCGAGATGGCACGAGCTGACTATGTGACGTTCCTTGATCCAGATAACGAGGTACTCAGCGATCGTTATGCCTTTTTGCTTCAGGAATTAGAGAACGATCCATCACTTGATTTTGTAGCGGGTCATATGAAAAAACTTGCCGAGAAGACGAGTATCATCGCCTTGCCGACGATTCGCAAACAAGGACGAACGGTTTGTGAAGATCCAAAAGCTTTTCTATTGAAACATCGCTTTGCGGTACAAAGCATTCAAGCACTCGTCGTCCGTCGTACCTTCTTGCTCGAACATCAATTGGAACAGGTCGTCGGTGCAGTCGGTCAGGACTCCTTGTTTTTCCAGGAATTGATGCTTCGCGCCAATCGTGTCTTACTCGTCAATCGGGTCATCCATTATTATTATGCAGCAGTTGCAGGATCGACCGTGAATGCATTGACGGTGAAATTTTTTGAACGCAGTGTTGTCCGAGAACGGGCACGAGCTGAGAAATTCGCTCGTTATGGAGTGCTTGAGGAATACAAGGAAACACGATTCGAGCATTTCTTCGAGCATTGGTATCTCGTTAAATTACGCTACTGCAGTGATAAGGATTTCGCACCAAGTGTCGCATTGTTGCGCACAATCATTGGTTTCTATGAGCCGATCACATTGACGAACCCGTTGATCCGTCGATTCATGGAGCTTGCAGACCGTCAGGAGACAGATCGCCTTCAACATCTATTACTTGAGGAGGTGCAGAAATGACGGCATCGATGAAGACAGCACGACCAAAAGATCAAATCCGAGCAGCTTACTACGATCAATTAGGGGGGGGATTCGGTAAAAAAGTGCGCGCGCGTGTTCACTGGATCGTTCGACAAGCAAAAGGGGAGCACATTTTAGATATCGGTTGTTCCGGTGGAGTTGTTCCGATTTTGCTTGGACGGGAAGGGAAACATGTCGTCGGAATCGATGTCTTACCAGAAGCGATTACTGAAGCCAAACAAGCATTGCTTGAGGAACCGGCATCCGTAAAGGAAAAAGTGGAGTTACATGAAGCGAATGTCATGACGTATACACCTGACATTCAATTCGACACAGTCTTGATGACGGAAGTATTGGAACATATCGGGGAGCCGGAACGCTTCATCGCTCGTGCCGTCTCGTTCATCGCACCAGAAGGACGACTCGTCATCACAG
Source organism: Exiguobacterium sp. UBA3968 (assembly GCF_002385115.1). Lineage (NCBI taxonomy): Bacteria > Bacillati > Bacillota > Bacilli > Caryophanales > Exiguobacterium > Exiguobacterium sp. UBA3968. The sequence continues at coordinate 146,775 of NZ_DGCW01000005.1, forward strand.
TTCCATTTGGAGTGAACGATTATGCGGATCACAAACGGACGTATTATTTAAATCGACTGCTTGAACAGTTGACGCCCTTCGGTAAAATCGAGACGGTCGAGCGGCTTGATAAGTGGCTTGGAATCACGATTCAAGTCTATCCTGAACCACGAGATGGTCGAGCAATTGTACCAACGGAAGTCGAATGGCTCGAGGATGCCTTTGAAGAAGTGGAACGATTGCATCTTGCAACGATCATTGACTTAAAGCGCAAGCAACAGACTCTAGAACGAAAAGTTCAACGGTTAGCGGAACAAACAGATTTATTCGAGCAGGCACAAGCGGAATCACTACGTCATGAACAGCAACTACAGGAACAGCGTGAACAATATAAGATGCTCGAAGAACAATATGCCGCACTTCTTGATCGATTCGAAGCGTCATTGGTGTCAAATCTAGAATTGCTGGAGGTGAATGCATCATGGAAATCAAAATACCGCTCACTCGCGCGTTCAAAGCTCGGAAAAATCGTCGTCCGCTACTGGAAGTTCCGACGTCAACTCAAACAGCGCCGGAGTCGTCGATGAACGTCTTGATGATTTGTCAAAATTTCTATCCGGAAATTGGCAGTGCGGCAAACCGAATGAAGAATATCTTCAAGCGGATGGAACAAGCGGGAAGTGACGTTCATGTCCTGACGTCAGAACCGCTTTATCCGACGGCAGAACTCTATACGGACTCGATGTTCTGGGATGAACCGAGCCTCGACACGGCACATGTGACTCGTATCCAACCGCGTGACGTCCGGGCGACGAATAATTTATGGCGGCGCCTTCGCTTGTTCGTGGAACAATTCGTACTTGCGGTGAAAGAGGTTCGACATGATCCAAAATCCTACGCCTACATCTATGCGACGACGCCGTCTATCTTCATGGGGCTCGTCGGGGTCGTCGCGAAACATGTCAAAAAGGCTCCTTTGATTCTTGATGTGCGTGATTTATGGCCAGAATCGTTGATTGGCGTCGGCATTACGAAATCGCGTCTCTTATTGACTCCGCTCTACTGGCTTGAAAAGTGGATGTATCGACAGGCGGATCAATTGGTCATCAACAGTGAAGGTTTTCGATCGTATATCGAAGGACGAGGCATTGCACCGGAAAAAATTCATTATATCCCGAACTCGATCGAGGAAAACGAGTGGTTAATCAAACGTCGAAAAGTATCGGAACAAGTTCGCGTCGTGTATACAGGGAATATCGGGCTCGCGCAAGATGTATTCTTGTTACTCGATGTCGCACAGGAACTTCAACAAGAACAGGATATCAGCTTTCAAGTCGTCGGTTACGGTTATCACAAACAAACGTTCGAACGACTCGTCAAGGAACGTGGATTGACGAATATCGAGTTTCTTGACGCGATGCCACGCTGGGATGCGTTGAAACAACTCGCGAAGAGTGACATCGCCTTTGCGACACTCGTCGAGAGTACAGCGTTCGATACAGTGACACCAGGCAAAATCATCGACTACATGGCGATGGGCTGTGCCATCGTCGGTGCGGTATCCGGTCATGCGGCGCATGTCATCGAAGAAGCAGGAGCCGGTTATGTGTCTGTCCAGCGGAAAAAAGAGGAGATCGTCGATCATATTCTCGAGTTATCACGAAATCCAGAGAAACGTGCAACGATGGGACGGGCGGGTGTGGATTACGTCCAACGCCATTTCGATTGGGAACAAAATGAACAGCGCTTGTTTGAAGCCATCGAACAAACGCAGTCACGAAAGGCGGTCGCAGAATGAAGCGCATTGGAATGTTTGTTTGGAATCCTTTTACGAATGACGCCCGTGTCTTACGTGAATGTACGGCACTCGTCGAAGCAGGACACCGCGTGGACCTATACTGTCTAAATGACGGCACACTTCCAGAAGTCGAATACCCGATGTCAGGGTTTCGCGTCATTCGAATCGACCGGACGCCACCTTTTGCAAGGTGGCTCCCGTTCTTTCGCAAACGGAAAAAACGGACACTTGCTATCGGATTGATGGGTGCGCTTCTTGCGCCATGGCTCATTCCCGTGATGCTCGTGCTCTTTTTATTCATGCGAAGTCGATTCATCCGTTACGCCCTATATAACAGTTTCGGCATTCTTCGTATGACACGTGCTGCCCGGAAGCATAATTACGACGTCATGCATGCGAACGATGTCAATACGTTACCACAAGCGATTGGGGCGGCGCGTGGTGCACAAATCGTCTATGACTCGCATGAAGTCCAGACCGATCGGACAGGATACGGAAGCATGCAAGGGAAATTAGAACGCTGGTTGCTTCGATTCGTCGACCAGACGATCGTTGAAAATGACACGCGTGCAGATTATCATCAAAAATTATATGGAACCCGACCATCCGTCTTGCACAATTATCCGTTTTACGAACCGATTATTCCGCAACCGCGACCGTTACGCGAAGAGTTAGCACTCGCACCAGATGAGCCGATTTTGTTGTATCAAGGCGGGATCCAGGAAGGACGTGGACTGGAGCGACTCATTGAAGCGATGCCGTTCATCGATCGTGGAACATTGATTTTCGTTGGAGATGGAAAATTAAAAGAAAAACTGATGCAACTGGCCACGCAATCATCGGAAAAGTCTCGCATCCGCTTCATTGATAAGGTTCCGCTTGCTGAACTACCAAGCTATACGGCAGCGGCGACGGTCGGCTTTCAAGTCCTCCAGAACGTTTGCTTCAATCATTATTCAGCTTCTTCGAATAAACTATTCGAATACATGGCAGCGTTGATTCCTGTCATCGCGGCCGACTTACCAGAAATCCGTCGTGTCGTCGAAACAGAAGGAGTTGGATTAATCGTCGATGTCGAATCACCGCATAGTATCGCCGAGGCGGTCAATCGTCTAGTGAAGGATAAGAGCTTGCGCGGAGTGATGCAGGAGCGAGCAAGCGTAGCAAGGAGACAATACAACTGGGAGCAAGAAAAAGGCCGACTTCTTGCTGTCTATGACTCGATTTTCATGGAATCTGGGACAAAATAAGAAAAATAGTCAACGACTCGAAGGGAAATCCACGTGGATTGAAGGTGGATTCTTGACGGGTCGTTTTGTTTGATATGAATGGCAACGAAGTATTCGTGAAAGCTTCATAAGATTTACAAAAACAATAGAAAACGCTGGAAATGTAAGGTCTGTGAAGAATGGTTTAAGAGATGGTTAGAAGCATTGGAAAGCAAAGGAAATGTCGTTATGGTCTAGTTACAGCCAAGCCACAGACCGTTCGTTGGCTAGTATGACTAACTCGATGGAGGAATGACAAAATGAAACTTTGCACAATCGGACTAGGATATATTGGATTACCTTCTTCGGCGATGTTCGCGGATCACGGCACGGAGGTCGTCGGTGTCGACATCGATCCACACATCGTCAATCTTCTGAACACGGGAACGATTCATATTGAGGAACCAGGACTCGAGGATGTCATCAAACGAGTCGTCGCTAACGGAAAATTCCGAGCGACACTTACGCCAGAACGGGCCGATGTTTTCTTAATCGCCGTCCCGACGCCGAACTTGAACGATACGTATAAATCATGTGATTTAAAATACGTCGTGTCAGCCGTCAACAACATGTTGCCGTTCCTTGAAAAAGGAAACGTCGTCATCGTTGAATCGACGATCGCGCCACGCACTATGGACGATCATGTTCGTCCACTGATTGAAGAAGCCGGCTTTACGATCGGTGAAGACGTCTATGTCGTTCATTGCCCAGAGCGTGTGTTACCAGGGCAGATCTTACACGAGCTCGTTCATAACAACCGGATCGTTGGAGGATTGACACCGGCATGTGCAGAGGTAGGAGCAGCCGTCTATGAAACATTCGTTCAAGGAGAAATCGTTCGGACCGACGCGAAGACAGCCGAAATGTCGAAATTGATGGAAAATACGTTCCGTGATGTCAACATCGCACTGGCAAATGAATTGACGCAAGTATGTCACCAGCTTGAGATCAACGTCTTAGATGTCATCGAGATGGCAAACATGCACCCACGTGTGAACTTGCATCATCCAGGACCGGGTGTAGGTGGTCACTGTCTCGCAGTCGATCCGTACTTCATCGTCGCAAAAGTCCCATCACTTGCACGCATCATTCATACGGCACGACAAACGAACGTCCAAATGCCACAATTCGTCGCTGAACAAGCCGCTCGTCTCGTCGGTTCACGTGTTCGTCCAAAAATCGCTGTCTTCGGTGTGACGTATAAAGGAAATGTTGACGATATGCGCGAGAGCCCAGCTGTCGAAGTCATTGAACAATTGCTCGATCGTGGACTCGATGTCGCGGTCTGTGATCCACACGTCGAGCATTCCATCTCGACACGCTTTGAACTCGTTGATGAAATCGAAGCGATCCAAGACGCCGATCTAGCACTCGTCTTAGTCGACCACGATGAGTTCAAACAATTCGATTCACGTCGTTTCGCAAACTACATGCGGACACCGTTACTCTTCGATACAAAAGGAATTGTCCGTGAACTCGATGCGGTCAAGGTCCTCAACTTCGGTAACTTGCATACGCACCGCGTGACGGAAGTGGATGCAAAAGCAATATGAACGCGTTACGAACGATTGGAGGGGAGCTGAAAGATCATCTGTATCTGATCTTTCGGCTGTCACTCTATGAAACAAAAAGTCAGTATAGCATGCAGTATTTAGGTTGGTTTTGGGAGATCATGACGCCACTCCTCCAGATCGGGGTGTACTGGGTCGTCTTTGGTTTTGGAATCCGTGGTGGACATCCTGTCGACGGAATTCCATTCGTCTTTTGGCTCGTTAGTGGACTGATCGCATGGTTCTTCATCGGAAGCACGATTCCAAGTGGATCACGGTCGATCTACGGTCGGGTCGCGCTCGTCTCTAAAATGCATTTTCCGTTGAGTACGATTCCGGCATATGTCATTTTGGCTCAATTCTACCGACACCTTGCGATGATTGCCCTGACGATCGTTTTAGGAAGTGCATTTGGTTACTTCCCAGGATGGCATACGCTCGAGCTGTTTTATATCGTTCCAGCCGGCGTCATCTTTCTTTATGCCGTCTCGTTGTTATTGTCGGCTCTTGCTACGATGATCCGAGACGTCCAGAACATGGTGACATCCGCGATAAGGATGCTGATGTATTTAACGCCGATCATGTGGATTCCCCCAGAACATTCACTGTTTAAGATGCTATTGATGTTGAATCCACTCGTCTATTTGATTGAGGGGTACCGCTCCGCCTTGATCGGAACCGGTTACTTGATGGATCACATCTGGTATGGCGCTTATTTTTGGAGTGTGACACTCGGTATCCTGCTCGTCGGAGCAGCGGTCCATATTCGTTTCCGACGCTACTTCATTGATTATGTATAGGAGGAAAGACGATGAGTCACGTCGTGTTTGAGAACGTTTCAAAACGGTACATGCTCTATGAGCGTCCAATCGATAAATTAAAGGAAGTGCTCTTTGGAAAAGTGAGCGGAAAATCCTTTTATGCGCTCAAAAATGTCTCCTTCTCTGTTGAAGAGGGAGAAATCGTGGGTGTCGTAGGCATCAACGGTAGTGGGAAATCAACGTTATCCCATTTACTTGCTAACGTCACACCGCCTACGTATGGATGTGTCACGCTAGGAGGAAAATCAGCACTGATTGCCATCTCAAGTGGATTGAACAGTCAACTGACAGGTCGCGATAACATCGAGCTCAAAGGATTGATGATGGGACTGACCAAACGGCAAATCGAGGAGATCACACCGGAAATTCTCGAATTCGCGGATATCGGAGAGTTCATCGATCAGCCAGTCAAAACCTATTCGAGTGGGATGCGGGCACGTCTCGGTTTTGCTATCTCGATCAATATCAATCCGGATATCTTGATCATCGATGAAGCCTTATCTGTCGGCGATCAAACATTTACGGAGAAGTGTCTCGATAAGATGCGCGAATTCCGGGATCAAGGAAAAACGATTTTTTTCGTCAGCCATTCTTTGAATCAAGTCAAAAGCTTTTGTACGAAGATCCTTTGGTTGGAATACGGTGAAGTGCGTTTATTTGGTCCAACGAATGAAACACTCGCGGAATACAATAAATATTTATATTGGTACAAACAGTTATCCAAAAAGCAAGCCACTCACTATGTTTCGAAAAAACGAACCGGTCGAATCGGTGACATTGAGCAACAGATGAGAGGCGAGACGATCGAACGATCGTCATGAAATGAGATAGGGGATGAAGTAGATGAAACGTGTCATGCTCGTATTCGGAACACGACCTGAGGCCATTAAGATGGCACCTGTCGTAAAAGCACTTGAAAACCGCCCAGACGTCGAACCGATTGTCGTCGTAACGGCGCAACACCGGGAAATGCTTGATCAGGTACTCGAATTGTTCCAGATCACTCCGGACCATGACTTGGATTTGATGCGTCCGCGTCAAACGTTAGAGGAGATGACGGCACGTATTCTGAATGCGATGCGTCGTGTCCTCGAAAAGGAACAGCCGGATCTCGTTCTTGTCCATGGGGATACGACGACGACGTTCGCTGCTTCGTTAGCGGCATTCTATCAACAGATTCCAGTCGGTCATGTCGAAGCAGGACTGCGGACATATGAAAAGTATGCACCGTTTCCGGAAGAGATGAATCGTCAATTGACAGGTGTGTTGGCGGATTATCATTTTGCTCCAACCGAACAAGCGGCGATGAATTTACGTGCTGAGAACAAACAGACACCAATCATCGTAACGGGTAATACGGTCATTGATGCACTTAAGACAACCGTTTCTGCTAGCTATACGCATCCTGTTCTGACACGACTTGAGAAGTCGGGGCGAAAACTCGTCTTGCTGACGGTTCATCGTCGTGAGAACCATTTACAACTGGCAACGATTTTTGAAGCGATTGAACAGTTGGCAAATGATCATCCGGAAATAGAAATCGTTTATCCAGTCCATCCGAATCCAGTCGTGCTAGAAGCAGCAGCTCGCCTAGAGCATCATCCACGGATTCAGTTGATTGAGCCGCTTGATGTCTTTGATTTCCACAACCTGGCAGCTCGTGCTTCCTTCATCCTGACAGATTCAGGCGGGATTCAAGAAGAAGCGCCTTCACTCGGTGTTCCCGTTCTTGTCTTACGGGAGACGACGGAACGACCTGAAGGCGTCGAAGCAGGAACCTTGAAACTGGTCGGTACGAATCCAGAGCATATCTATGCGATGAGCCATCAATTATTGACGGACGAAATCTTCTATCAATCGATGGCGCAAGCCGCGAATCCGTATGGCGATGGACAGGCAGCAGAACGAATCGTCGATGCGATCATGAGTGAGGTACCGGTATGAATAAGGAGCTGACCGTCGCGAGCTATCAGTTTTTTCCGTTCGGTACTCAGGAAAAGATTTTGCTCGAAGATGCAGCGCCGGGGGTGTGTTTTGATTTTCAGGATGCGATAGCGACTGACAAACTGTATCTGCAACTGTTCGATCAAGGCTTTCAACATCCGCCTTCAAAACTGTATCGAAAAGATGCTGAACTGATAGGTGACATCATTCAGGTAACGTGCCGTTTTGAAGTGGCGGAACCATGTCTCGTTCAAGTATTCAAGATGCAGTATGGGCAAAAGAAGCGGATGGTCTCTGAGACGGAGCATCTGACGTTGACGAATGAGACGATCGTCCAGTTCGAGATGGAGCGTGTGCCAGGAGCGGTTTATTTCAAAATGGCCTGGAAGTTTTTAAACGAAGGGAGCTTCCGGGTCCATCTCCGCGAACTCGCCATCGCGCAATACGTCAAGGCAGAGGAGGAAGCAACCTATGCTGTTTAGTTCGACGATTTTTTTATTTTTGTTCTTGCCGACAGTACTGCTCGTGTACTACGTGTTGCCTCGGACATTCCGTAACGGCTGGCTGTTAGTTGCCAGCCTGTTCTTTTATGCATTCGGAGAACCACGCTTTGCCTTACTGATGCTACTCAGCGTCACGATCAATTACTTCTTTGCCTTATTCGTTGATTTCTACCGGCAACGTGTCGGAGTGAAGTGGATCATGTTCAGCATGATCGTCGTCAACCTTGGATTGCTCGGTTGGTTTAAGTACAGCGGATTTTTCGTCCACTCCGTCAACGAATCGTTTGGTCTGAGTTGGTTCGTTCCAGAAGTCGTCTTACCGCTTGGAATTTCCTTTTATACATTCCATGCGATGAGTTACGTCATCGACATTTATAAAGGGAAGGAAGCGGTGCAAAAGAATCCACTCGACCTTGCCCTTTATATCGCGTTTTTCCCGCAACTCGTCGCGGGGCCAATTGTCCGCTACAACACGATTGCGAGTCAGATCGAATCTCGTCAAGAGACGGTATCTGATTTTGCACGTGGTGTTCGCCGCTTTACGATTGGTCTATCAAAAAAATTGATTCTTGCGAACGGATGTGGTCAGGTCGCAGACGCTGTTTTTAATATGAAAGACCTTTCGATGGGGCTAGCATGGATTGGAATCATCGCTTATGCCTTACAGATTTATTTTGATTTTTCGGGCTATAGCGATATGGCAATTGGTTTAGCACTGATGTTCGGATTTCATTTCTTGGAGAACTTCAACTACCCATATATTTCAAAATCCGTGTCAGAATTTTGGCGTCGATGGCATATTTCGCTCGGTTCTTGGTTCCGCGACTATGTTTATATTCCGTTAGGGGGAAACCGTGTATCGCCGTGGCGGCAGTATCGAAATCTGGCGATCGTCTGGATGTTGACGGGCCTTTGGCACGGTGCGAGTTGGACATTCGTCGCGTGGGGCGCATATTACGGAGTTTGGATCATGCTCGAGAAGGCATTTCTCGGGAGATGGCTCGAGCGTATGCCTGTCGTCTCGACAGTCTGGACGCTCATCCTCGTGCTCGTCGGTTGGGTCTTTTTCCGCTCAGAGACGTTTCCAGAAGCCGTTATGTATATTCAAGCAATGTTCGTACCGGATGTGCTATGGGATGAACGGGCGAGTTACCAACTTGTTCAGAACGGAGTCCTACTACTTGTCGCGTGTATCGCTGCGACACCGATTCCGAAGTATCTCGGAGAACGTGTCGTCGTCTCTCTCGGGAAGATCGGAACAACGATGCAGTATGGGTACGCCATGTTGATGTTGTTCCTTGCGACATCGGCACTCGTTGCGAGCACGTTTAATCCGTTCATATATTTCCGGTTCTAAAAAGGAGGACTATCCATGGAGCAGCCATTGATGAAAACGCAACAGGAGACGAATCAGACACCTTCTTTCGAGCGAATCATGATGTGGGTGACGACTGTCAGTTTTATTCTCGTCTTACTGACGATCGGACTCGGAACGCTTGTCCGGGAAGACCGTGTCCGGTCCCAGCTGGAAAATCGTACACTTGCCCAGTCCGTTGAGCCCACCGTCGAGGGAATCGCGACGGGCAAGGATATGCTCAAAATGGAGACCTATTTCACGGATCAATTACTGTTGCGAGGAACGTTCGTCGAGATACAGGCGCTTTTATCAAAAGATGTCTTTCGACAGCCGTTTCGTAATGGCATTTATACGGCAAACAATGATTATATGATTGAACCGAGTGCATCAGGAAACGTAAAAATTCCGCAAGCCTTCAAACAATTCGTTGGAGAAGTCGATCGTCCGGTCTATATGGCGTTAGCACCGTCTAAAACCGTCATCGCAGAACGGGACAAACTAATTCCGTCTTATGTCGCTTCCAATGCAAACGAGCGCTATGAAAAAATGGTACGAGACTTTCAAGCGGCGGGGATGACCAATCTTTCTTTGCAAGGATTGAAGTTAAGTGACTACTTCAAAACAGATCATCACTGGAACATCGACGGTGCAACAGAAGCTTACCAAGTCATCACGAAAAGAATGGGACTGTCAACGACTTTACCTGAGACGAAGTGGCAGAAGGAAGATCAACACGCCTACTATGGATCATTAGCACGAAAAACGACGCTCTCCTATGCGGCGTCCGGTGACCGTCTAGATTATTATGCTCCTGCGTTCTTCAACGGCATTGATGTTTGTTATGAAGGGAAATGTGGACGTCCTGTCATTGATGAATCATTCGTCAAACAAGAAGGTGATTATGTCGATCGATATGAAGTATTTCTTCGCGGAAACCACGACATCATGTCAATGAAGTCAGCGGCGAATCGAAATCGCCCGACGATTTTGGTTTTAAAGGATTCGTTTGCAAATCCTGTGTTACCATTGCTTGCGAAAAGTGCCAACTTAGAAGTCGTGGATATTCGATACGTTCCAAAATCATTTGATGTTTCCCGATTTGCCAAACAAAAGCAGATCGATTCGGTGCTGTTTCTGCACAACTCGAACATTGCCGGTTTGATGAAGACGTACGAGGACAAATTGTGAAGGAGAACAGAGTATGAAATCACGCATCGATAAACGAAGACCTCCGATCCTCTGGCGCGTCATCAGTGCGCTTCTGCTCGTGATCGTCTTGATTGCTAGCGCTTCGACGGGACTGGCATTTTTAAAAATCCAACAGACGGCGCATTCCTTTTTACAACCGTTGGGTGGGGAAAAAGCAAAGCCACTCGCATCGATGAAGCCAGTCAATGTCCTCTTGATTGGCGTCGACGAGCGAAAGAATGATAAGGGACGGGCAGATGCCATCATGTTGCTCTCGTTTAACCCGAAAACGAAGCAAGCGACTTCGTTGTCCATTCCACGCGACATGCAAGTTACGATACCGACAGGTGAGAAGACGAAAATCAATCATACGTATGCCTATGGTGGTGTGAAGGAGACGGTCGAGACGGTGGAACAAACGTTTGATGTCGATATCCCATATTACGCTAAGATCAATATGGATGGGTTGATTGAATTGGTTGATGCTGTTGGCGGTGTCACAGTGGATAATCCATCCGCCTTCAGCTGGAACGACCGTCGTTTACAAAAGGAGTATAAAAAAGGAAAGATTCATTTAACTGGTCTAGAAGCAAGTGGTTACGCACGTATGCGAAAACAAGATCCACTCGGCGATATGGGCAGACAGATTCGGCAACGTCAAGTTTTAGAAGCCGTCGGTGCTAAACTGGCTGGACCTCGTTTACTGACCAAGATGGAAGAAATCACGAATGTCATGAAGCATAATTTCGCGACGAACATCGGTTTTGACGTGGCGGCACAACTTGCTCAAGAAAATCAGCCGGGATTCAAGCAGCTGAAACCATTAAAGCTAGACGGAGAAGGCTATATCGCAAACGATGGGGTATGGTACTTCTTTGCATCGGATGAATCCATGAGACAAACGAAAGCCAAGATTCATGCCATCCTCGCGTCTTCTTAAACCCGGTAAAAAGGACTGTCTACCACACGGACGGTTCTTTTTTTGTTGTTTTCCATCCAACCGAATCACTTTGGTTCAAAAGTCTTATTTTCTGTTCGAATCATCAAATAGGCTTTGACAGGACTTGTAAACGGATGCAAAATGAAAACGATTACATAACAAAGGAGATGGCTATCGTATGAAACGCATAAGATCCGTTTGTATCGTTGCGCTAACGTTTGCACTAATATTTAGTGGACTGTCTTTATCCGGTCAAGCACTGGAAAAAGGAAAGTCTACATTGGTCATCATTCACTACAAGGAAGACCCGAATGCCACGAAGGATTGGAACCTGTGGTTATGGACAAATGGTCCGGATTATTTTCCGAATAAAGCACATGCCTTTAATGGTGAAGATACTTACGGAAAAATCGCAGCCTATGAATTTCCAGTCGATCAGCCGGAAAAAGTCGGCTTCATCGTGCGAGATGATAACTGGAACAAGGATGGGGGATCTGAGAACGATCGTTTCATCACGAAAGATATGATTAAAAACGGAGTTGCTGAAATCTGGATCGAGTCGGGAAGCAAGGATATCTCGACGGTCAATCCGACTAATGGAGCAGACGTCGAAAAAATCGACACGAATATCCACTATTATCGGTATGACAATGATTATGATAAATACGGCGTCTGGTCTTGGCCGGAAGCGCAAGATGGCAAACGATTCGAATTCGATCAGCAGGATGAGTTCGGTGCCATTGCCAAAATAACGCTTGATAACCCAACGAAAGCACGTCTTGCAGGCGTCATTCCTCATCTTGAGGGCTGGTCGGAAAAAGACGGAGCCGATCGTTTCTTTTATGCAGGTGCGAAGGACATCTGGTTGATCGAAGGGGACCAGACAGTGTACTACAGCAAACCGGAAATTGATCGGACGCCAAAAATCACGAGCTTTTTGGCTGATGACTTCCGGACGATGACGCTTAAAACGAATACACCGATGACGGCAGAAGACTTAAAGGCATTTACGTTCGAAGGTGTGACGAATCCAGTCGTATCAGCGATCGATGCCAAGACGGCGAAAGTCGAAGTCGCTTCTGATATCGATTTAGCAAAAGTCGTCCGCGTGACGCATCCTGTTTTTGGAGAAGCAGTTCTTGAAGCAGGGAAGGTACTGCGTTCGAAAGCATTCGATCAAAAGTATGCCTATGGTGGTAAGCTCGGCGTCGACTATCAGAAATCGAAGACGACATTCAAGGTCTGGGCGCCGACAGCGCAAGCCGTTGAACTCGAGTTATATCGTTTACCGAAACAACAAGCAGCTACGACAAAAGATATCACGCGTGAAATCCAGATGAAACGGACGGATCGTGGTGTCTATCAAGTGACGGTCAAGGGTGATCTTGACGGTGTCGGTTACACATATGAAGTCAAACACGCAAAAGAATCGACGCGTGCCGTTGATCCGTATGCGACAGCGGTCGCTGTTAACGGAGACCAAGGTGTCGTCGTTGATTTACGCGAGACGGATCCAAAACGCTGGACGAATGGGAAAATGCCACTTCGTCACGCAACAGACGCGATCATTTATGAATCCCACGTCCGTGATCTATCGATGTTTGATGTGACGAATTCAGGTTACGATTCAGGTATCAAACAAAAAGGAAAATATCTTGGCGTCATTGAGCCAGGTACACGTTTAACGAAGGATGGCAAAAAAACGAAGACAAAGACGGGACTCGATCACTTAAAGGAACTTGGCATCACGCACGTCCAGTTCATTCCTGTTTATGATTTCAATACAGCGTCCGTCGATGAGACGAATCCGCTTAAATCATACAACTGGGGTTATGATCCGAAAAACTACAATGCACCAGAAGGATCGTATGCGACAAATCCATATGATCCAAAAGTCCGGATCACGGAAATGAAGCAGATGATCCAAGGATTACATGACAATGGTCTTCGTGCCGTCATGGATGTCGTCTACAACCACATGTTCGACGCCAAAGCATCAAATCTTGATAAGATCGTCCCTGGTTACTACTACCGTTATACAGAAGGCGGCGACTTAGCGAACGGAACGGGTGTCGGGAACGATACAGCGTCTGAGCGTCAGATGATGCATAAACTAATCGTTGATTCTGTCTCGTACTGGGCGAAGGAATACCACTGGGATGGCTTCCGCTTCGACTTGATGGGCATTCACGACGTCAAGACGATGAACGCTGTCAAAGAGGCGACGAAGCGAATTGATCCGTCGATTCTAGTGTTCGGAGAAGGGTGGAGCCTCGGAACTCCTCTTCCAGATTCAGAGAAAGCAAACCAAACGAACACAAAACAAATGCCGGGAATCGGACATTTCAACGACAACCTGCGCGATGCGCTCAAAGGTAGTGTCTTTGAAGACACGGATGCTGGATTCATCAACGGGAAAGCGGGTCTTGAGACACGTATCAAACGTGGTATCGTCGGCGAGATTGCTTACGATAAAGACATTCAAGGATTTACGCAAGAACCAGATCAAGCGATCACGTACGTTGAAGCACATGATAACCATACCCTCTGGGATAAGTTGAACCTGACGAATCCACAAGACAATGACGCAACGAAGACGAAGATGCACCGTCTAGCTTCAAGTATTTTGCTGACGTCACAAGGAACGACGTTCATCCATGCAGGTCAGGACTTCATGCGGACAAAAGGTGGCGATCATAACTCATATAAATCACCGGACTCTGTCAACCAGCTCGATTGGAAACGGAAGATGGATCGTCAACAAGACGTCGATTATATGACAGGATTAATCGAATTACGCAAGAAGAACCCTGCACTTCACTTAGCAACAGCTAAAGATATCCGTCGTTACTTGACGTTTGAAGCAGCACCGGCACAAGTCATTGCGTATCGACTAGATGACGACGCTCCACAACAGAAGAACGATTTATATGTCATTCACAATGCAAATCGAACAGTAGTTGACATGAAGCTACCGAAAGGGAAATGGAAGCTTCTCGTAGATGGTAAACAAGCAGGAACAAAAACGATCCGCACTGTTTCAGGTACGGTTCGTGTTGAGGGACTCAGCTCGTTCGTCTTAGCAAAATAATCAAACAAACGACAAAGGACGTTCCGCAAACTGCGGAACGTCCTTTCTTGGAGTAAGAGACATACGATTACGCATAGCGTTCATCGGTTTCTTCGCCTTCTTTGAGGTTACCTTCTTCTGATTTCGAGACGATGACGGCACATGCTGCGTCACCCGTGATATTGACGGCTGTACGCATCATATCCAGAAGACGATCGACACCGATGATCAAAGCGATCCCTTCTACGGGTAAATTGACCGACTGAAGAACCATCGTTAGCATGACGAGACCGACACCCGGAACACCAGCTGTTCCGACCGATGCGAGAACAGCTGTCAGAACGACCGTCGCAAGTTGCCCAGGTGTTAAATCAACCGCATAGACTTGCGCGATGAAAACAGTCGCAACTCCTTGCATGATCGCCGTACCGTCCATGTTGATCGTCGCACCGAGCGGTTGGACGAAACTTGAGACGGAGCGTGGAACTTTCAGCTCTTTTTGAGCCGTTTGCATCGCGACAGGAAGTGTTGCGTTCGACGAAGACGTCGAGAAAGCAAATAACATGACAGGTGCGAACTTTTTAAAGAAGAAGAACGGATTCATCTTCCCAAGAAGTGAGACGGTTGAACCGTACGTCAATAAAGAATGGATAATTAAAGATAAAACGACAACTAACATGTAGAAGAACATGGCTTTAATTGAAGACCATCCTTGTGAGCCAACTGCCGATGCAATCAAAGCGAACGCACCGAGCGGGGCCATCTTCATGACGAGCGTGATCAAGTACGTCATCAATTCGTTCCCTTGTTCGACGAATGTCCGTAACGTCGAAACTTTTTTACCAAGGAACGTGATTCCAAAACCGACGAACACACTGAAAACGATGATTTGTAGCATGTTGCCTTCCGCCATCGATGTGATCGGGTTCGTCGGGAACATACCGACGATTGTATTGATCAAGCTCGTATCTGGTAGATTTCCGTTATCGTATTCAAGACCTTGCGTCTCGAAGTTACCGAACGTACCCGGTTTAATCAATAATGACAAACCGAGAGCGATGACGATCGCGACAGCCGTCGTCGTCATGAAGTAAGTGATCGCTTTTCCGCCAACACGACCCAATTCTTTTGGATTACCGAGTCCCATGACGCCGAGGGTGATCGAGAAGAAGACGATCGGTACGACGAGCATCTTGATCAGGTTCAAGAATATCGTCCCGATCGGTTGTAGAGCATATTTATTCAATCCCTCATAAATCGACTTATCGGGCAATGCAGCGAGGACGATTCCGAGAATCAATCCGAGGATAAGTCCGAAAATGATACGTTTTGCTTCTTTCATACGTGATGTCACACTCCTTTGTTTGATAATTGTCTATATTTTGACATATCATCACCCTTTTTGACAAAACATTTTAAAAAATGATGATAACGCTTACAAAAAAGTTTCTGAATTTTGATGCAGGAATGATCAGATTTTGTTGTCAAACGGATGCAAGCATGAGAGGATAGAAAAGAACAAAAAGGAACAGCGTAGGGTACAGAAAAGTCGCTTGAATCAACTGTTGACCAAATTGTATATTCCTACTATAATGTTGTATGACGTGTCTGACACGTTTCCTTTAGTCGGTAATATCGGAGGGAGGGAAAACTAGTGGAAACTCGTGTACGTAAAAATGAATCACTTGAAGACGCACTTCGTCGCTTCAAACGTGGTGTTTCAAAAGATGGTACGCTTGCAGAAGTTCGTAAACGTAAACACTACGAAAAGCCAAGTGTAAAACGTAAGCTTAAATCGGAGGCTGCGCGTAAGCGTAAGAAGTTCTAACGTTAGAGAGGGTGTATCCTCATGAGTCTTCAGGAGCGTTTGACAGCGGATATGAAAGATGCCATGCGTCTTCGTGAAAAAGATCGTCTTACGACGATTCGCATGGTGAAATCATCGCTGCAAAATGAAACGATCAAACTCGGTAAGCAAGAATTGACAGACGAGGAAGAATTAACGATTCTTTCACGTGAAATGAAGCAGCGCAACGACTCCCTCCGAGAATTCGAAAGCGCTGGTCGTCACGATCTCGTCGAGAAAATTCAAGCAGAGATTGTCGTGCTCGAAGCTTATATGCCAAAACAGATTTCCGAGGAAGAAGTACAGGAAATCGTCGACGCAGCTATTGCGCAGACGGGTGCCTCTGCTCCTACGGATATGGGGAAAGTAATGGGTGTCGTCATGCCGCAGCTTAAGGGCAAGGCAGACGGTGCCTTAATTAATCGACTCGTCAAACAACGTCTCGCTTAATACATGGAAAGGTGTCCCGAGGGACACCTTTTTTTGTCGTTCCTGTCACGTTTTTAAAGTTTCTTGATGAATTCAGAATAGTCATGAAACCTTTTTGTTTTGAAAGCGTATATAATTGTAGTAACGAATCAAAGTGCAAAAGAAGTAGCTTCTGACACGAATGAAAAGGGGTGAACGTACGCATGACGTTTAGCTTAGGGATGATTTTGACGGTCTTCATGATCGGGGTACTCATGTTACTGGTTGAAATATTCGTCACAGGGTTTGGAATCTTTGGCGTCCTTGGGATCGGTGCTGTCCTTGCTAGCTTGATTATGGCAGGTGCGACCGTCGGACAAGTCGGTTTAGCCGTTGGGCTTGCAGTTTTTCTGTCACTTGCGGCCGGGTTCTGGGCGTATCGCAGAATAAAATCAAATCAGTCATTGCTTTGGAGAGGTTTGATTTTGACGGATTCTACATCGTCTGAAAAGGGCTACCTTTCTCATCAAGACAAAGTACAACTGTTAGGACAAGAAGGAGTCAGTCTGACACCATTACGTCCGTCAGGAACGATTGAAATCGATGGGAACCGAATTGATGCCGTTACAGAAGGAACCTTCATTCAAGCGGGGGAAACGATCGTTGTAAAAGAAGTGACGCACGGACGCGTCATTGTTAGAGTCCAACATACGAAGGAGGAGTCCCACACATGACACCTGAATTATTGACCGTATTACTCATATCTGGAGGAATCTTAATTTTCCTCGCTATTTTCTTCACGCTCGTCCCGATTCCACTCTGGATTAGCTCGCTCGCAGCAGGCGTACGCGTATCAATCTTTACATTAGTCGGGATGCGTCTTCGTCGAGTAACACCATCAAAAATCGTCAATCCGTTGATCAAGGCAGTTAAAGCGGGATTGAACTTGAATACGAACCAACTGGAAAGTCATTTCCTTGCAGGGGGTAACGTTGACCGTGTCGTCAATGCCTTGATTGCAGCACACCGGGCGAATATCGAGCTGAGCTTCGAACGCGCAGCGGCGATTGATCTTGCTGGTCGTAATGTTTTAGAAGCTGTTCAAATGTCGGTTAACCCAAAAGTCATTGAAACACCGTTCATCGCCGGTGTCGCGATGAATGGGATTGAAGTGAAAGCGAAAGCCCGGATCACGGTACGTGCGAATATTGATCGTCTCGTCGGTGGTGCTGGGGAAGAAACAGTTATCGCGCGTGTTGGTGAGGGCGTCATCTCAACCATCGGATCATGTAATGACCAAAAAGAAGTACTTGAGAATCCAGAAATGATCTCACGGACAGTACTTGCAAAAGGACTCGATTCAGGAACGGCGTTTGAAATTCTCTCGATCGATATCGCAGACATTGATATTGGTAAGAACATCGGTGCGGTCCTTCAAACGGATCAAGCGGAAGCAGATAAGAACATTGCGCAAGCGAAGGCGGAAGAGCGTCGCGCAATGGCGATCGCAAGCGAACAAGAGATGAAATCACGTGTTGAAGAGATGCGAGCGAAGGTTGTCGCTGCTGAAGCGGAAGTACCACTTGCTATCGCAGAAGCGATGCGTGACGGAAATTTTGGCGTCATGGATTATGCGAACTACTTGAACGTGACAGCCGATACGAAAATGCGTCAAGCAATCGGTGGACAATCATCACCACATGACTCACAGTAAAGGGTGAGACGGTATGGATATCATATGGGTCGGATTGATGATCGCATTCGGTGTCATCTCCGTCATCTCAAAAGCAGCAGATAAAAAACCGAAGCAGACGAACCGGACACCTTCAAAAGAGTTCGGGGAGTATGTGAAGCAAATGGTCGAACAGGTGGATACGGTTCGACAAGAGACGACACCTCCACCTGTCGTTCGTAAAAAAGCACCTGCGAAGAAACAACCTGGGGTAACCCAAACGAAAGCACGACCAGTTCATGAACGAACGGAATTGCAACAACGTTTGGACCAACGTCAGAAACAACATTCGAAAAAAGGGGTGCCTTCTTCGAGTATTGGTGAAATCAAAGACAGCGTCGCAGACGGTGCTATTGGAACATCGAGTCGTTCGGCATCAGCAACGACGCTTTCGCAAGACGAAATGCGACGTGCGATCGTCTGGAGTGAGGTTCTCGGAGCGCCTGTCTCTAAACGAAAACGATGATGGTTGGACAGGAAGTCGATCCTACGAAACGTGTAGGATCGACTCTTTTTGTTTTCCAAAAGGTGGAAACGGGTTTTTCTTTCCATCTTTTCGGTGGAAGTGCTAAAGTGGAAGAGATTAGATATGAAGCGATGACAACTTGTTATCCATGACTAGGAGGCCATTCACAACGTGATATTCAACGAAAGAATCCCATTTGCATTTTCGAATTCAGAACAGATTCAAGCATTCGTCGGTCCGAATGACGCAGTCTTACGTACGATGGAAGCGGAACTTGAAGTCCAGCTTACACATCGAGGAGATGAGCTGTTGGCACAATCCGAACAGGAACAGTCTGTGATCTTGGCAGGACAAGTCGTTGGTGTCCTGAAGCAACTCGTCAATCGTGGAGCTGTTTTGACGGAGCGTGACGCAACGAGCGCCATTCAACTCGCACGTCAAGATCGGGTGGATGAACTACTGGAACTTTACGATACGGTCATCCATACGAATCATAAAGGAAAACCACTTCGTGCGAAAACGCTCGGTCAAGCACGTTACGTCCGCGGAATTGATCGCTGTGATTTGACATTTGGTATTGGACCAGCGGGGACTGGAAAAACATATCTCGCAGTCGTGATGGCTGCAAAAGCACTGAAGGAAGGACATGTCAAACGACTCGTCCTGACGCGTCCAGCAGTAGAAGCAGGAGAGAATCTTGGATTTCTTCCTGGTGATCTTAAAGAAAAAGTTGATCCATATCTACGTCCTCTATACGATGCGTTACACGACGTCCTTGGTGTCGAACATACGGCTCGACTACTTGAGCGTGGTGTCATCGAAATTGCGCCACTCGCTTATATGCGTGGGCGGACACTTGAACATGCCTTTGTCATTCTAGATGAAGCGCAAAACACGACACGTGAACAAATGAAGATGTTCCTGACACGTCTTGGTTTTCATTCGAAGATGATCGTCACAGGCGATTTGACACAAGTTGATCTTCCGCGCGGAAAAACGTCTGGTCTACAAGAAGCATTGCATCTGCTCGGAAATGTCAAAGGCATTCATTTCGAACACTTCGGCTCAGCTGATGTCGTGCGTCACCCACTTGTCCGGAAAATCGTTGATGCTTACAGTCAGGAATTGACATAAGCCGTTACGGGAATAATGGAAAAAGGGGGAGATGATATGCGCAAGGTTAGGGTCTGGGTTGGACTTTTGACAGTAGTGTTCTATCTCGTCGTATCGACGATGATGTATGTCAGTGTCCGACCAGAAGCCTTGTCCGCAGAACCGTTCTCGATTGCAGAAGAAGACATCCGGTCGCCATTGACGATGGAGGATCGGGTCGCGACGAATCAAATCAAGGAAAATGCGATTGCTGCAATCGAGAGTCAGTATACGATCAAACAAGAGTATGCAGCACAGCAAATTGATAAAGTCGAACAACTTTTTGCTAGTTTATCCGGCATTAAAAAAGCAGACGAGATCAGTAAAATCAAACAGCGTTTGCGTGGGACAGAAGCGGCAACTCTTTTAAAGGACGACGAACTACGTTTACTTGTAGCTTCAACGACA
Source organism: Exiguobacterium sp. UBA3968 (assembly GCF_002385115.1). NCBI lineage: Bacteria > Bacillati > Bacillota > Bacilli > Caryophanales > Exiguobacterium > Exiguobacterium sp. UBA3968. The sequence continues at coordinate 167,205 of NZ_DGCW01000005.1, forward strand.
GCGCTTCGAGACACGACACGGGATGTCGTCATTACAGCAATCGAAGAAGCGATGCGTCAGCGCATCTCGTCTGATGGCGGCGAAGTGGCTGAAGCACGTGAAAATGCCCGAACTGATATCGAACGTTCACCGCTTTCTTTCTCGCTAAAGGCGATTGCCAAGGCGTTGACCGATCAACTGATCGTGACGAACTACGTCTATGATCCGGAAAAGACGGAACAGCTTCGTAAACAAACAAGTGATAAAGTGGAACCGGTCATCATCTCGGAAGGGGAAGTGATCGTGAAGCGAGGCGAAGTGATTTCGCAAGATGCTTACCGCCAGCTACAACTCGTCGGCTTGATTTCTGACCGTCAGTCGTTGAAACCGTTACTTGGAGCGATGCTTGTCAGTGCATTGATGACTGCTTTCCTATTCGGCTTCATTCATCGCTCGAAACTACGGTATGCACAGATGGGGCGGATCCGGTTGTTTGGGCTTGTCTACCTCGTCGTCAGCTTACAATTGCTTGTCATGTATGGCATGGCGTTTTTAGCAAACGATATCAATCCTGCACTTTACTTACTCACACCGACCGCTTTTGTTGCGCTTGTTCTGCGCAATTTATTAAACGAACGGATTGCATTGTCAAGTTCACTCTTCACGGCACTTGCCGGAACATTCTTCTATAGTACGAATCAAAACTTCAGCTTCAATATCGCGATCTATTTGTTAGTCGGTGGTTTAGTCGCAACGTTTTTCCTACAGTCTAGTTTGTCACGTCGTCGTATTTTCATGAGCAGTATTTCGATTGCCGGAGCAAACATCGCGATTTTCTTTGCATTCGTTCTATTACGTAGTGGCACATTCGAATTACGTGAAACATTGACTTTAGTCGGTTTTGCGATTGCTAGTGGGATCTTGAGTGCCATTCTTGCGATTGGGTTATTGCCGTTCCTCGAAATGACATTTGGTATCTTAGCACCGACGCGTCTGCTCGAACTGTTGAACCCGACGCATCCCTTGTTGAAGAAACTCTTGGTCGAAGCGCCAGGAACGTATCATCATAGCATGATGGTCGCGAACCTAGCAGAAACAGCCTGTGAAGCAATCGGTGCAGATGGGTTGCTTGCGCGAGTCGGTGCCTACTATCATGATTTAGGAAAAACACGACGACCACTTTATTTCATTGAAAACCAGCATGGACGCAATCCGCATGATCGATTGACGCCGGAAGAGTCGGCACGTGTCATCTTGGCACATACGGAGGATGGTGTTGAATTGCTCGAAAAAGCAAAACTCCCGGCAGCGATCATCGATATTTGTCGCCAGCATCATGGAACATCGTTGCTCCGATATTTTTATGTCAAGGCAGCAGAACAAGGTGAAGTCGATGAGGATACGTTCCGTTATACAGGACCTAAACCACAAACGCGTGAAGCGGCGGTCATCATGATCGTCGACTCGATTGAAGCGGCTGTTCGTTCAATGAAAGCTCCTTCGGAAGAAGGAATTCGGGACCTAGTCGCGAAAATCATTCGTGAAAAGATGATGGACGACCAATTTGCGGAATGTGACATCACGACACGCGAGATTTATCGTGTTGGTGAAAGTGCATGTCATACCTTATCCGGTTTGTTCCATGAACGAATCGAGTATCCAGAATTAAAGAAAGAGGCAACGAAATGAACATTTATATGACAGACGAAAATAATCGTCTAACGGAAGAGCAACGACAGCTTGTCGAATCGATTTTGATTTACACGGCGGAACAAGAAGAAGTCGATCCGAACAGCGAGTTGTCCGTGACTTTTGTCTCAAACGATGAAATTCAAGAGATTAATCGTGAATGGCGTGGGAAAGATCAGGCGACAGACGTCATTTCCTTCGCGATGGAAGAACTCGGAGAAGATGAAATCGATTTTGGATTATTGGAAGATGAACCAGTCGTTCTCGGTGATTTGATCATTTCCGTGGAACGATGTCGCGAACAGGCGGCTGAATATGGCAATCATTTCGAGCGTGAACTCGGTTTTCTCGCCGTCCATGGTTTCCTCCACTTACTCGGATATGATCACATTGAAAAGGCAGATGAGGAAATCATGACGAAGCGACAGGAGGAAATCCTGCATCACTTCGAGTTATTCCGGGGCATATTGTGAAAAGCTGGTGGCAACCATTTCGACATGCGATGCATGGGTTGCGCCAATCGATTCGAGAAGAACGGCATATGAAAGTTCATGTCATCATTGGCGGCATCGTATTACTTGTCGCCTTTTTATTACCGTTGACATCTGTCGAGCGAGCGATTCTTTTTCTGACGGTCGGGATCGTCATAAGTGCCGAGATGTTCAATACAGCGTTTGAGCGCGTCGTGGATCTCGTGACACAGGAGTGGCATCCACTGGCAAAAGCAGTCAAAGATATCGCGAGTGGTGCTGTTTTAGTGTTGGCGCTTACATCTGTTGCGATTGCGCTATGCATCTTCATCCCATATTTGGTACAATAAGAATCCGGCCTTTTTGGCCAATACCGTTCCTAAAAAGGGGATACTCACATGAAAACAGAACAATTACTCGAACAAGCTAAACGTGCACGCGAAAAAGCGTATGTTCCATATTCAAAATTCCAAGTCGGTGCTGCTCTCTTAACGAAAGACGGACAAGTCTTCCATGGCTGCAATATTGAAAACGCAGCGTATGGTCTTTGTAACTGTGCAGAACGGACAGCTATCTTCTCTGCGTGGGCACAAGATGCGCGCGAGTATGCAGCGATGGCTGTCGTTGCGGACACAGAAGGACCGGTCGCACCGTGCGGACAATGCCGCCAAGTGTTATCAGAGATGTGTGATGCGGATATGCCAATCTATTTGACGAACCTTAAAGGGGATGTCACAGAAACAACAGTGGGCGCTCTCTTACCGGGAGCATTCACGAAAGGAGATTTACATGTTTAAAGAAGGATTCAAATCGGGCTTTGTCTCGATCATCGGACGCCCGAACGTCGGAAAATCGACATTCCTCAACCGTGTCATCGGACAAAAAATTGCCATCATGTCTGATAAACCACAAACGACGCGTAATAAGATTCAAGGTGTCTACACGACAGAAGATGTTCAGACGATTTTCATCGATACACCTGGGATCCATAAACCAAAACATAAACTCGGCGATTTCATGATGAAGGTCGCGACGAACGCATTGCGTGAAGTCGATGCGATCTTGTTCATGGTCAACGTGACGGAACTAAAAGGAAAAGGTGACGACTTCATTATTGAAAAATTGAAGGAACTCGATACACCAATCATTCTCGTCATGAATAAAGTCGATTTGATTCATCCGAATGATATTCCACCGATCATCGAGTCGTACAAAAATGAACTCGAGTTCGCGGCAGTCGTTCCGATTTCGGCGCTACAAGGGAATAACGTCGGACCGTTACTTGAAGAAATCGCAAAAATTCTACCAGAAGGACCGATGTATTACCCAGCGGATCAAGTCACTGACCACCCAGAGCGCTTCATCATCTCAGAGATGATTCGTGAAAAAGTCTTGCAAAAGACACGCGATGAAGTACCACACTCGATTGCCGTCGCGATTGATCAAATCAAGACGCGTGAGAATGGAAATATGGTTGATGTCCATGCGACGATCTTGATCGAGCGCGATTCCCAAAAAGGAATCATCATCGGTAAACGCGGAGCACTTCTAAAAGAAATCGGCTCTGAAGCACGAACGGACATCGAGATGTTACTCGGGACGAAAGTTTACCTGAACTTGTGGGTCAAAGTCCAAAAGGATTGGCGCAACAAGGCCGGTCAATTGCGTGAACTCGGCTTCCGCGATGATGAGTATTAAGCGATGATCGATAAGGCGGAAGGGCTTGTATTACGAACGGTCGTATATGGTGAATCGAATAAGATCGTTACGCTACTGACACGTGAATACGGCAAGCTCGCCGTCATGGCGCGAGGAGCGAAGAAGCCGGGTAGCCGTTTTAACGCGGCTAGTCAGCCTTTCGTCCGAGCTGTCTATATCTATCCACGTTCACGGGGTCTCGGTCAGTTAAAATCAGCAGACGTCATTACAAGTCATGCGCATATTCGGCAAGATGTCGTGTTGATGGCTTATGCGATGTATCTATTGGAGCTTGCGGATAAAGCGCTTGATGAACGGGTGCCGCAACCGGCGCTGTATGATTTATTCGTCGAAGGACTAGAGGCGATGGATGAAGGACTAGATCCTGACGTCGTCTCTTTCATTATCGAATTGCGTCTGTTGCGTCATCTAGGCATTGCTCCACATTTGAATGGTTGTACGATTTGCGGAAGTGCTGAAGCACCATTCGCTTTTTCGTTACACCATGGCGGTCTACTCTGTCGCCGGCATCGCCATGAGGATGAACATGCTGTCTATATGTCAGAGGCAGTTGCGAAGATGCTCTATGTGTTTTCCGTCTATGATTTCTCACGGATTGGTACCGTGACGGTAAAGCCAGAAACGAAGCGTCTATTGCGTCAAATCATGGATGCTTATATGGAACGCTACAGCGGGTTACGTCTGCGTTCAAAACGTGTCCTCGACCAGTTGATTGATTTCGGCAACGATTGACAGCAACAAGCGGGTTCGGTAGAATGAATGCGGAAGAAGTAACTAAATGAACACGATGACGAAAAGGAGTACCGTCTTTTTTCTCAATCAAGCGATTCCAGGGTGGTGCGAGCTGGGAGTGAGAGGGGCGCGAACGGCGTTTCGGAGTGTTTTTTGTCAAAAAGAGTGGCATGCGATGCATGCAAGTAGGGTGGAACCGCGGGCTCGTCTCGTCCCTATGTGCAACGATTGTTGTACATAGGGGCGTTTTTTGCGTTCCTTAATCATTTCGGAGGTGAAAGTCGTGAAGATGACAGTACAAGACATGATCTTGACATTACAAAAATTTTGGGCAGAACAAGGCTGCTTGACGATGCAAGCATACGACGTAGAAAAAGGAGCCGGTACGATGAATCCGATGACGTTTTTACGGAGTCTCGGACCGGAACCGTGGAACGTTTGTTATACAGAACCATCACGCCGTCCGGCTGATGGTCGTTATGGAGAAAACCCGAACCGTCTGTATCAACACCATCAATTCCAAGTCATCATGAAACCATCACCTGACAACATTCAGGAATTGTACTTACAAAGTCTCGAGTTGCTCGGGATCAATCCACTCGAACATGACATCCGTTTCGTAGAGGATAACTGGGAGAACCCAACGTTCGGTGCTGCTGGTCTCGGCTGGGAGGTATGGCTAAATGGAATGGAAATTACACAATTCACGTACTTCCAACAAGTCGGTGGAATCGAGTGTAATCCAATCGCAGTAGAGATCACTTACGGAATCGAGCGTCTCGCTTCTTACATCCAAGATGTCGAGAGCGTCTTTGATCTCGTTTGGACAGATGGGTTCAAATACGGTGATATTTTCTATCAACCGGAATTCGAACATTCGAAGTATACATTTGAAACATCAGATGTCGCTTTACTCTTTACATTATTCGATCAATATGAAAAAGAAGCGAATCGTGCCTTGGATGAGAATCTCGTTTTCCCAGCATATGATTACATCTTGAAATGTTCGCATACCTTTAACCTTCTCGACGCGAAGGGGGCGATTTCCGTCACGGAACGCACAGGATTCATCCATCGTGTACGGAACATGTCGCGCCGTTGTGCGCAAAGTTTCATCGAAGAACGGGAACGTCTTGGCTTCCCATTGATCAAGTCGAAAGCAGGTGAGTCACATGCATGAATTATTACTTGAAATCGGTTTAGAAGAAATGCCGGCTCGATTCGTCCTTCAATCCGAAACACAACTCAAGGAACGCGTGACGCGTTTCCTTGAAGAAGCACGGATTGAGTTCACAAGCGTCGAATCCTTCTCGACACCACGCCGTCTTGCAGTATATGTCAAGGGTCTCGCAGCACGTCAAAGCGACCTCGAAGAGACATTAAAAGGACCCGCAAAACGGATCGCGATGGACGAAGCAGGGAACTGGACGAAAGCTGCAGAAGGATTCGCGCGTGGTAAAGGACTCACGACGGACGATCTCTTCCTTGGGGAAGAAAAGGGAGTCGAATACCTCTATGCGACGCGTAAGGAAACTGGACAAGCGACAGCCGATCTACTTCCTGGATTAAAACAAGTCGTTGAAGCGATGACGTTCCCGAAAAACATGCGTTGGAGCACACAATCGTTACGCTACATGCGTCCGATTCGCTGGTTAATTGCTCTTCTTGACGATCAAGTCATCCCGTTTGAAGTCGCATCCGTCGAAACAGGTCGGACGTCTCGTGGGCATCGCTTCCTTGGGCAAGACATCACGATTCTTCGTCCGAATGCCTATGTCGAAGCGCTCGCAGGAGAGCACGTCATCGTCAGTTATGAAGCTCGTCGTCAATTAATCGAAGAACAAATCGCGGCGCTTGCGGCGCGTGAACAATTCGAAGTACCGATCGATGCGTCTTTACTTGAAGAAGTCACGAATCTCGTCGAATATCCGACAGCCTTGTTCGGTGCATTCGATGAAGCGTATCTTGAGTTGCCGGAAGAAGTCTTGATCACGACGATGAAAGAACATCAACGGTACTTCCCAGTCAAACGTGACGGTGCGTTGCTCCACTATTTCGTGACAGTACGAAACGGGAACGCAACCCATCTTGAAAACGTTGCTCGCGGAAACGAAAAAGTCATTCGTGCCCGTTTAGCAGATGCTCAGTTCTTCTATGAAGAAGATAAAAAAGCAGACATTGATGAACAGGCGAAACGTCTTGATAAAATCGTCTTCCATGAAAAATTAGGAACGACAGGTGAAAAAGTCCGTCGTGTACGTCAAATGGCACTCGCACTTGCTGACCGTGTCGGCGCAGACAAAACACGTGTCGAACGCGCGGGTCAGATTTATAAATTCGACCTCGTCAGTCAGATGGTCTATGAATTCACGGAATTACAAGGTCTGATGGGTGAACGTTATGCGAACATGAAAAACGAGGATCCGGAAGTCGCTGCTGCGATTCGCGAACATTACATGCCACGCTTCGCGGGTGATGCAAGTCCGGAGACACCGACAGGGACACTCTACGCGATCCTTGATAAGATGGACAGCGTCGCTGGATTCTTCGGTGTCGGCATGATTCCAAGTGGATCAGCGGATCCGTATGCATTGCGTCGTCAAGCACAAGGAATTGTGCAAATCTTATCGGATCGTAAGTTGAACTTGACATTGACTGAACTGATTGCCTTCGTCGTGTCTGAACAGGTAGCAGCAGGTCTTTATACGAAGGATGCCGAAGAAGTACAAGCCGCATTACAAGATTTCTTTGCGCAACGTTTGAAGTACCGTCTATCGGAAATGGACTTCCGTCATGATGTCGTCGAAGCCGCTCTTGACCATATGTTGACAGTCGAAGCGAATGAACAGCGTGCTGCCATGCTCGAAGAGGCGACGAAAAAAGAATCGTTCAAGAAAACGGTCGAACAATTAAGCCGTGTCTTGAACATCTCGAAAAAAGCAGAAAGTGTCACAACTGTTAATCCAGCGCTCTTTGAAAATGATGCGGAACGCGAATTGCATGAGGCGATTGAGAAAGCCTTACCAGAGGTCGATCAAGCTATCGCGTCACTTGACTATGCACGTGCACTTGAGGCACTTGAGGCAACCGTTCCATCGATCACAGCCTACTTTGACGGTACGATGATCATGACGGATGACGAAACGGTCCGTACGAACCGTCTTAGCGAAATGAAACGATTTGCAGAAGCAATCGAATCAGTCGCTCGGTTCAATGCACTCACTTTAGCGTAAAGAAAAAGGACGGATGAGCCGATGAAGTTAAATGAACGGCAAAAAAAGATACTCCAAATCGTCAAAGAGAATGGTCCGATCACGGGAGAGCAGATTGCTGCAGCGCTCTCCCTGACACGAGCGACGTTACGACCTGATTTGTCGATTTTAACGATGACCGGCATGTTAGAAGCGCGCCCACGTGTCGGCTATATGTATGTCGGAAAGAAAAATGCTTCCATGCTTCATGAGAAACTGGACACCTTGACCGTCGGCGAATTCATGTCATCAGCAAAGGTCATTCATGAAGGGATGACTGTGTATGATGCAATCGTCCACTTATTCCTAGAAGATGTCGGTTCGCTGTTTGTCGTCAGCAAGGACCATGCGTTGGTCGGTGTGCTATCACGTAAGGATTTTCTACGTGCGGCAATCGGTAATCAAGAATTAGACTCGTTACCGGTCAATATCATCATGACACGAATGCCAAATTTGACAGTCTGTGAAAAATCGGAAACGTTAATTGGTGCCGGCATGAAACTGATCGAAAAACAGATTGATTCGATGCCAGTCGTCGAAGAAGAGAACGGGGTCTTGAAAGTCGTCGGTCGAATGACGAAAACGAACATGACGAAAGTGTTGGTCGCTTTAGCACGTGATGAAGAAATTTAAGGGGGGCTCCTGATGCGTCAACGGATTTATGTCGTGAGTGATTCTGTCGGAGAGACGTGTGAACTCGTCGTCCGCGCAGCTGCTATTCAGTTCCCGGAACAAGCCATCGAAACGGTCCGCATTCCGTTCGTCGATGATGATCAAGTCATTTATGACTTGGTTCTTCATGCAAAAGAAGAACAAGCAACGATCGCTTTTACGATCGTTCATGCGACGCATCGTCGTTTGCTTGCAGACACAGCGCGTGCCCACGGTGTAAAGGCGATTGATCTACTTGGTCCATTGCTTGACACGATGGAAGACCGTTTGCAGATGCAACCGAAGGAAGAACCTGGATTAATCTATCGCTTAGATGAGGAATATTTCCGGAAAATCGAAGCGGTCGAATTCGCTGTTAAGTATGACGATGGACGTGATCCAAAAGGAATTAAACGCGCCGATATCGTTTTGATCGGTGTGTCGCGTACATCTAAAACGCCGCTCTCGCAGTATTTAGCCTTAAAGCGATATAAAGTAGCAAATGTACCACTCGTACCCGAATCAATTCCACCGGCAGAGCTATTCGATATTCCAAAAGAAAAATGTTTTGGACTACTCATCTCACCGGAAAAGTTGATCGATATCCGAATGGAACGATTGCGTTCATTAGGACTCAAACCTGAAGCAGCCTATGCGCAGATGGACCGAATCAATCGGGAACTTGAATACGCACGGAATTTATATGAACGAATCGGATGCCAAATTATTGATGTGACGAATAAAGCAGTCGAAGAGACGGCGAATTTGATTTTGACCGGAATTTCCGGGAAAGCGCATGACTAGTCAAGCAGTCAGGAACATAGTATACTTGTTTAGCTGATAAATGAGATAATGCCCTTTTTCTAATGAAACGGAACGAGTCATCGTTCCGTTTCATTGCGGGTATGGTCATGTAAGGATAAGTTCTCAAGGAAAGGGGAGAGGACGGAATGAAGCGAATTCCTGATGAAATCGTCGATCAGGTCCGCCAAGCAACGGACATCGTCGAATTGATTTCAGAACGTGTAGAATTAAAAAAACAAGGGAATCGATATTCAGGGCTTTGCCCGTTTCATTCTGAGAAATCACCTTCCTTTTCTGTTTCTCCTGATAAAGGGATGTACTACTGTTTTGGATGTGGTGCAGGAGGAAATGCAATCACTTTCGTCATGGAAACAGAAGGAATGAGTTTCAAGGAAGCCGTTTCGAAATTAGCCGATCGAAGCGACGTCACACTTCCAGAGCTAGAACCAGACCGATTCGAGCAGTCGGAATCGACGCCTGAACAGGAAAAGAAGTTCCGCATGCGCGAAGCGCATCGAATCGTCACCGAGCTCTATCACGAGGTGCTGATTCAAACGGAAGCAGGCGACGCCGGAAGAATCTATTTAGAAAATCGCGGTATACGCGAGGGGGCGATGCGTGAGTTTCGACTCGGGTATGCACCGGATCAAGATCGTTTTACAGTGGATTCCTTGGCACGACGTGGGTTTGATTTAGATGAGATGGTCGAAGCGGGACTGATTTCAATCGGACGTGATGGTGATTATCGAGATCGATTCAACGGTCGGGTCGTGTTCCCTATTTCCGATCGTGATGGCACGATCGTCGGATTTAGTGGTCGTTCGATTGACGGTCGTGACCCAAAGTATGTTAATACAGCGGAAACCCCTTTGTTCAATAAAAGTGAACTGTTATTTGGATTTGCTCAAGCACGAGGGGCGATGCGTAAAATTAAACAAGTCGTCCTTGTTGAGGGAAATCTTGATGTTGTGCGTGTTGCTCAAGCGGGTATACCTTATACGGTAGCTTCTTTAGGAACAGCGTTAACGCCTGTTCATGCCCAAAACCTGGCACGCATCGTCGATGAAGTCATTGTTTGTTATGACGGAGACAAAGCAGGACGCGCTGCGACGCTAAAAGCCTTACAGTTGCTTGAGGCCGTTGCCGTCGACTGTTCCGTCATCCGCTTACCGGATGGCGAAGACCCTGACTCTTTTATTGGGAACCAGGGAGAAGAGACGTTTTTACACTGGATCGAACAAAAACGGGTTTCAAGTCTTGAATTCAAATCTTTTTATTTTCGACAAGGAAAAAACTTGCGATTAGAAGGAGAACGCGTTCGATATATTGAAACTATGCTTGAAGAGATTGGTCGAACATCCAATCCGTTGTTACGGGACATCTATTTAGGAAAACTTTCTGAGGAATTTAAACTCTCGAAAGATTCCTTGATCGCACAAGTGCGTCCAACCGTTCAACAGCCGAAAAGAGAACAAATCGTTTCCGATCGCCCGACCGCTGTACCGACAGCACCTCCTGATCGAACGTTCGCGAACTGGAAAAAGGCAGAACGCTTCTTGCTTGCCTACATGATCCGTTCCGAAGAAGTATGTCTAGAAGTGCGTGAGCAGCTGGGTGTCCAATTCAATGATCCGGCACATCAATTGATTGCCGGCAAGTTATATGAATTTTACGGGACAGGTACGCAAGGAAGTTCCGATCGTTTTTTGACGATGCTCCATGATGCTTCCCTGCAACGAATCGTAGTGGATCTAGAGTTCATGCTGATGCCTGAATATGATCCTGACTTACTCAGTCATTACATTCGTGCCGTCCAGAACGAACAGCAACGTCGATTGCTCGAAGAAGAAAAATCACGATTGAATCAACAAACAGATATCCGTGCCCAAGCGGAACTGATGCAGGCGATCATTGAACGAAAGCGTCGTTTAAAAGATCGATGACCTGCTGCATGATGTGGAAGGAGTGTATGGTTCGATGGCAGAAAAAGCAAGATCAGAAGCTGAATTACTCCGTCTCGCGAAAGAGGAACTCATCGCGCTCGGACATAAGAATGGTGAATTGTCGCACCAGAAAATCGAAGACAAACTGAGTTCGTTCGAATCAATGGATGCTCAGCAATTCGAGGAATTCCTTCAATTGCTTGAAACAGAAGGTATCAAGGTTAACAATGACGGTACAGGAGATGAAAAGGAAGAGGCGGATTTGAACGATTTGTCTGTTCCACCCGGCGTTAAGATCAATGACCCTGTCCGGATGTATCTAAAAGAAATCGGACGCGTGGATTTGTTGAATGCAGAAGACGAAGTTGAACTCGCAAAACGAATCGAACAAAACGATGAGGAAGCGAAAAAACGTCTAGCGGAAGCAAATTTACGTCTCGTCGTTTCGATCGCTAAACGGTATGTCGGACGCGGTATGTTGTTCCTTGATTTGATTCAAGAAGGTAACATGGGTCTGATCAAGGCGGTCGAGAAATTCGACTATACGAAGGGATATAAGTTCTCGACGTATGCAACGTGGTGGATTCGTCAAGCGATCACACGTGCGATCGCCGACCAAGCACGGACGATCCGGATTCCGGTTCATATGGTTGAGACGATCAATAAATTGATTCGTGTCCAACGTCAACTTTTGCAAGATCTCGGACGCGAACCTTCACCGGAAGAGATTTCGAAAGAGATGGAAATCACGCCGGAAAAAGTTCGTGAAATCCTGAAAATTGCGCAAGAGCCGGTTTCTCTTGAGACACCGATCGGGGAAGAAGACGATTCACACCTCGGTGATTTCATCGAGGATCAAGATGCGACAGCACCACAGGATGCTGCTGCATATGAACTCTTAAAAGAGCAACTCGAAGATGTGTTAGATACACTCACGGATCGTGAAGAAAACGTCCTTCGTCTTCGCTTCGGACTTGATGATGGTCGGACTCGAACACTCGAAGAAGTCGGCAAGGTGTTTGGCGTCACGCGTGAGCGGATTCGTCAAATCGAAGCAAAAGCACTTCGGAAACTTCGTCATCCAAGTCGTTCAAAACGCTTGAAAGACTTCCTCGATTAATTCAAAGTGTGAAGAATATATGAAATTTTAGTGGGAAGGGAGAAAAAAGTTTCGTTTTTTTCTTCCTTCCCTGTTTTTTTTACAGTAGAATAGTAACGGGGAATACCATTCAGTCACCAACTTGGTTGGGTATAGAATATGGGGGGAATCCAAATGCGTAATCCATTAGTACCGTTTGCGGCGATCGCAGTCATCGCCATCATCGCAATGATTTCATTGTCTTACTTTGGGGTCGATCAGGTGAAGGAAGCTCGCAAAGGGCCGTCAACTGCAGAAATGAAGCCAGAAGACTTGTTTGCATCTAAAGGATGTACAGGATGTCACGGTGGAAACTTAGAAGGCGGCGTTGGTCCGAACTTAACAAAGATCGGCGCGAAGCTGAAAGAAGATGAAATCAAGAACATCGCAATGAACGGTAAAGGGCAAATGCCTGGCGGTCTTGCGAATGACGAAGAAGCAGCTGTTCTAGCTAAATGGTTAGCTGCTAAGAAATAAGAACAAGAGCATCTATCTCGTTACGAGATGGATGTTTTTTTATGGGCGGATGGTTTCTTTTTTACTGTAAATCCGCTATTTTAAAAGAGAGTTTTTCGGAAAATAGGAAGGATGAAGAAGATGCAAATGAACGTCGTATTGGATCAACGACTCCAAAAAGTCGTGTCGTATATTCCACAAGGAGCCATTCTTGCAGATATTGGTTCGGATCATGCATTCGTACCGTGTTTTTGTATCCAACAAAATAAAATCGAACTCGCCATCGCGGGGGAAGTGAATGAAGGACCGATGGAAGCCGCAAAAGGACAGGTGGCACTTGTAGGACTCGAGTCCCAAATTGATGTCCGTCTCGGGAGTGGTCTATCGGTATTGAAACCGGGAGAAGCGACAGCGATCACGATCGCGGGAATGGGTGGAACATTGATTGCCTCAATCCTTGAAGAAGGGAAAGATCGATTGTCGGGAGAAGAACGTTTGATTCTACAACCGAATGTCGATGCAGTCGATGTCCGAAACTGGTTACTCGCACATTCGTATGCCTTATTGTCAGAAGCCATCGTCGAGGAGAATGGGAAGATTTATGAAATCCTTGTCGCGGAACGTGGCGAAGAAACCTTATATTCGGAAGATGAAACAACACGACAATGGGAACTCTTCTTTGGTCCTCAGTTGATGCGAGAGCGAGCGCCAGAATTCATTGCAAAGTGGCAAATGGAAAAACAAAAACGTCAGTATATTTTGGAGCAGATGAAGCAAGGACAAACTACGGAAATCTTATCTGAAAAAATCATAGCGATCGAACGATTGATTCAAAAGATGGAAGAGGTGACAAGCTGATGGCGAATGGGAATTATGTCATTGAGCAGTTTGAAGCATTCGCTCCGAAAAAATTCGCGCTCGAGGGTGATCCGATCGGTTTGCATATTGGAACGTTGAACAAGGACGTAAAACGTGTGCTCGTGACACTTGATGTCTTGGAGTCTGTCGTTGATGAAGCGATTGAAAAAAAGGTTGATCTCATCATCGCGCATCATCCACCGATTTTTAGCAAGTTAGCGAATGTGACGGATCGTTCCGCAACAGGACGCATCGTCACAAAATGTATCAAGCACGATATTGCGGTGTACGCTGCGCATACGAACCTTGATGTGACACCAGGAGGGGTCAATGATTGGATGGCAGAGGCAATCGGTCTTGAGTCATGTGAAGTTCTCGCCCCCACATTTGAAAATACGCGCTACAAGTTGAGCGTTTTTGTACCGACAGAAGCTGCAGAGCGTGTCTCGACAGCACTTGCGAAAGCAGGAGCCGGGCAAGAAGGGGATTATAGTGACTGCCAGTTTCATGTCAATGGAACTGGGCAATTCCGACCGTCGCCTGAGGCTACGCCATATATCGGTGAAGCGAATCAACTCGAGCGGGTTTCTGAAGTCCGAATTGAGACGATCGTGACGGAATTGGATCAGAAACAAGTCATTCGAGCGATGAAGCAGGCACATCCTTACGAAGAGGTAGCCTATGATCTCATAAAGCAGGAACGTCCGGCAGCGCCACTTGGTCTCGGACGGATAGGTCGATTGCCGAAACCCATGACGTTGCGAGCATTTGCAGAGCACGTTCGGACGGTGTTTGGTGTTCAAAACTTGCGTTTCATTGGAGACGAATCACGGGAGATCAATAAAGTCGCTGTTCTCGGTGGCGATGGGAATAAATATGTCTCGACAGCAGCTTTTGCCGGAGCCGATGTCCTTGTCACGGGTGATCTCTATTTTCATGTCGCCCATGATGCGATGGCACTTGGACTAGCGGTCGTTGATCCCGGACATCATGTAGAGTCGGTCATGAAAGAAGGCGTCGTCAACGAATTGAAGCGCCGATTCGATCAGAAAAAAATCGACGTTGAACTATTAATTTCAACAGCGAATACGAATCCGTTTCAGTTTTTGTGAGGCAACGAATCGAGTACGCTAAGGGTATCTTTTGAGCAGTAAAAAACCGAGTCGCGAATGATAATCGCGACTCGGTTTTGCTGTATCGATTGTTAGGATTAAAGTACTTTGACTTTAGGCAAAATCCGTCTTAGTTCAAGGAATGGTGTCTTGTCATGCGTACTAATATCAGTAGGATCATATTGTTGTAAGAAGTCGATGACTTTTTTCGTGATCGGTGTTGGCGTCGATGCACCTGATGTGACGCCGACTTGCTGTACACCTTCAAGCCATGATAAATCAAGCTCCGTTAAATCGCCGATTCGATGTGCAGGAGTTCCTGCGATATCAAAGGATACCTGTGCCAAACGGTTCGAGTTGTTCGAACGTGGGTCACCGACGACGATGACGAGATCACAGTCTCCTGCTTGATCCGCTACCGCTTCTTGTCGGACTTGTGTTGCGTTGCAGATTTCATTGTGTACTTCCACATGCGGATATTTTTTCCGAACGTGTTCCATCAAAGCTTGGACATCCCATTGACTCATCGTTGTCTGGTTCGTGACGATGATTTTTTTATGAGCAAGCTGAGGAGGAAGTTCATCGATATCTTCGACTTTTTCGATGAGGTGAACATGTTCCGGCGCTACGCCGACGGCACCTTCAGGCTCCGGATGCCCATGTTTCCCGACGTAGATGACTTCGTAATCATCTGCGACGACTTGACGAATCAAGTCGTGGGTACGCGTTACGTCAGGACACGTCGCATCGACGACGTGTAAGTTCTTCTCTGCAGCACGAGCATAAACAGCAGGTGAAATACCGTGTGCTGTAAAGATGACCGTTCCCTCTTGAATCGTTTCTAAGGCTTCGAGGCGATCAGGACCATCAACAGTGATGACGCCCATGTTTTCGAACTCACGTGTGACGTGAGCATTGTGGACGATCATCCCTAAAATATGGATCGGACGTGGCAAATCTTTATTCAATGCCGCTTGTTGTGCAAGTTTCATTGCGTCGACGACACCGTAACAATAGCCGCGGGGGCTGATTTTTTTTACTAGCATAGTTGTAGATTCTCCCTTTGTGAAAAAGAATGATTAGTTAGAGTGTACCATTGATTGAAGCTGAATGAAAATAGAGGAGTCTGTTTCAGCCACAGAACATGCTATACTAATGAAGTTGTCAATTATTCAAAAGGGAGGCGAAGGGATGGAGTCAAAGAAAATGATGCGGTCGTATTTTTTCCAAATCACCGCCGTCTTATTCATCCTGATTTGTCTTGTCATTTCAGCGCTTGCCTTCACTGCAGACCGGGTCACGATTTCCCGAGTCGAACAACAAACAGAGAAACAGAGTGAAAAAAGTGTTGAAGTCTCTGGGAATGCGATTCGCGACAATGTCGGGAATTTGCATGAAGAAATCATGAGCTTGCAGTTGAATGTCAAAAACCCTAAAAAGTTGAGTCGGAAAATTGAGGAGTCTAAATTGTTAGACATTGATACAGGGTTTAAAAGTCTCTTTTATTTTGACCGAAAGACGAAACAAATCACCTGGTTCTCAAGCGATGATCGTCGAGTGGAGAATAGTACCATCCTAAAAGACGATGATTTTGTGCAAACGTTGACGAGTACGGATTTTCATATGAGCAAGCTATATACGATGGAGTCAGATGCTGTCACGTACATGTTCGTCCCGATTCGAGACGGCAATGAGCGTGTCGGAGTCTTTGGTGGTGGATTAAGCGTCATGAATTCGATTGTTTTTCGAAATTCACTTGAATCGTTCGACGATCAGACCATTGCTTACCTCTTCAATAGTAAAAAACAATTGTTAGCCACATCCAGTAATCTCGTGACAGATGAAGAGCGCGTATTATCGAGAAGTGTGGTTGACCGTGCTTTTAAATCGCTAGAACCTTCCGAGATTTTTAGTACGAATCAAGATATGTATTACTTTGCGAAAGATTTGAAAGTGACGGATTGGAAAATACTCGTTCGAACGCCGCGAAATGTTTTCTATGAACCGGTCTATACGACACGACAACAATATTTGATCATCGCGGCTTTAACGCTTGTCCTCAGTCTAATTGTCGGCTATTTGATGTCGAAGCAGTTGACCGCGCCGATGCTTGAACTTGTAAATAAAATCGAGAAAAGCACCTCACCCAAACCGATCGTTCTTGAGCGAGCGGGATCTAATGAGGTCAAGACACTCGTTGCCGCCTATAACGAGTATGCACAACGGATGGAAAATGCGCGTCTTGAGCAATTGAGTCAGCAACAAACGATGTTACATCAAGAAAAATTAGCATCGCTCGGTCAATTAGCAGCAGGAATCGCACACGAAATCCGTAATCCATTGACGCCTGTTAAGATGACCTTACAGTTGTTAGCGACGGAAAAAGATCGTAATGCAGAAATGCTCGTTCTTGCTTTATCAGAACTCGATCGGGCGAATGGTATGATTCAAACGATGCTCGATCTGTCAAAAGGTGAGAACAATGCGCTTCAAAAAACGACGATTGATATGAATGATTTAATGAAGAAATTGACATATATCCTCGAAGCTGAAGCGCATCATTACGAGGCGGACTGCAAGATTTATACACCATCCTTTATGCCGAAGATTTATGCGTCAGAAGAGGGAATCTTACAAATTTTAGCAAACTGTGTCCGAAATGCCCTACAAGCTGTTGCGTTTAAAGGACCGGACGGCATATGTCATCTGCATGTCCATGTCTATCCAGAAGAGGTCGTATTCATTGTTCAGGATAACGGAATCGGTATGGACGGAGATCAAATCGAACATGTCGGTCAAGCATTCAAAACATCGAAAGTCGACGGAAATGGACTTGGGATCTTCATGTCGAAACAAATCGTCCGTGATCATAAAGGGAAAATGATCTTTGATAGTAAGCCGGGCGTCGGTACGACGATTCAAGTTCACTTGCCACGAAAGGAGCAAATGGAATGAAATTCAATAAGGCCTGGTTATTCGTCCTGATTGTCTGGATTTCATCCGTTCTGTTCATTTCCAACTTGTTCGTCAATCCAGATCCTAGTCCACGACGTCATCTCGTTGGATTTACGATCGTGAATGATAAGCATGAGTTCGCACAACGGCTCGTAGATGCGTTTAAAACGCAGGCAAAAATCAATAAATACGAAGCGGTCGTCACGACTTCCCATAACTCACGCATCAATGAACGGGAGCAGATTCAAGAGTTCATTCGGATGAAAGTCGATGCGATCTTCGTGACGACACTAGATGACGTCTATATCGCTAATACATTAGAAGAAGCGGCTCGTGCCGGGATTCCGGTTTTTGCCATCGATCGATTGATTCGTTCCGATGCAGTCGTCAGTTCAATCACTTCAAATAATCAATTGATTGGGGAACAACTTGCATCATTCATTAAACACGAACGTATCAAGCAGACGGGACGAGCTACCGCCAATATCATTGAAGTCGCAGGGACAGCAAACGTCAATACAACGAATGAACGACACCGAGGATTTTTGACTGGTCTTGAGCGTGAGCCGGAACTTCAGATTGTCGAATCCGTGAATGGGGATTATGACCCCATCACTTCAGAAAAGGTTATGACGCAGGTGATTGAGTCAGGAATTCCGTTTGATGCCGTCTATTGTCATAATGACGATATCGCGCTCGGTGTCCTCGAAGCATTGAAAAAAGCAGGCATCAAAGGAAAAATAATTGTCGGCATAGACGGGAATCGTGCTATATTAGAAGCTGTTGACATGAAATCGATGGATGCGACGGTCGTCCAGAGTGCTGATGAGATGATGAAAGTCGCCTTCAGTGCATTGAAGCTTCATACGAAAAACAAAAAGATTCCAAATCGTTTTTATACGTACTCCTATCTGTATGACGGTAGTAGACCCATAACCATGTTGAACTAATCGAGAGGCAGATGCCTCAGCAAATAAGGAAAGGACGGTGTCAATTCATGAATGGATTCAGCCATTATCAATTACACCCGTTCGTCATCGAAGCACTCGATGACGCCCGCATCACAAAACCGACCGACATTCAGTCGCGGATCATCCCAGCTGCAGTAAAGGGGCGCGATATCATCGGTCAATCACAAACAGGAACAGGAAAAACGTTATCGTTCCTTCTTCCAATCGTTCAAAACGTCGATCCGAAGCTTCAAGAATTACAGGCGATCATCGTTGCTCCGACGCGTGAACTTGCTTGGCAAATCCATGAAGAACTAAAATCGTTACTCGTGAAAGAACCTGACTTCATCAAAACGAGTCTCATTACAGGTGGGATGGATCGCGAACGTCAAATTGGTCGTGTTAAAGTCTCGCCACAAATCGTCATCGGAACACCGGGACGTATTTTAGATTTATTCAAGGAACAAGCATTGAAGCCGCATTTCGTGAAGCACTACGTCATCGATGAAGCGGATCAAATGCTCGATATGGGGTTCTTGCCAGAAGTTGACCGGATTGCTCAAGCTCTTCCAGAACAGCTTCAGATGATGGTCTTCTCAGCAACGATTCCTGAGAAATTGCAACCGTTTTTGAAAAAATACATGAACAACCCGCGTTACGCCCATGTGGATCCGAAACAGCAGACAGCGAAGAAAATCGTTCACCATACGATTCCAGTCAAGCACCGTGAGCGCTCAGAGTTGACGCTAAAAGTCGCGAAAGCGTTGAACCCTTATATCTGTCTGATCTTTACGAACACAAAAGCAGAAGCAATCGAAGTCGAAGCTTTGTTCCTAGAAGCAGGACTTAATGTTGGTTCTCTTCACGGTGATCTCCCGGCTCGTCGCCGGAAACAAGCGATCAAGGAAATCAACGATGCGAAGTACCAGTATGTCATCGTGACGGATCTTGCTGCACGTGGAATCGATATTTCAGGTGTCTCACACGTCATCAACCACGGTATTCCGAAAGACTTGGACTTCTACGTTCACCGTGTTGGTCGGACAGGTCGTGTCGATCAAGATGGATTGGCGTACACGCTGTTTGAAGATCACGAGAACGGTATGATCAATCGCTTAGAGGATCGTGGCATTCAATTTACGAACGTCGATGTCAAAGGCAGTCAAATCGTCGAAGTCAAAGAACGCCGCCGTGCGAAGCCGCACATGAAGACTGCCGTCTCGAAGACAGCGCATAGTCGCCTTTCGGGTGAAGCAGCAAAAGCGAAAAAACGTGTTAAACCAGGTTATAAGAAGAAACATCAATATAAGCTGAAAGAAACAGCAAAACGTGAACGCATCAAAGAACAACGTGGTGTCGGTCGCGCGCAACGTAAAGAAAACGCCCGCAAATCAAAATAACTCCATTGATGACACCCGTGAAATGAAAAAACATTTTTCGGGTGTCTTGTCGTTTTCAAGATTTGGTACACTGTAAAAAGAGAAAGGTGGAAAACAACATGAAAATAGGTTCACACGTCTCCGTTTCGGGGAAAAAAATGCTGTTAGGTGCCAGTGAGGAAGCAGCGTCTTATGGTGCAACGACGATGATGGTCTATACAGGAGCACCTCAAAATACACGCCGTAAGCCGATGGAAGAGTTACGAATTCCGGAAGCGTTGCAACATATGAGTGCGAATGGAATTGAAGAAATCGTCGTACACGCACCGTATATCATCAACCTGGGGAATACGACAAAACCCGAGACATTCGAACTCGCGGTTTCGTTTTTAGGAGCTGAGATCAAACGAGCAGAAGCTCTAGAGAAAGCACGACACATCGTATTGCATCCAGGTGCGCATGTAGGTGCTGGGGAAGAGGTTGGAATCAAACGGATCGTTGAAGGACTCAATGAAGTATTGACAGGCGAAGAACAGGTGAAGATCGCGCTTGAGACGATGGCTGGAAAAGGATCGGAAATCGGAAAAACCTTCGAGGAACTTGCTCAGATCATTGAAGGCGTCACACATCATGATCGTCTGTCCGTCTGTCTTGATACATGCCACGTGCATGATGCGGGATACGATATCGTGCACGACCTAGATGGTGTTCTCGAACAATTCGACCGAATCGTCGGACTGGATCGTCTTGGTGTCATCCATGTGAATGACTCGAAAAATGTCCGCGGTGCGCGGAAAGACCGTCACGAAAATATTGGTTTTGGTGAGATTGGATTTGATGCCTTACACCGTGTCGTGCATCATCCTGCCCTGGCTCATTTACCCAAAATTCTAGAGACACCTTACATTGGTCTCGATCCAAAGAAAAAAGTAGCACCGTATAAACAAGAAATCGATATGTTACGTTCGGGTGCATTTGATGCAGACTGGCGTCTACCGATTCTAGGAGCACCGGTCGAATAACTCATAAAGGGGTGTCAGTGATGTGTCATATACTCGTCGTCGATGAGACTAATTTTGCGATACGACAAGCTGTTGTCCACTATTATGAAACAAAGGAACCGTTTTATTTGCCGGCAGATCTGGCAGAGGGAGAAGAAGTATTTCTTGCGACGTCTGATGGAATCATTGCGTATGCAGAAGTCTTGTTCACGGAGTATACGACACGTCCAGAGGATCCGTTTTGGTTGACCGTTGCTGACGATTCGGAAGGATCTTATGTATGTCTTGATCTCATCAGTGTGGATTTACGACATCCGTTACTTGGACGACCACTCGATCAACTTAGTCTTAAAACCGGACCAGTCGAAAGCGCGTTTCGCACACGTCTGCTTGATTCATGGCAGTATGGGTATTTCGAAACCGATGTGCTGACACTCGAACAATCTAAACAACGTCGAATCGAGCGCTTCAAGGAGCGGAATCATCTAGAACAAATTGCGCGTCAATGTGTTCATTGTGAGGAGTCTAGGCAGTCGTTACTCGAATGGCATTTGACATCAGAAGGATACCAGACGGTGTGTCCGACATGTCACCGGTGGTTACATCAACGGATGTTGCATGCTATGGATACGGCGGCGGCGACGGAAGAGAGTGAGTAAAAGCTTTTTCTATTCAAGCAGAGCTCGTATGACTGATCATCCAATCATTAAAACCTTAAAAGAATCAAAAAAACAGTTCTCTATCTGCGCTGGCAGTAAAGAGAACTGTTTTCATTTAGATTAGAAAAAGCGTTCTACTAAAAACAGATAGATTTTCATCCCAAGGAAGACACCAAAGATCCCGACGACGGCTGGGAAAACGGGTGGAGCAGGGATTGGTAATTTCAATGCGGTGAACACGACTCCGCAGATGACGCCTGCGAGAAGGGATAACAAGATTTGCTGAAGCATACATTTCGTCCTTTCTGCTGTAATCAGCATTTGAAGTAAAGTATATCTTAAATGTCAGGTGGCATTTTGATCAAGAATGACTTTGTCATCCTTCTTTTCGATTGTGATCCACTTTTGTTTCAATGGAGCTGTAAAACTTGGTTTTTGTTTTAATTTGCCGCTCGTATAATCTAGAATCAGCAACTGTGATTCGCAGCTCTGTTTTCCGTCTTTAACGTAATAATAGGATCCAGCGGCTGTCTGCTCACGCGCTTTGACATTATCAGCAAGGGCGAGGGCGAGACAATCCTTTAGATATTGTTTATGTTCTTCGTCCATAATCGGGAACAAGATTTCAATCCGTTTTCGCATGTTGCGTGTCATCCAGTCAGCACTTGACCCATACATCAAATCCTGCCCGTTATGATGGAAGTAGAAGATGCGTGAATGTTCCAAATAACGATCAACGATCGAGATGACGCGAATGTTCTCCGAAACACCTGGAATGCCAGGACGCAGACAACAGACGCCACGAACGATAAGTTCGACTTGTACACCGGCGCGCGATGCCTTATAGAGACGTAAGATGATGTCTTTCTCCGTTAAACTATTCATCTTGGCGACGATTCGTCCGTTTCCGTGTTTTTGATGATGATGGATTTCTTCATCAATCAATGACAGGAACTTCTCAAGCATCGCGTTCGGTGAAGTTTGGATGACGTTCCATTCGGGTTGTTCCCCGTATCCGGACAACCAGTTAAAGAAGTTTGTCGCATCTTCGGCGATTTCTTCTCGAGCCGTCAATAATCCGACATCCGTGTATAGTTTCGCCGTCGAATCATTATAGTTGCCGGTACCAAGATGGACGAAACGCTGAATCTTTCCTTCGTGGAGTCGGACGACGAGCGTGATCTTCGAGTGTGTCTTTAAATCACTATATCCGTAGATGACATGAGCGCCGGCTTTTTCTAGCTGCTTTGCCCACTCGATGTTCTTCGCCTCATCGAATCGAGCTTTGAGTTCGACGAGGACAGTGACCTGTTTCCCGTTCTCGGCTGCTGTTTTTAAGGCTTTAATGATCGGTGAGTCACCAGATACGCGGTAAAGGGTTTGTTTGATGGCAAGGACGTTCGGATCATTAGCCGCTTGGACGATGAACCGGACGATAGGATCAAACGTATGATACGGATGATGCAAGAGATAGTCGCGTTCCAGTAATTGATTGAACAGATTTTTTGAACTATCGAGTGCGGGTGGGTCGACCGGCATGATCGTCTGATAGATCAAATGATCATATTCAACACCGATTTGACTGTAGAAGGCGAAGGAGAACGTCAAATCAATCGGACCATCTACAGCAAAGATATCGCGTTCCTGCAAATCAAGTACATCACGTAGCATGTTGAGTAGCTCAGTATTGATGGCAGCTTTTTGGACTTCAAGTCGAATTGCTACCCCCCAACGCCGTTTTTTTAATTCCTTTTCGATTAACTTCAATAAATCGTGTGTCCCTTCTTCGTGAAACGGAAGGTCGGCATTCCGGGTGATCCGAAATGGCATGGCAGACAACACGCGATAGCCTTTAAATAAACTGTCAATGAAGGCGATGATGACGTCTTCGAGTAAAATGACAGCCGTCGTCTCGTCATCTTCTACCGGTAAATCGACGAATCGCGGTAAAACAGCAGGTACTTGTACGAGTGCCAAATTTCGTTTCGTCCCGTCTTCTGCTTCAAGAACCGTTGCGATGTTAAGTGATTTTGAAGACAACATCGGGAACGGACGATAGGCATCGACAGCAACAGGCGTGAGTACCGGAAAGACTTGTTCACGGAAAAAGGATTTTACATAGGTCGTTTGTTCTGAAGTCAGGGCGTCGTATTTTAAGAATGTAATGCCTTCATCTGATAACGTCTGATTGATTGCTTGAAATGCTTCGTATTGCCGATCGACTAACTCTTTTGTTTTCAACGCGATCGCACGTAACTGTTGTTTAGGTGTCATCTGTTGTTTATTTTCCGGTTTATTGAACCCAGCGAGCACTTCATCCTTTAAGCCACCGACCCTTACCATATAGAACTCGTCTAAATTGGAACTAAAGATACCGAGAAACTTAAAACGTTCCATTAATGGATTGCGTGTGTCAAAAGCTTCACCCAGTACACGTTCGTTGAACTGGAGCCAGCTGAGCTCACGATTATTGAAATGTTCCGGTATGTCGAGCTTCATGAAGGAAGATCTCCTTTCGTTTCGAAGGTAATCGTACAATCAATGATTCGTTCCAGGTGTTTCTTTTGTTTTTCGGCTTTTTCGACTTCAAATCCATAATCGTGATCGCCTGTATCGAGGACGAATTGGAGTTGGTCCTTTTTAAGGAACAGTTCCAAATGATCGACAGCTTTTCGTTCCGTCACGTCGAGGGCATGGCTTAACTTGAGTAAAGAACCGAGTAAGTCGAAGCGGTCCAGTGATTCTTCCGTGAACCATTCTTTGAACGGCTTTGCTAATTGTTGCATCCGTTTCGCTGAAGAATAGGAGCTGACAAGGGAGAGCGCAACGCGATCCTTGTGCGTCATGCCATTCATTTCGGTGTTCGTCAACAAATAAAACGTTTGGTCTGATCGCGTATCCGGATTAATGTATTGACCGCAATAAAACAAACGACTTGCGGAATCGAGGAGGCGTAAATCGGACGCTCGTTCTGATACCAGGTCTAACGTGACGAGTTGACGGTACATCGATTTAGCAAGTGTTCCGATATACGACGCACGATCACGATTGACCTTATAATCACTTTCAAGCTGATAGAGGCTCTGCTCACGTACGTTTTCAATCCGGCGGTATGCTTCGTCCTGCACGTCGAACTCGTAAACAAGACCTTCACGAAGACCGAGATTGCTCATGATGAATTCTTCCGCTTCGATGTGTTGAGCTAACCCTTGGATCGCAATCAATGCCGGCAGGAAAATATCGATTCGATCCTTTGATAACCCTTCGATTTTCGATAGCTGTTTCGCTGATTTCCCTTCCAGATCATCGACCATCTTCGCGAGTTCCTTCGCCTTGATTTGATATTGATGAACGCTCCGAAGCGGATAATCCTGATTGGATTGATGGATACGAACGAAGTTTCGGGCAGAACCACCGACACCGATTAAAGGAAGCTTTTTATCACTTAGCCATGGTATCGATTCGAATTGTTCCCGTAAGAATTTCACCAACTTCTTCTTATCACTTGCTCTAAGTGTCTCGTCGGAAACGAATTGCCGTGTCAATGTGACGGCGCCAAATGGAAAGCTATGATACGCTACCATCTCGCGATTTTCGATCAAGGTGACTTCCATGGAACCACCGCCGATGTCGACAGAAAACCCATCTGTCAGGAAGGTCGAATTTATGATAGCAAAATAACCATAGTATGCTTCTTGTTCGTCTGTTAGAACCTGAATGGAAAAAGGTGTGTTTTCAGTAACGGATTTAACAATTGCTTCTCGATTCGTCGCATTACGAATAGCAGCGGTCGCGACACAAATCGTCTCCTCGACCTCATGGGTGACACCGACTTCGTAAAATCGATGTAACGTTTCTTCGAGTAACGAGATGCCTGCGTCGTCAAGTGCTCCGTCTTTATTGATATGAGCAGATAAACGCGCGACGACTTTAATGTTAATCTTCTCGATGTAACGACCAGAAGCGATCGGATGGAAGATGACATAACGAATTGAGTTGGAACCGATATCGATAACTGCAAGTTCTTGTTTCAAGTGACCTCGACTCCTCTCTGCGATGCGTGCATTAAAAGATTTCCCTTCCTGAACAAGCCGGAAACAGCTAGTTTCTGTCTTTATTGTACCTTGATTATTTTCAAAGGAGGATAGGAAGTTGCTAGAGTTGCACCAATAATTAGCGAACGCTATAATAAGACAGTTGATTAAGACGTAATTATTCCGTTTTACGAAAACGGAAGGAGTGAAAATAAATGGAAACACCAATCATCGAGATTGATCAAGTCAGCTATGATTATCCAGATCGCCGGGTATTGAATCAAGTTTCGTTTCAGGTTCAACAAGGACAATTCTTAGCAATCGTCGGGGAAAATGGATCTGGGAAATCGACGCTGATCAAATGTATCTTAGGTTTATTGCAACCGAAAGGAACGATTCGCTTATTCGGACAACCCCAATCGCAATTCAATGAATGGTGGCGAATCAGCTATGTCTCGCAAAAAGCAGCTTCGTTTAACTCGGGTTTCCCGGTAACTGTCGCAGAAGTCGTCGAGATGGGGTTGTATGCTAAAAAAGGACTTTTTCGTCGTTTGTCACGCGATGATCGAGACAAAGTACGGACTGCCCTTGAAACAGTCGGAATGTGGGAACGCCGTGATTCAAAAGTCGGCGACTTGTCCGGCGGTCAACAACAACGCGTCTTCATCGCGCGTGCGCTCGTCAACGATCCAGACTTAATGATTTTAGATGAACCAACTGTTGGTGTCGATCAGCGATACGTGAAAGAATTTTATGAAATTCTTGAAGAACTGCGTCGAGATAAACGGCGAACGTTCGTCCTTGTGACACATGATATCCATTTCGTCAGCAAACTCGTCACGGATGTCATTCATTTGGTCGATGGACGTTTAGGTTGTAACTGTGGCATTAAAGAGTATTGGGAACTAGATGAACAGACGATCCGCTCCCTCTATCCAGTTCCGGGACGTGTCCTCGTTCACGAAGGGAAGAGTGTCCAATGATCGAAGCATTCATGACGTTAAAATTTTTACAGTATGCTTTAGTGGCTGCCATTTTAATTGGATTCACGGCCCCATTGATTGGCTCGTTCGTCGTCGTCCGGCGGATGAGCCTGATCGCAGATGCACTTTCGCACGTCACGTTAGCTGGGATTGCACTCAGTCTCTTGATTTCTGGTATGGTCGCGCAATTAGCGGACTTAAATCCACTGTACTTAGGAATCGTGACGTCGGTCATCGCGGCACTGACGATTGATTGGTTGCGCGCTAAATATAAGCATTTTCAAGAACTCGCGATTCCGATCATCATGGCAACAGGGATGGGGCTCGGTGCGACATTCATTAGTCTTGCGAACGGCTTTTCAATGGATCTCGTCTCCTTCTTATTTGGAACGGTTTCGGCTGTTGCCTTAACGGATGTGTACACGATTCTTATCGTGACGGTCGTGGTCGTCATCTTCGTCTTTGCCTTTTATAAGGAATTGTTGTTCCTCTCATTTGACGAGGAACAAGCACGTGTCTCGGGAATCCGACTTCGTTTAGTTCACATTCTCTTTATGATCGTCGTTGCGCTTGTGATCGCGATTAGTATGCGAATCGTCGGGATTTTACTTGTCTCGAGCTTAATCACGTTGCCGGTTGCGGCAGCACTTCGAATTGCAAAAAGTTTTAAGACGACGATCTTTTTAGCTATCATCTTCGGTGAGATTGCAACAGTACTTGGACTCATCCTGGCTTATCAGTTTGATTTAGCACCCGGCGGAATGATTGTCCTACTTGCCGTGCTCGAACTGATCATCGTCATGCTATTAGAACGTTTTTGGATAGGAGGTAAAATACATGAAGACGAACATCGAACAAGCGCGTGAACGAATGAAGGCTTCTGGGTTTAAAATAACACCGAAACGTCTGGATTTGCTATCGTATCTGTTTGAAGTGAATCGGTATGTCAGTGCGCGGGAAGTGGCAGAAGCTCTCCGGACGTCTCATCCTTCGTTAAGTTATGATACGATTTATCGAAACTTGAATGATTTTTCGGAAATCGACTTATTAGAAGTGACGGAATTAGACGGTGAGATGAAATATCGGGCTGCCTGTGCTTCCGGTCATCACCATCATCATTTGATATGCCGAATCTGTGGCAAGACGGAGACGTTGAATGTCTGCCCGATGGAGTGGATTTCACCCGCTCAAGAGACTGGTTTTGAAGTCGAAGATCATAAATTTGAAATCTATGGACGTTGTGCGAATTGTCAACGCTTGACGTCTTAAATAGAAGGGAACGTCCATTCGGGACGTTCTCTTTTTTGTTTTTATACGACTAGTCCTGATTAAAACGGGAATAGTCGAACAGAGGTGATGAGATGATGATTTATGATACACAGGAAGCACGACAAATTGATGAGTGGGCACGGACATCTGGGCTACCGCTCGAGGTGTTAATGGAGCGAGCCGGAAGTCAGATTGCAACACAGATTAAAACGCGCCATTCGAAGAGGGAACGAATACTAATTTTGTGTGGAACCGGCAATAATGGTGGGGATGGTTATGTCATTGGTCGCGAACTGATACGTGACGGATTCGATGTCACGCTATTCACTCCGTTTGGAAAGAGTCGTTCGGATATTGCAACGATTCATACTCATTATGCAGAAGCGTTCGGACTTGTAGCCGAAAAACCATGTGGTCGATATGATGTCATTTTGGATGCCTTATACGGTACTGGATTTGATCCAGGTCGGATTAATCCGGAATTCGAGGCGCAGTGTACATTCGTATCGGAACAAAAGCAGCAAGGAGCACGCATCTATGCAATAGATGTACCGAGCGGTGTGCCAACGGACCATACTATAGGATTCAAAGAGATAGCGATTCGAGCAGATGCGACATTTCAATTGCATGCGATGAAACGATCTACCTTTTTGATACGGACGGCACCGTTTTATGGAGAATCAGAAACGCTAGATATCGGATTACCGGCTTTTGGTGAATGGCGCGTCTCACCGAAGGATCTGGCTTCCTTGTTTAAGCGGGAACCATACGGTCACAAGGGGACATACGGAACGGCATTATTGATTGGAGGAAGTGACACGATGCCGGGATCCATTCAACTTGCGACACGGGCAGCCCTAAGAACGGGAGTCGGTAAACTACAAGTCGCGACGACGTCACTTGCGAAACAGGGGATCGTCGTCCAAGCACCGGAAGCGATGGTCGTGGACCAGACGTTACCGGCGATTCAGAACGTGCTATCTTCCATATCAGCAGTTGGAATCGGTCCTGGTTTATCGCAAGAAGTAGCCGAAACATGGGTGGATCATCTACTTGAGAGTGATTTACCGGTAGTATTAGATGCCGGAGCACTAATAAAAGAAAGTTACCCAGAACGAACCGCGCCGATCATCGTCACACCGCATATTGGCGAATTCGCTCGGATGACGAATCAGACTGTTGCAAGTATTCAAGATGATCTATTCGGTCAAGCAACTGAGTATGCCGTCTTGCATCAAGTAACTGTCGTTTTGAAATCCCATGTCATTTTAATCGCTAAACCAAATGGAGGTGGGTTTGTCATCTCTGGTGCATCGAGCGGTCTCGCAAAGGGAGGAAGCGGGGATACCTTGTTTGGAATTTTAACGAGTCTCCTTGCGCAACATCCATCAGGAGATGTCGAAAAAACGCTAGCGCTAGGAGCGGAGTGGTATGCGTGTGCTTCAAAACAAGTTGAACGACGATTACATCCAAGTAGTTTGTTAGCAACGGATGTCATCGAAGAGTTAGGACGATTTGGGTTATAGGACAATAAATGTTAGAGAAAAGTCTTCCACGACATGTATGAGGGAAGACTTTTCTTTTTAGGAAAGAATTGACACATTCGATACGATAGGAGTATCATCAAGCGATGTCGAAACCTATATACGAAAAAACTAATGGAAAGGAGGGAAATACATGGAGGACATTGTTCGGAAACAACAATGGTGGATCGGAAATTTTGCCCTTTTCATGATGCTTGTTGGCGCTTTAATCATTTATACGACGACGGAAGAGACGATCAAGAATGCATATTTAAGTCGTTCTGTCATTATTTCATTTTTAGTCCTCATGGGGATTTTTATTTTTTATATCAGTCGTCGTAAGATGGACGTGGTGTTGCAAACCCACTTATTGTCCTTGATGTTGCTCGTTGTTCCAATCACTTCGATTAGTTTTTTACCTTATGTGGCGGTCACCGTTTGGGCTAGCAGTTTTTTGTTTTTAATGATCGCTTTGATTTCGTATCAACGAATCATGATGTGGTACGCCATCATCATTGCCATCGCAACTAGTTTTTACGTCATGTGGAATGCCGATACCGTGACGGTGAAAATTGATCCGACTGATCATTATGGACGAATTGGCATGATTATAATTGGTGTTTCCATCGCCCTTGTCATCAATCACTTGCATATCCGTAATTTAAATCGTTTGAATGATTTGGCGATACAACTACACGATACGGCACGCTGTGACGAAGAAACAGGTGTTTTGAATCGTCAAGGATTGAACGAAGTCGATTTCCCAAGACCTGAAAAACAGCTCATTTTCGTCGGGATTCATTTAGAAAATTATTATGAGTTGGCACGGTATTTTGGAGAAGACATTCAGTCACAAGTGTTACGAGCATGTATTGAACGGCTCAAGCGAAAACTACCTCCTTATCAAGCGTTTGCTCGAATCGAAGCAGGAACGTTATTGATCGTCATGAAAAAGCCGGACAAGGTGGCATGTAAGGAAGCGATGGAAAAATTGAGTCAAGAAATTTCCATACCTTACGAAATCGAAGGGCATCATGTCTACGTCAACATATCCATCGTCATCGATAATGGAGAAGGGGCGACGGACAATCGGAAGCGTCGAGTACAGCAGTTATTGACTGCGCTACAGGAAGCCGCTCAACAAAATGAACGTGTGATGTGCATTGACCAAGCCTGGCGAAAGGATCAAGAATTGCGAGTCAAAGCAGCACAATCATTAGCACAGGCTAATATTGAAACGGACTTTCACCTCGTCTATCAATTGCAGTACGATGTTCGATCAGAACAATTCATTGGTCTTGAAGCATTGGTTCGCTGGAAGACCTCTTTGCAAGGAGCTGATCGACCATCCGTCTTCATCCCGATTGCTGAAAAAAGTGACTTGATGATTCGTCTAGGAGAATGGATTTTTGAGGAAGGGTGTAAGACGCGTAAAGCATTGATCGGTCTCGTTCCGGATGAATTTACCTTATCGGTTAACGTATCGCCACGACAATTGACGAGTGAGTCATTCATGCCATTCATTGAACGAACGCTACTCAAGTATGCACTAAAGCCGCAACAGATTAAGATCGAGATCACGGAAAGTCAGTCGCTTGATTTTGAGAGTCAATCGATTCATCGAGCGCTCAAGCGCATCAAAACACTCGATTTTCCAGTTTCTCTTGATGATTTCGGGACTGGTCATGCCTCGTATCACGTCCTCGAACGTTTATTACCGTTACGTCAATTAAAGATTCCAAAGCAATTCATTGAACAAATCGGAGCATCAGAGAAACGACAATCGATCCTTGAGTCGATTTTTCAATTGAGTCAGTCGATGCATGTCGAATGTATCGTCGAGGGGGTAGAGACGGGAGAAGAAGTACGCATTGCCAAAGAAATCGGGATTCATTTGTTCCAAGGCTACTTCTTCGCTAAACCGGTACCACTCGAAGAAATCATCTGTCTACTACAAAAAACGAATGAAGGAACGATTCATTAATACCTAAAAAGCCACTTCAGTCCGAACCTTTCGGAGAGAAGTGGCTTTTTCATACAGTATTTATGATTGGTACAGTCGATATTGATTTCGACCTTGTGTTTTTGCTTCATACAAAGCAATATCTGCTTGCTTGAAGACCGTTTCAGCGGGTTGATGATGAGCGTAAGCAATTCCAGCAGATACCGTGATCGATACAGCGTGATCCTGCATGACAAATGGCGTTTGTTGAACGGCTGCCACGATTGTTTCTGCTAAATGAATAGGTTCGTAAAGGTCACAATCTGGAATGATGACGATGAACTCTTCACCGCCATATCGACCAACCGTGATAGGTGCGGGACAATGTTCATTCAATACAATCGAAAAATGGCGCAAGACGGCGTCGCCGCCGGCGTGACCATGTGTGTCATTCACACTCTTGAAGTGATCTAAGTCAAACAAGATGACGCCCCAAGAAGCTCTGTTTTTTTCAAGCGTCGTGACCTTTTCCAAAATGACATGTCGATTCGCAAGCCTTGTTAATTGATCGGTCGAAGCGAGATAGGATTGATAAGAGTAAAGAACAAAATGTTGTTGCAGGAGTAGTGACAAACGATAAAACAAAAAGGCTCCGCCAATCGTTAAGATGAAATAAGGAATATAAATCGTCCTCCAGGCATCTACAGGGGAATTACTCGTAATCAGTCGCCAAAGAACAAGTAGAGAACCGACTGTCACGATGGCGGTAAAAAAATATCCTTGCCGTGTAATGAACCGACGACAAATAAATGACAGCATCAAAAAACCGAGTAGCGTCATGACAGAACTAAGTAAGGCATTTATAGAATCGCCATTATCGATTAAAAAACGATAAATCAAAAGCATTAATCCCGTCACTGTGATACTGATGTTACCACCGAATAAAGCGGATAAAGCGAGAGGTAATAAACGCAAATCAATCAGTGCGCCGTTTAAATCAATCGCATGATGCATAAGAAGAATACCGGTGATCCCATTAGCAAAACCAAAATACAGCCGAGTAGATATCATCGAGTCGGGTTGAATCGGTAAACGATCACGAAGCAGATAAAAGGCGAACGTAGAAACGAGAAAAATAATACAAATATTAACAAAAAAGATATTCACTGTAGCAAGCATCATGAAGCACTTCCTATTTTAAAATTTAAAACGAAAATCATTGTAAGATATCTCAGAGTTCAATAACATGAAAAACGGAAAAAACAGCCTAATCGGCTGTTTTAACGAATCGGTGCAAATTTTTGAATCTCTTGAACAGCCTCATTCCATGAAGCGACACGAATAACATTATTCGGTACGGCTTTACGGTTATAAGGTGCGTCGAACAAAATCACAGGGATGAATGTATCTTCTGCAATCTGCACAGCATTCTCTAATCGATCTTCCATAAACAAATCGAGTGATAAATCACGGACGACTTGTACTTTGTCGTGTGATCCCGTCATGATTAAGGAATCAAGAGGAAGTTCATGTTGTTTGATCCACTCTTCAGTTACAGGACGAACGAGTTCCGATCGTGCTGTCACGTAATGGAGATCATATTGCTTCCGCAAATTCCATAAGTGGTGGCGAACATGTTCTTGAGGGATGGACTCACGATAAATTCCTGACTCGTGACCGGAGTTCACCATGTAGTCCCAAAATTCGATTTGATTCATATCCGTATACGTATGCAATTCATATTCAGACGCCTGATTGAAGTCAATCGACGTTCCGAGATGTTTATTCATGTAAGTGAAGCAAGAGGATGGATGTGTGATCGTTCCATCGATGTCGATTCCAATTTTCATTTACAGTCACCCACGTTCTAAGAATTTTTCTTCACTTAGTATAACATAGTCGAAATCGAGATACGAAAAAAGACTCCTCATCAAAGAGGAGCCCTATCTTATACGTGATTTGCTTTTTCGGCTTCTTTTTCAGCCTGTTTTTCGAGGACGATGGCATCGATCTCTTTTTTCAATTCTTCGACCATTGTTGCTTCTGGTACTTTACGAATGATTTCTCCGTGGCGGAACAACAATCCTTCGTTGCGAGCGCCGGCGATACCGATATCGGCTTCACGTGCTTCACCAGGACCGTTGACTGCACAACCAAGAACAGCAACTTTGATGTTCGCTTGGATATTTTCGATATAGTCTTCGATTTCTGCAGCGATCGACATCAAATCGATTTCGATCCGACCACATGTTGGACATGAGATCAATGTCGCAGCGTTGGCTGCGAGACCAAATGATTTCAAGACTTCTTTTGCGACTTTTACTTCTTCGACAGGGTCCGCTGAAAGAGATACACGAACCGTATTTCCGATTCCGCGTGAGAGGATCGCTCCAAGTCCTGCTGCTGATTTTAATGAACCAGAACGAAGTGGACCCGATTCCGTAATCCCTACGTGAAGTGGATAGTCAAACGATTCAGAAGCAAGTTGATATGCTTCAAGCGCCAACTGTACGTCTGATGCTTTCAATGAAACGATGATGTCATGGAAGTCGAGGTCTTCAAGGATCTTGATGTGGTGCAAAGCACTTTCGACCATACCACGTGCTGTTGGATAACCGTATTTTTCGAGAATGTGCTTTTCGAGTGAACCAGCGTTTACCCCAATACGGATTGGGATGTTTTTCGCTTTTGCTGCTGTCACGACGGCTTCGACTTTTTCGCGGCGACCGATATTACCTGGGTTGATCCGGATTTTATCGACGCCAGCTTCGATCGCCATGAGCGCGAGTTTATAGTTGAAGTGGATGTCTACGACAAGCGGGATGTTGATTCGGCTTTTGATTTCTGCAAGTGCGAGCGCATCACGTTCTTCTGGACAAGCGACGCGGACGATTTGGCAACCAGCTTCTTCAAGACGTAGGATTTCAGCGACTGTCGCTTCGACGTCGTGTGTTTTAGTTGTCGTCATACTTTGGATGATGACTTCATTATTTCCACCAATGACAAGGTCCCCTACACGAACGGGACGAGTCTTAGAGCGATGGACCATTTTCGGCATATCGAAAATCTCCTTTTGTGGCATACCGCCATATTGTTTATGTTTACCTTTTCTATCATATCGAACTATTCCCTAAAAATCGAGAAACAAGAACGAAAATCGAACATTTACAATTGTTTAATGAAAGTAAGGCGTCCGTCAATCCGTCGGACGCCTGATTTTGATACTCATCGAGATTTACGTGACGCGCGGGGTTTCGGGGAACGGGCGATCCATAATGGCACCAACGTGTAAACGAAGTGCCCGAGGATAAGTAAAGCGACTCCTATTTGATGATGCCCCAATTGGTAAAGAAGCATGCCAAGGGGGAAGGTCCATAGATTCGTTGCAACCGTGTAAGGGAACGTCTGACGATATGCCCATGGGCGGGGGAGTAACAGACGAACGAATCCTTTCGTCAAATATGCCATCAAGAGCAAATACAGTAAGACCGCAATAGCGATGAAGATGAAGTGGAGAACGAACCAAATCACGATTGGAATATCTTTTTGTAAAAAGAAGGAATCGATGATCGTCGTCCATAGTGAAATCCAAGCCAATCCACAGAAATACAAAGAAACATCTGATAGACGAAGTCGTAAAAACGAGCGGTTTGGAATTAATGAAGTTTGTAAGTAATTAATGAGTTGACGTAAAAAAGACAAGAATATCACTCTTTCCATTGTTTTATAACAGATTTTTTGGTTTGTCTATTTGTTCATAAATAAAGGAATTATTGTAGTGGTACAGATTAATAAAACCTTAACAATTGGATATCGGGAAAACTGTTTACAAGTTCATTAGACCTTTACATAATAGGGGGGTCGAAAAAATAAACTTTACAAACACATCAATCCACATCAAATAAAGGAGCTGGCAAGATGAACTATGATTTGCAGGAAATGATTTTTACCTTCATCGGTGGACTTGGGATTTTCCTTTTCGGTATTAAGTATATGGGAGATGGTCTCCAAAAAACAGCGGGAGACCGATTACGTTATATCCTCGATAAGTATACGACGAATCCACTATTAGGTATCTTAGCAGGTATCGTCGTCACGATATTGATTCAATCGTCATCCGGTACGACTGTCATCGTCGTCGGACTCGTGAGTGCAGGTCTGATGAATTTACGACAAGCAATTGGTGTCGTCATGGGAGCGAACATCGGTACGACGATCACGGCCTTTATCATCGGGTTCAATGTTAAAGAAGCGGCACTTCCGGCAATCGCCATTGGTGCTTTCTTGATCTTCTTCTTCAATAAAGAACGTGTTCAGTATATCGGACAGATTTTCTTTGGTTTCGGTGCATTGTTTTACGGCCTCACATTGATGGGGGACGGGATGGCTCCGCTCGAATCAAGTGCCTGGTTCCGAGAGTTGACTGTCTCGATGTCGGATAACCCATTGCTTGGTGTATTCGTCGGAACTATCTTTACAGTTCTTGTTCAGTCGTCATCTGCGACGATTGGTATCTTACAGGAGTTGTATGCTGGTGACATGATCGATATCAAAGCGGCACTACCGGTCTTGTTCGGTGATAACATTGGAACAACGATTACGGCAGTACTTGCAGCACTTGGTGCGTCGATCGCAGCCAAACGGACAGCCGCCGCACACGTCATCTTCAATATCATCGGAACAATTTTGTTCTTGATCGCATTACCAGTGTTCTCAAGCTTCATCGCATGGATTACAGATGCGCTTGGTTTAGAACCGAAAATGCAAATTGCTTTTGCACACGGAACGTTCAATGTCGTCAACACATTGATTCAATGTTGGTTCATCGCACAAATCGCATGGCTCGTTCAAAAAATCGTACCAGGTACGGATACGACGATCGATTCAAAACCGCGTCATCTCGATCAAAACATCTTAAATCAATCTTCTGCGCTTGCCTTAAACCAAGCGAAACTTGAAGTTTTGCGTATGGGTGAATTCTCAAAAGACGCACTTGCAAAAGCACACCGTTACACGCAATCGCATGATAAAAAAGATGTTTCAGAATCCGAGCAGATTGAATATGCGATCAACTACCTGAATACAGAAGTGACGAGTTATCTCGTTAAAATAGCAGCACATGATTTATCAGAACGTGAATCAAACGATCATTCGTTATTGATGCACGCCGTCAATGACTTTGAGCGGATTGGTGATCATGTTGAGAATATCGTTGAATTAATCGACTTCCAGATCGTCAACCGGATTCAGTTCACCACATCTGCGAAGCGAGAGCTTGATGAGATGTATGTCCTGACACAAGAAATCGTCGCTTGTGCGATTCGCGCCGTCGAAGAAGACGATGTCACGCGGGCACGAAAAGTTCTTGAACTTGAAGGGAAACTTGATGCATTCGAACGTTCATTCCGTAAACAGCATGTACTTCGCGTGAATGCTGGTGAATGTACAGGACAAGCGGGAATGATCTTCGTCGACTTACTTTCAAACCTTGAACGAATCGGCGATCACGCTGTGAACATCACGGATCTCGTCCTTGAACAGCGGACAGCATTAATGAACTAAGCGTAGACTTATTTTAAAACAGCTGATTTCGAAAAAAATGAAATCAGCTGTTTATTTTTTTGAAATAGCATATTGACAAGTTTCGTCACATCTCGTAATCTAATAAGAGTAAGAAACATACATCATGGCGGTGTAGCTCAGCTGGCTAGAGCGTACGGTTCATACCCGTGAGGTCGTGGGTTCGACTCCCTCCGCCGCTACTATTACTTAAGGACCCTTAGCTCAGCTGGTTAGAGCTGACGGCTCATAACCGTCCGGTCGCAGGTTCGAGTCCTGCAGGGTCCATTTGGTTGAACGCTTCTCGTTGCAAACGGGAAGCGTTTATTTTTGTTCGCTCGGGGAATAGTAAAGGTATTGTAATAATATTCATACTATAGTAACTAAGGGAGAGCGAAGAGAGATGGAACGTAACCATACGATGATGCAGTTTTTCGAGTGGCATGTAGAGAATGATGGAAAGCACTGGCAACGTTTGAAAGAACGAGCGCCTGAATTGCGTGCTGCTGGCATCACGTCCGTGTGGATTCCCCCAGCATCGAAAGGTCAGTCGGATGAAGATACAGGATACGGCATCTATGATGTCTATGACTTAGGCGAGTTCGATCAAAAAGGAACGGTCCGGACGAAATATGGCACAAAGGATGAACTGGTCGAAGCAATCGAAGTTGCCCATGAGAACGATATCGCTGTTTATGCGGATGTTGTCATGAACCATAAAGCTGCAGCAGACGAACTCGAAACGATTAAAGTAGTGGAAGTCAATCCAGAAGACCGATCGAAAGAAATTTCAGAAGAGTTTGAAATCGATGCGTGGACGAAGTTTACTTTCCCAGGTCGTAATGGAAAGTATTCGGATTTCGTCTGGACACACGAATTCTTCAATGGAACGGATTTTGACGCGCGCGAAGAAAAAACAGGGATCTTTAAGATTTCCGGAAATAATAAAGATTGGAACAACCAAGTAGATGATGAGTTCGGCAATTATGATTACCTCATGTTTGCAAACATCGACTACAATCATCCGACGGTACGGGAAGAAATGATCCGTTGGGGACACTGGTTCAAGGACACGATCGATTGCCAAGGCTTCCGTCTTGATGCAATCAAGCATATCAACTATGAATTTGTCCGTGAATTCGCGAAATCGATGATGGAAAGCAGCGAAGGCGATTTTTACATGGTCGGCGAGTTTTGGAAGTCAGATCTCGACGATTGCCGTCATTTCCTAGACAGTGTCGACTACACGATTGATTTGTTTGATGTTCCGCTTCATTATAAATTCCATGAAGCTTCCAAGCAGGGAGAAAAATTTGATTTAACGACATTGTTTGCGGATACGCTCGTCGAGTCGCATCCGACGAATGCCGTGACGTTCGTCGACAATCACGATTCACAGCCTGGCGAGTCGCTAGAATCATGGGTGGATGACTGGTTCAAGCAACATGCCTATGCAGCGATCTTGTTACGTAAGGACGGATATCCATGTGTCTTTTACGGGGATTACTATGGCGTCCAAGGACCGACCCCTGTCGAAGGAAAAAAAGAGATGATCAATGCCCTGCTCTATACGCGCTATCATAAAGCATACGGAGAACAACAGGATTATCTTGATGACCCGCACTGTGTAGGCTGGGTTCGTCTTGGTGTCGATGAAATCGAGAACTCAGGTTGTGCCGTGTTGCTTTCGAACGCCGACATGTGCGAGAAACGCATGTTCGTCGGTGAAGAGCGTGCGGGTCAAGAATGGTTCGACTATACAAACCATCAAGATCATCCAGTCGTGATTGACGAAGAAGGATTTGGTGTCTTCCCGGTTCCGGGCGGAGGCGTCTCTGTTTTTGCTCCGCAAGAAGTCGAGTAAATCCGAGGGTCTTGACTTGCGTCAACACAGGTACTTTTGCTAGTCTTAAAGGGTATTGAAGTTTTCGAAAATAGCACAAAGGGGGACATGAACATGTCAAAATTTGAATTACCAGAACTCGGCTACGCTTATGATGCGCTTGAGCCACATATCGATGCTCGTACGATGGAGATTCACCACACGAAACACCACAACACGTATGTCACGAACGTGAATACGGCGCTTGAGGGTACAGAACATGAAGGAAAGTCACTTGAAGAACTTCTTCAAAACTTGGATGCTCTCCCAGCAAACATTCAAACTGCAGTCCGTAACAACGGTGGCGGTCACTGGAACCACTCATTCTTCTGGAAATTGTTGAAGAAGAACGATGGCGCTGCTCCAACAGGGGAACTTGCAACAGCAATCGACGAAGCATTCGGATCATTTGATGCATTTAAAGATGCGTTCGCAAAAGCAGCAACAACTCGTTTCGGTTCTGGTTGGGCTTGGTTGATCGTTGACGGTGGGAAATTGGCAGTCGTTTCGACTCCAAACCAAGATACACCAGTCATGGAAGGCAAAACGCCAATCCTTGGTCTTGATGTTTGGGAACATGCATACTATCTCAACTATCAAAACCGTCGTCCGGATTACATCAATGCATTCTTCAACGTCGTTGATTGGGACCACGTAGCGAAGCTTTACGCTGACGCGAAGTAATGGAAAGAAGCGTATCGTTCAATTGTGAACGATACGCTTTTTTTAATGCGGAAAATCATGGGATAGGTTGTTATGGAAAGTTTCCTTCTATATAATGAAACAAGATGACTTTTGAACGATAGGGGAGTACGCCATGGCTAAACGAATCACCGTACGAGGAAGACGGCGTAATCATCTGCCGCTTCGTCTGAATTTAATGTTCTTCGTCGTTTTTTTATTGTTTGCGATTTTGATTTTCCGTCTAGGAGTCGTTCAAATCGTCAATGGTGAAAAAATTTCGCGGGAAGTCCAAAAAACGGAGATGACTGCATCAAAGTATGAAGTACCACGTGGTAAGATTTATGACCGGGATGGTCGTCTACTTGTCGATACAATTTCTAAATACTCCATTGTATATCGTCGCGCACAATCGACGAAAGTAGATGAACGTATTGAAATCGCGCAGCGTCTCGCAGCAATCATTGATCTGCCTAAAAAAGACTGGAAAGTCACGGAACGTGACATCAAGGATTTTTGGGTCGCGACGAACACGAAAGAGTCGGATCGTCGTTACCAAGCAGCAGTGAAAAAGAAGTATCCTTCAACGGAAGCACAAAGTAAGCTTTCGATTGCGGAACAAGATCAAATCCGCCTGGATGCGATCACGAAAAAAGATATTGATTACGATGATAAGACGATGGAAGTCATTGCGATCAAACATAACATGGAAGTCGGTTATGCGCTTGATCCACAACTCGTCAAGCTCGGTGCGTCTGCAAAAGAGATGGCAATCATCGATGAAAATTTAGAAGATTTGAAAGGTGTATCGGTTGAACCGTTTTACGAACGCTCTTATCCGTATGAAGGAACACTTCGAAACATCTTCGGAAAGTACTCGAAGATTCCGGCAGAACAACAAGCGGAGTTCAAAGCAAAAGGATATAGTTTGAATGATCGTGTCGGGACTTCGTTCCTTGAGCAACAGTACGAAGATCTTCTGCGCGGGAAACCGGCATACGATGTGTACGAAACGTTTAATGGAGAACCGGTCGGTGATCCAAAACGTGAAGAAGGCGAGTCCGGGAAGGACCTCGTTCTAACCGTTGATGCGGAATACAACAAAAAAGTAGATCAAATCATGCAACAAGCGATCAAAATGGGTCGTGGCATGGGTAGTCGTTATTTAAAAGAAGGATATGCCGTCGTCATGAATCCACAAACTGGTGAGATTTTAGCGATGTCAGGTCAAAAGCTTGATCCTTCGACTGGGAAGTTCACGGATGTAGCGATTAATAATGTCTTGACGTCTCTTCAAATCGGTTCAACGATCAAGGGTGCGACAGTTGCGATGGGACTACAGGAAGGTGTCATTCGTCAAAACGAAGTCATCAACGATGCGCCGATCACAATCGGAGGTACAAAAAAAGGATCATATGTTAACATGGGACCGATTACGGATTTAACGGCGCTTGAGCGCTCGTCGAACGTCTATATGTTTAACATTGCGATGCGGATGGCGAAATATCCGAGCAATGGGATTGCTGGTGCGAGCGTGGATGGAGCAGCTGCCATCATGCAGAATTACTATAGTCAGTTCGGTCTTGGGGTGACGACAGGTGTTGATTTGCCTTACGAAGCAAAAGGTGTTCAAGGGACGCCAGACCGTGTCACGTTGTTGATGGACCGAGTCATTGGTCAGTACGATGCCTTTACGCCGCTTCAAGTCGCGCAGTACATTTCAACACTTGCGAACGGTGGTTATCGAGTTCAGCCTCACTTCTTAAAAGAAGTATTGGCGTCGAACTCGATTGAAAAGGGTACGAAAAAAGTCGATTACAGCTTTAAAACGAATTATCTGAACCGGATTGAAGTCAGTCAAGATAATATTGATCATGTCCGGGAAGGGTTGCACCGTGTTGTAAAAGGTGAGCGTGGTACAGCCAAAGTCATCGCACAAACTGGAATCGATGCTGCAGCAAAAACAGGTACTGCACAGGTCAGCGTCTATGGGGATGACGGAATCGCCTTACGTGACGGAAGCGGGCAACCGGTTCGTTCATTGAACTCG
Source organism: Exiguobacterium sp. UBA3968 (assembly GCF_002385115.1). Lineage (NCBI taxonomy): Bacteria > Bacillati > Bacillota > Bacilli > Caryophanales > Exiguobacterium > Exiguobacterium sp. UBA3968. Next base: position 208,874 of record NZ_DGCW01000005.1, read on the forward strand.
AATCTTGTCGGTTGGGCACCGTATGACAATCCAGAGATGGCGTGGGCCGTGTTCCTTCCTTATATGGAACAAGAGACTGTCAACTCGAAAATCGGTCATGATCTTGTCAAAGCGTACTTCAACGTAAAGGACGTACCGTGGCAGACTAAGCCAAATTAACTAGAAACTAAGCGAGGGTGAGCAATCACTCTCGTTTTTTTTGTTTGTATTGACCTTTTTTTGTAATGGATTTCGAATTGTAAACACTAAAAAACACGCCTTTACAATTCTTTTACGTTGGATTCATTTCGTTTTAATAGTTCATCCGTAGTATAAGTCTTGTAAGGAAAACGGATAAAAAGTCGTAGCATCGTCAGCGACATACTTTCGAGGAGGAAAATTAATCATGTCTTGGATGAAAAAAACAGCACTCATTACAACGGTAGCATCAATCGCAGTAGTGGGGGCAGCATGTGGTAACGATAAAGGCGGTTCTGCTAGTTCATCTGATTTAAAAGGGAAAATCGCAATCGACGGTTCTTCTACAGTCTTCCCGATCATGGAAGCTGTCGGTGAAGAATATTCAACGGAACAACCTGACGTAAATGTCACAGTCGGTGTCTCTGGTACGGGTGGCGGATTCAAACGCTTCGTCGTCGGTGAAACGGATCTTTCGAACGCATCGCGTGAAATTAAAGAAGAAGAAGCAGCTGAAGCGAAAAAGAACAACATCGAATATACAAAACTTTCACTTGCATATGATGGTCTAACTGTTGCAGTCAGCAAAGATAATACATGGGTAAAAGAACTCTCGCTTGATCAACTCGAAAAGATTTGGCTCGACCCAAACGTTAAGACTTGGAAAGATGTTGATTCTTCTTATCCGGCTGAACCACTGAAGTTCTTCAGCCCAGGGAAAGATTCAGGAACATTCGACTTCTTCTCTGAAAAAGTACTTGAGAAGAAAGACATGCGTAAAGACGTTCAACTGTCTGAGGACGATAATGTACTCGTCAAAGGGGTTGAAGGAACGAAAGGTGCGATCGGTTACTTCGGTTATGCCTACTACGCTGAAAATAAAGATAAGTTAAAAGAAGTACCACTTTCAGCTGAAGGAAAAGATGCTGTCGATCCAACACCAGAAACAATCAAGGATTTATCTTACCCGCTGTCACGTGAAATCTACACGTACGTCAACAACAAATCATTGAACGATAAAAAACAGGTGGCAGACTTCGTGAAATTCACGAACGAAAACGCTGGAGATTTAGCTGAAGAAGTCGGTTATATCAAAATGCCACAAGATCGTTACGATGAAAACACAAAAGCAATCGAAGATGCAATGAAATAATCATCGAGTCATGAGGATGGCCCAACCGGGGAAGTCTGTACCGGTTGGGTCCCGTTCTCATGTCAAGAAGGAGTAGGGAGCGAAGAAGGATGAATTCAACACCCAATAAATCGGTTCGCGAGCTGATTCAACAGAACCGACAGCAAAAATTCAGTGTGAAAAACGTCATGGAACGCATCATGCCGATCGTTTTATTTCTGTGTGCGTTCGTCTCGGTCGTTACGACCATCGGCATCATTCTCACGTTAGTCATTGAAACCGAGCATTTCTTTGAAGTCGTTCCGTTCAAGGAATTTTTCGGCAGTACGAGCTGGTATCCACTGAACTCTCAACCAGAGTATGGGATTTGGCCGCTTGTCGTCGGTACACTTGAGATTACCGTGATTGCGATGCTAGTTGCCGTGCCGATCGGCCTCACGTCTGCGATTTATTTAAGTGAGTATGCGTCAGACCGTGCACGCCGTATCTTAAAACCGATTTTAGAAGTCTTAGCTGGTGTTCCGACGATCGTTTTCGGATTCTTCGCGTTGACGTTCGTCACACCACTACTCGTTAAATTAATTCCAGGCATTCAAATCTACAATGCGCTCAGTCCGGGGATCGTCGTCGGTATCATGATCATTCCAATGATCGCCTCGATTTCTGAGGATGCGATGAGCTCTGTTCCTAAAAAAATTCGTGACGGTGCGCTTGCTCTTGGTTCGACACGTCTTGAAGTCGCATTAAAAGTCGTTGTTCCCGCTGCCTTGTCCGGAATCATTGCTTCAATCGTACTCGGAATGTCTCGGGCAATTGGTGAGACGATGATCGTGACGATCGCTGGTGGTTCGAATCCGACAGCTGCTGTTAATCCACTCGAGCCGGTCCAGACGATGACTGCGTATATCGTTCAGGTCGCTTTAGGCGATGCTGGATTTGGAACAGTTGAATATTACAGTATCTATGCGGTTGGTACGCTCTTGTTCGTCTTTACGTTATTGATGAACTTACTCGCGAACTGGATCACACGCCGCTTCAGAGAGGAGTATTAAGATGGCCTTACCAGAAAAGCAACCTGTCACAAAAAAATTCATCGACCCGGTCGCAGTTAAGAAATCCATTAGCCAACGCCTCGTCGTCAACAATGTAACGAAAGTCATTTTCCTCGTCGGTCTGTTTTTCGGTCTCGTCGTCTTAGGTATTCTCCTATTCGGCGTCATCCGTGACGGTGCTTCGTGGTTATCACTTGAATTTCTACAAAACGCACCATCTCGTCGTGCGGAACGTGCCGGAATCTATCCAGCGTTAATGGGATCGATCTTCTTGATGCTCCTGATCATCCCGATGATTTTCATCATTGGTGTTGGAGCAGCAATTTATTTAGAAGAATATGCAAAAAAGAGTCGGATGACATCGTTCATCGAGGTCAATATCTCGAACCTCGCAGGTGTTCCGTCGATCGTCTTTGGTTTACTCGGATTAACGTTCTTCGTCCGTAATATGGGCTTCGGTTCGACGTTGATTGCTGGAGCTTTGACACTCGCATTGATGAGTCTTCCGGTCGTCATCGTTTCTTCTCAAGAAGCAATTCGCGCCGTGCCACAAGCGATGCGCCATGCATCACTCGCACTCGGTGCATCGAAATGGCAAACGACGTTCAAAGTCGTTCTTCCGGCATCACTTCCGGGAGTCATTACAGGAATCATCTTAGCTGTATCCCGAGCGATCGGTGAGACAGCACCGTTGATCATGGTCGGAGCTGCCATTTTCATCGCCCGTGCGCCAGAAGGGATCTTTTCAGAGTTCACGGCATTACCGATTCAAATCTATAACTGGACAAGTCGTCCACAAGCGGACTTCCAAGGTCTTGCAGCAGCAGGAATCATCATCTTGATGGTCATTCTCTTGACGATGAACTCGCTTGCGATCTGGATTCGGAACCGATTTTCTAAACGCTATTAATCGAACGAGATAGAAGGGATTTCTTTTAAGGAGGAAGACAGATGATGGATACGAAGCTGAATACGAAATCAGTCGTCACAGAAGGGGCAGAGCGTATGAACCAACCAGTAGTAGCACGCGAGAGCGTCTATAACGTTAAAAATTTAAATTTATGGTACGGTGACGATCACGCGCTTAAAGATGTCAATCTTGATATCAAAAAAAATGAAGTTACGGCAATTATTGGACCGTCAGGATGCGGTAAATCGACATTCATCAAAACATTGAACCGGATGGTCGAACTCGTTCCGATCGTGCGGACGAATGGTGTCATTGAGTATCACGGACGTAATATCTTTGAAAAAGAGTATGGTGTTGAAGAATTACGGACGTCTGTCGGAATGGTCTTTCAGCAACCGAATCCATTCCCAAAATCAATTTACGATAACATCGCATATGGTCCACGTGTCCATGGCGTTAAAAACAAAAAAATCCTTGATGAGATCGTGGAACGTAGTTTACGCCGAGCAGCGATTTGGGATGAAGTCAAAGATCGCTTAAATGAAAATGCCTACGGTCTTTCGGGTGGTCAACAACAACGTCTCTGTATCGCGCGTTGCCTCGCGATCGAGCCGGATGTCATTTTGATGGATGAGCCGACATCGGCACTGGACCCGATTTCTACATTAAAAGTAGAAGAACTCGTCCAAGAGTTGAAATCGGACTACTCAATTATCATCGTCACGCACAACATGCAGCAAGCTGCACGTGTATCTGACAAAACAGCATTCTTCTTGAATGGTGAAGTCGTCGAGTTCGATCAAACAGACCGGATCTTTGGAAATCCGACCGACAAACGGACGGAAGATTACATTTCAGGACGATTCGGATAAGAAGGGGAGACGAGACGAATGGCAGCGAACCGTACAATTTTTGGAGAAAACCTTGCAATACTCGATCAAAAAGTCTTTTTACTAGCGCGAAAAACGATGCAACAAATCGCAACGACAGCAGAGGCGCTCGAAAAATATGATCAAGATATCGCACGTGGTGTCATTGCGAACGACAATGAACTCGATGATCTTGAACTCGAAATCAACGATGATGCGATCCTCTTAATCGCGAAGCAACAACCAGTTGCGACGGATTTACGACGGATCATCACGGCGATGAAGATTTCATCGGATCTCGAGCGGATTGCGGATTATGCAGGAAATATTTCAAAAGCAGTCCTTCGTGTCGAAACATTTCCATACGTCATCGATATCTCCTTGTTGAAGGAAGCGTTTGAGACATTACTCGATATGACGGAAACCGCAATCGTTGCATATCGTGATGGAGATGTCGAAAAAGCAAAAGCACTGTCTGATCTAGACAATGTCATCGATGAGACGACATACAAGGCGCTCCGTCAGTATATGCGTCATATGTCCTTGCAACCGATCGTTGTCGATGAAGTCATGCAATTCACGAACATTTGCCGATATATCGAGCGAATGGGTGACCACTTGACGAACGTCGGGGAACATCTGATCTATCTCGAAAAAGGAAAACATTATGATTTAAATGGGTGAACTAAGTAGGCAGGAGGAATTTCCTCTGCCTACTTTTTTTGTAAAGGGATTCGAAACACGTTTGTAGAATAGGAAAGAAGTGAATAATGACAGAGAGGTGATTGGGAATGCTTGAGCAAATCATTAAAATGAAAGAACAAGGGCTGACAACAAAACAAATCGCAGCACAATTGGATACGACTGAAGGAAAAATTAAATATGCTTGGACCAAATATCGTAAATCATTGACAGATCAACCAACTGTAGAAGCACCGAAAGTAAAATCAAAAACTGTCAAACAGACCAAAAAGTCGACTGCACCGGTATTAGATGTCGTACCGTCTGTGCAAGTGATGCCATCACTCGAACGTGATGCGTTTGGAATGGCGACGCATTATGAAGATGATATTCTCCATGCGATCGTTCAGTCACCGACTGCGTTATATGTCTACTGGGAATTGTCTGAACTGTCGAAACAGTTGTTAGAAACGCATTATCACACGACATTTGATTCGTTCCGTAAAGAGTTACGCATCATTGACGTCACACTCGTCGATTACGAACAAGGACAAGCGAATCGTACGTATCAGTTCGAACTGCCTGAGATGACGAATGCTTGGTTCGTTCGACCAGTTGCCCCGAATACTACATACATCATTGAATGGGGCATTCAAACGATTGATGGAGATTTCGTTCCAGTACTACGTTCGAAACCAGTCGAGACACCACGTGACGAACCAGTCACAGACGGACGCTTCGCCGAAGTCGTGCATCATTGGCAATACGGTGAGGTCGAACAGCCGGAATGGGTCGAGGTATTACGCCCGTATTCTTATTTCGATCGCGTCCGATAATGGAATTAGAGAGAGGAAAGGAAGAGAAGCTATGCGAAAAGGATATTTTTCACTCGTCTTACATGCACACCTACCATATATCCGTCATGAAGAGGCGCATCGTCTCGAGGAACGGTGGATGTATGAAGCGATTTCAGAAACCTACATTCCATTATTGTGGGAAGTCGACCGCTTATCACGTCCGCTCGGTTGGACAGTCAGTATTTCACCGCCGGTCATCGAGATGCTTGCCGATCCACTGATTCAAGACCGCTACATCGAGCATATCGAGGACACATTACGTTTGATTCGTCAGGAACTGGAACGAGAGCTTGACCAAAAGGAACGAGATGCTCTTTTATTCTATCAAGACCGCTATCAAGATTTATTGAATACGTTCCTTCACTGGGAAAAAGATTTGAACCGGGCATTCCGCCATTACAAAGAGCAAGGCTATCTTGATTTGATCACCTGTACGGCGACACACGGGTTCAGTCCTCACATGTTGTCTGAACAAGCGGCGCGCTCTGAAATTCAGACAGGCTTGAACTGTTTTGAACGCCATTACGGATTCCGTCCATCAGGTCTTTGGATGCCGGAATGTGCCTATACGCCAGGACTTGATCGGATTTTATATGAGGAAGGCATTCGCTATACGTTCGTCGATGAACATTCGATTTTAAACGCCGATCCAGCACCAAAACACGGAATCGGAGCACCCGTCTATTCTCCACACGGCGTAGCACTCTTCCCGCGTGATCAAATCATTTCCGGAAAAATCTGGAGTTCTGTCATCGGGTATCCGGGACATCCTGATTATCGTGAGTTTTATCGGGATCTCGCTTATGATCGAGAATGGGATCAAATTGCTGAGTTCATGCATCCGGAAGGCTTACGTTATGATACCGGGTTGAAATTGCATCGTGTAACAGGTGAGACGGATCAAAAAGACTATTACGTACGTGACTGGGCATGGCAACGAACAAGTGAGCATGCAGCAGATTTTGCTCAAGCACTTGGTGAACATTTAGATGCATATCAAGGACAAGACTTCCCGCCATTTCTCGTCACAGCACCATTTGATGCTGAATTGTTTGGTCACTGGTGGTTCGAAGGACCTGATTTCCTTGGTAAAGCGATGGAACGTCTAGAGGATCAGACGATTGAGTCGATTTCACCAGCTATGTTCCTCGAACGTCACTTCCAAGACATCGATACGGCACATGTCGCGATGGGAACGTGGGGACGAAAAGGCTATGCGGAAGTCTGGATCAACGAGCGCAACGACTGGATGATTCGCCATCTCCACCAGCTCGAAAAGAGACTAGCAGGAATCGTTGCGCGAAATCGTCATCAAGATGCATTGACTGTCAAGGCGAAACGCCAGCTCATTCGAGAATATCTACTTGCTGTCTCAAGTGACTGGCCGTTCATTTTAGACGGACAGACGACAGCACAGTACGCTGCGAACCGGTTCCGTGAGCATATCTTACGTTTTGAAGAAACCGAACGTCGTCTCGATGCACAAGAATTAACGATGGACTGGTTGGAAGGGCGTTATCAACAATATCCGTTCTTGCAAGATGAAGACATTGAACCAGATGTTTTCTTAACGGCTCATGACTATTATGTTGCGGTCAAACGCGATGCTGCTTTGAACAAGGATGGTATTCTCATGTTCACTCGGGATTACGAACAATCTCACCGTCCAGTTCGTGATGTAGCTAGACGACTAGCGGCAGCGGGAGAGAACGTCTACGTCGTAACGGAACATCCTGAAGCGTATCGATTCGAGGAGGGTGTACATGTATACGGGGTACAAGTGACAGGTCTACCGCTCGTTCAAACATACAATCAACTGGCTGCGTTAAATCTAGCCTTCTTGCGTCAGGCGCAAGCCTTGGCGAAGATCGTTGACTTCCAAGTCGTTCATAACTTCAATATGGAAACAGCGTCAGCTGCCCAGGCAATCGCCAAGATGAAAGAGTTGCCACTCGTCAGTAATGTTTATGATGTCGAGAGTGAGCGTTCTCCGGATCGTTCAGGTGGTCTGGTCGTTGCGTTAAAACGACTTGAAGGAGACGCATTGCGTCAATCGGCTGTCGTTTATCTAGAACGGGAAGAGTCACGCAACGGGGTGGAACAGGAGTATCACGTTGAAAAGAAACCCCTTCGTTTTGAAGAGAACCTTGAAAAACCATATCAACACGTGACGAATCCGAAAAAGAACGGATGAACAGTTGCAATTCCTTTCCTTTCTTGGTACGATACTTGAGTATGCTTAACCTTATGTAAAGCAAAATCACTTGATACATCGAGAGCTAGATAGGAGGGAATTCCATGCGCGTTAAAATCACATTAGCTTGCACTGAAACTGGTGACCGTACTTATATCACTAAAAAGAACAAGCGTAACAACCCAGAGCGTCTTGAGTTGAAGAAATACAACCCACGTCTCCGTAAACACACACTTCACCGTGAAGTGAAATAATTGAGATGGAAGCCGTCACTTCGTGTGATGGCTTTTTTTGTGGAAAGGAAGACAGTTATGAACAAACAAGAAGTACGCCGTCTGATCAAAGAAAGATTAGATGTGATGGAGAACCGTGCTGAAAAGGAACGATTAATACACGAACATGTTTTGTTATTGCCTGAATGGCAACAAGCGACTTGTGTCGCAATCACGTTAGCATTTCGAAATGAATGTGATACAAGCATATTGATTAAACAAGCGTGGCAAGAGGACAAGACGGTCTTGATACCGAAAGTAGTCGGAGAAGAGATGGTCTTTTATGAATACAGACCAGAAGATCAATTGCAGCATAATCAGATGGGAATCGCAGAACCAATGGATTCAGCTCGTCGCACTACACTTGATCAAGCGGGATTTTGTCTCGTTCCGGGACGCGCCTATCGACGGGATGGCTATCGCTTAGGGTGGGGAGGCGGTTATTATGATCGTGCACTCGTGACATACACAGGTTGTAAAGTATCCATCGCCTTTTCAGAACAGCTCTTTCCAGATTTTGAAGTGGAAGACTTCGATATCCCAGTTGATCTCATCGTCACGGACCAAGAGGTTATCCGATGTTAAGTGTTACGATTTTATTTTGTCTCATTCTCGCCTGGACTGGACGATATTTTCGCTTGTTGACGACAAGCGGGGCTGTCTTGACAATGCTCGTCGGTAGTGGTGTCTCATTTGGATTCGGCTTGAAAGGTTTAGTGGTGCTCTTACTCTTCTTTGGCAGCTCGAGTCTTTTATCGAAAATTGGGCGTTCTAGAAAAAAATCCGTGGACGCGATCGTCGAAAAAGAGGGTGCACGTGACGGATGGCAAGTACTTGCGAATGGAGGAGTAGCGTTCGTCGCTGCTATAGCCTACGCCATGACGATGAATTTTGCGTATCTCTTGTTATTCCTATTCGTCATCGCGGCATCGAATGCCGATACATGGGCTTCGGAAATCGGTCCACTCTCAAGACGTGATCCATGGTCTTTGAAAACATTACGACGGGTACCAGCAGGAACGAGCGGAGCGATGTCGTTAATCGGAACGTTAGGAACAATTGCTGGAGCTGCGTTCATCGCTTTAGCAGCGCAGTGGATCTTTTCTCTTTCTTTGACAGAGGCCTTACTTGTGACAGGTATCGGTGTCCTTGGAAGTCTGCTCGATACACTATTTGGAGCAATGTGGCAACGCGTGTATGAATGTTCAGTTTGCGGGGAACGTACGGAAAAACGAGAGCATCATGGACAACCGACAGCTTACGTATCGGGTATTTGGTTTCTTGGAAATGATGCGGTAAACGTCATGACGAGTGGTCTAGCGAGTGGAATCGGGTTTATCATCGTCCGATTCTGGTAAGTGCAAAGTATGACAGGGTAATTCCTTATGTTAGGATATCGATGACACAAAATGGACAAATGTGATTAATTTCACATATTACAAAGAATGTGAAAGATGTTACAATTTATTTGTGAGATAGTTAACAAACTCTTAGAACGAATGAAAGGGTGGACATAACGAGATGGAATTACATGCGAAAGTAACACGGGTGGCGTTAATCGGAGCAGGTGCGGTCGGTTCAAGCTTTGCTTATCAGATGTCAACAGCCGGACTTTGTGAGGAACTTGTCATCATTGACGTCAATAAAGCAAAAGCAGAAGGTGAAGCGATGGACTTGAACCACGGAACCCCGTTTAGTTCTTCACCGATGCGGATCTGGGCTGGAGATTATATGGACTGCCGAGAGGCTGAGGTCGTCGTCATCACGGCGGGAGCTCCTCAAAAACCAGGAGAGACGAGACTCGATCTCGTCGCAAAGAATGCATTGATCATGAAAGAAATGATTCGTCAGATTATGGATTCTGGTTTTGATGGTCTCATCGTCGTGGCTTCCAATCCGGTTGATATCATGGCACATCTGGCTTGGAAATATTCCGGTCTTCCAAAATCACGCGTATTTGGATCAGGAACGGTGCTCGATACAGCACGTCTGCGTCAAATGCTTGGAGAATACTTTCACATCGATTCTCGCAATGCCCATGCCTACATTCTTGGAGAACATGGAGATACGGAATTCGCTGCCTGGAGTAATAGCCGTATTTATGGAAAAACAATTGATGAACTACTTGCTGAGGACGATCGTTATTCTCAAGCAGACCTTGATCAAATCTATATCAACGTTCGGGATGCTGCCTATCATATTATCGAACGTAAAGGAGCAACTTATTATGCGATTGGACTTGGACTTGTTCGAATCGTGCGTGCCATCCTTGGGAACGAGAACTGTTTGTTGACGGTCGGGGCGTATGTAGATGGGCAGTACGGGATTTCCGGCATTCACATCGGAGTACCGGCGATCATCAATCGTCAAGGTGTGCGGGAAATCATTGAAGTCGCGTTGACGGAAGAAGAAATGAAGAAGTTTCATCATTCTGCTGATGTATTACGTCAGACGCTCGAACCTGTCTTGCAAGATTAACGGCGCAAAGCATGACGAAAACCTCATAAATAGAGAGCTTAAATAGAGAGCTTAAAAACTCAAATGGTGATCCTGTATCTTAGTGTCCACCTTTGAGTTTTTGTTATGAGAAAAAAGAGGCAAACATCACTACTGTATTTAAGTGAAATTAAAAGAGAAAAAAATCTAGGTTTTATTTTACTAGAAAAGGGTTAAGTAAGAGATAGAAGCGTTTTTCCGTTATTTTTTGTACGTCATGAAACCCAAAAAAGGAGAGAATCGACAGTCATGTATACTTTTCGAAAATTAACTAAAGAGGATGCAGAACAATACTGGAATCTACGCCTTGAGGGATTAAAGAATCATCCAGATGCGTTCGGTCATTCGTTTGACGATGAACAGCAAACCCCGCTCCGCGAAGTACGAGAAGGTCTAGAAGGAGAACCCGACTCCGATGAGATTTGGCTCGGTATGTTCGACGGCGATGTATTGTTTGGGTTTGGTCAGGTCAAGCCATATGAACTGTCACGTGAATCGCACAAAGCGATGATTTCCGGAGTATATGTTTCGCCTGCATATCGTGGAGGGACCGGTCGTGCTCTAATGGAGGCCTTGATCGACGAGGCGAAGAAGTTACCAGACGTTGAGCAAGTCATTCTTGCCGTATTATCAGGAAATGAAGCAGCGCAAAGTCTTTACGAATCGCTCGGCTTTGAAGTATATGCCGAAGATCCAGACTCCGTAAAATTAGAAGATGGCACATACCGTGATGATATTTGGATGAAAAAATACGTCTAAGTTCATTATATGGTGTGGACAAAAAGCTGTAGCAAAAAAGCGCTACAGCTTTTTCGCGTAGTGGATGTAGGATATCAGTACCGACAAAGAATGAATATTTGTTATCATGAAAACAAAGCGGATAGCACGTTGTAGTCCGATTGAAAGGGAGCGAATGAACATGAAAGAAGTCATACGTACGATTGAAGAGCTGGTCTCGATTCCAAGTCCGACAGGTTCGACGAAAGAAGCGATTACATACGTAGAAAAGCGATTGATGGCAGAAGGCATCACGTATCGAAAACTCGAGAAAGGAGCCATCTTAGCGACTTTGCCTGGTGCTTCAACTCGCACGCGGTTACTGACGGCACACGTCGATACATTAGGGGCAATGGTAAAAGAGATTTTACCAACGGGACGACTCAGTTTATCACAATTAGGGGGCTATGCTTGGACAGCGATCGAAGGAGAGAACTGTCTCGTGCATAAGATGGACGGTCAAACAATTTCCGGTACGATTGTTTTCCATCATTCGAGTGTCCATACGTCACGCGAGACGAACAAAACGGAACGGTCCGCTGATAATATTGAAGTCCGACTTGATATTCGTTCGACGACAGCCGAAGAGACGCGCGTCGCGGGGATTGAAGTAGGAGACGTCGTGACGTTTGATCCGCGTTTCCTCTATACGGAAACTGGGTTTGTGAAATCGCGCCATCTCGATGATAAAGCATCGGTTGCTTTGTTGCTTGAATTGATTAAAGAATGGAAAACCATCGACCTGCCACACACGGTCCAGATCCTGATTTCAAATTACGAAGAGGTTGGGTTCGGTGGAAATGCTGGATTCACGGAAGAAGTCGCAGAATATATCGCGGTCGACATGGGTGCGTTAGGAGATGGTCAGCACTCTGACGAATTCACGGTCTCGATTTGTGCAAAAGATGGTTCCGGTCCGTATGACTTAGCGTTACGTCATCAGCTAACACGTCTAGCACAACGCAATAGTATCCCATATAAAGTTGATATTTATCCGTTCTATAGCTCGGACGCTTCGGCAGCAGTGCGTGCGGGACATGATGTTCGACACGGACTATTTGGTCCGGGGATTGAATCGAGCCATTCTTACGAACGAACACATGAGACGTCATTACAAGCGACCTATGATTTGCTACATGCGTATGTAAAGGAGCCGATGGTCGATGAAGACGCTGTATGATGTACAACAGTTACTTAAGACGTATGGAACATTCATCTATCTAGGAGATCGAGCATCAGATATTGCGATGATGATGCTCGAACTTGATGAATTGCAAGAAGCAGGCGTTTTGGAGCAACGTCAGTATGATTCAGCAAAACTCATCTTACGACATGAATTAAAACGTTCACAATCCGATAATGTTTAAGGTTGCGCAACCCTTTGCGCAATGCGAGTGTGTCCGTTAAAATGAACAAGTAGACATTATATGAGCATAGGGGAGACAGAGCAATGAAATGGTTACTCGGCATTGATATCGGTGGAACGACAGTGAAGATGGCAATTTTGGATTTGCAAGGCATCATCGTAGAAAAATGGGAAATTGAGACGGTGATCCTGAATGATGGTGCACAAATTCCAGGAGATATTGCAAAATCATTTTTTGAGAAGTGTCAAGAAAGCAACAAACGACCAGAGGATTTTGTCGGAGCAGGTATTGGTGCGCCAGGATTCATCGACTTTAATACGGGTGTCGTTGAAAAGGCAGTCAACATCGGGTGGCATAATTTTGAACTCGTTGGTGAATTCGAACGGTTGACAGGTTTACCGGCAGTACTTGAAAATGATGCGAACGCAGCAGCGATCGGTGAGATGTGGAAAGGTGCCGGTAGTGGCGCAACAGAATTGCTCGCGGTCACACTTGGTACGGGTGTCGGTGGTGGTCTGATCACGAACGGACAAATCGTTCACGGTACGGTCGGAATGGCAGGAGAAATCGGTCATATCACGATGTTGCCTGAAGGTGGCGTCATGTGTGGATGTGGACGTAAAGGATGCCTTGAGACGATTGCTTCAGCAACGGGTATCGCCCGTCTTGGTCTTGAGAAACGTAAAGGACAAGAATCGCTACTGAATGACATTAAAGCAGTGACGGCGAAAGATGTATTTGAAGCGTATGAGAAAGGCGATCGTATCGCAACGGATGTTGTAGAGGAAGTGACGTTCCACCTCGGACTTGCGATTTCAAATCTAGCAAATAGTATCAATCCGGAAATCATCGTCATCGGTGGTGGTGTCTCGAAAGCAGGTGAAACACTGCTTGCACCACTACGTCAGCAATTTGAACGGTTTGCGTTACCCCGTGTCTTTGGATCAACGACGTTCAAGATTGCTGAACTCGGAAACGATGCTGGAGTCATCGGGTGTGCATGGCTTGCTAAGCAAATGTTCTTGAAAAAATGATAATATTCAATTTCAATGAAAGGTTCGCTCCGGCGAATCTTTTTTTTGTTTACAAACGTATAGTAATTGTGTGATTGTTAAGTATCTTCCGGATTCCGGTTGCATTTTTGTAAAACTAAGCGTAAAATTTTCACGTGATATGGGTATATGTACATTATGATGTAAGTTGTGTGAACTGAAAGCAGAAGGCACATGTAAATTAGGAGGCAGGTTTTTATGCAGCAAGACGCAAACATCTGGTCGCGAATGCGCCTAAAGATGGGTCAAGGCGTTCGCAGTACTTATAAAGAGCATAAGCTTTTTTGGATTGCGACCTTATTGATTTGGTTAAAAACGTATTTAGCGTATACACTTTTCTTCAACGTTCCCGTAACGAATTCCGCGCAAGCATTCATTCTACTAATTAATCCAATTAGTTCAGCGCTCTTCATGTTTGGATTTAGCTTCTTCTTCCGAGGAAATGTCCAAAAATGGTTCATCTACGGTACACTGTTCGTCGCAACCATCATTTTATATGCGGACATCATTTTTTTCCGCTTCTTTAATGATTACTTGACGTTGCCAGTATTGTTCCAAACTTCGAATGCAGAGACGGTTTCAGCTTCACTCGCATCGCTTTTAAGTTGGGCTGATTTACTGATCGTCGGCGATTTGATCATCTTACCATTTTTCTTACGGAAAATGGATATGTCCAAAAACGTCGCGTCACGTGGGCGCGCAATTCTTGCATTCGTCGCAGCAGTCGTCGTCTTCCTTGGAAACTTGACGCTTGCTGAGACAGAACGTCCAGAATTATTGACACGTGCCTTTGACCGGGAATTACTCGTTAAGAACATCGGAACATTTAACTTCCATATGTATGACGCACTCATCCAGTCGAAGACATCTGCGCAAAAAGCACTTGCGGATAGCTCTGAGTTATCAGAAGTCCAAAACTTCATCGATTCGAAGCATGCTGCAGCCAATCCGGCGATGTTCGGCAAGTATAAAGGTAAGAACGTCATCGTCATCTCGTTTGAGTCAGCTCAATCATTTGCCGTTGGTTTAAAAGCACCAAACGGTCAAGAAATTACACCGAACTTGAATAAATTGATCAAGGAATCCCATTCATGGGATAACTTCTATCACAACACAGGACAAGGGAAAACGTCAGATGCTGAGTTCATTCTTGAGAATTCGATCTATCCACTTGGTCGTGGATCTGCATTCTTTACGAACGGAGAGAACGAATTCCGTGCAACACCTGAGATGTTGAAAGAAGATGGCTATTACTCAGCTGTTTTCCATGCGAATAACAAGTCATTCTGGAACCGGGACATCGTCTACAACAGTTTCGGCGTAGATCGTTTCTTCTCGGAGACGGATTATGATTTAGGGGATCCAGCAGATTTGACGGAGTGGGGCTTACTCGATGACAAGTTCTTTGAACAGTCACTTCCGATGTTAAAAGATTTACCACGTCCGTTTTATTCGAAATTCATTACGTTAACGAACCACTATCCATTCGAGATGCCAAAACCAGAAGATGAACTCGTACCACCGCTTGAAACGAGTTCTACGACACTGAACCACTACGTTCAGGCGCTAGCGTATCAAGATATGGCACTCGGTAAGTTCATCGAAGGTCTAAAAAAAGATGGTACGTGGGATGATACGATCTTCATGGTATACGGTGACCATTACGGTATTTCAACAAACCATAATGCTGCGATGGCAGAACTCATGAACAAAGATGAGTTGACTCCGTATGATGTTGCGCAACTGCAACGTGTACCGTTTGTCATTCATTTACCGGGTCAAACGAAGGGTGTCAAACACGAAAATGTTGCGAGTCAAATCGATATTAAACCAACATTGCTTCACCTGTTAGGTCATGATTTCAAGAATGAGATCTTGTTCGGTACCGATCTCTTCTCAAAACAACATAAAGACTATGCGTTGTTCCGTGACGGTTCTGTCGTAACAGATAAGACGGTCTACACGCAAGAAACATGTTATGACCGTAAGACAGGAGAAGAAGTGAAGGACGGGGAACAAGCGGAAATGTGTAAACAATCTACGAAACAATCTGAGAAAGAATTAGGACTCTCAGATAAAGTCATCTATGGCGACTTGCTACGTTTCCTTCAAACTTCAAAATAAGTAAGATAATACTGAGAGTAGGTCTACGTTCTAGTAGGTCTACTCTTTTTATAAAATAACAAAAAAGAGAGATGCTCGAGGCACCTCTCTTTTTAGCGTACTCTGATTACGATGGAATACCGCCGTAAATCAATGTCGCAATCCCAAACCAGCCGAATAAGACGACAGTTAGGGCTGCGAATACGAGTGGAAACATTTGGCGTTTCTTAAGTGAACGAACGACGGCCCAAACACCGACGAGTGCGACGAAGAAGAAAAGCCAACCGATTGGTTGATCCAAATGCATGACGTACTCCCCCTTAAACAATCACGTTATGAATTTCACGAAGATTTCACTTAAATCTCACTTTTAGTTTATCCGACTCTCGGGATAAAGTCGAGAGGGCGTTGCAGGAACTTTCGACAATTTCGTGTATAGTAGGGGAAGAGTCTATTGAAAAGGGGTTTTATAGAATGGAAATCGTCATGATCACTTCCGGTATGGCATCTGAGAATGGCTACTTGTTATTTAAGGACAAGGAGTGTCTCGTCATTGATCCAGGAACAGAAGATATGCGTTTTTTCGATGAAATTGAAAGTCGAGGAGCAACCTTAAAAGGAATCCTTTTGACCCATGCTCACTTTGACCACATTGGTGGTGTGGATATGTTACGACGCTTCACGGAAGCTCCTGTCTACGTTCATGCGGAAGAGGCAGGCTGGCTTGGTAATCCAGAATGGAATGGTTCGGCAAAATTCGGCATGCCGCCGATGCGCATGAAGCCAGCCGATCATCTGTTACAACCAGGACAATTGGCAATCGGTAACTTTTCAATGCATGTACTTGAGACGCCAGGACACTCACCAGGAAGTGTGACGTTCTATTTCAAGGGAGAACGAATCGCATTCGGTGGGGATCTCCTATTCCAACAAGGCGTCGGGCGAACGGATCTTTATGGTGGGAATCAAGACGTATTGATGCGTTCGCTTGATCGACTCATTGCGGAACTACCAGCAGACACGACAGTCTATCCGGGTCACGGTCCAAATACGACGATCCGACAAGAGATGAAAACCAATCCGTTTCTATAAGCAAAAAAACTCGCCATCCAAGAGGATGACGAGTTTTTTTCATTACATCTGGAAGTTCGACCAGTACGTAAAGACGATGAAAAATACAGTTAAGTAAGCTCCAAAGATATAGACATACGTTTTTTCAGTTAAACGCAAGTAACCAAGCGCTGCAAAAAAGACAGTTTGTGCCAAGAAGACGAAGCCCATGACTAAAAATGAATCCGTATGCTCACTTGAGCTTGCATCGCCACCCAATGCGCCGATAAATGCCATGACTGCGATGATACCAGTCCAGAAACCGAGTACGCGGTACATTCTCCCCATTCCTATAACCCCCTAAATCCGACAGATAGTCAATATACGTACTTATTTTACCAAGCAAACAATCATTCGTCTATCCTGTTCTAGTGATTGTTAAGGAATAACTGTGAACAAAAGATGAAGTTTCAAAAAAAGTTGTACAATAGTTGTACAAAAGGTGTACAAAGTCAAAATGTCGTGCTATAGTAACTGTAATGAAACCCCACACTTTGAGAGGAGGAGCAAAAATGGCGAATGGGTTAGTCTTTTTCACATATCCAAGCTGTACATCATGTCGTAAAACGAAATCATGGTTAAAAGAGGAACATGTTGATGTAGAGGAACGTCATCTGTTCAGAAATGCTCCAACAGTTGATGAACTCATGGAACTGTTAAAATTATCGACAGACGGGATTGAAAGTTTGCTCGCAACACGCAGTCAAGCCTTCAAAGATCTCGGCATTGATATTGAAGACATGAAACTCAGTGAGTTATTACGCCTCATGAGTGATAACCCGAAGTTGTTACGCCGCCCAATCATCACTGATGGAAAACAACTCGTTATCGGGTATGATAAACCGGGTCTTGAGACATTAGCGAAGCGTAAACATCGGACAATTGCACACGTATCGTAAAGAAGCCGGTTTGGTCGGCTTCTTTTTTTTGTGTATTGTTTGCTGTAGGGAGGTGAGTAGAAATGAAGGAATGGACGACACAACTCATGGAACGATTCGAAGCACTCGGTGCAACAGATGTTCATTTCGTTCCGAACGAGACTCGCGTCCGAATCGTTTGTCGAACGAGCGATGGGCTGTGTGAACAAGATGACGTAGAACTGACACGTTACCGGACGCTTGTCAGCCATATTCGCTATGAGGCGAACTTAAAGGAACAAAATGAACGAATTCCGCAAAGTGGCTTGTATCCACATGGGAAAAAGGGAATGCGTGTCTCGTTGTTACCGAGTCGACAAGGGGATGCGATGTCGTGGCGTTTTTATCGTTCGACGGTCTCTCGAGAAACGGCTTTACAAACGTTACATGATCAATTGGACTTCGCATGGTTAGCTGAACAACGACATGGGTGTATCGTCATTTCCGGATCGACAGGTGCAGGAAAGACGACGATGTTATATTCCTTGATGAGTGCAATGGAAGAAAAACGAATCATCTCGATTGAAGATCCGGTGGAATGTACGGTACCAAACGTCTTACAACTGGAACTAAATGAAAAAGCAGGCTTCACTGCTACGCGATGTTTTGAGGAAATACTGCGAGCGGATCCAGATTGGATTGCTTTTGGTGAGGTGCGGACAAGGGAGGCAGCACGTTTGACGATGAATGCTGCCCTTAGTGGTCACGTCGTGTTGTTTACGCTACACGCTGGAAGTATTGATGAAGCGCGATTACGATTGCGCAGTTTAGGTATCGAAGAGTCAGAGCTAGCTGTCTGTCAACGCATCATTCATCTCGAGCGAAAAGGAGAGGATGTCCGCTGTACCGTCAGAAACTTACAAGCCGCGATCAAAGTCGGTTCTTAAAACGATATCATCGCTTGTTATCAAAAGGAATTTCCGCGAAAGAGACGCTACTCATTTTAAAACGATTCGAGCGTCATCCGTTCTCGGAAGTGGTCGGAGAAATGGAGCAACGTCTTGAAAAAGGAGACTCCTTTGCAGCATCCCTTGAACCGCTTGCGTTAACGAATACCTTAAAACGACTTCTTTTTGTTGGAGAAAGGACAGAGCGACCATTGCTTGTTCTTCGCCAAATCGTGAAACTGCTCGACCTCGAAACAGAAATGCGATCGAAGTTTTGGAAGATGATCCGATATCCGCTTGTCCTAGCGACCAGTCTATTCCTGCTGTTCTTCTTTTACGCCCTCTACGTATTTCCATCTCTCCTCGAGATGTCGGACCCGAAAACTCTCCCCTCATTTCTTCATCTTCTTCTTCACCCTTCTGCGAAATATATGCTCGCAAGTATTCCCGTTATTTTGTTAACCTCCGGTTACCTCTTCTTTCGCTTCTTTCCATTAAACCGTATTTTACGACTGAAACCGTTACAGCGTTTGATTCGTCTCTACTACAGCTATTTATTCACGATCGAAGTAGGATCGTTTATCGATGCTGGCTTTTCGCTCGAAGAGACCTTTCGTCATCTAGAGCAAGGACAAACGAATAAAAAAGGTCATTTGTACGCTCGTTTGCATGCTAAACAACAGGCGGGGGAACCACTTGCAGAAGCGCTTGGCGAAGATGAGATCATCGAAGCCGAGACGATTGGAATCGTCCATTTAGCGCGAGAAAGTGGAGATCTTGGTCCGTTGTTGCTTGAACAAGCGACGCTCTTGCATGAGTCGATGGAAGAGGAGTTAGAGAAAAAGTTGTTATGGATCGAGCCGATTTTGTACGGGGGATTGACGATCATGACAGGAACGTTGTTTCTCATCTTATATTATCCGATTCAGCTAGCGATACAGCAGCTTCCATTTTAAACAGAGGAGACGATACGATGAAACAATTCTTAAAACGACAGGACGGATTCACTTTACTGGAGATGGCAGCCGTCTTATTGATCATTTCGTTGTTACTGCTCGTTTTGATTCCAACGATGACAAGTGGAAAGGATCAGGCGAAAGGTGTGAGTTGTGAGGCGAACATTCGAGTCATTCGTTCGGAGGTCAATTTGTATTACGCCAAAGAGAAAAAGTACCCAGAATCGCTCCAGACGATCAATCGGGGAACCGCCGATAAACCGAATGCCCTCGTCTGTGATCAGGAGACGTATACGTATGATCCGAAGACTGGCGAACTTACGAAGTGAACAAGGATTTACCTTATTTGAGATGACGGCGGTACTGACAATCATTGCTTGTTTACTTGTTTTGTTGTTGCCGGCACTATTTGAAAAACGACCGGACTGGATTCCGCTTGAACAAGAGGTTCGTCTAATGGAACAAGATATTCAGACGCTTCGGCTCATGCAGTACTCGAAACAAGATCAAGCATTAATGCAGTTTCGATTTCGAGGAGACGGGACAGGATACCTTGTACTTGCGGATGACCGGCTGTTATGGCAACGAACGTTCCAGAATGGGCATACATGTGCCGTTCCCCCGTCAAACCGCATCATCTACTTTAAGAGCTATCACTCGATTTATGCAGCGACGTGGTCTTGCCGTTCGGCAACAGCCGAGTATGAAATTAAATTCTTACTTGGGAACTATCAAATGGCAATCCGTAAAGTGAGGTGAGAAGTATGCAGGACAAACGACAAGCGGGTTTCTCTTTGCTCGAAGTGATTCTCTCTATCGTTGCGATGGGTGTCTTCATGATGCTAGCGATCGATCCTTATCTCGATTTACGAACGAAACAAATCAAATGGGAACAAGAGACGAAACAGCTTGAGCAGATGGCGACGGATCAAGTTGAAAACCGAACAGTGTCCTATGTTCTGAAGCAAGGAGCGTGGTGCAATGAAACGACATGTCTTGCGAGCAGAATCCGGAATGACCCTCCTCGAACTATCGTTCGTCCTGTGGATCAGTCCGTTGCTCCTGTTGGCGATTTTGACGCTGACACCACTCGTTCGCCCACCGGAAGTCAATCGAATGAATGAGGAACTGTTCTTTCATACCGTAGAACGGCTTATGTGGCGGAGTACGATGTGTGAACGCGTTGGAGATGAGATTCGCGGAATGGACGTTAATCCGGGAGAGACGGCTGAGAAATGGCGTCTCGTCCGTGTGCAGGATCAACTACGCCTCAAGAAAGAACAAGGAGGTGAACTGACATACGCTCGCGATGTCAAACAATACACTGTGACAAGCACTGCCGAGATCCTCTCAATTCAGTTGAACGACAGCAAACGTTCCTTCCGATGCGTCAAGACGGATTCATCTTGATTCAGACCTTACTGTTACTTCTGGGAATGGGAGTCGTGCTCTTAATCGCTTGTCAGCAAATTGACGAAGAAATGCGCCATCATCAGTTGGAACAAGAAGCACTACAACTCGAATCTCTCATCCGCGCGGCAAAAGCAGATTGTACGAAGGATGAGACCCTCCGCTATCCAATCGGGCAAGTCAGCTGTACAGTGACCGATAAAGGCTTTAAAATGGAAGCGAGATTAGATAATGGTCAAAGAATCGAGGCGGTCGTTACACATGAGTAAGGTTTATTTGATTGGCTTTATGGGAACTGGTAAATCAGCCGTCGGACATCGATTACGTGGACGATACACGGTCGACGAATTGGATGAACACTTCGAACAGAAACATGGACAAACGATTCCTTCTTTTTTTGCTGAGCATGGCGAAGCAGGGTTTCGTACACACGAGAGCGAATTGTTAAGGAACAGCAACGCGGAAGTAGTCGTCACGGGTGGTGGAATCGTCGAACGAGAAGAGAACCGACTGTTCATGAAAAAGGCAGGGACAGTCATTTGGATTGATACGCCTTTTGATGTCATCTGGAAACGGATTGCTTCTGACTCGAATCGTCCACTCGTGACAGAACGGGAACAGGTGAAACATTTATTCGATCGTCGCTATTCTTTGTATGCTGGAGTTGCCACTGTTCGCATTGAAGGAACGACATCAATCGAAGGGTTGGTTCATGCGATTGAAACTGTATTGGAGGAAAAGTCATGATTTGGATTACGTTAGGTATTATTTTATTGTCCATCGTAGGACTTATGTTGTTCGGATTCATTCTTTACAAAAAGAAGCTATCTCAGGATATTCAACAATTAAAGCAATTGATGGAGCGCTTTACGATTCGTCAGAAAACCTTGCAGACGAACATCGATCATACAACGCACCGAATCGATCAAATCAAAGGGAACATCAACCGGATCACCGAAGAAGGAAATCGTGTGAAGCAGGGAACAAGCCAATTGGTGACGGAAGGGCGACGACTTCAAGAAGAAATCAAGCGAACTGCCGGAATCAATCAATTTTGAAATGGCTTTCATGGGAAGAATATGAAACAATAGGAGAGAAGGGACAGGGTCCTTTCTCTCTTTTTCATGTGTTCCTTTTTCCGAATAATACTAGATAATTATGATTTAAATTGGTAAGATGAATTTGAAAATAGAACATTAATGAGAAGAGAGAGTGAAAACGTTCGTAAATAGGGGGATTTATATGAGTCAAACGACATTGAAAAGAACACCGTTATTCGAAACGGTTTCGCAAACCGGTAAGATGGTGGATTTTGCGGGATTTGAAATGCCAGTTTTGTTTTCCTCGATTAAAGAAGAACACGTTGCAGTAAGGGAGAACGTCGGCATGTTCGATGTCTCGCACATGGGAGAACTGTTCGTCAGCGGACCGGATGCTCTGACGTTTTTACAAGCTACATTATCGAACGATATTTCGAAGATTGCGGTGGGGCAAGCGCAATATAACGTCTTATGCCAAGAAGACGGTGGGACAGTGGATGATTTACTCGTCTATCGTTTGGCAGAAACGGACTATCTTCTCGTCGTCAATGCTTCGAACATTGAAAAAGACGAACAACATTTACGTCACTATCTAACAGGGGACGTCACGCTTGAGAATCAATCGGAACAATATGGTCAAATTGCGGTCCAAGGACCACGTGCGGAAGCCATCCTTTCCGGCATGACACCACTTGTCTTATCAGAGATCGGATTTTTCAAGTTCCAACGGGGGACGGTTGCAGGAGTGGAAATGATCGTCTCACGCAGTGGGTACACAGGGGAAGATGGATTCGAACTCTACATGGCAGCTGGTGACGCACCTGCTGTCTGGCAAGCACTGCTTGAGCAAGGTGTCGTACCATGCGGGCTCGGGGCACGTGACACATTACGTTTTGAGGCATGTCTTCCGCTGTATGGACATGAATTATCAGCAACGATTTCACCCATCGAAGCTGGAATGGGTTTTGCGGTCAAACCACAAGTCAAACCGTTCGTCGGTTCGGAAGTCTTGTTACAACAGAAAGAACAAGGAGCACCGCGGCGCTTGATCGGTCTTGAATTACTCGATAAAGGGATTGCGCGTCAAGATGCACCGGTTTGGCATGACGGGGAAGTCGTTGGTGTCGTGACGACAGGTACGTTGCCGCCGACAGTCGGAAAAGCGATTGCTTGGGCACTCGTTCCTGCAGAAGTAGCGGAACAAGAACAATTTGAAGTGGAAGTACGCGGAAAACGTTTAGCAGCGAAACGAACAGCGACACCGTTTTATCGTCGCACGAAATAAGGGGGATATTTCTATGGATTTTCGTTATTTACCAATGACAGCAGAAGATGAGCAGGCGATGTTACAGACGATCGGTGCAGCATCGATCGAAGATTTACTCGCTGATATCCCGGCATCCGTCCGTGATAACGGTACATTGGAAGAAGTCGGTGTGCCACTTCCGGAAACGGACTTGATTCGGACGCTATCGAAGCTTGCCGACCAAAACATGAATACGAAACAATATCCATCGTTCCTTGGCGCAGGCATCTATGATCACTATGCACCTGCTGTCGTCAATCATATGTTACTGCGCTCAGAGTTTTACACTGCCTATACACCATATCAGCCAGAGATTTCGCAAGGTGAGCTACAAGCGATTTTTGAATTCCAATCGATGATTTGTGAATTGACAGGGATGGATGTCGCGAACTCGTCGATGTATGACGGTATCACGGCGTTAGCGGAAGCGGCCATGCTTGCTTGTGCCCATACGAAGAAAAAAACGATCGTTCTTTCAGATGGCGTTCACCCGGAAGCGCACGATGTCGTTCGGACGTATGCGAACGGTCCAGGACTAAACGTCGAGACGTTGGCGCTTGAGCAAGGTGTCACACGGATCGATCAACTCGATGCCATCGAAGACGTCGCCTGTGTCATCGTGCAGTATCCGAACTTCTACGGTCGTGTCGAAGAACTACAAGCATTGGCCGATGCGACTCATGCTCGTGGTGCGCTGTTCATCGTCTCTGCGAATCCACTGGCACTCGGTATCTTAGAAGCGCCAGGTAAACTTGGCGCTGACATTACGATCGGAGATTGCCAACCGTTCGGAATTCCACAAAGCTTTGGTGGACCGACATGTGGTTATTTCACGACGACAAAAGCGTTGATGCGTAAGATTCCGGGACGTCTCGTTGGACAGACCGTCGATGAGAATGGGAAACGCGGTTTCGTTCTGACGTTACAAGCACGTGAACAACACATTCGCCGTGACAAGGCGACATCTAACATCTGTTCGAACCAAGCGTTGAATGCACTCGCTGCTTCGATCGCGATGAGTGCACTCGGAAAACGGGGTATCCGGGAACTCGCGACACGTAACTTGCAAACGGCACATGCATTAAAACAAAAGCTGAAACAGGCTGGCTTTACGATCGTTGACGATGGACCGAGCTTCAATGAATTCGTCGTTACGCTACCAATCGACGCGACACGTGCGAGTCAACAATTGCTCGATCACGGAATCATCGGCGGTTTACCGTTAGGATCGTATGACGCAGCGCGTCAAAATGAAATGCTTGTTTGTGCAACGGAATTACGGACGAATGAAGAGTTGGATCAATTCGTGACAGCGTTAGGGGGACTCACACATGAATGAGCAAACATTGATCTTTGAAATTTCTAAACCGGGTCGTATCGCCTATAGCTTACCGTTACCGACTGTCGATGAGGTGGCAGTAGAAGAATTGTTACCGACCTCGATGTTACGGAAGGAAGACGTGGCGCTACCGGAAGTATCTGAACTGGATCTCGTCCGTCACTACACGGCACTCTCGAACCGTAACCATGGTGTGGATTCTGGATTCTATCCACTCGGGTCATGTACAATGAAATACAATCCGAAAATCAATGAAGATATGGCACGCCTCCCTGGGTTTGCACACATTCACCCGCTTCAACCAGTCGAAAGTGTTCAAGGGGCACTCGGTTTGATGTATGATCTGCAAGAAAAACTCGCGGTCATCACAGGAATGGATGAAGTGACGCTCCAGCCGGCGGCGGGAGCACACGGTGAGTGGACAGGCTTGATGTTGATTAAGGCCTACCACCATGCACGTGGTGACTTTAAACGGACGAAAGTCCTCGTACCGGACTCGGCACACGGAACGAACCCGGCATCGGCATCAGTCGCTGGATTTGATACCGTGACGGTCTTATCGGATGAACGTGGTCTCGTTGATCTAGCAGACTTAAAGAAAAAAGTCGGTGACGATACAGCGGCACTCATGTTGACGAATCCCAACACGCTCGGTTTGTTTGAGTCGGATATCGTCGAAATCGCACAAGCGGTTCATGAAGCAGGCGGAAAACTGTACTATGATGGTGCGAACTCGAATGCGATCATGGGCATTGCTCGTCCAGGGGACATGGGCTTTGATGTCGTCCACTTGAACTTGCATAAGACGTTCACAGGACCGCACGGTGGCGGCGGACCAGGATCGGGTCCAGTAGGGGTCAAACAAGATTTGATTCCGTATTTACCGAAACCAATCGTCCGCAAAGAAGAAGAGCGTTATGTCCTCGACTACGATCGCCCGGAAGCGATCGGTCGCGTCAAACCATTCTACGGTAACTTCGGCATCAACGTTCGTGCCTATAGCTATATTCGGACGATGGGTGGGGCAGGTCTCGCTCGCGTCTCGAAAGAAGCGGTCTTGAATGCGAACTATATGTTGGCTCGTCTCAAAGGTGCGTATGACGCGCCATACGACGTCTATTGCAAGCACGAATTCGTCTTGTCGGGTAAACGTCAAAAAGCATTAGGTGTCCGGACGCTTGATATCGCTAAACGTCTGCTTGACTTTGGATACCATCCACCAACGATCTACTTCCCGTTGAACGTCGAGGAGTGTATCATGATCGAACCGACGGAAACGGAATCGAAAGAAACACTCGACGCCTTCTGTGATGCGATGCTCCAGATTGCAAAAGAGGTCGAAGAGACACCGGATGTCGTCTTGAACGCCCCACACACGACGGTCGTCAAACGGATGGACGAGACACTTGCTGCTCGCAAGCCCGTCTTACGCTATGAACCAAAACAAGAAGTACATGTATAAGCAAGAACCATAAAAAAAGGATCTCTCCTTCCGGAGGGATCCTTTTTTTGCGATGAACGAAGCATCAGCTCCGTTTGATTTTTCCTGACCACTGCTTGAATCCGCCTTTTAATTGATACAGATTCGTATAGCCTGCTTTTTTCAAAACTTTTGCAGCCTGTGAAGAACGCATGCTACCTTGGCAGTACAAGTAAATCGGCATATCTTTCCGTAATTCCTTCGAGCGCATCTTCATTTGGCTGACCGGGATATTACGAGCACCAACGATGTGTCCACCTTTGAATTCCTGTGTCTCGCGGACATCGACGATTTGTGCTTTGCGATAGTTCGCACGGAATTCTTCCTGTGACAATTTCGTGATACCTTTGACCGGCATGAAACGCCAAGCGATGTAGGCGATCAGCGCGACCCATAATACGATCGTAACGATAGTTCCAGTTTCCATATTCGACTTCCAACCCCTTCGTTCGTTTAACCTCTGTTTCATTATAGTCAACGAAATCGATTTCGGCAATCGACTCGTGATTGCGCGACCGAGAAAGGGTTTGATACACTAATACGGAAACGTTTTGGGGGTGCTGAAGTGAACAGAGAGTGGCAAGTATTGACGACGCCGGCAATGGAGCCGGCAATGAACATGGCAATCGATGAAGCATTAATTCAGTTCGTCGGGCGGGGGGAGATCGCACCGACGCTTCGTTTTTACTCATGGGAACCACGTGGATTAAGTATTGGTCATTTCCAACGAGCAACCCGTGATATCGATCGAAAGCGGATCGCGGAGCTCGGCATTCCGATCGTGCGTCGGATGACAGGAGGGCGAGCTGTCTTGCATGCAGACGAGTTGACATACAGTATCGTCATCCCTGAAGATACGGAAGGGTTACCACGCACGGTCATCGAAAGTTACCGAATGTTGACGGAAGGGATTCGCAAGGGATACCATCACCTCGGCATTCCAGTCGAATTTTCAGTTCCATTGACGGAAGAGGAAAAAGAAGAATTACGGAAGCCAAAATCGGCTGTCTGTTTTGATGCAGCATCGTATTATGAACTCGCTGTCGGTAAACGAAAAGTCGCCGGAAGTGCACAAGTCCGTCATCAAGGCGTCGTCTTACAGCATGGTTCTGTTCCACTCTCTGTTGATGAAGGCGAACTGTTTGATTGCTTCTTGTACGATGATGAGTCGACGCGCGAGCGGATGAAGGCTCGTTTTTCAGGAAAGGCTGTCGCTCTGAACGAGTTAGCAGGTCGTGCTGTAGCATTTGACGAAGTAAGAGGAGCGTTCACGAAAGGGTTTGAAGAAGCACTTGATTTGTCGTTCGTTCCGTTGACATTCACTAGTGAGCAGTGGCAGGAGATTGAGCGTCTTGCCGAGAAATACCGTAGTGATGAGTGGAACTGGAAACGCTAATGAATGAAATGGGAAGGTGATGTCGTGCCAACTCCGAGTATGGAAGATTATTTGGAACAAATTTATAAGTTGATTGAAGATAAGGGATATGCCCGTGTATCGGATATTGCGGAGTCATTAGGTGTACATCCTTCGTCTGTGACGAAGATGGTACAAAAGCTCGACCGCGAGACCTATCTCGTTTATGAAAAATATCGGGGGCTCATGTTGACGCCTAAAGGACGTAAGATTGGGAAGCGTCTTGTAGAACGACATGCATTGCTTGAAGATTTTCTTCGTCTTGTTGGTGTGGATGAGGAATTGATTTACAAGGATGTCGAAGGAATCGAACACCATATTAGCATCGAAGCATTGGATAAAATCAATGGGATGATTCAGTTCTTTTCGGAACGTCCTGGTCTGAAAGAAGAGTTACATCGCTATCAACAAGCCCATCCAGAGGATTGAGGCTTGTTTTTTTATATAATTTCTTATTAGATACACTTAAACACGAACAATCCATTATAATTTCATGGTAAAGTACGCATTATGAGGTAGATATGCTATACTGATCCTGAAAATGGACGAAGGGGGTGACGGGTGTTCGCACCTTGTCATGGAAATCACGATTAAAGAAAAGTTAGTGTCGGAATCACAACTGAAAGAAAAAGTTCGTGAGTTAGCACAGCAGATCGAAGCAGATGCGGCAGGACGTCAAATCGTTCTCGTCGTCGTATTGAAAGGATCGATGGTTTTTGCTGCGGATTTGATGCGCGAAATCAAAGGAAGCGTCCAAATTGATACGGTCGCGTGCTCTTCTTATGGTACAAAGACCGTTTCTTCAGGTCGTGTTCAATTGAAGAAGGACCTCGATCTCGATGTTCAAGGAAAATATGTCGTCGTCATCGAAGATATCATTGATACAGGACGGACGCTTCATTTCCTATGTGATCATATGAAATTGCATCAGCCAGGCGTCCTGAAGGTGTGTACGTTACTTGATAAACCGGCACGTCGTGAAGTAGAACTCGATGCGGACTATGTCGGGTTCGAGATTCCGGATTACTTTGTTGTCGGGTATGGGATTGATTGTGCTGAAGAATACCGCAATCTTCCTTACATCGGTTGGGTCGAAACGGAGTGAAAAATAAGGAGGTTCGTCATAGGCGACGAACCTCCTTAATTAATATGCTTTCAACATTAAAAAGCACGTTTTTTCTTTTTGCCTTTTTTTCCTTCAATGACCGTCAGATGAGGCGCTTTCGAACGATCACGTAACGGTCTGACTTTATTCGATGCAGGTGCTTTCGAAGACTTGACTGGTTTTTTCTTGAAGTCTGTCCGGCGAACAGAATTCGAAGGACCATGCATTTTTTTGGATTGAGCGACCGATTTACGGTACTGTGCGTTCGTACCGTTTCCGACGCTTCGATTACGAGTCAGGAACTTAAAGAGTAAGAAGATGATCCCGGCAGTAATGCCGAAGAACAGCAATTGTGAAAACAGACTACTTGGATTATTGACGAGTTTATATCCAAAGCCGACAAAAGCGAACAGTAACACGACGAGTGCGAATGTAGAACCAATGCGTTGTCTGATCATAATATCACCCCTGTTATCGATTAACCCAGTGCATTCTCATGTAGGTTATGTTCCTGTTTTTCTAAGGCTTCAAACGCATAAATCGCAACCTCAATTTGAGCATCATCCGGTTCTTTCGTCGTCAAGTACTGTAACCATAGACCAGGCAAGGCGATAACACGAAGTCCTTTGATATGTTGTGCTTTATTCGTTAGCTGTAAGACTTCAAATGAGAGGCCAATGACGACCGGTAATAAAGCAATCCGGCAGACGAGACGCAACCAAAGCGGATCTGTTGGGACGATCAAGTAGACGAAAAAACCGACGATGACGGTGAAAATCAAGAAACTCGAGCCACACCGGTAATGGAGTCGACTGCTAACACGAACGTTTTCGACGGTGAGTGGACGTCCGGACTCGACACAGTTAATGACTTTATGCTCAGCGCCATGGTACTGAAAGAGTCGTTTTACGAGTGGAGTCAAAGAAATCACGTAGAGATAACTAAATAGTAACGTTAATTTAATCACTGCTTCGATGATGTTTTGAACGACATGTCCCGATAAGAGCGGAAACACATCAAACAAAGACGCAAGGAAAGCAGGTAATAGCGTAAAGAGTAATTTCCCAAAGAAAAAGGAAAGAATTCCGACGACAGCCACTCCGAGCCATTTCGTCAATGGACTAGCCGTTGACTCTTCTGGTTGTTCTTCACCGGGTTTGACGCCGTAGCGATCACTTGCGAAATTCATGTGACTTGCGCCATTCGCTGAAGACTCCATTAATGCAAAGAGACCGCGCAGGAGTGGAATTCGTTTTCCTTTGGCGATTCGTGGTCGAATCGGTTTTTGTTGTGCAAACGTCTCAATCGACGAATCATTTCGACGAATCGCAGAGACCGCATGGGTCGCATTTTGGAACATGACGCCCTCGACGATGGCTTGACCACCGACCGGCGGATTAGTCGTTTTCATAATAGAACGCATCCCGTCTTCATTAAAATTAGGTGTATCGTCAGTGTACTTGATTTACGACAAAAAAACTATGTTCGACTCGTCAAAACGAGGTAATCTTTAGGAGTCGGAAATCGGGTTATGATACAATGAAAAAGAATTCGAGGAGGTGTTTTTTTGCGTGTCTTGATTTTAAACGGACCAAACTTGAATTTACTTGGAACACGCGAACCGGATACATACGGAACGGCAACGTTAGCTGATTTAGAACACGAGCTTCGCGCTTATTTTCCGAACATTCAGTTTCGGTTCGAGCAATCGAACCATGAAGGACGACTGATTGATGTTCTTCACGAGGAACGAGGGGCGGACGGCATCGTCTTCAATGCGGCTGCCTACACGCATACGAGTATCGCGTTACGTGACGCGATTGCTGCAATCGAAGCACCCGTCATAGAGGTCCATCTATCGAATGTCCATTCACGTGAATCCTTCCGGCATCATTCGATGATCGCACCAGTCTGCAAGGGGGTCATCGCTGGACTTGGCATGACGGGATATCGTCTGGCAACAGAAGCACTCCAAGCTTTACAACAATCGGAATAAGGGGGAAATCAATCATGAAACAACGGATCGAGGCGTTACAAGCAGCTTTAAAGGAACGGGACCTTCCAGGATTACTCGTCACGAAAGCAGAGAACATTCGTTATATTTCCGGCTTCACAGGTTCAAGCGGTGCATGTCTCGTAACAGAAGAGCAAGCGTACTTCGTGACGGATTTCCGTTACACGGAGCAAGCGGCAGACCAAGTCAAAGGAATGGAAATCGTCCAAATTGAACGTTCGATTCCAGAGACAATGGGTGAATTGATGGCAGGGGCACGTGTTCGCGCGGTCGGCGTCGAAAAAGATGCGATGACACTCGGTGCTTTTGAAGCGTATGATCAAGCTTCTTCGATCGAACTCGTTCCGACGACGGGAATCATCGAAAACCTACGCTTGATTAAGGATTCATCAGAGATTAAGATGATTAAGGAAGCGGTGGAGCTCGCAGATGCGACCTTCCAGCATATCTTGACGTACATTCAACCAGGACGGACGGAACTTGAAGTATCAAATGAACTAGAATTCTTCATGCGTAAGCATGGAGCGACGTCTTCTTCTTTCGATACGATCGTTGCATCGGGCTATCGTTCTGCCTTGCCGCACGGTGTTGCCAGTTCGAAGGTCATTGCGACAGGCGAACTTGTCACGCTTGATTTTGGGGCGCTTCTGAACGGTTATGTTTCAGATATCACACGGACTGTAGCAGTCGGTCCGATCAATGCTGAATTGCAGAAAATCTACGATACAGTCTTACAAGCACAACTAGCGGGTGTTGATGGTTTAAAACCAGGTATTACAGGGATCGAAGCGGACGCATTGACGCGTGATATCATCAAAGAAGCAGGATACGGCGAGTACTTCGGTCACTCGACGGGACACGGCATTGGTCTAGAAGTACATGAAGGACCTGGTCTATCTTTCCGCTCTGAGACGAAACTTGAACCGGGCATGATCGTCACGGTCGAACCAGGTATCTACGTGCCACAAGTCGGCGGATGCCGAATTGAAGATGACGTCTTGATCACGGAAACAGGTCGAGAAATTCTTTCGTCTTCACCAAAAGAACTGATCACTCTCTAATTCAGAGTGACGGGACATTTTAGGAGGAACCATTCATGGTATCAGTAAACGATTTAAAAACAGGATTAACGATCAAAACTTCAGACGGTATGATTTGGCAAGTACTTGAATTCCAACATGTTAAACCAGGTAAAGGGGCAGCGTTCGTTCGGACGAAAATGCGTAATATCCGTAACGGGAACATCCAAGAGATGACATTCCGCGGCGGTGAGCGTGTCGAGCGTGCGCACATCGAGCGTAACAAGATGCAATACCTCTACCCAATGGGTGAGACATATGTCTTCATGGATACAGAATCTTACGAGCAGTTGGAATTGACGACGGCACAAGTCGAAGCAGCTCTTCCATACTTGCTTGAAAACATGGAAGTTCAAATCGCTGTTTATAACGGCGAAATCCTCGGTCTTGAATTACCGAACACGGTCGTCATGACGATCGTTGAAGCGGAGCCGGGCGTTAAAGGCGATACAGCTTCGAACGTCAAGAAAAACGCGACAGTAGAGACGGGACACATCATTCAAGTGCCACTCTTCATCGAAGCGGGCGAAAAAGTAACGGTTGATACACGTACAGGTGATTTCACAGGTCGTTACAACGGATAAGAACGAAACGACAAGACGTCTTTCACCTTTTGTTAGGTCGAGAGGCGTCTTTTTTCATCCAGCGTGACTTGCATCCAATGGTATGACCAGTTAATATAAGTATTTGAGTAGGCATTAGCACCTGGTATAATAATTGTGAATACAGCATAGATGGGGGAAGAATGACAGATGAAAATCGATCAGTTGAAACAAGTACTCGAAATGCTCGATCAGTCGAGTGTAAACGAACTCACACTTGAGACGGATACGTATAAATTGGAGTTAAAGAAACAAGGAGAGACGGTAACGGTCTCACACCAAGCACCCGCTGCACCGGTAGCAACACCTGCTCCTGTGAAACAAACAGCGGCACCTGTTGAAGAAGAAGCAGTCGCTGACGATACGATCACAATCAATGCGTTAATGGTCGGGACGTTCTATTCTCGTCCAAATCCGGATAAACCGGCATACGTCAAAGTCGGGGATCAGATCGAAGTCGGTCAAGTCGTCTGTGTCCTTGAAGCAATGAAACTCTTCAATAACTTAAACTCGGAAGTATCTGGAACGGTCGTCGAGATTCTTGTCGCCGATGGAGATCTCGTTGAATTTGGTCAACCACTCTTCCGGATCCGTCCGTAAGCGGGGGTGAACAGCATGGAAAAATTATTGATTGCCAACCGTGGAGAAATTGCCGTCCGCATCATTCGAGCGGCAAAGGAACTTGGAATACAAACCGTTGCTGTCTACTCGACGGCGGATAAGGAAGCGTTACATGTTCGCTTAGCAGATGAGGCATACTGCATCGGTGAAGCAAGTTCTGCTTCATCCTACTTAAACGTTACGAACATTCTTGCGATCGCAACAAATCGTCAAGTCACGATGATCCACCCGGGTTATGGTTTCTTAGCTGAGAACGTCGATTTTGCCGAGATGTGTGAAGCGTGTGGGATTAAGTTCGTTGGTCCGACGTCGGATGCGATTCGTCAGATGGGGATCAAGGATGTCGCGAAAAAGACGATGATCGAATGCGGAGTACCCGTCGTGCCTGGTTCAGATGGAACGGTCACAGACGAAGAAGCGGTCGCACTGGCGCAAGAAATCGGTTATCCAGTCATCATCAAAGCGACAGCAGGTGGCGGTGGTAAAGGGATTCGGGTCGCTCGTTCGGAAGAAGAGTTGATCAATGGTCTAAGTGAGACGCGCCGTGAAGCGAAACAAGCTTTCGGAAACGGAGACGTATACTTAGAGCGCTTCATCGAAGAATTCCGCCATGTTGAAGTACAGGTGCTTGCTGACCGTCATGGCAATGTCATTCACCTCGGGGAACGAGATTGTACCGTTCAACGCCGGATGCAGAAACTGATTGAGGAAGCACCATCTCCTGCGGTCAGTGAAGCGACACGGTTGAAGATGGGCGAGGCTGCTGTAAAAGCAGCAAAAGCGATTCAGTATACGGGAGCTGGAACGATCGAATTCATCTTCGTCGAAGAGACGGAAGAATTCTTCTTCATGGAGATGAACACGCGCATTCAAGTGGAACATCCAGTAACGGAGATGATCACAGGGTTCGATCTCGTTCAAGCACAACTCCAAGTCGCGCTCGATCATCCACTTGCCGTTAAACAAAAGGATATCAAGTTCCATGGTCATTCGATTGAGTGCCGGATCAATGCCGAAGATCCAGACCATGATTTCCGTCCGTCTGCTGGACGTGTCACACAATATGTGACACCGGGCGGAATGGGCGTGCGCATCGATAGCGCGGTCTATCCAGGGTATATGATTCCACCATACTATGACTCGATGGTTGCAAAGTTGATCGTTCATGCAGAAACACGGGAAGAAGCATGCGCGAAAATGGAACGTGCGCTAGCTGAATTTTGGATCGAAGGTGTTAAAACGACGATCCCGTTCCACGAACGTGTTCTCAGTCACCCGGTATTCCGTCGTGGTACATTTACGACGAAATTCGCAGAGCGTGAGTTAAAAGGTACGATCGTAAACTGAATCAGGACGGGAGTTTGTGCGACGAACTCCCGTCTTTTTTTGGCGTTCTCTATGTTTTTTAAAAGAGGAATGTGCTAAACTAACTGATTGAGAACGACAAAAAAAGGAGCACGCAAAATCATGATGAAACGACACATGGCACGCGAACTCGCAGTCCAATCTTTGTTCCAAATGGAACTTTCGGATCTGACTGCACAAGAGGCCATTGAATTCGCGGTAGAAGGTAAGGAATACGATACATTCGTCGAGCAATTGGTGAACGGTGTCGAAACGAACAAAGAAACAATTGATCAGCATATTCGAGAAGCGCTCGTCAACTGGTCGTTCGAGCGACTTGGAAACATCGAGCGGACGATTCTTCGCTTAGCCGTCTATGAATTGTTGTTCGAAACGAACATTCCGGTTCGAGTAACGATTAACGAAGCCATCGAATTGACGAAGGCGTTCGCAGATGAAGAAGCAACGAAAATTGTGAACGGTGTTCTTGGTAAAGTGGCACAAGGCGTCGTCAAAGAAAATTCATAAACCGATTTAAAACCGAATAGAGACAAACAGACAGAAGAGTGAATCGAACTTTTTGGGGGAGTGGACAAATCATGGCAGTAGTAATCGATGGAAAACAGGTAGCCCATTCATATCGTATGAAGCTGAAAGAAGAAGTCGCACGTCTGAAAGAACAGCGGATTCAACCGCAATTGACTGTCATCTTGATTGGTGAAGATCCAGCTAGTCAATCTTATGTACGCGGAAAAGAGAAGGCAGCGAAGGAAATCGGAATGGATTCAGAGTTGATCCGACTTCCGGCAGAAACAACGGAATCAGAACTCCTTCATTTGATTGAACGCCTGAACGTAGATGCGAGTGTCCACGGGATTCTCGTTCAATTGCCGTTGCCAGACCATATTGATGAGAGCAAGGTCATTTTTGCGATTTCTCCTGAAAAGGACGTCGATGGCTTCCATCCTGTCTCTGTCGGGAAGATGATGATTGGTGAACCGACATTTTTACCATGTACACCAAATGGTATTCTCCATCTCGTAAAAGAGATGAATGTACCGATCGCGGGTCAGCACGTCGTTGTCGTCGGACGGAGTCAAATCGTCGGAAAACCCGTCGGTATGTTGTTCTTGAATGAATCGGCTACCGTTTCATACTGTCATTCAAAAACTGCAGACCTCGGTGCGATGACACGCCAAGCGGATATCTTGATCGTCGCAGTCGGTGTACCGAAGCTGATCACTGCAGATATGGTGAAACCGGATGCTGTCGTCATTGACGTCGGTGTCAACCGTGTCGATGGTAAACTCGTCGGTGATGTTGATTTTGATACGGTACAAGACGTTGCATCGATGATTACACCTGTTCCGGGTGGCGTTGGTCCAATGACGATCACGATGTTACTGCATAACACGATCGAGGCCGCGCAATGAGTGAACCTCTTCACGTTTCCGATTTAGTCCACTATGTCAAACGTGAACTAGAAGGTGACGCCCTTCTACAACAAGTCCAGGTGGTGGGAGAAGTGTCGAACTTTAAACGACACTCTTCCGGTCACCTTTATTTTACGTTGAAGGACGAACAGTCACGGATGAAAGCCGTCATGTTTGCTCGGGATGCGAGTCGGGTCAAGACAGACATACGCGACGGCATGCGTGTCGTCGTCACGGCACGCTTATCTGTCTACGTCTCTTCTGGAGAAATGCAACTCTATGTCGAACGGATGACGGAAGATGGTGTTGGCGCGTTATACGAGGCGTTTTCTCGCCTGAAAATGGATCTTGAAGAACGTGGTTGGTTTGATCCTGCGATCAAACAACCGTTGCCTGCTTTTCCGGATCGGATCGGGATCATCACATCGCCAAAAGGAGCGGCGCTTCATGACATTGCAACGACACTCCGGCGTCGTTATCCGCAAGCAGCCATCGTCTTCGCGCCGGTTCTTGTACAAGGAGCAGACGCGGCACCCCAAATCAGTCGTGCTATTCAACTGATGAACGAGCATGCTGCCTGTGATGTGTTGATCATTGGTCGTGGTGGCGGTTCGATCGAAGAGTTGTGGGCATTCAATGAAATGTCTGTCGTGACAGCCGTGTTTGAATCACGTATCCCAATCGTCTCTGCTGTCGGACATGAGACTGATTTTACGATCAGTGATTTCGTCGCCGACGTTCGTGCTGCTACACCAACAGCGGCGGCAGAACTTGTCACTCCGGAAGCAGAGGCACTCGTCCGTCGTGTCCAGGATGTAGAGCGACGTTTGGAACGAACGTATACACAACTCCTTAAGAGTAAACAGGAGCAAGTGACACGTCTAGCCGCGAGTTACGGTCTTAAATCGCCACGTGTTTTACTCGGACTAAAGCAGGAACAACTGGACCGGACGGAAATGTTGCTCCAAAAAGAGATGCAGTATATCGTGACTCAAAACCGACAGCAGGTGGAGCGTCTTCACACACGTTTAATGCGAATACCAGTACGTGATCGATTCGTACAACAACGAGCAACGATTGAACAGTCGCGTCGTCGACTCGAAATCGTGCGTCGGCTTTTGCAATCGAAACAACAACAAGTGCGTCATGTGCTCGCGCGACTCGACTCCGTCAGTCCGACGCATGTCCTGATGCGCGGCTATACGTATGTCGAACAGGATGGACAAATTGTTCGTTCCGCGAAGGCATTAACAGCGTCTTCGTTCGATATCCGATTCCATGATGGAACGATTCGTGCCAAACGAGAGGATGGGGAGTAAGGATGGAGACGGAACAATCTTTTGAAGAAGCACTAGAACGACTAGAAGAGATCGTCACGTTACTCGAAGAGGGCGAAGCTCCGCTAGAACAAGCGATGGCTCTTTATGAAGAGGGCGTCAAATTGACAGCTCTTTGCCAAGGAAAGTTATCCGTTGCTGAGAAAAAACTCGATCAGATCCTGGAGCAAGATGGTACGCTGCGGGAAAAAGGAGGAGCACAATGATTGCCTTGCATGAATGGAAGACACAAGTCGAAAACAAAATGGCAGAGTTCATGGAGCGACTCGATGCACCCGACCGTTTACGTGACTCAATGCGGTATTCACTTGATGCCGGTGGGAAACGGATTCGTCCGGCCTTGATTTATGCAGTACTCGATGCCTTTTCAATCGACCGCTCAAAAGGAGATGCTACTGCTGCGGCACTTGAGATGATTCATACATATTCGCTGATTCATGATGACCTTCCGGCAATGGACGATGATGATCTCCGTAGAGGTCGTCCGACGAATCATATTGCTTTTGATGAAGCGACAGCGATTTTAGCAGGAGACGCATTGCTCACGAACGCATTCAGCTGCCTCCTTGAGACACCAGCTTCGCCAGAAGTGAAGCTTGCGCTCGTCGAACGATTAGCGGCGGCGGCAGGAGCTTCTGGTATGGTCGGTGGACAACTCGATGATATGCTCGGTGAGCGTGGTGGCATAAATGATGTAGCGGAGCTAGAATCGATTCATCGTCGAAAAACAGGAGCACTTCTCGTCTTTGCGGTCGAAGCAGGCGGGTTGCTCGCCGCAGTTAGTCCGACAGATCTTGAGCACCTGCATCAATATGGTCGCCATCTCGGCATTGCTTTTCAAATTCAAGATGACATCTTAGACGTGACAGGAGATGCTGAAAAAATCGGCAAGCCGGTTGGTAGTGATGAAGAAAATGAAAAAGCGACGTATCCGAAACTCCTCGGTCTTGAAGGTGCGAAACGTGCACTGACAGCTCAGGTGGAAGCAGCAGAACAGGCGATTGAAGCACTATCGGTCGAAGCGACGACACTTAAGGAACTGCTAGACTTCGTGGTCAAGCGTGACCATTAAGCAGGACGACGCATCGTGCGTCGTCTTTTTCTATGCTGACAATGGCGCTCGATAGATTGTTCTAGTACAATGTAGGGTACAAACCCTATAAGATTGTAAGGAAAAGAGGCGGTAAGGTATGAAATTGACAGAAATACAGGATCCGTCATTTTTAAAGCGTATGTCGGTCTCCGAACTCGAAGTTTTCGCAGGCGATATTCGACGCTTTTTGATTGAAGAATTAGCGACGACAGGTGGGCACTTGGCACCGAATCTTGGAGTCGTCGAGTTAACGCTTGCACTGCATCGTGAATTCGACAGTCCAAATGACAAGTTCGTCTGGGACGTCGGACACCAAGCCTATGTGCACAAGATTCTCACAGGACGCGCGAGCCAGTTTGATACGCTCCGTCAGCATAAAGGACTTTGTGGATTTCCGAAACGCAATGAAAGCGTGCATGACGTCTGGGAGACAGGGCATAGCTCGACGTCCTTGTCAGCAGCAATGGGGATTGCTGTTTCAAACGAATTGAGCGGTAAGGATGACCGCGCAGTCGCGATCATCGGTGACGGGGCGTTAACAGGCGGTATGGCCCTCGAAGCATTGAATCACATCGGAGCAGAGCAACAAAACGTCATCGTCATCTTAAATGATAACGAGATGTCGATTGCACCAAACGTCGGTGCGATGCATCAAATGCTAGGACGGATTCGTTCATCGCGAAAAGTACGTTTTGCGCAAGACGAGCTTGAAGCATTGATCAAAAAGATTCCGGTCATTGGCGGACGTTTGGAAAAAGGAAGCGAGAAATTGAAAGAAGCCGTCAAGGGAGCGCTCGTTCCTGGGATGTTCTTTGAAGAACTTGGTTTCAACTATTACGGTCCGGTCGATGGACACGATCTTAATGATTTGATCGAACAGCTCAATTACGTGAAAAAAGAAGAAGGACCTGTCCTGCTTCATGTCATCACGAAAAAAGGGAAAGGTTATCGTCCGGCAGAGTTTGACGGGGTCGGTACATGGCACGGTCTTGGACCATACAAGATGGAGTCCGGCGAAGTCATCAAAGGAAAATCAAAAGCACCAAGTTATTCCTTTACGGTAGCGGATACCTTGACGAAGATGGCACGCGACGATGAAAAGCTGACGTTGATCACACCAGCGATGAGTGTTGGCTCAAAACTCGATTGTTTTGAAAAAGAATTCCCAGAGCGGATGTTTGACGTTGGGATCGCGGAACAACATGCTGTCACGTTCGCAGCTGGTCAAGCGACGCAAGGCATGAAACCCGTTGTATCAATCTACTCGACGTTCTTCCAGCGCGCATACGATCAACTCGTGCATGACGTGGCGCGTCAAAATCTGGACGTAACGTTTACGATTGACCGATCAGGTCTTGTTGGAGCAGATGGAGAGACACACCAAGGGGTCTTCGATATTGCTTTCATGCGCCACGTTCCGAATATTCGAATCGTCATGGCAAAGGATGAGAATGAACTACAGCACTTGCTCTATTCAGCTGTTAAATACGAAGGACCAATCGCCGTTCGTTTCCCGCGTGGCGAAGGACTTGGTGTACCAATGGATGAGACATTGCATGAAATTTCGCTCGATACGTGGGAAGTTGAACGTGAAGGAACAGATGTCGCCATCCTTGCATTCGGACCACAAGTGCAAGACGCGCTCAAAATCGCGGATCTCTTAGCAGGCGAATTATCAGTTCGTGTCATCAATGCCCGGACGATCAAACCGCTTGATGAGAAGATGCTGAACGCTCTTTACGCAGAGGGAATTCCACTTGTGACACTGGAAGAAGCCGTCCTAAAAGGTGGATTCGGATCAGCTGTCCTTGAGCATGCGAACGAGCAGGAAGCATTCCCACGCGTCAAACGCTTCGGTATTCCGGATTGGTATATCGAGCACGGCGGTGTGAATGAGTTGCTGGAAGAAATTGGACTATTACCTGGACAAATCGCAGAAGAAGTACGCGCTTTCGTCAATCAAGGAAAGAAACAGAGTGTGTGACGATTCATGGAAAATGTAAAGAAAATCCGCCTCGACGTTCTTCTCGTCGAGCGCGGTTTGTTTGAAACGCGTGAAAAAGCGAAACGGTCGATCATGGCTGGACTCGTCTTTAGTGGCACGGAACGATTGGAGAAGGCCGGTGAAAAGGTCAAGTCCGATATCGAGTTGCACGTTAAAGGTCAGTTGATGCCTTACGTGGGGCGTGGTGGCTTTAAGATGGAAAAGGCACTTCAAGTATTCGATTTTGATGTCACGGGTAAAACAGGTCTCGATATCGGATCGTCGACAGGTGGTTTTACCGACTGCTCCTTACAAAATGGAGCAGCACATATGTATGCACTTGATGTCGGTTCCAATCAGCTGGACTGGAAGCTTCGCTCGGATGACCGCGTGACGGTGATGGAAAAAACGAACTTCCGGCATGCGACACCAGACATGTTCCCTGTCGCGCCGCAGTTTGCGACGATCGATGTCTCGTTCATTTCATTACGTTTGATGCTTCCGCCATTGAAGATGATCCTCGTTGAAGGAGGAGACGTCATGGCGCTCGTCAAACCGCAATTCGAAGCAGGTCGTGAGGATATCGGTAAAAAAGGCATCGTGCGTGACGAGCGGATTCATGTCCGAGTTCTCGATGAGATGATCGAATTCTTCATTCAACAAGGGTTCTATGTCAAGCAGCTCGACTATTCTCCGATTACCGGTGGAGAGGGCAACATTGAGTTCTTGTTGCATGCACGCCTTGGTCAACCAGGGCTTGATCCGTCCGTTCATGCGACGGAGACGGTCAAGCTAGCGCATGCTAGTCTTTAAACGAACAGATGATAACGAAGACGGATCCGGTTCATGGGTCCGTCTTCCTTGTTGTGTGGCACGATGAAAACCGGATAATAAAATGGGAAACGTGGACTTTTGATGATTTATTGGATTACAATAGTAACATCGAAGAATACTGTGAGGTGCAGGAATGACAAAGGGGCAACGGTTGATTAAGATTCGGGAGATCATCACCCAATCAGAAGTAGAAACCCAGGATGAATTGGTAGAGGAATTACGGAATGCAGGATATAAGGTGACACAGGCAACGGTATCACGAGATATCAAGGAACTCCATCTCGTGAAGGTCCCGTTGAATGATGGACGTTATAAATATAGCTTACCCGCCGACCAACGCTTCAACCCACTCGGGAAATTGCGGCGTCTGCTCGGAGATAGCTTCATCTCGATTGATTCTGCTCAAAATCTGATTGTCATGCACGTCCTGCCGGGAAATGCGAATGCAGTCGCTGTCTTACTAGACCATTTGAGCTGGAGCGAACTGCTTGGAACGGTGTGTGGGGACGATACGATCCTATTGATTGCACGAAGTGAGGGACAAGCGAAAGAAGTGACGGAACGAATTTTAGAAATGCTGTAAGGAGTTGACAGGATGCTAGCTGAATTATCGATCAAACAATTTGCGATCATTGACGAGCTACAGATCGACTTTAAAAAAGGAATGACCGTCTTGACTGGGGAAACAGGTGCCGGTAAATCGATCGTTCTCGATGCGATCGGATTATTAATTGGTGGACGTGGATCCGCGGAATTCGTTCGATACGGGGAAGATCGGGCGGAACTAGAAGGATTGTTTCTGATTGAAGACGACCATCTCGTCTATGATCTTGCAGAAGAGTATGGCATCGATATCGAAGACGGATTGATCATCTTGCGACGTGATCTGTTCGCGACAGGAAAAAGTGTCTGTCGCGTCAACAATAAGCTGGTCACACTGACGATTTTACGTGAGTTCGGACGTGTCCTCGTCGATATGCACGGGCAACATGAACATCAGCATTTAATGGACAGTACGTACCATCAAGCGATTCTCGATGACTTCGCGCAAGAGGCGATCGCGCCACTCCTTCAAGCCTATCAGTCCGGTTATCAAACGTATGAAGAAAAACGGACGGCGCTACAATCGCTCGCACAAAGCGAGCAAGAACTCGCCCAACGGATCGACTTGTTATCGTTTCAGACCGAAGAAATCGAGGGCGCAAAACTTCGAGCACATGAGGAAGATGAGTTACTCGTCGAGCGGAATCGTCTTGCGAACTTCGAGAAGTTATATGCGTCGTTGAAGACAGCCTATGACGCCTTACACGATGAGATGCGCGGCATCGATTCCGTTGGAGACGCGATGCGTGAACTACAACAAGCATCAAGCATCGACGAACAGTTTTCTCAGCAAAGTGACGCGATCGCAAGCGCCTTTTATGGACTAGAAGAAGTCGGTTATGCCATTCGAGATCAACTCGAAACACTTGAGTTCGATTCCAATCGACTCGATGAGATCGAACAACGTTTGTCCGTCTTCCAACAGCTGAAACGAAAATACGGGGCGACGATTGAGGAAGTCATCGCTTACGGTGAGAAAATTCGGATTGAACTCGATACGATGACAAATCGAGATGAACGAATTGAACGCTTAAAAATCGAAGTCGAACAGCTCGAAAG
Organism: Exiguobacterium sp. UBA3968; assembly: GCF_002385115.1. Classification (NCBI taxonomy): domain Bacteria; kingdom Bacillati; phylum Bacillota; class Bacilli; order Caryophanales; genus Exiguobacterium; species Exiguobacterium sp. UBA3968. The sequence continues at coordinate 251,780 of NZ_DGCW01000005.1, forward strand.
CGAATTGTTTGAAATTGGAGGTCGACTCTCACAACAGCGTCGCAAAGCGGCAGTTCAATTAAGTGAAGCGATTCATTTGGAGTTGCGTGAGCTTTACATGGAGAAGGCGCGGTTTGAAATTCGTTTTCTTCAAGACGGAAAGACACCGATGCTACGCAAGAACGGGATCGATCATGTGGAATTCTTCATCATGACGAATGCGGGTGAGCCATTCAAGTCGCTCGGAAAAGTTGCGTCGGGCGGGGAATTATCTCGTATCATGCTCGGACTGAAGTCGATCTTCTCGCGCTCGGTCGGAGTCGCCTCAATCATATTCGATGAAGTCGATACGGGTGTCTCGGGTCGTGTTGCACAAGCGATGGCTGAAAAAATCTATCGTTTGTCGGTAGACGGACAAGTGCTTTGTATTACGCACTTACCACAAGTCGCTTCGATGGCGGATCAACATCTCTATATTCGAAAGATTGAGGAGACGGATCGTACGACGACCCAAGTCAACGTCTTGTCTCAAGCAGATCGAGGGAACGAACTTGGACGGATGATTTCCGGTGCCCATATGACGGATTTGACATTACGGCATGCCGAGGAATTGATGGATCAGGCGAAGACGATGAAAGAATCGCTTAAAAATGGGGTGTAAGGATTGATTAAAGTCGGGATAGCAGATGATAATCGCGAAATGGTCGAACTGATTCGCCAGCATATCTCTGCGCAAGAAGACATGGAAGTCGTTTGCGTCGCCTACAATGGCGAGAGTTGTCTCGAACGCATGAAAGAACATGAGGTGGATGTATTGCTCCTCGACATCATCATGCCTCATTTAGATGGGCTTGGTGTGCTCGAAGAATTGATGAAGAAAAAGAAGAATCCTGCTGTCATCATGTTGAGTGCTTTCGGTAAGGACGAGGTCTCACAACAGGCGGTCACCCTTGGAGCATCATACTTCTTACTTAAACCGTTCAGCATGGATCAGCTCGTTCAAAAAATTCGTCTCGTGACGAATCAAGGACAAGCTCCGGCGATCGAAACGATTGATCTAAAAGTCGGCTCGACGCTTCGAGAAGTGGGGATCGCTCCGCATATCAAAGGGTTTACGTATTTAAAAGACGCTGTCTTAATGGTGCTTGAACGGGAAGATCTACTCGGATTGATCACAAAGGAACTCTATCCGACGATTGCGAAAAAACATCAAACAACAGCTTCTCGCGTCGAACGAGCGATGCGTCATGCCATCAAGTCCGCCTGGAACGAAGGAATGCAGCAACACGAGTTGTTTAACGGTCGGATCGAACAAGAGAAGAGTCCAAAGAACTCGGAATTCATCTCGTATGTATCGAGTCATATGAATCAAGAACAATCCGGTTGAAGCCATATACCGTCTAATTCATAAAAGGCGCCAGACTGAAGATAAAGTGCAGTTTTTCTCTTGACGAGAAAGATTGCACTTTTTTTGTCCATCTCGAATCGCTACGCTTCTTTCCTCTTTCTTTCTGGTAAAAGGCAGAATCTAAACGATAACGGTTTATATTTGATTCTTATTTCGTTCATAGCGAATGATTGACACTCCGTTATCAAACGTGTGTTGTTCCATGACGTTCCAAGTGAGGGGAACCATTCTTTGATCGGGAAAGAGACGCTTACCGGAACCGATGATGACAGGATAATGGATCAAGCGAAGCTCATCGATCAAATCCGCTTGATAAAGTGTATGAACGAGTTCACTACTGCCCCAGATATGAAACGGTGGGCCATCCTGTTGTTTCAAAATCTTTAGTTCAGAAGTCGGATGCTTCAAACAAGTTGTCGGCTGCCAAAGGACAGGTAGTGCATGACGCGTGGCGACATACTTCATGGCATGATCGGCAATCGGCCAGACATCTGAGTGGAGTGGCCAATAACTTGCCCATTGTTCGTAAGTCGCACGACCGAGCAACAGAGAGCAGTCCTCATGCATCCATCCGCGAATGACTTGACCGATCTCAGGATGTTGAAAAGGAACGGTCCAGCCACCATGTTCGAAATCGTTGCTTACATCCTCCTCCTTTCCACTCGGTGCTTGAACGACACCATCTAAAGATAGATGTTCGAATGCGATGATTTTTCGCATACAAGATCTCCTTTCGAATGCACTCTTTCTACAGCATACCGTAGAGGTCAAAAAAAATAAAAGCGTTTGCAAATAAATATTGCATAAACTGAAATGTTTGTTATAATAAAGGTACCAAATGATTTGGCAAGACGTCAGATGAACGTCGAGTCGGCGAGGACTCCGGAAATCCCGTTGATGAATATCATCTCAGAACGCCAACTGTAAATGGCTCAAGAATGCCGGACGACATTCTCTTGGTAGAAGTCGTACCAAGGTATCTTGTTCATTCTAGATGGGAAATCTCGAATGAATGGGAGCTTCCATGATTTCGAAGCTAGGGAAAAGTGGAAGGTAACGGATCGTCTAAAATGAAAAGTACAGTTCGTGAAAAGGAGTGTTGTCTAGCAGTGATTGTTAGCAACCGAATGTTTGACTGCTTCAAGCGGATGACATTACGCTCCACCTAGGTCCCGAGTACAGTCAGATGATGGAACTGAAATACCATTCTATCGTTAGCTCGATAGCCAGATCTGATTTCTTTCCACCTCTTCATTAAGAGGAACACCTAAGGTTTTGGAGTACACGAATAGTTCTAACTATGAGAGGAGTTCATCCGTAAGTGAAACCAATTTTATACGAGTAAAAGGTCCCGCGCTTGAAATGAGTTCAAGAGATGGGGACCTTTTTCTGTGTTTATTTTTTTTGATAGCGGTCGGAGACTTTTCCACGTTTTCGATCGCGATAAAAGACATATCCTGCGACAAATCCAATACCACCCATCGCAAGAATCAACCCAACGAGACCTTGCAATACATATACGTAAGCCGCATCGCCTAAGTATTTAAACGGCACTTGCGCAATTAGAAAGACACTGTCGCGCATGAGCTTAATACCAATCGCGCCGATGATGCCGGGGATTAATAATGAGAGCAAACCAATGATACGCATAGGACGCCACTCCTTTCCAAGCGTATTGTATCAAAAAATCGACCGTTCTGCGAATCGGGTTTGCTTCCCTTTTTTATTCCGAGTAGGATAGAAATGTAAGCAGTTTCAAAGGGGGAATTTATATGCATCATCTACTCGTCGTCGGAGCAGGTCAAGGGGGAACAGAGGTCTTGCACGCATTTCAACGTTCACCACTATTAACGGTCATCGGTCTTGTTGATCCAAACATGGAGGCGCCTGGGGTAGCGCTTGCACGGCGCGCAGACATTCGGATCGAAACGAACTGGTCAGCATTCGAAGGAGCAGACGTCGATTTCATCATTGACGCTACGGGAGAAAGTGGCGTACTCGAACAATTAATCCATGATTTTCCGGGAGCGGCGGTCTTACCGGGTGAATTCGTCAGAGTGTTACTTGAGCGTCTGACTGAAAAAGAGAAAATGCTCGAAGCAATCATTCATTGTACGAGCGAAGCGATTTCCGTCGCCGATCAAGACGGACAGACGATGCTGATCAATCCGGCGTATACGCGAATGACCGGTTTCACAGAACGAGATGTCGTCGGAAAACCGGCTAGCGCCGATATCGGGATGCAAGAATCCGTTCATTTGAAAGTCTTGAATACAGGCGAGAACGTGCGAGATGTTCGTATGAAGATCGGACAAGATCAACGCGATATCATCGTCAACGCAGCACCTGTCATCGTCGATGGACAAGTCCGCGGTTCCGTTGGGGTCATTCGAGATATTTCGGAAATGAAGGCTCTAGCAAAAGAATTAAAGGCAGCGCGACAAAAAATCCGGACACTCGAAGCTAAATATACATTCGATGATATCATCGCCGAGAGTGAAGCAATGCGCTTCGTCGTCGATCAAGCGAAGCTTGCGGCAACGATGCCAGTCAACGTCTTGATTCGCGGTGAATCCGGAACCGGTAAAGAACTGTTCGCACATGCGATCCATGCAGCGAGCGAACGCAAATATGAACAATTCGTCCGCGTCAACTGTGCGGCGATTGCACCGACGTTACTCGAAAGTGAACTATTCGGGTACGAGGAAGGCGCGTTCTCAGGAGCGCGGCGCGGCGGGAAACGGGGATATTTCGAAGAAGCACACGGAGGGTCGCTGTTTTTAGATGAGATCGGCGAATTGCCACTCGACGTCCAAGCCAAACTGTTACGGGTGCTACAGGAGAATGAAGTCGTCCGTGTCGGTGGCACGAATGCGATTCCAGTCGATGTCCGGATCATCGCGGCGACGAATGCGAATCTAGAGCAAAAAATCATCATGAATGAGTTCCGAGAGGATCTCTACTACCGGATTAATCGTTTACCGATTCACATACCGGCACTACGTGAGAGACCGGATGATATCGCACCGTTAACCTTACACCTACTCCGCAAATTGAATCAAAGTTATGGACGATCGGTCGGACGGATCTCGGATGATGTACTCGAAGCAATGAAGAAGCAACCGTGGAAAGGAAATGTCCGCGAGCTTGAAAATGTCATCGGTCGCGCATTGATTTTTACGGATAAAACAGAAACGGTCTTACGAAAAGGACATCTTCAACTTGTCGTGCCACAAACAACAAAAGTCACGACGAGACAGAAAAAGGAAATCAAACATTTATCCGACGAGATGTCTCACGTCGAAGAACGATTGATCCGGGAAGCGCTTACTGCTTTTAATGGCAACAAAACAGAAGCCGCAAAACAACTTGGGATTTCTCTCCGGGCACTTTATTACAAAGTGGAACGATTTAACATTTATTCATGAAGCGCAAATTTTTGCGTGCAATATATTGCAAAAAATGCAAAAGCGTGCAAAATTAAAGACGTTCTTGCTTATCCTACCGTCTCTTTTGAATTGGCACGAAAATTGCTATTAATATTTATGTATGACAGGTAAGGGGGGAATACAGTGAGATTCAGTGAAATGGTCGAGCAGGCAGCTCGACTCGAAGATTCCGTCGTTGCGATTGCAGCTGCGGATGACGAAGAAGTGATGGATGCTGTCGCATTAGCAATTGAAAACGATTTAGCGCGTTTTCATTTGTTCGGGGATGCGACACGGATTCAGCAGATGATTCAAAAACGGACATTACGAGAGTCGCAGTTCGTGATCACCCACACCTCTACATCGCAAGAAGCGGCAGAGCGTGCCGCTCATGCCGTTCGCAAAGGGGATGCGAGTGTCTTGATGAAAGGTCTTGTTCCGACAGCGATGTTCATGAAAGCTGTCTTGAACAAAGAAACGGGTCTGCGTTCTGGAAATGTCCTGTCGCATGTCGCGTTGTTCGAAGTGCCAGGGCGTGAATCAGCGATCGGATTGACCGATGCAGCGATTCATATCCAACCGTCACTCGAAGATAAGGTAAAAATTATCGAAAACGGTGTCTCCGCCTTACGAGCGCTTGGATACGGATTACCGAAAGTCGCAGTCTTAGCAGCCGTCGAAGTCGTCAATCCGACGATGCAGGCAACGATAGACGCTGCCCTACTGACGCAAATGAACCGACGTGGTCAAATCAAGGATTGCCTTGTAGACGGACCACTTGCGCTCGACAATGCCGTGAATCTCGTCGCTGCCCAGCAAAAAGGCTTGACGGGAGACGTAGCAGGGCAGGCGGATTTACTCGTCGTTCCGCAAATCGAAGTTGGGAACGTTATCTACAAATCGCTCATGTATTTCGCACATGCCTCGGTGGCGGCGATTCTCGTCGGAGCGCGGGCTCCAGTTGTATTGACAAGCCGCGCCGATACAGCAGAAGCAAAAATGTACTCACTAGCCTTTGCGCTATTAAATGCTCAACAGACGAAAAAAGTAAAACAAACAATCTGAGGAGGAACTTAAAATGGTCGAAACAAATGTAGAATCACGCTTCAGTATCTTTGAAACAATGGAGATGGAAGATTACGAACAAGTTGTTTTTTGCCACGATAAAGTATCTGGATTAAAAGCAATCATCGCGATTCATGACACGACACTCGGACCGGCACTCGGTGGACTTCGTATGTGGAATTATGCATCTGATGAAGAGGCATTGATTGATGCGCTCCGTTTATCAAAAGGGATGACGTATAAGAATGCAGCCGCTGGTTTGAACCTTGGTGGTGGCAAAGCTGTCATCATCGGCGATGCGAAGACACAAAAATCAGAAGCACTCTTCCGGGCATTCGGACGTTACGTCCAGTCACTGAACGGTCGTTATATTACAGCAGAAGATGTCAATACAACGGTTGCAGACATGGATTATATCCATATGGAGACAGATTTCGTCACTGGTGTCAGCCCAGCATTCGGATCAAGTGGTAACCCATCACCAGTTACGGCATACGGAGTCTACCGTGGTATGAAAGCAGCGGCAAAAGAAGTGTACGGAACAGATTCACTTGGTGGCAAAACGATTGCGATCCAAGGAGTTGGTAACGTTGCCTTCAATCTATGCCGTCATTTGCATGAAGAAGGTGCAAAGTTGATCGTCACGGACATCAACCAAGAAGCACTTCAACGTGCAGAAGAAGCATTCGGTGCCTTGATCGTCGCACCAGAAGACATTTATAGCGTCGAAGCGGACATCTTTGCGCCATGTGCCCTCGGTGCGACATTAAACGACGAGACGATTCCACAATTGAAAGTCAAAATCATCGCTGGTGCGGCAAATAACCAACTTAAAGAAGACCGTCACGGTGACATGCTCGAAGAACGCGATATCTTATACGTACCAGACTTCGTCATCAATGCGGGTGGTGTCATCAACGTTGCCGATGAACTCGACGGATACAACCGTGATCGTGCCATGAAAAAAGTTGAACTCGTCTACGACGCGGTCACAAAAGTATTCGAGATCGCAAAACGCGATCATTTACCGACATATCGTGCTGCTGAGAAAATGGCAGAAGAGCGTATCGCAACAATGCGTAGTGCCCGCAGCCAATTCTTACGTCGTGATAAAAACATTCTAGGATCACGCGGCTGATCAGAGGAGGATATCCATGAGCGAACGTATTTTGACGATCAATCCCGGTTCGACTTCGACGAAGATCGGTATCTTCGAAGGATCAAACCCGGTGTTCACGAAGACGTTACGCCATCCAGCGGAAGCGGTCAGAGGACCGCTTCCAGCGCAGCTGGAGATGCGTCGTCATGTAGTACTCGAAGTGTTAGCTGAAGAGCAGATTGATTTGAGAGCGCTTACTGCAGTCGTTGGGCGTGGTGGGTTACTCCGACCGCTTGTCAGCGGTACGTATGCGGTCAACAGAGAAATGCGAGAAGACTTACTCAGCGGTATTTTTGGCGTTCATGCATCGAACCTCGGTGGACTCCTTGCGGATGAGATTGCTCGGACACTCGACATCCCATCATTCATCGTTGATCCGGTCGTCGTTGACGAACTAGAACCGATTGCGCGTATTACAGGCTTACCTGAACTTGAACGAAAAAGTATTTTCCATGCCTTGAATCAGAAAGCTGTTGCGAAACGGTACGCTAAGGAAATCGGACGTCCATACGAGGAACTGCGCCTGATCATTGCACACATGGGTGGCGGCATTACAGTCGGCGTACACCATGAAGGGCGTGTTATCGATGTCAACAATGGACTCGATGGAGAAGGACCGTTTTCGCCAGAACGAAGCGGATCGCTACCTGTTGGTCAACTAGTAGAACTATGTTATAGTACCAAGTATAAACTTGAAGAGATGAAGCGTCTGGTCGTTGGGTCAGGCGGACTTGTTGCGCACTTAGGTACGTTTGACGCGGTTGAGATCGAGAGCCGGATTGAAGAAGGCGATGAAAAAGCGGCATTGTTATATGAAGCGATGGCGTACCGGATCGCGAAAGAAATCGCTGGTCAAAGTGCTGTCTTGTTCGGTCAGATCGACGCGATCATTCTAACAGGCGGACTTGCTTATAGTGATCGGTTGACGCGTATGATCGAAGAACGCGTCGCCCACCTTGGTCAAGTCGTGCGTAGTCCTGGTGAAGATGAGTTGCAGGCGCTCGCAGAAGGAGTGTTGCGTGTCTTACGTGGGGAAGAGGAAGTTAAGGAATATGGAGGCGAACCAACATGGCTAGAGAATTCGACGTCGTTGTCCTAGGTGGAGGACCCGGTGGATATGTCGCCGCGATTCGTGCAGCACAAGCCGGGAAGTCGGTAGCAATCGTAGAACAAGGAAAATTAGGCGGGACATGCTTACATCGTGGCTGCATCCCCTCTAAAGCCTTTTTGAAATCAGCAGCAGTCTATCAGACGGTCAAACACGCTACTACATATGGCGTGGACGTCCCGGAATCGTTTTTACGATTCGAACAGGTCAAACAACGCAAACAAGAGATCGTAGATGGATTAGAGGCAGGCATTCAGCACCTGATGAAAAAAGGAAAGATTGAAGTCTTTCATGGTCGGGGTTCGATTCTTGGACCAAGTATCTTTTCACCGATGCCCGGAACAATCAGTGTCGAGCCGGAAGAAGGCGAAGGCGAGTTGATTCTTCCACGCCAATTGATCGTCGCGACAGGATCACGTCCACGTCCACTGAACGGTCTTGCTTTTGATTCAGAGTATGTCCTCAGTTCGGATGATGCGCTCGATATGGCAGATTTGCCAAAATCAATCGTCATCATCGGTGGCGGCGTCATCGGTGTCGAATGGGCATCGATGTTGACGGATTTTGACGTCGCAGTAACGGTCGTTGAATTCAGCGACCGGATTTTACCGACAGAAGATGCGGCAGTCAGTCGTGAAGTCGCCCGCCAACTAAAAAAGCGGGGCGTCAAGATTCATACGGGCGCAGCTGCACAAAGTGATACGTTCCGTATGTCAGAAGACGGCGTATCGATCGCGATCGACCGTAACGGAGAACAGACGACGCTTGAAGCGGATAAGTTGCTCGTCGCCATCGGTCGGATGGCGAATGTCGAAGGTATCGGAATCGAAAACACAAATATCGTCGTCGAAAATGGCTTCATTCAAGTGGATGACCATTTCCGGACGAAGGATCAACATATCTATGCAATCGGCGATGTCATCGGTCGCTTGCAACTCGCGCACGTCGCGTCAGCAGAAGGCGTCAAAGCAGTCGAGGCGATCGTAAACGGAACGACGACACCACTTGAATATGCGTTCGTACCACGTTGTATCTACAGCGTACCGGAAGCGGCATCGGTCGGTTTAACGGAAGACGAAGCGAAACGTGCCGGAATGGACGTTAAGGTCGGGAGCTTCTCGTTCAATGGGTTAGGAAAAGCGCGGATTGAAGGAGAAGCAGCAGGCTTCATCAAGCTCGTCTCGGATGCAAAGACAGATGATCTCGTCGGCGTTCACATCGTCGGACCAAAAGCAACGGAACTGATTAGTGAAGGTGGGTTAGCGCTCGTACTCAATGCAACGGCATGGGAAGTTGGACAGCTCGTGCATCCGCACCCGGCCTTATCAGAAGCATTTGGAGAAGCAGCACTTGCAGTCGACGGACTTGCGGTTCACGCCTAAGGAGGAATTACGGATGGAAAAGATAGAATTCAAAGAATTGGTAGAACTCGGATTAACGGAACAAGACGCGATTCACATGTTCGAAACGATGGTCCGTGCGCGGAAAATCGATGAACGGATGTGGAAGTTGAACCGAGCAGGTAAAATTCCCTTCCTCGTCTCGTGTCAAGGACAAGAAGCGGCTCAAGTCGGTGCAGCGTTCGCACTCGAAAAAGGAACAGATTACATTTTGCCGTATTACCGTGATTTAGGTGTCGTCTTGCACTTCGGTCAAACGTCACGCGATATCATGCTGTCGGCATTCGCAAAGGCAGAAGATCCGAACTCAGGTGGTCGTCAAATGCCAGGACACTACGGTTCACGTGCCTTGAACATCGTCACGGGTTCAAGTCCGGTCACAACACAAGTCCCGCATGCTGTCGGGATCGCACTTGCTGCGAAGATGCGTAAGGAACCACTCGTTGCTTACGTCTCGTTCGGAGAAGGCTCTTCAAACCAAGGAGACTTCCATGAAGGAGCGAACTTCGCCGGAATTCATAAGCTCCCGGTCATCTTGTTCTGTGAAAACAATAAATACGCGATCTCGACACCTCTCTCGAAACAGCTGTCAGCGAAACACGTCGCTGATCGTGCGATCGGCTACGGAATGCCTGGTTATACGGTAGACGGCATCGATCCACTCGCTGTCTATAAGGTCGTCAAGGAAGCGCGTGAGCGCGGATTACGGGGAGAAGGTCCGACCTTGATTGAAGTTGAAGTCGAACGCCTCGTGCCACATTCATCGGATGATGACGATAAATCATACCGTTCTGCTGAAGAACTCGATGCCTTAAAAGCACGTGACGGCATCAAACTCTTCCGTGCGCGTCTGATTGAAATGGGTGTCTTGACGGAAGAAACAGCGACTGAAATCGAACAAGCGATGGAGAAAGAAGTCGATGAAGCAACGGCTTATGCGGAAGTAGCGGCTTACGATGCACCAGAAAATGCATTACGTTACGTGTACGACGAGGAGGAAACGAAATGACGACGTTAAGTTTAATCGAAGCGATCAATAGTGCAATCAAAGAAGAAATGGAACGCGACGAGTCCGTCTTCATCCTCGGCGAAGACGTTGGTGTCCGTGGTGGTGTCTTCCGGGCGACCCAAGGATTGCTCGAACAATTCGGAGAAGAACGTGTCATCGATGCACCGCTCGCTGAGAGTGCGATTGCCGGTGTCGGAATTGGAGCTGCGATGTACGGCATGCGTCCGATTGCTGAAATGCAATTCGCTGACTTCATCATGCCAGCGGTCAACCAAATCGTCAGTGAAGCAGCGAAGATTCGGTACCGTTCGAACAATGACTGGACGTGTCCGATCGTCATCCGCGCACCGTTCGGCGGCGGTATTCACGGGGCACTTTATCATTCTCAGTCGGTCGAAGCGATGTTCAACTCGACGCCTGGTCTGAAGATTGTCATCCCATCGAATCCATATGACGCAAAAGGATTGCTAAAGGCAGCGATTCGTTCGAATGATCCGGTCTTGTTCTTTGAGCATAAACGGGGCTATCGTCTGTTAAAAGGGGATGTTCCTGAAGGCGACTATACGGTCGAAATCGGTAAAGCAGACGTCAAGCGTGAGGGCGAAGACGTGACGATCATCACTTATGGGCTATGTGTTCATATGGCACTTGAGGCAGCAACACGCCTTGAAAAAGACGGAATCGATGTTCACATCCTTGACTTGCGGACTGTTTATCCAATCGACCGCGAAGCAGTCATCGAAGCAGCGAAAAAGACGGGGAAAGTCTTGCTCGTCACGGAAGATAATAAAGAAGGTAGCGTCATGAGTGAAGTATCGGCGATCATTGCAGAAGAAGCCTTGTTCGATCTTGATGCACCAATCGAACGACTCTGTGGTCCAGACGTACCAGCGATGCCATACGCTCCGACGATGGAGAAGTTCTTCAACATCTCAAGTGAGAAAATTGAAGATAAAATCCGGACGTTACACGCATACTAAGGGGGAACTGACCGATGAAGACTGAAACACTTACGATGCCACAACTCGGGGAAAGTGTTACTGAAGGAACGATTTCGATGTGGCTGGTCAAACCAGGTGACACTGTTAAAAAATATGATCCGATTGCAGAAGTCATTACTGATAAAGTAACGGCAGAAGTCCCGTCTTCGTTTGATGGTGTGATCGAAAAACTTCTTGCAGAAGAAGGCGATACGTTGCAAGTCGGTGACGCAATCGTCACGATGCAAGTCAACGGGGGATCAACGGAAGTTGCTGCGACTGAACAAGAAGTCCCGGCTGTCGAAGAGACAACGACGGCTGATACTTCGATGAAAAAGCGCTATTCACCAGCAGTCTTGAAACTATCGGGTGAGCATGGCATCGATCTCGAACAAGTGACGGGTACAGGAGCCGGCGGGCGGATTACTCGGAAAGATTTGTTGAAACTGATTGAGTCCGGTGCTATTCCTACACCACAAACAACTGAACCAAAACCGGAAGCGAAAACGGCTCCGGTAGCGCCTCCAACAGAAGCACCATCCGCACCAAAACGTCCGGTCAGCGCACCACAAGCGACTGAAACGGGCGACATCGAGATTCCGACTGCCGGTGTGCGTCAAGCAATCGCTTCGAACATGGTACGCGCGAAACACGAAGCGCCACATGCCTGGTTGATGATCGAAGTCGATGTCACGAACTTGGTCGAAGCACGTAATCGTCATAAAGATGCGTTCTTCAAACAAGAAGGGGTCAAATTGACGTTCTTACCATTCTTCATGAAGGCGACGGTCGAAGGATTGAAGAAACATCCAATCATGAACTCGACATGGGCGGGAGATAAGATCATTCAAAAGAAAGCGATCAATCTATCACTTGCTGTTGCAACGCAGGACGCTCTGTTCGTACCAGTCGTCAAGAATGCAGATGAACTAAGCATCAAGGGGATCGCACGCGCGATTGATGACTTCGGGAAACGGGCACAAGCCGGCACGTTGTCGTCTGCAGAGATGCAGGGCGGGACGTTTACGGTCAACAATACGGGCTCATTCGGTTCAATCCAATCAGCACCGATCCTTAACTTCCCGCAAGCAGCGATTCTATCCGTTGAATCAATCGTCAAACGTCCAGTTTGGGTGAACGGCATGTTCGCAGCACGCGACATGGTCAACCTCTGTATGTCGATCGATCACCGGGTGCTCGACGGACTCGTCGCCGGACAGTTCCTACAAACTGTCAAACAAGCGCTCGAATCCATCGATCCAAACCAACTTTCCTTATACTGAGATTTTCCAGTTGACAGGGAAGTAGAAGCATCGTAATATAAGAAACAATTCAACACACGATAGCAAAGACGAAGAGAAGTAACTTGTGAAACGATTTAAGAGAGCTGATGGGTGGTGTGAATCAGTATCGGGTAACAAGCGAATGGCCTTCCGAGCTTCAGACCGAATCCTTTAAGTGGGTAGTAGGCTCTGACGGGTTCCTCCCGTTATTGGGGTCGACGAATCAGGACAATGGTCCGGTTCGTTTCAAAGGGGACGATGTCAGCATCGTCAACGAAGGTGGTACCGCGGGTCTTCCCGTCCTTCATGTTCTACATGAATGGGCGAGAAGACCCTTTTCGTATACAATTGAATCGAATAAATCGTAGAGTGAGTTAAGTAGCGAGGCAACATCGGCGTTTCAGAGAGCGGAAGAATGGTGCGACTTCCGTACGGCGAGGTTTCGTGAATGGTCTCATGAGAGCGTGGCTGAACGAAGAAGTAGGTCACGACGGATGCCCCCGTTATCGTAGGCTATGATGTCTCTTATTTAGACGCATCAGACAGAGTGGGAACGATCGAACCGTTCCAATCGAGAGGTGGCACCGCGAGATCATCGTCCTCCATGCAGCATATGCTGTGTGGAGGACTTTTTTTATTCCAGGAGGCGAACAGAGATGGTTCAGACAGACACACTTATCATTGAACAACTTGAACTAAACGGCGACGAGATGACGCCGATCATGATTTTCCAACAACTGAGTGGAACACAGAAATGTTTACTTGAAAGCTCTGCCCATACGGATCATGGACGGTATTCGATCATCGGTGTCGATCCGGTGGAAATGATCCGCGCAGAAGGACGAACCGTGACACGGGAACAGTTGAAGACAGGTCGATTGACACAAGAAACAGGTGATTCAGTACGACTGATGCAACAGTTGATCCTCCGGGAGGGCGTCGAAGAAGATCTTCCGTTTTTAGCAGGCGGGATCGGATATGTCGGTTACGATATGATGCGGGCGTATGAGACACTCAGAGCGATTCCGGAACGAACGCGCCAACTACCGGACGCGCTACTCGCCGTCTACGACCAAATCATCCTGTTTGATCATCTCGAACATCGTGTTCATTTAATTCAAACGTCACTTGGTGGCATCACCGATCGTGATGAATTACGTCAACGTCTAGTAGATCGGAAAGCGCAACTCGAACAATCGCGAGAGCGAACAGACATCGAGCGTCCACTCCGGGATGTCGTTTATGAACCGTTGATGGATCAAGAGACGTTTGAAGGACTCGTCGAACAAGCGAAGAGACATATTCGGCAAGGCGACGTCTTCCAACTGGTTCTTTCGCAACGACTCGATGCGACGTTTACGGGTGACCCGTTCCAATTTTACCGAAAACTCCGTAAGGATAATCCGAGTCCCTATCTCTTTTATATCGACTTAGGCGAAGCAATCGTACTTGGGGCCTCCCCGGAAAGTTTGGTCCAAGTCAAAGGGAATCGAGTGACGACGAATCCGATTGCCGGCACACGTCGCCGGGGGAAGACGACAGAGGAAGATGAACGGCTAGCAGAAGAGTTGCTTCACGATGAAAAGGAACGGGCCGAGCACCGGATGCTCGTCGATCTTGGACGCAACGACTTAGGACGGATTTGTCAGATTGGTACCGTCGAAGTGACACGCTTCATGCAAATCGAACGATTCAAGAACGTCATGCACCTCGTCTCCGTCGTTGAAGGGACGTTAGCAGACGGGAAGACTGGAGCAGACGCACTTGTCTCTTGTCTACCGGCTGGGACGGTCACAGGAGCTCCGAAAATTCGAGCGATGCAGTTGATTGACCAGTACGAACAGGTCAAACGAGAAGTATACGCTGGAGCTGTTGGCTATTTCGACATTCGGGGGAATATGGATTTTGCTCTCGCTATCCGGACGATGGTCATCAAGGATGGTGTCGCTTCTGTTCAAGCAGGGGCTGGTATCGTCTACGACTCGATTCCACGCCTTGAGTACCAGGAGACGTTACACAAAGCGAAATCACTACTGGAGGTTTGGAAATGATCGTCCTGATTGATAACTATGATTCCTTTACCTATAACCTATATCAATACGCATCGGTTTATACGACCGTCCACGTCATTCGAAACGATGCGGTTAGCATCGAAGAGCTCCGCGAGATGAAACCGGACGGTATCATCCTCTCACCCGGTCCCGGTCGCCCGGCTGATGCTGGAATCTGCATCGATCTAATTCGTCAATTATCGGGTCAAGTACCAATTCTCGGTGTCTGCCTCGGACATCAGGCAATCGGCGAAGCATTCGGAGGACGCATCGTTGAAGCACCGGTCATCATGCACGGGAAGACATCGATGATCCGACAATCGGGACAACTCTTCGACGAAATGACAGGAACGTTAGAGGTCATGCGCTATCATTCGCTGATCGTCGCTCGAAACGACTTACCGACGGAGCTCGTCATCACAGCAGAAACGGATGACCGGACGATTATGGCACTCGAGCACCGGACGCATCCGACTTTCGGAATCCAGTTCCATCCTGAATCCGTCGGAACACCACAAGGACAGCAGATGATTAAACGATTCATTGAATTGACGAAGGAGTGACGAACGATGAAAGAGACGTTATTGAAATTAGCAGAAGCAAAACATTTACGATATGAAGAGATGCAACAGGCAGCACGCGAACTGTTTGCAGAAGACGTGACCGATAGCGAAATTGCTGCTTTTCTCGTCGCCTTGAAAGCAAAAGGGGAGACTGCAGAAGAATTAGCCGGTCTCGCTTCGATCATGCGCGAAGTCGCGCTCGACATTCCAGTCACCGGTGATTTCATGGATAATTGCGGTACAGGAGGCGACGGCTCACAATCGTTCAACATCAGTACGACAGCCGCTTTCGTTCTAGCCGGTGCCGGTATGAAAGTCGCGAAGCACGGAAATCGGAGTGTCTCGAGTAAAACGGGCAGCGCTGATGTGCTCGAAGCACTCGGGGTGTCACTTGATGCGACACCAGAACGTTTAGCAGAACAGCTCGAGTCGAACGGAATCGCCTTCTTGTTTGCGCAACGGATGCACCCACGCGTCAAGCAAATCATGAAGGTTCGACGCGATCTGCGGATTCCAACGATCTTTAACTTGATCGGTCCGTTGACGAATCCGGTCCCACTCAAGACACAACTATTAGGAATTTACCGGGAGGATATGCTCGAGACGATGGCGTTGACTTTACATCGACTCGGTCGGAAGCGGGCAATCGTCTTGCATGGTGCGAATGGAATGGATGAAGCATCCCTTGCCGGAACGAACCAACTCGTCTTACTTGACGAAGGTGAGCTGATCCGCTTCAGTCTTCACCCGGAGGAAGTCGGACTGAAGACCGCACCGCTTGAAGCGATCCGTGGAGGTAGTGCACAAGAGAATGCGACGATTTTACTGCAAGTCCTTGGTGGCGAGCATGGTGCTTATCGCGACACGGTCCTACTCAATGCCGGAATTGCACTCTTTGCAGCAAATCGAGCGAAGACGATTGAGGAAGGGATTGCTTTAGCAGCAGATAGCATCGATTCAGGACGAGCGATGGAACGATTGAACCAATTACGACAAATGACACGGGAGGAAGCAATCGGATGAATATCTTAGATCGCATCATCGAAACGAAACGAGCAGAAGTCCTGCAATTAAAATTAAACGGGGTCGAACGAATTGATCGAGAGGCATTGAAGCCGTCGATTAAGCAACGACTAGCGGGAGCGGATTTATCCGTCATCGCGGAAATCAAACGAGCGTCGCCATCAAAAGGTGCCATCGCACTCGACGTCGATGTCGTCACTCAGGCAAAACAATATGAAGCGAGTGGGGCGACCGTCATCTCTGTCTTGACGGACGAGACGTACTTCAAAGGATCGATGGACGATTTAGCGGCAGTCGCTGCAGCGGTCGACATCCCCGTCCTCTGTAAGGATTTCATGATTGACCGGGTTCAGATCGACCGGGCAAAAGCACATGGAGCACGGTTGATTCTCTTAATCGTCGCCGCTCTCGAGCAGGAGACGCTTGCTGACTTGTATGCGTATGCTTACGCGGAAGGGCTTGAGGTCTTAGTCGAAGTCCATGACGAAGAGGAATTACGCCGGGCAGAGGTGATCGGTGCGCAAATCATCGGCATCAACAACCGGAACTTGAAAAAGTTCGAAGTTGATTTACAGACATCGGTCGGATTACTAGAACAGCAACAACCGGACGTTCGTTACATTAGTGAGAGTGGCATCAAGACGGTCGAGGAAGCACAGTTGTTACATGCTGCCGGTGCAGACGGGATCCTCGTCGGTGAGACATTGATGCGGGCAGACGATCCACAAGTCTTCATCCGAGAAGTGAGTGGCGTTCGCGTATGACACGGATTAAGTTCTGTGGTCTCCGGGAAAGAGAACATGTCGAAGCGGCAGTTCGCTTAGCGGACTACATCGGTTTCGTCTTTGCTAAAAGTAAACGACAGGTCACGCTAGAAGAAGCAGCGCGTCTTAGACGCGACATTCCAAGTACGGTCCAGGTCGTCGGGGTCTTCGTCTCCCCGACTTACCAGCAGGTGACCGACGCCGTCGAGCAAGTCGAACTGGACCTCATCCAAATTCATGGGACGATTCCGGACGGCAAGCTACCGGTTCCGATCATTCAAGCGATTCCCGTGACGGACATCGCAGAAGTAGAGCAACAGACGGAGTATTTACTCGTCGACGCACCGGTTGCTGGAAGTGGCGAGACATTCGACTGGTCACGAGACATTCAAGCAGAACGTCCACTATTCATTGCCGGTGGCTTGACAGCAGGAAACGTCGGAGAAGCAATCAAACGATATCGCCCGTTCGCCGTTGATGTCTCAAGTGGCATCGAGACGGACGGACGGAAAGATCCCATCAAAATGCAGGCATTCGCTGATGCCGTAAAGGAGAGATAAGCATGAGCTACGCACAACCGGACACACTCGGGCAATACGGTAAATACGGAGGACGCTACATCCCGGAAACATTGATGCATGCAGTGATCGAACTTGAAGAAGCATACGAAACCGTAAAAGAAGATCCAGCATTTCAAGCGCGAATGGACGAATTGCTGAAAGAATACGTCGGACGTGAAACACCACTTTACTTTGCCGAACATTTGACGCAAACGATTGGTGGCGCAAAGATCTATTTGAAACGAGAAGACTTGAACCATACCGGTGCCCATAAAATCAACAATACGATCGGTCAAGCGTTACTGGCTGAACGGATGGGGAAACGAAAAATCGTTGCTGAGACAGGGGCAGGACAACACGGTGTCGCGACAGCGACGGTCTGTGCCTTGCTCGACCTCGAGTGTGTCATCTTCATGGGCGAAGAGGACGTCCGTCGTCAAGAGTTGAACGTCTTCCGGATGGAGTTACTTGGAGCAACCGTCATCCCGGTCACACAAGGCAGTCGGACACTCAAAGATGCCGTCAATGAAGCACTCCGTTACTGGGTCAAACATGTCGAAGACACGCATTACTTGATGGGTTCTGTTCTCGGACCACACCCATTCCCACAACTCGTGCGTGATTTCCAAGCGGTCATCGGAAAAGAGACACGACGTCAAATCATCGAAAAAGAGGGGCGTCTGCCAGAGGCGATCGTCGCTTGTGTCGGCGGCGGTAGTAATGCGATCGGGATGTTCCATCCTTTCATCGATGATACAGATGTAAAATTGTATGGCATTGAAGCAGCGGGCAGCGGAATCGACACAGAAAAACACGCAGCGACGATGACAAAAGGAGAGGTCGGTGTCTTGCACGGTTCGATGATGTATCTCTTACAGGATGCCCATGGTCAAGTACAAGAAGCGCACTCGATCTCAGCTGGACTCGATTACCCGGGTGTCGGACCGGAGCATAGCTTGCTAAAAGATATCGGTCGTGTTCAGTATGAAGCGGTGACCGATGAACAAGCACTCGAAGCACTTCAGCTGTTAAGCCGCAAGGAGGGAATCATCCCGGCACTTGAGTCGGCACACGCCATTGCCTACGCGACTCAACTCGCTGCAGAGATGGACAAGGAAGAGATTCTCGTCATCTGCTTATCAGGACGTGGCGACAAAGACGTCGTTACTGTCAGAAACGCACTAAAGGGGGAAGAATGATGCGATTAGAAACAGCGATTCGTAACGTTACAAGTAAGGGCGAAAAAGCCTTCATCCCGTACGTCATGGGGGGAGATGGAGGGATTGATCGCCTTCCGGAAATCTTAGCGTTTCTCGCTGAATCCGGAGCGACAGCGATTGAAGTCGGCGTTCCGTTTTCGGATCCCGTTGCTGACGGTCCAGTCATTCAAGAAGCGGGACTCCGGGCGCTAGAAGCGAACGTCGGACTGAAGGATGTTCTTGAGGCGGTTCGCGTTGCCCGTCAGACCGTCGATGTTCCAATCGTCTTGATGACGTACTTAAACCCGATTTTCCGTTATGGATTAGCAGCATTTCTAGCGACATGTCGCGAAGTCGGGGTCGACGGATTGATCATTCCTGATCTGCCGCTTGAGCAGAGCGAACAGTTCTTCGAACGAGAGGACAAGTCGGATATCGCGCTCGTTCAACTCGTCTCCTTGACGAGTCCAATGGAACGGATTCAAAAGATTGCCGATAAAAGCGAAGGGTTCCTTTATGCCGTTACGGTCAATGGGACGACTGGCGGACAGACGACGTTTGATACGGCGCTTGAAGAACATTTAGCAAATGTCGCAGCCCATAGCCCGGTACCGGTACTTGCCGGGTTCGGAATCAGTACACCGGAACACGTCAAACAGTTGAGTCGACCAGTCGCGGGTGTCATCGTCGGCAGTAAGATCGTCGACTTACTCCATCAAAACGATCGAGAAACGATTCAACAGTTGATGGCAGCACGGCTTGCGGCAACGCCGTCACATTAATGAAAAAGAGCAGATGATCATACGATCATCCGCTCTTTTTCGTATAGATGTCACTTTTGAACGAGTGACTTCTGCAAGTTCGTATACAGCGGTTCGAATCCGAGTTCTTCATAAAACGTTGCGGCCCGGTCGTTGACGGTCCAGACATTCAAGCGAACAGCATCGACCTTTCGTTCGAGCGCCACTTCTTCCGCAACCTGCATCAACTGGCGACCGATTCCTGATGAACGATGGGAAAAGGTGACACCGACGTCAGTGATGTTCAAGATTCGGACAGGCGTAAACCGGTCGGGGGCCGGTGCCGTCCACTTACCAAACAAGTAACCAATGAGTGTTTCTCCATCGAGCACTGTCAGACAGAGGTGTTGTTCTGCTTCTATCATCTGACTTAAAGACTCTAGCGTGTATGGTGTCGTTACATCTGGGTGAAAGTGAGGCGACAACCGCTTGTGATGCGCGAATGTCTCTGCCGTCAGTGTAAGCAGGGCAGGGAGGTCTGAAGTACAGCTAGTGCGGATCATCAAGAAGCGATCACTCCGATCATCGATTTTGTTTGAGTACTTCGGCGACAAGTCCCGACACGTACGGACTGCCACGATCTTCTTTTTCGACTGACTCGATCATGATGGCAACGAGAAGATCTTTTTTGTCGTTGTCGTATCCAACGAAGAAGCCATTCTCTTTGCCGTCGGTTTCGCCTGCCTTTTTCAATTCTGCCGTACCTGTCTTACCGGCAACATCGACTTCTTTGATATCAGCCGGAAGCGTATAACCGTTATGAACGACATCATACAAATCATCGCGGATCATCTTCGCGTCGTCTGCGTCGAGTAAATCCTTCTTAAAGACTTGCTTCGTTTTTTCCTCTTGTAAGAGTGTCGGACGATAGATTGTTCCATCCGTCAGAAAAATTTCATACATCGATGCTAAGTGTAGAATATTCGTCAACATCTGACCTTGTCCGTAAGACGTGTCCATCAGCTGTCCATCAGAAGAAATCGTGCCGTCGTTTGAGATCTGTGAGGCACGTAATGGATACGTGAACGGTAGCTTTTCACCGTATCCGAGCGCTTCAAGACCAGACGTAAATGCTTTCGTTCCGACTTGTTCGAGTGTCGAACGGGCGAAATAGATGTTGTCGGAATAGACGAGCGCATTATGCAGATTGACCGGGGCCGGTGTCTCATGAATGCGAGTGACGTTAAAACCATCGATCTTATTTTTCAGCCCATTGATTGTGTAGGCTTTTTCCGGGTCGAGCGTTTCGCTCTTTAATCCGACAGCAGCCGTCAATGGTTTTTGAGTCGAACCGGGTGCGAAGGCACTTGTGAATCGGTTCAATAATGGCTGGTCCGGGTCCTGCGTCAGTTCATCGAGTCGTGCTTGTGAGATTCCTGACATGAATTCAGAAGGATCAAAGCCAGGAGAGCTGAGTAAGACACGGGTCTCGCCGGTCCGCGGATCAATCGCTGATGCTGTTCCGGGATCATCCTGCATCGTTTCATAAGTCTTTTTTTGAAGAGTGGCATCAATTGTCAACGCAATATCTTCGCCATCCGTCGGTTTCGTTTCGGCAACAGTAACGTTTGAGCCGTCTTTTTTCTGTAAAGTGATTGTCGCACCGGCTTTACCACGTAAGCGCTCATCGAGTACTTGTTCAAGTCCACGTTTCCCGACTTGCTCGCCAGCTTGGATTTGATTTTTTGATTGTTTAATCTCGTCTGCTGTCGCTGAACCGATATATCCAATCAAATGAGAGGTTGCTTTACCAAGTGGATACGTTCGGACTTCCGTTTCTTGGACACTGATTCCAGGAATGTCACGCAATTTTTCAACCATTGCTTCGTCGGTCATCGTTTTGAGCGGAACGAACTGTCCATCTTTGACCCAACTTGCCTTTAAGGAATCTTCGACTGAAGAGGTCGGGCGGTCGAGCAATTCAGCAACTTTCTCGATGTCTTTTAATTGTCCGGCTGTCGCGCCGACAGCAAATCCTTTTCCAGAGGTTGCGAGCGGTTTCTCATTCGAATCGAGTAAATCACCACGTTTGCCTTCAACGGTTTGTAGCTGGACTTTGTCATCCTTTTTAAAATCCTTTAGGACAAAAGAAGTATCCCAGTCGATGAACCAGTTTTCGGTCTCACCTTGTTTCTCAAATGTCAGTGGAACTTGTTTATCGTAGGCAACGGTTCCTGCAACCGTATCAAAGGAAATCCGCACGGGAAGGGACGCTTTTTCGTCATCCGTTGCTTCCTCCGCTTTCTTTCGTTCGACGGATAACTTTTGAATATCAAGTGATTTCGACAATTGTTTCGTTCGCTCGATGAATTCTTTTTTACCGTATTCTTTTTTAGTAGCTGTACTCGCGTACGTATACATTTTATCGTAGTCCTGTTTCTCCCAAAGTTTGATATAGGCATCAAGACGTTCTTCAGGTGTCGGTTGATCTTGGCAACCGGCAAGCAGAGTCACGCCGAAAGATGCCGATAGAATCAAGGGAATGGTTCGTTTCATATGATTCGCCTCCTATATGCATGAGAGCCATGAATATACCGTACCACTCCTGTCAGAAGATTTCATCTGAAACAAAAAACCGGACTTCTCAAGATGAGAAGTCCGGCGAATCTGATTCAGTTGAAGTAATTGAGTGGATTAACGCTGTTTGCTGCAGACGTTCCACTGTAGACGTAAGAGCCGCGGTGCATTTCAAAATGCAAGTGAGCACCAAAGGCATTTCCTGTCGCGCCGATTGTCCCGATTTTTGTTCCTTTAGCAATCGTTTGTCCAACAGAAACAGCACGGCTGTTCATATGTGCGTAAACTGTCGTGTACTGGATGCCGTTAACCGTATGCGTCATCATGACATGATTACCGTATGCACCGTAGTAACGAGACGTGATGACCTTTCCAGCAGCTGAAGCATAGATGGGTGTACCCGTCGGAGCACCGATATCAATACCATTGTGGAACGTGTAACCATAAACACCGCTTGCCGCACCGTATCCTTGTGTGATCGGACCGCTTGCTGGACGCGAAAAACCAGTCGTTGCTTTTGTTGAAGTCGTCGTACTGTACTTTTTAACATATGTAGAAGAAACGTAGCGTGATGCGCCGCCGTATGAAATTTTTGTCCATGAACCAGAAACACCGAGATAATTGAATGTCTGTCCTGTATTGACGCTACCGACGATTTTATAAGCCGTTGATGGACCTGTCCGGACGCGTAGTCCGTCTGCCATGACTTTTACTTTATATGTCGTTGCGGCCTCAACTTTCGAAGCACTCGTTGTAGCAAAACCTGAAACTACCAAAGCTGTCATTGTCATTGTTGTAAGCAAACGTTTCATTAAGTGTATTTCCTCCTTAAAAATCTGAAGCGCCAGAACTGATCATTACAAAATTGTAATATTTTATGTATATTTATTTATTTTAAAGAATGATTTTTCGCCTGAGATGATTATAGCATCGTCAATAACACAAAAATATTTCAAATATATTTCAAAATTACGCTTTGTTAACATATATTGTAATGGATTTTAAAGTAAAAAAAGAAACCGACAAATCGTCGATTTCTTTTTTTACTCGTATAACGTTAGTCAGCAGAGAATGGTGAATATACAGTGAGATGTTGAGGGAGTACCTCGACAGTCACAGGAACATGACCTGCCGTATCACCATCGGCATTGATTGGTAACTCTTCTTTCGAACGAATCTCGACACGTGTCGTCGTGAAGTGTTCGATTTGATCCGCCTTTGATAACCCACCCGTGATGAGTTTAGGTAATGCTTGAAGCGCATCAAAGAATCCGAGCTTCGTAATGATGAATCCATGCAGTAATCCATCGTCGACTTTTGCTTCTTCCGCAAACGATTCGAATCCACCAACGGAATTCGTCAAGGCGATGATTAACAAGTGGGCTTCTCCATCAAATTGTTTTTCGGCAGAGTTGATTTCGATTGGATAAGGACTATGATCCTTAAAGGCTTTCAGACCTTCAATGAAATAAGCGACCGATCCAAGTGACGTTTTCTGTTCGATGCTCACTTCTTCGACGGCTTCCGCAATCAGACCAACCGCAATGACGTTCATGAAGTAATGATCATCATATTTACCGATATCAAGCGGGCGGGCAGGGGCATCAGCTAATATCTGAATCGCCTCTTCGGGGTCCGTCGGGATGTGTAACGCGCGTGATAAATCATTGACCGTCCCAAGCGGTACGATCCCAAGTGTTGGACGATGTGGTTGCTCGGCAATTCCAGTAATGACTTCATTGACCGTTCCATCACCACCCATGGCGATGACGGCGTCGTAATTAGACTGGGCGGCATGACGTGCGAATTCCGTTGCATCGTGTTCTTTTTCCGTGAATCGAACGTCGACGGTTTGAAAGCGAGTAGCAAGCGTCTCTTCAGCGAGCGTCGCGTGTTTTTTTCCGAGTTCTTTACCAGAAGACGGGTTGATGATCAACATAGCTTGAGACAAGATGAATTCCTCCTTTGACGTATCTGTTCCTATTTTCCCGAGTCAAAGAAGGACTAATCATTTTAGTTCAAGTTTCTAAAATTAAACGTTCATACAAACCTTCAATTTTTCGTAACAATGCTTCTTTTTCCATCTCGACCGTCATCCATTCTTCTTCCGCGGATACATGAGAAAGAACGGCATCAAGATGTACGACTTGAAGTTCCAGCTCTTCTATTTGCTGTTCAATGGACTGTTCTTTCGCAGGTGCTTTCGAACGCTTTGAAATTTTCGATTTCTTCTCATGATTTATCTGAGGTGGTGTGTCATGACTGGCTTGTCGTTTCTCCACTGCGTAAGCATAGTTTCCAGTATACGAAGTAATTTGATGGTCAAGCCAAATGATTTTTGAAAAAAGACGATTCAAGAAATAGCGGTCGTGTGAGACGGCGATCAATGTACCAGAAAAATTCTCGAGTGCTTCTTCAAGCGTCTCTCTTGATTCAATATCTAGATGATTCGTCGGCTCATCGAGAATCAAAACGTTGATCGACGAATGAACGAGTACGGCAAGCTGCAATCGAACACGTTCTCCTCCGCTTAGTGACAAAATAGACCGAAAGACAGTCGGTCCAAAAAACAGGAACCGGGCAAGAATATGGCGGGCTTCCGCTTCTGGAACGGCAATGCGGTCTCTAAACCAGTCGATTAAGCGAGCATCCTCCTCGAAATGGGCATGCTGGGACAAGTAACCGATCCGGTTCGATGGTCCACGCGTGAGCGTGCCTGCGTCTGGTGACAATTCATCAAGCAACAGTGCGAGCAACGTCGATTTCCCGCTCCCATTCGTTCCGACGATTGCAACCCGATCTTGAGCCATGATTTCGAACGAGACAACATCGAAAATGCGACGGGAATCGTAAGCGAAAGAGAGCTCTTCAGCGCGAAAGACGACTTGACTCGTATGATCGGTAGAAGAAAAAGAGACATCAGCGGTTTTGGCTTCGAGTTGCGGTCGTTTGATCCGTTCGATTCGCTCGAGTGCCCGCTCCATCGATTTTGCTTTACGGAATAATTTCTCACTCGGTGGAGATGCTTCGTTTGCCCACTGCCGTAGTCGACGAATCGCTTCCTTCATCTTCTTGATTTTTTTCTGTTGTTCCTGATAGGCGTGGAACTGTTCCATCAAGCGACGTTCTCGTTCGACGACGAACGCGCTGTAGTTCCCTAGGTAGGAGGTCAGTTCACCATCTTCAAGCTCGACGATCGAGGTGACGACGGCGTCTAAGAAGACCCGGTCGTGAGAGACGAGCAGGATAGTTCCAGTGTAGTCCCGTAAGAATTGTTCTAACCATTCAACGGCAGCTAAATCAAGATGGTTCGTCGGCTCATCAAGGATTAGGAGGTGTGGTTCCATCAGCAACATGCGACCGAGGCAAATCTTCGTTTGCTCACCGCCGCTCAACTGATGGAAAGGGCGAGTGAGTAACGGACGTAAATGTAATCCGTTCACCATGCGCTCGATCTTCGAGTCGAGTAGATAGCCATCTTTTTGTTCGAATGCATTTGTCGCTTCCGCATATCGAACGAGTAGTGCATCCAGATCATCTGGCGCTGTCGCCATCAAAAGCTCCAACTGTTGCATCCGAGAACGGATTGCGAGGATCTCTTCAAACGCCGTCCAAAGGACGTCGAGTCCGGTCATTGTCTCGGCATAAGTGGGAAGTTGTTCCAAGTAGCCAATCGTCAAACCGTTCTTTTGATAGATGACGCCACCGTCCGGTTGGTCAAGGCGAGCAAGTAAGCGGAGTAATGTCGTTTTACCACTCCCATTTCGTCCAATCAGACCGACACGATCGTGTTCGTTTAAGAAGAGGGAAACGTCCGTTAAAATCGTTTCGCCTCCGAATTGTTTTGTCAGATGTTGAATGTCGCAAATCATCATAATAAGTTGATCCTTTCGCGCGCATTAAAAAAAGGGAGAGCGCAAATAGCACTCTCCCTAGTGTGTGAAAGATGCGCTTTGCTGTATTTTTCAATCATGAAGTTCTAAAAAGGGCAGACGGGTGCCTTAGAACGCCATTCCATGAAAAATCGCGCGCAACAGATACAATTGTTCCATTAACCAATGTTTGCACGCAGCAAAGTCCATCATTTCACACCACCTTTCGTTTCAGATACAACCAGTTTACCATTATCTTGTTAATTGCGGAAGTCTGAATTATTTGAACACACCAGCAATCGAGCTGAAGAAGTCACTCAGACCATCAAATAATTTAGCGAAGAATCCTTTTGTCTCCTCGGACGTTGCAAACGCATGGATGTCTTGACCAGCATTTTTCAGTCCACTCTCGATTTGCCCCCAGTTGATGTTCGCTTGCTCCATTTGATTGAATAGATTCGTCAACCGATCCATCTGTGCATCAGACAGTTGGATGTTGTTGTTTTGAATGACTTGGACGATCAGGTTTTCGATCTCGACTTTTGTTTCCGGTTTTTGATTCGCGATTTCGGCCTTGATCTCATTCATCAAATCAGCGACTTTATCTGTCCCGACTGTCTTCCCGACGTCTGATGTGACCGATAATTCTTGCTGTGCTAAATCTTTCCGTTCGTCACTCAGCTTGATTCCGGTCTCAGCCGAAGTTTGATCATAGGCTTTCATGATTCCTGTCAGTGCCGATGTTCCAGTCACTTTATAAGGAGAAGTGATCGTGATGTCGGCATCTTTGACACCTGCCGTGACGAGAGCGTTGAGATACATATCCTTCGTCACCCACGTGATGTTTTCCGTCGCAACGGAAAGTCCGTCACCTTTTTCCGTCAATTCGATCTTAGCGGATGAATACATGTTGCCGCCCTTTTGTGACTGGGGGATGTTTTTCCCGAGGTATTTTTCTTCGTCTGCAGAGGTTGCGATGATCGGTGTGATACCTTCCGGTGCATTGAGACGTGAAAGCACCCAAGCCTTATCTTTTGCGCCGAGTGACTCACCGAGAGTGACGATCGTCTTATCGACGACCTGCTCGGCGGATGCGGCTGTCGGAAGTAATAAAGCAGAAGCGATAACGGCTGACGCCATGATTTTTGTTGGTGTATGCATAATGAAATCCTCCAATTGTAAGTAACAGAATGAATTATAGTATCAGGTACTAAAATTAGTGTACGAGAACGAAAGAAGTTCGGAATCGGTCTGTAGATGGAGACGATATCCGCCTTCTGACACTCCATAGTATAGCGAAAAGAGGACAACTTGACTTCCATTTTCAGCATGCTATAGTGGATTTGAATCGAATAATGACCACTAGGGGAGTCGGTAGGCCGACTGAGACGAACGAAGACGTTCGGACCCTTTGAACCTGATTAAGTTCGTACTTACGGAGGGAAGTGGCGTCAAGTCTTGTTCTTCTTGCGCCATGCCCGTGTGTTTCGGGGTGGTGTTTTTTCGTTTCATAAAAACAAGGAGGATGAGATCATGACATTCACACAAGAAATCAAACAAGCAGCACAAGCGTATTGGGACAGTAGTTTTACGCACCCATTCGTTCAAGGAATCGGCGAGGGAACGTTACCGCTCTCGAAATTTCGACATTATGTCATGCAGGATGCGTATTACTTAAAACACTTTGCGAAGATTCAAGCGAAGGCAGCGTCAAAAGCAGATGACTTTGCGACGATCGCGACACTTGCCGAGCACGCGACTTCGACATATGAGGCAGAACTGAGCTTGCATCAATCATTTTTCGAGCCGCTCGGTATCACGGAAGCAGACCTTGAAGCATTTGAACCGGCACCAACGGCATATGCTTACGTCTCACACATGCATCATGCGAGTGAAGGGACGCTTGGTGAGACAATTGCTGCTATCTTGCCATGTTACTGGTTGTATTATGAAGTTGGACAACAATTATTGACGTGTACACCGGATGAAAAAATCTATCAGCAATGGATCGACACATATAGTTCGGAATGGTTCGAAAAGGTCGTCTTTGAACAGATTGCACGGCTTGATGCGTTGGCGGAACAAGCAAGTCCGACTGAACGAGAGCGGATGAAACGGCATTTCGTGACTAGTTGTTACTATGAGTTACTCTTCTGGCACATGGGGTGGACGGAAGAGACGTTCACGTCGGTCTACGAAACGATTCCAGCTCGCCCGGTATCTTCTTAAACCAGTAGATGGTAGAATTAGGAATACCATCTAGTGAAAGTAGGGATTGGAATGGAAATCATAGTCATCGCACTCGTGATCCTCGCGGCATATGTCGTGCAACAGGTGCTCGGAAAAGTGAAAGTGAGATTTGTTGGGTACATCATTCCCATATTGATGGCGGTGTACGGCACATATGCTACGATTCAGAATTTTCAGGTGTTGCTTCAGTTTGGTTTTACAACGGGGAGAACTATCGCAACTGTCCTGGTCGTCGTCCTCTATGCTTCGTTGACTTATTCACTTCATCGTGTCTACGAGCGTGCGAAAGCAGAAACTGAATCTTCATATCAATTATTAAAAGACCGAGGCATCCTTTAAAGGAGTCTCGGTCTTTTGGTGTATCATGTTCTCATTTTTTCCAATTTTTAAAGCCGTCACCGAATTCGAGATGCAGTTGATCGGTAAAGATACCGTTCTGAAAGACCGGCACATCAACTGGTAAGGTGCCTTGCGGTTTGAGCGTTCCGAAGATGGCTCGAATACCGGCAGGAAGATTTGGTCCCGCTGATTTCAGATTGCCTGCTTCGGAGTCCGGTCCGTTCGGATCCCCTTTAAAACCATAGACGAGGACGTGTGCCGGTGCGTCCGGTTGAACGGCGACATCGTATGGATTGCGGAGGCTAAGCAAGACGGATGGTATATCTGTTTGTTTCGCATACCGGAAGATTGAAGCCGGAATCGCTTGTTCTGGTGCAGTAGGCAGTAGTTTGGCACTCGTATTGACGTTTGAACCGACGATGATGTAATCTGCTGCATCGAGTTGTGCCCGTAGTGTCGGGTTTTGGTCGAGCGGTAGCGTAGTAGCCGAGTAATTCGCTGTCGTTACGTGCCAGTTCCGGTTCTTAGGCAGGGAAGCAATCGTCTTTTTCATGCTGTCCGTTTGATCCGTCGCAGGGGCGATCACAAGAACGTTTGCATTCTTTTTCGGCTTGAAGGGTAACGTCCGCTGATCATTTTTCACGAGTGTGACCGCGGCTTCCGTCATCGCGCGTTCTTTTGCTTTATGTTCGGGACTACCGACGATTTGGTTCGCTTGCGCGAGTTTATCTGCTAAGGATGTCGTATCCGTCGTGCCATTCCATATTCCGCGTTCTGCCTTCAGCGTCAGGATCCGCTCGACCGATTGATCAATCCGTTCCTCTGACAGACGTCCGTCTTTGACTGCCGCAATCACGTCCTTAAAAATCTGGTCGAGTTTTGTGACATCCTGCTCGGAACGAAGAATCGTCGGCATGAGCGCGATGTCGACACCGGCGTCAAATGTTTTCAGAACGGCTTCTGATTCCGTAAAATTGTCGGCGATCGCCTGCATATTCAAAGCATCCGTGATGACGATGCCATCGTAGCCGAGTTTTTCGCGCAGTACGCCCGTGATGACGTCATCCGACAATGTCGCAGGTAAAGGGAAAGTGCCGTTTTTTGACGTGACGACTTCAGACTCGATTTGCGGCATTCCGATGTGTCCTGTCATGATCATATCGATGTCTTCGGCGATGGCTCGCTTGAACGGGACGAGCTCGACTTGTTCCAGCTCCTCCAGGGACCGGTTGACAACCGGCAAGCCATAATGGGAATCGGTCGCGGTATCGCCGTGACCCGGGAAGTGTTTCGCGGTCGCTGCGACGCCTTCAGTTTGAATACCCTTCATCAAAGCGGAACCGAGCGTTCCGACGAGCTCCGGGTCACTTGAGAACGAGCGAACACCGATGACGGGATTTCCAGGGTTACTGTTGACGTCAAGAACCGGACCGAAGTTGACATTGATGCCAAGCGCATGCAGTTCAGAACCGATGATATGACCGGCATCATTGGCATACGCGCTACTACGGGTCGCACCTAACGCCATATTGCCGGGTAAGTTCGTTCCTGTTCCGAGCCGAGTGACGATGCCACCTTCTTGGTCGATCGTGACGAAGAGCGGAATATCGTTGCTGTCATCTTGTTTGACCACTTCTTGCAGATCATGAACGAGTTTTGTCGTCTGTTCGGTTTCACTAACGTTCTCAGCAAACAAAATGACGCCACCTAAATCATAGCGGTCGATGATGTTCGCGACTTCCGGAGCAAGCGACGTATGGTTACTGCCATTCCACTGCCGGAAGTCCGGCATGATCATCTGTCCAATTTTTTGTTCGAGCGTCATCGTGTCGATTTTTTGACTGATCCGATCTGCTGAAGATCCTGCCTCTGCCATGACAGGCAAACTACTTGAAACGAGTACTGCTGCGAGTCCTGCTGTTAACGTGAATTGCCCGATCCTTTTCATGATGTACATCCTCCTCTAGTCAAACCACGACTGGAATTCTTTTCAATACGGACAGTATAGCAAGGTGCTTGTTTTAAAACAATATTTTATTTGAAAACGATTACATTAGCAAATAAGTTTTAATAATGTTTTTGTGCATTCCGATTTGAACAAAAAAAATGACTCCCCTTGAAGAGGAATCACTTTTTAGTCATTCGATCGATCAGCTATAGCGCTCCACGATGTTTGTCAGCTGGCGTTCGACAAATGACTGATCCTGCAGTTCACTATTGGATAGGCGTAGTTTGATCATCGACTCATCCGCTCCAGCCATTTCACTGAACAATGATCCGAGACTATGCGCACGACGATCGACTTGGACGATTAAATCAATCCCTGAGCTGTCTTGGAGCATGATGATTTCGATCTCATCCAGTTTATGAGCGTAGTGTGTATTGCGTGCTGAGTATTCAAGTTCCTGAGCAATCGGTAAATCTTTACGGAATCGTCCAGGTAATTTTTCTGTATCGGCTTTCTTTAACCGGAAGCCAAGTGACTCCATGGCATCTAAGACCGTCGTTTGGTAACGGTTTGCTTCGACGATGACAGCGTCACGGTCCGACGGATCAACGGATTGTGCGATGTCAAGTCCGGTCTCGATCCATGATTTCGATTGGCTGACGGAGAGTGGCGTATTTAGTGGCACACGTAATGTGAATGGAATTTCCCGCTCGACACCCGCTTCGATCGTGAACTTCGCTTCATTTAAGGCAAACCGGTCGAGCGTAAAGGTCGTAAACGTCGTACTATCATTGACTTCTTGTTTGTACTGCGTGTTGAATTCAAGATAAATCCGGTCAATTTCTTGATCGACGTTTCCACCTTTGATATGGACGACACCGTGGATTTGACCGCCTGGTTCACAGCGATCATCCGTCAACCGTGTGTCGACCGTTGCAGCACCGATTCCGATTTGTGAGAGAATTTTTTTGAACATGATGCATTCCTCCTTTTGATTACGTAAGAATGATGAAGCGTGTAAACTTGTCGAACAGGTACGAATTTGCTACAGTTTCGAAAGAACATTAGAAAAGGACGGGACGACTAGTGGAACTACATGAATTAAAAGCGAGCCTTGCTTCGAAAATCACGCAAGGAGTACTGATCCATGCAACGATGAGCAATCCGCGTCAAAAATCCAATGATCTCCGACGAATCAAGGTAAAACCGATTCTATTAAGAGATACGGTGATGATGCAGGTTGAGTTTCAATTTGAACGCGTCATGAAGCATGAAAATATTTTAGTGGAGGATTTCATCGGTCGACTCGATGACTGGTTCACGGAATTCCGGCAATTCCTCTTCCGTTTTGAAGAAGAAGAATGGCAGTTCCAGCTCTCGAAAAAGATGAAAGTCGCGATCAAGACATCCCAAAAGGAACCGATGAAAGCACTCTTATCGCATGACCGAAAAAAAACCTATCTATTAGAAGACGGTGTACCGGTTCCGTTTCTGATTCGTCTAGGTGTGATGACGGAAGCAGGGCAAGTCAAAAAACAGAAGTACGATAAGTTCAAGCAAATCAATCGCTTCCTTGAATTCGTCGAGGATAGCATCGCCGCCTTACCAACAGGAAAAAAACTGCGGATTTTAGACTTTGGTTGCGGGAAATCGTATTTGACGTTCGCTCTCTACCATTATTTAAAAGTCGTCAAAGGATTCGACCTTGAAGTGACAGGTCTTGATTTAAAGAAAGAAGTTATCGAAGAATGTACGCAAATTGCACGTGATCTGGATTATACCGATCTGACATTCCGCGTCGGAGACGTTCATGATTATACAGGGGAGACGGAAGTCGACCTGATGGTGACGCTTCACGCTTGTGATGTTGCGACGGACGTCGCACTCGCGCGAGCTGTCGACTGGAATGCATCAGTCATCCTAAGTGTACCGTGTTGTCAAAAGGAACTGAACCGTCAATTGGACTGCGCTCCGCTTGATGTCATGCTCCAGCACGGACTGATCAAAGAAAAATTCGCATCACTTGCGACGGACTCGATTCGTGCCGAGTTATTGACGCTTGTAGGATATGAAGCGCAATTGCTTGAATTCATCGATCTTGAGCACACACCGAAGAACATCTTGATCCGTGCGTACAAACAAAACAAGCGACCAACGGAAGAAAAAATCGACCGGTACATCGCATTCCGTGATCTGTTGCAGGCACGACCATTTTTAGAAAATGAATTAAGCGGCAGACTTGGACAGATTTCACCGAAACTCGTACAATAAGAAGGAGAACGAATCAAAGGAGGCAATACGATGGATTTCCAAATGTATTTTGAAGATGTCGTCCAAACAGCCCGCAAAGAAGCGCAAGCTGCTGGATTTGAAGAATTAACGACGCCAGAGAGCGTGGATGAAGCAATGAAACGGGAAGGTCTGACACTTGTCCTTGTCAATTCTGTTTGTGGATGTGCTGGCGGGATCGCCCGTCCTGCAGCAGCGTACGTCAATCGGAAAGAGGGCATCAAGCCCGATCATTTCGTCACGGTATTCGCTGGACAAGATCGCGAAGCGACAGACCGTGCGCGTGAATATTTCGAAGGTTATCCACCTTCATCTCCATCCTTTGCGTTAATGCAAGATGGAAACATCCTCTCGATGGTCGAGCGCTTCGACATCGAATCGTTCACGGCGGAAGAAGTCGTCGAGAAACTTGAATCATTAATTGAAATCTACGCCTAAGCGAAGAAGACTCCTGAAAAAGGAGTCTTTTTTTGTGTATTCATAAGACTAAAATAATAAATTTTAATTTTGAAAACGTTTGCAAAATTGTATAAACAGTCATTTATGCATGATTTATGAATAGAAAGTCAAAAAAATTTATATATTTATGCTTTACAGTGAATAAATATTCGTATATCCTAAAAGCAATAGAACAGGTCAGGCTTTTCGGTATTGAATTGGACATACACATAAGTCATACTATTGTTAAAGTTCTGACAATTGAGCGTTGGAAGGGGAAAACTCGAATGAAAAAATTATTAGCAACGGCAATGGCAGGCATTCTGGCAGTCACAATGGCAGCATGTGGCGCGTCGGAAGAATCAACAGGTGGATCAAGTAAGGATGATAAAGTATTGACGATGGGAACATCAGCGGATTACTTCCCATTTGAATACATCGATACGAAAAAAGGAGAAGACATCGTCGGCTTCGACGTTGCGATCGCCAAAGAAGTTACGAAAAATCTTGGATATAAATTAAAAATCGAAGATATGGAATTCGGTAGTCTACTTGGTGCGCTTAGCTCAGGTCGTGTGGATTTCGTCATGGCGGGCATGACACCAACGGAAGAACGGAAGAAAAATGCTGACTTCACGGACATTTACTTCGAATCGAAAAACTTAGTCATGACGAAGGATAAAGCGATCAGTTCAGAAGATGAACTCAAAGGTAAAAAAATCGGTGTCCAGCTTGGTTCGATTCAAGAGGGACTCGCGAAAGACCGCTTTAAGGACAGCGAAACGGTTCCATTGAACAAAATTCCAGAAATCATTCAAGAATTGAATACAGGTCGGATCGATGCCCTCATTATCGAGGATGCAGTCGCCGTCAAATACATGGATCAAGATGCCTCCCTGAAAACGTACCAGATTAAAGAAGATGGTCCAGCTGGTTCAGCAATCGCCTTC
This sequence comes from Exiguobacterium sp. UBA3968, assembly GCF_002385115.1. Classification (NCBI taxonomy): domain Bacteria; kingdom Bacillati; phylum Bacillota; class Bacilli; order Caryophanales; genus Exiguobacterium; species Exiguobacterium sp. UBA3968. Next base: position 286,162 of record NZ_DGCW01000005.1, read on the forward strand.
AAAAAAGGGGATAAGATGCGTGACGATTTCAACAAAGAGCTGAAGAAAATGATCGACAGTGGTGAAATCGATAAATTAGCAGAAGAGTGGTTCCAAAAAGAAGCAAAATAAGTCAAGTGCATGGGGGTGGGGGTAACCTCATCCCTTTTGTGCGACGTTAGGAGATTGATTATGATAGACTTTACAAAGATTCAAGATTCAATTCCATATATTCTCGAGGGCATTCCGGTCCTCTTCCAAGTCGTCATCGTAGCAGCCATTGCCGGGATGCTGATCGGAATCGTCGTCGCGGCACTAAAAATCACAAAAAGTCGAATCCTCCGTTTTATCGGTCATGCCTACACAGCGATTTTCCGGGGTACACCACTGATTTTGCAACTGGCAATCGTTCACTTCGGATTACCGCAACTAACTGGATATGTCACGACAGGATACCAATCAGCAATCATCGCCTTCTCTTTGAACTCCGGAGCGTATATTTCGGAAATCATTCGGGCAGGGATTCAGGCTGTTGATCGTGGACAATGGGAAGCAGCAGACGCGCTCGGTATTTCGTATTTCAAACAACTGCGTTCGATCATTTTGCCGCAAGCCTTTAAAAATATCCTCCCAGCGATCATGAACGAATTGATCACGTTGACGAAGGAGTCGGCGCTTGTCTCGACGGTCGGCGTGCTTGATGTCATGCGCCGGGCGCAAATCGTCGGAGGAGAAAAGGCAATCTATTTCGAACCGTTATTGTTTGCCGGATTCGTATATTTTGTTCTTGTCATGGGATTGAGCTTGATAGGCCAACAAGTCGAAAAAGCTATGAGAAAGAGTGGGTAATCAGATGGAACCTATGATCCAAGTCACCGATTTGCATAAGCAGTTCGGAAAATTAGAAGTATTAAAAGGTATCTCGACGACGGTTACACGCGGTGAAGTCGTCGCTGTCATCGGACCGTCGGGATCTGGTAAATCAACATTTCTACGGTGTATCAATTTACTTGAACAACCAACGAGTGGGACGATCATCGTCGATGGTTTTGAACTGACAAAACCAAAGGCGAACATCTCGAAAGCACGTCAGAACATCGGCATGGTTTTCCAACAGTTCAACTTGTTCCCGCATAAGTCTGTCCTTGATAATCTGACGTACGCACCAATCAACGTCCTCGGGATTTCAAAGGACGAGGCGATTAAACGAGCGGAGACGTTACTGGAACGTGTCGGTTTAGCGGAAAAACGCGATAATTACCCGAATCAGTTGTCAGGTGGACAAAAACAACGGGTCGCGATCGCCCGCGCACTTGCGATGGAACCGAACGTCATGCTGTTCGATGAACCGACATCAGCCCTTGACCCAGAGATGGTCAACGAAGTGCTAGACGTCATGAAGCAGCTTGCTGAGAGTGGAATGACGATGGTCATCGTGACGCACGAGATGGGCTTCGCAAAAGAAGTCGCCGATCGTGTCTTGTTCCTCGATGAAGGAATTTTAATGGAAGAAGGTTCACCAGTCGAACTCTTCGACAATCCGAAGACGGACCGGGCAAAAAAATTCCTCGAAAAAGTTTTATGATCACCGTACGCTAACTCTGAGAATGGGTTAGCGTTTTTCGATTTTTAATATAGAGGGGGATAAGAATGAAAAAACTACTGGAAGGTCATCATACTCGTCTGACACGTTTTCAACCGGAAGATACCGAAGTGATGCAACGATTGCTTGACGATGCGACATTCGCCCGTCATTTTAGTGCAACGCCATATCGTCATTTATCCATGGATAAGATTGAAAAGATGATGGCGACGGATGCACCGGAGACGTTTCGATTTGCGATCCGGAACTTTGAAGATGAACGGATGATTGGAGTCGTTGCATTAGAAGATATTTTACCGACACACGGAACGGCGTGGTTGATGATCGGCATCGATCCGGATTGTGAAGGGCAAGGGTATGCGACGGATGCGCTACAGACGATCCTCGAATACGCCTTCTTGGAGCTGAATCTGTACCGGATTCAATTGACGGTCTTTGATTATAATTTGCGTGCAATTAAATTATACGAGCGACTTGGGTTCGTGCAGGAAGGAAGATACCGTGCTTTTTTACGACGAGACGGAGAGCGGCATGACATGTTACTGTATGGATTACTTGAACCGGAATGGAGGGGTCGACAATGATTCAAGAAACGGAAGCGTTCGTCCGGTCGTTTCATGCGACGGACTTTTCAGGTCATGATTATGCTCACATTGAACGAGTTCGCCGTTTAGCGTTACATATTGCAAAACAGGAAGGCGGGAATACCCGGATCATCGAATTAGCAGCCTTACTTCATGACGTAGCAGATAGCAAACTCGGGGGAACGGCAGAGACGGTCGCCACCTTTTTGCAAGGAAAGGTGACAGAGGAGGAACAGGAACAGATTTTAAACATTATCACGAGCCTGTCCTATAAAGATGGCACACGTCCACCAATGCGAACGATCGAAGGACAAGTCGTCCAAGACGCCGACCGTCTCGATGCGATCGGCGCAATCGGGATTGCGCGAACGTTTCAGTTTGCTGGTCGGTTCGGGGAGCCAATGCATGTGCCAGGACTAACACCACGAAAGCCGGGTGATCGAACAGGCGAGACAAGTGCCCTGAATCATTTTGAAGAAAAGTTGTTCCGACTAAAAGATTTAATGAATACGAAGACGGCCCATCATTTAGCGGAGGAACGGCATCGCTACATGGAAGAGTTCGTGGCTCGTTTTAAGGAGGAATGGGAGGGGGTTACGTGAGGAACAGGTGAGTTTTAAATTGTTTAACACATAAGGCGTGTTGTCCGGTTCGTTTCCCGGACAACGCGCCTTATGTTGTATTTAACTAAGGATGATGGCAGTAATTAACCCAAGTGCTGCGAACAGACCAACGATCGCGCCGCCTTCCTCGTGAGCTTCCGGCATCATCGTCGAAGCGAGCATCGCGATGATCCCACCACTTGCGAAGCCACCGATCATGGCGAACTGCATGTCTGGTAGTTCTGCGAGAACCGTATAGCCGGCGAGTGAGGCGAGGGCGGAGATTAACCAGACGACTCCCCACATCAGCAAGACTTTTTTCTTCGAAAAGCCATCTTTTCGTAACCCCGTCGTACTCGATAAACCTTCCGGGATGTTACTGACGAAAATTGCCGCGACGAGTGCCGCGCTGACATTTCCAGATAACAGACTGGCACCGATCATGATTGATTCTGGGATGGCATCAAGAATCGTCCCAAAGAAAATCGCCGTCCCCGTGCCTTCATTCCCACCAGACGAGCGTTTCCGTTTACTCGCGCCGCGTGAAGAGACGAACAAGTCAAAGCCCGTAAAGACAAGTGCCCCGATGATAAAGGAAATCGCGACGACGAACGTTGTTGATTTCTTTAATGCCTCATCGAGCAACTCAAATGTCGCTGCTCCAATCAAGATTCCTGTTCCAAACGACATGATGTAACCGATCAGTCGTTGTTTTAAGGGTAAGTACAGTCCAAACAAGGCGCCAATGACAACGGCGCCACCTGCTAACGCACCCCAACCGAACGCACCCCACATATGATCGCCTCCTTCTTGTACTTTCTACCTGTTCTATATAATTCATAAACATAGCGAAAAGAAAGAAAAATAGTTCGAGACGAATGTAAGGGGCTGACTCCAAAAAAGAATGCCGCGTCTTTTCACGCTCTTTCCTCAGGCGAGACACAAGCTAGTTTTCCTGCTTCATTCAAGCAGGAAAGCAGATCTTGTTCGTCTCTGACAGCGCAAAAATGCGCTTTTTCCTGTAGGAGTGGCGTGAAACGCGTCATTCTTATCTTTGTGGAGAACGACTTCTTAAGTAATTAAATCTCAATCATCAGAATGGTTGTTTATTTAACCAATGACCACCGTCAAGAGCGATGCATTCTCCGTTCAAGTAGCGGGCTTGATCTGATACCATCCAGGTTGCGAGCGTCGCGATCTCTTCCGGTGTTCCGAATCGACCGAGTGGGACGTTGCGGCGAATTCGTTCCGCGTGTTCTGGTGATAAAGCGAGTTTGTCGGCACCACCCGTTCGTTCGATCGGTCCCGGACTGATCGCGTTGACACGGGCTTGATATTTATAGCCCCATTCGACGGCAAGCGTCCGCGTCAAGTTCAGCACGCCGGCTTTTGCAGCAGCACTCGGAGCGACACCAGCGCCGGCCTGCCATGCATAAGAAGCGACGATATTGACGATTTGACCGCCAGCGACTTGATCTTCCTGCCAACCCTTGACAAGAGCGTGACAGCAGTTAAATGTCCCGTTGAGGACGATATCGATGACCGTCTTCCATCCATTCGGCGATAATTCGTCGGTCGGACAGATGAAGTTCCCGGCAGCATTGTTGATTAATGCCTCGAGACGACCGAACCGTTCGCGTGCTTGCTTGACAGCATCAAGACAAGCGTCCGCGTCACGGACATCCATCTGAATCGTCAGATGCTCGCCTTGAATCTGACCCAATGCTTCATCCATGAGTCGCAAGCGTTCCGCGTCGCGTCCTGTGACAACGACGTTCCAGCCGGTTTCCTTTAAGGCGAGCGCCATCGCTTTCCCCATTCCGTTCGTTCCACCCGTCACCATGATCGTTTGTGTCATATTGCTTCCTCCTTTATGTAATGAATGAACAGCCATTCATATTCTTTATTCAAAAAAGAAGGAGCGAACTCCTTCTTTTTCTGACTTATTGTGTTGCAAGAGCTGTATCTGTTAAGACAGGAACGACTTGTTTCTTACGTGAAACGACACCTTCGAGGTAGACGAGGTTGTTCGTCGCTTCAAGACCGTAAGCACGTTCGACGAGATTCGCTTCTTTCCCGAGGACGAGTCCGACAGAGTTGTTCGTCAAGATATCCGTGACGATGAAAACGAACAGATCAAGTCCTTTTGCAAGGATGACTTCGTTGATCGCTGTTTCGAGTTCTTCTTGGCGAAGCAAGACTTCAGCTGTATCGACCGTGTTGACTTGAGCGATTTCGACTTTGAGTGTTCCCATCGTGAATTCTTTTGCGTCAAGTGAGATCAATTCAGGAACGGATTTTTTCGAGAGATCAGCTCCAGCTTTGAGCATCTCAAGACCGTAGACGTTCGCATCGACACCAGCGATTTCTGCGAGTTCACGAGCTGCGATGATATCTTGCTCTGTGCAAGTCGGTGATTTGAACAGAAGCGAGTCAGAAATGATCGCTGATAGCATCAGACCAGCGATTTCTGGTTTGATTGCAACACCATGCTCTTTGTAGAGCTTGTTAAGGATCGTTGCTGTACAACCGACTGGTTCTGCCCGGTAATAGACAGGATCCGATGTCTCGAAGTTTGCGATTCGGTGATGGTCGATGACTTCTGTTACGGTAACAGCGTCGATATCGTTCGCACTTTGCTGACGTTCGTTGTGGTCGACTAAGATGACGTGTGACGCTTCTGTCGCGACTTCTGTCACTAGACGTGGTGCTGAAACTTTGAACGTATCGAGCGCGAATAACGTTTCATCATTCATCTCACCAAGACGGATTGCTTCGGCATTGACACCGAGCGCTTTCTTTAATTCTGCATAAGCGATTGCCGATGTGATCGTATCGGTATCAGGATTTTTATGACCAAATACTAAAACTTTTTCCATGACGTGTTCACTCCTCAATGATTGTTGTCTCGCCCTATAGTGTATCATATCTCGGATTTAGAAGGCGTTCATTTTCACTAGGATACCAGCGATTTTTTCACTCCAGAAGGGGTCTGACGCGTAAAAGACGTTCATGCCTTTTTGTTTGTTCCCGAGGTACGCCCCACGGAAATAACGTCCATCCCGATCGAGATAATCCTTTGCGATGAATCGGCCGGTCTGCTCGATTGAATCCGTCAAGGATTTATAAGCAGTTGCATCTTCTCCCGGGGCAGAATCCGTCGCATTGACGCCGAATAGATTATTTTTTTCGCGGGCAATCTCAGACCGTCCATAGTCGGATTCGTGGATGGCGTGTGCAAGCAGGTAGGCCGCGTTGACCCGGTATTTCTTTTCAACGGACTTAAAGACTTTTCCTTTCCCGACCAAAGGGCTGTCCGGCGCTTGCTCCTTGATGAACGCATCGAGTTGTTTGGCACTCAGGCGCGTCGGTTTCGTCAAATCACGTGTCAGTGTCTTCGATTCGACGTATTTGCTCGTCCGAGACGTCGCGTTCGTCGCTTCACCAGCGACAATCAATCCACCAAGTCCACCGTCAGCAACGATGTAGTGAAGGAGTCGATTTCCCTTCGTCTGATAGTACGACGGATTCGAGACACGTTCTGCCGGGAACGGACGTAAGCGATCCGTTGGAACATAACCAGTTGCGCCTGCGACGCTGACGCGACTCGTCTGTTCACCGAACTGAAGCAATTGGACGCGTGTGCCGGAAGCGACATAGGTAAGCCGTTTCTTTAAATCGGCGTCATGATGAATCGACAGAATACCGCGATCATCGACGATTCCGGTACCTTGTCCACCGAGATAGACGTAGCGGTCATCGGAAGCGCGCTTTACCGCACCACGCTGACCCGCATACTCCTTTGCCTCGGCGAACGTCTGAAAGTCTTGTTCGTTGATTGTACCTTTCTCATAGCGCTCAGCTGTATAAGGAGCCGGTGGGGATAAAACTGTCTTCGGTTCCTCACGAAGCCAAAAGAACAAGAGAATGCCGATGAGGAAAAAGAAGAGTAACCCTTTCAGTGAGCTAGTCCGGCGCACGGGGCGACCAGGACGGATAGTGCGTGTCGTCAAAGAAAATCACGTCCTTTAAAAAGCAATGGACATTCGTGTCCAACGTAGGTAGTCTAACAAAGAAAAACAAAAGGGAGGTGAACCTGATGCAAATCGGTTATCGAACGCTGAAGACGGCAGTCGCTGCCGCGCTCGCGATGTGGATTGCGGAGCGACTTAAGCTCGATTATTACGTCTTCGCTGCGATCATTGCGATCTTGAGTATCCAATCGACACGAAAGAAGACGTTTCGGTCGTCTTACGAACGGATCATGGCGTCATTACTTGCCATCGTACTTGGATTCATTCTGTTCGAAGTCATCGGTTATCGTCCGGTTACGTTATTGATCTATTTCATTTTATTCCTTCCATCCGTTCAACGCCTCCGACTTCAGGACGGTTTCATCACGAGTGTCGTCATACTGACACATTTGTATACGGAACGTCAGCTCAACGCACACATCCTGTTGAATGAATCCTTATTGCTCGGAATTGGTGTTGGTGTCGGAATGCTTGTCAACATGTACATGCCAAGTCTTGATTTGTTGATCGACGACCGACGGGAGAAAATTGATCAACGGATCGCGTCCTTATTCTATGAAGTCGCGGCCGCGATCGAGACAGGGCGAGTCAATCATCATGCGTTGACGCTTGACGAGACGGAACGTCTGTTACATGAGGGAAAAGATGCTGCCTTAAAACGGATGGGGAATGCGATCGGTCGACGTAATGACGATGAGGACTATGCCTATTTCCGGATGCGCGAACAACAATTCGAGCTCCTACGTGGCATCGTCCATCATGCGGAGGAACTTGTTCTCGTCGTCGAAGAAGGAAAAAAAGTCGCCGCCTTCTTTCGGACGATTGGCGACAATGTCCGACCTGAAGCCGACGCAATGGTATACATTTTAGAACTAGAAGCGCTATTGACGCGTTTTCGTGCCTCTGCCTTACCCGTCACGCGGGAGGAGTTCGAGGTTCGATCTGCCTTGTTGCATATGCTGCAGGAAGCAGAGCAATATTTGCGTCTCAAACAACGCTACGTCAATCAAAAGAAATAGAACATCGTTGAAGCGAATGTTCCGAGTAGGAAAATCGCTAAGATTCCGATCGTCGTCCATTTAATGATCCGTTGTTGTTTCGATGGTCTTGCCATATCGTCATGTCCTCCTCTCTCATATCGACTGATTACTGCCATTGTACAAACAACCTTTCAGAAGTGCAAATGGCTGTCAGGATGGTATACTAATAAAGCGCTATTGGATTGAAGTATATTAGAGGAGGTTTTTGTCATGGTCAATGAACAACGCGTATTGGATACGTTTTTAGAGCTTGTCCAGATCGATTCGGAATCAAAAGAGGAAGCACGGATTTGTGCTCACTTGAAAAAAACGTTTGAGGATCTCGGATGTGACGTTTTTGAGGATGACGCTTCGTCTAAGACGGAACACAAAGGAAATAACTTGATCGTCACGCTTCCGGCAACAAAAGACGGGGTCGATAAAATTTATTTCACTTCCCATATGGATACAGTATTCCCGGGTCAAGGAATCAAACCAATCATCGAGGACGGTTATGTCAAGACGGACGGCACGACGATTCTTGGAGCAGATGATAAAACGGGACTCGCTTCACTAATTGAACTCGTTCATGTACTCAATGAGACAAAACAACCACACGGAAAAATCCAGTTCGTCATTACAGTCGGTGAAGAATCTGGACTTGTTGGGGCGATGGTCCTTGATTCATCGAAAATTGATGCGGATTACGGTTTCGCACTCGATTCAGATGGAAAAGTAGGGGACATCATCACCGCTGCTCCAACCCAAGCAAAAGTCAATGCGAAGATTTTTGGAAAAACAGCTCACGCTGGTGTCGCACCAGAAAAAGGGGTCTCGGCGATTACGATTGCTTCAAAAGCCATCGCGAAGATGCCACTCGGTCGGATTGATGAAGAGACGACAGCTAACATCGGACGGTTCAGCGGTGGTGGTCCATCAACGAACATCGTTTGTGATTATGTAGAAATTTTCGCGGAAGCACGTTCACTTGTTGCTCCGAAGATGGAAGCGCAGACTGAGAAGATGAAAGCGGCGTTTGAAGAAGCAGCGGCAGAACTCGGTGGTCGTGCCGAAGTGGAAGTCAAAGTCATGTACCCAGGCTTCAAGTTCGAAGATGGAGATCAAGTTGTCGAAGTCGCAAAAGCAGCCATCACACAACTTGGACGTACACCACGTCTCTTGCATTCTGGTGGCGGATCAGATGCCAATGTCATCGCTGGTTTCGGTATCCCAACGGTCAACTTGGCGGTCGGATATGAAGATATCCATACGACGAATGAGAAGATGCCAATCGAAGAACTCGTCAAAACAGCGGAACTTTGTGTGACGTTAGTCGATTACATCACGAACAAATAAGCTGATGGAACACAAAAAGAGTGTATCGCGACATTGCGATACACTCTTTATCATTGTACGATTAAACTACTTGAGGACGATCCACATATTCCATAGACTCTAAAACGAGTTCTTCTGTACATAATAAGGTCGAAGCGATTTCATCGATTTGAATCGACTTTCCGTATTTTTGCCGATAACTCTCGTTTAGTTTACGGGCTTCCCGGACGATCCGGGCATATGTCCGTTCAATCTTAGTCATGGAAAAACCACCTTCCAAATCTGAATAGGTACAGTTTACCATGCTTCAACAGACGAAAGGTGTATTTTGTGTATAAAAAATGCTAATTTTACGAAAAGGGGAAAAAGATGGAATTTTATTTTTTAGGGACAGGAGCCGGTATGCCGTCAAAACAACGGAACGTTACTTCGATTGCCTTGTTACACCCCAAAATGACCTGGTTGTTCGATTGTGGAGAGGCGACGCAACATCAAATCTTACACAGTCCGATTAAACCACGAAAAGTCAACGCGATCTTCATCACCCATTTACATGGGGATCATATTTTTGGATTACCAGGATTTATCAGTACGCGAGCTGCCTTAGAAGGAACGACACCGCTAACGATCTATGGACCGACAGGGATTAAGGAATGGATGGATGCGACATTAAGGATTACAGGAACATATTTACGTTATCCACTCCAGATCGTTGAAGTCGAAGATGGTCAAACATACGAACAAGATGGTTTCCGCGTGACGGTGCGGTCACTTGAACACCGTTTTCCGGCGTTCGGGTACCGCCTAGAAGGACCAGAAGAGCGTGGGGCATTGCGTGTCGATGCACTGAAGGCACTTGGAGTTCCTTCCGGTCCACTCTATCGCCGAATCACACTGGAAGAAACCTTTGAATTCGATGGCACGGTCTACGCATCGTCTGACTTTTTAGAATCTCCCAAACCAGGTGTCAAGCTAGCGGTTCTTGGCGATACGATGCCGTGCGAGGCGTCGATAGAGCTCGCGCGAGATGTCGATGTATTAGTCCATGAAGCGACGTTTGCCGATCGAGAAGTCGAACATGCGGGACGCTTCGGTCACTCGACCGCTCGACAGGCAGCTGTCATCGCGGATACGGCGCAGGTAAAAAAGCTCCTCTTGACGCACGTATCTGCGCGTTATGTCGATCAAGAAGAAGTACTGGAACAAGAGGCACGAGAAGTATTTGCAAACAGCCATCTCATGTTTGATCACCGGGTCGTCCCGGTCAAAGGGTAAAAGATGGACTTTCTCATTTTATGGGCACTCTTTTTACTGGCTGCTAGTGGCTTAGCGTTTTTACTTGAACGGCGAACGGAAAAAGAAACATACTTGTATATGAAGTTCATTTTTTATGCGTGTCTCGGCGCCGTGTCGTTTCCAGTCTATGATATTCAATTACCGCTCGGCATCATCATCTTTTTGATCGTGTTGCATCCGAAAAAGAATTCACGTTATAAACGATACATGGCATTATTCGGGTTCTTGTTCTTCCTGTTTCAACTGTTCCTCGGACCGTTTGATGCTGGAACGTTGCGGGAAGAAACTCAACAGATTGGTCGCGTGACCATCACGGATGATTCGTTCGATCGCTTTCTCGCACAAGTCGAACGCCGTGTAGGAGAAGACGGATTACGGTTGGAACAAAGCCAGCTAATGTTCGATCGAGGCGGGAATCTACGGAATGCTTCGTTTGAGATGCTCGTCCAAACTCCGAAACGGTTCATTCGTTATGATGTCAGTTATCAAGAGTTGACCGGAACGATTTCCTATCGACCACGTGAAGAGTTGGCAACGAAATCATTGATATCGTATTATCAAAAACTGATTGATGCGAACCAATCGTTTGAGACGTTACGAAAACTCTCGATGCATGAGATTTTACATGATTCCAAAACCCCCTATGTCGAGATGGATCTCGATGGGCTCTACGAAACGTTTAGTCTGCAGGATGCGACAGTATTTTTGATTGATGACAAAGGGAAACTTATTCCGTATGTTAATACAGGGGACGATGTCTTAGCGAATGCGATTCGCCTGACCTATCTGCGGTCTGACGGTCAATCATTACGAGACAAAACCATTCTGTTATACAATTACAGCTTTGAGACCTCAAGGCGAAAAGGAGTCGTACGATGAAAAAATGGTTATTTGCTGCAAGTATCGTGTTACTTGCCGGTTGCGCAGAAGCAAAAGAGGAACAACAAACAGCGTCTTGTGAGACCGAAGTCAAGGTGTCGGTCGTGGATCATGTCAAGGATAAGACGTTATTCGATAAAGACGTGTGTTTAAATAAAAAAGATACAGCACTGGATGCGCTTGAAGATACAACGCTTGATGTCGTTAAAACAGGTAAAGGTGAGATGGCATATGTAACGGCAGTCGATGGGATTCGTGAAAAGTCAGCTGGAGCAGGGAGTGGCTGGGTCTTCGGTGTCAACGGGAAACCCGGGGAAGTCGGTGCCGGGAGTTATGAACTGAAAAAAGGAGACCGTCTCGAATGGCGGTTTGAAAAAGATGCAATGGCTTATTTTGAGTAAACCAGAACGGGAGCGACTTCACCCAGTGAACGTCGCTCTCTTTTTCATCGGGATGATTACGATTCCATTCGTCCTCACACACGATCAAACGATCATCGTGGTCTATCATCTACTCTTGTTCTTATTCGTTCAAGAGCGGACTATTTTTCGATATCTCTTACTTCCTGCTCTCTATGCCGTCATGATGTGTGTACCACTCTTATATGGAGCAAGCATCGATTCGTTTGCCATATATGAAACGACGATCCAGGTGACATTATTCGTCACCTCAAGTCAATGGATCTTCACGTTAGTTCGACTTGATCAGATGGGACCGTTGTTTCGTTTCCTACCCCGACTAACACGATTGACGGGTATGGTCCTGGCACTAATTCCCTCGTTTTTACGGACTTGGCCGGAGGTTAAGATGAGTCATCCTGATGCGTCGCTTGGCATTCGTCTGGAACGGATGGCGGCCTATCATATCATCCCGATCGAAGCGGCACCGTCTCGTTTACGACCGTTCGCGCGACGGGATGTTCAGACCGGAGTCCTGCTAACAATGGGAGTCCTGCTTTGTTTCACATCATGGGCAATCGCTTCGGCTCTGTTGCTACCAATATCATTATTAGTTACAAAGGGAGGAATGCGGGATGCCTATCATGTATACCGACAACGATCGAGAAGAGCGACTGCGACATCAGGCAATCGAGCATGATCAATCAGTCTTGACACCAGAGCGCCTCCTACATGGACGTGTCCGGGACTTGCTTGCGACCGTCTCCTTGTTTCGAGCCGGAGAACTCGCGACCTTACTTGGCTTAGAAGCCTTTTTTGAAGCGGAGTCGAGTGAACTTTCGGCTGGGGAACAACAGCTCGTCGGACTCGGTCATGCCTTGTCTTCGTCACCGAAGACACTTTTTTTGTCGGAACCGTTTCTCTTTCTTGATCATGTCAGACGCAAGCGATTAATGGGATTGCTTGAAGAAATCGAACGACGGTTCGATTGTCAGATCCATTGCTCGATGACGATCCAATCCGACTTGGCGATCACGAGTCGCGCCACTGAAATGACAGGTCGTGTCCTGAATCGGATCGAAAACGTCCAACACCGTTATCCGTTACAGACACGCTATGCACTCGTGACAGAAAAATTGTCGTTTCATCAAGGCGAACGGATTGCGATCATTGGTGCAAATGGTAGTGGGAAATCGACGTTACTCCGGCTCGCGCTCGGTGTCGAGCGACCGCTATACGGAAAAGTCCGGCGGTCGGGGGAGACGCATTATGTACCAGCGCATCCGATGCTTGCGCCATTAGACGATCGAAGCGGTAGTTTTACGACGCAAAAAAAACGTCTCTTGGACGGTATCGAATGGAGTAAAGACAGCTATTACTTTGATGAACCGACGGCTGGACTTGATGACAGCGCACGAATGGATTTTGTCGCATCGTGGAAGAAGAATCCAACGAATCTGATCGTTATGGCGACGCATGATCCAGTTCTAATTCGGGCAGCACAGCGGATCATCTATCTCGTGCACGGAGAAGTGGCTTTCGATGGACCAACGAAGCACTTTTTACAAGAAAGTCGGTTGTTCGTATGATCGTCGCAACGGTTCTGATCGTCTGTCTGTTTTTAGTCATGTTCGAGAGACTTCAGATGACGGATCAACGATTACGGTTCATCGCCATCATGACGGCAGCGGCAATCGTCGGACGATTGTTGTTCTCCAGTTTGCCGAACGTCCAGCCGGCAACGGCACTCGTCTTATTAGTAGCCGTCTTCGTTCATCCAATCGCCGGTGCTATCTCTGGGATGCTCATCGTCGTATTGACGAGTTTATTTTTAGGAAGCGGTCCGTTCGTCCTCTTTCAGGCGCTGGCGTATGCAACGATTGCCAGTTTAGGATTCGTTCCGTTTCTTCGATCCCGGATCGTATTGACTGGGTATGGATTTCTCGCTGGTTTCTTATATGGATGGGTGAGCAATCTCGGGTTCTTGGTATTGACGGGATTCTCGTGGCAAGCCTTTTTGACATTACTTGTGACCGGGGGAACGTTTGACTTACTTCATGGATTCAGTAACGCGGTATTCATCTGGATATTGTTTCCGATTTTTTTACGAATTTTGCATTCATTCGATGAAAAGAGGGGTACAGAATAGTAACATACCGAACAGGAGGGAAGGCATATGCTGGGATCATCGATTTCGCTTGCTTATGTCATCATGTTACTCATCGTCTCGAGCGTCGGCTTAGTGTTTGGTAGTATTTTGTTGATGAAAGGTACCATTAGAGGACGCTACGCCGCTTGTTACCTACTCGCTGCCTCCGTTTTCCCGGGCGCCATGTTGATTACCTCATCAGAAGGATTACAATGGCAATATTTACGATTCGAGAGTTCATGGTTCCTCGCGATTGTTTCCTGGTTACTCGTCTTATCGACGGGGTACCTCGTCTCAATCACGGGTGCGCTCGTCGTTCGTTATCTGTATCATTATACGATGACATTTGATCGCGTCAAACGTTATGTGACGCGACGCTTTCGTCATCGCGAAGCGTAAATACAAAAACGGAAGAACCAGCTATCTGGCTCTTCCGTTTTTTCATGAATTCGCGTACAGGAGATCTTCTTCTGTCGAGGATTCTTGCTGACGTGCAGGATTTTGGATTCGTCCTGTTACTTCCGTTAGGAGACGACGCGGCAGGAGACGAGACAAGGAAACCATGGCCCGGTTGCTTACACCTGGAACGACGACGCGGCGTCCTTTGAGCATGCCACGGTACCCGGCGAATGCGACGAGGTGTGACGGCATACTCTTAAACGGTAGCGTGATGTTCGCCCGGTCGAAGAAGTTCGTATCGGTCGGTCCCGGGCAGAGACAAGTCACACTGACACCCGAGCCGTCGACTTCTGTCGCAAGTGCTTCCGAGAACGACAGGACATAGGCTTTCGTTGCGTAGTAGACACTCATGTAAGGTCCTGGCATGAAGGCAGCGACCGACGCGACATTCAGGATGCGTCCGAAGCCACGTTCAACCATTCCTGGTAAGAGACGTTTCGTCAAATCCGTCAAGGCGACGACGTTGACCTGGATCGAGTTAATGTCTTCTGTTGGATCGATTTCCGCAAAGCGTCCCGACGTGGCGAATCCGGCGTTATTGAACAATAGATCGACTGTCAATTCTTGTTCCTCTAAGTATTGCACGAGACGATCAACGCTGTCGCTTAGTGATAAATCAGCAGCGAATACATAGACCTTGATCTGATAGCGTTTTTCAAGGACCTGTTGAAGCTCCTTCAATTTTTTCTCATTGCGGGCAACGAGTACACAATCGAAGCCATCTCGCGCTGCAAGGACAGCTAGATCGAGTCCGATTCCACCTGATGCACCGGTAATCAGTGCCGTTTTTCGTAACATAGGACATTCCTCCATTCGAAATCGTGAATCTGAGTCTAGTGTATACCATTCCATACCGTTCCCGCGAATCCTGTTTCATAAGCATTTACTTTTCTTATCACTGGTTCAACCAGTATGATAGAACAGTAGAGGGGAAGTGGAACAAATGAGGAAAAAAGTAACCGTCGCCTTGTTGCTCGCGACGTTTTTAGCCGCGATCGAGGGGACGATCGTTGCAACAGCAACACCTGTCATGGCGAGTGAATTGAACGGGGCGAAATTAGTCAGTTGGATCTTTGCCGGATTCTTGTTGTTCATGGCGGTATCAACACCGATTTACGGCAAGATGGCAGATTTATATGGTCGAAAACGGGTTCTGTTATTCGGGATCGGCGTCTTCACCGTCGCTTCGTTAGCCTGTGGACTCGCTCAATCGATGGAGATGTTGATCGTCTTCCGCGCCGTTCAAGGAATCGGGGCAGGAGCTGTATTGCCGATCGCGATGACGATCATCGGTGATTTGTATACATATGAGGAACGAGGGAAAATCCAAGGAGTGCTCAGTGCCGTGTGGGGGATTTCGGGTGTCGCGGGACCACTTGTCGGTGGATTCCTCGTCGAATCGCTTTCGTGGCGGTATATTTTCTTACTAAACGTACCGTTTGCCTTATTATCGTTTTTCATGATCGTCGTTTACTACAAAGAGACGGTCAGGGAAACGGAGCGGAAAATCGATTACCGGGGTGCCTTATTGTTTGCGCTCGGGATGAGTGCGTTTCTGTACGGTTTATTGTCGGGCAGTGAGTCGGAGACGTTCTTGCGGCCGATCATTCTAGCGAGCTTTTTCATTAGTTTCGTATTATTGTTCACGTTTTATCGGGTCGAGAAAAAGGCGAGCGATCCACTCTTGCCACCAGCAGTCATTCGCCATCCGGTCATTCTCGTGATCAACTTAGCGGTCTTCTTTTCCGCCTGGGTGCTCGTCTCGATGTCAGCGTATATTCCGATTTTTGCCCAAGGGGTACTCGGGAAGAGTCCGACCGAAGCTGGTTTCATGTTGATGCCACTGTCGCTTTTTTGGACGCTGACCGCCATCATCGGTGGACGGACGATTGGTGTCGCCTCACCCCGGTACCGGACGATGACAGGAATGGGGCTGCTGATCGTCGGTACAGTAATTTTATCGTTGATCACGCGCGAATCAAGTGATGTTTTCATCTATCTTGCCGTTTCGCTGATCGGAATTGGTTTTGGTCTCTCGCAACCCGTCTTCATGGTCGTCTTGCAGACATCCGTCGATTGGTCACTTCGTGGTTCAGCGACGGCCGTCAACTCGTTCTTGAGTACGACGGGACAGACGCTCGGTGTTGCGATTTTCGGTACGATCTTCAACCTATCAATCCTTCGCTCGTTTGCAGCGTCGGACACGCTTTCAGGGTACGCGATTGATCCATTCTTCCAATCGAGTACGGCAAAAACGTTCGGACAGGACGTGCAGTATGCGGCAGAACTCGCGTTATCACATGGATTACGTTACGTCTTCATCGGTGGAGTCGTTTGTGCCATTCTCGCGTTCGCGATGACATGGCGTTTACCGAAAGTTCGACCTGACGATCCACGATCGTAACGAAAAAGCGAACCAGGATGATCATCATCCTGGTTCGCTTTTGTCATGAGGAAGATTGACTAGTGGCACTTTCACGATGGGCGAGCTGTTCACGAATATCACGTTCATTGCGTCGGAGGAACAATCCAATTCCAATCAAGAGTAAAGCAGCACCGGTGATTTGAATCCATGTTAACTTCTCATTAAACAGATAATACCCAAAGATCATGCCCCAAACCGCTTCGCCAAGGATCGTGATGCTGACGATGCTAGCGCTGACACGAGCGAGCGCCCAGTTGAATAAATTGTGACCGAGTAACGTTGGGAAGACGGCAAGAAGAATATACAGCCACCAGTCTTGTTGGAACGCAGCGACGAGATTCGTTGATTGAATCAATGATAACAAAAGCAAGACGAGCGACGCGACAGCGTAGACACCGAACGAATAGAGATTCGTCGAAACGCTTGTGCGGACGTGTTGACCGAGCAACCAGTAACCAGCGACTAAAATCGTTGCGAGCAAAGCAAGACCGTCCCCGATCAAGGCGCGCATGCCGACGGCGATATCTCCGTAAGCGACGAGACCGCCACCGAACAAGGCGACAGCGACGAACAGGAGTGCCTTGCGCGACGGGTGTTGTTTGAAAAATAACGCGTTACCGGCAAGGACAAAAATCGGACTTGCGGTCACGAAGAGCGTTGAGCTCGCAACTGTCGTATAATCAAGAGAGAGAAACCACAGCCAAAAATGCCCGGCGAGCAAAATGCCACTTAATAGCATATGCCGAATCGTCGACGAACTGAGTTGCAAAAGTTCCTTCAAGCGAATGAGTGGGAGCAACAATAAGGTCGAGAACAGCATGCGGTAAAAGGCGACAGCCTCGATCGGGGTCTCCGCCCATTTGACGAAGATTGCCGATGTTGAAATAAAGAATAAAGCCATGAATAACGTAAAATAGGGCATGGGTACCTCCACATGTCTGAAGTAAGGAAATGAGGGTGAAGCGTGTGCAATTGATCATTGCTGAAAAACCAAAACAAGCTGAAAAACTGGCAGCTCCGTATCCGTCAGTGAAGCGGGACGGCTACATCGAAATCAAACCGTGTGATCGGTTTCCACAAGGGGCAAAACTCGCCTACGCGGTCGGACATTTATGCGAACTGCAGGAGCCGGCGCATTATGACGCCAAATGGAAACGATGGAACTATGACCATTTGCCAATTATCCCGGAACGATTTGATTACCGACTGGCAAAAGGTAAAAGTAAACCGTACCAAGTCATCAAAAAATTATTGAATGAGCGGACGACGACTTCCATCATTATAGCATCGGATGCCGAGCGAGAGGGAGAGGCAATCGTCCGATTGATCTTACGTCTCGCGAACAACGCAAAACCACTGCAACGACTCTGGATTTCGAGTCTGACGCCGCAAGCCGTTGACCATGGGTTTGCGAATCTGCTTGATGGAAAGGAAACAGAGAACATCTTCCATGAGGCGATGAGTCGCGCTTGCGCCGATTGGCTGATCGGGATGAATGCGTCCCGTGCCTATACGACGTTACTGAAGAAGAAGGGCATCGCCGACGTCTTTTCCCTCGGACGAGTCCAGACACCGACGCTTGCACTGATCGTCGAACGGGAAAAACAGATCGAGGATTTCCGACCGGAGACATATTATGAAGTCGAGGCGGATTTTACGCGATACAAAGGAAAATATATCAATACGCAGAAACAGACGAAGCTGAGTGATCGGGAACAGGCACAAGCAATCGTGGATCGGACGAAAGGAATCGGAATCGTCGCCTCCATCGAGAAAAAACGGCAGACGGAACGACCGCCATTTTGGTTCAGTTTATCGCTCCTACAAACCGAAGCGAGCCGACGGTTTGGTCTCGGTGCGAAAGAAACACTCGATATTGCGCAAAAACTGTATATTCGTGGTTGGATCAGTTATCCGCGAACAGACTCGTCCTTCGTGACCAAAGAGGAAGCGGGACAGTTCCCAGTCATTCTTGATCGGTTATTAAAACAAGCGGAATATAGTCCAATCAAGGATGTCCTGACGAACAATCCGGCAAACGATAAACGCTACGTCAATCCGGCAAAGGTCAGCGACCACTATGCGATCATTCCCACAGAAGAGGCGGGTGCCGTCGCGAAGCTCTCTGGACGAGATGCGCAAGTCTACGATTTAATCGTTCGCCGTTTCCTTGCTGCCTTTGCACCGGACGCCGTCTCGGAGAAAACGGAAATCGTGACGACGCGTGAGATGGACCGTTTTTTGACACGCGGCAGTCGGACGATTGATCCGGGCTTTAAACAAGTCTTACAAATCGAATCAAAGGAAGTCGAATTGCCAGCCGTCGAACGAGGACAAGAGATGCCGATCAAAGGCTGTCGTCTGCTTGAGAAACAAACGGAGCCGCCGAAACGCTATACGGAAGGGACACTCATCCTCGGCATGAAAACAGCTGGTAAATTACTCGAAGATGAGCTGCAAGCGATTATGAAGGAAGTCGAGGGACTCGGGACGGAAGCGACCCGTGCCGGGATCATCGACGGACTAAAACGGCGGGAATACATCAAACTCGTCAAAAAAGAGATTCATCCGACGCCAAAAGGTCGGATCTTGATCGATGCCGTGACGGGGAGTATTCTTGCTTCGCCAGAGATGACAGCGAAGTGGGAGAGCCGTCTCGAGCAAATCGGTAAAGGGGAAGCGTCTGCCGCCCAGTTCATTGAACAGGCGAAGAAACTGTCGGAGCATCTCGTCGTTGATGCCAAGCAACGGATCGAACAACTCGCTGTTGATCCGACGCAAGTCAAGAGTAAGTCCCCGCGTGGTGCGACGAATCGTCCGGTCGGGCCATGCCCGCTGTGCCAATCAGCGGTTCTTGATCGTGGGAAGTTCTATGGTTGTAGTGGGTATCAAAAAAACAACTGCGGCTTTACGTTACCGAAAACGATCCTTGGTGCTCGATTGACACAAACGGAAGTCAAAAAGGTACTCGCTGGACAAAAAACGAAGCCACTCGAGATGAAGAAGAATGCCCGCCAGTTCAAGGCGATGCTTTATCTCGAACGCGATCAATTAAAATTTGAATTCACGAAAGGGGAAGACTGATGCAATACGAACTGATTCAAAATCAAACGTTTCGTCCTGTCTTTGAACGACTTTTACAGGAAGGGCACCGCTTAACGGTCTGGTTTCCGGATCATATTGAGGTGCAGTCAGCAGAAGGACTCGTCGAAGAAGCAGAAGAACTATTCGGTGTGACAGCAGAAGTCATCGATGATCCACAATCATTCGGCAAGCATATCCTCCTCCCATACTTGACGGAAGTCGAGCACCGGGAAGATGGATTCATCCGCTATGAAGCTGAACTGACGGAGGAGTTACGTCAACTCGTACGCGAATTGACGTTACCGATGTTGACAGAGGGTGACTTTGAGGTGTTGTATTCGTATCAAATCGAGACGGAGACGGAACGGTTCTTCGTTGAAGACTGGTTCCAAGCCGAATTACAAAAACTACCTAACTAGGTGAAACTTTCTTGAAGAGGATAACGTAGGATAAGTGATCGTTATTATTCTATTCATTTGGAGGGCTCATCATGTTCACAGTAGCATTCATGGAAAGCGAATTGGGAGGCGACGGCTTCTTCTCGGGCATGCCGATTTTCATGGTCGGATTTTTTGTTCTCATCATCGGGTTCATTCTGTTCGGAGTTATCTCTGCAGCCTCAAAGGGAATCTCAACGAATTCATTGACGCAACAACTGCGCGAGCATGCGGCGCGTCTCGTCAGTCCGAATGAATCGGATGCACTGAATTACGTCGCTTACTTAGAAACGTTGACAAGTTTTCCGGTCGAAAAGACGAACCTTGAACCGTTACGGATTGCGACCGGTATTTTAAGGCTCATTCAAGGAGCAGATCAGATTTCTGAAACGACTGAAAAACAAGTCTTAGCCCAGTATTTACGACTTGGCATTTTGGATGCGGATCATTTAGCGGATGAACAGCCAGTTCGGAGCCATAGTCACCACCATCATCATTGAAAAGAGTCCTGCTGGGCTCTTTTTTTGTTGGAAACGATTGAATCGTGACATCTAATTGTCATATACAACGATTTAGATTAAAGTTGTATGAAATTGAAATCTTTTTGAGCAGAATGCTGTGTATCGATTGAAAAA
This sequence comes from Exiguobacterium sp. UBA3968, assembly GCF_002385115.1. Taxonomy (NCBI): domain Bacteria; kingdom Bacillati; phylum Bacillota; class Bacilli; order Caryophanales; genus Exiguobacterium; species Exiguobacterium sp. UBA3968. The sequence goes on from NZ_DGCW01000005.1 coordinate 307,080, forward strand.
AGTTTACAATGAATGGACGGGAATACCTTTATTGCTGGAGAAAGATAAAGGGAAAGGAGTTGAATTCCTTTAATGAAAACATGGCTGAATCGAACGATTGGACGGCAAATCATGTCTGCGTTTTATGTGATTTTTCTGACACTGCTGCTAACGACAGGTGGTGTCTACCTATATACGAAACAACAGGTGGATGAATCACGCCAAGAATTAAAGATGTTAAACGAACATCGGACACGGGCGACCGATTTGTACGAATCATGGCAAAGCATGCAGTACGAGATGCGTGGCTTCGTCTTGCTTGGTGACGAAGAGATGTTAAAAGAAATCGAAGCAAAGAAAAATGGCATCAATCGACAAACGACATGGTTCGAGCGCAATGCACGCTTCAAAGAAGAACGGCAGTATGCAACGGACGCACGGGAACTCTATACAGCGTATACCCAACGCGTCATGCCGAGCCTCGTCAATTATGTCGCGGCGAAAAAAGACGGCAAAGTGACGGAACCGTTCTTGAAGATGCCGACGCTTGGAAAGGTCACGAAATCAAAACCACTCGATCCACAGCGGAAGTTCAACATCAAGACGAAGAGTGCGGCTGATATGAGTTCAAGTATCGTTGATATGGAGACGGTCTTCACAAAATATCGTAATTCCTTAAACGATCAAGAGATGGCGGCGCAAGAGCAGCTTGGTAAACAAGTCAACTCGTCGCAAATTCTCGGAGCCGTCAATATTGCAATCCTCTTATTGATTACTCTCGTTTTCGTCCGACCATTCGTCCGCCGCTTGACGCGTCAGTTGCGTCAGTTGAACCGGGAAAGTGGACGACTCGCTAAAGGTGAGGATGCGACACCGATCGTCATCACGAATCGTCAAGATGAGATTGGTGAGTTGACGACGACGTTCAACCAGATGGCAGCCGCCATTTCCGGGCAAAAACATCAACTCGTCGCAAGTAACGACGAACTACAAAGTCAACAGGAAGAATTAATTGCCCAGCAAGAAGAACTTCAATCGCAACAGGAAGAACTCGAAGAAGCACTCGACATCACGTTACGTAATGAGACCCATTTGCGTTATCGCAATGAGTTGACCGAGACACTTGCGTCTCGCGAAACGTTGACGGCGTATCCGGCGATCATCGAAAAATTGATTACGATCACCGATGCGGAGTTCGGAGCAATCGTCTTCCTAGAGCAAGACCGCTATACGGATCTCGTCTCTTACGGGATGACGGCAGCTCAGGAGCACCAGTTATTACATGCTTCGACGTCATTACTCGAACGCACACGTCAAAACAAGCGTGCTGTTCGCTCGACGAAACAAGTCGCGAGTCATCATCCGCTCCCATATCCGTACGCGATGTACGAAATCGTCGTACCGGTGATGGATCCAGCGACGAACACAATGATTGCAAGCATTTATCTCGTCCGTTACCGGGATGCCTTTACGGAAGAGCAGACGAACGAAATCTGGTCGTTCTCCCGTCAATTGGCACTCTCCTTGCTCCGGATGCGTGTCTTTGAAGAAGTCGAACGAGAACGGGAAAAGACGTCCAAACTTCTCCATTCGATTCGGGAAGCGGTCATCTATATCGAAGGAGAGACGATTTTTGCCAATAAACCATTGCTCGCTTTATTCCATCATCCGGCGCACGATCAAGTGGCGGAAGAAGGATTGATGACGCTCGACGTCAAAATCGAAGAGTTGGCAGTGCAAGTCGATCAACATGAGGCGTTCTTAACCTACATGGATCATGTCTGCAGTCAGGAAATTCCGACGGAGAGCTTGGCGTTGTCCTTGAACAAGGAAGAGCGATTCGTCACGCTGTATGCAGAGGAAATTCATTACGGTGGTTGTTTCCGCGGTACGATGCTCGTCTTACGTGACGTGACGGCAGAGACTGCGATCGACCGGATGAAATCGGAATTCGTCTCGACCGTCTCGCATGAGTTGCGGACACCGCTTGCCTCGATTTACGGCTATACGGAACTGATGCTCGCGCGCGACGTCCAGGAATCAAAACGTCAACGGTATCTCGAGACGATTCATGCGGAAACCGAACGGTTGACGAACCTCGTCAACGACTTCCTCGATGTCCAGCGCATGGAATCGAGTCAGCAGCAGTATGACTTCAAACCGCTTGATTTGACGAAAGTCATTCAGGAAACGGTCGAGTTCCATACGGCTTCGGCAAAAGATCACGAGCTAGTCCTTGATTTTGAAGAAACGACGACGGGGCGGATTCATGCTGATGAACAAAAAATGCGTCAGCTGTTCACGAACCTGATCAACAATGCAATCAAGTATTCACCGGATGGTGGTCAAATCACGATCACGATGCGTCAAGTCGAAGATCGTGTCCAGCTGAAGATTGAAGATGAGGGAATCGGCATTCCGCGTCACGCGTTACCACAACTGTTTAGTAAGTTTTACCGAGTCGATAATTCGGATAGTCGAAAAATCGGTGGTACCGGACTTGGTCTTGCGATTTGTCAGGAAATCGTTCGTTCGCACGAAGGAATGATTCATGTCGAATCAACGGAAGGTGTCGGGTCCGCGTTCATCGTCGAACTACCGATCGTCCAGTCCGTCGTACCGGTCACGGAATCGGCAGATGAATGTTAATGTCAAAAGCGTTCTTTGATTTTTTAATCAAAGGGCGTTTTTTTGTTGGTTTCATCTGCAAAACGGGAATTAACTACTACCAAATAGAAAGGAAGTGAGGAGATGCGGCGAAGCAGATGGCCTTGTTAAGTCCGACGATCACTCATTCTTTGGATCCTGATCGAAGCCAGTAGTTCGTTCATTCCAGCTTATGTGATTGAACGCTTTTACTGGGAAGACCGGGGAATGAGCATTGCCGACGTCGTCATCGCAGAAATCGTCTTTGCTTGGGTCATGTTGATTGGTGAGGTCCCGTTCGGTTTGTTATCCGACCGGTGGGGCAGAAAGACGTTCATTCTGGCTGGTTTCGTATGTGAGTGGTTATCGTTTACGGTGTTGCTTGAAGCCTACTCATTACCTGCTTTCCTCTTGGCGATGGTCCTTGCCGGCATCGGTGGCGCAGCACTTAGTGGAGCGCTTGAAGCCCACGTCTATGAAACGTTACGAATGCATAGGAGAGAAGAGCGATTCGAGACGGTCTGGCGAGTGATTTCAATCGGTGGTTTGTTGACGTCTGGACTTGCGGCACTCGTCGGGAGTTACGCCGTGCGATCGGTAGACTTGATTTGGCACTATCACGTGTCTTGGTGGGTTTTGCTCGGAACAGTACTCCTGACGTTTTTCTTAAAGGAAGCAGCGCGAGAACAAGACGGAGAGACGAGTTCGTTGAAGACATTGCTAATAGGACTCTCGTTTCGACGCGTCTACGTCCGAATTCTTTGTCTTGTCTTGTTATACGGGGCGACGATTGATTTCGTCGATGAGTTTTGGCAACTCTATCTACGGGATCAAACGATACCGATGGTCCATTTCGGATTCGTCTTCGTGTTATTCCAAATCATGCAGGCGATTGGTGCGTCCTTATCTCGGTTCCGATCGCCGGTCGGATGGGCGATGATCTATATCGTGTGTCTTGCCGGATTGTCGGTTGCCTCTCCGCTCGTCAGTATCGGTTTACTCGGTATGCTGTACTTGTGCTATGGTTGGGCTGAGCCTTATGTGACCACGGTTATCCAAGATGTTGCGCCGACAAATGGGCGCGCAACGTTTACGTCGCTGATCTCAGTCATTGAACGTTTAGCTGTGCTTGGAACCGGTACGCTGTTCGTCTTCGTCGAACGTGTCTTCTCGCTTCAGATGACCTATGCCGCGCTCGGACTCGTCTCACTTATGTTGCTTCTGTTGTATAGTGTGACGCGCACGCGTCAGAACTGAATCAAAAAAAGGACAAAGGTGCATTGACCTTTGTCCTTTTGACTGTCATTTATTACGACACGTGTCGTTGCTCCTGAGAGGAATGTGCCAATAGCTGGCGAGCCGGTTGCCACATCAACAAGGAGAGGGCTCCTGCGAGCGCATAGACAAGCTCGATCGCAAACACATCGGCAAGCCATCCGAACAATAGACTGCCGAGGCAGAAACAGAGTGCATAAACGGTTTGTTGCACGCTATAGACATACGGTAACCGTTCGAGTGGTGTCGTCTTTTGCAACAACGTATTCAGCTCAATCGCCCGGACTTGACTCGCAAACCCTTGGATCAGACAAGCGATCACGGCAAGTGTGACGATTGGAGCGAAAGCAAACAAGAAGGTCGCAACAATCGAAAAGCCGATGCTGCGATAAAGCAACGAACGCGTTCCACGATGACGTAACATCATGTAACTACCGGCGATCATGCTCAGCAGATAGAAGGCATTTAGAATGCCCCACCAGCGTTCCGATAGCTGGAAATGTGTATCGATGTAGACGAGGAACAGAGCAGAAATCCAAGCCGTACTGACGAACGCATCGATTCCGACGAGATACGTGTTGGCTTTCGCGAATGGATGCGCTCGCGTGTAGCGAATACTCGACCGGAAGGAAACGTCTTCCCCTTCCATCGAAGGGTCGGGTAGAGAGCGGACGCTTCGATAGAACAGATAGCTGATGAGACTCGCACCTAAAAACAGACCGGCCGAGACGGACAAGACGGAAAGCGGCGATAACAGGCTGACCAGAATGGCGCCGAGCGGCCACATGATGAGCTGAATCACTTGATTCGAACCTTGTACGAGACTGTTAGCCTTTTGGACATCCTGACACAGTCGAGGGATGAAGGCACTTTCGATCGGACGAGCAAATCCGTCGAAGAAAGCGATACATCCAACGAGTGCGAGGATAAGTGGCAGTGGTAAATCAAGTCCCCAGATGATGCCTAAGAGAATCGTCTTGAGGAGTTGACTGCCGAACAACAACGAGGCATGGGGAACACGTTGAGCGACTTGGGCGAATAAGAAGCCGCTTCCTGTCATGCCTGCTGTGACGAGAACAGGAAACAGGGCAGCGAGACTCGCTTGCCCTGTCGTTTGATAGATCATCGCGATCAGGGAGACGATATAGAGCGCATCTCCCGCATTCGCAATCCATTGACTGACCAATAAAAGCGTAAACCGGTTCATTCTGAATGACCTCCATATCGTACGTATTTAATTAGGAGTGAGAATTCAGAATGACTTACATTGGACGCCCTCATTTCGTGTTTTTTTCTAGTGTAAGAGGAAAAAAATGGATTGTCAATCAGAATCGTGACGGGAGTTCCGGGCAACGAGTGTAAAGGGATCAACCATCGATGTCGCGGCAGCTTCGTCTTGAGCACGAGATGCCGATAGCTTGATTGGTTTTAGTTGCTGGCGGAAGCGGAAAGCCCGTTCGAGTCGACTCATAAATAGATTGCTGAAAAAGACGACTAATGCTAGTCCAATCAGTGGAACGAGGAACATATGGTTGAGCCACGACGTCGCCGAAAACTGATTGTAGTAATAGCCAAACATCGATGACCATTCAAAGATCGTTGGAGCAGTTCCTACATGTAAATTAACTGTTCCGGCAAAGAAAATATCAAAGAGCGATAAGTGGACGAGTAACATCAACGTTTGGATGAACTGTTGCATAAAAACGATTGTCAACGTTGGAACAAGATGTGGCCAAATATGGCGTCTGAACCGATGCCACGGACTGCCACCAAGCGTCTGGGCGACAATCATGAACTCTTGACTAAGTAACTGGCGGGTCTCTGCAATCAGATAAAGCGATAAAGAGGGGAGACCAAGCAAAATCAAGACAATCAATTCAAACGATACACGATCAAAAAGTGGTGGGATAGCAGTCGAATCAAAGAACGTAAGTGATGGAAGCAAAATGAGCAACGCGACAAGAGAGAGCGGTAAAACTAAAAATCCATCAAAAACAAGTTTTAAGTATCGATTGACGCGAGCACTTCGGAAAGCTAGCGGAATTGCGATGACCAGTGAAAGAAACATTCGACCGAGCGCAACAATCATACAAATACCGGCTGTCCATTTAAATCCTTCAATCATCAATTGAAAGAGGTCATAGCCAGAGCGGTCTGTACCGAGCCATTGATCACTTGACGGTTTTAGTGGTGACGTCGCAAGGAACGTACCGTCTTCAGCATACCGGTTCGAGATTTGATCGACTTGACCATCACGAAAGATCGTATTTCCAAAACTAAGGAGCAGTAAACCAGTGAGTAAAAATAAACATAGCCAGAAGACAGGATCTCGCATCAAAGTACGACGCATCAAATCCCCCCTTTCCAGGCGTTAGGAATAAGCCATTCTGCCAACAAATCAATGATGAAAATCGGCAAATAGATTAAGAACAAGATGACCATCAAAATCGGCATTTGTCCATTATAAAAGACGAACCGGAACATACCTTGCACTTCGAACGTGTATTCAATGATCACGAGACTCGATAATACCGTAATGATGTTCGCTCGGAAAAACAGATAAAACCGATAGATCATTGTCGGAATCAAATGTTTCCAGAAAAGAGCGGCAGGACGAATGCCTTTAGCCCGTGCGAGTTCAAGGAAAGGAGCAGCTTCCTGTTCGAGTACTTGCGTCGTTAACCATTTGATGAAGAAGAATAGTGTTGTCAACGTTAGCGTAAGAATCGGTAAAAAACGAATGTACTCAGCATAGGATCCCGCAATTTCGATTTTGTCATACCCGGTCGTTTTAAACAGATAGAGGACAAGGAATTGCGAAAGAATGATCCAGAACAGATCCGGAACCATCTCAAGCGTCCGAGTCGTTTGTTTCAGCATCATGCGTGTTTTGCGACCACTCCGATAAAACAAATAAGCATAAAAAATCGCACACACAGCGGAGACCAGCATAGCTGTCGTAAAGATGATCAACGTCTCTTTAATGAATGGACTGATGGTAGGAAGCAACAAGAATTCCTTTTGAGCGGTTACGTTGAAATAGGTAATCTCATCAAGTTTCGTTAATTGAGCAAATTGTTGCTTCAGACCTTCCCAGTAGCTTACTGGGTTGAATTTCATTTGCGCGACAAGCCCCGGAAGGGCGCTGATCGCAATCAAGACAAAAAATGCCACGATAAGCTGAATTGATTTTCGGGCGATAAACACCATGAGGCGAAAAACTCCTTTCTTTGGATCCTCAGCCGATGGCGAGGATCCGGTCATTGCCAATTTGGATCAACTGACTGTTCATATGTTTCCGGCGCAGTACATAGCGTTCGAACTGTTGTGTCGCGATGAACGAATCACGCGTCGAGACCGTCGAAAGGGTCATCAGGACATGTTTTAATTGCGGTTGTCCTTCTTGTAACGAGAGATGTGTCATCCGGTTTGCTCCGTCGAGTCGATTCAAGAACAGTTCAATCTTACAGCCCTCCTTGATTAATTCACTGATCAGGAATGCCGCTTGTTCGATGAACGTCTCAAATTGTTGGTGGAGTCCGTAACCGCTCGGGGCAGATAAGTTCAAGGCAATCGTAAACGTATCTTGATTGCTCGTTTCGAATACTTTTGCCTGCAAGCGACCGGTCTTCGCCGTCGCATACCAATCGATCTCTTTTGACGGTTCCGCCGTATAGGGTTTTGCACCGAGTTGAACCAGTTTGTTCTTGAGCGGTGAGTAACGGTCCGGTCGATCACCGATCCGTAAACGCTGTAAAAGAAGCGGCGTCGCTTGCGCCGTCAAGGACGGTAAGACTGTAAACGACGGATATGTATCGAACGTAAAGAGATAAACGCCCATCTTCCAGGGCAGGCGAATCGTCAAGATGATCTCATCGAACTCGGCTGGTCCGCGGCGAACCGTCTGAATCGGGATCGTCACTCCGTCTTCAGAGTCAATCACTGCATGAAACGTCGCTGGATGTAGTGGGTCCATCTCCGGGAAAATGACTCCGCCATCCGTGTGCAAACGAAGTGTCGCTTCGAGTCCGAGTTGACTCAAGGATTCGAAGCCGAAGACTTGTAGATGGAGCGATGTCTGTTCTTGGTTGAACATCAACGCTTCATAATGCTTCCATTCGATTGCCACGTCCCGTCGGAGCTGTTTTTCTGTTCGACCGACGACGAAATGAATCGTCGCCAAGGCGGCGAACAGAAAACCGAGGATCGACAGACGTGGAATGAAGAGGAAGATGAACGTCATCGCGACGTACAGTGGAAAGAGTCGGCGTTCAAGCCAAAACGGGACGGAACGTTCAATCTGCATGATTCGTCACCCCATCTCGACCGGAACCGGCACGTCGTCCAGAATATGCGTCAAGACAGCCGCTTTCGTCGTCTTGATTCCACCTTCAAGTGTCAGTGTCAGGCGATGAGACAGGACGTGTTTTGCAAGATATTTGATATCTTCCGGGATGATGAAGTCGCGTTGATTCAAGAATGCGTAGCTTTGCGAGGCGCGAAGTAATGCAATCGCTCCACGCGGACTAACGCCGACTTCAATGAGTTCATGGTTTCGTGTCGCTTGGACGATATGGAGCAAGTAATCGAGCACGTCTTGTGATGCATGGACGCGGCGTGCCTCTTCCTGCCAGGAAATCAAGTCACCGCCTGACGCGATGCCGACAGCTGACCGACGGACGTTCGTCAGAATCTCAGACAATAAGCGCCGTTCGTTCTCGAAATCCGGATAACCGACTTCAATTGCGACCATGAACCGGTCGAGTTGGGCGTCCGGTAATGGGAACGTTCCTGCTGACTCGATTGGGTTTTGTGTCGCAATGACGAAGAACGGGGCGGGCATCTGATAGGTCGTTCCACCGATCGAGACTTGACGTTCTTCCATCGCTTCGAGCAATGCCGATTGTGTCCGCGGAACAGCACGGTTGATCTCATCAATCAAGACGACGTTCGCGAACAATGGACCGCGTTTATTCTCGAACTCCTGTGTCTTTAAGTTGAAGAAATCCGAACCGATGACATCTGATGGGAGAAGATCCGCCGTAAACTGAATCCGCGAGAAGGCACTTTCAAAGCTCTGAGCGAGCGCTTTGGCGAGCATCGTTTTCCCTGTTCCCGGTACATCTTCTAATAGAATATGTCCTTCTGCGATGAGTGCCGTCAGACAAAGATCGATGACGTCCGGTTTACCGAGATAGATGGAATTGAGTTGATCTTTTAATTGTTGTAGTTTCATAGGAAATCCCTCCAAGGTCAAATGGTTGAGTAGCGTGCTAGTTGTTGTTCGAAGCGTAGAATCTCATCGTCCGTGACGATCGTTTCCGACATGTCACCGTAGCGGATATTCCGATACAACTGAAAATCGACAGGGACCTCAATTCGACGTAACCAGTCTTCAAGCGTTTCGTTCGGACGACGTTGCTGACTGCGCGGTAAGTGTTGCTCAAAACGGATGACGAGATCACGGACACGTGAAGACGAATACGATGCATACAGATAAGATGATTTTCTTAAAGAAGCAGGATGAAAGATTGATTGAGCGAATGGAACGTCATCCATTACGTCTCCTGTAGACCTGCGCCGTTTTTTCACGCGACGCGACTGAACGAGTTTCCAGACCATGAAACTAAATAAGCTGATTAAAATGACATATTGTAGATAAGAAAAAGGGGAGTCAGAGGCATCCGCTTTAAGGGATTTCCAGAGCTCTTTTGGACCAGGTCGTGGATCGATCGGTTCAAAAGGCATCTTGCCTTTTGTGTTAGTAGGTGAGTGACCGTTTTTAAAACTAATTTCGCCATTCGCTTCAGTTTCTGCAATCGAAGGCTTTTTAAAAGGATCCGGCATGATGTAATGCGTGTAAATATACGTCGCGGTAGTTTGAAACAAGAACAGACTAATTAGAATGACACCAAGCGACATGATAAAGCGTTGCCGTAACACAAGCGATCCTCCTTCCTGTTTTTAAGGAAAAAATATCCATATGTACTTAGGAAGATTTTAGCATACACGCTTAACAAATAAAAACAATTTTCTGAAAATAAAGACAAGGTGAGACGATTCATTTTCAAGTGGTAAGGGTATGATTGAATCAGTGGATCTTGAAAGAGAAAGGATGTTTCGTATGAAACTGATTATTTTTGGAGCGACTGGTCAAACTGGACAAGAACTGGTCAAACAGGCGATTGATCACGGGCATGAGGTCACAGCATTTGTCCGCAGTCCAGAAAAACTGACACTACATGACGAACGGTTACGAGTCTTAAAGGGCGACGTGCTCGATCAAGAAGCGGTAACAGCTGCTATTGCCGGGCAAGAGGCTGTCCTGACGGCTCTTGGCACAGAGAGTCTTGCATACAGTGGCTTTTTAGAACGGAGTCTCGTCCGGATCGTGACAGCGATGAAAAAGCAGGGCGTAGACCGAATTGGTTATGTCGCGTCTGCCGGTGTTGATGATGAATTACCGGGTGTACAAGGGATGCTCGCTCAGCGGATTCTGAAAAATCCACTGAAGGATCACCGCCAAGCGATCGCGCTTTTGCAACAAGCGGATTTGAACTATACGGTGGCCCGACCACTCCGTTTACTGAACGGTCCGTTGACGGGGCTTTATCGTCAAGCAGATACAGGTGTTCCGGAAGATGCAAAACAAATCAATCGCGCAGATGTGGCGCATTTCCTCTTACAAGCAATCGAGACAGAAGATCATATCAAATCGAGTGTCGGTCTCGCTGAATGAAGAAGAAAGGTCTCTCCCGTCATACGGAAAAGACCTTTTTGAATGCTTATTGTTGACGATAGACGGAGACCGAACCACCATTGACGAAGAATTGACCGTAGCCATCTTGGTTGATCGTGACCGATGCCGTGTTGTTTCCAGTGATATCCGTCCAGACTTCTCCTTTGTTCTGAAGGCCGACGTACATCCATTTGCTACCGCCAGGGCCGTCTGAGAGGATTGTTGCAAGACCGGATTTTGCCCGATCCGAGACACCTTCCCGTGTCCAACCGATGATGTCTTGGTTATCGAGGTAATCATTTTGTTTCCCGAACGCGAAGTCCTTCCGTGCTTTGAGTAACGGATCAATCTTCGAAGCGAGTGCTGGAATTTCGCGATTCGACGTACCTTTTGTACCATAGTAGTCACCATAGAAGACCGACGGATACCCTTGTTCACGTGTCAGGATCATCGCGTAGGCGAGTGGTTTGAACCATGATTGAACCGTTGATTCAAGCGATTGTCCAGGTTGCGAGTCATGGTTTTCAACGAGTGTCACGGCTTGGACTGGATTACTCTTGACGAGTGTACCGTCAAAGATCGTCCGCATGTCGTAGTATCCGCCACCTTTACTTGCTTGCTCGAATTTATAATGAAGCGGGGCATCAAAGACGGATTGTTGGTAATTCGTCCGGCTTAAGTAGTTTTGTAACGTTCCAAGATCGTTCTGCCAGTACTCGGCGACTGTGAATAGCGGTTTGCCCGTCGTCTGACGAACGTTCGCGAGCCAGTCCGCTAAGTAACCATGTTTGATATGCTTGACGGCATCGAGACGGAACCCATCAAGACCAAGTTCGTTGACGTACCATTTGCCCCAGTTCTTCATTTCTTGCTGAACTTCTGGATGATCGAAGTCAAGATCCGCATACATCAAGTAATCGTAGTTACCATTTTCAGTTGAGACATCCGTATCCCATGCTTTACCGGTACCGCGGAACTTATAGATGGCGCTTTTTGAACGCGATTGATCCCAGTCCGTGCCGTCGAAGTGGTACCATTTCCACTTGAAGTTCGAGTAGAGGTTATTTCGTGCTGCAAAATTGAAGCCCGTCCATGCCTGGATTTGATAATCGCCAGAGACTTCCTGATTACGGTTACCCGGATTGACTTCGACTGCCGTGACGGCTTCCGTGAAATCGGCGCCACCTTTATGGTTCATGACGACATCCCCGTACACATCGATTCCAGCGGTATGCAGTTGTCCGATCGCTGTTTTTAATTGCGTTTTTGTTCCGTATTTCGTGCGGACTGTTCCTTTTTGGTTGAACTCACCTAAATCGTATAGATCGTAGGCACCGTAGCCGACATCGCTTTGTGAAGTTCCTTTGTAGGCAGGTGGAATCCAGACTGATGTAATACCGAGCTGATCCAGTTTCGTCGCGTCACTTCCGAGACGATTCCAATGGTTACCGTCATTTGGTACATACCATTCGAAGTACTGCATCATCGTACCATTGTCAGCTGTTGCACCTACTGCAATCGGTTGCGCAAGTGGCGCTAAAAATGCAGCTGAAGCGACGGTTGCTAAAATCCATCCTTTTTGTTTCACGAAAAGACCTCCTCATGATTTATGAAAACGCTTGCATTATTTATTATAGTGAAGCCTTAGAGGAAAGGAATATCGTCCCGGATTCTTATTTGTCAGTCTCTTTCGTTCGTGACTTTTGACCCTAGAATATTTCTTTCGAAGAATTATTTTGATGCAATTGATGTCTTGGACGAAAAAAATCAGGACCATCTAACCGTTGTCTTTCGATAAAGAATCTGAACGACGACTCATCTTCAAAAAAGCAGGTCTATCGTCCATCTTCCACCATGAATGGATTCGATGTGAAAATGAGCGTGTAACATCCGTTTTCATACATACCAATCGAGGGGGAACACGCATGAACTGGAAGTCAAAGGTCACAGGTGCACTTGCCGCAACACTTGCGCTCGGGTCAATCGTCTTTACACCGGTCACTGCAAAAACAGTCGATCCAAAACAAGTAGCGGCAGGTCCGCAGATGGTTACATCTCAATCGACGATCGATGCGTACTATCTACCGGCAGCAGGAAAGACAGGGGCAGCGTTGAAGGCATCGCTGCACGATATCATCGACAACCATACACAAGTGTCATACGACACAGTATGGACAGCACTGAAAGAAACGGATCAAGATCCAAACAATGCGAACAACGTTATCGAGTTATACACGGGGAAATCGATTGCGAAAAGTAGCAATGGTGGAAATGTCGGTCAATGGAACCGGGAACACGTCTGGGCAAAGTCGCACGGTGACTTTGGTACGACGAACGGACCGGGAACAGACTTGCATCATTTGCGTCCGGAAGATGTCGTCGTCAACAGTGCACGTGGGAATCTTGATTTCGACAATGGCGGTACGAAATATAGTGGATGCGATTGCTACCGTGATGGCGATTCGTGGGAACCACCGAACCGAGTCAAAGGTGACATCGCGCGGATGATCTTCTACATGGCAGTTCGTTACGAAGGTGGCGGAGAAATCGATCTCGAAGCCTCAGAAAACGTCAACAATGGAACGAACCCATTACATGGAAAATTATCGACGCTGAAAGCATGGAATAAGCTTGATCCAGTCGATAGCTTCGAAATGCGTCGTAACGACGTCATCTTCGAGAAGTGGCAAAAAAACCGGAATCCATTCATTGATCATCCGGAATACGTGACATCAATTTGGGGAAATTGATGACGAGTCAATCAATAGGAAAATGCGATGTTCTCGATTCAGAGAAGATCGCATTTTTTTGGAGGTAAAGCCCGTCAGGTTGAAACTTTTTGCAAGCATCATTCGTACAGCATACCGTAACCCATTTTTTAGCAGAAAGGTCGTACGGTATGATTAAACGCACGTTCAACAAACGAAATATCAAATGGATGGTTGGTGGAGGACTCGTCGCTTGTGTCGCCTTCTGGTACAGTGTCGGGATTTTCGTCAACAGAGGAGAACGACCACTTGCGGATGGGTCGTCGCCGTATGTCATCGTTCTTGGCGCAGGTGTCAAAGGGGAGAAACCGTCGCAAATCTTACATAATCGGATTCAGGCGGCAGCCGCATATGGGAAACAACACCCGAATGTCCGCTTCATCTTGAGTGGTGGACAAGGACCGGATGAGGATATCTCGGAAGCAGAAGCGATGCGACGCGGAATGGTGGCGTCTGGCATTGAAGCGGAGCGACTGGTTCTTGAGTCCAGTTCGACATCGACGACGGAAAATCTACAGTATTCAAAAGACTTATTACCAAAGAATGTCCGACGTGTCTCAATTGTCACGTCAGATTTTCATCTGTACCGCGCTCGAAAAGAGGCGAAACAACTGGGGTTACTGACGGACGCGATTCCGGCAGAGACACCCCTTTCAGGTGTCCTTCGTTTCGGGATGCGTGAACGCGTCGCGATTCTTGTTCAATTCCTACGTTAAAAAACCCCGACGTGTTGAACACATCGGGGAGAATGAAGAAGTACACCAAACGATTAGATGCCTTCACCTTTATTTTTTTCCTCAGAAGATTGAGCATCATTTGCTTGTTGATTAGAAGCATCGTGCTCAGCAGGTGGTTCTTCTTTGCCAAGTGCGACATCTTTCGCTTCGACGACTTTATTGCTGATAGAACTCAGGTCACCTTTTGTCTCATTGACTGTATCTTTCACAGTCGAAGCATCAGACTTCACTGTTTCAAGTTCTGTGTTCACTTTGTCATAGACGTTTTGAACGTCAGACGCCACTTCTTGGATGATACTTGAAGCACTCTTTACCTGATTGATAACTTGCGACGCTTTGCCCGACGGATCTTCCTTGATGGAAGACGCGAGTGTCGAGACGGAATCCTTCGCACCACGTAAGCTTTGTTTCGTGTTTTGACGGGACGAAGAACTAAGTAGCGTCAATAGTCCGCCGACAAGGGCACCGATTAACATCCCTGTGACAAGATTAACTTGACGACCTGATGATTCCTCCTGATCAAACTGACGATTCGGATGTTCTGCGTGCGTTGCGTGTGGATCATGTTGAAGATTCGGTTCCATAATAAACACTCCCTTGAGATAGTATTTAACCATGATATGGATATACCCTTGTGAGCAAATCAAAAACATCTAAAAAAAACATGTATTTGAAATGAATTTAAAAAGACCATCGTGATATGATGGTCTTAGAGGTTCATTTGTTGGATGAATCATCATCATTTTCGTGACGAAGTTTTCGGTTGATTTCATCATAATCGATTTCGATATCGTCCTTGTTGCCCTTATAGCCATATCCTTTTGAAATGACAATGATCGAGGCGACCAAGACGAATACGATGATGAGAATGGAGACGACATATAGCCACATAGTCCACTCCTCCTTTCATTCACTTTCTAGTATGACGGAAAAAGCAGCATCCGTCTAAACGAAATTGTAGGTTGTGTGCTAAACTGATTTCAGATAAACATGTTAAATAGAACGAGGTGACGACGGATGAGTATTTTGGTCGTAGATGACGAATTAACAAATTTAATGCTCTTAGAGCGATTGTTAGAAAATGAAGGATATGACGTCGTCAAAGCCATGAGTGGAGAAGAAGCAATCGAATTGATGGAGGATCCATTGTTCATTGAGCAATTAGATGTCGTCCTGCTCGACGTTGAGATGCCGGGAATCAGCGGAATCGAGGCAACACGTTTGATCCGAAAACGGTTTGGTCTTGATGAACTACCAATCCTGATCGTCTCGGGTCGATCAAACGAAGAAGATATCGTTGATGGATTGAATGCAGGGGCATCTGATTACACGACGAAACCGATTCGAAAAACGGAATTGCTCGCACGAGTTCGTAATGCGATCGGTCTGAAGCAAGCAATCGATGCACGAAAACGATATGAAAAAGTGCTACAAGAAGACTTTGATTTGGCGCAAAAACTGCAACAGAGTGTGCTTAGTGCCAATATCGAAGACGATGAGATCCGCATCATGGCGACCTATATCCCGTCTAAGAAACTAGCGGGAGACATGTATGCCTGGTATCGCATCTCTCAGAATAAATACGGCATCATCTTATTTGACGTCATGGGACACGGTGTCTCCTCTGCATTGATTACGATGGGGATGAGTTCAATCTTGTTTGAACTCGTGCACCGGATTGGTGATCCGGCTCAAGTGCTTGAAGAATTGAATCAACAGATGAGTCGACTGTTTCCGGGAGACGAGACAGAAATCTATTTCACGGCTGTCTACCTTTATATCGACTTAGATGAAATGAAACTCAGCTATGCGAACGCGGGGCATCCACCTGGTTTGTTACGTATGAACGATCAAATCATTCCGCTTGAGAATACGGGACTTCCTGTTGGTATGTTCGAAGACTCGACGTATTCGAGCAAGACGATCGACATCGTCTCACCAGGATGTGTCTATCTCTATACGGACGGTTTCATGGAACTCTACAGTAAAGGTATCGATGAAGGAATTCACGCCATCCAAAATCTGATTGAACAACAAGGACCGAACATCCATCAGCTGATTCAACCGGATCAGAGCGATGAAGCGGATGATCTTTGTCTCGTGACAGTCGAAATCAATTAACATGTAAATGAAGAAGACTCAGCGACAGAAACACCGTCACTGAGTCTTTTTTGAGTCATACAAGTCTTACGCTTACTTGAACTAGAAGAACCTTCTCCGCCATAAGATGAATGCAGCAAGACCAGAGAAGAAGATCATCATGCCGAAGACGATCCAAAAACCGATGACTTCTCCTTCCCAAGGGACATGGACGTTCATTCCGAACATCCCTGATATCATCGTCGGAATCGAGATGACGATCGTAATCGAGGCGAGGAACTTCATGACGAAGTTGACATTGTTCGAGATGACGGAACCAAATGTATCCATCGTCGAACTGATGATGTCTTTATAGATTTGTGCCATTTCCATTGCTTGCCGGTGTTCGACGAAGACATCTTCGAGTAAGTCTTCATCGTCTTCGTGTTTCTCAAGACTCGGTGTCTTGATGATTCGGTCGAGGACACCATCGTTCGATTTCAAGGATGTCATGAAATAGACCAATGATTTCTGAAGGTTCATGAGTTGAAAGATTTCTTGATTTCGCATCGAACGTTGTAATTCTTCCTCGAGTTCATCCATCCGTCGATCGATTTGGCGTAGGAAACGGAGATACGAGGAACTGACTTTATAGAGAATCTGAAATACGAAGCGCGATCGATAATTCGTCCGGAATCCTCGCAACTTACCACTCGAGAATAACGTCAGGACATCGAGCTGTTGCGAACAAACGGTGATGAAATGACGGGATGTCACGATGATACCGAGCGGAATCGTATTATAACGGCGTCCTGATGATTCTTCTTCGATGTAGGGAACGTCGACGATCATCAGTAGGCCTTCTTCATCTTTTTCAAAACGTGGTTTTTCTTCCACGTCCAAAGGGTCATAAATGAAATCCTCTGGAATATTCGTAGCAGCGATGACTTGGTCGGCTTCATCCTTGGTCGGATTGACAAGATGGATCCAGGAACCTTTCGTAAACTCCTGTATCTCGTTGACTGCCCCAGTGACATCGCTTCGATAAATCGTCAACATATTGTCTATCCCTCCTGCTCTTCACTGTCTCATTATAGAAATAGAAACGATGGCGTGTAAATGATTCTCCGATTTTTTTTTACGAAGATTAGTGATAAGATGAAAACAGAGGAGGGGAAGACATGCCTTTTTTTAATGCTAAGAAGCTCGAAGAACTTCAATCGATCGCGGGTGGGGATCACGCGTTCCTTCAAAAAATTGGAGAAACGTATATCGCGCAGTTCGATCGAAAGTTTCCTGAACTGAAAGATGCCGTCGCTAAACAAGATGCTGAGCAAACTGAAAAGCTCGCTCACTTGCTAAAAGGTGCTTCCTATTCCGTTGCCGCTGATGATTTAGCCGATGATTTCGAACTGCTTGAAAAAGAAGCAGAATCCGGTTCCATGACCGGTACGCAAGAAATCGTCGATCGGATTGAAGACAGCATGGTTGAATTCCGGGTCATCTGGCTCGATGTGTTTACTGGAAAAAATCTTGACGTACTGCGTTGAGGAATCGAATAGATTAAAAAAGCCGACATCTCGTCGGCTTTTTTTCTTTTTTTTTATAAGACGTATGAATCAACCGTTTCGATCAATCGACCGATTTCCGGTTTCGTGATTTGTGCATTGACACCAACGGACTCGCCTTTATGGCGTAAATCGTCGGAAATCAAGGAGGAGAAGACGATGATCGGCAATTCCGCATAACGATCATCTTCACGGAGTCGTTTCGTCAAGTGTAGTCCATCCATCTTCGGCATCTCGATATCGGTGATCAGGAGGTCACAGTTGCTTCCGTTCTCAAACGCATCAAAAGCTTCCTTACCATTGATGAACCACTTCAGTCCGTGGTAACCGGCTTCCTCGAGTGTTTCGATGATCAACGTCCGGAGCATTTCCGAGTCTTCGGCAATCCAGATGATTTTATCGGACCGGTCACGGGACTGGACGCGACGTCCTTCTTCGCGGGCGAAGATATCCTTGCGTGAGAGCTCAAGGGCAATTTTTTCATAGTCGAGCAGGATGATCATCTTGTCTCCCGTTTTGACGACACCATTCGTTAACCCTTCGATGCCACGAGCGAGTTCGTTTGGTGTATCGATCTGTTCCCATGAGATACGACGGATTTCCGTCACGGAATCGACACGCAGGACGCTCTTTTCCCCATTGAATTCACAGATGATCAGTCGATCCTCGGTTGCTTCGTCGTGGGGAACACCGATGACTGTAGGCAAATCGATCACCGTCATGACTTCGCCGCGGAGTTCGATCAATCCTTTGACAGCATCCGGTGTACCCGGAAGTGGTGTCATCGGGAGCGGAACGATGATTTCCCGAACCTTCATGACGTTGATACCGAACGTATACGGACCACAATGGAAGATGACGATCTCGAGTTCGTTCGTGCCGGCTTCTAATAAAATATCGTGCTGATTGTACATATGGTTGTGCCCCTTTCCATTACCTTCACTTCACTTCTGACTAGTTATCGGCATGCTACGTTAAAAATTCTAGTTCTGAATCGACAAAAAAAGTGTTGTAATCGCTTTCATAATATGTTAAGCAAAAAGTTTGGCATTTGTCAGACCAATTGATTACAATAAGCTATGCAGCCACACACTGAAATGAGAGAGATAAAAATAAATGGAGGTAGAGTGGAATGACTACAGCAACAACCTACACGTTTTTACTAGATGGAAAATGGCATGAAAGTGAATCAAAAGAGACGATTGAAATCTCTTCACCATATAAAGAGGATCTTGTCGGTCGTGTTCAAGCGATGACAAAACCAGAAGTCGATCGTGCCATCGCTTCAGCGAAAGCGGCACAAGCAGAGTGGGCAAAACAACCAGCGAACAAACGGGCTGAACTGCTTCACGCTTGGGCAACGGAACTCGAGAAACGTGCGGACGAAATCGGTGAAGTCATCATGCGCGAAGTCGGTAAAGGGCGTGCAGATGGCGTCAAAGAAGTCAAACGGACAGCTGAAATCATTCGCTACACTGCGGAAGAAGGTCTCCGTTTCGACGGTCAGATGATGCAAGGGGATTCGTTCCCAGGCGGTAGCGCGAAAAAAATCGCGGTCATCAAAAAAGCGCCACTCGGTGTCGTGCTTGCCATCTCACCGTTCAACTACCCAGTTAACTTGGCAGCAGCGAAACTCGCACCTGCACTCATGACAGGGAACGCCGTCGTCTTTAAACCGGCAACACAAGGTTCAATCAGCGGTATCTTAATGGTCGAGGCACTCGTCGCAGCAGGCCTTCCAGCTGGACTCGTCAACATCGTCACAGGTCGTGGATCAGTCATCGGTGATTACTTGACAGCTCATCCGGGAATCAACATGATCACATTCACAGGTGGTACAGGAACAGGACAACATTTATCACGTCAATCGGCAATGATTCCACTTGTCCTTGAACTCGGTGGAAAAGACCCAGCACTCGTTCTTGAGGATGCGAACCTGTCACTTGCAGCAGATCACATCATCAGTGGTGCATTCTCTTACTCAGGTCAACGTTGTACAGCAATCAAACGTGTCTTCGTTCTCGATCACCAAGCGGATGCGCTTATTGAAGAACTTAAGACTCGAATTGCAAAATTGACAGTCGGTTCACCTGAACAAGAAAGTGTCGTCGTACCGCTTATCGATACGAAATCAGCGGACTTCGTCGAAGGCTTGATCACGGACGCAACAGACAAGGGCGCAACGCTCGTCACAGGTGGCGGACGTACAGCGAACTTGATCGAACCAACACTTCTTGACAACGTGACACGTGACATGCGCGTTGCTTGGGAAGAGCCGTTCGGACCAGTTCTTCCAATTATTCGTGTTAACTCGGTCGACGAAATGATCGCATACTCGAACGAATCAGAATACGGTCTTCAAGCAAGTGTCTTCACGGAAAACATCGATGCTGCGTTTGCGGTAGCGGACGCGCTTGAAACAGGTTCTGTTCAAATCAATGGACGTACGGAACGTGGTCCTGACCACTTCCCATTCATCGGTGTTAAATCATCGGGTCTTGGTGTTCAAGGTGTCGGACGTAGCTTAGCTTCGATGACACGCGACAAATTAACAGTCCTCAACTTAAAATAAGTTTTTGACCGACCTTTCAATCTGCGGAAAGGTCGGTTTTTTGTGCATCCATTTCTTATACTCTAGCGTAAGCTAGACAACAAATATCATCCGTTGACGCACAAAGTTTGGCGCTATAGCTTCATTCTCTCTATAATGAAAGAAAATGGACGAGAGAAAAGAGGCGTGTAGGCATGACTGTATCAGACGAAATCATCCCGATTCCGATTCCCACACCATTTCCTGTAGGGGACGTGAACTGTTATGTGTTACGAACGGAAGGGGAAAACATCCTCATTGATTGTGGACCCGATACACTCGAGGCGTGGCAAATGATGCAACAGACGCTTGCGCGACACGATTTGCGGGTTGAGGATTTAGATCGTGTCATCGTGACGCATCACCATGCGGATCATGCTGGGATGGCACATCGATTTTCAGAGAAAGGCATTCCTGTCTATGGACATGCGCGGTTGCGCCCGTATTTGGAACAGGACGAGACGTTCCTAAACAATGGGGACGTGTTCTTACGTCGACTGGCGACTTCATTTGGTGTTCCGTCAGCGATTCAAGAGATGTTACCGAGCTATCAATCTGCCTTAAAATGGCTTGGAAAAGGTCAGCTTGATTTCATATTAAAGGAAGGCGACGCAATTACACCTTCTGGGCGATATCGCGTCATCGAACTGCCAGGTCATGCGAGTGACCAAATCGGAATTTTAAGCGACGATGGTATATTGTTCGCGGCGGACCATTTGCTGGACCGGGTCGAACCGAACCCGTTGCTTGAACAACCGCAACCGGGTGATGACGTGCTCGTGAAACGACCCGTTCTTGCGTATCTCGACTCCTTGGAAAAACTACAAGGAGAACAGATCCGAATCGCGTATACCGGTCATGGTGATCCGATTCGCGATGTCGCGGCACTCGTTGAAGAACGATTGATGCAACGCAAGGCACGCGGCGATCAACTGTTAAAGTATTTTTCAGAAGAGCATACGTTATTTGAATTAGCACAAGTGACGTATGGGAATCGATTAAAAAAATCATTCCCGCTCGTCATGAGTGAAATGAAGGCACGTCTTGATACGCTTGTCGCACGTGGTGCGATTACGGTTGAGAAACGATCTGGTATCCTCTACTATTCGAAAATGGAGGAAGTTTAATGCAACTCATCAACCGGACGATCGTCATCACCGGTGCTTCAAGTGGACTCGGGGAAGCACTGGCGCGCACTCTGCATAAAGAAGGGGCAAACTTGATTTTAATCGCACGACGCGAGGATCGATTACAAACGTTAGCATCTGAACTCCAGGCAGACTACCTGGTCTACGATTTGGAAGTGGCGCCCGAAATTCTTGCGAAAACACTCGCAAATCGTTATGGACGAATCGATATTTTGATTAATAACGCAGGTTTCGGGGAATTCAGCTTCCTAGACGATACCTCGATTGAAACGATCGAATCGATGCACCGAATCAATGTCTTAAGTCCTGTTCGTCTAACGAAAGCGTGCCTTCCGTT
This sequence comes from Exiguobacterium sp. UBA3968, assembly GCF_002385115.1. Classification (NCBI taxonomy): domain Bacteria; kingdom Bacillati; phylum Bacillota; class Bacilli; order Caryophanales; genus Exiguobacterium; species Exiguobacterium sp. UBA3968. Next base: position 328,946 of record NZ_DGCW01000005.1, read on the forward strand.
ACTTCGAGAAGGCGGCATGATCGTCAATGTCGCGAGTCAGGCAGGAAAGTTGCCGACACCGAAGTCGACGATCTATTGCATGACAAAAGCTGCTATGTTGCAGTTTTCGAATGCGTTACGTCTGGAGTTACGTCCAAAAGGCATCCACGTCATGACGGTCAACCCAGGACCGATTGCGACGGAATTTTTTGTTCGAGCTGACATCAGCCGAAAATATGAAAAAAACGTGGCTTCGATCGTCTTATCGAAAGAACAACTCGCACTGACCGTCGTTCGGGCGATGCGTCGCCGAAAGCGAGAGGTCAATGCGCCGTGGTGGATGGAGCTTTCCGCAAAAGGGTACGGCGTCATGCCGCGGCTGATTGAATGGTTAGGAAAATCAGGTTTTGACAAAAAGTGATGACGGAGGAGAACAACGAATGAAAACAAAAGTAATGAGCTTTCTTGCATTAGGTACCTTGCTTGCCGGGTGCGGGACGCCGGATGCGACACCGGAACCGAAAAACGTTTTAGGAACCGCTTATCAGACGATTGAGAAAGAAGCAGAAAAATCAACGGTTCGGATGTACATGTGGGGGGGCGATGACGGAATCAACGCCTATATCGATGAATATGTGACGCCCCGTCTGAAGAAGGAACATAATATTACACTTGAACGCGTTCCGATCGAGACGGCAGACATTATTCAAAAATTACGTGCTGAGAAAAAGGCAGGTAAGGAAAAAGGCGTCATCGATGTCGTCTGGATTAATGGCGATAACTTCTTGAATGCTAAAAAAGATGAGTTACTTTATGGGGAAATTACAAAAGTTCTTCCAAACATGAAATACGTTGATGCTGCCGCCCAAAGTTCAGATAGCGGTACGAAAACAGACGGGCTCGAAGCCGCATGGGGAAAAGTCCAATATACGTTGCACTATGACGCAGCTGATGTAAAGTCGCCACCAAAGGACTTACAAGCGTTGAAGTCTTGGGTCAAGGAAAATCCAGGACGCTTCACTTATCCAGAAGTGACGGATTTTACAGGAAACGCCTTCGTCCGTCACGTCATGTATGGTGTCGAATCGAACGCGACCCTAAAAGACCCAAAAGCAGACTTCAAGAAGACATGGGCTTACCTGAACGAAATCAAACCGTACCTCTGGAAAAAGGGGAAAACGTATCCGAAGACGCTTGCGCAACTCGATCAGTTATACGCGAAGGGAGACGTCGACTTCACGATGGGCTTCAACGAACGACGGGCAGAACAAGAAGTGAAGTCAGGAACGTTTCCGAAACAAACGCGTCCGATTGTTTTGAAGGATGGCTCAATCGCATCGACCCATTTCCTTTCCGTACCATTCAACGCACCGAACCCGAGAGGTGCACTCGTTACGATCAATACGCTGTTGTCACCAGAGGCACAATTGAAAAAATATGATGCGACTTACTGGGGCGATGGAACGAGTCTCGATTTGTCGACACTTGATCAGGCAGAACAAAAGCAGTTCGCTGATGTACCGGCCGCACCGTCGACACCGAAGCCGAGTGTCTTTGAAGGGAAAGTCCGGACGGAACTAGATCCATCGGTCTTCGAGATGATCCGTAAGGAATGGCCGTCTCGTGTGGCGCGGTAACATATATCCTGCTGCAATTCTGATGGCAGGGATGGTCTTATACGGGCTGTGGGTCAGTGTTTCAATGACGTCACCCGCCGACTATCATGAGCTACTGACGGATGACGTCTTTTTAGAGAGTCTAACCGTCAGTAGTTACGTTGCCATCGTGAGTACGGGCATTGCCTTGATCATCGGTGTGATGCTCGCACGAATCTTGAGCAGAACACGGCTAGCGGTGTTGCTCGCGATTCCGTTATTCATTCCTCATCTAGGAGCGGCGTATCTCGCAATCCTCTACCTCAGTGATGTGCCGATCATCGGACCGCATGAAGGGAACCACATCAGTGTCATCTTGACGTATCTATATAAAGAAATTCCGTTCGTCTTTTTTTATCTCTTACCGGTTGTACGACGTCTCGATCCACGTTACCAAGAACTCGGTATGATGCTCGATTTATCGCCAGTGCGCCGATTCTGGCATGCACGGGGTGTGTTCCTGCTCGTTCCCATGCTTGAAGCCGGCTTTATCTTACTTGCCTTTATTTTATTTGCGTATGAAATTCCGGCATTACTCGGCGTGACCTATCCGAAATTACTTGGCGTCTATGCCTTTGACTTATACACACAAGGTGATTTATCGGAACAACCGCTCGCTTTTGCGATGAGTGTCGTCTTGACGGGTGGACTTTTCCTCTTACTAGTGCTCATGACGGGTTTAACCCGCCCGTTGGCAACGAAGATCAGTAGGGGGCGAAGTGAATGAAAAAAACTAGCGTCATCGTATGTATTGTTCTTCTTTTCAACGTTCCATTGATCGGTTTAATTCCGGGAGAATGGAATTGGAATCCGCGTCTTGAAGCAACGCTTGGTACGACCATTGCGATGGTCTGTGCCGTTATATTGTTAAATCATCTCTTCGGATACATGGCAGGAAAAGCGATCGCTTTTCAAACCGGGACACGCATTCGTATAGCAGAGTTCTTGATTAGTTTGCCGCTATTCGTTCCCGTCTTATTGTTGTCGTTCGGTCTCTATTTGACATGGATCCGGCTCGGTCTGGCAGATCGTTTTTTCGGTGTACTGCTCGTGTTGCTTCTGCCGACATTGCCATATACAGTCCGTTTGTACACGAACGGATTTCAGACGCTCGGTGAGCGGATGCTCGAACAGATGGTCTTGCTCGAAGGAAATCGATTCAAACGTTGGTTTTATTTGACGGGACCGATGTTACGATCGACATTACAGTCCGTGACGTTGCTCGTCACCGTGATCACGATCAGTCAATATGCTCTTGTTGCGTTGATTGGAGGCGGAATCGTACGCATGATCGCACTGGAAGTGTTCCCGGCGTATTCTGGTAATTCCCAGGAGGCAGCTCGTCTGGCGACACTTTGGTTGATTGGATTACCTATTCTTTTTTATGTATTACAAGCCGTTATTTTTTCTAGCTGGATACGAATCGTACGGAGGCGTTTAAATGGAAGTCACGATACAACAAGTCAATAAACGATTTGGAAGCAAACAAGTGTTGTCTGATATCGATGTAAGCATCGCGTCTGGACAATGCGTGGCTTTAGTCGGACCGAGTGGTAGCGGGAAAACGACGCTTCTCCGCCTGATTGCGGGTCTCGAACGTGTGACGAGTGGAGTGATTCGATTTGGGGAACGAGACGTCACGACACTCTCTCCGAATCAACGAGGTGTGACGATGATGTTTCAACGCTCTTTATTGTTTCCGCATTTGAACGTTGAACAAAACATTCGCCTCGGTGCGAAACAGTTAACACCGATCGAACTTGATTCTTGGTTATATCGCGTTGGACTCGAGGGGAGAGGACGAAGTGCCATCCACGAACTTTCAGGTGGTGAACAGCAACGTGCGAGTCTAGCTCGTGCGCTGGCGAGTCAGCCGGACTTCTTGTTGCTCGATGAACCGTTCTCGAGTCTAGATGTACCGAGACGACGAGAACTTCGGACATTGATCCGAAAGTTGACCGAGGAACAAGGCGTCACGACACTGCTTGTCACGCATGACCGGGAAGAGGCAATGGCGATGGCAGATGTCATTTATGTTTTGGAACAAGGACGGATCGTGGATCGCGGCACACCGATCACGCTCAGTCAGACAAGTCCGTTTTTCGGTGAAGGCATCTACATCGAAGCGACTTGGTATCCGTTGACGTCAGTTAACTTGGTCTCAAGACCGACGAAGGAAACGGATGAGCGTGTTACGATTACGAAAGAACTCATTCAATATGGCGTTCGGTTCTACGAAGTGGAACGGCCATCAGGCGAACGGCTCGTACTTTCTTCAGACGAGACGATTCATTCGATAGAAGGGTATATCGTTAGAAAGGAGGGGTGACATGTTAGATACGCGTGCGCGTAAAATCGTTCAACCCCTGTTTGATCAAGGGGCGACCTTATTTAAGAAAATTGGATTATCAGCGACGCAGGTGACGATCATTTCGGGTATCATCGGTGGTGCGACAGGCTTTTTCGTCTATAACGACATGATGGGAACGGCAATTGTCCTATTGTGGATCTCGGGTATGCTCGACGTTATTGATGGCACGATGGCAAGAAAAGAGAAGACAACACCAATTGGTACGATCCTTGATCTTGTTCTCGACCGAATTGTCGAACTGTCAGTGTTAATTGGTCTCGCACTCCGGTTTCCGGAAACGCAGGTTGTGATTCTGTTACTTGTCGCATCATTCGTCATTGGGATGACGATGTTCCTTGCGATCGGAGCAGTTAGTGAGAACTACGGTTACAAGTCGTTTCAATATCAACCAGGACTCATCGAACGAACGGAAGGATTTCTATTCTTGACGGCGATGATTCTGTTTCCAAGTGCTATCATCTGGATCGCAAGTGTCTTCTTGATCGCTGAACTCTATACGGTTGGAGAACGATTCCATCAAGCATCGAAGGTGTTACGATGAGTGAACAAGAGATGATCATGACGGTGGACCGAGCTGGGAATCCGCTCGGACCGTGTCCGCGATCAGAAGTCCACGCAAAAGGTCTATGGCATGAAACGTTTCATTGTTTCGTCTATGATCCAACGCGGGACGTCGTGTTGCTCCAGCAACGTTCTGAACAAAAGAAGGACTTTCCGGGAATGCTCGATATCACGGCAGCCGGTCATCTGCTTGCAAATGAGACGGTTGAAGATGGTGTCCGGGAACTCGAAGAAGAGATTGGTTTAGCTTATACCTTTGATCAACTAATACCTCTTGGAGTTCAGGAGGAGGAGTTTCGGGATGCGACACTTTGGGATTGTGAACGATGCCATGTGTTTCTCGCACAAAGTGATCAAGCGTTAGAATCGTATATGCTCCAGGAAACCGAAGTGAAACGATTAATCGCTTTTTCGATTGAGCAGTTGGATCGCATCGCTGACGTGACGATTGAGCGTATTCAGGATAAAACAGGAGAATGGTTCGATCGTCATCAATTCGTTCCGCATCCTTCTTCTTACTGGAAACATGTCCAACAGGGAATCGAAAGATTACGTAACCTAAGCTAATCTTGAGAATCATGACACAGAACGACCTACGATCGAATGTGATGTCGACGTAGGTCGTTTTCATTCGTACATTTGTTCGACACGAGAGTAGCGAAATTCAGGTATATTTGAGATAATTAAGTATATATACAAAAGAAGGAAAGAAGGTGCAGCCAGTGGCATTACGATTTGCACTACTCGGGCTGCTGACCCAAGGGGAAGCGACCGGTTATGATTTGAGCGCGACTTTTAAAAAACAGATGATCCACTTCTGGACCGCACATCATACACAAATATACCGAGAGTTGTTGAAAATGGAAGAGGCAGAACTCGTGACGAGCGTTCATATCGTTCAAGAAGATCTGCCGGATAAGAAAGTCTATTCGATTACCGATAAAGGGCGGACGGAGCTCGTCGAATGGTTACGGACACCAAATGAATTCAAACCGAAGATGAAGGATGAGAACTTGATGCGTGTCTCGCTCTTGCATCTTCTCCCACCAGAGGAAGCTGTCGCTTATCTAGAAGAATCGAAGCGACACCATCAATTTGCCGTCGAGATGATGCAAAGTTGGCGTCACGACCATCTCGAGAACGGTGCGACACTAGGTGAGACCTTGACGAGTGAATACGGCTTGCGTATGATGTTGAATTACTTGGACTGGTGTGATTGGGCGATCGCGGAAATCAAAAAAAACGGAGCGAACGTCTAACAAAACTGGCTCGACTGTCATGTAGATGGCGGATTCGAGCCAGTCTTGTTTTTGATGAGATGAAGTAAGGAGTTAAACCATGTACTTTAATGATTACGAAGACTGGATCGAAGAAGAGGCAGAAGCGTTATTTCACCTACATGAAGAACCGTTGACGCGAGAAGCGACGTCGTATTCGCAATTTACGGCGTATGTAGAGGAGGCACTCCTCGAGCCATTATTACTCAAATTACGCTGGCTCGGAGAAGCGGAAGAAGAGGAGATTCTAGAACAGGCGGATCCAACCGTCTGGAAGAATGCTTCGGGCAATTCGGAAGCCTCACTTCGTCGAGATGTATTACGACGAGTCGTCGAGCGAGACTTGACGGCGCATATCCTTGCGTACCTGACACCGATTCTTGAAGCTAGACAAACAGCTTATGAGACAGAATTAGAACAGCTTCAATTGGCCCATGCTGAACAAATGGATGAGGTCAAACAGCATGAGCAACAGATTGAGATCGGACCACCACCTGAGAAAATTAAAAAGTGGTGGTATTTCAAAGAAAAAGAAGTAGCTCGTTCCTTTACAGAGGAAGAACGATCAATGCTGCGAGCTCAACAGCAACAACTCGAAGACGAGTTAAAGCGGCTTGAACGAAAAAAGCGTGAGACAGAAGCCGATCTCGAACGATTGGATTCGCTTCATCGGTTATAATTCACGTCAAAAAATGGAGCAGACGACATGATGTCGCCTGCTCCATTTTGTATAGAGACTACTCGATTAAGCCTGTGTAGCCAGTTTCGCAAGGACTAGTTTTGCGACTGCTTCACTTGAAGCCGGATTTTGTCCTGTAACGACATTGCCATCGATGACAGCGAACTCTTTACCAGCATCCGATGTCAGGAAAGTAGCCCCTTCACCGCGAAGTGTCGTCTCGAGCAAGAATGGTACTTTATCTTCGAGACCTGTTGATTTTTCCTCTTCATCTGTAAAGCCGTTGATTTGACGACCTGATACGAAGGGTTTGCCATCGATCATGACGTGCGCGAAGGCAGCAGGACCATGACAGACCGATGCGACGACGCCGTCTTTTTTGATGACAGCTTCGATAGCACTCGCCACTTGTGGGTTATTCGGGAAGTCGACGACCGCACCGTGACCACCTGGGAAGTAGACAGCGTCAAATGATGCTGGATCTACTTCAGAAAGTGCTTTCGTATCGTGCAACGCACGGCGAGCATCTTGGAATTTCGGTAAGATCTCTTTGACGATCGATGCTTTATCAATTGGAACATCTCCGCCTTTGATGGACGTGACCGTCACGTCATGTCCTGCATCTTTGAACAGGTTGTAAGGTGCTGCGAACTCCTCGAACCATAATCCTGTTTTGTGACCATTCATGTCATCTGCGCTTGTTGATACGATTAAAATACGTGCCATAATAAAACTCCTCCTCTGTATGAACGTTACAAAGAAGGAGATTCCCGGAGAAATGGAGTGTTAAACCTTACCGGTGTTCGGTATAGTGATGAACTGGCAGTGTAGCAAGCGCCTGGTCGATCTGAGCTTGCGAAACCGGCTCTCTCATCGCTTGGACGTTTGCTTGAAGTTGCGACACGCTTGACGCACCTGGAAGGACGATATCGACCTGTTGATCGATTGCTTGCAATGCAAGCGCTGGAAGCGGGAAGTTTTGTAATTGTTGTAGACTGGCTTCGAGCGTCTCTTTATCGAACTGTTCGAAACGATCAACCGACTGCAGGCGTGAGGCACTTTCGTGTGTCAACATTCCTTTTGCTAGTGGACCGCGGGCAACGACTTGGATGTTTTTCTCTTTTAAGCGTGGTAACAACTCTTCGATGCGACGATCGAGCAATGAATAAGGCGTCATCAAGTAAGAGAAATTACTATGCTCAAGCCAATATTCGATGACGTTCGGTCGCAATGACGAGAGACCATATTCCTTGATTTTCCCCTCTGCTTTTAAGTCTTCCATCGCGCGAATCGATGCGTCGATATCGTCGTCCATCGTGCCACCATGGACGTAATATAGGTCGAGGTAAGGTGTTTCGAGTCGATTTAAACTTTCAAGACAGGCTTGCTTCAAATAGTCATAACTCGGATCCCATGTCCAACCGGTTCCGGTCGCATTCATTCGATTGCCACCTTTTGAGGCAAGAAACAATCGACTACGATCCTCTTGCGCGAAGGTTTGACCGATAATCGATTCGACGGCTCCGTTTGCATAGACATCCGCTGTGTCGAAATGGGTGATACCCGCGTCGAGTGCCGTCCGCAGGATTGCTGCCGCTTCTTCCTGTCCGCGTTTTAAGATCGTCATCGTACCTAATCCTAATGACATGTTCAATTCCCTCTTTTCTTAAATGAACTGTAAGTTTGGAACTTCTGCATTCTAGTGTATCATATCTTATGAAAAAGACGGCTTGAAGTCTTGCGGCAATACGTCGGAAACGGCATACTAATCATGACAGAGAACGTAAACTAGGATAGAAGAGGGGAACACTACCGATGGAAGAAAAAACGATTGAACGTGAAGTGATCTATGAAGGAAAAGTTTTTGATGTCGAGAAACATGTCGTCACGTTACCGAACGGTAATACCTCGGTTCGTGAACTGGTCTATCATAATGGTGCCGTTGCCATCATCGCTTTTGATGAACAAGGGGATCTGATTGTCGTTGAACAATATCGGAAGGCGTTCGAGAGTCTATCGATCGAGATACCAGCGGGCAAACTCGAGAAAGGTGAAGATCCACTCGATTGTGCCGGACGTGAATTAAAGGAAGAAACAGGTTACGTCGCGAAAGAGTTACGACATGTCTTTGATTTCTACGGTGCGCCTGGTTTCTGTAGCGAACGTGTACATATTTATGAAGCGATTGGTCTTACTGCCGGTGATCGTCAGCTCGATGAAGATGAGTTCCTTGAGAACAAAACATTGAAGCTTGAACAAGCGCTCGAACTCGTAGCAAACGGAACGATTGTCGACGCGAAGACGATCATGGCGATTCAGCATTGGCAGATCCGTACTTTAAAATGATTCTCATTTAAATGATTTTCAGTTGATAATCATTTTAATTTGAAAAAAGACTGAGTTTCAGCTATGATAATAGCATCAGTTCGAACAAAGGGGGCGCTATGATGGAAAGTCGTGTAGAACGCATCAAAAAACAGCTAAGCGGTAAAGGATATAAGCTGACTCCCCAACGTGAAGCGACTGTGCGTGTCCTGCTCGAACATGAGTCGGATCACCTCAGTGCCGAAAATGTCTTTCTCCTTGTAAAAGAAAAGAACTCCGACATCGGACTTGCGACGGTTTACCGGACGCTCGAATTATTGACGGAGCTCGAAGTCGTCGATAAGGTCAACTTCGGAGATGGCGTATCCCGGTTTGATTTACGACAAGAAGGTGCGAGTCATTCGCATCACCATCTCGTCTGTATCGAATGTGGATCCGTCGAAGAGATTTTAGACGATATGCTTGAAGAAGTAGAGAAAGAAATCGTGTCCCGATTCCATTTCAAAATCAAGGATCACCGCCTGACATTCCATGGCGTCTGCCGTGTCTGCCAAGAGCGTCACGCTCGGGAAGCGTTGGAACAATCGCAAACACAAACAGTCTGACCGTCCGAGGAAATTTCGGATGGTTTTTCTTTTTCGATTTTTATAGGTCAGACCTCTTCACAACGGTTTACACCTTTGATATGATGGGAAAGTAAGCGATTTCGTAAACGAAGAGGATGAGTTCAGTGCGTGAACAACTGGAAGCATTTATCAACTATTTAGTGATTGAACGGCAAATGTCCGCGAATACGGCAGCTGCGTATCGAAATGATTTGAATCAATACTTACAGACGCTCGAAACAGCGGAAGTTTCTTCGTTTGAACAGGTTCACCGACATCATATCGTCGACCACATTGAACGATTGCTTGAAGCACGCAAGTCACGATCGACGGTCCGGCGGGCGACGAGCTCAATCCGTTCGTTCCATCAATATCTGGTCGAAGAGAAACTAACGACGCATGATCCGTCCCGTCATCTTGATTTACCGAAACCGGAGAAGAAGCTTCCCGTCGTCTGGAGTCAAACCGACGTCGAACGTTTACTTGATTCGGTCGTCGGTGTCGATCCGCTTACACGACGAGATGCAGCAATGCTTGAGCTTCTCTATGGAACAGGCATGCGCGTCAGCGAACTGCTCCAACTGAAGTTGAACGATTTGCAACTCGAACTCGGGTATCTGTCGTGTCTTGGGAAAGGGAATAAATCCCGGATCATCCCGATGAGTACGACATCGATTGAGAGCGTCAGAACATATCTTGATCTCGCGCGCAACAGTCTCGGTGGTCAACAGACGGACGATGTCTTCTTAAACAGTCGTGGTGATCGTTTATCACGGCAAGGATTTTGGAAGATGATCAAGCGACGGGCAAAGGAAGCGGGTATTGAAAAAGAGATCACACCACACGTCCTGCGCCATTCGTTCGCGACCCATCTACTTGAAAATGGTGCCGATTTACGCGTCGTACAAGAAATGCTAGGACACGCTGATTTGTCGACGACACAAATGTATACACACGTCAACAAAGCACGACTCCACGACGTGTATAAGAAACATCATCCACGGGCGTGATGGTTCTATCTTTTAAAGGTCTGACTTCAGACAAATGATGCGTTTTGTCTAGTCCCTTTCCGGGAAAAATCGTAACGGGAATCGCACAACTACAGCTCGTATATAGGAGGAACAGCAAATGGCTCAATCATTTAAACGTGTATTTTTGATCGTCATGGACTCCGTAGGAATCGGAGAAGCACCGGACGCTGAACAGTTCGGAGATCTTGGTTCGCATACGCTCGGTCACATCGCGCGTGAACGCAACGGACTCAACATGCCGAACATGGCAAAACTCGGTCTCTCGCATATCGAACCGATCGAAGGTATCTCAGCTGAAGAAGCACCGCTTGCGGCATACGGAAAAATGCAGGAAGTATCTGCAGGGAAAGATACGATGACAGGGCATTGGGAGATCATGGGACTCCGGATTGATACACCATTCCGTGTCTTCGAAAAATTCCCGGATGATTTGATTCATCGCTTAGAAGAGTTCTCAGGGCGGAAGATCATCGGGAATAAACCGGCTTCTGGTACGGAAATTCTCGACGAACTCGGACAAGAACATGTCGAGACAGGCGCCTTGATCGTCTATACGTCGGCAGACTCTGTCCTTCAAATCGCAGCTCATGAAGAAGTCGTTCCATTAGAGGAACTGTACCGGATTTGTGAATATGCACGCGATATTACGCGGGATGACCCGTACATGCTCGGTCGTATCATCGCACGTCCATTCCTTGGTGAGGCAGGAGCATGGGTTCGGACAGCGAACCGTCACGACTATGCACTTAAACCATTCGACCGGACAGTCATGAACGAACTTGAGACAGCTGGACTTGATGTCATCTCACTCGGTAAGATTGCTGATATCTATGACGGCGAAGGCGTGACCGATGCGATCCGTACGAAGTCGAACATGGACGGCATGGATCAACTCGTGAAGCAACTCGATCGAGACTTCAACGGACTCTGCTTCTTGAACCTCGTCGATTTCGATGCATTGTTCGGACACCGTCGCGATCCGCAAGGTTACGGACAAGCACTCGAAGAGTTCGATGCCCGTCTTCCGGAAGTGTTTGATCGCTTGAAAGAAGATGATCTCTTGATCATCACGGCTGACCATGGAAACGATCCGGTTCATGCTGGGACAGACCACACGCGAGAATACGTACCGTTGCTTGCTTATCACAAAAACAGTGTCGCAAAACCGCTCGGTATCCGTGAGACGTTCGCTGATCTTGGGGCAACGGTTGCTGAAAACTTCGGTGTCAAAATGCCGGCACACGGAACAAGCTTTTTAACAGAACTATAATTCGAGGGAGCGATTCAGATGACAGTCAACTGGAATGAAACACGTTCGTTTTTAGAAAGCAAGATGCAGGCGAAACCGGAAATCGGATTGATTCTCGGTTCAGGACTGGGTGTCCTCGCTGATGAGATCGAAAACCCGATCGCAATTCCATACCATGAAATCCCGAACTTCCCGGTCTCAACGGTTGAAGGACACGCCGGACAACTCGTCTTCGGAACACTTGAAGGGAAACAAGTCGTTGCGATGCAAGGACGATTCCACTTCTACGAAGGATACTCAATGGATATGGTGACGTTCCCAGTACGCGTCATGAAAGCGATCGGCGTCGAGACATTGATCGTCACGAACGCAGCGGGTGCTTGTAACGAAGCGTTCGAACCAGGTGATTTGATGTTGATCACGGATCACATCAACTTCTTCGGTACGAACCCATTGATCGGTAAGAACGTCGACGAGATGGGACCACGTTTCCCGGATATGTCGAAGCCGTATGATGCGGAATTACTTCGTCTTGCACAGGAAACAGCGGACGAGCTCGGTATTCGTGTCCGTCAAGGTGTCTACTTCGGAAATACTGGTCCGACGTATGAGACACCAGCAGAAGTCAAGATGGCACGGATGCTTGGAGGAGACGTCGTCGGTATGTCGACGGTCCCTGAAGTCATCGTTGCCCGTCATTCAGATATGCGTGTCCTTGGAATTTCGTGTGTCTCGAACATGGCAGCAGGTATTCTCGATCAACCGTTACATCATGATGAAGTCATCGAAACGACAGAACGTGTCCGAGCACACTTCCTATCACTCGTTCGCGGTTCGATCAAAAAAATGTAACGACTGTTTTAAAACTTACAAACCACTCCTGAGGAGGAACTAGATTATGCGTATGGTAGATTTGATTGCAACAAAACGAGACGGTGGCGAACTCGCAACAGCTGATATTCAAGCAATGGTAGAAGGATTCACGAATGGTGAAATTCCAGATTACCAAATGTCAGCGATGTCGATGGCGATTTTCTATCAAGGAATGTCAGATCGTGAAATCGCTGATTTGACGATGGCGATGGTCAACTCGGGCGACGTGATCGACCTTTCACGTATCCACGGGAAAAAAGTCGATAAACACTCGACAGGCGGTGTTGGTGACAAGATCAGTCTGATCGTCGCACCACTCGTTGCGTCAATCGGCATTCCGGTTGCGAAGATGAGCGGTCGTGGACTCGGTCATACAGGTGGAACCATCGACAAACTCGAAGCGTTCCCTGGTTTTGACGTCGAGCTTTCTGAAGAAGCGTTCGTCTCACAAGTCAACGACATTAAGATGGCGATCATCGGTCAAACAGGTAACTTGACGCCTGCAGACAAAAAACTCTACGCCCTTCGTGACGTCACGGCGACAGTAAACTCGATTCCATTGATCGCAAGTTCAATCATGTCGAAAAAAATCGCAGCGGGAGCAGACAGCATCGTACTTGACGTGAAGACAGGTTCAGGTGCCTTTATGAAATCGTTCGAAGATGCTAAAGCACTCGCGACAGAGATGGTCTCAATCGGTAAGAGCGTCAATCGTAAGACGGTTGCTGTCATTACGGACATGGATCAGCCGCTCGGCTTTGAAATCGGGAACGCAAACGAAGTCAAGGAAGCAATCGAAGTCCTTCAAGGGAAAGATGTCCGTGACTTGAAAGTCATCGCCTTGACGATTGCATCACACATGGCAGTCCTCGGTGAATTCTACCCGACGTTCGACGAAGCATATGCGGATCTCGAAACACGTCTCGGTAACGGAGCAGCACTTGACGTCTTCAAGAAGTTCATCGCAGCGCAAGGTGGCGACGCATCACTCGTTGACGACATGACAAAAGCACTTGAAACGAAATACGAAAAAACATTCGTCGCTTCAAAAGCCGGTTATGTCTCTGAAATCATCGCTGACGAAGTCGGTGTTGCAGCAATGATCCTCGGTGCTGGACGCGCGACGAAAGCGGATGAAATCGATCACGCAGCAAGCGTCACGTTACACAAGAAAGTCGGCGACCGTGTCGAAGTCGGCGATGTCATCGCAACACTTCGTTCAAACAAAGAAACACTCGACCAAGCGATCGAAAAAATGGATCACGCGTACCACATCAGTGAAACGAAACCGGCAGAACGTCCGCTCGTTCACGCTGTTATCCAGTAAGCAATCCAATCAACAATACTTGAGTAGTGGACGTCGTCCGCTACTCTTTTTTTATGATAAAATTGTAAGTGTAAAAATATGGGAGGGGACTATATGAAACGTTGGATAATCGGGATTGCCAGTCTAATTGGAGTCATCGGAGGTAGTGCCTTTTTGATGACTTTCGCTTTTACACAGGACATGAACTCGGATGGAACGAAAGAGACTGAAGTACAGCGGAAAGCAAAAACTTACTTAGAACAGCATCTTCCGGAAGCGAAGGTGACCGGTAGTCTTTACGACAACATGGGCAATTTTCCATTTGAATATGCCGCACGCGCGATAGACGAAAAAACGAATACTGAGTTTTTCGTCTATCAACAAGAGGAGTCGGGGAGGTTCGTTGACTCGTATCACGCGTCACTTTGGGAAGATCGGTTAGAGCGACGGATCCCGTCGCCGACTCTCGAACAACTGAACAATCAATTGAGCGTGACCGTACTTTATGACAACGATAAAATACAGCAGCTAGATGACGCGCGTTTTGATTCAAAGGCTTATTTACGGAAGGAAGTCGCTCCGACGCTCTTAGTGGACGTTCCACGCAAGCGACACGAACAGGATAAAGCGCAGGTCACAGCGTGGGCAAAGTCGTTGCGCGAACAAAAGATTCTTCAACATATGACGGTCAAGGTCGATTATGTTTCGGAAAAAGGAGAATTGCTTGAGAACGGAGATTCGATCTTCGTGAAGCTGTAAGATGGATGGAAAAAATGAGAGTACGCGGTTCCTCTTCGATTTGTTATACTGGAAATACTTGTAATGAAAAAGGGGGAACTCTCATGAAACCACCACGCTTACAAAAAGGGGATAAGATTGCCATCGTCTCGCCGGCGTCTGCTGTCGCAGCATACGTACCGCGTCGTCTCGCCCGCGGTATCGCAACACTTGAAAAAATGGGCTTCGAGGTCGTCTTAATGCCGAACGCAACGGCTGTTCATAGTCATACGGCAGGAACGATCGGGGAACGGCTGCAAGATTTACATATGGCGTTCGCCGATCCATCGATTAAGGCGATCATCTCGACAATCGGTGGGTTTAACTCGCACCAATTACTCGATGAACTTGATTATGAGTTGATCCGAAACAATCCGAAAATCTTCGTCGGATACAGTGATATCACAGCACTATTTGCTGGCATCTATCAGAAAACAGGATTGACGACGTTCGTCGGACCCGCGCTGCTGACGCAGTTCGGTCAATTCGATGGTCTTGATCCGTATACCGAAGAATCGTTCAAACGTACGTTCATGCAGACGGAGCCGATCGGTCGAATCGAAGCGTCTGAGGAGTGGACAGATGAGGTTTTACGCTGGGATGTCGCGGACGACCGAAGACGAGAACATCAAGTGAACGCAGGATACACGATCATTAAGTCGGGCGTCGCAGAAGGTCCGATTCTAACGGGGAACACGGGAACACTTTTACTGCTTGCTGGGACACCATACTTGCCATCATTTGACGGTGTCGTCTTGATGCTTGAGGATGACGAGAGTGAGACACCAGAAACAATCGACCGGTATTTCACGCAATTGCGACACATGGGTGCGTATGACAAGATTGCGGCGCTCGTCGTCGGACGCTTCCCGCGCAAAGTCGATTTTGATCCGGACTTCCCGCTCAAAGACATCATTCTGCGCGCGACGCGGGGCTATGATTTCCCGATCATTCTCGATGCGGACTTCGGGCATACGGATCCTGTTGTGACACTCGCGAATGGAATTCAAATTCGTGTCGAAGTAACAGATTCGGTGACACTTGATGTGTTAGAGGCAGCCGTCGAGTAAAAAGGTCTGCACGACGTCCTGAAATTTGGTACACTGTACCATGGAATCACGATCTTGAATCGTGACGAATCTCATGCTGAAAAGCACGAAAGGTTGGTCAAATATGCAAAAAACTGGTCATATCTTATTAGAAGATGGAAATAAAATCGAATTCGAATTGTTCAACGATGAAGCACCGATCACGACTGAAAACTTCGAAAACCTTGCAAACTCGAACTTTTACGATGGATTGAACTTCCACCGTGTCATCCCAGGCTTCGTCTCACAAGGCGGATGCCCAATCGGAAACGGTACAGGCGGTTCAGGAAAAACGATTCCTTGTGAAACGTCAACATCATACCCACACAAACACAAAGCGGGTTCACTCTCGATGGCACACGCTGGTCGTAACACAGGATCAAGCCAGTTCTTCATCGTACACGAGCCACAACCACATCTCGACGGTGTACACACAGTCTTCGGACAAGTGACTTCAGGTCTCGAACATGCACAAAAAATGAAGCAAGGCGCTGGCATCAAAGAAATCCGCGTCGAAGCGTAAGTTCTTGCTCCTCTTCGGACGTTCGAAGAGGAGTTTTTCTTTTTTTAGAACCGGGTACAATCAGTAAGGGAACTCAACTCGAAAAGGAGTGTTTGTCATGCGTTTAGAAGGAAAACGAATCATCCAAGTCGTCAGCAATGACTTCGAGGATTTAGAATTATGGTATCCAGTCCATCGCTTACGTGAAGAAGGCGCAATCGTCGACATCGTCGGTGAGAAAGCGGATGAAACATATATCGGGAAGTACGGTGTTCCGATCAAATCGAATAAGACGTTCGATGAGATCAATCCAGCAGAATACGATGCGATTCTTGTTCCAGGTGGTTGGTCGCCCGATCTGTTACGCCGCTTTGACTCTGTTTTAAACATGGTGCGTCATTTTGACCAGAACAAACAACCGATTGGTCAAATCTGCCACGCTGGTTGGGTGCTGATCTCTGCTGGCATCTTAAAAGGTATCAACGTCACGAGTACGCCAGGGATTAAGGATGACATGACGAATGCGGGTGCGATTTGGCATGATGAAGCTGTCGTCGTCGACGGACATATCGTCTCGAGTCGTCGTCCACCCGATCTACCGGACTACATGCGTGCTTTCATCCAAGTGATGGAAGAACAAGCGTGATTCAGATGCAGGGGACGTCACGTGACAGTCTCCTGCCTTTTTCATGGATTATGAAAAAAATGCAGTAATTCTGTGTGAGAAGGTGTAGAATGAATGAGTCTCAGTCGTTCATGCTCCTGAGAGTTGTTGAAATTAGGAAGGTGTAGAATCACATGCTAGTAAAATATAAGAAGTTGAATGAACGGACCGCGATGGGGCTGATCGCCTTTTCGTGCGAAGTGAAGGATCCGAAGTATTTGCTTGAAACGGTTCAAGCCTATGAACAGGAAGAAGACCAACGCTTGTATTTGTACAAACAAGATGAGGATTTCGTCGGTGTCATCGGGTTTCAATTAATGGATGGCCATGCTGAATTGAAACATATCGCATTATCACCGTCTTTCCGTGGAGAACGGATGTCGTATCTCCTACTCGATGAAGCAGCCAAACTTCTTCGAACGGATATTACGGGTGCGACCGAAGAGACGCAACGCCTCGTCGACAAATGGAAAAATCAATAAAAAGACCGGTCCATGGCTTAGATGGACCGGTCTCTTCGGTTTTGTAGCGCTTCTTGCCGTGCAAGAACGACATCCGTACGATCACGCAAACGATGTTTATGCGTCACGTAGTCGAGATCAGGTGCTGTCGCTTCAAGTGCGACGGTTCGGATGACGTCCGGGAAGACAGGTAACGGGATGTGCCGATAGACCTTATCCGTAAAATGGTCGCGATGATCGAGCAAATATGAGACGTCGATCCCGGACGCAATCAGTGTTGCCCGGTGGCGTTCGATTTTATCAAATGCTTTCGCATATGTCCGCTGTGCCCCAGTCGTATTGCCGCGACGGTGGTGATAGCGGGCGACGGCGAATTGAATTAAACCAACAAGTGCTTCGTCCTGACGTTGTCCTTCTTGCCAGACTTCTTCTAAGATTTCATGGCATTCGAAGTAATCGTGCCGGATATTGAATTCGAATACGAATCGCTCGATCGGATTCATGGAATCACCTCTTCCTTTTGAATATAACATAGTCGAACCCATCCGTTGTATGGTATACTAAGGCGCAAAAAACGTTGATGGGCAGGGAGAATCATGGAATCATACAGTGTAAAGATGGATGCGTTTGAAGGCCCGCTGGACTTGCTGTTACACTTGGTTGGTAAATTAGAAATCGATATTTATGATATATCCGTTTCCATGGTGACGGATCAATATGTGTCCTATATCCGTGCGATGCAACATCTTGAACTAGATGTTGCTAGTGAATATCTTGTCATGGCAGCGACGCTGTTGCAACTGAAAAGCAAACAACTCTTGCCGATCGAACAGACGGAATATGATGAGATTCCCGATTTCGAGGAAGAACCGACACGAGAAGGTCTGATTCAACAGTTGATCGAGTATAAGGCATATAAGGAAGCAGCCCTCGTCCTGAAGGAAAAGGAAGAGGCACGCCTTGAGCTGTTCTCGAAACAACCAGAGGATTTGATGCGTTATCTCGATACGGACGCACAAGAGTATAATGGTACGTTATCACTAAGTGATTTATTACGTGCCTATGAAAAAATGCGTCAACGGGAAGCTTGGAAGGTACGTCGTTCGAAGACGGTCAAACGGGAAGAACGGTCGCTTGAGCAACAGATGGAGTCTGTCGCCCGTTACGTCGCGACGCGTGAGCGTACGACATTCTTTGGCTTTTTTGTGGAGCAGCCGACGGTCGAAGAACTGGTCGTCAGTTTCCTCGCCGTCCTAGAACTCGTCAAGCAACGCGTCATTGATTGTGAACAAATGACCGATGACATTTTGTTGCGTAGCATGGTGAAGGAGGAGAGTCAGATTGGCGTATGAACAAATCATTGAAAGCTTGTTATTCGTCGTCGGCGATGACGGCATCGACCCACGTGGTCTCAGTCAAGCACTAGAGATCAGTGAAGCGGCGGCGCGTGAACAGTTACTGGCTCTTCAGACGACGTTTGAAGCGGAGCAACGGGTGTTGCAAATCGTAGAGTCGGGTGGCGTCTTTAAGATGGTGACACGAAAAGAGATGTCGCCGTATATTCAGGCGTATGCGGGTTCACTTGCAGAAGACTCCTTGTCTCGAGCAGCGATGGAGACACTCGTCATCATCGCGTACAAACAACCCGTCACGCGTGCTGATATCGAAGTCGTCCGTGGCGTCAAGACGGAACGCGTCATCCATACGTTAAGTGCAAAAGGTTTGATTGAAGAAGCGGGACGCGCCAAAGGCGTTGGTCGCGCGAAATTGTATAAGACGACGGATCATTTCCTGGACCACTTTGGTCTGAATAGTATTGAGGAGTTACCACCACTCGAGTTCGAAGAAACGTTCGAATCAGATGGAGATCTCTTCTTCCGGAATGATCCTTCATTAGAGGAGAGAGTGAATTAATGGAACGGTTACAAAAAATCATCGCACAAGCAGGTGTCGCTTCACGGCGTAAAGCAGAGGAATTGATCACAGCAGGTCGCGTTAAGGTCAACGGGAAAGTCATCACGGAGCTCGGAACGAAAGTTGGAGCGCGTGCTGAAGTCGAAGTCGATGGCGTCAAGCTCGAGCGGGAAGAACACGTTTATTACATGCTATATAAACCAACAGGTGTCGTCTCGACGGTTGAAGACGATAAAGGACGTAAGACGGTCGTCGATCTCGTACCACCAGGTCATCGTGTCTTCCCAGTCGGTCGTCTCGACTACAATACGAGCGGTCTTCTGTTGATGACGAATGACGGTGAATTCTCAAACCTTCTGCTTCACCCGAAGTATAAGGTACCGAAGCGTTACATCGTCAAAATCAAAGGCGTACCGGAATATTTCCACGTCAAAGGTCTTGAAAAAGGCGTCGTCTTGCCGGACGGCTTTAAGACAGGGAAAGCACGCGTCGAGATGCGTGACATCGATAAGAAGAAAAACACGGCTATCCTCGAAATGGTCATCTACGAGGGACATAACCGCCAAGTCCGTCAAATGGTCGAGACACTCGGTTCAGAAGTCTTGAAGTTGAAACGTGAACAGTTTGGTTTCTTGACACTGGCAGGTCTTACTTCTGGCGAGTGGCGTGAACTTTCAAAAAAAGAAGTCAATCAATTGCGTGAGCTAGCGGATCCAGCCGCTCCACCTACGAAAAGACGTAAGAACACAAAAAAACGTTAATTTGTAAAGCGAGAAGCTCATCCTCCGGGTTGAGTTTTCTTTTTTTGTGACAAAACGATTAACGAATTTCACATTTTATCAACGTTTAAGCGATTTCAAGTACAATATGGGTGGAGGCGGTAAAATATGAAAAAAACAAAACAAAATCCGGAAGAACGCTTAGCAGCGGCCCAGCAAAAAAAGAAGAAACGCTCCTTCTGGCGTCTGATGATCATGACGATGGTCTTGTTTGCAGGCGCAGTTGTCATCATGCAATTCGTCGATCAGGCGACACGCGATAAAAACGGACGTGTCATGGCAGGCGATGATGCTCCTGGTTTCGCGCTCGTCGATCTATACGGTGAGAAACAGCACTCAATGGATGAATACAAAGGAAAAGGACTTTTACTCAATTTCTGGGGTACATTCTGCGAACCATGTAAGAAAGAGATGCCTTTGATCAATGACAACTATCAGATGATGCAGGATCAAGGTGTCAATTTCGTAGCGGTCAATGTCGGAGAAACACCGGTTCGAGTCTCAAGCTTCATCAAAGATATCGGCGGAACGGATTATCCGATCCTCATGGATACGAATAGTTCGGTCGAGAAGGCTTACGGGATCTACAACTTACCTGTGACGTTCATCATCAACAAAAAAGGTGAGGTCGTCGAGAAATACGAAGGTGAGATTGATCAAGCGAAGCTGGAAGAGATGGTGAAGAAGGCGAACCAGTAACGCATCGAAGGGGGATTTAAGGATGCAGGAGCAAGAAGATTTTAAACAACTGGACATGCGTTACGAGGAAGCAGAACTTCGTTCGAAACGTAAAAATCCATCTTGGATCGACCGGGCATGGACGTTCTTCTCGTCTGTCAAGGTCGGGTTATGGCTGATCGGTCTGATCATCATCGCGAGTGGGGTCGGTACGATCTTCCCGCAAGAGATGTATATTCCGCAGGCAACACCACCGGAAGAATTTTATCAAAAAGAATACGGTACGGCAGGGGATATCTACTATACGTTAGGATTCCACAACCTGTTTGAATCATGGTGGTACATCGGATTAATCACACTGTTACTCTTATCGATCATCATCGTGTCGATTGACCGCTTCTTCCCGCTCTACCGAGCATTGAAGAAACAACCGGTCATCCAGTCGGACCGTTTCATGAATGGTCAGCGATTTGGCGCTGAAGCGACTGGAGACGTCAAAAAAATCGATGCGATCGCACCGTTACTTGAGAAAAAGGGCTATAAAGTTCGTCGGCAAGACGGGGCGCTCTTAGCGGAAAAGCAACGTTTTGGACGATGGGGTCCTTACATCAACCATATCGGTCTTGTACTATTCTTCGGAGGGGCGATGCTTCGGGTCGTACCGGGCATGCATGAAGATGAACTGCTTTGGCTTCGTGAAGGAGAAACATTACCGATCGAGGCGACAGACAACAAGTATTACTTGAAGAATGAGGCGTTCAATATCGAGTTCTATGATCCTGAGAAGGTGGACGCAAAATTCAAGAAATCACTTGAAGCAGCGGGCGGAAATGTACCGAAAAACTACGACACGAAGATGACGCTCTATAAAAGAGTCGGAGAGACAAGCGATTTCAAACCGAAACTCGAAGAAGTCAAATCAGGTGAGACGGCAGTCAACCGTCCATTCGAATTCGATGATTTCCAAGTCTTCCAAGAACAATACGCGGCAGATCCAGAATTTAAGACGATGTCGTTTAGCATCGTCAACCAAAAGACAGGTAAAGTCGTGGATACGATCAAGGTCGATTTACGTGAACCAAAAGAGACCTACAAGTTGAAAAACGGCTATGATGTCGAATTGAAGGATTTCTTGCCTGATTTCGTCGTCAAGGATGGACAGCCGACGACCAATTCTGGACGTCCTGTCAATCCGGCGTTCGTCTTTAATATCAAATCACCGGAGCACCCAAAAGGGGAGCGTAGCTTGATTGGTATCAAGCTGAATGTCGGTGGGGATGAGAACCAGTACAAGATGGCGTTTGCCGGTACGGAGCTCTCAAACATCTCAGGTGTCCGAATCAAGAAAGACTTGACGCTCCCATTCCTCTTTGCGGGTGGCATCATCTTCATGGCAGGTCTATTGATCGGGATGTACTGGCCGCACCGTCGTCTCTGGTTACGTGAGAAGAACGGTCGCATTCAGATTGCTGGATTTACGAACAAAAACGCATTAGGGCTTCAAAAAGAAGCCAATCTCGCGTTGACGGAAGTTGGTCTACCAGAACTTGAGGACCGACAAAAGTTGCGGGAAGAGGGGGAAGCTAAATGAACATGCTTCAGTTGAGCAGTAATCTGCTCCTAACGTCATTCATCGTCTACCTCGTCAGTACAGGTTTTTTCGCTGTTGCGACGAGTGGTAAAAAAGGTCCGACACGTTCTGGTAAGATCGCCTATACGCTCGCGATCATCGGTTTTCTTGCTCAGTTAGGGTATTTCTTTACGCGCTGGGCGGGTGCTGGACACGTTCCGGTCTCGAACTTATACGAATACACGACATTCTTTGGTATGATGATGGTCCTTGGATTCTTAATCGTCTATGCCATCTATAAAAACAATGTCCTTGGCTTGATTGCAATGCCGGTTGCCTTGCTCGTCATCGCTTATGCGTCGATGTTCCCGGATGAGGTCCAACCCTTGATTCCGGCACTTCAAAGTGTCTGGCTCAAAATCCACGTTACGACGGCAGCGCTCGGTGAGGGGATTCTCGCTGTCAGTTTTGCGACCGGATTGCTCTATCTGGTCCACGCGACGGATTTCAATAAAGAATCGAAAACACGGACATGGCTTGAGATCGTCATGTTCTCACTCGTTTGTGTCGTTGGTTACATCCTCGTCGGCCTCTTGTTCAAAGCAACAGGTTCTGCATCAACGATCGAATACGTCGCGAAGAATGGTGCGAAGATGACACATGAATACACGATGCCGGTTCTGACAGGTCCTGAGAACGGAAAAGTCTTATCTGGTTCAGGTGCCGTCATTGAATTGCCGAACTTCTTGAATGCGAATAAGGTCAATACGGTCTTATGGTCAGTCATTGGTGGGGTCGTCTTATATGTGTTGCTACGTTTCGTAGTTCTCCGTAAGCGTGTCGCAGAGAGTCTGAAACCAATCGCGCGGAAGATTGATCTAGAAACAGCTGATGAGATTAGTTACCGTGCGATCGCGATCGGTCTTCCGATCTTTATTCTTGGCGGATTAATCTTCGCAATGATTTGGGCGCAAATGGCATGGAGCCGCTATTGGGGCTGGGACCCGAAAGAGGTTTGGGCATTGATCACGATGCTCTTCTACGTGTTCTATCTCCACATGCGCATCCAGCGTGGGTGGATCGGTAAAAAATCAGCATGGTTATGTGTTGGTGGTTTTGCTGTCATCATGTTCAACCTTGTCTTCGTCAACCTTGTCGTAGCGGGATTACACTCGTACGCATAAGGAAAAGAAAAGCAGCGGATCCGGAAACGGTCCGCTGCTTTTTCATGTTTCTCTGACAAAAGAGTATCGTTTAGGGGAAATTAGCCAGTGCAAGCCATTCTTTTCGTTTCATAGTATACTAAAAGAGTAGTAGGATAGAGGAGTAGAGTTTAGTTTATAGGAGGAGACAGCATGTCAGAAGAAGCACGTATTTTAGTCGTCGACGATGAGGAACGAATTCGTCGCCTGTTGAAGATGTATCTGGAGCGGGAAAATTTCACGATCGAGGAAGCAGACAATGGAGAGACGGCGCTTGAAATGGCGCTTGAGACAGAATACGATGTCATTCTCCTCGACTTGATGATGCCGAAGATGGACGGGATGCAAGTTTGTGAAGAACTACGGAAAACGAAAGCGACGCCGGTCGTCATGCTGACGGCAAAAGGTGAAGAAACGAATCGCGTCCATGGGTTTGAAATGGGGGCAGATGATTATATCGTCAAACCATTCAGTCCACGTGAAGTCGTTTTGCGTGTCAAAGCAATCCTTCGCCGAGCGAGTGCAACGAAATTCCTCCATACGGATGCGAAAACAAAAGATGTCATCGTCTTCCCACATTTGACGATTGATAATGACGCACACCGCGTGACGGTTGAATCACAAGAAGTCAATTTAACACCAAAAGAATATGAACTCCTGTATTTCTTGGCAAAACAAACGGACAAAGTATTCTCACGGGAACAACTACTCAAGGAAGTCTGGAACTATGAATTTTTTGGGGATCTTCGGACGGTCGATACACACGTCAAACGTCTGCGTGAAAAGCTGAATCGTTTGTCTCCGAACGCTGCTCAAATGATCACGACGGTCTGGGGTGTCGGATACAAGTTCGAGAATAGTCCGACCTGACGATGAAATGGTTGCAAAGTGTAGTCATCAAACTATGGGGCACGATCCTATTGCTTGTCTCGGTCGTCTTGATCGCCTTGACGATCTTGTTACTTGAATTTTTCAACTCTTTTCATATCGAACAGGAGCGGGGGCACCTTGCAAAGCTCGGTCAACAAGTCGAGACCGTCTTTCAGGCGCACTCCGGTATCGAGGAAGGATCGAGTACTGCTGTCGAAATCACGGATATATATGGCGCGACATTAATTGCGAAGACCCAGGACGATTCTGTCGAAGCGAACATTTCACAAGCGAAAGCGAACCGGATTATCAAGGAGCTCGAACGTCAGAACTGGAAAGCGATCGATGGTGAAGAAGGTGAAACGGCAATCGGTAATTACGAGACCTTCGATGGAAAGGCGGCACTCGCGTATCGAGCACCGCTCATTACGGATAGCGGCAACGGAACGATCTACTTGATCGAACAATTGACGAATATCGAGCAAGCGAATGAAGGCGCACGTCAAATCATTCAGCTCTGTGTCTTATTAGCGATCATCGGGACGACCGTCTTTGCATTCTTCCTATCGACACGGATCACCGCACCACTACGGACGATTCGTCAAGCCGTCGTTGAGGCCGGTGAAGGGAAATTCGATCAAAGCCTGACGCAACGTTCACGTGATGAGATTGGTGACTTAGCGCTTGCCTTTAACGAGATGAGTAGCCAACTCAATCAATACGTCACGGATCTTGATAAGGAGCGTCACTTACTTTCCTCGATTCTGCGCTGTATGGCAGACGGCGTGTTGACGTTCTCAAAATCAGGTGAGCTCCTCGCGACGAATCCACCAGCTGAAGCATTTCTTGCAGGTTCTCCCGTACCGGATGAACTGATTGAACTGTTCCAGACAGTCATGAAGGAAGAGACGGAGATGACGGTTTCGTTTGAACGGGAAGGACGCTTTTACATCATCATCGTCAGTCCGTTACTCGAACAAGAAGAGCAGATCGGAGCGGTCGCTGTCCTGCGCGACATGACGGAAGCACAACAACTGGAGAAGATGCGGGCCGACTTCGTCGCGAATGTCAGCCATGAACTGCGGACGCCACTCGTCATGTTGCAAGGGTATTCGGAAGCGATCGTCGACGGGATGACGGAAAGTGACGAGGCGACGAAAGAATTTGCATCAATCATCTATGATGAATCGCAACGCTTGTCCCGTCTCGTCAATGATCTACTCGATCTCGCGCGGATGGAAGCCGGTTATCAGGAGTTACGGATTGAAGCCATCGAAACAGTCTCGTTTGCACAGCGAGTCATCAAGAAATTCAAACAAATGGGACGCGATAAGCAGGTCACTTTCTCGGTTTCCGGTCCGAACATCACATTTGACGCCGATCCGGATCAGATGGAACAAGTCTTGACGAATCTTCTTGGAAACGCCCTTCGTTATACGGAGAACGGAGAAATCAAGATTAAGATTGACGAAGATAGGGAAAACATTACATTATCCGTCATCGATTCAGGTGACGGGATTCCGGAAGAAGATTTACCTTTCGTCTTTGATCGTTTCTATAAGGCGGACAAGGCACGAACGCGCGGTAAGACCGGTACAGGAATTGGTCTTGCGATCGTCGCGAACGTCGTCCGTGCTCATGGTGGAGAGGTCGAAGTCGACAGCCGCTTAGGAGAAGGAGCGACTTTCCGAATCCGATTACCAAAAAACAAAGGAAGCGAACATTATGAGTCGCTTCCTTTCGCTATAGGAGTGAATAAAACATGAAAATTTATACGAAATCAGGCGATGAAGGAGAAACATCCCTTGTCGGTGGGAGAGTCAAAAAAAATGATCGATTGATCAGCTTGATGGGAGAACTCGATGAATTGAATAGCTTCGTCGGACTTGCTCGGACCAAAGCATCATCAATCGAAGTACGAGAACAATTGACGGTCATCCAGCATGCGTTGTTCGACTGTGGCAGTGACTTGATGTATGTCGAACCTCGTCCATCACGGTTAAGTCAGGAAGCAACAGTTGATTTAGAAAGTTGGATTGATAGTTTAACGGAATTATCGCCACCACTCGACAAGTTCATCTTACCAGGCGGAACGGAAGCGGCCGCGACATTGCATGTGGCACGGACGGTCTGCCGTCGCGTCGAACGTTCGATGATCGATGTTCCCCAAGCGGCTCATTTGTTACCGTTCATCAATCGGCTCAGTGATTTCTTTTTTACAGCAGCCCGTTATGAGAATGCCGTTAACCAAAAAGCAGATATTGAATACGTTCGCAGTGCGCATGTGTTCAAACGAAAGGATGGAGAGTAATGAGTCAGTCATTTAGCACATGGAAAAAGGAAGGAACGAGCTTCCACCTCGTTCCGACCGATAAATTCAAGACGACGACGATCCTCGTCACGTTTTCAGCACCGCTAGAGGCGAAAACACTGACTAGCCGCGCGATTTTACCATACATCATGGAAAAATCGACAGCTGCTTATCCGTCGATGAAAGCATTACGTGAGCCACTTGAGACATTATATGATGCGGGGCTTTATGCGGACGCGTCGAAGTTCGGAGAAGAGCACGTCATCTCGTTCCAACTTGATGTCGTCCGTGGAGAACTCGTCCATCACCCGTCGTTATTAAAAGAAGCACTTGAATTGCTAGAGCAAATGGTGCTGTATCCAGACTTGACGGAAAGTGGTTTCCGCGAACGGTTCGTCAAACAAGAAAAGCGACTGCATGCCTTACGAATCAGCTCGCTGTACGACGATAAGATGCGCTACGCACAGCAGCGTCTCCTTGAATTGATGGCACCAGGCGAAGCCGTCTCGTTACCATCGCTTGGGACAATCGAAGAACTCGAACGGATCACTCCATCGTCCTTGCGTGATACATACCGTTCGATGATCGAAGACGATCGAATCGATGTCTTCGTCGTCGGACAGGTGACGAAGGAGGAAATGGAAGATGCGTTGTCCTTCTTGCCATCGCACTCAGAAAAAGTCAGCCATTACATCCCTGAACAAAAACCGGTCAACGGTGTGAAACGGTCGAGCGAAACGCAACCGATCAAACAAGGGAAGCTGCACCTTGGTTACCGGGTAGCGGTCGATCCGACGTCTGCCGATTCAATCCGGATGCAAATCGTCAACGGTCTGTTCGGTGGATTCCCACATTCGAAACTGTTCATGAATGTCCGTGAAAAAGAGAGTCTCGCGTATTATGCGGCTTCACGATATGCGGCATTAAACAGTGCACTCTACGTCTATGCAGGGGTTGACACAAAAGAAGCGGAACGTGCCGAGAAAATCATCCTAGAGCAACTCGTTGATTTGAAGGCGGGACAGTTCACGGATGAAGAATTGACACAGACGAAGGCGATGTTGATCAATGCGCGCCGTCAAATTCTTGATCAGCCGGGGCAATTGATTGGTTGGTTGAATGGTTCGAAGATGCGTGGACTGACACTTGAAGATGAGATCCACATCATCGAGACGGCGACACGTGAAGACGTCGTTCGATTAGCAACGGCAATCGATCTAGATGCCGTATATCTATTGCGAGGTGAAGCATGATGGAACAACTGACTTATCACGATACAGACGAAACGGTATACCACGAGCAACTCGATAACGGCTTATCCGTCTATCTGTTGCAAAAAAAAGGATACGAAAAGACGTATGCGACGTTTACGACACGTTATGGTTCGATTGATCAACGATTTAAAAAAGGAGAGGAATGGATCACGGTACCGGACGGCATCGCCCACTTCCTCGAGCATAAGATGTTCGAATCTGAAAAAGGTGACGTCTTCCAAGAGTTCGGTCGTCTCGGTGCCTCAGCGAACGCCTTTACCTCGTTCTCACGGACAGCGTACTTGTTCTCAGCCACGTCATTGATCGAACAAAACCTCGAGACATTGATCGATTTCGTACAAGATCCCTACTTCACGCCGGAAAGCGTTGAAAAAGAGAAGGGGATCATCACGCAGGAAATCCAGATGTATCAAGATAATCCAGGGTGGCGTCTGTTCTTCGGTCTAATCGAATCAATGTATGCGACGCATCCGGTCCGAATCGATATCGCAGGAACACCGGAATCGATCAATCAAATCACAGCCGATGACCTATACACGTGCTATCGTACGTTCTATCATCCATCAAACATGGTGTTGTTCGTCGTCGGAAACATCGACCCGGAAGAGACGCTGGCATTGATCAAGGCGAATCAGGCGAAGAAGGATTATACGGATCGTCCAGCGATCGAACGGGATTACGGTCAAGAACCGCACGGCGTGCATCGTCCACGTCTCGAACTCGAGCTCGACGTCAAGACACCGAAGGTATTAATCGGTTACAAGGACGAATCTGTCCGCGGCGAAGCACAAGTCCGTCGTGAGTTGACGAGTGAATTATTATTGCACCTCTTATTCGATCAAACATCATCGACGTATTTGGAATTGTATGAAGACGGTCTGATCGACGATACGTTCAGCTTTGATTACTCGAGTGAGGAAGAGTTCGCCTTCGCGACGTTCGGCATGGAGACAGAGGATCCAGACAAGTTTATCCAAGCGTATGAGACACTTCTGCAAACGCGTCCTGACTTCACGGAAGACGAGGTCACGCGCAAGCGGAACATGATGCAAGGGAAATTCCTCCGTGCCTTGAATTCACCGGAATTCATTGCGAATCAGTTCTCGCGTCACGCACTTGCCGGTACGAATCTGTTCACGCTTCCGACATTGATTGCTTCGATTACGAAAGAAGAGATCGACGCCCGTTTCGACGAGTTGTTCGCCATTGAAAACCGGGCGATCTCAATCGTCAAACCGTACGCGTGATGCGAATCCTCATCACCGGTGCGAGTGGCGCCATTGGTCTTGCGGCAGCAAAACAACTTGCTGCCGCCGGACATGAATTGGTGCTTCAGACGTATCGACAGCAAGCGGTTTTGGAACGGATGATAGAGGAGTGGCAAGGAGAGCACCACATCCTGACGGCGAATTTAGCGGATGATGAGGAGTTGCAGGCATTTTGTACGGCGTTACCTGTCGTCGATGCCTTCGTCCATTGTGCCGGAACGAGTTATAGCGGTCTGTTGCTCGATCAATCGGCAACATCAATGAGTGAACTTTGGAGAATACATGTCGATGCGTTGATGCGCATCAGTCAAACCGTGACGCGGACAAAACCGTTTACGTCGCAGCTGGCGATCGTCGTCATCAGTAGTGTATTAGGGGAACAAGGTGTCGCGGGTGAAGTTGCCTATTCGACGTGCAAGGCAGCACAGCTGGGCTTCGTCAAAGCATACAGTAAAGAACTTGGACCAATGCATGGACGCATCAATGCGATTACGCCAGGATGGATTGATACGCCGATGAACGCGATTTTTTCTGAGGATGAAAAGGCAGAAGCGATTGCTGAAATCCCTGCCGGACGATTCGGAAAAGCAGAGGAAGTAGCTTCCGCGATCCGTTACTTGGTGCAACCAGAATCGAGTTATGTGTCGGGAGCCATCCTTAAAATAGATGGTGCGTGGATGTAAGCATTGGAATTTCAGTTCAGGAATGCTTTTCATTTTTCAAAAAATCATTTAACATGAGGAATGGATAATCGTATCAATAGAGGAGGATGGGCGCGTGAGTGAGTTCGAGCAATGGTATCTCGAATATGAATTAAAGGTCAACCGTCCCGGTATACTCGGGGACATTGCTTCGTTGATGGGAATGTTACATATTTCGATCGTGACGATCAATGGTGTCGATCATCAACGACGCGGTATGTTGCTCCAAACGAAACAACCGGATCAAATTCCACGACTCGCTGCTATTCTCAAGACGATGTCAACCATAGAGGTCATCAAACTACGAAAACCAAAACTGCGTGATCGGATCGCGATTCGTCACGGTCGTTATATCGATCAAAGCAGTGATGAACGAAAGACGTTCCGCTTCGTTCGGGAAGACTTAGGGATTCTCGTCGATTTCATGGCAGAGCTGTGTAAACAGGATGGGCACTTGTTGATTGGTGTCCGCGGTATGCCACGAGTCGGGAAGACGGAATCGATCGTCGCTGCAAGCGTCAGTGCGAACAAGAAATGGTTGTTCCTTTCTTCGACGCTGATCAAACAGACGGTACGAACGTCGTTATTCGATGACGAACGGACTGGGGATTACGTCTACATCATCGATGCCTTGGTGTCGCAACGGAATTTCGATGAACGGCACTGGCAGATTTTACGCGAAGTCATGCGACTACCGGCGACGAAAATCGTCGAACATCCGGATGCATTCGTCAAATCAAGTGAATATACGTGGGATGATTTTGATTACATCATTGAATTACGCAACACGACAGAAGAAATCATTGTGACTGAACTGCCTCGTTCCCATGGGGGAAATGATTGGTTCAACTTTGAATAAGTATGAAAAATGGAAGGTGTGTTACCGATGACCGAGCTCGGAACCTACTTAAAGGAACAACGAGAGGCGCTAGGCGTCTCTCTCGAACAAATTCAAACGACGACGAAGATTCAAAAGCGTTACATCGTCGCGATTGAAGAAGGCAACTATGATCAATTACCAGGTGCTTTTTACGCCCGGGCCTTCATCAAGACATATGCGGAAGCACTCGGTCTTGACGTCGACGAAGTCTTCACGACCTATAAGCGTGATCTTCCGGAACCGGAGGCACAACCGGTCGTCGAATTATCACGACGCGCGACGTATTCGAAATCAAGTGCACCGAAGAAAAGCGTTGCAAAGCGCTGGATTCCGAACATCATCATCATCGTGCTGATTTTTGCGATTGGTGCTGCCTTGTATTATGGACTTCAGATGTTCCTCGACGGTAACGAAGAGGCAAAAACGTCTGCACCGAAGCAAAACGATGTCACGATCGACCAAGGAGACGCACCGAGTAAAGAAACGGATGCGCCTGCGAAGACAGAAGAAAAGCCGAAGGAAGAACCGGCGAAACAAGAAGAAACAAAAGAAAAACCTAAAAAAGAAGCGCTTGCTGCGAAGTCGACATCTGGTCAAGATGTCACCTATGAAGTCGCAACGAAAGATACGATGAGTGTCTCGATTCAAATCAAGAAAGATGCCTCTCCATCACCATTCGTTGGTGTGCGTGATACATCCCTTGAAGGAGAAGCACTCGCGCCAGATCACATCAACGCGTCGGATCCGAATCCGATCGTCGTGAAGGACGCGAAGACGGACTTGATCCGGATTCGGATCGGTTCGATTAAAGGGATTGATAAAATCGTCGTCAATGACCAAGAACTGAAACTGAACCGTTCGCTTCTCGTCCAAAACATCTATCTGAAGAAAGTAGCCACGCCGTAAACCGGCGTGCCTTCTTTTAGATGGCATATTCATCTACATATGAAATGAAGGAGGAGGGCGTTACATGAACTTACCGAATCAATTGACAGTATTACGCGTTTTATTAATTCCCGTGTTCGTCATCGTACTTGCGATTGATCCGAACTGGGGACAGTGGGATGTACTAGGAGCTGAACTTCCCGTCTCACACTTCGTTGCAGCCATCATCTTCCTTGTTGCTTCACTGACGGATTGGCTCGATGGGTATATCGCCCGCAAACAAAATCTAGTAACGAACTTTGGAAAATTCATGGATCCACTTGCCGATAAGATGTTAGTCGCTGCTGCGCTCGTCTACCTTGTGGAACTTGACTTCGTTGCGGCATGGATCGTCGTCATCATTCTCTGCCGTGAGTTCGCTGTCACAGGTCTTCGTCTTGTCGCATCTGACGAAGGCATCGTTCTTGCTGCCGGAAACTCTGGGAAAGCAAAGACATGGGTCCAGTTGACATCGATTACAGCGTATTTATTGCACGATATCGTTTTTGCGATGTGGAATATTCCATTCGCAGATATCACGATGTGGCTTGCTCTTATCTTGACGATCTATTCAGGCGTCGAGTATTTCTCGAAAAACATCAAGTTAATTACGAAATCCATGTAAGTTGGATCAATTTAGACTGTTCGTCATACCGAACAGTCTTTTCTTATACTTCAAGAAGGTGAGGAATCAACATGAAAGCAGAAATCATCGCAGTCGGAAGTGAGCTTCTCCTTGGAGAAATCGCCAACACGAATGCACAGTACCTTTCCGAATGGCTAGCCAGTGCAGGAATTGACGTTCATT
The DNA here is from genome assembly GCF_002385115.1 of Exiguobacterium sp. UBA3968. Lineage (NCBI taxonomy): Bacteria > Bacillati > Bacillota > Bacilli > Caryophanales > Exiguobacterium > Exiguobacterium sp. UBA3968. The sequence continues at coordinate 361,528 of NZ_DGCW01000005.1, forward strand.
ATCATACAGTCGTCGGTGACAACCGCGAGCGGATGCAGGAAACGTTCCGTCAGGCGCAACAGCGGGCGGATCTCCTTGTCATCACAGGGGGGCTTGGACCGACCGAGGATGACTTGACGAAAGAGGTGCTCGCTGACCTGCTTGGGCGCGATCTCGTTCTCGATCAAGCAGCGTACGAAAGAATCGAAGGATTCTTGAAGACACGTCAACGGGAGATGACGAACAATGAACGGAAACAAGCATTAGTCATCGCTGGCGCGACGGTTTTACGCAATGATGCGGGTCTTGCTCCCGGTATGTCGGTGCAGACGGAGCACCACCAATATATCGTTTTACCCGGTGTGCCACGTGAGATGAAGCAAATCCTCAAAGATCACTTCAGTCATTTGTTCGGTCAAGAGACAATCCGTTCCCGAACACTACGTTTCTTCGGAATCGGAGAATCGGCTCTAAACGATCGCCTGGAAACGTTAATCAAAGAAGCAACCAATCCATCGGTCGCCCCTTATGCGGAACTCGCTGAAGTACGGTTGCGTCTGACTGCTAAAGCACTCGATCAACAGGAAGCCGACCGTATGCTCGATGAACTGGAACAACACGTACTGGCTGAAGTGGGCATGTACTTTTATGGATATGGCGAGACAAGCCTGCCGGAAGTCGTACTGAAACGGTATCAAGAAGCAGGATTGACACTGTCACTCGCCGAATCACTGACGGGAGGAGCTGTCGCAAGTGGACTCGTTGATGTCAGCGGTGCGAGTCAAGTGTTGCGTGGGAGCGCCGTCGTGTATGATGATGCAGCGAAGCAAGGCGTATTATCGGTACCGGAAGTTTTGTTACGAGAGCATACTGCTGTCAGTAAAGAAGTCGCAATCGCGATGGCTGAAGGGGTACGCGAACTGTATCAATCCGATATCGCCGTCGCTTTGACAGGGGAAGCAGGTCCGACAAGCAACAGCGGAAAAGTGGTCGGAACCGTCTATTGTGCTGTTGCGGACGCACATGGAACACGCATCGTCGAATGGCAATATCCATCGTTCGACCGGGGAATGATTCGACTGCGCGCCGTCAAGGATACCTATTTCCTTCTACTGAAACATCTCGAAAAAGAATCCGAGTGAGAAAATTGGTCAAAGTGCAAGTATGCGAATAAATGTTCGTAAAATGCTTGTCATTCGGTCTCAAAAGAAGTACAATAATCTCAGTAAGATAATTAAAAGGAGGCCTGCTACGTGAGTGATCGTAAAGCAGCACTTGAGATGGCGTTACGCCAGATAGAGAAACAGTTCGGTAAAGGTTCCATCATGAAACTCGGAGAAAATGCGGATCAGAAGGTATCAGTGATCTCTTCTGGATCGATTACATTAGATATTGCCCTAGGTGCAGGTGGATACCCACGTGGACGGGTCATCGAAGTATACGGACCTGAATCGTCAGGTAAAACGACGGTAGCGCTTCATGCAATCGCAGAAGTTCAAAAACAAGGTGGACAAGCAGCATTCATCGATGCAGAGCACGCGCTTGATCCAGCATACGCAAATAAACTCGGTGTCAACATCGATGAGCTCCTCTTGTCACAACCGGATACTGGGGAGCAGGCACTTGAAATCGCCGAAGCACTCGTTCGTTCTGGTGCGGTCGATATTCTTGTCGTCGACTCTGTTGCGGCACTCGTACCAAAAGCAGAGATTGAAGGCGAGATGGGTGACTCACACGTCGGTCTTCAAGCGCGTTTGATGAGCCAAGCGCTTCGTAAGTTGTCTGGTGCAACGAATAAATCGAAAACGATCGTCATCTTCATCAACCAAATCCGTGAAAAAATCGGTGTCATGTTTGGTAACCCGGAAACGACTCCAGGTGGTCGAGCACTCAAATTCTACTCGTCTGTTCGTTTAGAAGTGCGTCGTGCGGAAGCGTTGAAAAACGGTACGGACGTCGTCGGTAACAAAACGAAGATCAAGGTCGTCAAAAACAAAATTGCTCCTCCGTTTAAACAAGCAGAAGTTGATATCATGTACGGTCTCGGTATTTCGAAGGTCGGTGAGTTGATCGACATCGGAACGGATCTGGATATCGTTCAAAAGAGTGGTGCATGGTATTCGTACAACTCAGAGCGTCTTGGTCAAGGGCGTGAGAACGCGAAGCAATACATGGTCGAGCATCCGGAAGTCGCAGCAGAGGTCGAACGTTTGATTCGTGAACATCACGGTCTCGTCGATCGCGAAGAGCCGGTTGATTTCGAAGCAGAACAACCAGAAGATCTATTTGCTGAATAAACCGTTTCAGAGAGGATTCGCATACGAATCCTCTCTTTTTTAGTGTAAAAGAGGAAAACAGTGGAATTCTTTCCCGTCCGTTCGTTGACAATGAACGAGTGCTATCCTTACAATATAGATGTACGTTTTTTAGACAGCTTCGATGAAATACCGAAATGAACTAAGAAACACCTTGCAAAGGGGAGGTGAACCCATGAGTACACTGACTTGGATTGTCATACTTCTCCTCACTTTGCTGATCGCATTCATCGTAGGCTACTTCTTGCGGAAATCGATTGCAGAAGCGAAAATTCAAGGCGCAGAAACGGAAGCGAATAAAATCGTTGAACGTGCGCGTGAATCGGCTGAGGCAACGAAAAAAGAAGCCGTACTCGAAGCGAAAGATGAAGCATTCAAACTTCGTAACGAAGTGGAAAAAGAATTGCGTGAACGTCGCCAAGAGCTAGCGAAACAAGAAGCCCGGTTGCTCCAGAAAGAAGAGACACTCGATCGCCGTGTTGACGCTATCGACCGTAAGGAAGATCAAATCAATACACGTGATGCAGAGATCGCGAAACGGAAGCATCAAGCTGAAGAACTAGAGCGCAAAGTAGAGGACCTGTATGAACAGGGACGTCAAGAGCTTGTCCGCGTCGCGAATTTATCGCAAGACGAGGCAAGAACAATCATCATGGATGAGACGAAACAGGCTGCTTTACACGACGCAGCCATTCTTCAAAAAGAAATCGAACAAAAAGCAAAAGAAGAAGCCGACAAGAAAGCACGTAATATCTTGTCACTTGCGATTCAACGGTTCGCCGCTGAACATATCGCAGAGACGACTGTATCGGTCGTCAACTTGCCGAACGATGAGATGAAAGGTCGCATCATCGGACGGGAAGGCCGCAACATCCGTACGCTCGAGACCTTGACTGGGATCGACTTGATCATCGATGATACGCCGGAAGCCGTCATTTTGTCTGGTTTTGACCCAATTCGTCGCGAAGTCGCTAAAATGGCGCTCGAGAAATTGGTTCAGGATGGTCGGATTCACCCGGCTCGTATTGAAGAGATGGTCGACAAATCCCGTCGTGAAGTCGACGAGCGGATTCGAGAAATCGGGGAAGAAGCGACGTATGATGTCGGAATCCACGGCATTCATCCGGACCTTGTCAAAATTCTCGGTCGCTTGAAGTACCGTACGAGTTACGGACAGAACGTCCTGTATCACTCACTTGAGGTTGCCCACCTTGCAGGTATGATGGCAGCTGAACTTGGAGAAGATGTCACGCTTGCGAAGCGTGCAGGTCTTCTGCATGATATCGGGAAAGCGATCGACCACGAAGTCGAAGGCAGTCACGTTGAGATTGGTGTCGAGCTCGGTACGAAGTACAAAGAGCATCCAACCGTCATCAACGCGATCGCATCACACCACGGAGATACGGAAGCGACATCTGTCATTTCTGTCTTGGTTGCAGCTGCGGATGCATTATCTGCTGCTCGTCCAGGTGCACGTCAAGAGACACTCGAAAGTTATATCCGCCGTCTCGAACGCCTCGAGGAAATCTCGGAATCGTTCGACGGTGTCGAAAAATCATTTGCGATCCAAGCGGGTCGTGAAGTCCGCATCATCGTTCGACCTGACGTCGTCGATGATGTACTGGCTCACAAGATGGCGAGTGACATCCGGAAAAAAATCGAAGAAGAACTCGATTATCCGGGACACATCAAAGTCACGGTCATTCGGGAAACACGAGCAGTCGAATACGCGAAATAAGTGGAGTGGCGGGCGACCGCCACTTTTTTTAATGAACGGAGGAACAGCAATGAAGATTTTATTCGTCGGAGACGTCGTCGGTGCACCCGGTCGACATATCCTGCAACAATTTACAGCACGCTTGAAAGCGAAATACAATCCGAACGTCATGCTTGTCAACGGTGAAAATGCAGCACACGGACGCGGCATCACGAAGTCGATTTATCATCAATTCCTCGAACTCGGATTCCACGGCATCACGATGGGGAACCATACGTTTGATAACCGTGACATCTTTGACTGGATTGACGACGCGGACCGGATCATCCGTCCTGCGAACTATCCGGAAGGCACACCAGGTCGTGGGATGATGATCGTTAAGGCAGGCAATAAAAAGATTGCCGTCATCAACGTCCAAGGAACGGTCTTCTTACCACCTCTCGGTGACCCGTTCCGTACCGTTGATGAACTGATTGCGGAAGTCGAAGGAAAAGTCGATGCGATCTTCGTTGATGTCCATGCGGAAGCAACGAGTGAAAAAATCGCGATGGGTTATCACCTCGATGGTCGTGTACAAGCTGTCGTTGGCACACATACGCACGTCCAGACAGCAGATGAGCGTGTTCTTGACGGGGGAACGGCTTATATCACGGATGTCGGGATGACAGGTCCGTTGAACGGTGTGCTCGGGATGCGTCAGGAAGATGTCCTACGAAAATTTAAGACACAGCTCCCAACGCGGTTTGAAGTTGCCGAAGGACGGGAACAACTTAATGGAGTCTTGATTCATATCGATGACACAACAAAAAGAGCAACGAAGATTGAACGGATTCATCTGACGGATCAGTCAGTATTCTTCGACTGATTGCCATTTCTGGATGGGGAGGTACACGCATGGACGTCCTGAAAGTATCAGCTAAGTCGAATCCAAACGCGGTAGCAGGTGCACTCGCGGGTGTCATTCGAGAGAGAGGTTCCGTCGAGATTCAGGCCATTGGTGCGGGAGCGCTCAATCAATCTGTCAAAGCCGTCGCCATCGCACGCGGATTCGTGGCGCCTTCTGGCATCGATTTGATTTGTATCCCAGCCTTCACAGACATTTTAATTGATGGAGAAGAAAGAACCGCCATCAAACTCATCATCGAACCACGATGATGAGTTGGACATAGGTCCTATATTTACAAGTAGACCATTTACTCGACTGGAGTAGATGGTCTTTTTGCTGCGTCTTCGAATTTTTCTCACCTTTCCACCGAGGGAGCATTGTACTACTTCCGGTAAATCGGTATCATGAGGGAGGATAGAGAGAACTATCATTTCAGGGGACAGAGAAGGAGCGAACGTCGATGTATAATCAGTTATCATGGAAAGTTGGCGGTCAGCAGGGAGAAGGGATCGAATCAACAGGCGAAATCTTTGCGATTGCCTTGAATCGACTCGGCTATTACCTGTATGGCTACCGTCACTTTTCGTCACGTATCAAGGGAGGACATACGAATAATAAGATTCGTGTCGCGACACAGGAAGTCCGGACGATTTCCGATGATCTCGATATTTTGGTCGCATTCGATCAAGAGACGATCGACGTCAACTTCCATGAATTGCGTCAAGGTGCCATCATCATCGCGGATGCGAAATTCAATCCGACGAATCCGGACGAAGCACGCGCCTCATTGTATGCGATTCCATTTACGGAGATCGCAGCTGATCTCGGTACGGCTTTGATGAAGAACATGGTCGCGATTGGTGCATCGAGTGCGATTCTCGGCATTGCACCAGAGCGTTTCCAAGCCGTCGTCGAACAGATTTTCGGACGAAAAGGTCCAGATATGGTCGAGAAGAACTTAGCAGCAATCCGTGAAGGAGCAGCAGCGTTTGAAGCTCTTGCAGGAGAGGGCGAACGGTTCGTCTTGGAACCGGCTGACGGAAAACAACGGATGTTCATGATTGGAAACGATGCAATTGCTCTTGGCGCGATTGCCGGTGGAGCGCGTCTGATGGCAGCTTACCCGATCACACCATCGTCTGAGATCATGGAATACTTAATCAAGAAATTACCGCAGTTCGGTGGAACGGTCGTCCAGACGGAAGACGAACTGGCAGCGGTCACGATGGCAATTGGTGCCAACTACGCAGGTGTCCGTGCTTTGACGGCGTCTGCTGGTCCAGGATTGTCACTAATGGCGGAAGCGATCGGATTATCCGGGATGACGGAAACACCGCTCGTCATCGTCGATACACAACGGGGTGGTCCGTCAACAGGTCTACCAACGAAACAGGAACAATCTGACTTGATGGCGATGATCTATAGTACACATGGTGAAATTCCAAAGGTCGTTTTGGCACCATCAACGGTCGAGGAAGCGTTCTACGATGCAGCAGAAGCATTTAACATCGCAGAAGAGTACCAATGTCCTGTCATTCTATTGACGGATTTGATGCTATCGCTCGGAAAACAATCGGTTGAGCCACCAGATATGTCACGCGTTGAGATCCGTCGCGGGAAGTTGATTCAGGAAGACTTACCGGAACTTGAAGGGAAAGCGTACTTCAAACGCTACGAAGTGACGGAAGATGGAATCAGCCCACGTGTCATTCCAGGCGTCAAGCACGGGATTCATCACGTGACGGGTGTTGAGCACAATGAGGAAGGGCGTCCGTCGGAAGCGACGAAGAACCGGGTCGATCAAATGACGAAACGACTTCGCAAGCTGAATACGTTCCGCTTACAGAATGCCGTTCTTGTAACGGAGCATCATGCAGAACCGGATATCTTATTCGTTGGTTTCAACTCGACACGTGGAACAATCGAAGAGATCATGCCACGACTCGAAACACAAGGGATCAAGGTCGATCACTTGCATATCCGTCAAGTCCATCCGTTCCCAAGTGAACTTGTCACGCCGCACTTAGAGCGGGCAAAACGAGTCATCGTCGTCGAGTACAATGCAACAGGACAACTGGCGAAGCTGATCCAGATGAACTGTGGACATGCATCGAAGATCGAGCATATCCTGAAATTCAATGGCGACCCGTTCTACCCGGCAGAGGTCGTCGAGCAGGTCGTAGGAGGGGTATATCATGGCAACCTTTAAAGATTTTAGAAATGATGTCAAACCAAACTGGTGTCCGGGGTGTGGAGACTTCTCGATTCAAGCAGCGATTCAGCGTGCTGTCGCAAACGTCGGTCTCGAACCAGAAGAGTTAGCATTGATTTCCGGGATTGGCTGTTCTGGTCGGATTTCCGGTTACATCAATACGTATGGCTTCCACGGCGTTCATGGACGATCTTTACCGATCGCCCAAGGTGTCAAGATGGCGAACCGCGAATTAACGGTCATCGCGTCTGGTGGCGACGGTGATGGATTCGCGATCGGCATGGGACATACGATTCATGCGTTCAAACGGAATGTCGACATGACGTACATCGTCATGGACAATCAGATTTACGGCTTGACGAAGGGACAGACGTCACCTACTTCTGCACCGGGATTTAAGACGAAGTCAACTCCAAAAGGATCGATCGAAAAGAGTGTTTCACCGGTTGAACTTGCTTTGACGGCTGGCGCGACATTCGTTGCCCAGAGCTTCTCGAATGATTTAAAAGGGTTGACGCAATTGATCGAGCAAGCGACGGCGCATAAAGGATTTGCGTTCATCAACGTCTTCAGTCCATGCGTCACATTCAACAAGGTCAATACGTACGATTGGTTCAAGCAGAACTTGACGAAGCTGTCCGATATCGAAGAATACGACCCGTCGAACTTGGATCTTGCAAAACAGACCGTTCATGCACACGATGGTCTCGTCATGGGATTGATCTATCAGGATGAAACACGTCCTGATTACCAGTCACAAATCGATGGGTACCAAGAATCCGGTCTCGCATATGCGGATCTTGAGCTAAACGAAGAAACATTCGGTAAACTAGCGGCAGAATTCATGTAAGATAGAGGAAAGATGTGTTTGGTTTTTGGGGATGCTAAACATTTGGAAGTTCGCCACATATAAATAAACGTGAGCTTCCGCGAAGGAGTCGGGGAAAGATGACGAAATTAGTAACAGCGGTAGAAGAGACGACAACGACGAAAACGATGCGTGCACTTGTCAAAGAAGAGCGCGGATTCGGTGCGGCACTGAAAGAAGTACCCGTACCCGTACCGGATCGTGGAGAAGTCTTGATTCGAGTCGAGGCAACATCAATTTGTGGGACGGACGTGCATATCTATGAGTGGGATGCGTGGGCAGCGTCACGTGTCAATCCGCCGTATGTCTTCGGTCACGAGTTCTCGGGCGAAGTCGTCGAGCTCGGGGAGGGTACAAAACGCTTGAAACTTGGTGACCGTGTCTCGGCTGAGACGCATATCGTCTGTCATCAATGTAAACAGTGTCTTCGTGGGCAATATCATATCTGTAAGAACACGAAGATCATCGGTGTCGATACACAAGGCTGTTTTGCGGAATACGTCGTCATGCCGGAAGAAAACCTCTGGGTCAACCCGGAAGATATGCCAGCGGGAATCGCTTCGATTCAAGAGCCGATGGGAAATGCTGTCCATACCGTTCTTGCGAGTGATGTCAGCGCTAAAACGGTCGCAATCGTCGGTTGTGGTCCAATTGGTTTGATGGCAGTCTCAGTCGCTAAAGCAGCCGGTGCTGCGGAAGTCGTCGCGATCGACGTCAATCCATATCGTCTCGAGCTAGCACGGACGATGGGGGCGGATGTCGTCATTGATTCACGTCATGACGATGTCTTAGAGCGGATCGAGCGTATGACCGACGGCGACGGAATCGACGTTGTCTGTGAGATGAGTGGACATCCGGCTGCGATTCGTCAAGCATTCGAAATGGTGACAGCAGGTGGAGACGTCAACATCCTCAGTCTGCCGGTCAAACCGGTCGAAATCGATTTGACGAACCACGTTGTCTTCAAAGGCGTCCGGGTTCAAGGCATCACCGGTCGGAAGATGTATGAGACATGGAGTCAGGTTTCTGCTTTCTTATCAAGTGGAAAAGTTGATGTCCGACCGTTAATTACACACACGTTGCCGCTTGAGCGGTTCGAAGAAGGATTTGAATTGATGCGTCAAGGGAAATGCGGGAAAGTCGTATTACAACCAAGGGGGACGAATTAATGGGATTTGAACACTTACGGACAGAATTAGAAGAGATGAAACAGGCGGGCACGTTCCGCAACCTTGTAGCACTCGAGAGCGCGCAACACAATCGCGTGACGATTGACGGGAAGGAACTGATCCAACTGTCGTCGAACAACTACCTCGGACTCGCAGCACATCCGCGTCTTGCTGAACAAGCAGCTGAAGCAGCGCGGACGTTTGGTGCCGGAACAGGATCGGTTCGAACGATTGCTGGAACGCTCGAGATGCACCAAGCGTTTGAGCGGGAACTCGCGACATTCAAGCATACGGAAGCGGCACTTGTTTTCCAGTCGGGATTCGCAACGAATCTCGGTGTCTTATCAGCGTTACTCGGTCCTGAAGACGTTGTTATCTCGGATGAGTTGAACCACGCTTCGATCATCGACGGAATTCGTCTGACGAAAGCGAAACGCCGGATCTATAAACACGTTGACTTAACGGATCTTGAGGCGGCATTACAAGAAACACAAGACGCACGGACGCGCCTCGTCGTCACGGACGGTGTCTTCTCGATGGATGGGAACATTGCACCACTTCCAGAAATCGTTGAATTAGCCGAGCGTTATGACGCGCTCGTCATGGTCGATGATGCGCACGCTTCAGGTGTTCTTGGGAAAGCAGGACGCGGTACGGTCAATCACTTCGGTCTTGACGGTCGTGTTGCCTTGCAAGTCGGTACACTCTCAAAAGCAATCGGAGTCCTCGGTGGATACGTTGCGTGTGAACAACACGTCAAAGATTACTTGATCCATAAAGGGCGTCCGTTCTTATTCTCGACATCACATCCACCAGCAGTCGTTGAAGCAAACCGGGAAGCACTTCGTGTCATGGAAGAAGAAACGGTCCTCTTTGATCGTCTGTGGGAAAACACGGAATTCTTCAAACAAGGATTACGGGATCTTGGATTCGATATCGGGACGTCTACGACACCGATCACACCGGTCATCGTCGGTGATGAGGCGCGTTGTCACGAATTATCCGATCGCCTCCGTCAAGAAGGTGTCTTTGCTCAAGGAATCGCCTTCCCGACCGTTGCAAAAGGAAAAGCACGTGTTCGGACGATCGTAACGGCGGAACATACACGCGAAGACTTGACGACAGCGCTTGCAGCGTTCGAAAAAGTCGGTCGTGAATTAAACTTGATCGGTTGATATCGATCACGGACGAACCAGGTCCGCATACTTTCAGGCAGCGGATCAGCGATCCGCTGCCTGAAGTGCGTCATGACGAAAGAATCAAAGTCGACCGTTTTTACTTTTGCGAGATAGGGAATAATAGATGAGGAAAGGATGTGACCTGATGAGTATGAAGAAGAAAGGGATACTGCTCTCATTTTTGATGCTGACACTACTCCTTGGGGGGTGTATTCGCATCCAGTACGATGCAACGATCCATACCGATCAGAGCGTCACCTTAAAAACGACATATGCCGCAAAGGAACATCCAGTGGCGCGTTTACTGAATCTAAATCCGAATTGGAAAGGTTATGTCAAACAGGCAGAAAAGAATGGCTATGCGGCAAAGACGTTCAAGACGAAGGATGACTACGAAGGCATCCGGATGCAGAAGACATTTGCGAACTTCAAGGACATGACGTCGATCAAAGACGAATGGAAGACGGGCATCGGTGGGATTCTCATTCCACCTGATACGAAGTTCGACATGAAAAAATCAGACGGATTTTGGTTTGATACGTATCGACTTGATACGAACATCGATCTAAGTATCGATCGCCTGAACATCAAAGGGTATCAACCGACGGGTCAAGTCAAGAAACTTGCTGATCGTTATATTCGCCAAGCCGATATCGAGATCAAGCTCCACGGTCCGAAAGTGATTGGTCTCCAAAACGGAGAAAAGATCGACTGGTCGAATTACCATGATGTGTCATGGAAATTATACGGAACGAAAGCAAACCAACTACAGTTGATTGCCTATGTACCAAATCCGACAGGCTGGATCATCACCGGTGTTGTATTATTGATCGGTGTTGGCTTATTGCTTTACTGGATCTTTCACCGTGTCCGTCGTTTGCGTCGGCAACAGTTGAAGACAATCAGTATTTCGCTCCTTGTCTGTTTGATTGTCGGAGGAGGGGCATGGTGGCTATTCGCGGAAGATACATCGAGTGCTCCACCGCCAACGCGTCAGATCGTTACGCAAGGAAAGAGTGAAATCGTACCGACGTTCCTCGTCCATGGATTGTTCGGTACAGAGCGGACGTTCGTCCCAATGATTCAGAACTTCACGAAAAAAAAAGTTGCCGATGATGGCGGTCGATGTGACGTGACTCGTTCTGGGAAAGCGACTTGTAGCGTCACACCCTCGCCAACCGGCTACCCGCTTGTCCGAATCGTCTTTGCAGACGACGAGGCGAGCCTTGCCGATCAACAAAAGTGGTTGAATGCAGCGATTGCTGCGTATGATGCGAAACAAAAAGCGACCTTTGCCGATATCCAGCTCGTCGGGCACAGCATGGGTGGTGTGGATGTCGTCGCCTATACGGTCCAAGAAGAGATGCCGTATCACGTCCGAAAAGTTGTGACGCTCGACTCACCAATCGCCGGCTCCGATTATGCAAAACTCGGGTTGACGCTCGCACCGCTTGGCACGAATACGAACAGTCCCGCCATTCGTGATCTCGCGAAGGGCTCACCAGCGATGAACAATTTAACTAAGCGGCTCGAGACGTGGCCGCGCGATGTACTCGTCTATTCGTTTGGTGCCAAAGGAGGCGATTTCAATCTGATTTCGTTAAAGAGTTCCTTTGCACTCGAGAACTACACGGATAATATCCAGACAAAATCGTATAAATATGATCACTTCACGATTCATCGCCGGGAGCCGGTCTTCCGCGAAATCCGCAATTTCCTATTTAAAGAAAATCGGGTCACGGAGGAGGAATCATCATGAAACACGTCGTCATCGTCGGCGGAGGAATTGCAGGTTTAACGGCTGCGGCTCTGATCGCACAAGAAGGCCATACTGTTACCGTCCTTGAAGGAAGTCGTGAATGGGGGGGATCAGCCGGGAAGTTCACGCGCCGGGACCTGACGTATCCGGTAGGGGCGACACTCGGAATGGGGTTTGAGCCCGGTGGTATTCACGCCCGTGTTCTTGATCATCTTGGAGTAACGCATCAGGTCGAGTCGCTCGACGTCGTCATGACGATTCGCATCGCAGGACGGACGATTCATTATTATCAGGATCGTGCTGCGTTTCTAACCGAATTGACGTCACATTTTCCGGAGCAGGCATCGTCGATTCAGGCTTTCTTTGCTGAAATCGAGCAGATTCACGAGATGATTCGTCCGCTAATGGCAGAACTTCCAGCATTACCACTTCAAGATCCAGCAGACGTCCGGCGGTTAGTCCGTCACGCGAAAAGTGTTGTTCTCTTGCCGTATTTTCCGCTGACGATTGGTCATTTGTTACGAAAACATCGACTAGCGGATACGTTATTCGCACAAGTGATCGATGGGATTTTGCTCGACAGCATGCAGACAGGGCAGGAGGCCTCAGCTTTACTAGGAGCCGTCGCCTTATCGATTTATCATGAAGGTGCCTATTATGTTCCGGGAGGCTTGTACCGACTAGCTGAGCAATTGAAAGAGACAGCAGAGGAGAGCGGGGCAACCTGTCTCCTTGGGCGAAAAGTCACGTCGATTCGAAAGACATCAGATGGATTTTTGATTGAGGATCGCCGAGGACGCTTGATGCTTGCTGATGCTGTCATCTGTGCGGTTCCTCTTGAAGGCATCCGGGAAGTCGTCAGCATGGATATGCGACGAACGTTACGACGAACGTACCGACGACAGGAAAAATTACAGCAATGGGCGACCTTTACGTATTATGCGGCGATTCCAGAGGCACTCATTTTGTCTGACGAAGCATTCCGGCAAGTTCATGATCCGTCCTTACCTTCAGGTCATGCCTTCATCTCGCTGTCCCGTCCGGATGATCGATTACGTGCACCAGTTGGTCAGCGGACGCTGACGATGTCATGCCATGTTCCGATTGGTACGTTTGATAAGACGAACCGGAAACGCTATGACGGACAAGTCGAGACGATGTCGGCGATCTTCGAAGCCATTCTCGAACAGCAGTTTCCTGGCTTCGCGCAACAGGCAATCGAACGCCATCCGGGTGGACCAGGTGCATGGGTCCGCTATACGTTCCGTCCGGATGGTGGAGTCGGTGGATATCCGCAACGTCCGAGTACGAGTCTCCTATTCGCGGCACCGTTTCGAACAGGTGTCAATCACTTCTTTGCAATCGGCGATACCATCTTTCCGGGTGCTGGGACGATCGGTGCGACGACGTCTGCGATCCATGCTGCCCGACAGTTTGGAGTCAGATTGTGAGAAATCGTCGTAAAATGATGAAAGAAGCGACGCATCTGTCGCTTTTTTCACATTTGAGGATTATGATGAGGAAGAGTCGGGAACATGATATCCATGAACAAAAAGAGAGAAGGAGTGAAGAACCATGGAGACATTCGAGCAAAAATGTCAGTCGTTCATTCAGGAACGACGACCTGAAGTCGGTCCGATTCAATTCGAGTCGGCGCGTACGTTTCTCAATGCACGCGGTTTAAGTGTCTACGAACGGATTTATCAAGGGAAAGAAGAAGTCCGATTAGCGTTCGTTGAACAGACAAATGGTCAACAACTCGTTTCATTAATGGAAAATACATTCGGCAACGGACTGGTCTATTTTGTCTCAACGGCAACCGCGACATGGGATGGCGACCGTTTTGGTGAATACACGTTTTAAGTACATAGGGAGTCCCAGTCGATGACTGGGGCTCTTTCGTGTCGAAACCTAATCCTTGTCCCGTTCGTAAGGTAAATAAGTGACTCAGTTGAAGGAGGAAACGATGTGTCATCATTTGAACAACCTAAAACATCGACACGGCGGCTTGCAACCGTTTCGTTGATTTTCATGGCGGTCGGATTCGTCGTCTCATTGCCATTTAAAGAAAATGCGTGGGTCTTTTGGCTCCAGAGTGGTTTTGAAGCCGGACTCGTCGGTGGGATTGCCGACTGGTTCGCGATCACGGCGCTGTTTCGTCACCCGCTTGGCTTAAAGATTCCCCATACGAACCTATTGCCGAAAAATCGGGAACGGGTCATCGAATCGATTGTTCATATGCTCGAGACGGACTTACTGAACAAAGAAAGTATCGTTGCGAAGCTGCAACATATGACGCTTGCAGATCGTGTCATCAAAATCTTACGTTCGATTCTGGTCTTACCTGCCTTTCGAGCAACCGTCACCGAGCTGTTGATGGGTTTGATTCGGAAACTACCGAAAGAGGCAATTCTTGAGTTTGCGAATACACGGGTGACGGAGACGATCAAAGCGTATCCGTCCAAACGGCTGGCGGTCCGGGCGATGGAATTGAATGAGGAACGTCGACTCGACGAGTGGCTGATGGATCAGTTACTCGATTACGGCCAACGTCTTCTCGAAGATCCGATCATTCGCGATCAGATTGGCCGCCTTGCTTATACGGCAATGATTGACCAAGAAAAGAATACGTTTTTGCGAGTGACGGCGCGAACCGTCCAAAAAGTCTATTCGGAAGAAAAACTCAGTCTGGTCATTCAAGGCGTCTTGTTGACGGTCATTCAAGATATGCGACACGTCCATCATCCGAATCGACTCGCGATTCTCGATCATCTGCGTCGTAACTTGGCACAGTTGTCGATTGATGAAGAGCGTCTCGCGAAAATCGATGCTTGGAAGGCAAGTGAGGTCGACCGGTTTGACTTCGTTCCGGTCATTGAACGTGCATATGACGCTGGTCTGATCGAGCTCGAACGCTATTTGACGTCAGACGCTTTCTGGACGGAACGGGCGATGCCGATGCTTTCGCGCGCTTTAGACGACTGGGAACAGCATCCGACGTTCAAGGATAGCAGTGATCAGTGGATGAAGGAGCAACTCGTGCGTTTCGTCGAACAAAATCACCAAAAAATCGGCGGACTCGTGCGCGAGAACTTGAATCGGTTCGATACCGAGACACTCATTCACATGATCGAGGATAAGGTTGGCAGTGACTTGCAATGGATCCGGGTCAACGGAGCATTGTGTGGATTCATCATCGGTTTGATCCTCGGTGCCATCAAGGTGTTCGTCGGATGAGTCGGTGGACGTATGATCTGACGTTGTCGGAAGCATTTGATTTTAAAGGAATCGTGTCTCGTTTGACGGAAGACCCGTTACAAATCGAACAGAATGGGCGACTCGTTGTTCCAATCTTCGTTGAAGAACAGGCGTATATTACGACGGTTGAAGATATCGACGGCTTCACGTTACGGATTGACGGTTCAGGACCGCAAGCAGCGGTGTTGGCACAACTCAAGCGACGCTTTCGACTCAGTGAGCCGAATCCTGCGCAGCGTCTTAAGACGACGTCATTACATGCGATTGTCGAACAGTTCGGCGACGAACGGCTCGTTCTTGATCATTCACCGTTCACGGCCTTGATTCGTTCGATCATCCATCAACAAATCAATCTGTCGTTTGCGCATACGTTGACGGAACGTGTCTTTCGGACATTCGGAACGGTCAAAGATGGAATCATCCTACCGCCGACACCGCGCCAACTAGCGGCAGCGCGTCGCGAGGACTTGCTCGCTCTGCAACTATCAGGACGTAAAGTCGATTATCTACTCGGGGTAGCAACAGCAGAGATTAATTATGAGGAATTGACGTCAGCGACTGACTCAGAAATCGCTGAGACATTGATTGCACTGAAAGGTGTCGGACCATGGACGGTTCAAAACGTCCTGATGTTCGGGTACGGTCGTCCGGATCTTTTCCCAGCATCGGACATTGGGATATTACGGGCTTTTGAACGATTACTTGGATATCGACCGACAGTAGAAGAAGCGACGCGACTGGCAGAGGAATTCGCTCCTGTTCGCAGTCACGCTGCCTATCTATTATGGCGTTCGATTGAATAAGGAACTATTCTTGTCACTCTATCGTCAGAACGGTATAATGAATGCGATAGAACGAGGAATCGTTCAGAAATGCTAAGGGAAGCGACGTGTTCGCTAACGATAGAGGGGACGAATGTGGATGTATACAGATGAACAAATCATCGAAAAAGCCAATGAAATCGCCAAAATGATTTCAGAGACACCGGAAGTAGAACGATTCAAAGCGGCAGAAGCCAACATCAATGGGAATGAAAAAGTCCAAAAGATGATGAAACAAATCAAGTTCCTTCAAAAAGAGGCAGTCAACTGCCAACATTACGGCAAAACAGAAGCACTCGCACGTGTCGAAGCGAAGCTCGATAAATTGTTCGCTGAGCTTGATGAGATGCCTGTCGTCCAACAGTTCCAAGAAACGCAAGAAGAAGTCAACGGACTTCTCCAATACATCACGGTGACGATCTCGAACGGGATTACGGATCAAATCATCGAAGCAACGGACGGAGACGTTCTTGCAGGTAAGACAGGTAGCGGCATGGAAGCAGAAAACAAAAGCGGCGGTTGCGGCTACTAATCACGAAATGAACGAAAAGCCGACGGACATCCGTCGGCTTTTTCGACGAATGAGGTGGAAGAATGGAAGCAGTACACAACACACCGATGATGAAACAATACTTCTCGATTAAGGCAGATTATCCGGACGCTTTCTTGTTTTATCGGCTCGGTGATTTTTATGAATTATTTTTTGAGGATGCCAAGAAAGTCGCCCATGAACTGGAGTTGACGTTGACGGCGAAAAACGGTAAAAACGCGGAGCATCCGATTCCGATGTGTGGCGTACCCCATCACGCGGCGAACGGCTACATCGAACAGTTGATCGAGCGTGGTTATAAAGTGGCGCTTTGTGATCAAGTCGAGGATCCGAAGTTGACGAAAGGACTCGTCAAACGCGAAGTCATCCAAGTCATCACACCGGGAACGTTGATGTCTGCGTTGACGGAAAAAGAGAATCGGTACCTAGTAGCGGTCGTCGAACAGGACGGTCGTTTTGGGATTGCCCGCGGTGATGTCTCAACAGGTGAGAGTGCCTTGACAAGCGTTGCAACACTCGATGGTGTAATCAAAGAATTAAGCATTATCTTGCCACGGGAAATCATCGTCACGACAGAGGAACATGAGACGGCACTTGCGTCCTTACGGATCCCGCTAACGCGCAGTTCACGACGCGAGACACATCCACATGGAGATCGCGCGATTGATACAGCCCAAGCGGAAGCCTTTGCTGTCCTCTATGCCTACATGCACGATACACAAAAACGAGCGTTGACACATCTGCAACCAGCCATTGTCTACGAAGCGAGCGATTTCATGCAACTCGAACCGAATACGGTCAAGAATCTTGAGCTCGTCCGCTCGGCACGGACAGGAGACAAAAAGGGTTCGTTGCTTGGTCTACTTGACGTGACAGGTACAGCGATGGGTGGACGGATGCTGAAACGCTGGCTGGAAAAACCGTTGTTATCGGAGCGAGTCATCACGGAACGGCTCGACGCTGTCGAGGAACTGTTGCAACACTATTTCGAGCGTCAGCAATTAAAAGATACGTTACGGGAAGTCTATGATCTTGAGCGACTCGTCGCAAAAGTCGGGTATGGAACAGCGTCAGCGCGTGATCTCGTTCAATTGAAGTCAACGTTGCGATTGATTCCCCGTATCCAATCAGCACTTGAAGAGATGATGAGCGAACGTCTCGGTCAACTTAGTCTCGGACTCGATCCACACGACGAATTGAGCGATCTACTCGATCGTGCGTTCGTTGAAGCCCCACCGATCTCAACGAAAGAGGGCGGGATGATCAAGTCCGGTTATTCCCCAGACCTCGACGAGTTACTTGTCGCTTCAAAAGACGGCAAGACGTGGCTTGCGACACTCGAAGCAAATGAACGAGCAGCAACCGGCATCAAGACGTTGAAGATCGGTTACAACCGTGTCTTCGGCTATTACATCGAGGTCTCGCGTGCAAATGCCAAGCTGTTGCCAGAAGGACGGTATGAACGGAAGCAGACACTCGCTAATGCTGAGCGTTATATCACACCGGAATTAAAAGAAAAAGAAGCGCTGATCCTTGGTGCGGAAGAGAAGAGTGTCACGCTCGAGTACGATCTCTTCTGTGGAGTGCGTGACGAAGTCAAAGGACATATCGAAAGCTTGCAACGCGTCAGTCGCCGGATCGCGGAACTCGACGTCCTCGTCGCACTGGCTGAGATTGCTGAGACGCATGACTATGTCCGACCAATCACGACGACCGGACGAACGGTTGATATTCAGCAAGGACGTCACCCGGTCATCGAGACAGTCTTACCGCGCGGTGAATACGTCGCGAACGGGATTACCTTAAACGAAGGACGCGAGATGCTGTTGATCACTGGACCGAACATGTCCGGTAAATCGACCTATATGCGACAGTTCGCCTTGATTGCTTTATTGCATCAAATTGGCTCGTTCGTACCAGCTGCTCAAGCGGAACTGCCGATCTTCGATCAAATCTTCACCCGGATCGGGGCAGCAGACGACCTCGTCAGTGGACAGTCGACATTCATGGTCGAGATGGTCGAGACACAAGAAGCCTTGACGCGTGCAACGGACCGGTCGTTGATCCTGCTTGATGAAATTGGTCGCGGGACCTCGACGTACGACGGGATGGCACTCGCACAAGCAATCGTTGAACACATCGCCCGGCACGTCGGGGCGAAGACGCTATTTTCGACCCATTATCATGAACTGACGGTGCTCGAAGAATCGATTGATCGATTAGCGAACGTTCATGTCCGTGCCGTTGAACAAGATGGGCGTGTCGTCTTCTTACATGAAGTACGCGACGGAAAAGCCGACCAATCGTACGGAATCCATGTCGCACGGTTAGCTGATTTACCAGATAGTCTGATCGAACGGGCGCAAGTCCTCTTGTCCGAGTTCGAGCAGTCTGAGCCTGTTCCAGTCGCAGCACCTGTCAAAGCTCCTGTCAAAGCTCCTGTCAAAGCTCCTGTTCAGGAGGAGCCGGTTGATCAACTCAGTCTGTTCTCAGAAGCGGATCCGCTGCGTGAGACGATGGCGAGTCTTGATTTAATCAACATGACGCCACTCGAAGCATTGAATACGCTGTACCGCCTACAAGCCGAAGCGAGAAAGTGAGGAGAATGCAGTGGGAATCATTCGTGAATTATCCGATAGTTTAGCGAACCGGATCGCGGCGGGAGAAGTCGTCGAACGACCAGCATCGGTCGTCAAGGAACTGGTCGAGAACGCACTTGATGCCGGTGCGACCCAAATTGATGTCGAACTCGAAGAAGCCGGAATGAAACGGATGACGATTCGCGACAACGGACATGGGTTTTACCCGGATGACGCTGAACTGGCTTTCGTTCGTCACGCGACGAGTAAGATTAAGGACGAGCATGACTTGTTCCGAATTAAGACACTTGGTTTTCGCGGAGAGGCCCTTGCCTCGATCGCATCCGTTAGTAAAGTGACGTTGAAGACGAAACGCGAGGACGCAGAAGGGATTCAAGTGACGCTTGAGTACGGGACGGTCGTTCAGCGGACACCAGCTGCGATGAACCGAGGAACGGAATTGACAGTCGAGCATCTCTTCTTCAATACACCGGCTCGGCTCAAATATTTAAAGACGACGCATACGGAGCTTGCCGCAATCACGGACGTGTTGAACCGAATGGCGTTTGCCCATCCGGACGTCAAGCTTCGGGCTACCCATGAAGGGAAGACGCTGATTCAGACGAATGGATCGGGAGACGTCCGGCAAGCACTGGCGAGTGTCTACGGTCATCAAACGATCCAAGGGACGTTGGTCGCTAAGGGAGCGAATGCCGATTATCAACTGACATGTCATCTCGTCAAACCGGAAGTGACCCGTGCCTCGAAGAATTACATCACGTTGATTCTTAATGGGCGTTCGGTCAAAAACTTCGCCCTGACGCAAGCGGTCTTGAACGGTTACCATACGCTCTTACCGATTGGACGGTATCCGATTGCCGTCATTGAGGTGACGATGGATCCACTCCTGATTGACGTCAACGTCCACCCGGCGAAACGGGAAGTTCGTCTCTCAAAAGAGATGGAGCTCTGCCAGTTGATTCAAGAGACAATCAAGATGACGCTCAGCCGAGAGACGTTGATTCCGAAGGTGACGCCACCGAAACCGAAAAAGGATCCGAGTAGTCAAGAGAAACTCGATTTTTCTTACGTCGCGGAACCGGTCGAGGAGACGTCATCGCGAGCAGTCTGGAATTATCCGATTCCGAAAAAACCGCAAGAGGACGATCGACCCTCTGTAGAGAAACCATTGCCATTTAGTAACGAGGATGATCTATTCGAGCCCATCGAACCGGTCAAGCAGGACGTTGTCGAACCGATGGAGGAATCCCACGCGCGTCCGCGCTTTCCACACCTCGACGTCATCGGACAACTTCATTCGTCCTATATCGTCTGTGCCGGAGAAGACGGGATGTATATGATTGATCAACACGCGGCGCAGGAACGGATCAAATACGAGACGTATAAAGTCATGTTCGGTCGACCACCGGAGCAACGGCAGCAATTACTCTTACCATATACGTTTGAAATCTCGTCAGATGACATGAAACGAATGGAGGAAATCCTTCCGTTGCTGAAAGACGTCGGCATTGAATTCGAAGCGTTCGGTCCACAGAGCTTCATCGTCCGAGAAGTCCCGACGTGGTTCCCGTCCCATCGCCAGGAAGAGACGATTCAAGAATTACTCGATGAGGCATTGATGAAACGGAAAATCGATCTTGAGACGTATCGGGAAGATGCCGCCATCATGATGGCATGTAAGAAATCGATCAAGGCGAATCATCCGTTGAACGATGAGATGATGCGTCGGTTGATTGATGATTTAGCGAAGACAGAGATGCCGTTCACGTGTCCACACGGACGTCCAGTCATCATTGAATGGACGACATATGAACTCGAGAAGTTATTCAAAAGGGTCATGTGATCAAGAAGAGGAGTCGATCCCATTCAGGTGTCGTCTCAGATTATAGAAAAGGGAGCTGACTCAAAAGTTAGTTTCTACAAAGAATGACGCGTCATACGCAACTTCTACAGTAAAAAGCGCATTTATGCGCTTCAGAGACAAACAAGACCCGCTTTCCTGCTTGTATAAAGCAGGAAAACTGGCTTGTGTCTCGCCTGAGGAAAGTGCGTGAAAAGACGCGTCATTCTTTTTTGGAGTCAGCCTCTTTTTCGTTCGTCTCGAATCATTTATTGTACTGATACACGATTGAGTAGTTTTTGTTTGTTCTAATACAAAAAAAGTGTGGTTTTTCATGAGAACGGTTACTTCGGTTGATTCACTAGATTTCATTGATTGTTGAAGGAAAGAGGCGGATAATAGGACCCGAAACTGTTAACAAGGGGACCTTTATCATGCTGTCACGCGTTATGCGTATTATTCAAATCATTGCTCAAATCGCACTCATTTTTTGCTTTTCACTCAGTGGGGACTGGGTGAGCGAAACCTTTCAATTACCATTACCCGGTAACATCATCGGCTTGATTCTACTGTACCTGGCGTTAAAAAGCCGTCTGCTCCCACTCGTTGCTGTTGAACGGGGCGGAACATTTCTTCTGTTCGTCATGCCATTGTTCTTTGTTCCAGCACTGTCCGGAATCATGGATTATACCGCATTTCTCCGGACATCCGGTTTACAGATCGTGTTGATCGTCGTCGTCAGTAGCCTTCTGACATTAGTCGGATCAGCATATATCGTCGATCGTTTAGCACACCGAAAAGAGGCGGTGACACGACATGAATGAGGCACTGTTTTGGATCATCCTGTCAATTGCATTGTTTAGTATCGCAATGTTCATCTATCAACGTTATCCTCGTGTCTGGACGTTGCCAATCCTGACGGTAACGGTAGTTTTGATCTTAATTCTCGTCTATTCTGGAGTCTCACACGCAGAATACATGCAAGGTGGACAATATCTATCGAAGATGCTTGGTCCGGCAATCACGGCATTTGCGATTCCGCTCTACCGCGTCCGGCATCACGTTCGGCGTTTTCTACCAGAAATCGGACTTGGTGTTTTGCTTGGAACATGTATTGCCATGAGCTCTGATTTGTTACTTGGTCTATTGCTTCATCTTGAGCGGACAACGAATCTTGCTCTGTTACCGAAGTCGGTCACGTTACCCGTCGCCTTGGCAATTTCACAAAAAGCTGGTGGGACGACGACGCTGACGGCTGCCTTCGTTTTATTGACGGGGTTAACCGGATCGATCGTCGGTCCGAAGCTCATGACGGGATTGAAGATTCGCCACTTCGTCAGCCGTGGGGTCGGTTTAGCATCAATCGCTCATGTCATGGGCGCGACGAAGTCGATGAGTCTCGATCAACGGGAAGGAGCGGTCGGTCTGTTGACGATGGTCTTGACGGCCGTCTGTGCCAGTGTCATCGCACCGGTTTTAATCACATGGTTATATGGGTGAACACTCTGTTCTTTAGCAGAGTGTTTTTTTATCGTCGATTGAAACTTGTCGACTGTTTTAGCAGTATAGTACAACAAAAACAGGGTGGAGGAGAACAAGATGATCATTTGGATTAACGGTACGTTTGGCGTTGGTAAGACGACGGCAGCAAACGGATTACAACAACGTTGGAGCGGCTCACACATTTTTGACCCGGAAGAGACGGGTTATTTTTTACGAGCACAGCTGCCGATAAACAAAGATGACTTTCAAGATGAGCCGTTATGGCGCACGTTCAACCGTCAGCTCCTCGAACAGCTCGATACGGAAAAGGCGCGGATCATCGTACCGATGACATTGACGAATCCAGCGTACTTTCAGGAAATCATCGGGACGTTACGAGCGAACGGTCATGACGTCCGTCATATCGCCTTGATGGCGAAGGAGACGACTGTCAAACGTCGGTTGATTAGCCGCTTCGAGCATCCGAATTCATGGGGTGGTCAACAGGCAGAACAACGCTTACGTCAACTGACCGATCCATTGTTCAGTCAACAGATTCAGACGGACGATCTGACAAAAGGACAAGTTGTCGATGCGATTGCTCTCGTGACTGGGATCGGACTCTCGCCTGCCCGACCATAAAGGATTCAAGAAAGATGTTTCCGGGAATCATTAGATGATAATAGATGAGGAGGAAACAATCTTGAACGAAGGGCAACTTATTGCTAGGAGGATTTATGAATATGAAACACTGGATGACTGAGAAATTGGGCAGGCAGTTGATGGCGATTTTTTATAGTGTCTTTGCACTAAGTGTCATCACATCGGTTGCCAGTTATTTATACGTGGATAATGCAGACGGTCGGACGAAAGAACAGGTACTCGACCAGTTACAAAAGACACAATGGTTCTGGTTTTTGAACTTGATGGTTTTTTTATTTTGTCTATTGTTCATCGTCCGTCCGTTGATTCATCGTGTGACATCACAGCTCCGCGAATTGAATGTCAAAAGTCGTCGTCTTGCGGAAGGAAAGTCTATTTCGCTCGAGCATGATGTCGACAGCCATAATGAAGTCGGTCAATTGACGGCATCGTTTTACCAGATGGCACGGTCGATCTCATCACAACATGCGGAACTGTCAGCAAAGAATCAAGAAATGAAACGCAATCAGGAAGTACTGACGCAAAAGCAAGACGAACTTGAGCACGCTTTGGAAGTGACCCGGACGAACGAGTTGCATCTACAAGATCGGAACGAATTAATCGAAACACTTGCCTCAAAAGAGAGTTTATTTGATTATTCTTCTGTCATCAGTACGATCGTCCGATTGACGAAGACGGAATTTGGTGCCCTGTTGCTGATCAAAAATAATGAGATCGCCCAAGTCGTTCCTAAGGAGATGACGGAGGATCAGCAGGAGAGCTTAAAAACAGAATCATTGCTGCTGAAACGAGTCATGATTTCAAAGGAAACCGCACATTCCTCAAAAAAGGTCGCGAACGACGATCTCATCAAGTATCCGTATCACGTCTATGAAGGTGTTATTCCGATCATGGATCCGGCAAAAGAAGAATTGATTGCCTGTCTCTATCTAGCAAGGTTTGACGCACCATTCAACCAACAGGATCTAGCGGAACTGGAATCGTTCTCGAAACAAATCGCGATCTCATTGATGCGGATGTCACTCTATGAACAGATGGAATACGAACGAAAAGAGACGGCGCAACTGTTGAATTCCGTTCGGGAAGCGATTCTTTATATCAAACATGAGGAAAAGACGATCTTAGGGAATCAGGCATTATTTGATATCTTCCAGTCGTTACAGGTCGAGGAAGATAATGACTCAATGACGTTTCTTGAGGTCCAACCAGAGACGATGTTCGAGCAGATGGACCAGAAAGAAGCTTTTGAAGCGTACTTTGAAGAAGTTTTATCGGGAGAGATCCCTGAGGGCATGTTCTCTTTGTCGATCGACCAGGGTGAATATTTCATTCAAGTTTATGCCGAAGCCATCGCGCATGGAGAACAGTCGAAGGGAACGATCCTCGTCTTTCGTGACGTCACGGCTGAGACAGAGGTTGATCGGGTCAAATCAGAACTCGTCTCGACGGTTTCGCATGAACTTCGAACACCGCTCTCTTCGATTTATGGCTTTACGGAGCTGATGTTGAAACGGGATCTGGATCCCGAGCGGAACAAGCGATACTTGCAAACGATTCATGATGAATCGAAACGATTGACCAATCTTGTCAGCGACTTCTTGAACGTCCAGCGGATGGAGTCAGGAAAGCAAGAGTATGACAAACAAATCTTTGATCTGAAAGAAATCGTCAAGGAACAAATTCAGTTTTATCAAGCAGCGACGGAACAACATAGTCTGCAGCTTGATTTGAATGACGAACAGGACTTTATGGTCGAAGCAGATGCGAACAGTATGAAACAGCTACTTGGAAATCTATTGAATAATGCAGTCAAATACTCACCGGACGGTGGGGATGTCGTTGTGACGCTGACCCATCAGCACAATCAGATTGAACTAAGCGTCCGTGATTTCGGAATCGGGATTCCGAGTCATTCGATGCCGCATCTATTCAGCAAGTTCTATCGTGTCGATAACTCAGACAGCCGAAAAATCGGCGGAACAGGTCTTGGATTATCGATTTGTAAGGAAATCGTTCGAGCGCATGATGGCAACATCGAAGTCGAATCGATCTTGGGAGAAGGGACGGTTTTTCGGGTCAAGTTACCAAGTGCGACGGACGCGTTACTCGAAGCAGAATGAAGAGACGAAGAAGAGGCGATATCATACGCCTCTTCTTTTTTGTCGTTTCACGTGTGAGATTCGTCCAAATTCATGCGCTTGGCTAAAACGAGTAAGATGCAGACATTTGAACGATAAATCGAACAGATTGATGACAGAACGGCTGAAACAGTTGAAAAAATCGTAAATTGTGCAGGGATTGCTAACGTTTCTTTACTCTCGCTATAGTGATTACAAAAAAGCGTGAGAGGAAGAAGAATCATGGAGAGCTTAGAAGCGTTACTCACACCACCGCAAGAGATCGAACAAGAGAATGCAAACATTGATGGCAAAACACCACTTGCGAAGTTACAACGGATTGCTGGGGAAGCAGCACGGCAGATGATGCGACGACATCTCGAAGCGGATGTCTTGCAGGCGCTTGACGACAACATTTTGTATATTCATGACGCCGATTATTATGTGACTGGGACGACGACTTGTGCCCAAATTCCGCTCGGTCAGTTACTCTCAAACGGATTTCAGACAACGCACGGTTCGATCCGTCCGGCGCAAGACATTCGTTCTGCCCTCGCCCTTGCGGCAATCATCGTCCAGGCGAATCAAAACATGCAGCATGGCGGACAAGCCTTCGCAACCTTTGATGATGATTTAGCGCCGTTCGTCGAAAAGACCTATCAACGGGAATGGACGAAACTAAATGACCTCGTTCCGCATTGGAAGCGGCGTAAGCGGGAGCGACATGCATGGCAGGAGACGTATGAAAAAACGTTTCAAGCATGTGAAGCATTCATTCATAATACGAATTCGATGCATTCGCGCGGTGGTGGACAGGTTCCGTTTTTATCCGTCAATTACGGAACGAATACGACGTATGCAGGGCGGCTCTTCCAACGTGCCTTGCTAACAGCGACGGAGCGTGGGCTGGGCAAGGGTGAGACACCGATTTTTCCAATTCAGATCTATAAAGTGAAACAAGGAATCAATCTGTCACCAATGGACCCAAACTATGATTTGTTTCAACTCGCTACACGGGTAACAGGAAAGCGATTGTTTCCCAACTTTGCATTTCTCGATGCACCATTTAATCACCAGGAGCAACCGGGAAAAGCGGAAGTCGCGTATATGGGATGCCGGACCCGTGTATTCGAGGATCGTGGAGACATACCGTCCGTCACAGGTCGTGGTAATTTATCCTTCACGAGCATCAATCTCGTCCGTTTGGCACTCCAGAGTCAAACCGTCGATCAAATGTTCGAAGTCGTCCAAGATACGACAAGACTTGCATGCCGGCAACTCATCGCACGGTATGAGTTCCAGGCAAGTCGAACGGCTGACGAGTTTCCATTTTTATATCAACACGTCTGGAAAGACGGTGAGACGCTAAGAAATACGGACCAGGTAGGTCCGGTCCTCAAACACGGGACGTTAGCGGTCGGCTTCATCGGACTTGCTGAATGTTTGTCCGTTCTGACGGGGAGTCATCATGGTTATTCCGAACTAGCACACCGGATTGGTCTTGCATTGATTCAAGCGATGCGGACGGTAGTCGACAATTTTGGCGAACAGACAGGGTTGAACTTTAGTTTACTCGCAACTCCGGCCGAAGGATTATCCGGTAAGTTCACACGTCGCGATGTCAGTGACTTTGGTGAGATCGAAGGAGTGACAGATCGACCGTATTATACAAATTCCTTTCACATTCCTGTCGATGCGCCCGTGACGATCCGTGAGAAGATTCAACTCGAAGCCCCGTTCCATGCATTATGTAATGGCGGTCATATCACCTATGTCGAGACGGATGGTGCGCTTGCTGGAAATCCGGAAGCAATCGAAGACATCGTTCGTTTAATGGCGGAGGCTGGAATCGGTTATGGATCAATCAATCATCCCGTCGATCGCTGTCTTGATTGCCGAACGGAGCAGACGATCGAGGATCAATGTCCAGTTTGCGGGAGTGGATCGATCGAACGCATTCGGCGCATCACCGGATATCTCGTCGGTACGCTGGACCGCTGGAATGAAGCGAAACGGGCAGAAGAGCAGAATCGGGTGAAACACGATGTTACGGGTCCTCTCGCTTCTTCCTGACTCCGTCGTCGATGGTCCCGGTTTACGAACGGTGTTATTTCTTGCCGGTTGTCCGCATCACTGTGCCGGCTGTCATAATCCGTCCTCCTGGGATCCTGCAGGTGGCGTAGCTTGGACAATTGACGAGACGGTCGCGCGGATTCAAGCAACCGGTCACCGGCGCCTGACGCTATCCGGTGGGGAACCGTTGTTACAAGCAATAGCGCTCTATCGGCTACTAGAACGACTCGGACCAGACTATGAAGTGATCTTGTATACGGGCTATGTGTTGGAAGAAATCATCAAGCATCGAGAATGGCACCCCTTGTTACGCCGACTAGATGGATTGATTGATGGTCCGTTCATCCTATCGAAACTTGACCGAACGACAAGCTTTCGGGGGAGTACGAATCAACGAATGTATGATCGACAGCATTTAAACAAACGTTTGGATTAGACAAAAACTCCCCCATCTTTTTAGACAGGGGAGAATCAAATCATGCATATTTTTGTTCTTGATCGACGGATTCGACGACTGCGAGTGTCGTTGTCCGTCGTTTTTTGATGAAAAACGATAAGATCAAAGCAGCAAGTGCGAGTAATGTCGCGATAAAGAACGTATCATTGATTCCTTCAATCATCGCCTGCATCTGCAACCATTCCGGATTTGCAGCTTCAGGTTGTGAAGCGAGTTCCGGAACGTGGTGTTTCGTCCGCGATGTCATGATCGTCACGAGCAGACCTGAACCAATCGCACCCGATACTTGTGACAACGTGTTGTTTAATGCCGTACCGTGAGGTGTCAAATGTTGTGGAATATGATTCAATCCGTTCGTCATGACCGGCATCATGACCATCGAGATTCCAAGGAAACGTAACGTATACATGATGACGAGGAACGCGTATGACGTATCCGCAGCTAGCTGACTGAATGAGAACGTCGTCAAGACCGTCAGTGATAAGCCGATGATGGCAAGGATGCGAGCACCAAATCGGTCGAAGAGACGACCTGTTATTGGTGACATGATCGCCATGACGATCGCACCCGGTAACATCAAGAGACCAGAGTGAAATGGTGAGATGCCACGAATCGTCTGGATGTAGATCGGCATCAAGATCATCGCGGAGAACATCGACATGTTCAAGACCATTGAAATCCCTTGCGATAAAGCGAACATCGGATACCGGAAAATACCGAACTCAAGCATCGGTTCTTCGAGCATGAATTGACGTATAATGAAGGAAGTCAAACTGATTACACCGATGATCAATGATCCGATGACCGTCCAAGATCCCCATCCGGCAGAACCGGCGGAACTAAATCCATACAACAAACCACCGAAGCCGAAGCTTGAAAGGACGAGTGAGAACAAATCGAGCTTAAGTGAACTTTGAACCGTCTCTTTCTTCAATAAGAAGGCACCCGTGAAGAGTACGAGCAATGCGATCGGTGTGACGAGATGGAACAACATCCGCCACTCATAATGTTCAAGAATCCACCCGGACAATGTCGGTCCGATTGCTGGAGCAAAGGTGATGACGAGTCCGAAGATTCCCATCGCTTGCCCACGCTTTTCGATTGGGAAACCGGTCAAGAGAACGTTCATTAACAGTGGCATCATGATCGCGGAACCCGACGCCTGCATCATGCGCGCACCGAGTAAAAGCGGGAAGATGTGTGCTTGTCCGGCGATAATCGTTCCGAGTGAGAACAATGTCATCGCCGTCAAGAACAGTTGGCGCGTTGAGAACTTTTGGACGAGGAATGCTGACGTCGGAATCATGATTCCATTGACGAGCATATATCCCGTCGTCAACCACTGGGCGGTGCTTGCCTGAATACCGAACGATTTCATGATCGACGGTAAGGCGATGTTGAGTAACGTCGAGTTTAGGACCGCAACGAACGCACCTGCCATGAGGACAGCTAAAATTAAATAAAGTCGTGATGATTGCTTGCTTGATTGCATTTCGTTATGCTCCTTTTGTACTACGAGTCTAAAATGTTAGACTTGAATTCTATGACTGACTTGGCTATCTTACCAGCAGAAGTCGAATGAGTTCAAATTATTTGCTTCATACACTAAAATAAGTGGTTGTCGAACCAATTATGAACAGAAAAGGACAAGACCATGAATCCAAAAAAGAAACAATTATTAGATGCTGCCTATCAACTATTCGTCGAAAAGGGTTATCAATCGACATCCATTCAGGATATTCTCGAACACAGTAACGTTTCTAAAGGGACGTTCTATAATTACTTCTCCTCTAAAAACGAATTATTCATTGATGTCTTTAATACCGTCTTTGAAAAAATGCGGATCGCGCGTAAGGAAATTCTCGTCGGACGGGATGTCTCGGATTACGAGACGTTCATTCAACAAGGAAACTGTTATTTGGAATTGATGCAAAAATATAAACTATATACATTGTTCGAAGAGGCCATTGCTTCGAACGAAAAAGAACTCAAGACGTTCATGGAAAACAATCGTCTTCTTGAGATCGAGTGGACGTTCGAACGATTACGTGATTTATTCGGTCAGACGAAGGAACCGTACCTTCTAGATTTAGCAGTCATTTACACGGGGATGTTGCAATATGCAATGTACTTCTTCCGTCAATCTGAGCCGAACACTCAACCGGAACGGGTCGTCCGCTATGTGTTCAATCGGTTGACGCATCTCGTAGAAGACGTCAGTCGGACGGAGGAACAATTGATTCCGCCACGATTCCTATCGGTCTGGCTCGATCGTCCACAAGATGAAGTGGTCATCCGGAAGGATTTATTCGAAAAGACGAGCGCACATATGAAGCGTTTGATCACCTTGTCTTCGATTTCCGAAGAATCGAAGGAAGCACATGAAGAAGTTCTCGATTTCATCTATGAGGAATTGCTCGAACGTAAGAAACCGAAAATCCATCTCCTGCGCCGGGCACTCGAGACGATGGATGAAGATCCGGTCTTTGCGGGCCAGGAAATCATGGCGACTTATAAAACGATGGTCGATGAGATTGCCCGCATTCGGACCAAAACTTCCTAAAAAGGTTGCTTTTTGGAACTAATCCCATTACACTGAGATCATTCATGTTAGAAAAGGGGTCTCAATCATCATATGTTTACTCAATGGAAAAAAGAGTGGTTCTTGCAACCAAAAGCGGATTTGTTGTCCGGAATCGTCGTTGCCTTAGCACTCGTCCCAGAAGCAATCGCGTTTTCGCTGATCGCTGGTGTCAACCCGATGGTTGGGCTATACGCTTCCGTTATCATTGCAATTGTCATCTCGATTGCTGGTGGTCGCCCTGGAATGATTTCGGCTGCGACTGGCGCGATGGCACTCGTCGTCGTTCAGCTCGTCAAAGATCACGGTGTTGATTATTTACTAGCTGCCGGTATACTTGCCGGAATTCTACAAATCGCGTTCGGCTTTTTAGGAATTGCCAAGTTATTACGATTCATTCCTCGAGCTGTCATGGTCGGATTCGTCAATGCGCTCGCCATTCTGATTTTCTCGGCGCAATTGCCACAGTTCGAAGGGCAAAACTGGATCATGTATGCGATGGTCGCCGCGTCACTCGCCATCATCTTGTTATTTCCACGGGTCACGAAAGCGATTCCGGCGCCACTTGTTGCGATCACGATCATGACGGTATTAACAGTCGTCTTTTCGCTTGATACCCGTGTCATCGGGGATATGGGACAAATCGAAGCGGCGTTACCAAGCTTCTTCTTGCCAGATGTCCCGTTCTCACTCGAGACGCTTCAAATCATCTTCCCATATGCCTTGTCACTCGCATTCGTTGGTTTGATCGAATCGTTACTGACAGCACGAATCGTTGATGAAATGACGGATACGACGTCGAACAAAGCGATGGAATCGCGCGGACAAGGAATTGCGAACATTATCGCCGGTATGTTCGGTGGAATGCCAGGTTGTGCGATGATCGGGCAATCAGTCATCAATGTCACATCCGGTGGACGCGGTCGCTTGTCGACGTTGACAGCAGGTGTGTTTTTGATGCTATTGATGTTTACGATGAACGATCTATTGATGACGATTCCAATGGGAGCACTTGTCGGTGTCATGTTCTTCGTCTCGTATGCGACGTTTGATTGGGGCTCATTCAAGATGCTCAAGACGTCACCGAAAAGTGATTCCGCGGTCATGCTCGCGACCGTGTTCGTGACGGTATTGACGCATGACTTATCGATGGGTGTCCTTGTCGGGATTTTGCTTGCAGCGTTATTATTCGCGTCAAAAATTTCTCGCATCCAAGTCGAGCGTGAGGAGCAAACAGAACGAGTCCGTTATACGATCCGTGGACCGTTATTCTTTGCGTCGACGACTGCATTTGCGGAACAGTTCCAGCTCGATGCTGATCTATCATCGATCATCACGCTCGATTTCTCAGCGTGTCACTTATTTGATGATTCAGCCATCGAAGCGATCGAGAACGTCGTCTTGAAATATGAACGACTCGGCAAAAAAGTTGAATTGGTAGGATTAAATGAAGAATCCCAAGCTTTGATTGATCGGCTTGCTCAACGGATTGCCTAAAGGTTAAATAATAAGGTAGAGATGGAGAAAAGTAGCCGGTGGCATGCCGGCTGCTTTTTTTAAGTTCTGACTTAACGATGAGAAGTGCGTCCATTGATCCGTTTCGCTATACTAAAAATAAAGGGGGCAGTTAAGATGAAATGGTTTCGATTTGAGCAAGACGGAAAAGTAGGCATCGGGGTTGAACAACAGGGCACTACATATGATGTAACAGGGCAAGTCTACACCGATTCATTGCTTGAAGTGATTTCACGTGAGTTTGATGTTGATCTTGATTTAGATATCGCACCACTACTTAAAGGGGATGTGCGACAACTCGCACCGTATGTACCAGCACGAAATGTCATTTGCGTCGGCAAGAACTATGCTGATCATATCAAAGAGATGGATACGGCGGGAGCAGGGAAATTCGTCTTGTTCACGAAAGCACCGACGTCGATCGTCGGTCCGTTCGAACCAATCGAACGGCATGCGGATTTGACGAAGCAACTGGATTATGAAGGAGAACTCGCCATCATCATCGGCAAGACGGGGCGTGATCTGACACCAGAAAATGCGCTTGATCATGTGTTTGGCTACAGTATTGTCAATGACGTGACGGCACGGGATTTACAAAAAGAACACGTCCAGTTCTTCCGTGGTAAATCACTCGATGGGTTCTGTCCGTTTGGACCGGTCATCGTCTCAGCGGATAGCTTTGATCCAAGTGACGTCCTCGTCGAGACACGTGTGAACGGGCAACTCCGACAGTCAGGATCAACCGCCTTAATGTTGCGTGACGTCGTAACGATTTTAGTGGAAGTGTCACGTGGGATGACACTTGAAGCCGGAGATGTCATCGCGACAGGAACTCCAGCTGGTGTCGGACATGGTATGAAACCACCGGTCTACCTTCAGACAGGGGATGTCGTCGAAGTATCGATTGAAGGAATCGGTCGTTTACAAAATGAAGTCCAGTGAACGAAGATGACCGAATTGATTGAATTGCATTCACCGCTTTCCAAATTACTTTGGAAAGTGGTTTTTTATTTTGTGAAAATCGTCAAAAATTTAAAAAATGATTGATTTCAAAAAATAAAACAGTCATAAAATGACCGTTTTTGATGTATAATGAAACTATAAGAACGGTTTCATGTCGAAAAAAGTCGTATTTTGAACGTTTTATAAAGAATTTATATAAATTTTGAACGTTTTTGATTGATTTTTATATGTAAACGCTTTATATTAAAGATGCGGAGGGAAACCTTATGTTAACCAAAAAACGCCATCAACTCATCCTTGAGCTTTTAGCCCGAGAAGAAGTCGTCAAGATGCAAAAGATCGTCGAACAAACCGGTGCGAGTGAATCCACGATTCGTCGGGATTTATCACAACTCGAGACAGCAGGTCACCTGAGTCGAGTGCACGGGGGAGCAACAGCAAACCATTTGCAAATTGAAGAACTGAGTTACTTCGAGAAGAGTGATCAGCATGTCGAAGAGAAGGAACGGATCGCGCGAGCGGCTGCCGACCTGATTGAAGACGGTATGTATGTCTATCTCGATGCCGGAACGACGACGCTTGCCATCGTTCCGTATCTCGAAGAGAAGGCGATTACGGTCGTAACGAACAGTCTTCCTCTAGCGAACACGTTACTCTATCACCGTATCCCGACGTTCGTCGTCGGAGGGCAACTCAAGCATTCAACGCAGGCACTCGTCGGTTACAACGCACGTGAAGGAATGTTGATTTACCATTTTGATGTCGCGTTCCTTGGGATGAACGGTGTTCATCCGGCACAAGGCTTCACGACACCAGATCCGGAAGAGGCACTCGTAAAGAAGACAGCGATCGAATTAGCAAAACAATCGTATGTACTCGTCGATGAGACGAAGCTGGATGCGATCAGCTTCAGTCGGGTGGCGTCCTTGCAAGCGGCGACGATCATCACGACGACATCCAGTGAGCAAGCAGCGAAATACAGTCAATACACAGAGGTGGTGAACGCGAAATGATTTATACACTGACACTCAACCCATCAATCGACTATTATGTCACGTTACCGGTATTTGAGGCAGGACAAGTCAATCGTGTCGAACAGGCGGAAAAAGTGGCCGGAGGGAAAGGAATCAACGTCTCTCTCGTCCTAAAAAACTATGAGGTAGAAACACAAGCACTCGGATTCCTTGGAG
Organism: Exiguobacterium sp. UBA3968; assembly: GCF_002385115.1. Lineage (NCBI taxonomy): Bacteria > Bacillati > Bacillota > Bacilli > Caryophanales > Exiguobacterium > Exiguobacterium sp. UBA3968. The sequence goes on from NZ_DGCW01000005.1 coordinate 395,721, forward strand.
GAAGTACTGGACAATTCATCCGGACGGAACTCGAGAAACGAGGCGTGTTAACGGACTTCACACCGATTCAAGATGAGACGCGGATCAACGTAAAGATTCGTGCCGATCAAGAATCTGAGCTGAATGCAGCGGGACCGAAGATTCAACCGGAAGAGCTGGAGCATTTATTATCCCGATTCAAGACGATGCAAGCCGGTGACATCGTCGTCTTCGCAGGCAGTATCCCAAGCAGTCTACCGCATGATCTCTATCGTCATATCGCGACGATCTTGAATGAACGGAACGTCCGCTTCGCCGTCGATACGACGAAGGAAGCAATGCTTGAAGTCTTACCGCTCGGTCCATTTTTAATCAAGCCGAATCACCATGAACTCGGTGAAATTTTCGACGTCGAGATTACTTCGAAGGAGATGGCCGTTCCATACGCGCAACAGCTCGTCGAGCGTGGTGCCGAGAATGTCGTCATCTCATTTGCAGGAGACGGAGCACTGCTCGTCAATCGTCAAGGTGCCTACACGGCAAACACACCGGCAGGAAAGCTCGTCAATTCCGTCGGTGCCGGAGATTCACTCGTCGCTGGATTCGTCGCCAGCCACGCGCTCGGCAAATCACCAGAAGAAGCGTTCCGCTATGCGGTAACGACTGGCAGCGCGTCTGCTTATTCCTTCGGTCTTTGTACGAAAGAAGATATCGATCGTCTCCTCGTAGACGTCAACGTCGTTGAACTCATTCAATCCTAAAAGGAGTGTGACTACTCATGAAAATTACTGATCTCTTGACACGTGATACGATTCAACTTGATTTACAGGCGTCATCTAAAGCCGCTGTCATCGATGAACTCGTCAACGTCCTCGATCGGGCAGGAAAACTAAACGATCGCTCGGCATATAAAGAAGCAATTCTCGCACGGGAAGCGCAAAGTACGACAGGTTTAGGAGAAGGAATCGCCATCCCACACGCAAAAACAGCAGCGGTCAAAACACCAGCAATCGCTTTCGGGCGTTCGGCAGGCGTTGACTACGAAGCACTCGACGGTCAACCAAGTCGGTTGTTCTTCATGATTGCGGCGGGTGAGAACGCAGATAATGCACACCTTGAAACACTCTCGAAACTATCCGTTTATTTAATGGATATGAACTTCCGCGATACGATCCTTGCGGCTAAAACGAAAGACGAAGTCATCGCAGCAATCGAAGCGAAGGAACGCGAAGAAGAAGGTCCAGTTGACGTCTCAAGCGACAACGTCGATCAAGACGCACCATATATCCTTGCCGTCACAGCTTGTCCGACAGGAATCGCACACACGTATATGGCAGCTGATGCCCTTCGTCAAAAAGCGGAAGAGATGGGTGTCCGTATCAAAGTCGAGACGAACGGATCGACAGGCGTCAAGAACGGTTTGACACAACAAGATATCAACGATGCGACAGCCATCATCGTCGCAGCGGATAAAGCAGTTGAGATGGATCGTTTTAACGGTAAACACGTCGTTGAAGTACCAGTTGCACAAGGAATTCGGAAACCACAAGAATTGATCAACCGTGCCGTCAAACAGGATGCACCTGTCTACAAAGCGAGCGGTTCAAGCGAAAGCTCAAAACCAGCTCGTGGCGGATTCTACAAACATTTGATGAGTGGGGTATCCGCGATGTTACCACTCGTCGTTGCAGGTGGTCTCTTGATCGCAATCAGCTTCTTCTGGGGTATCAACTCTGCGAACCCAAAAGATCCATCGTACAATGAATTCGCTGCACAATTGATGACGATCGGGAAAGCCGCGTTCGGTCTCTTGATTCCGATCCTCGCTGGATTTATCGCGATGTCGATCGCTGATAAACCAGGTCTTGCTCCTGGTCTAATCGCTGGTTTCCTTGCAAGCAACGGTAACGCTGGTTTCCTCGGCGGATTGATTGCCGGTTTCCTTGCCGGGTACGTCGTACTCTTGCTTGTTAAAGTATTCAAAGGTCTTCCAGCAGCACTTGAAGGAATCAAACCAGTCTTGCTCTATCCTCTGTTTGGTTCATTCATCACAGGAATGATCATGTTGCTCGTCATCAATGAGCCGATTGCGAAGTTCATGACATGGCTCACAGATTCATTGAACGGACTCAGTGGTGGAAACGCAATCCTCCTCGGTATGCTCGTCGCAGCGATGATGGCAATCGACATGGGTGGTCCAATCAACAAAACAGCATACGTTTTCGGTACAGCTGCTCTTACAGCAGGTAACACGGAAGTCATGGCAGCTGTCATGGCAGGTGGTATGGTTCCACCACTCATCGTTGCCTTCTCATCCACATTGTTCGCACGTAAGAAATTCACGCCGCAAGAACGTGAAGCAGGTATCGCTGCTTACGCAATGGGCGCATCGTTCGTCACTGAAGGTGCGATTCCATTCGCTGCAGCCGATCCACTGCGCGTCATTCCGTCAAGCGTCATCGGTTCAGCGATCGCTGGTGCGTTGACGATCGTCTTCGGCGTCTTGCTCCCTGCACCACACGGCGGTATCTTCGTCTTCCCGTTACTTGATGGTCCATCAGGTACGGTCATGGCAATCGTCGGTTACGCGGGTGCGATCCTCATCGGTTCACTCGTCGGTGCGGCAATCCTATCCTTCCTCAAAAAACCGCTTGTTGACCAATCGGTCGCGAAAGCGGAAATGACAGAAGGAACAGGTACGAAAGCATCATAATTCACCTAAATCTCCTCTCCGTTTTTAAGCGGAGGGGATTTTTTGTTGAATTTTGACGGCTAACGGTGAAGAATAGAGGGCATACTGAATAAGAAGGAGGGATGGACATGGGTGGACAATCCTTACAAATCGGACCACGGACCATTAAGACAGGTCTTGCGGTCATCTTGGCGCTGTTGATCAGTAACCTGTTCAACCTCAGCCCAATCCTGCCTGCGATCTCGGCAGCGACGACACTCCTGCCTTCGGTCTATCAGACATGGAAACAATTTCTCGAAGAAGCAGAGGCCAACTTGATTGGTGCCTTTTTGACGTTACTCGCACTTTGGATTTTAGGCGATAATCCGGCGAATCCGCTTGCGATCGGGATCGTCATCATGGCAGCAATTTCGATTTTGCTAGCTTTTGGTTTCGGGCGGACGATTCCACACGTCGTATTGATGATCATCGTCATTCTCGAAAGTGTCGCGACTGCGACCGAACCACTTTGGCAAGTCGTTTTGATCCGCTACTTGCTCGTCATGCTCGGGATCGGTTGTGCACTCGGCATCAATGCGTTGATTTTCCCGCCACGTTACGGCAATGTCTATTACCAGAAAGCGACGAAACTCTTTGAGAAACTACTCGTCGTCACGCGAGCAATTGCCTTTGAAGGCAAGGTCACCCCATATCGGGCAGCAATCGATAAGATGGGACGTTCGCTCCTTGAGACACAAAACCTGTTCAACCTACACAAGGAAGAAATTCGAGGAACGCGTCAGAAGCATGCCTCGCTTCTACGGAACCTGCTGATCCTCAAACATATGCAATCGTGCCTCGAACGTGGCGTCGCGACGGCAGAGCGCTTCAGAGAACGAGAGAAGGCACTTGATTCGATTGCAGACGATCTTCGAAGTGAACTGTTCTATCACTTGATGCACATCGCCCAGCGACAAGAGAAAGTCTTGCTGACATACGATCTCCTGTTGACGGAAGAACCGCTCGCGATGGAGGATCTCGTCAAAGAGAACATTGCCTTCGTCAAGCACTCTTTTCTCGACCGTGATGAACTCGAGGAAGAAGTCATCATGGAAATTTTACCGATCGTCGTCTCGATGAACGAGTGGATACAAGAACTCGAATCCTTTGAAAAACGGCTCAATGGTGGGCTTCGTCGCCATATCACATCATTGACGATCGAACAAAAATCAGTCCGTGATAAAACATTTAATCGATTTAAACGTAAAAAAGCCATTGACGAAAGTAAAAAGTAAGCGTATAGTCCTCCTTAACGATACTTTACTTGCTAAAAGCATAACAGTATAACAGCATAACAGAACGAAAGATTAAGCGATGATGAAACCGAAGTAAAGACCATCTCCCTGTTTCAGAGAGCACGTGGCGCTGCGAACGTGTACACAGATGGTGTTGAATTACAGTTTCTGAGCTTCTTGCGTAAGCGAGCGGAGCAAACCGTTATCCCAATCATGAGTGACTCAGTTGATGACTGGGTAATCAGGGTGGTACCGCGGCTTTCGTCGCCCCTGTCGAACGATACGTTCGGCAGGGGCTTTTTTGTTATCTTACATTCATTCAAGGGGGAACTCATATGTCTACACCAATCATTCCAAGTCACTTACGTCCACATGTCGCACCACAGCACTACGAAGACTACACGCCAACAGATCATGCCGTTTGGAGATACGTCATGCGACTGAATTTAAATACGTTACAAGATACAGCACATCCAGCATACCTCGAAGGGCTTGCTGCATCGGGCATCAGCCCGGAACGGATTCCAGATGTACGTGAGATGACAGCGAACCTAAGCCGTGGAGGCTGGGGAACAGTCGCTGTCGATGGTCTCATTCCTGGCGTCGCTTTCTTCGATTTCCAAGGACATGGTTTATTACCGATTGCAACCGACATCCGGAAGGTCGATAACATTCTCTATACACCAGCACCGGATATTCTGCACGAAGCAGCGGGGCATGCACCGATCTTGATGAATCCGGTCTACGCGGAATTCGTTCGTCGCTTCGGTGAGATCGGGGCACATGCCTTTAATCATAAAGCCGAGCATGACGTATTCAAGGCACTAAAGAAATTGACGATCGTCAAAGAGAGTCCATTCTCGACGTCAGCCGATATCGAACAAGCTGAAATTGAGCTTGCAGAGACACGGACACACGTCAAAGGGATTTCGGAAGCGAACGAAATCTCACGTCTGTTCTGGTGGACGGTTGAATTCGGTTTGATCGGTGATATCGACAACCCACAAATCTACGGGGCAGGTCTTCTATCATCAGTCGGTGAAAGTCGCCATTGTTTGACGGACGCGGTCGTTAAACATCCATTCTCGCTTGAAAAAGCACTTGCGACGAAACATGACGTGACGAGCATGCAAAAAGAACTCTTCGTCTGTGAATCGTTTGAACAACTCCGCGACGCACTTGAAGAATTCGCTCAATCGATGTCCTACATTCGCGGTGGCATCCACGGACTGACGAAAGCCGTTGAATCAGGCAACCTGTCGACGCTCGTTTTCGACAGCGGTCTCTCACTCGTCGGTGTTCCTGAAACGCAAGAAATTCACGATTCGCTGCATATCGTCAAACTGACTGGACCGACAGCGTTGGCTGCGAACGATGAAGTGTTGACAGGTCAAGGGCTTGCAGATCATCCGGAAGGCTTTACACTCCTTCACGGCAAGGAATTGAACGAAGTATTGATGCAAGTCAAAGTCGGTGAACGTCTCGACTGGGCGGAAGGAAATGTTCACGTCACAGGTGACATCACAGCAATTCAAAACGTCAATGGTCACCGGGCACTCGTCGTCTTAGAAGCAGCAACGCTCTCGAACGATGGGAAAACGATGACGATGGACCGGATGGAATTGATCGTCGGTGACATCACGTCAGCATTCCCGGGAACGGAAGTTGAAGCACTGAAGCCAATTCCAGAAACGATCGAGTTCGAACGAATCGAGCGTCCGTTGACAGCGGCTGATCCAATCTTTGAAGTTGTTCGTGAGATTCGCGAAGGACGAGCCGGTCGGGAACGGTTGCCGCAACTAATCGACCAGACACTCGTCCAGTTACCGGACGCTTGGTTACTCCGCCTCGAATTACTTGAGTTAGCGGATGAAGTCGACCAACCACGTCTGGTCGCTGATCTCGAGCGTTTAAAAGCAACGTCCGCACAGCGAGATGAATTAATCACGCGCGGGATGGCATTACTCGACGTCGTTCATCAATGAGTCGAACTCCGGTTCTGAACCTGTTAGAATGGAGACATTCGGTAAAAGGGGATGATCGGTTATGACAAATTATTATCAAGACGTAAAGGAATTCCACCGTGTGTTTTCACACCCTGGCGCAACGACGCCAACACCTATGACGGTCGATCGTGGGATTAAACGCTCGACCTGGACGGCGGAAGAAGCGGTCGTTGAGTTCTTGCATCAAACGGCGACAAGTGAAGCAGAGTTCCTCGAGGCGATCGAACATTTCAAGTCAGGGCTTGATACAGCGGTCGAAAAATCGCTCCAGATGAAACAACCCGAAACAGATGTCGAACGACTCGTTGGACAAGGGGATGCCTTGACGGACGCGCTCTACTTCATCATGGGAAGCTTTGTTGAGATCGGGCTTGATCCGGCTCCATTGTTCGAGATCGTTCAACGTGCCAATATGGCGAAGCTTGGACCGGACGGAAAACCAATCTTCCGAGAATCTGACCAAAAGGTCATGAAACCAGAAGGCTGGCAACCACCGGAACCACAGCTTGAAGCAGAAGTACGTCGACAAATTGCTGCGGCTTCGAGTACGTCAAAAGCTTGATTCAAAATAACAAAAAGAGGGATGACTGGTACATACACCGGTCATCCCTTTATTTTTCATCTATTCACTTCTTACTTGATAACGCGATAAATCGAGTTGACGGATTGTAAGGAACTCGACACCTTCTGCTTCAAGTGCCAGCCGTTGTTCATCGCCTTCGAGCGATAGTTTTCCGCCAGCAGCAAGGACGCGGTGCCACGGTAGACGTTCCGTCGTACTCATGCTGTGAAGAATCCGCGCCACTTGTCGTGCGCTACGCGGATGACCGGCGAGTCGAGCGACTTGCCCGTACGTCATGACCCGACCAGCAGGGATTGAACGGATGATGGTCAGGACATCTTGCGTGAACGGTGTCATGACTCGTCAGAAGCAACGACATACTGTTGAATCTTATCGTCTTCGTCAAAGCCGATCGTCACATCGATGATGCCTTGTTGCAAACGGATCTGCAGTTCAAGGCGGTCCTTGATGTCGTCTGCTTGAGCGATCGTCAACGTCGGATCAACTTCGATTTCAACTTCGACGTGGAAATGATCGCCTTCTTTAATAACTTCCAGTTTACTAATGTCTTTGACGTCTGGGTCTTTCATGATCAGTCCGCCGAGACGTGCTGCCATCGTCTCATCGGCTTCACCAAGTGCACCAGCTGCGTTTTGCAGGAAGACGTTTCCGACGACGTAAAACATCATCAGCCCGATCAGGATCGAAGCAATTCCTTCTGCCTGATGAAACGGTGTCACATGTGAGATGATGACGGCGATCATCGCGACGATTCCGCCAGCCGTTGCGACTAAGTCTTCAAGGAACACAAGGCGTGTCGCTGGTTTTGCTTGCTTCAGTGACCGGAAGCTGTCGAGGATGAGGCGTGGTCCTTTTGAGTCCAATTTCGCATCATGCGCGATTTCCTGCATTGCTTTAAAGAACACACCACTTTCTAAGACGACCCCTGCGAATAAAACGGATAACGTGATCCAGAAGCCTGTCGATTTTGTCGGTTCGATGATGTGGGCAATCCCTTCATGAATCGTTTCGTAGGCCATGATGCCGACAAAGAGGATTGCGCCTAACAAGACGAGATTGACGAGACGACCAAAGCCATTCGGGAACCGTTTCGTTGGTGCTTTTTTACTGAGGGCAGAACCGATGAAGACGAAAAATTGATTGGCAGCATCCCCGAGCGTATGCATCATTTCGGCGAACATCGCGACATTTCCCGTCAGGACGTAGGCAATTGCCTTGATGATGGCGATGATAGAGTTGACGATGCCTGCCGTCAACGCAGACCGGTTACCCCGGCGTAATAACGTAAAAAATTCTCCCATGATTGTACTCCTTTTAGTTAAGTTACGTATTAGTTCATTTTATTATGTTACATCATTTTGAGAAAAACGACTATCTTCACATGAAAAAACCCACGCAAGCTGCGCGGGTTTAACTCGTCAAGATAAGTCGACTGTTTTATTGATTTCGTTCTCATCGTCTTTGCCGACGACTTTCTTCAAGACTTGTTTGACGGACTTTGTCGTGTTTCCTGTTTCCCAGTACTCAGCAGCTTCCGTGTTGACCTTGATCAAGACGACTTTCGGATCTTCGTATGTCGTTCCAAGATATGCTTCGTAACGTGGGCTCCAGAGCTCTTTTTTTCGTTCGATGTCTTCGACGAGTTCTGCTGTTCCACGAATCGAGACGTATGATTTGTCGACGTACGCGACGTTAACACTCGGATTCTTAAGTAATTCTTGATACTTGTCCGTTTCTTTTGAAGTGAGGAACCAGAGGTCGCCATCAAATTCGATATCCTGTGTCTGCATCGGACGCGATACGAGTCCTTCTGCTGCAATCGTCGTCAGCATCGCTGTTTCAATTTTATCGATCAGTTTCTTGATCGTTTCGACTGCTTCTTGATTCGTAGTATGGGTTGACATGTGACTCCACCTCATTCGTTAGATTTTTATGCTCACGTAAGGATTGTTCCCTGAATTTCAAAATGAAAACGTCCCCATGACGGAAAGAAGCAGTTTCGTTGCACGGTACAACGAGGAGGCGTACAGTGTAGGTACGCATTCGAAAGAAAAAGGAGAGACATACATGAAACTTAGTATTTTAGACCAATCCCCGGTCTCTAAAGGACAATCCCCATCTGATGCCTTACACGAAACGGTCGAGCTCGCGAAAATCGCGGACGAACTCGGTTATCATCGCCTGTGGGTATCCGAGCACCACTTTGCCAAAACACTAGCCGGTTCAAGTCCGGAAGTCTTGATCGCGTATATGGCAGCCGTGACGAAACAGATTCGCCTTGGTTCAGGCGGTGTCATGTTGCCACATTACAGTGCCTACAAAGTTGCGGAGAACTTCCGTGTCCTCGAAGGACTTGCTCCGAACCGGATTGATCTCGGTCTCGGTCGGGCACCAGGTGGTATGCCGCTTGCGACGCGTGCGTTACAAGAAGGTTCGTCGCCACGGTTTGGTGGAGCTGATTATGGTGAGCAACTTGATGATCTCGTCGACTACCTGAAAGACGGGGCACCTGCCGGACACCGGTTCGCGGGACTCGTCGCCACACCAGAAGTCGATACGACACCAGAAGGCTGGTTGCTCGGATCAAGTGGTGGTAGTGCCTTGAACGCCGCACAACGCGGATTCGGATTTGCATTTGCCCACTTCATCAATGGACAGGGTGGTCAGGAAGTAATGGATTACTATCGTCATAATTTCATGGCGACGTCGTTTAATGAGACACCACAAACACTCGTTTCGATCTTCGTGACATGTGCCGAAACGACGGAAGAAGCAGAACGTTTGGCGTCAAGCCTTGATTTATCTCTGCTCTTACTCGAAAAAGGGGTCTCGTCAACAGGAACGCCGACACCGGAAGAAGCAGCAGCGTATCCGTATACGTTCCAAGATCAGTTCCGGATTGCTGAAAATCGGAAACGGATGATCGTCGGTAACCCGGAATCCGTTGCAAAACAATTACAAGAGCTTGCCGATTCTTATGGCACAGACGAAGTAATGATCGCTTCGATGATTGCTGACAAGGAAGCAAAACAACAATCATTAAAATTAATCATGGACGCTGTCAAAGCGACAGTCTGATTTATACGCACGTCCTTTCTCACGAAGTGAGGGAGGACGTGTTTTTTGCGTCTACTACTGGAATGCGTTCGGATACGATGTCTTTACGCAATCGGAAGAATCCGAATAACGCTGCACCGAACAAGCCGACTGTACCGACTGCAAGTAGCACGATGATAGACACATGATCACTGAGTAAACCAAATAATAGGGTACCAATCGGCATCATCGCCATGGCGACCGATTCAAGGACACCGATGACACGCCCGAGGTAAGCTGGATCGGTCTGTTTTTGAACGATGAGCTGAAGTGGAATGTTCATCCGTAAGACGAGCATGCCGTCGATGAACAATAGAATCATGAAAAAGGGTAGTAGTAGAGCAGAGGGAACGTAGCCGAGTAAAGCAAGTGCAGGAAGCGCATAACAAGAGGCGATCAAAAAGAGCGACTCGAATATCGTCCGTAACGGACGTTTCACGGTAAAGCGAGGTAAGGCAAGAAGCAACGAAGCGACAAGAAGACCAGCACCCAGTGCGGACTCGACTAATCCAAACCGAAATGGCGTGAATTGCAGTCGATCGAGCAAAACGATCGGTAACAAGATTTCGAAAGCGACAAAAAAGAAGTTCAGGACGATCGCCATCAGGACGAGTGTCGTCAATACCGGTTGACGGAACAGATAGCGATAGCCTTCTTTAAACTCCGAGACAAAGGATGGAGTATCGGTAATAGCTGAAGAAGAGGTATCGACTGCAAGAAAGCGGAGGCGGCTATTCCACCAAGCTGCAGAAGCAAACAGGAGAAACGGTAAGATCAAGAATTGCGTGATGGAGACAGTGGCGATAAGCAGTCCCGCAACGAGTGGAGCAGTAATCGTTGAGATCGATTGAATCGTCGAGAAGAGTGCGTTCCCGCGTTGTAACTCCTCTTCTTGTACGAGTCGCGGTAACGAGCTTGATAAGGTAACGGACAGGAACGTCGACAGGCTCGTCAAAAGGACACTAGCGATGATGTAATGAACGGTATGTAGAGGGGCTTGTAACGAATAGAGCAAAAGTCCAAACAAGACGAGTGCACTTAAGCTTTCGGTCATGACGATGATTCGTTTCCGGTTCCAACGATCAGCGAGGACACCAGCAACCGGTGAGAACAAAATCCGTGGCACTGATCCTGCAAGCAGGACGAGCGCAAACTGAAAACCAGACGACGTTTCCCGTAAGACGGTCAGTCCGGCGACGAACGTAAAGAGACTAGCTGCGAATAATGAACAAAACTTTCCGAATAAGACACGCTTTAAATTAAATGACATCCTGTTCACTCCTTCAGAGTTAAATTTTATTGAACTTTAGTGTAGAATAAAGGAGTGGAAGAAAAATGTAAAGATAAAGTTCAATATAATTTAACTTTTATGATAAAAGGAGTGACCAGTGTGTTAGGGGAACGTATCAAACAGATCCGAAAACAGAAAAAAATGACGCAAACGGATGTTGCGACCGGCATCATCACGAAGTCAATGCTCAGTATGGTCGAGAACGGCAAAGCGACACCGTCTGTGCCCGCATTACAGGCGATTGCTAGGCGATTACAGGTGACAGTCGAAGAATTAATGCTCGATCCGCGAGATGTTCAGATGCGGGAACTCATCGAAACAATCCGTTCGCGGCATACCCCATATTTTTCAGACGAAAAAATTCAGGAACTTCTAGAACCTTACTTGGTTCCGGAAACGACTTCCTATTGGCAAGGGCAGGTCTATCATAAATACGGCGATGCCCTCCGAGCGTCTGACCCGGGGCTTGGTTTGATATATTATGAGAAAGCAGAGCGGATTTTTCAACAGCTCGGTCGTCAAGATGAGCAGTTGCTCGTTCAGATCTCGAAAGTCTATTTTTTATTCAATCTCAAACGGACAAAGGAAGCGTATGAGCTGATCGAAGCAATGGATGTACCACGCGAGATTCCACTGGCGCCAAAAACCTATTTAAATTTCCAAATCTTGCGTGCGCTCCGAGCAAGTTTGTTCGATGATCACTATACAGAAGCGATCGCCTTATTGCGTGAAGGGGTTCAGTATATGCGGGAGCAAGATGTCTATTATCATGTCATTTCGTTTCAACGTTTCCTCGGATTGTTTTTATATCTAGAAGGGGAAATCGAACAATCACGGCAAGAGTTTGATCGATTGGAGCAGTTTTTTGCATTTAGTGAAACGACTGCCGTTGGACGGATCGAAGTTGATTTGACGAAAGGACTCATCGCGATTTTCGAAAATGATACGAACGGCATGCAGATGGCGTGGGAAAGACTCGTTACTGTAGCGATCGATGACGCGAAACATTACATCGGACAACTCGAAGTCCATCTCCTTGTCAATGGCATCGAATTACCGAATCAGACGCTGCAGCAGAGCGTCGATAAGATATGGGAGATGCAAGATGCCTGGCTTGCTGCGAGTGGATTCGACCAAGCGATGATGTTACAGACGCTCGTACTGGCGATGCAACGAGGGATTGGTCAGGAACGACTGGAGGATGTTTTACGATTGAAGGATGACCTTCAAAGTGAACGGCTCAAAGGCGATCTTGAGCGAGAGATACAAGCATTGGTTAATGTTCAATGACGAAAAAACAGGCATGAAGCGCACTCGCTTCATGCCTGTTCGTGTGAGGATGTCGTTCTTCTGAAAATCAATAAGACGCATGCGGCGACGGAAACGATCAAGTGACCGATATAGACGTCTCCCGTCTGGATATAATGCAAGAGCATCGAACCACCAAAAATCAATAAGGTAAGAAAGAGCAGCCGGATATAAAGTGTTTTATAAGACATGCAGACACATCCTTTCCATATCCAGTATATCCAAAAGAGAAGCGGTAAGACAAAAAACATCCACCCCGAGGGATGGATGAAAAATGTCTTAAAGTGATTTAAAGCCTAATAGTTTTTGTGTCCAGTAACGTTCTGAAAGACGGCTGATGCCAAGAGCTGGTTCATTCGCATGGATGAACTGGTCGTTGTTCAGCATGATGCCGATATGTGTTGGACCAGCGGCATACGTGTTTTCGAAGAAGATGATATCGCCGCGTGTTGGCTGACGAAGTTTCGAAAGCTTTACCCCAAGATAACGGTCATCGTTCCAGTAACCGTTGACGTTCGTCCGTCCGACAGAATAGCCAGCAGCATTCAACGTGTAATTAATGAAACCAGAGCAGTCGAAGCCACCGTTGACTGGACTACTTGACCCCCATCGATATGGCGTTCCAAGATATTGTTGCCCAATCGAAATCGCACGTTCCATCAATGTTGAACCTGGAACAGTCGTTACCGGGGGTGTCGTTGGAGTGACCGGAGGCGTCGTCGTGACGGATCCCGTCGTGATGTAACTCTTCGCGACATAGTAAAGACCAGTTCCAATCTTGATCTGGTACCAGCCGCTATCTTTTCCTGTCGTTTCACCCGTGACATTGACTGTCGAACCGTGTCCGACTTGTGTGAAGACTTTAGACGACGTCGAAGGTAACGTACGGACATTCAATCCAGTTGGTGCGTTGACGCGATACGTCTTCGAAGCATCAACCGGCGTCAAAGAGACTCCAGGCGTCGTCGGCGTTGTTGGTGGTGATGCTTTTGTTGAAGCTTTGACATAGGTCGAAGCGACATATGCTTCTTTTCCGTCGAGCTTGACTTGGTACCATGAATCAACGGCACCTGTGACATCAAGAACCGTTTGATGCGGTAATGTCTTGTAGATTTTTGCATTCGTCGCTGCAGCAGTCCGAGCATTCAAGCCTTCCTTCGCATTAACCGTGTAGACTTTCGATCGATCGACCGCTTTAACGACTTGTTTGACGGGAGTCGTCACTGGTGGTTTGGAATCCGTCATGACGTTTGATGTCTTTTTACTGACTAACGTCGCATGGACATAGGCCGTTTGTTTCTTATATGTGATTTGGTACCAATCACCTGATTGTTTCTGAACAGTCAAGACAGTATTCTTTGCTAGTTTTCCGAGTGATTTCGAACTCGTCGTTGCTTTTTGCCGGACGTTGACGGCATCGGTGTTCGTTATGTAGGTCGTAGTTGTCGGAGCCTTTTCCGTCGTTGCTTTGACGTATGCTGAAGTAATGAAAGCTGGTTTCGACTGATAGCGGATTTCATACCAGCTGTTGACTTTCTTGACAGCTGTCAGCTTCGTACCTTTTTTTAGAGTCGTGATGACCTTCGCGGAAGTCGAGGCAGCCGTGCGAATGTTGACGTTATCCGTCAAAGTCAGTGTCGTTGACGCGGCTGAAACCGGAATTGTGGTACCGACCAAAGCGAGCGTCGTGAGGGCGAGAACGGTCTTTTTCACGTGACATAGCTCCTTCCAAGAGATAGGTAAAAATCGTTGTTACCATTTTGTCATAAAAAGTGCTGATTCCCCTGAATTAAAAATATAATTTTTGTCTGGAAAACTGTAATACCGTTTTTCAAAAAAAAACGAATAGGTAGAAGGAGTATTTTCAAAAAAGTTCAAGTACACTAGAAGTACTCGGAAGGAGGCTACACATGTTACACCGTTTTTATCAGTATTATATCCCACATAAACGTTTATTCTGGCTCGATTTCACGTCTGCCTTATTCGTCGGGGTTTTAGAACTTGCGTTTCCACTCGCAGTTAAATGGTTCATCGACTCCTTGTTACCAAACGGAGAGATGAACTGGATCATCCTTGTCAGCGTCGGATTATTAGCGTTATACGTCATCAGTACGCTGATGCAATTCGTCGTCAACTATTTCGGACATAAGCTCGGGATTAATATCGAGACCGATATGCGTCGTCAGTTGTTTAGTCATGTCCAGAAACAGTCGTTCCGTTTCTTTGACAATACAAAGACGGGTCATATCATGAGCCGGATCACAAATGACTTGTTCGATATCGGGGAACTAGCCCATCATGGTCCGGAAGATGCGTTCATTGCCGTCATGACCTTGCTTGGTGCATTCTCGATCATGCTGACGATCAATGTGCCGCTTGCCCTCGTGACGATCATTGCTGTGCCATTCCTGATCTGGTTGATCAGTTATGCGAACGTTCGGATGAATAAATCATGGGACCGGATGTACGGTAACATCGCGGAAGTCAATTCACGCGTCGAGGACAGTGTTTCCGGTGTCCGTGTCGTCCAGTCGTTCACGAACGAAGCTTACGAAATCGAGCGTTTTGAAAAAGACAACGCAACGTTCCGTCAGTCGAAGATCAATGCCTATAAGGTCATGAGTAAGAGCCTGTCCGGCATCTACTTGACGACTCGTTTGATGACACTTGCCGTCTTAGTCGTCGGTGCGTACCTGACATATCGCGAAGCCTTAACGGCAGGAGAACTCGTCGGCTTCATTCTCTACATGAATATCTTATTGAAGCCAATCGATAAGATTACGGCATTGCTTGAGATGTATCCGAAAGGGATGGCGGGCTTTAAGCGATTCCTTTCGATGATTGATGAAGATGCGTCCTTACCTGATGCACCAGATGCGCTCGTCGTTGATCGCTTGAACGGTGGCATCACGTTCAAGGATGTCGCATTCGGATATGAAGCGGATCGTCTAATCTTAGAACACATCAATCTGACGGTCGAACCTGGTCAGACGGTCGCATTCGTCGGAACATCCGGGGCAGGGAAGACGACGATCTGTTCGTTGATTCCACGTTTTTATGATGTTCTAGATGGCGCAATCACAATTGACGGAATTGATATCCGGCAAATGACGAAGGAGTCACTACGTCAACAAATCGGTATCGTCCAGCAGGATGTCTTCTTGTTCTCAGGGACGATCGCTGAGAACATCGCCTACGGTGATCTGAATGCGACGCACGAAGACATCGTGCGGGCAGCAGAACGTGCCCACCTCGGACCGATGATCGCGGACCTTCCGGATGGGTATGCGACACAAATCGGCGAACGCGGACTCAAGTTATCGGGTGGACAAAAGCAACGACTTGCCATCGCACGGATGTTCCTAAAGAATCCACCGATTCTGATTCTGGACGAAGCGACGTCAGCTCTTGATACGGAAACGGAAGCACTCATCCAAGAGTCGCTGGCCGAACTGTCTGAGAACCGGACGACCCTCGTCATTGCGCACCGTTTAGCGACGATCCGGAATGCGGATAAGATTTTCGTCGTCACGAAAGACGGGATCGTCGAAGAGGGCTCGCATGACGAGTTGATGGATCAAGGTGGTTATTTCTCCCGTTTGTTAGAGAGACAACGAGTTTGAATCGATTTGAAAGAATGTAAAAGCAATGGACATGTTCCGTTGCTTTTTTTGTGCGTTTAAAAATATGATTGTGCAAGCCATTTTTAGGGAAAACGATGCATAGAAAAGAAGGAGAGGTGGAAGGATGTACGGTCAATTCTGTGAGAATTATGATGAGAGCTATCCCGTCTTGCGGGAGGAATCGTCACATGATTTCCATCGTTTTTTTGCGCTGTCCTACACGATTCACGATACTGTCTTTGAGCAGAATGTCTACGAACGTCTGATGCGAACGATCAAACACAAGACATCTCGCTTTTCAGCGTTACGGAGCCGCTATACACCATTGCTCGTTGCCCATGTTCAACTGAATAGCACGGATCCTGATGTCCTCATCGAAGAAATCATCGTCGCTGAAAAGAAGATTAAACATCGATTGATTCGTGATAAAGGAGTCCGACCATTTTTTGCACTCAATGAAGTACTGAACCGTCGACAAGGGATTGATGCGTTTCCCTACATGGAACGCTTGCATGCGACACGACCACATCTGAATGCTGCGAAGCAGTATGTCGTGACATCGACTTTGCTTGAACAGCACCCACTACCAGATACGTTTTTAGAACGCGTTGATACGTTTGAAGAGTGGCTTGCGCAATATATGGAACGGACGAGTGAACGTGTCATTACGGCGCAGATCTTAGCAGCGCATCCGGATGCGTCAGCGCAACAAGAACGAATCGTTGCTTGGCGGGAACTACTTGAACGGCGAGAAATCATTATTTGGGATCGTTTAATGCCGCTTCTTGCGTTATTACCATCGATGGAACGTGTTGATTGGATTTACGTGACCCGGATCGTCGATCGGGAGCGAGCACGGAATCGTTTTTCAGACGAAGTCAACTGGTTGATTGCCTTTCATCTGTTACTGGCTAAATCAGGAGTGACACGGGTGCAAGCTACGTTATTGTTACTGGCTGCACTAGAACTAACGAAAAAACCGTGACGTGAAGCATTGAAATAGACAAAACGGACGAGGTATGGCGCGCACCATACCTCGTCCGTTTTACTGTATGCTCATCTGACTTAATCAAACGTCGTAAACGTCGCATGTTGTTCGACCGGATAAAGTTCCGTACCGGCGACAGCGTTCAAAATCAACTGATTCCGCGAAACAGACATGCCGAGATTATCAGCTGCTGGACCATGTGATAACTCTAAATTAGCGGTTGCGTAAAGATGATGCGCCGTCTCGACGGAACGCACGATTTGATAGTCCGCGTCGACTTTCCAAGCGTTGGGTGCTTCGAACACGATATCGAGTCGATCAATGAAGCTTGGAAGAGATGGCGAAAAGCCGGTTGCCGCGATGACAGCATCTGTTTTGGACGAGCGTTCATCTTCGAGCTCTTGATGTTGCATCGCAATCGTGAACCGTTCGTCATAGGTAATCTTTTTCACTTCAAGATTCGCGCGAATCGCGACTTGTTGCTGTTCTTCTTCCGTCAAATCATAGAGGTGGGCATAGATCGATTGCAGGGTCTCTGGACTGATGCCGTTCTGAGACCGGGCGAATTTCTTGACCGACTCTTGTCTTACTTCGAGTGGGAGTTGGTTGAAATACGTCACATAGCTCGGTGAAAAAATTTCTTCTCCGAGTTTACCGGTCTCGAGTGTCTCAAACAGTGTCGAACGCGCAATCCATTCGAGTTCAGGACGCTCTGGAGCAGGTGTCGTCAAAAGATCAAGGAAGATCTCGGCAGCACTTTGACCGGAGCCGACGATACTGATTTTTTTGCGCTGCAACAGTTCTGCCTTGTTCATGACATACTGTGTATTGTGAATGACACGCTCGTCAAACGTGTCTGGAATCGCGGGCTTTGAGCCAGTACCGATGACGACGTTCCGTGCTTCGAACGTTTCCCGTTTACCAGTTGTGACATCTTCGACGAGGACCTCGAAACTATCACCGGTATCTTGCACATCGACGACGCGGGTTGAAAATCGTAAATCATCAAGCTGTGTCGCCACCCAGCGTAAGTAATCATTGTAACCTTGTCTTGAAATCAGAAGTTTTTCATAGAAGTAAAACGTGTGGAGACGTTGGATCGATCGTAAGTAATTAAGGTAAGAAAATGCGCTCGTCGGATCAGCAAGTGTGACGAGATCGGAGATGAAGCTTGTCTGCATCATCGAGTCCTGAATCATCATGCCGGGATGCCATGAGAATTGTTCGCTTTCGTCAAAAAATAACGTTTTTAAATCTGTCGGATGAGCCAGTGCGCTCAACCCTAAATTCATCGGACCAATGCCGATGCCGATTAAGTCATACATAGAAAAGCCTCCCAATTCGATATTGTTCTAAAACAATACCCGAAAAGGAAGGCGGACGAAACGTCAGGCTGAAGTTTACAGCTGGTCGGTCGTCGTTGTTTTCGTCTCGACCGTCATCGTTTTTCCGTCACGGATGATTGTCAGTGAGAGTGGACCGTCTGATTTGATGAGTGCCGTTTTGATATCGACGAATCCTTTAATCTCGGAGTCGTTGATTTTCGTGATCACGTCACCTGTTTTCAGTTTAGCCGCAGCGGCTGGACTGTTCGGTTCGACTGACATGACGACGACACCTGTTTTTTGACTGTCTGGTAAGTTAACTTGATCTTTTAAATAACCAGCAGGGAACGCCGCCACATCTTGTAAGGAAACACCGAGTGTCGGATGTTCGACTTTACCGTTCGTCTCAAGTTGTTTGAGGATTGGTAATGCATCATCGATTGGAATACTGAAACCGACACCTTCAACACCCGACTCGGCAATTTTCATCGAGTTGATACCGACGAGTTGTCCTTGTTCATTGATCAAGGCACCGCCTGAGTTACCAGGATTGATCGCGGCATCCGTCTGGATGACCGTTGTATTAAAGTCGTCTTGTCCATCGTTATTCGTATCGACCGGTACAGTCCGGTCTTTCGAACTGACGATTCCACGGGTAACGGAGTTTTGGAATTCACCAAGCGGATTACCAATCGCAAGGACAGTCTGTCCGGCTTTTAAGTCAGCCGATTTCCCGAGTGTGATGACGCCTGGAACGTCGTTTGCGTCGACTTCTAACACGGCTAAATCATACGTTTCGTCACTACCGAGTAATTTGGCTTGCAGTGTTTTACCGTTGTTAAGTGTGACATCGAGTTTTGATGCGCCATCGACGACGTGGTGGTTCGTAATGATGTATGCTTTTCCATTCTCTTTTTTATAAATGACACCAGATCCCGAGCCGGCAGCTGCTTCTTTTTGCGACATCGCATTACCGGTTTGATAATTCGTCACCGTTACAACGGATTTTTGAGCAGTGGCGACTGCATTCGTCACTGGATCATTCGACGTCGTCGAGACTTGTTTTGGCATTCCGTTTGAGAGTGGTGTGTCCGCGACCTGTTGTTCTTGATCGAGTAAAATCGGAAACGCGATCGTTGCCGTCAGAACGGCACCGATGATTCCTCCAGTCAATCCAGGTAAAAGTCCTTTTGTTTTTCCAGCCATAAGTCGTCATCCCTTCCTGTATGATTTCTGACTTCATCATAGCAAATGAAGCGACTTGTCACCTGATTACGGGAGACATTCCGAAATGACTCATCATTCCCCATAATTCGACGACAATTTCTAAAAGTTGAGATAATCGGATCAGTTCGATACACTGAAGCTGTTTCGAATGAATCCGTAAAGTGGAAAGAGAGAGTGAAAGATCATGCTATTACGTTTAGTCTATGGAGCAGGATTATTGTTTGCGGGAGTTGGTCATTTCCGCAACGAGAAAGGGTTTGTCAGCATCATGCCGTCGTTCATTCCGTTCAAGCGCTTTTTCGTCCAAGTAACGGGTGTGATCGAGATCGCTTATGGTCTCATGCTATTGACAGGAAAAGGAGTACATCTCGTTCGTAAGACGCTTCCGGCCTTTTTGTACGCGGTCTTACCGGCAAACGTCAATATGGCCGTCAATCCGAAACCGGTCAATGGGAAGCGCCTTCCATCATGGTTGCTCTGGACACGTTTGCCGCTTCAATGGGGACTCATCGCCTTGGCCAAACGCCTGAAATGAATCGGAACAAAAAGCCGCCATTTAGGCGGCTTTTTGTTTTAGAAACGTTTATTGACAGCAAGTAATGCGGCTTTTGCGATCTCTTCATAGGTAGAGTCGTTCGGATGGAACTGATCGCTTGATAAATCACGTTTGACGTCGCGAACGAGATTGAATGTGTCGATGATTTCGACGTCATATTCAATCCCGAGCGTCCGGGATTTAGCATTCCAGTCTTGCACGATCGCATCGAACGCCTCACCGTTTTCCGTTGCACGGAAAGGATTATAAAGTCCGACGTAGAAGATGACAGCATCCGGATTTTGTTCGCGCAGAATCCGGAACGTCTTTTTTAAGTTGTCTTGAGCCGTCGTAATCGTCGCGGCCGTTTTCTTTGCATCGAAATTCGTGACACCTTCGCCACGATTGAACAAGTCATTTCCGCCGATCGTCACCGAGATGACTTTCGCTTGACTGACTGAGCGTAGGACTTCTTTTTGTTTGAGTTGTTTTAATAAATTTTCCGTCCGGGCACCACTGACGGCAAGATTCTGAAAACGCTCGACCGTGTTCGCTTTGACAAGGTCGCGTCCGACAAGAGCAGCATAACTATTTCCGTTAGATGCTCCAACACCACGCGTCAAGGAATCACCAAGCGCGACGTACGTTCCGCCTTTTTTGACAGGTTCTTCCTTTGTTGGTGTGAGGACGGCACGCTTCGGTGGATTGACGACGTCACTATAGGCGTTGACGAAACCGTAACCAAACAGTGCGGTCAGTAAGAGTGAAACGGTTAAAAACAGGGGCCAGCGTAATCGCTTCATGAACGTTCCTCCTTCTAGGTTCTATCCTGATTGTAGCAAATGTAGAAAGAATGTGCGGAAATGAAGTGTTCTGACAAGTCAAATGATTCATTATTCCGCTAGAATAGACAATAAGAGGTGAGAGACGTGAAACCAACAGTGAAATTAGAAGGTGTAACAAAGGTGATCGGAAAAAAAACGATCATCGATAATATCTCGTTTGAAATTCAACCGGGTGAGGTCTTCGGATTCCTTGGACCGAACGGGGCAGGGAAAACGACGACGATCCGGATGCTCGTCGGACTGATCAAACCGACGTCCGGTAAAATCACAGTCTGTGACTTCGATGTCCGCAAACAGTTCGTCCAAGCGATGGAGCGGATTGGTTCGATCGTTGAGAACCCGGAGTTGTATAAATATTTGACAGGTCGTGAAAATTTACAAGTCTTCGCCCGGATGTTACCGAATGTCGACGAGGCAAGGATTCAGGAAGTCATCGATCTCGTCGATTTGACGGCGCGGGTCGACGATCAAGTCCGGACATACTCACTCGGGATGCGTCAGCGTCTCGGTATCGCCCAAGCACTACTCGGACGACCAAGCGTCTTGATTCTCGACGAACCGACGAATGGTCTCGATCCGATGGGGATTCGGGATTTGCGTCAATTCATCCGCCGGCTCGTCGAGGAAACGGAACTGTCGGTCCTCGTCTCAAGTCATATTCTCGCTGAAATCGAGATGCTCGCCGATCGTGTCGCGATCATGAGTTACGGTAAAATCGTCCAAGTCGGAACGGTCAAGGAGCTGGTCGAGTCGCTTGCTCCTGGTGTTGATTGGCGTGTCGACGATGCCTTCAAGGCGAACGAGATTTTATCGGCTTCTGATTTAGTCCAAGTATCCGAAGTCGTCGATGCGAATACGGTCCATACCTTGATGGATGCTAGTAAGACGCCGGCACTCAACAAGCAGTTGCTTGAAGCAGGTGTTGAAGTTTGGACGATCGAACGGAAAGTCCAGACGCTTGAAGATCTGTTCATCACGTTAACGGGAGGCGATCACATTGCGTAATCCGAACATGATCGGTCTCGTCCGAAATGAAGTTACGAAAATCGCTTCGAAACGTCGGTTTGCTGTCGTTGCGATCATCCTCATCGTCCTCGTCTCAATGTTTACGTACGCACAGTATCGAGACATTCAAGAACAGATCAAAAAGCAAGGAACACTCGATTGGCGGGTTGAACTTCAACAAGATATCGTCGATACACAGAACCGTCTTGCTTCTAGCAGTATTCAAGATGAGTTCCGTCAGTTCCTTGAATTCGACCTAAAACAAAACCAATACTATCTCGATAACGACATCAATCCGAATTATCCGGGAGCCCCGACGTTCATCCGGATATTCTTTTCGCAAGGATTGACGCTGATTTTACCGCTGTTCATCATCGTCATCATGGCGGACATCGTCAGCGGGGAACAAAATGACGGAACGATCAAGACATTGCTGTCGCGACCGGTCCGGCGTTGGAAGATCCTCATGGCGAAATGGTTGACGGTGTTACTTTATACATCGATGCTGATGGCATTGACCGTCGTCGTCTGTTATGCGATATCCGGAATCGTCCTCGGTTATGACGGCTGGACCGCACCGATCTTGACCGGATTCCAAGCTTCACCGAGCGGAACGTTCTCGACTGAATTCGTGCATACGTTACCGATGTGGGAGTATCTGTTGATGGCGGTCGGTCTAGCCTGGATCGTCACGGCGGTCGTCGGGACGATTGCCTTGATGGTTTCCGTTCTCGTCAAGAATACGGCGACAGGCATCGGGATCATGATGGCAGTTTTGATTTCCGGTACGTTACTGACGACGCTCGGTTCAAGCTGGACGAGTTCGAAGTATCTCGTCAACGTCAACTTTGGACTGATTAACTACCTCGATGGTCAAGCGCCACCGATCGAAGGGATGACACTTCCGTTCTCGCTTGCTGTCCTCGGTTGTTGGACGGTCGCGGCACTAATCGTTGCCTTCTGGAACTTCACGCAAAAAGATATGTATTAAGAAAAACGGGTCCACCTGAAGAGGTGGACCCGTTTTTCATGATTTGTAAGGCAATTTGTCGTATGTTTCCATTATTTTTTGATACTGAAGCTGTGTTGGTATTGAAGCGTCTAAACTTAGAACGGGGGAAACCGACCGTTCCATTTGCAGTTGGTGTTCCGCGAACGTGCCGATCATCTTCGGGTCCGTCGCCGTATGATACGTCCGGCACCAGTCGAGGAACTCATTTGATCCTGAAAAGTCAGGATAACGTGCTGCTTCGCGTGCGATGAGCCGTTCCATCCGGAGCGATTCGTCGAGCGACAGGAAGACGAGCAAGTCCCGATTGGTGAAACCATCCGGGTGCCAGGCGAAGACGGAACCGGAGACGACGTAATCACGGTAAGACAGTATATCTGATTCATACATGGAAAATCGCTCGGAGACGTCACGTTTTTCAGTGAACTTCGTATCTTTCCAGAGATAATGGTCGGTATCGATCCACGCAATCCGTTCCGATTGTCCGATGAATGCACCTAGTGTACTTTTTCCAGTACCAGACCCACCAATGATTTGAATGCGCACGAGAACCAGCTCCTTTCGAAATAATCTACTAGCACGCAGAACAGGCCCGGGCATGATGCCGGACCTGTTCTGTGGAAGAAGGAAATCTTCCTATGTCGCCTCGTGCCAGCACAAGACATGGAATCGAGAGGCAGTGCCTCTAATAGGAAGCCGATGCAGGTCAGCCTCCGCGCTACGTACCAATCGTACTTTTATCATACTGATTCCAAGAATTGGTGTCAAACCTGCTCGAAAGGGTTTACAAACCATTCAAACCGTCAAAAGAGAGAATAACGATGACTAGAGGAGGAACGACCATGGCAGATTGGGGCATCATGCTGACAGGCGTCGTCATTTGTGGATGGTGCATCTTTAGTGCCATCTATGACGATTTCATCCGTCGCGTATAAGACAAGTAAGTGTGGAACCGTCCAAGAAGGGCGGTTTTTTTGTGGATTTTTTTAATCCGAGTAAATGGCTGTGGTACACTCGAATCAAAAATGAAAAAGATAAAGAATGGGTGAAGCAGAATGAAGAAACAACCAGTTATCGTCATCGTCGGACCGACGGCAGTCGGAAAAACGAAGACAGGCATTGAACTCGCAAAACGACTAAACGGAGAGGTCTTATCCGGAGATTCGGTTCAAGTCTATCAAGGGATGGACATCGGATCGGCAAAAGTGACGACCGAAGAGATGGAAGGAGTGCCGCATCATCTGCTTGATCTCGTCACACCGGACGACGAGATGAGTGTAGCCCGTTTCCAAACGGTTGCCCGAGCAACGATCGATGAGATCGCGAGCCGTGGTAAGTTGCCGATCATCGTCGGCGGAACAGGGCTTTACATCCGTTCAATTTTATATGACTACCAGTTTACTGAGCAGGCAGAAGATCCAGCCTTACGGGCTGAACTCGAAGCGTATGCGGCGACACATGGAGCAACTGCACTACATGATCAGTTAAAGGAACTCGATCCGGTGCGCGCAGAAGCGATTCATCCGAATAACATCCAGCGGGTCGTTCGGGCGATCGAGGTCGCGCGCACTGGTCAGACACAAACGACCGGTAGTAAGCCAGCACTTTACGAGAGTCTGTTGTTCGTCTTACACATGGAAGACCGGGATCGCTTGTATGACCGAATCGATCAACGAGTAGATATGATGGTCGAAAGTGGGCTTCTTGAAGAAGTGTCGCGTCTTGACGCTGCCGGGTATCGACAGACGAAGGCGTTGCAAGCGATTGGTTATAAAGAGATGTTACCTGTTCTTGACGGAGCACCACTCGATCCTGCTGTTGACATGCTAAAACGGAACACACGACGCTTCGCCAAACGTCAATTGACATGGTTCCGTCATCAATTTGATGGCGTTTGGGTAGATATGGGAAAGTTTTCATTTGAAGAAACGTTCAAAATTATCTATGATAGAACTGTAGAGTTTCTGAAAGCGGTTAAATAAGAGTTGCCCGAAGACAGAAACAGATAAAAAGAGGGGGCACGGGGAATCATGAAAGCGACATACAACATTCAGGACGTCTTTTTAAATCAATTACGGAAAGATGCAGTCCCAACGACGGTTTTCTTAATCAGCGGGTATCAATTACGGGGGCTGATCAAGTCATTTGATAACTTCACGGTCATTTTGGAGTCGGAAGGCAAACAGCAATTGATCTACAAACACGCAATCTCGACGTTCGCACCAGCGCGCAACGTGACGTTATATGAACAAGAAGAGACACAAGAAGTTTCTCGCTAATGAAAAAGACGACCGGGGGGTCGTCTTTTTTTAGGTTTCATTCAGGTGTGGGTCGTATTAAAAATTCGAGACGAATAACGAAAGAAGAATGACGCTTCGCAAGTGAAGCGAAAAATGACAACTACTTCACTTTCAGCGTAAATGTGTCATTACAGTAACGGTGTCAGTTCATCAACCGCCTCTTCATAACGTCGGAGTGAGACATCCTTATAAAGACACGTCTTCTGCAGGCGTTCTTCCTTCGTCATCTCGTTCTGATATGTTTTCAGGATGAAGCTGTTGCGTAACATCGACGGTGTCAAGACCCGTTTATTATCCGACCGTTCATTCAACTGACGCATCATCTTCGTGATCATGACGATCGATAGTTGCTTCGGTGCATTCTTACTGTAAACCCAGCGGAACGTCATCCGGGCGAAGTCGAAGGCGACGAAAAAGGGGTCGGTGCTGTGGTAACGGGGACGGACCGGTTCCGGGATCGTCTTCAAGTAACGCAACATGATGTCTTGATCCTCCCGCTCGAGGTGAAGCAGGTAACGATTACCGAGTCGGTCGTGGACGGTCATCTCTTGCTGGGCGAAATTGAGGTCATGCATCTTCAAACCAATGATGTGATGAACACGTAGACCGTAGCGATAAAACAATCGAAGGATCAGTTCGTTTCGATCGATTAAAAACGGACGTGCCTTCAATTGATGTTCCGTCAATCCACGATCAGATTGATTCGTCCGCACCAATTGCTCGTATTCCTTAAAAGAAGCGACATGTTTTGCCGTTAGTTCGTGCGTCGGTTGTGCGTATTCAATCAGCTTCGCCTTCGTTTGTCGGATCTGGTAATTGACTTGATTGATAACAGTGACAATTCGGGCGACCGTCGCTTGCTGGTAGAGTTTTTCTTCAATCAAGTACTCGTTGATGAATGTCTTCCACGTCTCGATCGAAATCGCCTTGAAATCATCGATCGTCTCGAGTGGTTGGTCGACATCCGTCATATAGCGATGGACTTCGATTAAATCATAGCGATAGCGCCGGACGGTCGAAAGTTGCCGTCCACTTGTCGTTAGATAAAACAGGTAGCGTTCAATGAACTCTGGAAGCGTATACGACTGTTCGCGTGCCATCGTTTTCCTCCCTTTCGTAATGGTGTTTCTTCCATCATAAACCGAACGGATGTTTCCTGTCCAAAAAAGTTCAGACGAACCGGTGGCTGTGGTATGATAAGGGGCGCAGTACGTCTTTACTCGTGAAAGGAATGATATTATGTCAGAACGCGTCATCGTCGTTGGTTGCCAGCTCCCCGGTGTCCCGGATCATGTCTATGAAGAATCGGTCGCGGAGCTCGAAGCACTCGTAACGACTGCGCATGGTGTCGTCGTCGGTCGTTTGGATCAAAAACGACAAGCAATTGACCGCCGTACGTTCATCGGAAAAGGAAAGGTTGAGGAACTCGTTGCGTTAGCAGACGAACTTGAACCTGATTTAATCATATTCAATGCTGAAGTCACGCCCGGTCAAATGAAAAATATCCGGATTGCCTTATCAGACCCGGAAGCGATCAAGTTGATCGACCGGACGCAGTTGATTCTCGATATCTTCGCTGGACGTGCCCAATCACGCGAAGGGAAATTGCAGGTCGAACTGGCACAGATGAGTTATCTGTTGCCACGTCTTGCTGGGCAGGGAACACAACTGTCACGTCTTGGTGGCGGAATTGGAACACGTGGACCAGGTGAGTCGAAACTCGAGACGGATCGTCGTCATATCCGGCGCCGCGTCGATGAGATTTCGAAACAACTCGAGACATCCGTCGCGCATCGTGCCCGTTACCGGGAACGTCGCAAAGAGAATCAGACGTTCCAAATCGCACTCGTTGGTTATACGAATGCCGGCAAATCAACGATCTTCAACCGATTGACTCAAGCCGACACATACGAAAAGGATGAGTTGTTCGCGACGCTCGATCCGTTGACACGTCAAGTCGATTTGCCAGAAGGTGGGCAAATCCTCCTGACGGATACGGTCGGTTTCATTCAAGATCTGCCGACAAAGTTGATCGCAGCGTTCCGTTCGACACTCGAGGAAGTGCTAGAAGCGGACTTGATCCTCCACGTCGTCGATGCGTCGAGTGAGCATTACTTGAACCAGATGCAGACGACGAACGATGTTCTCGATGAACTCGGTGCCGGTGACATCCCGCAGCTAGAAGTCTACAACAAGAAGGACCAGCTGAACCGTTTGTTTACAGGCGGGAAACTGTTGATCTCTGCACTTGATCCACAGGACATCGAGCGTTTGATTGAAGAAATCGAACGGTCAATCAGTGAGATCCTCGAGTATCTCGAGATCCGCATCCCGGTTGATGGTTTTGCTCATTACAATCCGGCAAAGGAAGTCATGATGAACTTGAAGGAATCGTTCGAAGAAGATGGTTCTGTCATTCTTAAAGGTTACTTGCGTAAAGATACGCGTCTATATGCGACATTGAAACAATACGAGGTGTAAACATGTTTTCAGAATTAACCCATTACGAAACGCTTCGTCCGCTCATTGACCGGGCGGAGGAACAGATCGCTCCGTACGTCAAGAAGGCGCAAGAGGTCGCGGAATACAATCAATTCCGTGTCCTCGATGCGTTTCGGCGTCACAAGGTCAGTGATTTTCATTTCATGCCGTCAACAGGTTACGGCTACAACGATGAAGGACGCGATACGCTCGAACGCATCTATGCCGACGTCTTCGGTGCGGAAGCCGGTCTTTGTCGTCCACAAATCATCAGCGGCACCCACGCAATCGGTATCGCATTGTTCGGTTTATTGTTGCCGGGCGATGAACTGCTCTATATCACAGGAAAACCATACGACACGCTCGAAGAGATCGTCGGAATTCGTGGTGATGGACGCGGTTCATTAAAGGAACTGGGCGTCCACTATGATGTCGTCGAGATGAAAAACGCCGAGACGATCGACGTACCGGCCGTTCTCGAACGGATCACACCGCAGACGAAGGTCGTCGGGATTCAGCGTTCAAAAGGGTATGCGACGCGCCGCAGTCTACCGGTTAATGAAATCGGTGAAGCGATCGCCGCCATCAAAGACGCTCATCCCCATGTCTTGATTTTCGTCGATAACTGCTATGGTGAATTCGTCGAGACGATCGAACCGACGCACGTCGGGGCAGACTTGATGGCAGGGTCGTTGATTAAGAATCCGGGTGGTGGTCTTGCGAAGACTGGCGGTTATCTCGTCGGTCGAACGGACTTGATCGAACGGGCATCGTTCCGGATGACGACGCCAGGGATTGGCGCCGAAGCCGGTCCATCGTTATCCGCACTTCCGGATATGTATCAAGGTTTCTATATGGCACCACATACGGTTAGCCAAGCGTTGATGGGTGCGATGTTCACGTCAAGCATGCTCGGTCAGTTCGGCTTTGACACGGCACCGCACCATACGGCAGAACGGACGGATTTGATTCAATCGGTCTCGTTCCATGCGCCGGAGCCGATGATTGCTTTCTGTCAGGCGATCCAAGCTGCTTCACCCGTCAATGCACATGCGTTACCAATTCCGGATTATATGCCGGGATATGCGGACGATGTCATCATGGCAGCAGGAACGTTCGTACAAGGCTCATCGATCGAGTTGTCAGCGGATGGTCCGATCCGTGCACCCTATACTGCATACGTCCAAGGTGGTTTAACGTATAGCCACGTCAAGATCGCGATTATCTCAGCCGTCAATCACTTGATGGAAAAACAATTAATTCCAGAAAAAAACGTTTAATACTAGCATATCTCGTGAAAACGACCTCTGAACGACTTCGAGTAAAGTGATTAAAAAAGTTGTGTTAACTTTTCTTACATCGCTTGACAAGTTGCCTGACAGAGGTTTATTCTCATGGAGTAAGGAAAAAGGAGGAACCACATGGCAGACTCATCACGCCAGTCCAAGCCACTATTTCCCATCGGAGTCGTTCAAGAGTTGACCGCGTTATCTGCCCGCCAGATCCGATATTACGAAGAACAGGGACTGATTAAGCCGGAGCGGACAGAGACGAAGCGTCGCCTCTATTCGTTCAACGATGTCGATCGCCTGTTGTCGATTAAGGAATACCTGGATCAGGGACTGAATATCGCAGGGATCAAATTGATTTTTGAAAACGATCTCGTCAAACGCGAACGCGTTGCGGAGAGCGTCGTCGAGACGCGCCCGGAACTATCTGACGGCGAATTGTATAAACTCCTGAAAAATGAATTGAAGGAAGCAGGACGACATGGAAAGACGTCGCTCATCCAAGGTGAGCTCGGGCGTTTCTTCAAGTAAGGACCTGTAACCATATAAAAACGAATCGGAGAGGGGATTTGTCACATGACACGTCGCAACATTACACGAGAAGATATTTTGAAAATCGCTAAAGCTGAGGATGTACGCTTCATTCGCTTACAGTTCACAGATATCCTCGGAACGATCAAGAACGTTGAAATTCCAGTAAGCCAATTGGAAAAAGCACTTGATAACAAAATGATGTTCGATGGTTCATCGATCGAAGGATTCGTCCGGATCGAAGAATCAGATATGTATCTCTTCCCAGACTTAAACACATGGGTCGTCTTCCCATGGACAGAAGATGGAACAGGGAAAGTTGCACGTTTAATCTGTGACATCCATAATCCGGATGGCTCGCCGTTCGCAGGAGACCCACGTGGTCAGCTCAAACGGGTACTTAAAGAGATGGAAGAACTCGGTTTCACATCATTCAACGTTGGACCAGAGCCAGAATTCTTCCTCTTCAAGAAAGATGAAAAAGGTCGTCCGACACTTGAATTGAACGACCAAGGTGGATACTTCGACCTCGCACCAGTCGATCTTGGTGAAAATTGCCGTAAAGAAATCGTCATCGAGCTCGAGAACATGGGCTTTGAAATCGAAGCATCACACCACGAAGTCGCTCCAGGTCAGCACGAAATCGACTTCAAATATGCGGATGCGATCACGACAGCGGATAACATCCAAACGTTCAAACTTGTTGTCAAGACGATCGCGGCGAAGCACAACTTGCACGCGACATTCATGCCAAAACCACTCTTCGGAGTCAACGGATCAGGAATGCACGCGAACATGTCGCTTTTCAAAGGCAACGAGAACGTCTTCTTCGATGAAGGCAACGAAGAAATGCAATTGTCGGATGATGCACGTGCCTTCACAGCAGGTATCCTCAAACACGCACGTGCCTTCACAGCGGTTTGTAACCCGACAGTCAACTCATACAAACGTCTTGTTCCTGGCTACGAAGCGCCTTGCTACGTCGCATGGTCAGCCCGTAACCGTTCACCACTCGTCCGTGTTCCTGCAGCACGTGGACTCTCGACTCGTATCGAAGTTCGTTCAGTCGATCCAGCAGCGAATCCGTACCTCGCGCTTGCGACATTGCTCGCTTCAGGTCTCGACGGAATCAAGAACAACTTGAAAGCACCGGCTCCAATCGACCGTAACATCTACGTCATGGACAAACCGGAACGCGTTGCGAACGGAATCGATGATCTTCCATCAACACTCAGCCACGCACTCGAAGTCTTGAAAGCGGATGACGTCGTCATGCACGCTCTCGGCGATCACATCGCAGAGCACTTCGTTGAATTGAAAGAAATCGAATGGGATATGTTCCGGACGCAAGTCACGGAATGGGAACGCGATCAGTACATGGTCTTGTTCTAATCCAACTCAAGCACTTCTGGACTTTTGTCTGGAAGTGCTTTTTCCATGTCGTCGACAGGAATTGAGTCAAGGATATGGAAAGATACAAGAGTACAAAGAAAGGGAGACGATACATTATGAAAAAAGGATATGAAGGCAAAGAGATCACGGTCTATTTTGATTCGGAAGTCTGCATTCATTCCGGTCATTGTGTACGAAGTCTACCGACCGTCTTTGATGTCAAACGGCGTCCGTGGATTGAAGCGGACGGGGCGCCGGTGGAAGACGTCATGCGCGTCGTCGATGGTTGTCCAAGCGGCGCCTTATCTTACGAACGGAGGGAAGCAAATGGAGCTGAAACGAGCGGAACGTAAAATCGAAGCCCATCAGGAAGGTGAAGTGATTGGAGAAATCACTTACAGCGATACGAACAACGGCATGTGGATCATCGATCACACGTATGTTGATCCCGCGCACCGGAACCAACAGATTGGGGAACAACTCGTTGCCGAGATCGTCAACTGGGCACGGGAAGCAAACGTCAAGCTACTGCCGTTATGTCCGTTTGCGAAAAAAGAGTTCGAACATCAATCGGATTATCAGGACGTACAAGCAAATACGTGATCACAAAAATCTCCTCCGGTCTCTCAAGACTAGAGGAGATTTTTTCGAGTCATTGTTTGTGATCTCTGACTTTCATTTTGCGAGAAACAACCATCGCACCGAAATAGGCGATGACGTACAACACGACCAGTCCTTGTTTTAGCATGTAAGGTAAATCCATTTGATTCACAAGTAGAAAACTAGCGCACGATAAAATTAAAAAGGGTATTAGCCACTTGTTCGGCACATCAGCACCACCTTCACTATCTATGTATTTCCATTTTAAGGATAACACAAAATATTTACCGGAATATGTTAAAGATGAATAACTTGCTTACAGATAAATCCGTAGAAACGCCATCGTGACGACACCGGTGATGACCGTCCAAGAAAGACTTTTACTGAAAATCGCGACTGCCATCGTCGGTAGGGCGGCGAAGACATGAAGCGTCGAAATCGTCGGGAACGCGTTGTCTTGCGCGATAAGTAAATTTTGAAAGAAGAGGGCGCCAAGCAGACAGACGGGAATGAACGAGAGCCATTCCGTTACAAGGCGCGGTAACGTCAGTCCATGAAGGACGAGAAACGGTAAGATACGTGGAATCCAAGTGACGAGTCCACAAGCTAAAAAGAGACCGATTAATTCTGGGCGGATTTCCATCGTGTGATCACGACTCCTATACTAGCGCCACCGAGTGTCGCGCAAAGAACGGCGACTTCCGCAGAAAAGTAGCGCATGGTGATGTAAAGCAAAAGTAAGACGATCAATAAGAGGCAACTATTCACGGCAATGCGGGTACGTTCTCCTTCAAATTGTAAGTACAATAAACCGATGAACATCGCCGTCAGAGCAAAGTCGAGACCGAAGCGCTCGGGATCAGGAAACCAGCTACCGACAAGTGCACCGAGAACGGTTGCGATAATCCAGCTAAGATACGCGGTCAGATTTAAGCCATGCATGAAGGACGGTGAGATCTTCCCTTTTTGCGCAGTATTCATTGCGACAGCGAACGATTCATCTGTCAGTAACGTCCCGGTACCGAGTCGATCACGAAGGTGGCGTGTCTCGACGTGCGGAGCGAGCGTCAGACTCATTAACAAGTGCCTGAGATTGACGATGAATGTCGTCAGAATGATGGCAGAGGCGGGACTATTCAACAGCAAGAGACTCGTGATGATGAATTGAGCGGCGCCGGCATAGATGAAGACGGACATGAATCCGACTTCAAGAGGGGATAAGCCGGAGGCACGACCGACGATCCCTGCGGAAAAGCCGATGCCGATATAGCCAAGGACGGTGGGTAGACAGGCGCGGACACCTGCTTGAAAGGCTGATGACATTCAATTCCTCCTCTTTTTTAAGAGCATAGCATTCGTGCGGTATATCGTCACCAACTGGTCAATATTTTCATCATTTTTTTCGACATACTCGACTTGATTTGGTGGTAAAGAGTAAGTGGTACGGCAAAATCAGTTAGGTAAAGGAGCGTTTTTCATGCACAAATTAATGAAAGATTCAAACCGATTCGTTTCAGACATGGTCGACGGACTCGTACTTGCTCACCCTGATTTGTATAAAAAAGTCGAAGGTGTTAACGTCGTTGCGCGGAAAGTACCACTGGACGGAAAAGTCGGTCTTGTCTCTGGTGGGGGAAGCGGTCACGAACCGGCACACGCTGGATTCGTCGGGGACGGTATGCTTGCTGCGGCTGTTTGTGGGGAAGTGTTCACTTCACCGACACCCGACATGGTGCTTGAAGGCATCAAGGCAGCTCATGGGGGAAAAGGTGTCCTACTCGTCGTCAAGAACTATTCAGGTGACGTCATGAACTTCGATATGGCGAAGGAACTTGCTGAACTCGAGGATATTGAAGTTGATACGGTCGTCGTTAATGATGACATCGCGATCAAAAAGGAAGAGGATCGTCGTGGGGTCGCAGGAACTGTCTTCGTCCATAAGATTGCCGGTGCTGCAGCGGCAGAAGGAAAATCACTAAGTGAAGTCAAAGCAGTTGCGGAAAAAGTCATCAAGGGCGTTCGTTCGATTGGAATGGCACTCTCACCATGTTACATGCCGGAGAGCGGCAAGCCAGGCTTTGAGTTGCATGATGACGAGATGGAGATCGGAATCGGGATCCACGGTGAAAAAGGACTTGAACG
Organism: Exiguobacterium sp. UBA3968; assembly: GCF_002385115.1. NCBI lineage: Bacteria > Bacillati > Bacillota > Bacilli > Caryophanales > Exiguobacterium > Exiguobacterium sp. UBA3968. Next base: position 429,242 of record NZ_DGCW01000005.1, read on the forward strand.
AAAAGCAGTCGCTTCCGTTGATGCGATCGTCAAAGAGTTGCTCGATCGTTTGACGAAAGAAGTACCAGACAAAAAAGTCGCCGTCATGGTGAATGGGATGGGTGGAACACCAGAATCCGAACTGTACATCACGTATAAATATGTCGCGGAAGAACTTGAGGCGCATGGTTACAAGATTGCCCGCTCATTCGTTGGAAACTATATGACATCGCTTGAGATGCACGGGTTCTCAATCACGCTCTTACCAGTGGATGATGAACTGCTCGGATATCTCGATGCAGAAACGAAAGCGATTGGATTCTAATTCAAATAAACGGGGTGTAAAAACATGAAGTTGACGACGGAACAGTTGCAAAGCGCGCTCCTCAAAGCAGCGGAACAGATCGAACAGCATAAGGATGAATTGACGGACCTTGACCGGGAAATTGGTGATGGAGATCATGGAATTAACATGTCGCGTGGCTTCCAAGCAGTCCAGAAGACGCTAGAAGAACACGGCGAATATGAGGATTTAGGAGCTTTATCCAAAGAAGTCGGAATGACGCTGATCAAAACGATTGGTGGGGCATCCGGTCCTTTATACGGGACAGCATTCGTTAAGTTCGCCGGTGCATTCAAAGGGAAAACAGAAGTCGAAGGTGCGGATCTTGCAGACGCTTTCCGCGAAGCGACGGAAGGGATCAAATCGCGTGGGAAATCGGAATTCGGTCAAAAGACGATGGTCGATATCTGGACACCGTTCCAAGAAGCGCTCTCGCAAGAAGGGGACTTGAAAGCGGCAATCGATCAAGCACTTGCTGATACGAAAGCGCGTATCGCAACGAAAGGTCGCGCGTCCTACTTCGGTGAAGCGACAGAAGGCGTACAGGACCCAGGTAGTTTATCGAGTGCTTTGCTACTCAGCGAAATTGCGGAGGTGCTTCATGGTTAATCTTGTACTTGTTTCTCATAGTGAAAAACTCGCGGCTGGACTGAAAGAACTGTTGGCAGAGATGGCACCGGATACGCCAGTCTTAGTAGCAGCCGGTCTTGAAGATGGTAGCATTGGAACGGACGCAACACGAATCGAAGAAACACTGAATACACTGGACGACGATGGAGTCGTCTTAACGGATATTGGTTCTGCGACGATGAACACGGAACTAGCACTTGAATTATACAGTGGCGAACGGACGGTACGTTTTATCGACGCACCACTCGTCGAAGGTGCTTTTCTAGCAGCTGTTTTAAGTGGACAGTCGAAATCCGTCGATGAGATTGAAGACGGATTAAAAAATGAGTTTGGCAAATAAGTAATAAATCCCCCATTGCGAATAGGCGAGGGGGATTTATTTCAATTACTTCTATTCATATTAAAACTTAGTAGAGACTCTCATGAATCAAAACGACCGGAGCCACTCTTCTAACCACTCTCTAGGTAAGCAAACTGTAGCTAAATCAAGTGTTTGTAATGCATCCAAAGAATACGTGTTATAAAGATAGAGATCCCATTGTGCATCGATATCGTTTGCTACTTCAGTCGCTTGTTCACTTAATGGATAAGTTCCACGTCCGTCAGTTGCAAGATGATAATAATCATTATGGTAGACATTGATCATATACCGGTAACACCAATCTGCCAGTTCTTCATGCGTGATGTTGCCATCAAGCGCGAACTGAATGTATTCTTTTAGCTGTTGATCAGAATAAATGGTATTCATGAGGCACCTCACGCTATATTTTCTATAAGATATCAAAAACCCGGTCCCTCTGTAAAAGGGATCGGGTTATTAATTAACTTATTTCGATGGTTTAAAGACCATTGTCGCTTCCACTGCTTTTTGCCATCCAGCATAGCGTTGTTCACGATCGTCTTCTTTCATCTCTGGTTTAAACTGATGATCGAGCTTCCATTGTTGTTTGATTTCCGCTTTATCTTTCCAGTAACCGACGGCTAATCCAGCAAGATATGCTGCACCGAGTGCTGTCGTTTCGTTGATTTCTGGACGATCGACAGGAACGCCGAGGATGTCCGATTGGAACTGCATCAAGAAGTTATTGGCTACAGCACCACCGTCGACACGAAGTGTTTTCAGTTCGATTCCAGAATCTTGTTCCATCGCTGTCAACACGTCGCGTGTTTGATAAGCGAGTGATTCAAGCGTTGCCCGAACGAAGTGCTCTTTATCTGTTCCGCGTGTTAATCCGAAGATCGCCCCACGAACATCTGAATCCCAATACGGTGCACCAAGACCGACAAAAGCAGGAACGACGTAAACACCGTCTGTTGAATCGACTTTCGTTGCATAGCCTTCTGAATCTTTCGCGTGTTTCAACATACGGAGTCCATCGCGGAGCCACTGGATTGCAGAACCGGCGACGAAGATAGAGCCTTCGAGCGCATATTCGACTTTTCCATCAACGCCCCAAGCAATTGTCGTCAAGAGTCCGTGGTCAGAAGAAACGGCTTTCTCACCTGTGTTCATGAGCATGAAACAACCTGTTCCGTATGTGTTCTTTCCTTCACCTTCTTCAAAACACGTTTGACCAAAGAGTGCAGCTTGTTGGTCACCAGCGATCCCGGCGATTGGCACTTCGTAACCGAAGAAGTGATACGGTACCGTCTTGTCGTAGACTTCACTCGATTGACGTACTTCTGGCAACATCGATGCAGGAACACCGAGGATATCGAGCAACTCTTCATCCCATTTTTGCTCATAGATGTTGTACATCAATGTCCGTGAAGCGTTCGTGTAATCCGTGATATGCGTTTTTCCACCAGACAATTTCCAAACGAGCCACGTATCGATCGTACCGAAGAGTAATTCACCGTTCTCTGCTTGCTCACGTGCACCTTCGACATTGTCGAGGATCCATTTGACTTTCGTACCAGAGAAGTAGGCATCAATCAAAAGTCCTGTTTTATCGCGGAACTTCTGATTCAAGCCCTGTTCTTTTAAATCGTCACAGATACCAGACGTTTGACGTGATTGCCAAACGAGCGCGTGATAAACCGGTTTACCTGTTTCTTTGTTCCAGACCACTGTCGTTTCACGTTGGTTCGTGATTCCGATTCCGGCGATTTGCTCAGGTTTGATATCTGCTGTTCCGAGTGCTTCAGCCATAACAGCAAGAATCGAACCCCAGATTTCGTTTGCATCGTGCTCGACCCAGCCTGGTTGCGGGAAGTATTGCTTGAATTCCCGTTGTGCCGAGTTGACGATTTTCCCGTCGTGATCGAAGATGATCGCACGTGAGCTTGTCGTACCTTGGTCGAGTGCTAGGATATACTTGTTTTCCATTTCGAAATCCCCCTTGAGCGGTATGTGTTTGTGAAACGTGATCTTAGTAGATCAATTGATAGATGAACACGGCAAGCGCTCCGCCGATGATTGGACCAACAACTGGAATCCATGAGTAGCCCCAGTCAGATGACCCTTTATTCGGAATCGGTAAGATAGCATGTGCGATACGCGGTCCAAGGTCACGGGCCGGGTTGATGGCATATCCTGTTGTACCACCAAGTGATAGACCGATGACGACGACGAGTAAACCAACGATAAGTGGTTTTAAGCCGTCACCGAATGTCGTTAAACCGAGCGCCAAGATACCGAAGACGAGAACGAATGTCCCGATGATTTCAGAAATCAAGTTCGACGGCGTATGGCGAATCGCTGGACCTGTTGCGAACACACCGAGTTTTGCAGCTTGATCATCAGTCGCTTCAAAATGTTTCATGTAATGAAGCCAAACGAGAATGGCGCCGATGAAAGCTCCGACAAGTTGTCCGGCAATATAGACAGGAACGTCTGCCCACGGTAAATCAGAGTTTAAAGCAAGTGCAATTGTTAAAGCGGGGTTCAAGTGCGCTCCACTCTCAGCAGCGACGAATGCTCCTGTCATGACGGCAAGACCCCAAGCGAACGTGATGACAATCCATCCGCTGTTTTCGGACTTCGTCTTTCTCAAGACGACACCGGCGACGACACCATCCCCGAGCAGAATGAGGATCATCGTACCGATCATTTCCAATACAAAGTTATTCATGCAAAAACCCTCCCTTTGGATTAAAGCAAATAATGGTCTTTCTACTTTAAATTACTCCGATTTGATAACGTTTTCAATACATATAATTGAAATATAGGAATGGAAATTTTTTATTTTAATGTTTAAAGATACGAAAAATTGGATAAGAAAACACCTCGTCTTGCCTGCAAGCAAGCAAAAGAGGTGTTAACGACGACGCTTTTTTCTTTTTTTAGGTCGAAACCAACTACTGGAATAATCTAGTAGGATATGAATTGTACTCGCCACCATGATACCAATGACAAAAGCGGGTAGGGAAGCGAACCAGGAATCAATGGTCTCTGACGCGATGACTTGAAAATACAAGCTGAGAAATAATAAGGGAATCACAAGTGCAGCACTATAAAGGAGTCGGATGACATCCCCAATGATCAATCCATGTGACCAGATCGAGCGGTGGGGCATGATCTTCACATAAGGCATCCACAGGACTCGAAATGGTCCAAAGCGATAATACGGTTCTGACTTTAAATCGAGGTCAGGTGACAACCAAAGCGTACCGACAGCGATACCGATGGCAGTCGGTAACCAATCCGTTTGTTGCGTTGCGACCGAATACGCAACGTAACCCGTCAGTGCGACGGTATTGACGGTATCATGTACATTTCCTGAAGGCATGAAAAAAGACCAGTCGTAACTGGTCCCTCCGTCAATGAATCGTCCGATACACGCCGATTACCTTACCAAGAATGGAGACATTATCGAAATACATCGGATCCATCGAGTCATTTTCTGGTTGTAGACGTACCTGTTGATCTTCTAAGAAGAACCGTTTCACCGTCGCTTCGCTATCTTCGGTCATAGCTACGACGATTTCTCCGTTTTCTGCTGTGTTTTGTTGGCGTACGATGACACGATCGCCGTCAAGAATACCTGCGTTAATCATTGATTCACCATCGATCGTCAACATGAAGACCGTTTCGTTTCCTACATAATGTGCAGGGAGCGGGAACTGTTCTTCGATGTTTTCAATCGCTGTAATCGGAAGACCAGCTGTGACTTTCCCGATGACGGGAACATGAACGATGGCTTCCGTGATTTCTTCAGGCTTATCAAGCAATATCTCAATCGCACGTGGTTTCGTCGGGTCACGGCGAATCATTCCCCGTTTCTCGAGTCGATCCAAATGACCGTGTACCGTCGAGCTAGACGCGAGTCCGACTGCTTCTCCGATTTCACGAACTGATGGTGGATACCCCTTCAGTTTCACTTCAGAGACGATGTAGTCGAGAATCTCTTGTTGGCGCTTAGACATTTTCCGCATACGAATTGCCACCTCTTTCTGGATTGAAGTTTGAAATGTAAGAATATATGTTTCTAAATTCACTATAACATAGAACAAATGAGCGTACAAACAATTGTTCGACATTTTGTGTTGACCGAACACGGGTTCTGTGTTTATTATGAATTATGCGAACAATTGTTCCGCGAACGTTTATTCTAACTCATTCATTTCATATTTGGAGGGATTCATGATGATTCATACGATTCGTACTCATGCTTTTTCTATTCTCTTCTATGCATTAAGTATTGCCTTCGTGATCTTTTTACTCACACCACGCCCAGATGAAAAGGTAGCACAATTGATGACGGCTTCCGTTACGGTCGATGAGAACGCTACAGTCGAACAAATTGCTGAAGTCTACAATGACGGTTCGATGTCAGATGAGGAATACGTCAACTGGTTGATCAAAAATAATGATGTTGAGACAAAACATGTCATCTCAAAAAGCAAAATCGTTGTACCAATCGCACAACAATGACAAAATGGAAAAGTTGTGAAAGAACGAACAGGGATGTGAGGTACGATGAAGGTCGTGATTTATTGTCGAGTATCGACCGAAAAAGAAGCACAAGATAGTTCGATTGAACGCCAACGGATGGAGCTTTCGAAGGTTGCGTCTCAAAAGGGGTTTGATGTCGTAGATATCGTCTCTGAAAAAGAGAGTGGATATGATGTTGATCGGGAAGGGATGCTAACAGTTCTTGATTATGTGACACGCGATACGGTAGATGCGGTCCTCGTGACGGATGATACACGGATTGGTCGAGGGAATGCAAAAATCGCTATTTTGCATACATTCAAAAAACATGGGGTCCGCTTGATGACGCTTGATTCAGATGGAGAATATCAACTTGCGGATGCAGAAGCGATGGTCCTTGAGATCGTCTCACTCGTGGAAGAATACCAACGGAAACTGCATAATGCAAAAATCGCCCGTGGCATGCGACGAGCAGTCGAACAAGGTTTTCGCCCGGAACGAAATCTCAATCGCCAAGGAGAGAACGCAGGACGTAGTCGAAAAGACGTACCGATCGAAGAAATTGTACGTCTTCGAGAACTCGGATTGACGTTTTCTGATATCGCCATCACCTTGCGGGGGATGGGGCATGATATTTCAAAAGCAACGGTCAATCGTCGATATCTTGAATACCGCGAACTGACACCTAGCCCGGAATGAGAAGCAAGTAACCCGTCGACTGACGCGGTTAACTTGCTTTTTTTTATAAGCTCTTTTACAGTAAGAATACAATTGAACTACTCAAGTTTGAGTCATAAAGAAAGAGGGATTCCATGTTATCACAAGAACAATTAGATCGAATTAATGCATTAGCGAATAAATCAAAAGTTGAGCCGTTATCGGAAGCGGAAACGGCAGAGCAAAAAGAATTACGTGCAGCGTATCTCGCAGCATTCCGTGGATCGTTCAAAAACCAACTCATGGGTATGAAAATCGTCGATGAAGAGGGAACGGACGTAACACCTGAGAAATTGAAACAAGCACAAGAAGAAGAACGGAATAAACAATAATCGTTCGTTTCTTTTATAGAAAAAAGAGGTCTCGCGTCAAGCGGACCTCTTTTTTGTTTAAAGCGAGTATCTTTTTTGTTTAGAGTGAGTAGATGAGGAAACATTGTACGATAGCAATACATCTTAATAGCGATCTTTCATGGATTCATGCATCCTGTATGAGTCGATAGAACGGCTATAGATAGCGCATTCATTTTAATGTGACATACTATTTAGAAAAGTTGTATCACATTTAAGAGTATGCTAAAATGAGTAGGAATTTGTGAAAAAGAGAGAGGATGATTGTTTTGACGAACATGACGACAGTAGAACAATTAGCAATTAATACGATTCGTACCTTATCGATTGATGCCGTACAAAAGGCGAACTCGGGTCACCCAGGTATGCCAATGGGAGCAGCGCCGATGGCATTCTCGCTTTGGGCGGATCATATGAACCACAACCCTAAAAATCCAGAATGGTTCAACCGCGACCGTTTTGTACTTTCAGCCGGACACGGTTCGATGCTTCTCTACTCACTCCTCCACCTATCGGGATACGATCTATCGATGGATGATCTTAAATCATTCCGTCAATGGGGATCAAAAACACCGGGTCATCCGGAATACCGTCACACGGCTGGTGTAGATGCAACAACGGGTCCACTTGGTCAAGGGATCGCGATGGCAGTTGGTATGGCGATGGCAGAACGTCATCTTGAAGCAAAATACAACCGTGACGATCTCAACGTCGTCGATCACTTCACATACGGAATTTGTGGAGATGGAGACTTGATGGAAGGTGTCTCAGCTGAAGCGGCTTCACTCGCAGGTCACCTTGGTCTTGGTAAATTGGTCGTATTGTACGATTCAAACGATATTTCACTTGATGGCGATCTCGATAAATCATTCTCTGAAAACGTCCAGAAACGCTTCGAAGCGTACAACTGGCAAGTCATTCGCGTAGAAGACGGAACGGATATCGATTCGATTTCGAAAGCAATCGCGGCGGCACAAGCAGAGACGACAAAACCGACATTGATTGAAGTCAAAACAGTCATCGGTTTCGGTTCACCGAACAAATCAGGGAAGTCGGCTTCTCACGGTGCACCACTTGGTGAAGCAGAAATCAAATTGACGAAAGCAAGCTACATTTGGGATCACGAAGAGTTCTACGTTCCTGAAGAAGTCAAATCATTGTTTGACGAGCGGGTCGTCCAACGTGGTGCTTCTGCAGAAGACGCATGGAACGAGACAATGAAACAATACGAAGCAGCACACCCAGAATTGCATGCTGAACTCGTTCGCGCAATCGCAAACGAATTGCCAAGCAACTGGGAAGCAGACCTTCCGACATACGACTTGTCGTCGAAAAAAGCAACGCGTCAAACAAGCGGTGAAGTCTTGAATGGTCTCGCGAAGAACGTTCCGACATTGTTCGGTGGTTCAGCTGACCTTGCAGGATCAAACAACACGATGCTTAAAGGCGAAGCAGACTTCGATATCGATCCAAGCGGTCGCAACATTTGGTTCGGGGTACGTGAATTCGCAATGGCAGCAGCTGTCAACGGTATGGCACTTCACGGCGGCGTCATTCCTTACGGCGCGACATTCTTTGTCTTCTCGGATTACCTCCGTCCGGCGGTTCGTCTTGCTGCATTAATGGGACTTCCATCAATCTTCGTCTTGACGCACGACTCGATCGCTGTCGGTGAAGATGGTCCAACACACGAGCCAGTCGAACACTTGATGAGCTTCCGTGCAATGCCGAACGTCACGATCTACCGTCCGGCAGACGGAAAAGAGACGATCGCAGCATGGAAAACAGCAGTTCAAGCAAAAGATAAACCGACACTCCTCGTCTTGACACGTCAAGGTCTTCCTGAACTTGAAGGTACGACGACAGAGGGTGCTGAAAAAGGTGGTTATGTCATCGCTGGTGACGTTACGAAAGCTGATACACTCTTGCTCGGTACTGGTTCAGAAGTTCACCTTCTTGTCGAAGCACAAAAAGAACTTGGTGAATCAGCAGCTGTCGTTTCACTTCCATCATGGGAAGTATTCGAAGCACAATCAGCAGAGTATAAAGAATCGGTTCTTCCAAAACACATCACGAAACGTGTAGCAATCGAAGCAGGGGCTTCACTCGGTTGGTACAAATATGTAGGAACAGAAGGACAAGTCATCGGAATCGATCGTTTCGGCGCATCTGCTCCTGGAGACTTCCTCTTGAAAGAATACGGCATGTCTGTTGAGAACGTTTTAGCGACTGTCAAGCAACTCGGATAATCATTTCCGGAAAAACGGGTCCGATCTTACGTCGGACTCGTTTTTCATCTATTATCATCTATGCAAACAATTGGAATTATAGTATAGTAAAAAGCGACGTTTTAAGTTAGAGGAGGAAGCAACTTGGCTACATGGATTTGGATTTTAATTGCCCTTCTTTGCTTGGTAGCAGGTGTCGCCCTTGGTTTCTATATCGCTCGTCGATACATGATGAACTACTTGGAGCAAAACCCACCAATCAACGAAGATATGATTAAGACATTGATGATGCAAATGGGTCAAAAGCCATCACAAAAGAAAGTCAACCAAGTGATGCGTTCAATGAGTGGTTCAATGAAATCACCTAAAAAATAAGCTGTACGAAAGGGGACCAAATGGTCTCCTTTTTATTTGCTATTTTTTAGAAAGAGAACTAATCTAAAATGTGAGACTATTTCAAATAATCATAGGATTTAAAAAAGGGGGGGAGACTTGAATGGGAGTCTTCAGGAAACTCGGTTGGTTTTTCCGACGAGAATGGAAAGCGTATAGTCTTGGGGTCATCTGTTTGATTTTTGTGGCAGGGTTAGAACTTATTCCACCGAAGGTCATCGGAACGACAGTCAATGGTCTGAGTGAAGGAAGCTTGACGAAGAATGATTTGATTCGTCTAGCTGGTACATTGTTACTCATCGGGGTCGCGACGTATTTCATTCGTTATTTTTGGCGTTTTCACATTTTCGGTGCATCGATTCGCCTCGGGCGATTGTTACGCAGTCAACTGTATGGTCATTTTTCAGATTTGGATCAATCGTTCTATAAGAAATATCGCAGCGGAGATTTGATGGCACATGCGACAAACGACGTACAAGCTGTTTCGATGACAGCGGGGGCCGGCATTCTAACGCTCGTCGACTCGGTGACAATGGGGAGCTTTGTCATCATCACAATGGTCACGACGATCAGTTGGAAATTAACGCTCGTGTCACTTTTGCCAATGCCACTGATGGTCTATTTGACGTCACGCTACGGTAAGATGTTACATTCCCGTTTTCATGACGCGCAAGAAGCGTTCTCTGATTTGAACGATAAGGTCGCGGAGAGCATCAGTGGTGTCCGTGTCTTAAAAGCAACAGGGGAAGTCGAATCCGACGTGCAGACGTTTACCGATCTGTCTGATGACGTTGTTCAAAAGAATCGTCGTGTGGCGAAAATTGATGCACTGTTTGATCCGACGATTTTTGGATTAGTCGGTCTATCGTATATCATCGCGGTCGGCTATGGCGCCTACTTGTTACGACAAGGCGAAATCCGGATTGGGGATATCGTTTCCTTCACTACATATCTTGGTTTATTGACGTGGCCAATGCTCGCCTTCGGTTGGTTGTTCAACATCGTTGAACGGGGTCGTGCTTCCTATGACCGGATCGAACGGATGCTTGCGATCGAACCAGAAATTAAAGATGCGAAGGAAGCAGCAACGAGTGTCTCGTCACCAGAACTTCATGTCGGGATTAAACGATTCATCTATGACACGCAACCGGTCCTTCAAGAGATCGATGTGACGTTGAAGCCTGGGAAATCGCTTGGGATCGTCGGAAAGACGGGTGCTGGGAAATCGACATTCGTTCGTTTGTTATCGCGTGAATATGACGTTAAACAAGGCGCCATCACGATTGGCGGACGAGATATCAAACAATTGACACGAGACACCGTCCGTCGTCAAGTAGCGATCGTTCCGCAGGATCATTTCCTGTTCTCTGCTTCGATTGCTGATAATATCGCCTTTGCAAAACCAGATGCATCAATGGAAGACATCATGGAAGTGGCGCGTATCGCAGCAGTCCATGAGGACATTCTCGGCTTTAAGGAAGGATACGCGACGATGGTTGGGGAACGAGGTGTCACGTTATCTGGTGGTCAAAAACAACGGATCTCGATTGCCCGGGCGTTACTAGCAGACTGTCCGATTTTAGTACTAGATGATGCCTTGTCTGCGGTCGATGCGAAAACCGAAGAAGCGATCATCCACCACTTCCGTACGGCGGATCACGATCAAGCGCAAATCATCGTTGCCCACCGATTATCGGCTGTGTCGCATACCGATGAGATCATCGTCCTTGAAGACGGTCGGATCATCGAGCGAGGAACACATGAGCAATTACTCGCTCATGACGGTTGGTATAAAGAGACGTACGATCGCCAGCAACTAGAATCACTTGTTGAACAAGGAGGGCGTTCTGAATGAATCATGATATCAATGAAAAAGCCGTCCTGAAACGATTGCTTGATTTCGTCAAACCGTTCAAAAAGCAAGTCAGCATCGCTTTCATCCTGCTGTTCATTACGACAGCGGCAAAACTCGGGGGACCGTATCTCGTCAAGATTTTTATCGATGAATATGTCGCACCGGGTACGTATCCGGTAAAGGAAGTTGCACTTTTGTTTACGGCGTACTTGTTATTGCATACAACAGGGATCATCGTCGATTACTTGCAAGCATTTGAGTTCCAAAAGATTGCCTTACAAGTCATTCAACGCTTGCGTATCGATGTCTTCCGACACGTCATGCACTTACGACTCGCTTATTTTGATCGAACGCCTGCTGGGGTACTCGTATCCCGGATCACGAACGATACGGAAGCGATTAAAGAACTTTACATCGGTGTCTTATCGACATTCGTGCAAAGCGGTGTCCAGTTGATTGGGACATATATCTTCCTCTATCTGTTAGAACCGCGACTCGCGACGATTGCGTTATTGTTGTTACCACTGTTTTATTTCATCATTTGGATTTACCGGAAGTATTCGACGAAGTATTACGCTGAAGTCCGCGATTTACTGTCGAAAATCAATGCCCAACTGAATGAATCGATCAACGGGATGGCGATCATCCAGCAGTTCCGCCAAGAAAAGCGTCTAATGGCAGAATTCGAAGAGACGAACGTCGCTCATCAAAACGGTCGTTACAAGAACTTAAAGCTTGATAGCTGGTTACTACGACCCATCATCGAATTGTTACTGGCGATTTCGATTGCGACACTTGTGACGTACTTTGGTGTCTTATCATTCTCGCAAACAGTCCAAGTCGGTGTCGTTTACGCTTTCATCAGTTACATGGAGCGAATTTTCCAACCGGTTCAGCAAATCATGCAACAATTGTCTGAGTTCCAACAAGCTGTCGTCTCGGCAGACCGTGTATTCAAGGTGCTCGATACGGATGAACCGGAACCAACGAAACAGCTCGAAGGGGATGCACGTGTGTCGGAAGGGCATATCGTCTTTGAAGATGTTCGCTTTAGTTATGATGGAGAGAAAGATGTTTTGAAAGGAATTTCATTCGAGGCGAAAAAAGGACAGACGATTGCCCTCGTTGGTCATACGGGAAGCGGAAAAAGTTCGATCATCAACATCCTGATGCGATTTTACGCTTACCAATCGGGTCGGATTTTGATCGATGGTCAACCGCTCGAGCAGTTATCGGAGGAAGAACTTCGGAAGCATGTCGGACTCGTCCTGCAGGATTCATTTTTGTTTACGGGTACGGTCGCGGATAACATTCGATTGTTCGACAGTTCGATTTCCTTTGATCGTGTTGAAGCGGCCGCGCAGTTCGTTCAAGCCGACGGATTCATCAATCAACTCGATCAGCAATATGACAGTCCCGTCGCCGAGCGGGGTGCGACATTCTCCGCTGGAGAACGTCAGTTGATTTCCTTCGCACGCACAATGGCACGGGATCCGAAAATCCTGATTCTCGATGAAGCGACAAGTTCGATTGATACGGAAACGGAAGAAAAAGTCCAAGTGGCGCTCGAACGGATGCGCGAGGGTCGGACGACGATTGCCATTGCCCACCGATTATCAACGATTCAAGATGCTGATTTGATTCTTGTATTGCATCAAGGGGAAGTGATCGAGCAAGGTAACCATCAAGAATTGATCGCGCAAGATGGACTGTATAAGAAGATGTATCAACTGCAATCTGGTCATGTCACGGTCTCTTAAAAAAATAGCTATAAAAAAAGCCTGCCAGGCGATCTCGCCCGGCAGGTTGTTTATTTTGATTAGTAGACTGTAACTGTGACGTTTTGGCGACCCCAGTTGAGTGCTTCTTGTTGTGAACCAACGAGAAGATCAAGACGGTTACCTTGGATTGCGCCACCACGGTCGAGTACGATTGCTTCACCAATGCCTTCGATGTGCATACGTGTACCGATTGGATATTGCGAAGAAGCTGCTACGATACGCATACCATTGTACGTGATCGTATTTGTAACGTCATAACCGCTTGCTGTCAACGCACGACCATTGTAGAGTTGGCTACCATTGTTAGATGGGTCGTTCGTGTAAGCACTGACGTTCATCGTCACTTTTGTACCTGATTTTGCAGGTGTTGATTGTTTTGTTGCAGTTGCTGGTTGAGCTGCTGCTTTTGGTGCTGGCTTCGCAGCCGGTTGAGCCGCTGGCTTCGCAGCTGGTTGAGCTGCTGGTGCTTTCGCTACGCTACCGAGTGTTGTATATGCACTGTGTACATAGCGTGTTTTACCGTCGATTGTTGTTTTGATCCATGCACCGACTTTACCTTCTACGTTGACTTTTTCACCTTTGTAGAGGTTACCGACATCTTTCGAGCTTGTCGTTGGTTGTGTGCGGACATTTAATACTGCCGTAGTAACTGTAGCTTTTTTAAAGTCGAATGAGCCTGCTGCAGACGTATACGCGCCATGGACATAACGTTTTTGACCGTTAATGTGTGTTTGGATCCATGCGCCAGAACGTCCTTCGACATTTAATGTTTGACCTTTATATACATTGCCTACGTCTGCTGATGCAGTTGTAGGTGCTGTGCGTACGTTGAGTACTGGTGTATTTACTGTTACCGTTTCTGAGGCAGCCTCTGTCTCTTGGGCAAATCCTACTGATAGAGCTGTTGCTGCAAGACCGGCAGCGAAAACTGCTTTTTTCATTATTGATGTCCTCCTGACATATGCTGTGTTTACTGTTCCTACTTTACACGGCAAATCTGACTTGTGCGTTTACAGGTCAATGTCATTCGAGTTACAAACTGAGCTTGTATGACAAGAAGATTGCAAAAGAACGGTTTTTGTCATCGGTAGGACATACTAATTATGAAAAATAGACATTTATAGGTCTTTTGACTTACTTTCGATGAAATATTCGAACAATTTAAAAGGAAAAAGACTTAAATATAGAAACTATGTCATCCTTTTATCGTCTAGTGATGAAAAAGTGAAATAGGTGATATGCAGATCAATACTTGACGATCGTCGTCACACCAAACGCTGTCAGATAGGAACGATGGTACAATTCCTGCATCCAATCGTTAGCGGAAAGCTGAAACGTGCCGTGAATCGTTTGGTATGTTCGTTGTTGAATATTGATGTCAATCGGCTCTACTAGTGGAGCGGACGGTAGATGGTCATGCATGCTGTCATTTTGATTTTCAATGTAGAGTAATTCGAGGACATCTCCTTCTTCCATATAACGCTCTAAGTAAATCATGAACTCCCATTGATCAGCACCATCAATCGTATAAAGGTAAGACATCGTGAATCGTCCTTGCTTCAAGGAGACATATTCAAGCGGTTCGACTTCATCTACGTATAATCGAGGAAGATCGTCAGGTACATAAAAGGGACGGGAACTAGCTAAGAACGTAAGAGCAGACATAAAGCACCTCCATCAGAAATAAGAAGTCATAAAAAAGTCAGCATTCACACTCGAATGCTGACTGGATCGTGCATTAGGATAAGAGCGGTTCGTTTGAACCGTGAATGGTATAGTTTTGGACCGTCCGTGAATATTCTAAAAGTAGGACGTCGAGTTCATGGCTAAGTTGCAAAACACGCGGGGAGGTGAAGCTGGACTGGTCAGCTTGATGATATAATTCGCTACGTTTGGCTTCAATGGCTAACGTCAATAGTTGTTGTGTCGTCATAGCGGTCTCCCTTACATTGGTGTCGTATCCATATTCTAGCAAGTCCATTTACTAGGTGCAACGAGATTTCAGTAAAATTGACGAAATGTAATTTTTTTGTAATTTTGGCGGACACGAATCTTTTGCAACTTTCTGTGAGATAATAGGTGCTAAATGCAGAGGAGTTTGGCAAAATAGAGAAGGAACTTCTTCTATAGTAGTAAAGAAAGGGGATGCTCATATGGAGCTCTCATTGTGGTTAGCGTTCGGAGCCGGTTTGTTATCATTCGTCTCTCCGTGTACGTTGCCGCTGTATCCTGTATTTCTCTCCTATATTACAGGAGTGTCGGTCACGGATTTGAAGGAACGAGGGGTACGGGAAAGGCGATCCCTGTTTCACACGTTAGCTTTCCTCGTTGGATTCGCGATGGTCTTCGCTGTGCTCGGACTCTCGACATCCTTGTTCGCAGATGTCTTTATCACATATCGGGATACGTTACGGATGGTCGGGGCACTCGTCATCTTCGTGTTCGGTGTCGTTCTCGTCGGGTTATGGCAACCGACATTCTTGATGCGTGAAAAGAAACTGAATCTTGGGGAACGAAAAGGGGGATACGTCGGAACGGTACTCGTCGGAATCGGTTTTGCGGCTGGTTGGACACCATGTACAGGTCCGATTCTCGCAGGAGTCATCGGATTAGCTGCGACCAATCCGAGCCAAGGTATGTTCTACATGCTCGCGTACGTCCTTGGGTTCTCGATTCCTTTCTTATTAATGGCATTTTTCGTAGGTCGTTCGCGTCTGTTCGTGCAGTATAGTCTGAAATTAACGAAATTCGGTGGAGCTTTGATGATGGTCTTCGGTGTCATGCTGTATTTTGACGGTCTCAGTAAATTCGCGGCATGGATGAGTGACATCGTCGGATTCACAGGATTTTAATCAAGGAAGTGATCGGATGATTTGGATATCAACTGGGGTAGCGCTCGTCATGGGTTTGCTGATCAGCTTTATTCGCGTGAAGGCATCAGCAAAACCGACGAACGCTAAAAAAATCTTGATCCCACCGTTTGCGATGTCAACGGGAATGCTACAGTTTTTATACCCAGCTTCCCGTCTGACATGGACGGAGGTAGCAGAAGCATTGCTCATTGGAGCCATCTTCAGTATCTTTTTGATCAAGACATCCAATTTTTATGAAGCGGAAGGGCAGATTTATCTGCAACGTTCGAAAGCGTTTTTCATCGTCTTATTCGGCATCTTATTCATTCGGACGATTGCGAAATTCTTTATCGGAGGGCAAATCGACATCTTCGAGACAGGTGGGATCTTTTATCTCGTCGCCTTCGGTATGATTGCCCCGTGGCGCTTCGCGATGTATCTCAAATACAAAAAGGTGAAATCGGGCACCGTGTCTGTAGCACATTTACCCCAATAAAAAACCGCTGAAGGTGACTTCGGCGGTTTTTTCGTGCATCCTTCAATTTTGGAAATATAATGCGTAGTCTCGCCAGTCGATGGCGTGCTCCGTCAAAGCTTTTTTCAAGAATTTATGATCGCGTTTCGGCGTCGCAGAAATATACCCTTTGACGACCAGTTCAGATGTCATCTCTGTCGCCCGTTCCTCGAGTGCGAATTGTCCGATCCGCCCGGCAATCTTGCGGCGTGCGACATCACGAAATGCCGATGGGACCGGCATGACGAGAGCGTTCAATAACTCCATCGTCTCATCCGTCCAAAGGTGTCGTGTCTTGTCGATGTACTCATCTTCCCAGTCCATCATCGATTTACCGTCTTCTTTCGGCAACTTCTTGAGGAACTTCCGGAACATGAAAAACCCGCCGATTGCCATGAGTGTAATCATGATAAAGCCCCAGAGCAGAATCCCGTTCATGAACCATTCCATGCGCGACTCATCCCCCTTTCACATCAAATATAGATTAGCATAAATCAGGTGGACGTGCTATGATGAATGACGGAGAAAGTGAGGCGAAAAAATGCTGCAACCATATGTACAATTGGACGAGACCGGACAGCCCCGTAAAGGTGTCTTACCTGAAACAGCGGACGGTCGGATCGTTGAATTCTATTATGATACAAAGGGTGAGGAGATCACAGTCATCTTCGTCACCGTTCCGGCAGAAGATGCGAGCCGGAAGCGTGCGTTTACGGTCGGGAAAACGTTCAAGACGGTCTCGACACTCGAAGACTTCACATTACTTCACTATGAATGGGCAAATGACCAGATTTTTGCGACACTCGAGATGTTCGCGGATGGGTCGAAACGTCAAATCGACGCTTCGAGATTGCTCGACTATTAAAAAAGAAGGAGATGCGGATTGCCGCGTCTCCTTCTTTTGATATTTAAGAAATATGAAGTCGGATGACCTCGTCATGAAGGTCAACCTGTCCACCGATCGGGAACGTAAACAAAGGACTCGTATGTCCAAAATCGACATTCGCAAGGACCGGGATCTGTTTTAGTGATGGGTAAAGTGAAATCAAGTAGCGCAGATGTTCTTCCGTCATCTTCGTCGCGAGTTGGAACCGCCCAAAGACGAGCCCACGAATTGTCTCGGCGCCTGGTTGCGCCATCAAAGAGGCGAAATCACGGGCGAACGTCGCTGGGTGGACTTCGTAATCGTCTTCAAGGAACAAGATTGTATTCCGCAAATCAGGGAAGTGCGACGTGCCTTGAAGGAGGTTCAAGGTGCAAAGATTTCCACCGATTAGACGACCGCTCGCTTGTCCCGGAGATAAGAGTATCGGTCCTTTGTTCGGTAACGTGATGACATGTCCGCGATCCGAATCCCGCCAATGAATCGACGGCTTGATTGTAACCGGGTCCGTTGCGAATAAGACTTGTTTGAAATAATCAATCGTATAGGCGTCACGATCACGGAAAGCCCGTAACATTGGTCCAGAGTATGTCACTAAACCTGTATTCGTCAAAATGGCGTGACTGAGCGCGGTGATATCAGAGAAGCCACAAAGAATCTTCGGATGCGTCCGAATCAGTTCATAATCGAGTAAATCGACGAGTTCATTCGTACTGAACCCACCACGAACGCAAAGGATCGCATCGACGTTCGGATCAGCAAACGCGGCGTGGAGATCTGCAACGCGTAACTCGGGATCACTGGAGCCGAACGGATTGACAGCACGCGCATGTTGACTGATTGAGACGCGTAATCCGAATGATTCGAGTGTCTCGATTGCATCGTCAATGATCTTCAGCTCGACTGTCGAGAGGCTCGAAGCGGGGGCGACTAGGCGGATATGTGAACCATCTGTCAGCTTCTTCGGCGTTAAGGTCGGAAGATGAGCGGAAATGATTTCCAATCGGTTACCGAATGGGTCCGCTGTAAAGAAACGACGGCGCGGAGCAAGTCGTGTATCATGCTCAACGGGATAACCTGCGGCTTGCAAGCGATCACTCATTTCTTCAAATGTAGCGACAGTCAATCCAGGATGCGCTTTTTTAGCAGGAGAGAATGGATCCTCGATGCCGAGGTGAAGCGCTGTACCGTGTTCTTTAAACCAAACACCACCACTTTTTTGAACACCAGCAGGTTTATCGACTTCCTTCATATGTAAAAGCCCGGCATAAAATGCACGGGCGCGATCTTCTTCGTTTTTCGGCATAGCGAGTTGGACATGATCTAACATGAAGACACTTCCTTTACGAATAAGATTTAAGCAACGAACTGGGTGATCCGTTTCAGTTCACGCTCGACAAGGTTCAAGTAGAAGACACCTTCGATCCGACGATCAAGAGATTGAGCGATTTCATATAAGTTCGTCCGGAGCGCTGCGAGATACGACGCTTCCTCACCAAGGGATTGTCGATGGGCAAATGCATAGTGAGCGAGTAGGAACTGGAGATATCCACGATCGGTTAAGAATGGAATCAATTGTTTTTTCTCTTCCATCAACCAGGTATAGTTTGTGTCGTAATACATCTTCGCATATAAATGATAGGGCTCATCGCCACCGGTAAAGAGTGTTTCGCCACGTTTGACTTCTTCAATCAAGCGTTCGCTCCAATCAAAACGCTCTTTTTTGCGACTAAGGAATAATGGCAGGATGTATGGATGAGCCTGATCTGGCATCCGTGAACAACCGCGTTCATGTCGCAGTGCCGCATAAAGAAGTAAGGCGCGATCTTCGAATCCACGTTCGATTGCATACGTCATCCGGCTGAAGGCTTCACAGGATGGGCAATCACTGAGTTCGTCGCTTGGTGCGTCGACCCATTCCGATAAATAGTGATCGGCTTGCTCCTCGTCACCGAGCTTGCTGTAAACCATGAAGCTAATATAGTCGCGTGTGCGCGCGAATCCATGCGCGTCACAAAAATCGATGAATCGGTCAAGATCTTCTTCGAGAAGCGATACCGTCACGTCTTCTTGTTCTGCCATATAGATCAAGTAGGACTTGTAGTTCCAGTACAAATCAAGTTCTTGTTTTGGAGTTAGTGTCATCTCATCTTTTCGGATCCATTCCATCAAGAGCGTGAAGGACACAAGAAACGATCGGAAGTGTCCTAAATCAAATTGATTTTGTGAAAATGTCCATAAGGAGAGGAAGCGGAGTGAATCATCAGCTGTTTCCTCAAAGATGGCCCATAAGGCCTCACCGCGTGCAACGGAGGGTTCTTCTTCCTTTAAGCGAAGATATAAAAGATGGAGTTCTTCTTGAGGGTTCATCTGTACCCCTCCTTTCTTATATAAGTATACCACGAGCGTTTTGAGAAATCGCAATTGAGCGAGGACGGAATAAAAAAGATTCCGAACCGGCTCAATCGCGGTTCGGAATCATTTCAAGTATTTGGGAATGAGTATTAGCTGTCGGATGTAGCAAATCATGTACTGTGTAACCATTGAGTACTTGATGGAACGCCGCAATGGCATCATCGAAAGCATCACGTGCTGGATTGAGCGAAGGAATCTCGTGAATGCCTTCTTGCGGATCGAGAAAATGAACGGTTGGTTCAAACAGTTGTACGACGTCACCGATATGAATTGCATCCGGAGGGCTCGCTAATCGAAAACCACCTCCACGACCACGGACAGATTCAATCAGACCACTCTGTCCTAAACGATAGACTACTTTCATCAAATGATTCTTAGAAATGTCGTAACAATCCGCTACTTCCTGGATTCGGACTAAACGATCGGGATGAGCTGCTGCGAACAGCAGGGACCGAATCGCGTAATCCGTATAACGTGTCATGCGCATTTTCATCACCTACTTAACACACATACTAGGGGGGGACGCAAGCATTTACAACTTTCAATGTGCAAAAAATAAGATGCATTTTAGAGATTGTTTTTGAGAGTGGATTCACGCATAATGGATGGTGAAAGGTAGGTTAAATTATGCATTTCGATCAGGCATTACACCTTTTGCAACAGCTCGGTCCATCGATGGAGCAAAAGGGATTGCGGATCGCGACGCGCTTCTATGACTCGCTCGAGGCGACGTACGAAGAAGAATTGCGCGCGCTTCGAGAAGCGGGAGCTCAGGACGGAACTCGGGCACTGCGGATTTTACGCCTGAGTCAATTATTGAATCAGATTACAAACCAGCATGAATCGAGTGAACTGTTTAAATTGATTTTACTGAATGAAATCGATCAGACGAAATCGTTTCTGTTGACGTACCCTGACATCATCAGTCGTGAAATTCTTCAAGCTATTCAAATCGAATATGACCTTAAAGAAAATGCACCTTTACTTCAAGCATGGGCAATTGTTCACCATCAACTCGTCGATACATGTCGGCATTTTTGTAAATACCGCCGTGCTGAAAATTGGCGGCAACAAGATATCTTATTGATCGCAGAAGAACATCATCTAGGAGCCGTCATTGATGAAGCAAGGCATGCTCTCTTAAGCGGTCGGAAAACGACCTTATTACATGTCTCAGCTGAAGAACTAGCAGAACGAATGTTAGCAAATGTCGTATCCTTGACGACGAAAGGCATGATCGTCCACCACATTCGTCAAGAAGGATGGGAACAGCAGATGCAGGAATTCCTGACGATGATCACAGCGAATGATCCGATCGTCTTCGTCAGTGGATCGACGAACTTCATTGCAGACATCCAGCAACGACTCGATCCGCTACCGGTCCTGTTCGGTCCGTTCGTAGCGGCAAATCAATTACCATCTTAACGAGAAAAGCGATGTGACATGTTCTGACAGAAGTCGGAGCATGACACATCGCTTTTTTTAGGCTGATTTCGTTAAACGTTTCGCTCGTTGAATCGAACGATCGAGTGCGAGATAGACCCCACCTGATACACAGCAGAGCAGTCCGACGAATCCAAGCGCAAAATCACCTTTTCCGGTATCAAGGAATAAGGATCCGAGAAGTGGGGCGGTGACGCCACCGATCAACCACTGAAGACTCGCAGCACCGTTGTACGTTCCGCGGAGATGTTCCGGGGCAATTAAGGCAATGAATGTCATCTGCACAGGGGACATGATCATCTCACCGAGTGTATAGAATGCATAAATCGCAAGCAATACTGTCACGAGCACGACATAACTCGTTCCGAGTGAGAACAGGTAAGACGGCACGAATGCGAGGAAAATCATACCGATTCCGAAGATCGAGGCACCAAGCAACATGACTTTTCCGAATGCCTTCCCTGACAAGCGAGCAGCAATCGGGAACTGGAATAAGACGACCATGATTCCGTTGAGTGCCATCAAGTAAGGAAACGGATTTTGTTTCGTCGGTAATCCTGGCAGTGCTTCTTTCAAGAAGACCGGTAACATACTTTCGACGAGGGCAAACCCCATCGAAATGAAGACACCCGCACCGATGAAGATTAAAAAGACGTGATCCTTCCGCAATACAGTGAGCGGTGATACTTTGACTTCGTCTGTCTTTTCGATATACTCCGGTTTCGTTTCTTCGATGAAGAAGTAAAGAACGAGTCCATATAGGAAAAAGACGAAGGCAGCGGAGTAGAAGATGAGCGAACGATCGACGAACAGGACAGCACTTCCGAGAAGTGGTCCGAACGCTGCGCCGACATTATGTCCCATCCGAAGCAGTCCGAACGATTCATTCAGGCGTTCTGGTGGTGTGACGTCAGCGACCATCGCGCTTGCTGCCGGATGGAACAGTGAACTCGATAAACCGAGCAACGCGTTCAAAGCGAGCAGCGGTCCGAATGAATCGGCGAACGAGAAACCGATTAGCGCGATGACGTCACCGATGATCGAGAGAACCATCAGTGGTTTTCGACCGAATTTATCAGCGAAGTGGCCACCGAGAACGGCGCCGACGAGTGACATGATCGGTCCAGTCGCCATGATGACGCCGACTAGGAAGTAGGAATCGAGTCGATCCGCGTAATAGAGAACTAAAAATGGTGCAATCATGAACATCATGATTCCGGTGATCGTTTCCCCGACGAACCGGATCCAGATGTTGCGATCAAGCTGTTTGAGTGCATTAAACATAGTGAAAACCCCTTATATTCCGTTTTTAGACAATAGAAAAGACGGATACGCACAAATATGGGCATACCCGTCCAAATATAAGAGGGCAGCATGTACGTATACGCATACGCACACCCTGCTTAATTAAAAATTAAACGATTGGGTGACGTACAGTTGTAGCCGATACAAAGACAGTGTGGACAGATGTCCGGGCTTGATGGAATACCATTGTACGTCTCCTCCTTCTGTAATAGTGAACTTCCTAGTCATCGTAAAGAAGATAGTGATGAATTGTCAACTTTAAATCTGAAAATTAAGTCAATGAAGTGAAATGGACGAGACCTTGAAAATTCGGTATGATAGACTAGTTGCGAAAAAGATTGATCGGACTTTTGAATATATCGGTGAAAGGAACTACCATACATGACAAACATTCTACAAACGGAAGTCGAAAAGCGTCGGATTTTCGGCATCATTTCCCACCCGGATGCGGGTAAGACGACACTAACTGAAAAATTCCTCCTACACGGAGGCGCAATCCGTGAGGCAGGTTCTGTCAAGGCACGGAAAAACTCGAAATTCGCGAAATCGGACTGGATGGAAATTGAAAAGCAACGGGGAATCTCTGTTACGTCTTCGGTCATGCAATTCGAATATGACAAAAAAATCGTTTCCATCATGGATACACCAGGTCACTCGGACTTCGGTGAAGATACGTACCGGATCCTGACAGCTGTTGACTCAGCAATCATGGTCATCGATGCGGCGAAAGGGATCGAGTCGCAAACGAAGAAACTCTTCCAAGTCTGTCGAATGCGCGGTATTCCGATTTTTACGTTCATCAACAAGATGGATCGTCAAGCACGTGATCCGCTCGAATTGATGGAAGAACTCGAAGAAGTCCTCGGTATCCCGTCGGTTGCTGTGACATGGCCAGCTGGTTCAGGTCAACAGTTCGAAGGAGTGTATGACCGTGTCAAAGGACAATTCCACTGCTTCAAAAATGATCGTAAGACGATCGAACTCGGCGAGGAAGGTCTCGCGAACGAAGAACTCGCGACGACGATTAACTCAGAAATGTACGAGACGTTGATGGATGAAGTCGACTTACTCGACGGCGCAGGTAACGAATACGATGAAGAATTGATCGCAAAAGGTGAACTGACTCCGGTCTTCTTCGGATCAGCACTCGTCGATTTCGGTGTCACACCACTTCTTGAACATTACTTGAACTTGTCTCCTTCACCGACACCACGTGAGTCAAACAAAGGAAAAGTCGAGCCGGCGCAAGACTTCTTCAGTGGTTTCGTCTTCAAGATTCAAGCGAACATGAACCCAAACCACCGCGACCGGATTGCGTTCGTCCGGATCTGTACAGGTAAGTTCGATCGTGGGATGGACGTCGTCCTGACACGGACAGGCAAGAAGATGAAGCTGTCGCAATCGACACAATTCATGGCGGATGAGCGTGAAACGGTCAACGAAGCGTTCGCAGGAGATGTCATCGGGTTATATGACTCAGGCAACTATCAAATCGGTGATACGATCACGAATGGCGATCCATCGTTACAATATGAAGCACTCCCGACGTTCGCACCAGAACTCTTCCTGAAGGTCTACACGAAAAACGCCTTGAAGTCGAAACAGTTCCAAAAAGGTGTCGAACAGCTTGCACAAGAAGGTGCGATCCAGGTCTACAAAACGGAATACAACGAAATCATCCTCGGAGCGATCGGACAACTCCAATTCGAAGTCTTCGAGCACCGGCTCAAAGGTGAGTATGGCGTTGACATCTTGAAGGATGCCGCGAACTTCCAAGTCGCCAAGTGGATCAA
Source organism: Exiguobacterium sp. UBA3968 (assembly GCF_002385115.1). Taxonomy (NCBI): domain Bacteria; kingdom Bacillati; phylum Bacillota; class Bacilli; order Caryophanales; genus Exiguobacterium; species Exiguobacterium sp. UBA3968. Next base: position 453,599 of record NZ_DGCW01000005.1, read on the forward strand.
GCCAGCAGAAGTCGCTGCTGTCAAACAATTGACGGATTCACGGACGGTTCTCGTCTATGACCGCTGGGAGAATGCCGTTCTGTTATTTGCGAATGATTTCGTCTACGAGCGATTCGTTCAGAAAAACGAAGGAACGATCACATTGGTCGATTCACCGCAACAACTTTAATGTTTTCACGGACTACTTTTCGAAGTGGTCCGTTTTTTCGTTCTGGAAATCTCGTTTGATGACAATCGAACAAGGGTAAAAATAGAGCGTGTTTGAATTCATATGAAAAAGGACGGTGTCATGTGATGGCGAAACGGTTTGTTGGGATTTATCAGGATCAATCGAGTCTGGAACGAAAAATTGAAGAATTGAAACAGCAAGGACATCATGATTCGGACTTTTCTGTCGTCGGTCGAGATGACGCGGCAGAAGAAGCATCAGGTGCGAGTTGGATTGATCAAGTCAAATCAACGTTCTCTAAAGAACCACCGCTCCGTGAGACGTTAAAACGTGTCGGACATTCGGATGATGAGGCAGAACGGCATTACGCGGAAGTCGAGCGAGGTGGTCTTGCACTGTTCGTCAAGGATCGAGATCACGACCATGACCACGATCACCATCATGACCATGAGCATCATCATAACCATGACCAAGATCATCGGTACGATGATAATAAAGTCGAAAATCCAGGCAACAACGCCTATGAATCCAATCACCGTGAGGAAGGTGAGAAGAGCGACCGGGCGAAGTGGAAAGCGGACGATCTCGACTAATACCTAGAAGTGAAGGCGCCATATCGGTGATCTTCACTTTTTTCTCGTGTCCGGAGTCGCAAAGCGAGATGTGTGGGGAATCGAGGTGCTATACTGAGAGCATCGAAGAGGTGATAAGACATGAAAAAAATAGTGACAGCTTTAGCAGGAATCGGTCTTGCCAGTGCTTGGTTCATCAACCGATACCCGGTGTTCGGGAAACGACCAAGCCGTGCAGAGCGGCGGAGTTTCGAACGATCAGATCGTTTTGTTGACGGGAAATTCAAAAATGAGATGGATTTCCAGTTGAAGATGGAATGGGACTCGATGAAAAGCATCTTAAAGGATTACGGACGAAACATTCCGAATCTGCGTCCTGTCAAAGCGCTGCCGACGCTTCCATATCAGCGACGGCAAGACGATAGTGAGGCACCACGTGTGACATGGTTTGGACATTCGGCGTTTTTACTTGAACTCGATGGACAAACGATTTTCTTTGATCCGATGCTCGGTCGCGCACCGTCGCCATTCCCGAAACTGGGAGGGGGACGGTTTCAAACGACACAGAAAGTTGATCTTGAACGCCTTCCGTTGATTGATGTCGTCGTCTATTCACACGACCATTATGATCATCTGGACTATCCATCCGTCCTCGCTTTGAAAAATCGAGTCGGTCGCTTCATCGTGCCGCTCGGTGTCGGGAGTCGTCTGCGTGGATGGGGCGTCTCAGCGGACCGGATCACGGAACTCGACTGGCATGAGTCGACGCAAGTTGGTGTTGTTAAACTGACGGCAGCCCCATCTCGTCATTATTCAGGACGAAATGGTTTTGATCAATTTTCGACGCTATGGGCATCATGGGTCATCGAAGGCTCGCAAAAAGTTTTCTTTAGTGGCGATAGTGGGTATGGTCCGCATTTCAAAGCAATTGGTGAACAATATGGTCCGTTTGATCTGACGATGATGGAATGTGGGCAGTATGATGTCCGTTGGTCCAACTCGCATATGTTACCGGAACAAACGGTTCAAGCACATCGTGATGTCAAAGGTCGTGTCCTGATGCCGATTCATTGGTCTGCCTTCATCCTCGCGTTTCATGCGTGGTTCGAACCGGTCGAACGGTTGCTCAAGGAAGCGAAACGCGATGAGATTCCAGTTTTGACACCAATGATTGGGGAAAGTGTGACACCCGAGAGCACGACACGGAAATGGTGGCGGGAAGTGCGTTGAATAGTTGATTTCCAATCTAATTCACAAGTTTTTATGAAAGAGCGCGGTTTAACAATCGCGTTCTTTATTATATCTAATAAAGGAGTGAGAAGATTGCAAGAATACTTCAAAGTGCTAGATGACTTATCAAGTTTTCGAAATAAAAAACAGATGGATGAATACTATAACTACATAAAAGAAGAAGTTAGTAAAAATCGTCAGATCACTGAGTTAATCAGATTGAAAAAAGGAAGGTTTAAAGAGTTCATCGAGGAATACATTCCAGCTTATATTTTTTCGAAATCAGTTTATTTTCCTGAAAATGCTCAAATTAAGATTATCATTGGGAACCAAGGATATGATGCATTGATGAAATTAGAAGACGGTTTAATCGAAAAACTCGAATTTACATCTTATATAGATGGTCCGAGAGAAGTTGAAATTGCAAAATCCTTAAATAAAAAGGGTATATGGAGAACTCGTTTAAGCAGTTTGGATACATTAGAAGAGAGACGGAAACACTTTTTAGAAGAAACCAAAAAAAACATTGATAAAAAAGCTACAAAAAATTACAGTGATGTAAGTTTAGTTTTTAGTATTCACATCATGGAACTAGAACAAATTCCAGAACATCATGACTATCGTCTTCAAGATAAAGTGAGAGAATATATTCAAGCGACAACCTTTAACGCTAAGGAAGTATTTTTAATAATCGATGACGGTGGAAGGACGGAATTGATAGATGATCGTGTCATTCGAATTAAATAAGTAAACAGCAAGGGAGCTCGATAACCGAAACACATTCGGAATCGAACTCCCTTGCTGTTTGAATGATTTTGGATGAGACGTTCATCCTCGACTCTTACAGGAAAAGGGAGCGCGATTAACGCTTCCGTCAGGGAAAGGGAAGACCCGGCAGTATTGCATGGAATGCGAGATGCCGCGGCTTACTTCCCGCCTGAGGAAAGCGAGGATAACGAAATCGTCCGTCATCAAGATTGACTACCATTTAAATCAGCTCGCCAATCGATCCGCTTGTTTTGCACGACGTGAACGAACCTTTTCGACAATTTCGAAACCGAGCACAAGCATCGTTCCGACGAGCAATCCATTACTGAGAAACGGACGAAGCGTCAAAGGCAGGACTTCAGCGATGACGGTCGATTGCAACAAAATACTGATGCCGATGACGGCACTGATTGCAAACGCATGGCGACGACGGCTGTTCTCCATGTTACTTTCCGCTGACTGCCAGGCAATTAAAAACATATGCGGCAATGTCGCAAGCAACGCTGCACTCGCGACGCTCCGCGGCAATGTTGCTATGATCCCGATCAAGCTTGGGAAGAAACCAATCAGTGCGATGACGAGTGAGGCAATCAAGAACGGGCGACGTTTCCGGCTTCCCGTTTGTGCGATGAATCCACTCGTGATGGGTAATGGCACGGGAACGAGCGTCGAGAACGTAGCAGCGAGTAAATGAATGACACCTTCGATCGACAAGCCTTGGTGCAGACGTCCTTGTTTTTGAAGTGTTGCTTCGACGGCGCTTAAAGCAGCGATCAAATTGACGACGAGCAAGATCGCGAACGGAATCGCGACAAGGAATGCACTGCCGTCAAACTGTGGCCATCCGAACGGTAACGCTTGCGGTGGTGCAAACAAACTAGACGACGTAGGAAGTGACGGACGGCTGACGAGCCAACCGACGAGAATTCCGATCATCAAGGCGAACGGACGTAAGCGACTCGGTCCGAATTGACTGAGTCCGAGCACGAGCAAGAACGTGACGATTCCGGCGAGGCGTGTTGCCTCGACGGCGAGAACGGCACCGAGCATGACGCCTGTCAATTGAATACATAATAAGAGCAAAAATGTTCCACTGACGAGCGGTGTGAAGACGGGTAATAAGTATTTTGTCCATCCTGTCAAACCGAGAATGATAAGGACGATACCGGCAATTACGACGGCTGCCATCGCAATCGTAAAGGCTGTTTTTGAATCGACCGGTAGTGCGGCGATGACAACGAAGATACTGACCCATGATCCGGCAGGTCCCGATACGATTGGAAGCCGGTGGCCGAAAGCGCCGTGTAGGAAACAGGCAATCCCGCCTACAAAGAACGACCGTTGGACAAGGGCAGCTGTTTCGACTGAGGAGAGGTCGAACAGACTAGCGACGACGATCGGTAAGGCAATCGTGTTCGCAAGTAAGAAGACGATCCACTGGAAAGTAGAAGTCGTTTGTTTCATGAAAAAGCTCCTTTCTTAAACTGAAGATATTCCTGCATCATAGCATATGATTGATGTTATGATTCATATATCTTTATACATGAAAACATATGAAAGAGATGATGAGTATGGATTTACGTCAGTACCGCTATTTTTGTGCGGTCGTCGAGGAACAATCTGTCACACGAGCAGCGGAGCGCTTAAGAATGGCACAACCTGCCTTGACGCAACAAATCCGACGAATGGAAGAAGAGTTAAGCGTTCGTCTAATCGAGCGGGCAGGGCGCGGAATCCGGATCACACCAAGCGGCAACCGCTTATATGAAAGGGCGGTTTCATTGCTACAGTTTGAGCAGGAGACACGAATGGAATTAAGCGACATCGAAGCCGGACGAACAGGGATTTTGCGGATTGGTGTCAACACGTTATCAGCCAGTCGGCTTGTTGACTGGATCGAACAGATGAAACGACGACATCCTGGTATTATCTTACAAGTCCACCAAGGAGAATCGAGTGCGCTCATCGAACGGTTAAAAGAGCGGTCGCTTGATGCAGCGTTGGTCCGTCTGCCGATTGATGCGAAAGGCGTCTCGATTGAATGGATGGAGGAAGAACCGTTTCATCAAGTCTGGCACCCTGATCATCCGACAGCGGATCTCATCATTCCAAGTCAGGAAGGACTTGGTGTTTTTCAGACATTAAGTCAACGGCTCGGTGTCGTATCGCAAGAGACGTGTTCTGACGTCTTGACGCTAATCGGACTCGTTCGGAAGGGGAAGGCTGTGACCGTATTGCCGGAGAGTACGTTGCGGGAACTGGACACGGCAGGACTGCATCAGACATACCTGTCAGGTGCCGCGAGTACGACAGCCTTTGTCTGGTTGACGGAGACGGGACCGACGACACTGACGAAACAATTCATTGAAATCATGCAAGAAACAGCAAAATAATTAAATGGATAAGAAAGGAATAATCGAATGAAAACGATTCAAGGCACATATGGGGAAGCAAAGATTTTCACGGACAACGTCGACGAACTGACGATTAAGCAAGTAACAGCCATGTTGGAGGAACAATTTGCGACAGATAGTCGCGTTCGGATCATGCCGGATTGTCACGCTGGAAAAGGGTCCGTCATCGGAACGACGATGCATGTGACGGACGAGGTCGTACCGAATCTCGTCGGTGTCGATATCGGTTGCGGCATGTTATGTACACGACTTGCTGGACAGGGACCAATCGACTTTGCAGAGCTTGACGCAACGATCCAGCATCTCATTCCAAGTGGCATGTCGGTGCGTCAGCAAGCCCATCCATTGTCAGAACAGGTACCGTTTGATCAAGTACTTGCACCGTTCAACGAGACACGGGCACGGTTGTCGATCGGGACGCTCGGTGGAGGGAATCATTTCATCGAACTGAACCAGGATGCAGCAGGACAGCGCTATCTCGTGATTCATTCCGGCAGTCGCAACCTTGGGAAGACGATCGCTGAACATTATCAGGCAGAAGCCGAGACGGCACGCTTCCAATTTGATGCGGGTCAAATCATTGAGGAATTAAAGCAGCAGGGGCGCGAATCGGATATTCAGGCGACCTTGCAGCAATTGAAGGAAAAACGATCTACGTTTAACAAAGATTTAGCATCTGTTTCCGGAGAAACGATGGAGCGTTACCTCCATGATCTTAAGATCGCCCAACGATACGCAGCATTAAACCGTCAAGCGATGACCGAAGTCATTTTCGAGGCGATGGGATGGACGGTAGTGGATCAGTTCGATACGATCCACAACTACATTGATCTTGATGCGATGATTTTAAGAAAAGGTGCCATCTCTGCGAAAGCCGGCGAGCGGGCAATCATTCCGATGAACATGCGCGATGGCTCCTTGATCGTCGTCGGAAAAGGAAACCCTGATTGGAATTATTCCGCGCCACACGGAGCAGGACGCATCATGTCACGATCTAAAGCGTTCAAAACAGTTGAACTCGATGCATTCGAAAAGACGATGACCGATGTCTGGTCAAGTTCTGTCGTCGCGTCGACGCGTGACGAGTCGCCTTTCGTCTATAAACCGATGGACGAAATCATTCGCAATACGAAAGAAACGGTCGATGTCGTCGAGATCATTAAACCGCTATACAACTTTAAGGCAAAGTGATATCAGGGTGTTTTCAAAAGGGGAGGATAGTGTATGCGCTATAAGCGAAACATGGCGATCCTATTTTCGAGTGTATTTTTAAGTGTAGGATGTACGGATGAGGCGGTCACGACGGAACAGAAAAAAGTAGAAGTCAAAACTACTACTCATACGAATCAGAAGACAAAACATCCCATCTTACATCCTGTTCAGTATGAAAAGCTGTTCAAGTATATGGATGAACACTTGAAGATGGATCAATTTCAGTTGCAGGCAAGTACGATAGGTTCAGATTTCACGGCTGTAGATCGATCATTGAGTTTTGGGAAGAGACGTTGGTTAACCGTTGACGGAACGATAGACACACCGTCGACACAAGAGACACTTTATTTTGAAAATCAAAAACAAGATACGCGGTTAGCGATCCATTTTACTTATACAGATCGATACATAGGCAATGACGTGATGCAGTATCAATCAAGTGATGGCTACAAAGGGCTTAATCAAAAGCTATCGAATCAGTCTGATCTTATCATCATCAGCTACAAAAACATCCTCATATCCGTGCAACAAAATGCTTTATATAAAGTCGATCCTGACACGACGCAGGAGGCAGCAAAACAGGTGATTCACGAATTAAAAAACGCTCCCGTTTAAAACGAGAACGTAAAGATGACAACTTTGATTTGATTAGACGGCACCATCCGGCAATGTCTCACCTGTCCGGCGAATCGTCGCTCCGAGTTCAGCGGCAATCGCATTGACGGCTTCTGAATCTTCGTTGACTTCACTGATCAAGATGACACCGTAATGATTGGGATTGATCTGATTCAGTGTCCGGTTAAACAAATCAAACGAATCTCGTTCGTTTTTCTCATCCCGATTCGCACCAATCAAGTAGCCAGCGACGGAACCGACGAGCATCCCGAACGGACCACCGATGACGCCGATTGCCATGCCGATCAATGAACCCTTGAACGATTGATCCTGTTGCGTGAAGTCGATCGCATCGATGAAAGAGAACCCCTCTGCTTCGTCGCGTTTTGCGAGAACCATCTGGTCCATGTCGATTTCCTTGATCGCTTCGAGGTCTTTGATCATCGCGAAGCCTGTTTGCGCTTTTTCTAAATCATTGAAAATAATCGTCGTAATGACGTGCGTTGCATCGCTTTTATATTTCGCCATAATAAACGCCTCCACAAGAATCGGATATCATACTACACTTTTTAAGTACCCTGAACATTCTAAATGGAAACGCATGACTGGAAATATGGCAAGAACAGGACAACAGAATAATTTTCTAATATCGGCAATAAGTAAAACTTATCGAAAGTCTTTTGTTCTTTCAAATTGTAACGGAATCCATATTATACTATGATAGAACTGTACAAGTAAGCGGTATCAGGGGCTTGATGTCGTGAACACTTAAAGGGGGAATCACCATGAAGCAAACAGATGTGTCGCAAGATGTCTTTGGCGCACGCCGTTCGTTTGAAGCAAACGGTAAGAATTATCAGTACTACAGTCTTGAAAAATTGGAAGAACTCGGATTGACGGAAGTCAAACGCCTTCCATATTCGATTCGTGTCCTACTCGAGTCAGTACTTCGTCAACAAGATGGTCGTTCGATCACACGTGAACACGTCGAGAACTTGGCGAAATGGGGAACAGCTCAAGTTTCGAATGATGTCGACGTTCCGTTCAAACCGTCACGCGTCATCCTTCAAGACTTCACAGGTGTTCCAACGGTCGTTGACCTCGCATCACTTCGTAAAGCGATGCAAGATCTCGGTGGAGACCCATCGGTCATCAACCCAGAAGTACCAGTAGACCTCGTCGTTGACCACTCGGTTCAAGTCGATGCCTACGGTTTTGCTGGTGCACTTGCAGAAAACATGGATCTCGAATTCGAGCGTAACGAAGAGCGTTACAAATTGCTTCGCTGGGCAACGTCAGCATTTGACAACTACCGTGCCGTACCACCAGCAACAGGAATCGTTCACCAAGTCAACCTCGAGTACTTGGCATCTGTCGTCCTTGAAAAGGAAACAGCAGACGGTACAGTTGATGTCTATCCGGACACACTCGTCGGAACAGACTCACACACGACGATGATCAACGGTCTCGGCGTCCTCGGTTGGGGAGTCGGTGGGATTGAAGCGGAAGCGGGCATGCTCGGACAGCCGTCATTCTTCCCAGTACCTGAAGTCATCGGTGTTCGTATTACAGGTGAGATGCACCCAGGAACGACAGCAACAGACGTTGCCCTTCGTGTAACGGAAATGCTCCGTCAAGAGAACGTCGTTGGTAAATTCGTCGAGTTCTTCGGTCCATCACTCCACTTAATGTCACTTTCTGACCGGGCAACAATCGCAAACATGGCGCCAGAATACGGTGCAACATGTGGATTCTTCCCAGTTGATACAGAGACATTGACGTACCTTCGTTTGACAGGTCGCGATGAAGCATTGATCGAAAAAGTCGAGAACTACTCGAAAGCAAACGGTTTGTTCTACACGCCACAAAACGAAGATCCAACGTTCACGAAAACGGTCGAACTCGATCTTTCAACGATTGTTCCTGCGCTTGCTGGACCAAAACGTCCACAAGACCGGATTGATTTGACGGATGTCCATACATCATTCAAAAAAGCGTTGACGGCTCCACAAGGAAACGCTGGATTTGGACTTGCAGAAGAAGAAGCAAACAAAGTCGCAGTCGTTCAGTTCGAAGACGAAGCGGTTGAGATGCGTACTGGTGATGTGGCGATTGCTGCAATCACAAGCTGTACGAACACATCAAACCCATACGTCATGATTGGTGCGGGACTCGTCGCGAAAAAAGCGATCGAACTCGGTCTTTCAGTTCCGAAATACGTCAAAACATCGCTTGCGCCAGGATCGAAGGTCGTTACGGATTACCTCGAGAAATCAGGACTCCAAACGTATCTCGACGAACTCGGCTTCAACACAGTCGGTTACGGCTGTACGACATGTATCGGTAACTCGGGTCCACTTGACCGCGCTGTTGAAGATGCGATCCTCGGTTCAGACTTGCTCGTTTCGTCTGTCCTCTCAGGAAACCGTAACTTCGAAGGTCGTGTCCACCCGCTCGTCAAAGCGAACTACTTGGCTTCACCGCCACTCGTCGTCGCATATGCACTTGCAGGAACAGTCGACGTCGATATCATGAACGCGTCACTCGGAACAGGCAAAGACGGACAAGAAGTCTTCTTCGCTGACATCTGGCCTTCACGTGATGAGATCCAAACGATCATCAACACGGTCGTCACACCAGAAAGCTTCCGTGCAGAATACGATTCAGTCTTCACAGGAAACGAACGCTGGAACAACCTTGACGTGCCAACAGGCGATCAGTATGACTTTGACGGTGAGTCGACGTACATCCAAAACCCACCGTTCTTCGAGAACCTCGCGAAGGAAGCGGGTCAAGTCGAAGCCCTCAACGGACTCCGTGTCTTCGGTAAGTTCGCTGACTCGGTCACGACGGACCACATCTCACCAGCTGGTTCATTCTCGAAAACGACACCAGCCGGTCAATACCTCGTCAACAAAGGGGTTGCACCAAAAGACTTCAACTCGTACGGTTCACGTCGTGGTAACCACGAAATCATGATGCGCGGAACGTTCGCGAACATCCGGATCCGTAACCAAGTAGCACCAGGTACAGAAGGTGGCTTCACGACGTACTGGCCAACAGGCGAAACGATGGCGATGTACGATGCTGCGATGAAGTACAAAGAAGATGGTACAGGTCTCGTCATCCTCGCTGGTAAAGACTACGGTATGGGTTCTTCACGCGACTGGGCAGCAAAAGGAACGAACTTACTCGGCGTCAAAGCCGTCATCGCGGAGAGCTTCGAGCGGATTCACCGTTCAAACCTCGTCATGATGGGTGTTCTTCCACTTCAATACGTGGCAGGCACAACAGCTGAAACACTTGGTCTAACAGGTGAAGAAGCGATCAGTATCGCAATCGATGAGTCTGTTCGTCCACGTGACATCGTTAAAGTCACAGCGACAGCGGCAGATGGAAAAGTCACTGAATTCGAAGCGATTGCTCGTTTCGACTCAGAAGTCGACATCGATTACTATCGTCACGGCGGGATCTTACCAATGGTCCTTCGTGAGCGTCTCCAACAAGCATAAGTTGTCTAATCAAAGGTGGGGGAAACCCCACCTTTTTTTGACGAGAGGAGGAATTCGATGAATCGATTCAAGAAGTGGTTTAAACCGAAGGAAGACCGACCGTTGCCGATGCGTGACGTGACGCTTGATGAAGTCAAACAAGCGACGCATGCGTTTGAATCTGAACTACCGAAAGGGACGAATCGGACAGTGCTTCTGGATAATGAGCAGCGGATCGACCTGAAACAGCTGGAGCCGTATTTGAAAGCACGCTCGACACAAGTGTTTTACATGTCGCGTGAGACATTCACCATCATGGAAGCAAAAGACCGGGAACTCGTCTATGAGATGGATCATGTCCAGGTTGCTGTCGATCGCTATTTTGACCGGGTGAAAAAACTTCCTTTAAAACCGTATAGCAAAACGTTTCAAGTCGACTGTGCGATGTTGTTTCAGGATGGTTATTTACGTGAAATGCCACATCATAGTTATTACTTGGTCGATGAGTCGATGATCGTCTCGCTGACGCCGAAGGAAGCGTAAACGTAATTAAGGGTGGACCGAATTCATTCGGTTCGCCTTTTTCTGTCGTCCTGAACGTTTTCTGATTTGTTCAAAAGTCTGACGAATTTACTCAGAAATCGTGAAATCTTGGACAAACCCTTTGTATTTCCCCTTTAAAACCGATACGATGATAGGGAATAGAGACTTGAGCTAGGAAGGTGTACATGGCATGACGAAACGAACGAGCACGTGGATTGCAGTAGCAATCGTGGCAATGGCGATCCTCCTTGCCTACAATTTTTATCTCTTGAACAAGACGCAGACCGCAAGCGATGAAAAAGCCGCAACGGTCAAACCGTTTTATACGATGACACGCATTCAATATGTCGAGAAGAAACTCGCAACGAAAAAAGATGAGCTCGAAGCCCGGACATATGAAGTCGTGTTTGACGACAAAGGGCATTTTCGGACAGAAGTCGTAGACGGACCGTCAAAAGGATCGCTTGCGATCTGGAACGGCACAATGTTCCGTGAGTATGATGCGACAGGGAAGTTAGTCAATGAGACGAAAGCAGGCAAAAGCGTCAGTGCGCCGCGTCCATTCCTCTCTCGTGGATTCAATGAACAGATTCTCGCCTTCATTAAAAAAGGGGACTTTGGACAAGTCGAGGGAGAAGCAGACATTGCAGGGATGGCTGCGGACGTTTACGTGAAAAAAGAACCATCGAGCACGGTTCCTGAAGAATGGATCAAACAGTATCCATCGATCTTCGATAAAGAAAACAACCAGGAACAAGCGACGTATTATATCGCATCTGACCGTTCGAAAGTCCTCGGTGCCGAATCACGCAATAATGGTAAATTGTTCTACTCTGTCAAGATGAAGAGTTTTGAGACAATTGATACGTTCGATAAGGAATGGCTAAAAGCAAAATAAACAAGAAACGACCGGCGATGACGCTACGAAACGGTAGCGGACAAAGTCGGTTTTTTCGAGACGCAGGAGGTTCAACATGGAAGCATTCTCGAAAGAGGAGATGTTCAATCAAATCAAGGCGTGGGAAGAGGGCGCGAAAGTTGAGGAGGTGCTTGCGCTACGTTATGCCCAAAGTAGTCGGCTACTTGGAGAAACGGAAGCACTCGTCCGTATCTTAGCGTTACTTGTCGAGCATCGCTATATCATGACAGGACGACTGGACGCCTTAGCTGAGAGCTGGATGCAAGAAATCCGTCAGCATGGTCGCTTGCCAGCACGTCTTGAGCAGTTATTAACGGAGCAACAACTACAAAGTACGTATCAGCGTCTCGTCGCGCATACGTTCCCGACGATTCGTGAGACGGACAATGCAAACGCAAAACGATCTGCGACAAAGGAACTGATTCTCCAAGCGAGCCAAATCGTCGAGGAGACGGATCAAATCGTCGAACTGACAGAACGACTTCGTCGGCTAGATGCCGAACGCTGGACGGAACTGTTCGATGCTGGAACGGCATTGCTACGTTCGAGTGCAACGCTCGAGCAGACGGCGCAGACATTCGTCGATAGCTTACAAGAACGCTTCTATTCCCGAGAAGCGTTCCGTGAGATGACGGAATTGAAGGCGACGACGATTCAGGATCTTAAGCGTGTCGTTGCCTTACTTCCCGTCGAAAGCAAACAAGTTGAACGATCAGCACTCGAGGAACTCGACGCGATGATTGGTCTCGAAGACATTAAACAACGGGTCCACCACATGTATCGTTTTTTGAAGTACCAACAAAAACGGTCGGAAGACGGCTATCGTTCAAGTGATCAACCATCGCTACACATGATCTTCATGGGGAACCCGGGGACCGGGAAAACGACGCTTGCCCGTTTGATGGCGAAGATCTACCATGAACTCGGACTACTCGAACGACCAGAAGTCGTCGAGACGGATCGTTCGTCGCTCGTCGGTGCCTTCGTCGGACAAACGGAAGAACAAGTCATGAGCAAAGTCCGGGAAGCTGTCGGAGGTGTACTCTTCATCGATGAAGCCTACGCCTTAAAGCGTGCCGGACAAAGTGGGAACGACTATGGGCAGGCAGCGATCGATACGCTCGTCGCTGCGATGACGAGTGGGGAATATGCGGGACGGTTTGCAGTCGTCCTCGCTGGTTATCCGGAAGAGATGCGTGATTTCCTGAAGGCAAATCCCGGACTACGAAGCCGTTTCCCGGAATCGAATCATTATCTGCTTGCAGACTATACGGATCAAGAGCTGCTCGCGATCGGACGCTCGATTGCGACGGCAAATGATTACGTCTTGACGGAACAAGCAGAGCGGGCGTTGCTCGGTCGGCTCGAGCGGGAGCGCGTCGACGCGAGTTTCGGAAACGGACGGGCGGTTCGCAATATCGTGCTTGATGCGATCTTCAAGAAGGGAGCAAGCCTTGGAGAGAGTGCCAGTCACGAAGACTTTGCCTTACTCGAACAAGAAGATTTCGAGATGGTGCAAGAACCGGACGCGACGGTGGAAGAACGGATCGCTTCGCTCGTCGGATTGTCTGATCTAAAGGATGAATTGAAACAGATCGAAGCCTTATTATCAATGCAAAAACGCCGTCGTGAAGCCGGTTATAAGGTATTACCGGTCGAACTGCATGCGGTCTTTAGCGGCAATAGTGGAACCGGTAAGACGACTGTCGCTCAGCTTTATGCCGATGTCTTACGACAATGCGGCTATTTAAAACGCGGACACTTGAAAGTCGTCAGCCGAGCTGACCTCGTCTCCGGATATGTCGGACAGACCGCGCAAAAGACACGCGACGCGATTCGAGACGCGCTGGGTGGTGTCTTATTCATTGATGAAGCCTATGCGTTAAACGGTGGAGCAAATGACTTTGGGAAGGAAGCAATCGATACGCTTGTGGATGAGATGACGAAACATCAAGACAATCTCGTTGTTGTTCTTGCTGGTTACGAGCAACAAATGAACGCCTTGCTCGCGAGTAATCCGGGATTGAAGTCGCGCTTCAAGCGGTCGTTCCACTTCCCCAATTATTCGCCAGACGAGTTGATTCAAATCATTGAAGGATATGCGGCACGATTCGGATATGAGCTGACGGAGGACGCGCGACAGACGCTTACCGAGAAAATCGATGTCGTTCCGAACGGAAACGCACGGGCGGCGATCACGATTGTCGAACAGGCGATCGCGAAACAATCGATGCGATTAATTGACAAAGTTAGCTTATCCGGTTCAGAATGGTCCTATCTTGAAAAAGAGGATTTTTAAGGGGGAAGCTACATGCATACGATTGAAATACCTGTTCGGTACGCCGAGACGGACATGATGGGCATCGTCTATCATTCGAACTATCTCGTCTATCTGGAACTGGCACGGACAGAATTAATCCAGTCCTTGGGTCTTAATTACAAGGAGATGGAAGATGCGGGTTATGTCTCCCCGGTTACGAATGTCAATCTCGATTATAAGCGCTCGTTGACGTACGGTGATACGGCGGTCGTCACGGTCTGGATTGATCATTACGATGGCTTACGGACGATTTATGGTTATACCGTCAAGCATCCAGACGGAAAACTTGCGGTATCGGCAAAGACGACACATGTCGTCGTCAAGAAGGAAAACTTCCGACCGATTCGTTTGCCGAAGGTGTTCCCAAACTGGCACGACATCTACGAGAAGATGAGTGAGACGGACGCAGCACTCTTAACGGAAGCGTGAAGATGTACAACAATAGCGGGATCGATTTTATTGAATCGGTTCCGCTTTTTTTATTTGCACCCTGAACAGTAAAATTTAGCACTTGGTACTAACGACCGATGACAAAGTCAGAATCATTTGCGAAAATAAAGAAGCTGAAGTAAGGTAGGGTCTTAGTCCATCTGTTGGAAGTAGGCTCGACGGATGGAACAATTAGCGGTAACATAGAGAAGCATATAAAGAAGAGGGGTCTTACTCATGAAAAAAATCGTAACCGTTAGTACGTTAGCGCTTCTCCTTGCAGGATGTAATCCTGGAGATCAACAAGCGGACGATACGACGAAAACTGAACAGAAATCAGATGAGACAACACAATCAAAAGACGAAACGAAAAAAGAAGACACAGCAAAAGACACGAACAAAGAAGAAACAAACAAAACAGACAAAACAGATGAAACAACGAAAGACGATACGTCAGAAGATGCAAAACAAGAAGACAAGTCATCTGAAGACAAATCATCCGATGAGACGACACAAGAGGACCAAGGATCTTCGGATGAGGCAACGAAGGATGAAACAGAAAAGAAAGAGGATACACCTGCAGCAGAGAACAAAACAGAAGACAAAAAGGACGAATCGACGGATAAACCGGATAGTTCGTCTCAGGATCCAGAGCAGGAAAAACCATCGAAACCAGAAGATGAGACGCCAGACGTCGATAAATCAGCAGATGCCAAAGCCGATCTTTCGCTTGGAATGCTCGTCGTCGTCAACAAGAAGTATAGCTTGCCAATCGACTACAAGCCGTCGGATCTCGTCGTTCCAAACGTCAGCTTCTCCTATTCGGGTGTACTTGAACAAAGCTACATGCGAGCACCAGCTGCGAAACAGATGGAAAAGATGTTCGCTGCTGCTAAAAAAGAAGGCGTGACATTGAACGCTGTCAGCGGATTCCGTTCCGGCGCACGTCAAAAAGTATTGTATAATAATTATGTCGCACGTGACGGCAAGGCAGCTGCTGATCAATATTCAGCACGCCCTGGTCACAGTGAACACCAGACAGGTCTCACTTTTGATATTTCGGCACCAAGTGTAGGTAATGGATTAACAGCCGCTCTTGGTGATACGAAAGAAGGAAAATGGATCGCGAATAACGCAGCGAAGTTCGGCTTCATCGTTCGTTACGACCGTGGTTTCCAGTCGCGGACGGGTTATACGTATGAGCCATGGCACATTCGTTATGTCGGAGTCGATGTCGCGACACAAATTAAAAATAACGGACAGACTCTTGAGGAATATATGAAAGTCGGTCACTAAGAGGTTGGAGGTTGACTATGATTGAAATCATAGGGATTTTGGTTCTTGGCTATCTGCTTGGTTCGATTCCGTTCGCATTACTTGTCGGGAAATGGGGACACGGAATCGATATTCGTCAACAAGGTAGCGGGAATCTCGGAACGACGAATACGTTCCGTGTCTTGGGGAAAAAGGCAGGAATCATCGTCTTGATCGGTGATCTTGGAAAAGGAGCCGTCGCGAGCCTTGTTCCGATCTTGATGGGCGCGGATGTGCATCCGCTGTTTGCTGGATTAGCGGCTGTCGTCGGTCATATCTATCCGATTTTCGCAAAGTTCAAGGGCGGAAAGGCAGTCGCGACGTCTGGTGGGATGTTGCTCGTGACGAGTCCGATTCTCTTCATCTTTCTGCTCGTATCCTTTTTGACGACACTTCGCCTGAGCCGGATGGTCTCGCTCAGTTCGATCGTCGCAGCAAGTGTCGGGATTGTCGTGTCGATCACGATCGGCGTCTTGACGAACGATTGGATCGTTCCGACCTTCTTTACGGTTCTTGCGTTGTTCGTCATCTTCAAGCACCGTGATAACATCCAACGGATTCGCCAAGGAACAGAGTCTAAGATTCCACTCTTTGCAAAGAAATCATCTGAATGAACGACTAATGACGCGTCTGCATCTCACTCATTGAGAGGCAGGCGCGTCTTTCGTTTGATGAAAGAGTCGGATAACGGACGAATTCAACGACATTTCATAGGAACTACACGTTTATTTACATCGGATTTACAAGACCTTTACAGACGTTCGCTACACTAGAACTAGAACTGGTCTGTAAAGGGGGAAGCGCACGTGTCGTTATTAGGAGAAGAGCGGAAATCACGCATCATGGAATGGCTGGAAGAGGAAGGGAAAGTCATGACGAAGGATTTGATCGAACGTCTCGATGTCTCGGGAGAAACGGTACGACGCTACTTAGAGGAGTTGGAACGCGAACGTCAATTGAAGCGTGTCTATGGCGGTGCTATCTATCAAGGAGGAAAACGGGAGACGCCGATCTCACGGCGAACGGATCAGCTGTCCCGCCGTTTAGCGCGCTATGCGAAAGGGTGGCTCAGTGACTATTCCTGTATCTTTCTCGGACGGGGAGAACCGGTCGAGCATTTGTTACCTTATTTAACGGGAAACGCGACGATTGTCACGAATTCACTGATCGTCGCCAGTCACTTGGAGCAGTGCCGTAAGACGGGACCGTTCACTGGGGAAATTCGATTGTTAGGCGGAACAGTCGATGCATACGGACAGACGGTCGGGGTCGAGGTATTGCAAGCGCTGGATGCCTATGCTTTTGATGCCTGTTTCCTATCGTTTGATGGTGCTGAGATTGAGCGAGGCTTTGTCAGTGATGATATCGAATCGTCACTTATCCAAAAAGCGGTCATTAGTTGCACAAAAGATGTCTACGCCTTCTTAGCCAATGACGAGTTCCAAGGAAACCGAAAATATAAAGTGGCAGAGTTCCGGCGCGCGAAAATCGTCCTCAGCCCAGCTTCCTATCCGCCATCATGGGAGATGAAACTGTTCAACGAACGCGTGAACTGGATGGTCGTCTCATGATACACTGATGCGGGAGGGATGTATCATGTTAGAAATCATTGCATCGACCGTAGAAGAAGCGGTCGCAGCAGAACAAGCCGGAGCGGACCGGATCGAGCTCGTTTCCGCATTATCCGAAGGGGGATTGACGCCGAGCTACGGACTGATCCGTCAGGTCGTCTCGACGGTTGAGATTCCGGTTCACGTCCTCGTGCGACCACATAGCAAATCGTTCGTCTACTCGAAATCAGATGAGGAGACAATCATCACGGATATTGACTTGATCCGTGAACTCGGTGCAGCCGGGATCGTCGTCGGCTCATTGACAGCAGACGGTCGTGTCGACGAAGGTTTCCTCGGTCGCATCATCAAACATAAAGGGGAACTGTCATTGACGTTCCACCGAGCAATCGACAGTAGTCGTGATATTCTTGAAGCGGCAGAAGTACTCGCTGATTTTCCGGAAGTCGACCGGATCTTGACGTCAGGTGGTCAAGCGACGGCACTAGAAGGTAAAGAGACGATCGCACGCTTGATTGCAGACTATCCGGACTTGATCATCTTACCAGGATCCGGCATCACACTTGAAAATGCAGAGGCACTTCTTGAAGCAACGAAGGCGTCCGAACTGCATGTAGGATCGGCGGTCTTACAAGACGGTGCCATTCAAAAGGAACGCGTTGAGGCGTTGACACGACTCCTAGGATGATCATCGAGTGAATCAATCCATTTTTCTGATCTGTTGAGATGAGGGAAATGGATTTTTTCATGCGCTCGTGACGACTTTTCGACGATTCGCTTCAAGCAGATGAAAAGCAGAGTGGGAGAACTAGGTTTTTCAAAGGAACTGGGCTAAAATCAAAAGTGGAAATAGTGGATATAAAGGAGTACGACATGAACCCTAAACAATTGAAACAAGCTGCTCTTGGTACGTTAAAAGGACAATGGTTGGTCGGATTAAGCATCTCGATCATCTACTTCCTTATTTTTGCGCTCGCTGCAAGCCGGATGTCATTTGACCAAGATGACATTGATAGTATGGTTCGATTCATCGCACTGAACATGGTCGTCACGATCGTCCTGGCTCCGGTGACGGTGGGACGAACAATTGCGTACTTACGTTTCACGCGCGGAGAGTCCGCGGGAATCGGAACGTTATTCGAAGGATTTTCTTCGTTTCGACGTGCCTTCCGGACGATTGCCGCATATGCGATCGTAACGGTATTGGTCTATGTTGGATCATTTTTGATCTTACCGGCACTATACTTTTACCTAGCATATCGTCTCGTTCCGTATATTTTAGTCGATCGACCGGAATTATCGTTTTGGCAAGTACTTGGTGAAAGCCGCCGGATGATGAAAGGGCATAAGCGTGAACTGATCATGCTTTACTTGAGTTTCATCGGCTGGGGGATCCTCGCACTACTCAGTACAGTGGGTGTCATCTTCTTGACGCCATACTTCGATACGACGATGGCACACTTCTATGAACGCTTGAAACCAACACGTTCCGTTAAGGGATGAACGTAAAAAAGCCTGTACATTACGTCAGTAGACGTAGCGTACAGGCTTTTGCTTATTCTACGGAAGCGCGTGAACGCTCAGCGAGCAATAGATAAAGCGCTTGTGTACCGGAATCGGCGTGACCCAGCTCAGCAAGTTGTTCGTATAAGTCTTTCGTGAGTGCGAGACCAGGTGTCGCGATACCCATCTCAGCGCCGCGTTCGAGGGCAAGGCGCATATCCTTGATGAAGTGTTTGACGAAGAAACCAGGTGAGTAGTTTTCGGCGATGACGCGCGGAATCAAGTTCTCAAGACTCCAGCTACCGGCAGAACCAGATTTGATCGTCTCGATGAACTGTGTCGGATCGATTCCGGATCGTGTGACGAACAACAACATCTCCGCTGTTCCAATCATCGATCCGGCGATTGCGATTTGGTTCGCGAGCTTCGCCGATTGTCCTTTACCAGGACCACCGAAGAGTGAAATCGATTTCCCCATCGCCTCGAATAATGGCTTCGCTTGTGCGAAAGCCGCTTCTTCACCACCGACGAGAATCGCGAGTGTTCCGTTCTTCGCACCGAGATCACCGCCCGTGACAGGTGCGTCAAGTGCCTGAAGACCGCGTGCTGTCGCTTCCTGCGCGATTCGTTCAGCAAGAGCCGGACTAGACGTCGTCATATCAATCAGAATCGTTCCTGGTGTCGCATGATCGAGTATGCCGTCTTCGAAGTAGATCTGCTCGACGTCTTGCGGATAACCGACGATCGAGATGACGACGTCGACATCCGTGACGACATCTTGAATCGTATCGACGATTTCGACACCATCTGCTTCAAGGACGAGTCCTTTCTCTTTCGTGCGATTGTATCCTTTGACTGTAAAACCTGCCTTACGCAGATTGCGGACCATGCCTTGTCCCATGACACCTAATCCGATGAAACCGACTGTCTTCATACGTGATTCCCCCTTGCACGTTCCGTGCCGATGAATTGTTGCGTTACGAGCTTATTATACAATGGATTGTCGACGACAAGTCGATCATGTGTCCCGATACCTGAAATCTGACCATCTTCAAGAACGATGATTTGATCGGCATGACGGACCGTCGCGAGACGATGGGCGATGACAAACGTTGTCCGTCCGACCATTAATCGCTCGAGTGCTTCTTGAACGACACGTTCCGACTCGGAATCGAGACTGGATGTCGCTTCGTCAAGCAACAGAATTTCCGGATCACGGAGGAGTGCACGTGCAATCGCAATTCGTTGGCGTTGACCACCAGACAGTTTGACACCCCGTTCTCCAATCTCAGTCGCATAACCTTCCGGGAATCGTTCGATGAACGTATCGGCATTCGCCATCCGTGCAGCCGCACGGATTTTGTCTTCACTGATGTCATCTGTCAGACCGTAGACGAGATTGTCACGAATCGTTCCTGATAAGACGGGGGAATCCTGCGCGACATATCCGATTGCCTGTCGCCAAGACGATAACGTCAAATCAGAAATGGGTTGATCTCCGAGACGGATTTGTCCTGACGTCGGTTGATAAAATCGCTCAAGTAACGCAAATAATGTCGTTTTACCGGAGCCACTCGGACCGACGATTGCTGTCGTCTTGCCGCGTGGTAACGTAAAGCTGACATTCTGTAAGATCGACGTCTCATTGTATCCAAATGACAGGTGTTCGACCGTCACTTCCGTAAACGGACGAGATGCTACAAGCGTTCCAGGTGCTTCCGGTGATTCATCGAGAAGCTCGATGATTCGCTCTGTCGCACCGCGTGCTTTCTGTAACTTCGTGATGAATTCAGTCATCGTCACGAGCGGTGTCATGATTTGGAACAAATAGAGCGAAAAGGCGACGAGTTCACCCGCCGTGATCTGGTTCGTCGCAACGCGGTAGGCACCAAAACCGATGATCAAGATCAGCATCGTCGTTAGAGTGACGTTAAAGATCGGCAACAAGAGGGCTTGAATTCGTCCTTCCTTCACACCATATCCGTATAAGTTCTCAATCCGCGTTTTTCCTCGTCCCAGCTCATAGTCTTCTGTTGCTTGTGATTTGACGAGTCGGACCTCACCGAGCATCTCGGCAAAAAAACCGGATAATCCTGCAAGTTCCTTCTGAGTCTCACGAGAAATCTTGTGTAATTTGCGGACGAGCGGAATGATGATCAACAAGGTCACGGGGACAGCGATGACCATGACGAGCGTCATTTGCCAATCGAGGAAGAATAGGATCGTGATTGCTCCGATGATTGAGACGAGTGACGTCAGCAAACGGACGAGTTGTTCCGATAGCAATTGCTGAAGTGTCGTTGCGTCACTATTGAGTCGTGAGACGAGCTCACCGGATTTTGTCTCATCATAGAACGGAATCGATAGCGTTAATAGATGCTTCCATAGAAGCGTTCGTAAATTGGCGACGATCCGTTGACCGACGATCTGTAACCAATAGATCGATAAAGCGTTCGCGACGACTTGGACGAGGAAAACGATCACAAATAGACTGATCAATTGTGGTGTCAGTCGATCGACAGTAAAACCATCAATCAACGTCTTTAAGAACCAAGGAATGGCGAGCGCAGCCAGCGCTTGGATGACGGAGACGGAAACGGCGGCAGATAATAAACCGACCGGTGGTTTCGTTTTTTTTAATAACAGGTAAAAAGATTGGAACGTCGCAGCGTTCATTTCAACACATCCTCTCTTTTCTATTGTCCGGAAGAACGAAGAGACGGTCAAATGGGAAGCGCGACTTGACAAAAAATCTTTCGATTTGTGACACTGATAGTGGAAACAATAAGGGAGGATTCAAATGTCTATTTTCGTAGATGCGGACGGATGTCCCGTTGTCGATCTTGTCATTCGACACCGACAGGGACGTGACGTCTTTTTAGTTTGTGATACGGCACACCAGATGATCCGAGAAGGAGCGACGACGATTACCGTCGGACAAGGACCAGATGCCGTCGACTATGCGATCGTCAATCGGATGAAACGTGGCGATCTCGTTGTGACCCAGGATTTTGGTCTGGCAGCACTCGTCTTAGCGCGAGGGGGACTCGCAATTGATCAAAATGGTCGCCAGTTCACGAATGATAATATCGATTTATTGCTCCACACTCGCCATGTCGGACAACAAATCCGACGAGCAGGCGGGCGTACGAAGGGACCGAAAAAACGGACGCGTGATGCGGACCGTTCCTTTGAAGAATCATTTCGTACATTAGTGCAAACCAGCATGTAAGGAAGACAGTGCTGGAACTGTTGATACGGTACGGACCGTGATATAATTTGAAGCATGAATGAAATCAGAAAGGAGGATACACGTTGAAACGAATTTTACGCGACCACTCGAAGGATCGCCCTTACCGATTGCGCCAAGGAACGGTTCCGGCATCAACTGAGGCACGATTCACATCACTCGATCAACGTGAAATCAATCGATTACAACAGAATTTACGAAACGTCGAAGTGAAATTGAAGCAACGCAATGAAATCATGGAAGCGTTGGCGACACAAAATGTTGAAGCAGCCTGTGAGACTGTCTTGATGATCTTGTTGCAACTGCTTGAGGTAGAAGAAGGAGCTATCCTCTTGTACCGGCGGGAGCAGTTAAATCATTTCGTCGCACAAGGGATCGACGATATGGAGCTGATCGAAAAAGATCTCGATCAATATTCGGTCTTGCGTCGCGCATTCGTCATGCGTAAATCGGTACAATTGCCACTCGGCGACCAATTCGAGTCAGCAATTCCCGTGCAGTCTCCAAGCAACGGACAAGTCGTCGGACTGCTATACATCCGCCATGCCTTCGCCCAGTTCAATTTAGAACAAGTCGGGGATTTACTTGATCTATCACGAAAACTTGGGATGACGCTTGAACGCCATCTCCTGTTCCATCAAATGGAGCATGAAAAAATCAAGACGTATCAGCTACTCGATTCGATTCGGGAAGCTGTCCTATATATCGAGAGTAGCGGGGAGCAGATTTATGCGAACCAGGCCTTATTGAATATGTTTCCACCAAAGCTCGTCAATCAGGCGCAAGGGTTCCGTCACGCGTATGAACGGGCGACGTCGCTGTTTGAACATGTCGATCAGCCGGAAGCACTTCATGATTACATCGGTCAACTGATGAACGGGGATATTCCGGGAGAAACGATCGAGTTATCGGCATTCAGGGGGAACTTGTTGCTCAGTGCCTACGCTGAACGGATTGCGATTGCGAACGTTGAATGGGGGATGATGCTTGTCTTACGTGACGTGACGAAAGACAAGGAGCTCGACCTTAAGCAGGCAGAGTTCGTCTCGATCGTTTCGCACGAGTTGCGGACACCGCTTTCTTCGATCATGGGCTTCACGGAGTTATTGATGAAACGAGAAGTCGATCCGAAGCGGCAGAAACGCTATTTGCAGACGATTCATTCGGAAACCGTTCGATTGGCGGAATTGATCAATGACATCTTGGAAATTCAAAAAGGGGAAGACTCGACACACGGAACACAAAAAGAATTACTTGATTTAAAACAATTGATGTTCGAGATGAAGCCGATGTTCGATCTTGCGAGTCGCGCACATCGCATCAGTGTCCAATTTAGTCCGGGATCCTATACGATTTCAGCCAGCAGTGAGAAGATGAAACAACTGTTTACGAACTTGATCATGAACGCGATTAAATATTCGCCCGAAGGCGGCGCGATTCGGATCAAAGGATCAAATCAGTCAGATCAATTACGAATTGAGATTTCAGATGAAGGGCTTGGTATTCCAGAAAAAGCGCTCCCTTACATCTTTGATAAGTTTTACCGAGCAGATAACTCGGATACGCGCAAAATTGGCGGAACGGGCTTAGGACTCGCGATTTGTCGGATGATCGTCCTCGATCATGGCGGAGCAATCTCCGTCCAATCGACGGAAGGGGAAGGCAGTACCTTCATCATTCAACTTCCGATCGGCGTATGACCGACGACAGACTCAGAAAGGAGGAAGACACGGTGAATAACTCACATATTCGTTATGAAGCATTACATCCACTCGTTGAGGAAATTCTTGAAAAGCTGAGTGAACGAATTGGCGTCAATACGTTATTTTTTGCATTGAACGACTCATACAGCAACTTTGTCGTCAAGGCAATCAATCAAGAACGTCAGTTGATCGAAGAAGGCTCGACCCATGTCTTCCAACATGTCCTCTGTAAGCTGGTCGTCGATGAGACGGACGGGAAGGTCTCGATCAATGAATTGCTCAACGATCCATTGACCGTCAATCATCCGGTCACGAAAGCTCTTGGGAACGGTAGCTTTTTAGGAGTAGCGATCAAAAATGCGGAAAATGAAAAAATCGGGACATTATGTGCCTTTGATGATCAACCATTCGACTTCAAGGAGCAGGATATCGCACTCGTCGAGCGGTATGCGGATATCATTAGTAAATCGATCAACGTCGAAACGTATGTCATCAAGGATGCGCTAACAGATGTCTATAACGAACGATACATGAATCGACTGATCTCGAGTGTGACGATTCATCCTGCTTTCTTAATGGTGTTGAACCTCGACCGTTTCCATGCGATTAATGCGACGCATGGGTACCGGGCAGGGAACGAAGTGCTACGCGAAATCGCGAATCGGCTGAAATATGTTCCTTTACCGAATCATGTCGTCGGTCGAATGGATGGGAATGAATTCGTCGTCTTAGCAGCACTTGAACAGGAACAGGAATTCGAACAATATGCGGAAGATTACGCTCGCATCGTCACGGAAGCGATTGAGCAACCGATCGTTGGTGTTGCAGCCGAACCGATTCAGGTGACGGCATCATCTGGCGTCAGTCTTCTGACCGGTGATATGGCAAGTCGCCAGACACAAATCTACGCAGCAGAAGCCTTGATGCAACAAGTCAAACACGAGGGGAAACAGCGAACCTCATTTGTTAATCCAAATCGGAATGCGGAACAGCATCCATTTGCATCAGTTCTTGAATCAGAGCTTTCGCATGCACTAGAACGGGGACAATTCGAGCTCTACTATCAATGGATCGTTGATGCGAAACAAGAACGCTACGTCGCGGTCGAAGCGCTTCTACGCTGGAATCATCCTGTGCTTGGGTTCGTCAGTCCGACGGATTTTATTCCGATTGCCGAGAAGATGGAGATTTTCCCAGACATCGGTCGATTTACGATCTGTCAGGCGATCCTGGATCAACGGCGCTTGGAGGAGACATTTGGACGTAAGATTTCCGTCGCCGTCAATCTATCGGCAAGCCAGTTCGAGTCGGATCAACTCTTTTCAGAATTACTGAGACTGACAGAAGAATCGTATTTCCCGGGCGAACGACTCATTCTTGAAATCCGGGAGGAAGTATTGCAGACGCGTCGTCGTTTTGCAATCAAACGTTTGGAGCAGCTGCGCCAAGCAGGCTACCGTCTGACGGTCGATCATTTCGGTAGTCACTACGCGTCACTTAATTCGTTATTGCGTTTACCAGTCCAAGCAGTCAAGCTCGATCCAATCTTTACACGTCGACTCGTGCAAAATCAGTTAGAGCGTTCGATGATTCGCTCTGTTCATTCCTTGACGTCGACGTTAAACATCGCGCTCGTGATTCAGGAAGTCGAGACCGCGTCGCAATTGCAACAGATTCAAGTGTTGGATGAGCAACTTTATATGCAAGGCTACGAGGTCCATCACCCTCAGCCGATTGAACAATTACTCATCGAGGACATCGTTCGAGGGCGTGCTGAGGTTTAACCGTTCTTCAGTCGGGAATACATTAAAATGTGGAACAAGTACATTTTAAGGGGGATGCCAAATGGCTGATCAACATGATAAAGAGACGGACCCGATTACTTCAGGAAACCGGATGACTAAGGATGAGATTGCCGGACGGGACCCGCAAGACAATACGGAGGTTCCGGAAAAATCGAAGGATGAAAAAGAAACGAAGCATCAAGATCAAGAAGCTGAGAAAACAGAACGACCAGATGACGAAGCTTCAAGTGAAGAGGCACCCGATTTGTCGCATGCTTCTGATGAAGATGGCGATGTCGAGCCATCCGATGAAGAGAACCAACAAGGTTAAGAATGACTAAAATAAAGGGCAATCGATGTCCGGCAGAAATGCCACACGTCGATTGCCCTTTTTAATGTATTATTTTTAAACGGTTACTCGCCACTCCCACCGCCATCACTTCCACCATCACTTCCACCATCGAATCCACCGTCAATTCCGCCATCTGTCGCATGTGACGTATCGGTCAAATCAACAGGGAAGAGCAAGAACGGAGTCGCATCGGCGCTATCCGGCGGAAGAATCGAAGATGGGAAGAGTTGTTGCAGGATCGTTTGTTGACTCAAGTATAATCGGATCGCCGTCAAATAGACCAAGTCCCTCCGGTACTTAAAACGTAAATCGGAGCGTAACGTCTCTGCCATCTGTTGGAGTGCCGAAGCATGAATGTTGGGGTCGCCGAGTAGTGCAAGCATTCCGTGGAATGACAGCGGGACATGATGCTTACGATGTAATTTACAGGACGACTCCAATTGCGCGATATAACGATCCCAATCGTCCTCTGGTAATAAAGAGAATAACAAGGCGACGATATACGTCTGTTGAGCGCGACCGAAACGTCGTTTCAGTCGTTGATAGACTGCTTCAATACGCGAAGCGAGTTCGTCTAAATCACCGCGTGTCGTAGCGTGAAAATAGACGAAGGAGGTCAACAGCGGTGATACGATGAAACGATGCTGTTTTTTAAGAAGAGTGTATAACTGAACGGTCCGCTCGAGTACCATGTCTTGTGGAGAAATACGACTAATGAACAGCGCAGTGGAGTAGGCATTCAGGGGATGCGACAAACGATGGGATTTAAAATAGCCGTGAAGCGACATCATCTCGGCGATGCGGCTCGGTGCATGAGCGTCAAAAGCATGGATTTTTGAAGCGAGCAGCAAAGCCTGCGTAGTTTGCGTGCGCAATCGTGTCGTTAAATCGTCTGCTGTCTCAAGTAACGTGCTTGCGGATACCTGCTCCGTTCCGATCGTCCGGTCAAATGCCAATTCGATGAGAATACCGTCCTGATACGTTCTGAATTCTGGTGCGATATGATCCAGTTGTCGCAAGAAAGTCGTCGCCATCTCCATGACTGTTCCTCCTCTGTTTTTTCTTATAGTGTATCACGCAGTGAAAGCGTTATCTTATTTTTTTAGTTGGGTATCGATCAATTGTTCCGCTGCACGCCGGTACAGATTACTCATATGAGCCAGTGCTAAAATCTGTTCCAGTGGATCGGTCGTCGAGGCGGTAAGAGCATCTTGTTCGGTGATGAAACGGGCTGTATTTCGTTCTGTCAGTTCAAGGTAAGTGCGATAAAAGTCTTCCAGATCGAGTTGATTCTGTTCGATGCCTTCGTTCAAGGGCGTTAGGATCGTCTTGATATCGTTAATCGAAAACGAACTTTTCAACTGATAAATCAAGCTAATTAAAATCAAGTGCTCCTTCGTATACTTTTTATTCGTAACCGGAAAAAATAATTTTTTTTTGGCATAATTGTTGATCATCGTCTTCGTCAGGATTGTCTCATCCGCATTCCGCGTCGTTTCCTCGAATGTTCGCTCAAACAGTTGGATGACTTGATCCATATAAAGATCAATGTTCGGGATATCTGCGAGCTGTAATTGACGATCATGTCTCGTGTCGTCAGAACGTGTCATAAAAAAACCTCCAAAATCGTTAAAATAGGACTTTCTACTTCTT
The DNA here is from genome assembly GCF_002385115.1 of Exiguobacterium sp. UBA3968. Taxonomy (NCBI): domain Bacteria; kingdom Bacillati; phylum Bacillota; class Bacilli; order Caryophanales; genus Exiguobacterium; species Exiguobacterium sp. UBA3968. The sequence goes on from NZ_DGCW01000005.1 coordinate 481,411, forward strand.
CATCATATGATAGAATATGTATATAACGCCATGTAGTATTCAAAACTACATATCAGGGGAGGAACAAAAGTGAAAGCTTATATGAGAGAACCGATTAATGGATTAACACATTTGGGAGGGGCTGTCTTTGCTTTTGTCGGATTACTCGCACTCGTCATTAAAGCATCGTTAGAACGCGGAGCATCACTCGCCATCGTCGCAGCGATTATTTTTGGGGTCAGTATGATGGCACTCTATGCTGTTTCGGCAACGTATCATATGGTCCTTGCGAGCGACCGGGCGATTGCGATCTGGCGACGATTGGATCACTCGATGATTTATTTGTTGATTGCCGGTTCCTACGCACCGTTTTGTCTTGTCAGTCTGAATGGCCCGACGGGTTGGGTCTTGTTTAGCATCGTCATGTTGATTGCTGTTTCCGGAATTACCTTCAAATTAGTCTGGTTCAACAGTCCACGCTGGTTATCGACGACGCTCTACATCGGAATGGGCTGGATCATGGTGTTTGCGATCACACCACTCGCGCAAGTCTTATCACCGCTCGGCATCGGTCTATTGTTCCTTGGTGGTATCTTCTATACGATCGGTGGCATCATCTATGGACTCAAGCCGCGTGTCTTATCGTTTAAACATCTCGGATTCCATGAAATCTTCCACATCTTCGTACTACTCGGTAGTCTAGCGCATTTCCTATGTGTCTACTTCTTCGTGTTGTGATGATGTCCTCCTTTAGTCAATGACTGAAGGAGTTTTTTTGTATCTATATGGAAAATACAGGAGAAGTCGAGTGTCCTCACGAATGAAAGAACGGAAAGATCACGAAGAGGGGGAAATCACATGCAACACACACGATGGCAATTAGAAACACTCTATACGATTGATGACGTCAAAGCAGGCATCGCTTCCATACAAACAGCATTGTCGAATCGGCCGATTGATGTGGCAGAACAGGTCGAGCGTTATCAGCAAGTCGCGCGCGACGTCGAGGAATGGAGCGACTTCATTTATTGTCTGTATGCTGAAGATGTCACGCGCGTAGAAGTCCATCCATTGCTTGAAGAGATCGAAGTCGTCCAAGCGATGGTGCGCAGTGAAGTGGCAGCACTCGATACAAAGATCGCAGCTCTGTCACAAGAAGAGTGGGAAGCGCTCGTTACGGATTCACCGTACGCCTTTTTCTTAAACGAACGCCGTGACATCCAGTCCCGTCGTGCACCACTGATTCAAGAACAATTGTTACAGGATCTCGGTGTGGATGGATTTCAGGGCTGGGGACAACTCTACGATCAGCGCTTCATGGCGTTACGGGTCGACTTGAACGGAAAGCAGGTCACGATTGGTCAAGGGCTACACGAAGCGATGTTCGCACCTGACCGTTCGGCTCGTTTAGCGGCAGCGACAGCAGTTGACACCGCTTGTGCACAAGAAGCTGACTTGTTTGCGACGATTCTGAACCGGATTGCTGGCTTCAGATTGCAATCCTACAAGATGCGGAACTGGGAGCAACCGTTGACCGAGTTGCTTGAGCAGAACCGGATCTCAGAAGCGAGCTTAAAAGCGATGATTGAAGCACTCGATCAGCACCGAGACCTCTTTCACGCCTATTATGCCCGCAAGATTGCCCAGGCAGAGCAGGTGACGGGAGAATGGCATGATTTTGAGACGAATACGTATCGTTCCGCGCGGCATGTTCCGTTTGAGACGGCACAGGCAATCGTAAGCAAACAATTCAAACAGTTGAATCCAAAGCTCGGTGCTTTTGCTGAAAACGTGTTTAACAAGGGATGGGTCGATGCGGAGAATCGTCCCGGAAAAGCGGAAGGCGGATTCTGCGCTGCCTTTCCGATTGCAAAAGAGAGCCGGATTTTCATGACGTACCGTGACAGTTATCCAGACGTCGCGACACTTGCTCATGAATTCGGTCATGCCTATCATAATTATGTTCTGCAAGATGAACCGTATTTAAACCAAGTCAAAGGAACGAGTATCGCGGAGACGGCTTCAACATTCATGGAGAATCTCGTCCTCGATGCTGCGATCAAAGAGACGACGGAGCGCGAGGAAGTACTTGCTCTCCTAGAGGTCAAGATTCGAGAGGGGCTGAAATATGCCAGTATCGTTCCCGGAATGTTCCGTTTCGAGCAACGTTTTTATGCGGAACGTCAGCATGGTACGATCAATGCTGAAAGGTTGAGTGAACTCTTACAAGAGGAAGAGCGCTTAGCTTATGGTCCAGTGCTGCCTGAACCAGCGCGCTACAAATGGATGTACATCAGTCATCTGTTTAATCCGAACCTTGCGTTCTACAATATTCCGTATACGATCGGTTATCTGCTTAGCAATAGTCTTTATCAGACGGTTCAAGCGGATCCGAGTCAATTTTCGACAGTTTTTGATGCCGTCATGCACGATTCCGGTCAAGCGACGATCGATGAAATCGTTAAACGTCACCTCGACGCTGATCCGACATCTGTCGCGTTTTGGATGGAAGCTCAACAACCGCTCGTCCAGGCAATTGAGCGGTACCTGACGTTAACGGAATCATCTCTCTCCGTCGATTGAAGACGAATCGAAACGGGAACAGAAATGTAGGGAGGGATGCGGATGTATGAACAGGAGAAACAATTAGTCGCTGAGGCAGCACTAACTTACGTGAAAGATGGGATGATAGTGGGTCTTGGGACGGGTTCGACGACGGAACGGTTCATCGAGGCGCTTGGTCCACTTGTGCAGGCGGGACTAGAGATTCAAGGCGTGGCGACGTCACTTGCGACGGTCCGACTCGCGGAACAGTTACACATTCCGTTGATCGACTTGGAAGAGGGAATGGAAATCGATGTGACGATCGATGGGATTGATCAGATTGACGGACGATTTCAAACGATCAAAGGTGGTGGCGGTGCACTATTTCGCGAGAAAATCGTCGCGCTGATGAGTCGGGAATTGCTCTATCTGACCGATTCCTCGAAGTTCGTCCATCATTTAAGCGGACCGTTACCTGTCGAACTGGATCCGTTTGCCTTACCGTATGTGCAACAACGGTTACGTGATAAGCATGTCTCAGCAACACTACGCGTGAAAGACGATCGTCCCTTCGTTACAGATGGAGGTCACGTGATTCTTGACGTTGATGTATCAGCCATCTCGGACGTCCGAGTATTTGCAAAAGAAGTGAAGAGCTGGTCGGGTGTGCTTGAGACGGGTTACTTCGAGCGACAGCCCGATCATGTCCTGACGGTCGAAGAAGGAAAGGTCAAACGCATCGCGCATCCACGACTGCGTGACGGCGGTGGATTGGTTTAAGGGAAGAAAGAAGGAAACCATATGGGCTTGAAAAAACGGTATTTATTCGGAGCAGGTGTCATTGCCGGTGCGAGTCTACTGTTGTTCAGGAAGCGGGAACAGAGCACACAGACCGATGCGTTACGAGACTATTTAGCGCATCTCGATCAGGATCCAAGTCCAGATGCTGCGAAGGACCCGGATGAGGTCGGATTGACGAAACTGGATTCGATCTATCGGTCGGAGTGGCAAGCGAACGGTTTTCCGCGTTCGCGGACGGAGCTAGAAGAGCTTGAAAAATAGCGAGAATGAAAACAGTCCTGAATCGAGAGATGTAGGGCTGTTTTGCTTTTAGGTAATTTAGAAGAGAGTGAAACATATAAATAAAAAGCGAGGTAGACTCAATTGCAAAATGTGGATAAAGAATGATGAACTAGAATAAAAAATTTACTCCCTTAATGTCATAGACAATAACATATTAAAAATGTTATTTTTATAAATTTGAATTAGTATTTTTAACTTCATTTAAATATTTCCAAATTATAAGACCTAAAAGATAGAATAAGATAATATAAGAATGTAGATAACATATTTATAGTCTCATCGTTAGTACGCAGTAATTTTTGAAATGTAGTAAAATAGAAATATAAGGCGAGAATAATCGTAAATAATTTTAGAAAAAGGATTAGATATAATGAAAAAGTATTCTGTGTTAGATTTATTTGCTGGTGGAGGTGGATTTTCAACTGGGTTCTTAAATGCTCGCTACAATAACGCATGTTTTGAGATTGTAAAAGCCGTCGAAATTGATAAGGATGCATGTAATACACTAAGGAATCACTTAGGAATTGATAAAGTTTTTGAAGGAGATATTACTCTTGAAAGTAATAAGGAGCTATTGATTGAAGAGTGTAAAGATGTCGATGTAATAATCGGTGGTCCGCCATGTCAAACCTTTTCTTTAATTGGTCCTGCTAGGTCAGGAAAAAAAGAGATTCAAGCAGCTTTAAAAAATGATCCGAGAAATACATTATTTAGGCATTTTTTTGATTTAGTTAGAAGAATCAAACCGAGATTTGTAGTGTTTGAAAATGTTGAAGGACTTCTTTCGAAAAAATTTGAAGATGATGTATCACAAAGGGACAAATTAGCAATCGAAGTCATTAGTGAACAACTAGAAGATATAGGTTATTCTACAAGGTTAGACAATCAAGAAAATAGCAAATTTGAGGTTCTAAATAGTGTCGACTATGGTGTAGCTCAAAAAAGAAAGCGAGTTATTATAGTTGCTAACAGACATAATATTTCTAACCCGTTAATATCTTCATATGCTAGTACTTCTCCTCAAAAAAATTTATTAGAGGTTATTGGCGATTTACCTTTTTTATTACCCGAAATTAACACTTTAGGAATGGATAAATTAAAAAATATAGATTATTTAATCGATAATTTAGAAATTTGCCTTAGTGCATTTATCAAAAACATTTTAGAAGTTGAATATAACTATAAAAAGCAAATTGAAGAAAAGAAAGAAGAATTCCAAAAATTAAAAGAATTTCTTCTAAATAACATTCATATAGTTAAAAATATTAAAAAAAATAAGATGGATTATCTAAAATTATTTTGTGTTGAATACAATAGTTTGGCAAAAAGTTTTAATCTAAGCACAAATATAAAAAGCGAAATTACTCTTCATAAAACTAGAAAACACAATATAAGAGATCTTATTATGTTTTCTTTAATGCCACAAGGAAGTAGTTCTTCTAATTTTGTAAATAAAAACCTAAAATATAACTTTAGTTTATTAAATAATTTATATCCTTACGATAAAAAAAATCATAAAGATACTTATGTTAAACATTCTTGGGTCAAACCATCGAATACTATTTTAGCTCATATGCAAAAAGATGGGTTGAAATTTATACATCCGACTCAACCAAGAACTTTTACACCTTATGAAGCTTCGCTTATTCAATCTTTTCCAAAAAATTATGATTTTTCTGGTTCTCAAAACGCACAGTATAGACAGATAGGGAATGCAGTGCCTCCACTAATGGCTAAATCTATAGCAAAAGCTATACTAAAAGTTTTAGTGGATTATGATAAAAATGATAAGCACAAAGGAGTGAAAAAAATTGAGAAAAACGAGCCATTACCATTTTGAACCTGCTGCTAGACTTATTTCAGCAATTGGAAAAGATTTGATTAAAGACATTCCTGCTTCTATTGTTGAACTAGTGAAAAATTCTTATGATGCAGAAGCAACTAGAGTAGATATAACATTTCAAAGAACTCATGATAACTTGCATATAAGCATTAATGATAATGGGCACGGCATGTCTATAGAAACTATTAAAAATTCTTGGATGGTCCCTGGAACCTCTTTTAAACTTGAGAAAAATTTCAGTCCGAATCTTAATAGACCGTATCAAGGTAGAAAAGGTATTGGTAGATATGCAACTGCGATTTTAGGAAATCTTTTAGAATTAGAATCTGTACAAAATAACACTAAAACAATTGCAAAAATTGATTGGAAAGAATTTGAAAGAAAAGAATTTTTAAAAGATGTAAACATAGAGCTTACTACTGAAGCATCAAATTTGACTTCGGGAACGTGTTTAAAAATTAGTGGGGGAAAAGAATATTCAGAATTACTAACAGAAAAAGTATTAGATGAAATTGATTTCGAATTACAAAAATTAATTTCACCCATTAAAAATAAAAATCAAGATGATTTTGATGTTTATATACATTTTATAAATGTATATTCAGGAGAAAATGATTATAAAAATCGAGTTAATAAGATAGAACAATTTTCAATTTTAGATTTATTTCATTATAGATTGTATGGATCAATTTCAAATGAAGGACATGCGACCATTAAGTATGAAAATCATTATTCTAATCCTACGCAAACCGAAAATTTTGATGTTTTTATACCCTTACAAAAAAATGAAAAAAATTGTGGTGAAGTCGAGTTTGATTTTAGAGTATATGATAAAGATCGCTCAGGAATTGATTCTTTATTATCGCGTAAACAAGGTATTGAGGTTTTAGAAAGGGCAGAATTAAAAAAGTTGTTAAATCTTCATTCTGGTGTAGGGATATATAGAAATGGTTTTAGAATCCGCCCTCATGGAGATAGCGGATTTGACTGGCTAAGATTAGATAACAGAAGAGTTCAAAGTCCTTCTAAACGAATTGGATCAGATCAAACTATAGGATTTATTACTATTGAAGCTGAAGAATATTCACATTTAGAAGAAAAAAGTGCTAGAGATGGGTTAAAAGACTCTGAACATTATGAAAGATTAAAATCATTAATGAAAAATGTAATTACTGAGTTAGAAAATAGAAGAACAGTATATAGACAAATGTATCAAAAAAAGAAAAAACTGAAAACATCAGTAGAATATATTAATTCATTGACAGATTTTTCATCGATAAACAAATATGTGAATTTACAGTTGGAAGATGGATTGGGAAAAATAAAAAATAATCCAGAGGAAATCGAAACTGTAGTCAAAGAAATTAAAGAGAGTATTGCCTCTCAAGTCGAAAAACTCACAAATGAGAAGGAACAAAATTTAAAAAAAATCACAGAAATAATAGCAATGTATCAGGGACAGGCAACTGTAGGTAAAATTGTCACAGTTGTTCTCCATGAAGGTCGTAATTCAGTGGGGTATTTATTTAATCAACTCCCTAGAATAAAAAAATGGATTGAACCACTTTTAAGAAAAGAGGAAGATAATCGCTTAACTGAAAAAATCGATAGCAGATTGACATCCGCAGTAAATCAAACTATATCTTTAGAAAATCTTTTCAAGAAAATCGAACCTTTAACTCGCACTAGAAGAAGCACAGCAAAAACATTAAATTTACATGATATAGTCAAAGAAATCGAAATTTTATTTGAAAAAATCTTAACAGAAAATGAGATAAAAATTTATAATACGATACCTAAAAACACGATAATATACGGTACATTAGAAGACTATCGAATGTCATTTACTAATTTAATTGAAAATAGTATCTACTGGTTAAAAAGAACTCCAATGTTAGATAGAAAAATAACCATTTCATGTGAAAAAGTAAAAAATAAATTATGTATTGATATCATAGATAATGGTCCTGGAATTAGTGAAACGTATATTACTAGTGGATCTATATTTGAACCGGGATTTAGTGGTAAAAGTGAAGAAAATGAGGGGACAGGTCTTGGATTAGCGATTTCTGGAGAAGCTATTTCTAGAAACAATGGTCGATTAAAAGCAATATATTCTGAAAATGGAGCTTACTTTAGTATAGAGATACCTTTTGTAGAAGGAGAATGATTTAAAAATGAATAGATACGAAATAAAAGTTTTGATTGTAGAAGATAAGAAAGATCATATACAAGTTCTTGAAGACACTATTGAAGAGTTCAACGAAAGTAATGAAAATTATTTAATTAAATATAAAACTTCTTCTACATATGAAGACAGTCTTTCTATACTTTTGGAAGACGATTTTGATGTTGCTATAATTGACTTAAGTTTAAGTAATACTCGTTTGAGCGGGGAAACGTTAGAAGGTAATAAATTAATAAACATCATTACTAAAAAATTAAGAATACCAATAATAGTTAGAAGTGGTCATCCTGAAGATGCAAAACCTGATGATTTAAATGACGATAATGAATTTTACAAAGTATACTCTAAATCAGAAGACGCTAGTGAAATATTAAATCAAATAAAAACTTGGATAGAAAGTGGTTTGTCCCAAGCTTTAAAAGCAAGCGGTCCTATAGAAGAATATTTGCAAAATATTTTTTGGGTTCATTTTTCTGAAAATTTTAATCAATGGAACTCTATAGAGGATAAAAGTACTCAGCAAAAATCTTTGTTAAGGTATACTTTTTATCTTTTGCAAGAATATTTAGGGATTAATGGTGAAGACGGAAGCTTCGAACCATTTCATTCTGCGGAATTTTATATATATCCTCCTGTCAGAAATAATTTGTTCTTCGGAGATATTTTAAGTCATAATGATGAGTATTATTTTATACTTACTCCAGCTTGCGAAATGGCTCAGGAAAAGTACTCTAAAGTACTTTTGGCTAAAATTACAAATTTTGAAGATGTCAGCGGATTCTCAAGCACAAAGCAACAATTTTTCGATGCGATGAAACAATATACCGATTCTGAAATGGATGTACCAAAAAAAGTTACCAAGAGTAGAGATGAATTAGCACGATGGTTCAGAAATGGACACTCCAATAGTTTAGGGTATCATTTTATACCTCCATATTCAGATTTCCCAGGTGGTTTTATTGATTTTCAACAATTAGTATCTATTAGTCCAGATGATTTTCCATACCAAAAGATTCTCACTGTATCTAGTCAATTCTCTAAAGATGTATCATCACGTTTCTCTCTATATTATGCTAGACAAGGACAACCGAACTTAAATCCAGATACAATTATAAACATTTTGTCTAGCTGATAAGCTTTAAACCGCTTTTAGTTAATTTTATATGGCAGTTTGTCAATTTAAGCAAAATATTCTTCCGAAACGACCTTGTATCTCATGTGGCTTTTGGTGCTTTCCTTTTGTCGAAAAAAGCTTAAATCGCTTTTGATGAATGCGTTGTATATTCATCGATAAATATTACTGTGCGATGATCTCTGTTCGTGAAAGAGTCATCTGCGATCTGTTTGAGCGATTATGTACTTCGCAGTTTTTCAAGGATGCGTGACCCAAGCAAAGCGTTGAATAGCATGCGTGCCCTAAAGTATCTTATAACGTCTTTTCGCGTTGATTGAATTGTAGGAAGGATCTCGTTTTCAGTAACGCGAGATCGTAGATGACTGTTGACAAAGGTGCTGAGCGATTTTTCGTATTAAAAATCCAAGCTTTAGATAAGTTTTTATTTTGACTCTTTCTGATTTAGTAAGATGAATATAGCTCATAACGAATCCTATGTTGAAGTTTATTTGGTAATACTATTTTAAACGAGGTCGTTATGGGTTTTGTATTTTCTGCTATGCGTTACAGTTAATATTAACATTTGTCATATAATAGAAAATATAACGATTAATTTATGGATTTTTATTTATTAAACTCTATTTTTTGATATTTTATTCAATATAATGAAATCATTATACTGATAGCTAATGTTGACACCTCATTCTAATGTATTACAGATGAACCAATTATCCATCATGAACTGAACCCTGAATGATGGACACTTGATAAAAGACCCCATTCGGAGGTTTTTATGTTTAAAGATATGTACCTATTTAATTTAGACGTGAGAACTATTTATGAACAGACGCACCTTCAATCCAGATCAAATCAGACAACTTGAAGCGAATCTTCACGTAGCCTCGGAATCAGATTATACGATTCAATTTATCATTGTATAGATACGGATGAGTACAGACGGCTTGAGAACTTTTTCTTTTGCTTAATGAGCTTGATTGGGGCAATTGAAATGTTCGAGGGTCAATGTAGCATTTTTCGGCATGTACTGGATTAGCGCTTTCACTTCTGAAACGACTATACACATAGCTGATCAAGAAGTTTTTACATTCGATTGAGGGATTAGTCATTTGAAATAGGGATAATATCATGTCCGCTCATCTTTATTCTCATCTTAGTCATCTTAGCTCTATTTTTAGAAGTTCGATGACATGGACCACTTTAAATGTGAGCCCAAACGTTATATCGAGTACTATAACTATCGTCATATCAAGAGACAACTAAAAAAAACTTGATTTAGGTAAAGTACCGGACTCAGGTCCTCGAGGTCGCCTAATGAATCATTTTTTGACTAACTTTCTCGGTTCAATTTAATTTGTCCTAGAAGTTTTTTTTGAGGGGATTCAATGCTTTCACTTCATATTAGTAGACAATAATTGTAATTCTCATTTCTATAACCGAATCATGGTCAACAATCTAAACAGCCCTAGATCCTAATGATCCAAGGCTGTTTTCGTGTGTCTTAATATGTAAGCGATCCTGCAATGATCAAACCGATCGAAATCGATAAGAAGAGAAGCAACAAGCCGACTGCTTCGTTATTCGCATCAATCTCTTTCGTCATGCTTAAGCGTGGGATTAGTAAATCCGCGAGATAGAACAAGACGATTTGTAAGACGATTGCGAGTGCACCCCATAAGACCATATCGAGAATGCTGACGGAGTTCGAGATACTCGAATAGAGGACGATGGCAAGACCGAGAATACGTCCACCGAATGCATAAACGGCTGCTTTCTTACCATTACGGATTAATTCCAGTTCCTTTGATTTCGTCGTTACCTCGAACAGGACGACACCAATTGCAAGGAGTACGGTCGCGACACCGATATACGTAAGGGTCGAGAGGAATAAGTCACTGAATGTCATGTTGGTACCTCCATCATGATTTTTTATTTTTTTTGCGTTGTTCGTATGCGACATACAATTCAAGCAGTGCTCCGACGAGAATGCCTGCTGATACATACAAATAGAAGTTGTCACCAATGAATCCGAACACGAGTCCTAAGAGAAGACCGATCAGGATATAAGGACCTTTTGTTAACTTCATATCAATCACCTGCCTCTACTTTAAAGGTAGCGGATTTCAGAGGTGACGTCCATCGTTATTCTTGGAAGCTGACGGCAGATTCTGCATTAGGAGAAAACAGGACGACTTGGTTTCGTCCTTGTTGTTTTGCTTGATAAAGCGCGGCATCCGCATCCGGTAAGAGATGGTCGATTTGAGATGTCGTCTCATCATACGCGGCTAAACCAAATGATGCTGTAAGTGGCAGATCGGTCGTCGCTAGTCGGAACGGGCTGCAGGCAATACGTTCACGTAATTGCTCTGCTAAAGGAATCACTTCAGAGAGCGGAACGCCTTCAAACAAGACGGAGAACTCTTCACCGCCGTTACGAGATAAATACCCGCTCTCTGCGACGCCATCACGCAGTCGGCTGGAAAACTGACGTAGCACTTCGTCACCCGCTTCATGTCCATACGTATCGTTGATCTGTTTAAAATGATCAATATCGATCGTCAACAACACGATGGACTGTTTGTTCAAGATCAATCGTTGTTTGAGATCCGTGAAGTATTCGTTAAAAGCACGTGAATTATTCAATCCCGTCAAAAAGTCGAGTTGTGCTTTCTGCCGAAGCACCCGTAACGACTGTTTCGTCAGGCGGATATCACGAATGATCAAAAGGGCGAGCCAACTGCTAACGAAAGAAGCAGGAATGACGACCGACATGACCTCGAGTAAGAGGATTTGTTTCGGTAAGACGATCCATAAGACAAGGGCGTGCAAAGCCGTCGCATAGAGCGTCACGAGTGTAAAGGTCCGTTTTGCGTAAGGCGGCATTTCACGAACAATCAGACTCGTTCCGAGGGCGACAGCGACGATGAAGCCAAATGCAGTGAATGCAGCCAAGTTCGTTCCCAGACTAAAGCGATAAACAATGATCGCGACCGTCACGATCGTTGTTGGAATAACGCCTCCAAAGTAGGCGGCGACAATGACCGGAACATGGCGCAAATCAATCATGACGCCGGGGGCTGCTTCGATTGTCATCTGCATGAGTAGTAAGGAGATCATGCTCAGGGCAAGACCATACAGTACGCGGGTGAGACGTGGAGATTCTCGCGTGATCGGAAGCGGTGATAATTTTCCAAGTAGATAAAAACCAGCCATTAATAGCGTCACGTTATGTAAGACGTCAAAAAGGATGCTTTTCATGAATCGTCCATCCTTTCGAAAAAAGTACGTTATTTAAGAAATATACGCCATAAACCGACTAACTCCTGTTTATCGAAAAATAAACTCGTCCCATCAATTGTGTCTATAATGTGAACTTATGATTTCTATAAGCTGTACTTATGGTTTTAGGGAATTTGATTGACCTCCTCGACACTGCATTGTTAAATGATGAAGAAGCGGTATGAAAGCGCTTACTAAATTTGAAGGAGATCTTACTCATGGAACTCGTCATCATTCTTCTTGCCTTATCTTTATTGATGTTCGTTGCCTATCGTGGTTTTTCGGTCATCCTATTTGCACCAATCTGTGCCTTGTTCGCCGTCTTACTGACGAACCCTGACTGGGTGTTACCATTCTTCTCGAATATCTTCATGGAAAAGATGGTCGGCTTCATCAAAGCATACTTCCCGGTCTTCCTCCTCGGAGCGATTTTCGGAAAAGTCGTTGAGATGTCCGGTATCGCGGAATCGATCGCAAAGACAATCATTCGTATGATTGGTGCGAAGCGCGCTATCCTTGCCATCGTCTTACTCGGCGCCATTCTTACATATAGCGGCGTCAGCTTATTCGTTGTCGTATTTGCTGTCTATCCGTTCGCTGCGAACTTGTTCCGCGAAGCAAACATCCCGAAACGACTCATTCCGGGAACGATCGCCCTTGGTGCGTTCACGTTCACGATGGATGCCTTACCAGGAACACCTCAGATTCAGAACGTCATTCCGACGACGTTCTTCAAAACAGATATCTATGCTGCGCCGATCATGGGTTCAGTCGGTGGCTTGTTCATCTTAGTCGTCGGCATGTGGTATCTCGAGTCACGCAAGAAAAAAGCCCATCAAGCGGGTGAAGGGTACGCTGGATTCGAAGCGACAGCGGCAAGTACTGCACCGCAAATGGAGTTGAAGAACGAACCAGAAATGACGCTCGAGACGGATCGTCAACCAGTCTATCGCCAAGTCCTTGCCTTTGTCCCACTCGTCCTTGTTGCCGTAATGAACAAAGTCTTTACACTCTCGATTCCGAAATGGTATCCAGAAGGATTCGATTTTTCAGCAATCGGTCTAGAAGCATTCGGAAAGATCGAGACGCCGGCCGTTCTTGCGATCTGGTCTGTCCAAATGGCGTTATTGATCGGAATTCTCGCAGCGATGCTCTATGACTTCCGAAAGATCAAGACGAACTTCCAAGCTGGTCTGAACGTCAGTATCGGTGGTGCGCTCTTAGCGGTCATGAATACAGGTGCTGAGTATGGCTTCGGTGGCGTCATCGCGGCGTTACCAGGATTTAAGTCCGTCTCAAGCGGAATCTCGGAGACGTTTACGAATCCGCTCGTCAACGGAGCCGTCACGACGACGACGCTTGCCGGTGTCACCGGTTCCGCATCGGGTGGAATGGGGATTGCGTTAAGTGCGATGTCGGATAAATATACGCAGGCAATCACATCGGGTGGCGTACCACCGGAAGTCATGCACCGCGTCATCTCGATGGCGTCCGGCGGAATGGATACGTTACCGCATAACGGTGCCGTCATCACATTACTTGCCGTCACGGGCCTAACGCACCGTCAGTCGTATAAAGACATCTTCATGATTACGATCCTTAAAACAGTGACGGTCTTCTTGATGATCGGATTGTATAGCTTGACTGGTTTGTACTAAGAGTTTAGAAGGGGGCATCATCAGATGAAACAGGGGAAAGTATACGCATCATTCGCGGAAGCGACAGCAGACATTTTTGACGGGGCGACGCTAGTCGTAGGGGGCTTCGGACTCTGCGGAATCCCGGAAAAATCCATTACGGCGTTACAAGAGAAAGGCGTCAAGGATTTGACGGTCGTCAGTAACAATTGTGGCGTCGATGATTTTGGACTTGGTCTTCTCTTGCAGACGCGACAAATCAAGAAGATGATTTCGTCGTATGTCGGGGAAAATAAGACGTTTGAACAACAGTATCTCAGTGGCGAGATCGAAGTCGATCTCGTTCCCCAAGGTACGCTAGCGGAACGTATCCGTGCCGGTGGTGCTGGTATTCCTGGTTTCTATACACCAACAGGCGTCGGGACACCGATTGCTGAAGGAAAGGAACAAAAGGAGTTCGACGGGAAGACCTATCTGCTCGAAGAAGGAATCGTCGGCGATTTTGCGATTGTCAAAGCATGGAAAGCAGATCGTCTCGGGAATCTTGTCTTTCGGAAGACATCACGCAACTTTAACCCGATCGTCGCGACAGCGGGAAAAGTAACGATCGTCGAAGTCGAAGAACTCGTCGAGGTCGGCGAACTCGATCCGAACGAGATCCACACGCCTGCTGTCTACGTCCAGCGCATCGTTGTTGGAACGGATTATGAAAAACGCATCGAACGCCGGACTGTCCGGGAAGCTTGAGGAGGAGATTGATATGAAAACGACACGAGAGATCATCATTGAACGCGCGCTTCAGGAAGTTGAAGACGGGATGTACGTCAACCTCGGGATCGGGATTCCGACATTGATCGCCAATGCGATTCCGGATGATATGCATGTCATGCTGCAATCCGAAAACGGACTTCTTGGCATCGGACCGTATCCACTTGATCATGAAGTCGATGCGGACGAGATCAATGCCGGCAAAGAGACAGTCACGGCACAATCCGGAGCTTCTTACTTCGACAGTGCTGAATCGTTCGCGATGATTCGCGGTGGGCACATCGACCTCGCGATCCTCGGTGGGATGGAAGTCGATCAGAACGGTGATCTCGCGAACTGGATGATTCCGGGCAAGATGGTCAAGGGCATGGGCGGAGCGATGGACCTCGTCAACGGAGCGAAACGCGTCGTCATCATCATGGAGCATGTCAACAAACACGGCGAATCGAAAGTCAAACAGTCGTGTACCTTGCCGTTGACAGGACGCGCCGTCGTCAACCGTCTGATTACGGACCGGGCCGTCTTTGATTTCACGCCGGACGGGATGGTCTTGATCGAGACGCTGAATGGTCAAACGGTTGAAGACGTCAAACAAGTCACGGAAGCACGATTCACGGTCAGTCCGGAACTCGAGCGCGTGACGGTAGGGGAGTGAAGCAGATGGTCAAAGGAGATATCGTACTCGTCACAGGTGCAGGAAGCGGAATTGGTCTAGAAATCTCAAAGGCGTTCGCAACAGCAGGAGCGAAAGTCGTCGTAACGGACGTCCGCGCGGAAGCAGCAGATGAGGCGGCGGCATCGATTCGCGCAGCTGGTCATGAAGCGGTCGGCATGACACTCAACGTCACTGATGAAGCACAGGTCGAAGCCGTCTTGAAGCAGACGGTCGAACAGTTTGGTCGACTTGACGTCTTGATCAATAACGCGGGTCTTCAACACGTCTCACCAATTGAAGAGTTTCCGACAGAGAAGTTCGAATTGATGATTAAGATCATGTTGACGGCACCGTTCATGGCCATCAAACATGCTTTTCCGATCATGAAGGAACAAGGTTACGGACGTATTCTCAACATGGCATCGATCAATGGTTTGATTGGTTTTGCTGGGAAAGCAGCGTATAACTCGGCGAAGCATGGATTGCTTGGTCTAACGAAGGTCGCAGCCCTTGAAGGAGCGGAATACGGAATCACCGTCAACGCGATTTGCCCGGGGTACGTCGATACACCACTCGTCCGCAATCAGATGGAAGACTTGGCGAAGACGCGTCACGTTGAACTCGAAAAGGTACTGGAAGAAGTCATCTACCCGCTCGTTCCGCAAAAACGTCTGCTTGCTGTCGAGGAGATTGCAGATTATGCATTGTTCCTTGCGAGCCGCAAAGCAAAAGGCATCACTGGACAAGCGAACGTCCTTGATGGTGGATACACGATTCAATAAGGAGATGGAGCAGATGAGTGAAGCAGTCGTCATCGTCAGTGCGACGCGCACGGCGATCGGGAATTTCAATGGAAGTTTGAAGGACGTCAAAGCAACGGAACTCGGTGCGACAGTCATTCGCGCAGCACTCGAAAAAGTAGGTGTCGCAGGAGATCGTGTCGATGAAGTCTTTTTCGGCAACGTCCTCTCAGCAGGACTTGGTCAAAATCCAGCACGGCAGGCAGCCCTCGCTGCCGGGTTACCGGAGACATGCCCCGCGATGACCGTCAATAAGGTCTGTGGATCCGGTCTCTCTGCTGTCCATCTTGCGTATCAGGCGATCAAGTCAGGCGAAGCCGATGTCATCGTTGCTGGTGGGATGGAGAACATGAGTCAAGCACCTTACGTCCTCGCGGGCGCACGGTCTGGACTAAAGATGGGTGACCAACCACTCGTCGATACGATCATCCAGGACGGGCTCGAATGTGCCTTTAATGACTATCATATGGGGATCACGGCAGAGAATTTAGCAGACGTCTACGAACTTTCCCGCGAAGCGCAGGATCAGTTCGCCGCGACGAGTCAGCAAAAAGCGCAGACGGCATTAGCGGAAGAACGGTTCGTCTCAGAAATCACGCCAGTGTTGATTCCACAACGAAAAGGCGATCCGATCCGTTTTGATCAAGATGAGTTTCCGCGCGCCGGAACGTCCGTCGAAACGCTCAGTCGTTTGCGCCCGGCGTTTAAGAAGAACGGAACGGTCACGGCAGGCAATGCATCTGGCATCAATGACGGGGCTGCGGCGCTCGTCATCATGTCAGAGGCGAAGGCACAAGAACTCGGCGTGACACCACTCGTTGAGATCGTCGCGAACGGAACGTCCGGTGTCGACCCGAGCATCATGGGAATCGGTCCCGTCCAAGCGGTCCAAAAGGCACTCGATAAAGCGGGACTAACACTTGACGAGATCGATGTCATCGAAGCGAACGAAGCATTCGCGGCACAATCTCTCGCGGTCGATGCGGAGCTACAGTTCCCGCATGAGAAGCTCAACCGCAACGGCGGAGCGATCGCGCTCGGTCATCCGATTGGTGCGAGCGGTGCGCGGATTCTCGTCACGCTGATCCATGAACTCGAGCGGACGGGTGAGACGCATGGTCTTGCGACGTTATGCGTCGGTGGCGGTCAAGGGGTGGCGACGATCGTTAAAAAATACGAAGGTTAACTAATAAAGCACGAGACGAAGGAGATTGATGCTCCCGTTGTCTCGTGCTTTATTGATTTTAGCGAATCGTTAATTTTTTCTTGTAACTGCTTTTTTCAAGAATTTGCACAGAGGACATCCGTGACCATTCCTTCAAGGAGATCTCGGGATGTTGTTTCACGAAGTCGGAGACGATCATGTAGCCGAGTCTGTATTTCGTGAACGATGGAATTTGTTTTTCGTAATTTCCAAAGAACAGATCATCCGTCGTCAATCGTTCCGCATTCAGCTCCGAAATCACATGCTCCAAGGAGTGGTCAAGTAAAGGGGCAATCGCTTCCGATGATTCCATTGGATAAAGCTTATGGGCAAAGAATTCCGCTTTTCCTTCGAGAATGATGTAATCGAGTATTGTCGCACGATTCGGCTCATCGAGGGCTACGGTATGATGGTATTCATGCGCCGTCGTATTGAGTAATGACTCTTTCGAAAAATCCTTCAAGAAGAACAGACTCATCGAATTGTTTCCTTGAGCGACACCGCTGACACCACCATAACGTTTGGCATCATCATGTTCGAGTGGTGTCGTTGGGGAGACGAAGACAACGAGCTTCTCATCCCGTGGAAGTTGTTTCATCGAAGTCAGGAGACTGGACTTGATCTGTTTCATGATGTGCTGATGGTGTTTTTTCAAATATGTATTCATCTGTTTTAAGTCCTTGATGTTTTCCGAAGGCTGTTCATAGATGCTAGGAACAGGCATGGCTTGGAGCTGTTCTTTTTTGATGACGTCATTTTTAGCGCCCAATACGTATTTTTTATATAGTGCCTCATTGTCCTTTGGCTGTTTCGAAACCGCTTGAATGTAGTCGTCATACGCCTTATACAAAGGAACGATGTGGATCTCTTGTTTCTCGTGCGTAAACGAAATGTCATACGTCTTTGGTTTCTCGGCAGCCGGGGAACAACTGGCAAGTAAAAGGGTGACGCTAAGAAAATAGATGGATTTCATGAGAATACCTCCTGTTTAATTATCCATATATTTACTTTCCATAAAAAATGTCATTCTCCTACTACGTCAGATGAACTTATGAATCCGGTTTCATACTTTGACGCGAAGACGTACCAGATTCTTTAAACTAAAGTGGAATCAAACTTTCTGCCAAATTTTCAGAATATTCTCCAGATAAACTCCTAGCACGAGCTCCTAAACGTATGTTATCCTTTCGAACGAAGTACTTCATCTGCTTAGGGAGCGGATGAAGTCGGAAATCATCAGTGGGGGTTTATTATGTCTAAAACTGTTCCAACATCATTTATCATCGTCATCGGCATGATGCTCTTCGCCTTGTTCTTTGGGGCAGGAAATCTCATCTTTCCGCCGATGCTCGGACAGCTCGCAGGGGAGCATGTCTGGGTTGCCAATGCCGGATTCCTTGTCACTGGTGTCGGTCTACCATTGCTTGCGATTCTCGCATTCGCGTTTTCAGGGGAACGCGATCTACAAGCGATGGCGTCACGTGTTCATCCTGCTTTCGGAATCGGGTTCTCGGTCATCTTGTATCTTGCGATTGGACCATTCTTCGCAATTCCACGTGCCGGAACGGTCTCGTATGCGATCGGAATCAAGCCGTTCTTCAGTGAATCGACGAGCCATTTGCCGTTACTGATCTTCACGATTTTGTTTTACACGATTGCTTGTCTATTGTCCTTAAACCCAACAAAGATCGTCGATGTCGTCGGGAAAGTACTGACACCGATTAAAATCACGTTCATCGGTCTCTTGATCATCGTTGCCGTCCTGCATCCAATCGGAAGTTTTCAGAATCCTTTGAAGACATATCGAACAAATGCTTTCTTTAATGGTTTCCAAGAAGGATATATGACACTCGATGCGCTCGGTGCCTTTGTCTTCGGTATCATCATCATCGCAGCGATCAAGGAAAAAGGTGTCACTTCGAAGCGGCAGTTGCTACTGATTTGTACGAAAGCCTCGTTGATTGCCGCAGCCTTGCTTGCAATCACATACACGGCGCTTGCCTTCATGGGCGCGTCAAGTGTCTCTGAGATCGGACAGCTCGCGAACGGCGCAGAGATTTTGTCTGCTGTGTCGGATCATTACTTCGGTGAGTATGGGGCGATTTTGCTTGGTCTGATGATCACAGTCGCTTGTATGACGACGAGTGTTGGTTTGATCACGGCGTGTGCCGCGTTTTTCTCGGCACTCGTCCCAAAAATCTCATACGTCAAATGGACGATTGGTCTATCGGTCTTCAGCGCACTCGTTGCGAACATCGGTCTGAATCAATTACTCGCTGTCTCTAAACCAGTCTTGATGACGCTTTATCCACTCGCGATCTGTCTGATTTTCTTAACGTTCTTGCATCCACTCTTTAAAGGGAAGCCAGCCGTGTATCAAGGGGCGCTATGGATGACGTTCCTCGTCAGCTTGTTTGATGGATTGAAGACAGCAAAAATCAATGTCTCAGCCGTCACGAAAGTGTTTGATGCGGTATTACCGTTTGCTTCCGTCAGTCTCGGTTGGGTCGTTCCTGCTATCATCGGTGGGGTGATCGGAGCGATCGTCGGTAAGAAAAAAGCGGAGACACGATCGTCGTCACGTGTGGCTTAAGTTGTCATGTATAAAGGGAAGCGGATTTTTGATCGTATGATCAAAGTCCGCTTTTTTTGTTCACTCGATTGTGGGTTTAAGCATAAGCGGAAACGGCAATTCCTCTACTGTATATCATTGACCATCGTGTCCCTTACAGAAAGGATGTTGAAACATGTCAGAACGTGTCTTCATTAGTCCCTCGAAGTATGTCCAAGGAAAGGATGTCATTGACCGGCTCGGTACATATGTGAGCCCGTTCGGTGAAAAAGCGCTCGTCATCGCGGACGATGTCGTCTGGAAAATCGTAAAGGAACGTGTCGAGCAGTCGCTGTCCGGCGAAAACGTCAGCATCGAGAAGGCAGACTTTAGTGGTGAAGCCTCACGGCATGAAGTAAAACGAATCGCTGAGCAAGCAAAAGCAGCGGATGTTCGTTTCGTCATGGGAGTTGGGGGTGGAAAGACGCTCGACACAGCAAAAGCCGTCTCGGATGAGCTGAACGTGTCCGTCGTCATCGTACCGACCCTTGCTTCGACCGATGCACCGACGAGTGCTCTGTCCGTCATCTATTCCGACGAAGGGATTTTCGAAAGTTATCGTTTCTATAAGAAGAATCCCGATCTTGTTCTCGTCGATACGAAACTGATTGCCCAAGCGCCAGCGCGTTTCTTCGCGTCCGGAATTGCCGATGCACTCGCGACGTGGGTCGAAGTTCGAAGTGTCGTCGCCTTTGGTGGACAGACGATGGCGGGAGGACGACCGACAATTGCAGCACAAGCGATTGCCAAACGTTGTGAGGAAGTCTTGTTCGAGCACGGGCGTCTGGCGTACGAATCCGTTCAGGCACAAGTCGTCACACCAGCACTCGAAGCCGTCGTCGAAGCGAATACCCTGTTAAGTGGGCTCGGCTTTGAAAGTGGGGGACTAGCAGCGGCGCATGCGATTCATAATGGCTTTACGGCACTTGACGGTGAGATTCACCACCTGACGCATGGAGAAAAGGTCGCCTTTGGTACACTTGTCCAGTTGGCGCTCGAAGAACATCCACAAGAAGAAATCGAGCGCTATATCGCGCTTTACACGGATCTTGGTTTACCGGTGACACTCGAGGACGTCAAGCTAAAGGATGCGTCACGTGAAGACATCGTCAAAGTCGGAGAGGCAGCAACTGCTGAAGGTGAGACGATCCACAGCGGATTCAACGTTACGGCGGACGAAGTCGCGGATGCGATCATCGCAGCCGATCGCTATTCAAAAGCGTATCAAGCAAAACGAAAACAATAAGAAAAAATAACCCTTGCCGAGACGGCGAGGGTTATTGTCATTTTACAGATAATCGAGTGGATTGACACTGCTACCAGCAGAAGTTGCGCTGTAGACGTACGATCCTTTATGGAGTTCAAAATGTAAATGTGTTCCGAAAGCGTTACCTGTCTCGCCAACTGTTCCGATCTTTTGACCTTGCGTGACGGTTTGACCGACCGAGACCGAGCGGCTATTCATATGTGCATACAGACTGATGAACGGCGATCCGTTGATCGTATGTGAAACCATGACATAGTTGCCGTACGCGCCTTTGAGCTGAGACGTAATGACTTTACCGCTTGCTGTCGCATAGACTGGTGTACCTTTTGCTGCACCATAATCGATCCCGTTATGGAATGTGTAACCATAAGCACCACTAGAAGGTCCATAACCTTGCGTGATCGGACCGCTCGTTGGCGTCGCGAAGTTCTTTGATGTCGACGTTGACGCTTTTGATGCGCCACTGCTATTCGTCAGTGTCAAAACAGCGTATTTCGAGACATAGTCCGCATGGACGAATCGTTTATCTCCACCGTATAAGAACTTGATCCAATCGCCTGTACGACCGAGGTAGCGGAACGTTTCGCCCTTATCGACACTTCCGACGACTGTACTGCTCGTCGAACTGCTGCTACGAACACGAAGGTTGTCGACATTGACTTTAATCTTATAGATACGTGTTACAGAATATTTTTTAACATATGTAGAAGAAACATAGACTTTTTTTGAACCGTACAGAATTTTCGTCCAGTTGCCTGTCCGTCCGAGATACTTATATGTATCACCTTTTTCAAAGCTCGTGATCGTACCGTATGATGTCGAAGGACCCGTTCGAGCACGCAAACCGTCCTCCATGACTTTCACCTTATAGAACGTCGTTGCTGCATCCGCACGTGGGATGGCAAACGAAGCAAAACTTGCCACAGCGATGGCTGTCGCTGAAACACCTTTCCAAAAACCATGCATGATTCATTCCTCCTGAATATGTAATCTGTGTGACTAAACCGTTATGTAAATTTCATAGATGAGTATAACATTTACGAAAATGTTTAAATGTTACATTCACATTTCGATATTATTTCAATAAATTATATTTAAAGACATTAATTTTGTTTGTTTTCCATTTATCCTTAAATTCCTTTGACAAGATTGGATGGAATTGGATATGATGAAATGCCCATTAAAAATAAGAAAGGTACCCCGGTTGAGGTACCTTAAATGCTTATAAAAAGGCGAGTGGATTGACGCTGTTTGCTGCAGAAGTACCGCTATAGACATAGTTACCGCGATGGATTTCGAAGTGAAGATGAGCACCTGTCGAGTTTCCTGTACTGCCGACTGCACCGATCGTTGCGCCTTTCGGGATCGTTTGACCGACGAAGACAGAGCGTTTGCTTAAGTGAGCGTATACCGTTGTGTACGAAATACCGTGCACTTTATGTTTGACCATGACATGGTTTCCATATGCTCCTTGGTAAGACGATGTGACAACTTTACCTGCCGCTGCTGCATGAACGGGCGTTCCGATTGGTGCACCAAAGTCGACGCCGTTATGGAACGTGTAGCCGAAGATGCCGCTCGTTTTTCCATAACCTTGTGTTACTGGACCGCTTGTCGGACGCGAGAAGCCATTTGATGAAGTCGAGAATGAGGCTTTCTTCGCTGTATGACCAGAAACGCGATATTTTTTCACATAACCTGAGTAGACGTAACGCTTATGTCCTTTATGAAGAATTTTTGTCCAGTTTCCGCGATGACCCAAGTATTTGAAAGTCTGCCCCGAATTGACGCCGTCGACGATCCGGTATTTAAGAGATGGGCCAGTACGAACGCGAAGTCCGTCTGCTTTGATTTTTACTTTGTACGTAGATTTCGTAGCTGCGTCAACCTTACCTGTACCCGTAGCTGCAAAACCTGAAACAACGAGCGCGCTCATTGCAAGTGTCGTGATTGTTCTTTTCATGAATGTTCCTCCTTGATGTAAATCGAGATCTTGTCGGAAATGACATGTATATAGAATGTGTGTGGTGTAAAGTGTGGTGAATTGAAGTAGATGAT
The DNA here is from genome assembly GCF_002385115.1 of Exiguobacterium sp. UBA3968. Taxonomy (NCBI): domain Bacteria; kingdom Bacillati; phylum Bacillota; class Bacilli; order Caryophanales; genus Exiguobacterium; species Exiguobacterium sp. UBA3968. Next base: position 504,459 of record NZ_DGCW01000005.1, read on the forward strand.
GCTGTCGTCATTTGACTAACGAGAGTATAGCATTGAAAAGTCAGACGTTTGTATTTCAATTCGATTGCTTAGATATATTCTAATAACAAATGTTGTAATATTGAATACATATTCAATCTCAGAATCCCTTAAAACCAAGATGAATCCGTGTTACAACGAGATGAATTTGATGACAAAATGCAATCGTGGGAAATGATGAGAAAGTATGGGAGTCTAATAAAATGAGAGTAGGTAATGAGATGGATTTGACGTTTGCAGTAAATCAAAAAAAGCTTAACATTCGCGCAGTGGCGCTGTTGATTCAAGATGGACATCTTTTGATCCATCGGCAAGGAGAAGATGATTTTTGGTCATTACCGGGAGGACGGGTACAATTTGGTGAAAGTGGTGCCAAAGCGATTGAACGTGAATTATTAGAAGAATTAGGACAGTCAATCGAGCCACCGGTCTTCCGTTTCCTGCATGAAAATTTCTTTAATTACGCAGACCATCAGTTTCATGAACTGGGGATGTTTTATGAAGTGACATGTCGAGAACCACTACCACTTTCAACGGAAGACTTCTATGGTCCCGAAGGTGAAGAATTGACGTACCGGTTCGTTCCGTTCGATAAACTGGATCAATATACATTGTATCCAAGCGAATTATCAAAAATGCTTCAAACCAATGTATTTCCAACGCTATTGACGAATGACATCTGACTTTTTCGGAAAAACGTTTATAGATGTATCGCAAGGGAATGGTTAATCATGTAGTTTATTCCGCAATGATAAGGGAGTTGATCGTTCATGAGAGAAGAGCAGTTCGAAGCGATGCATCAAGAAGCACGAGGGCAGACGCAGGAACAACAACCCGGTGTCGAGTACGCCATGAAACCGGAACCGATCTACGATGATCCGGATTATGTCGGTTCAGGAAAACTGACGGGTAAGGTTGCACTGATCACAGGTGGAGACAGTGGAATCGGTCGAGCCGTTGCTGTCGCTTATGCGAAAGAAGGGGCAAATGTCGCAATCGTATACTTAAATGAGGGAAAAGACGCAGAAAAGACGAAATCGTTGATTGAAGGCTACGGGGTCAAAGCCTTAAAAATCGCGAAAGATGTCAGTCAGCCAGAAAATGCGCAAGCGATCATCGATACCGTCATTGCAGAATTCGGTCAATTGAACATTCTCGTTAACAATGCCGGAAAACAATTCCCGCAAGATGATTTCCTTGCGATCACACCAGATCAATTGAAGGAAACGTTCGAGACGAATGTTTTTTCGATGTTCTATTTGATTCAGGCTGCGCTTCCACATTTGCATAAAGAAGATGCAATCATCAATACCTCATCGGTGACAGCGTATCGTGGAGCACCGTCGCTGATCGACTACTCAGCGACGAAAGGCGCTATTACGACATTGACACGCTCGCTTGCTTCAAGCTTGATCGAGAAAGGAATCCGCGTTAATGCTGTCGCACCGGGACCGATTTGGACGCCTCTCATTCCAGCGACGTTCTCGAAGGAGAAAGTCGAGTCGCATGGGGAAGACACATTAATGAAGCGTCGGGGACAACCGTCAGAAAATGCACCGGCTTATGTCTATTTGGCTTCTCGTGATTCGAGTTACATCACGGGTCAGACGATTCATATCAACGGCGGCGATTACATCACGTCTTAAGGGGGAAAACATGATGAAGAAAAATCCGAATGAAGTGCCTGAACGTGAACCGGATCATCAACCGGACGAAGTTCCGCAAGCACCACCGAGCGAGGTGCCAGACACACCACAGGAAGATCCTGTCCGTCAACCGGAACCGGATACGTTCCCAGAACCAACCGAGATTCCCGATACACCTCAGGAAGATCCAAATCCCTATTAATGAGTTGACCGTAGTCACCGTCCAAGAATCGGATGGTGACTTTTTCATGATTAAGAAGACAAACCAGCTTGACAGACAAACTGTATGGTGAGTATGATACAGAAGAGAAGTGTATTAATGTTTTAATACATTACACAGGAAAGGGAGGTCTACCGATGCAGTTCGACCAAAGAAGCCCGGTGTACCTGCAGGTCGTCCGTTGGTTCAAACAACGAATCGCGACCGAGGAATTGCAAAGCGGGCAAGAAATCCCGTCCCGCCGCGAAATCGCCGCACAGCTCGGAATCAATCCGAATACCGCACAAAAAGCATATAAAGAGATGGAGGAGCAGCAATTGATTACGACAGAACGGAATGTCCCGAGTAAGATTACACGCGATCCACAAGTCGTCCAAAAAGTACGTGCTGAGATGCTTGAAGAAGCAGTCTCTGAATTCATCGATGCCGTCAAGGCGATTCAAATTCCACTTGATGAGGTCGTCTCGAAAGTTGAGACCGTCTATCAGGAAACGGAACGGAGGAAGATCGATGCTTGAAGTTCATGGCTTACAAAAGAAGTACGGAAAAAAACCAGTCCTTCAAGGCGTCTCGTTCTCGGTTCCGATGGATCAATTGACATGTCTGATCGGTTTGAACGGTGAGGGGAAATCGACGATCCTGAAGGCAATCGCAGGTCTTGTTCCAGTCAACGCAGGAACGGTTCTCGTCGATGGCGAGATCAACCGAAATAAGATCGCCTTCGTTCCAGATATTCAGACGATGCCCGGCTACATGACGGTCGGTGATGCGCTGACATATATGGCGGATTATTATTCCGATTGGAACCAGGAGACTGCGAATGAATTGATGCGAATTTTCCAGCTACTTTCAACAGATAAGATTACCGACTTATCAAAAGGAAACCAGGCGAAGGTCAGCTTAATTCTTGGATTTGCTCTCGATCGTCCGTACTTATTACTCGACGAACCGTTCGCAGGAATTGATTTGTTTACGAAAGAACAGATTGCAGGATTATTCTCAAGCCACTTCATGGAAGGGCGCGGTATCCTGATGACGACACACGAAATTCAGGAAATCGAGCATTTGATCGACCGGGTCGTCTTCTTACAGGACGGTCGAATCATCGATGAACATGAGACGGAAGAGATGCGAGAACTGTACGGGAAATCGGTTCAGGACCGGATGCGGGAGGTCTATCAGCGATGAAACAATACATACAATTGACGAACGAAGAGATTAAGCGGAGTTTTAAGCTTTATATGATCGTCGTGCTTGCAATGGTAGCAATTGAGTTAGTATCAATCGTTGCCCAAGTCATGTATCACGCACGGAAAGTCGAGAATTTCATGGAACTTAATCGAGTATCTGTCACAGAAGCACTGAAACAAATTGATACACTTGGATACTCTGAGGCGTCCTCTTTCTTTAGTTATGTGACTCTGATCGGAATGGCGATTGTTGTCATCTATGCGATTCAAATTTGGTATCGAGATTGGTTAGGAGAAACAAAGTATATTTATCGATTACTAATGCTTCCAGGAAATCGCGCAAGCATTTTCTTCTCGAAATTGACGACAGTCTTTTTAATCATCGTGAGTTTTATTGGTATCCAATGGTGTGTAATGCAATTAGGATTTTATTTGTTTGATTGGTTGATTCAACCGGAATACCAAAACCAAAGTGGCTTAAGTCCAGTCCGAAACGTGATGAACGATTTTTATACGATGAATCTGATCGACTTAGGGATCATTCTCGCCATTTCACTATTCATTGTCAGTTTTATTTTTTTGTTGGTTTTAATCGAACGTTCATTTCGTAAAGGAAAAGCCATTATCAGAATTGGACTTGAAATTTTTGTTCCTGTTGCTTTAACCATTGGTATATTAGCATTTTTAGATGAAACACGTTACTTACTAGAGAAAGAGACGATGTTTCTTCTGATCGGATTAAGTCTGTGTTACTTCGTGTACATGATCTGGAAAAGTCTTCGGTTACTGCAACGAAAAATTACGGTGTAAGGAGTATACTATGCGAACCTATAAATACGTGTTATGTCTTGGAGTCATTTGTATTTTGACACTTGGAGTGTATGTCGTGTACTCTTCTTCAACAGATGAGCCTACATTTACGGTCCAAACGTTACAGGGAACTTCAAATGATCCGTTGGTAAAACAACTTCAATTCGAATTCAATGATCCTGAAAGTTATAAAACAGATTACGAAGTTACGTTAAGAGGAGAAGTTGAAAAAAAGCGAACGAATTATTTGTCTGAGTTCGCTAGAGATTACTCCGACGTGACGGATGCCCCGCGTAGTTTCCGGCATTTCATGAACCAAATCGAATTATCACGTTATGAGCAAGACAAAGAAGTATTTGGATTACACGTCAATAAAAACGGATCATGGGAGCTACAGTCATGGAAACGTGGAACGGAAAAGGTGCAGACCTATTCTTTACCGAAACCGGCAAAGACTAAAGGCATCCACTATAGTCCGTTTCAACGAACGAAACAAAAGTTATATGTTCAACGTATTGGCGATGTTGTACAAAAACCAGGTACAAATCATATCTATGCTATTGATTTAAAGAAAAAAACAGTCCGATTAATGGATTTACCGCTTCAACTAACAGAAGATGATGAGGTACTCGCCATCTATCAGAATCGTGTCCTATACCGAAAGATGACTAATGCTGCTAAGACTAGAGTTTATCTGAGAGACAACACAACATCGACACGATTAAAGTTCCTTGAAGTTGAAGACATGTGGGAGACACGCGTGATAGACGAAGGTGCGGTCGTAGGGATGACAGAGAACATGACTGAAACGAAAGTGAAATGGTCGACATACGACTTACGAACGAAGCAATTCACGCAGCATCGTTATGATTTACCTAAACGAGATGCCAATGAAGTGCAACGGTATACGTCGACAATCCTTGAGAACAACCTAGTTTATTCCTTTATCGAAACAAAGAAAAATGGCGTATCGGTAATCGTGCTAGATCCTCAGACAGAAGAGGTACGATATGAAGGAACGATTAAATACAATACACCTAAGAGTGACCTTCAGCTCAACGAGATGACTATCAACTGAATCACGAAAAAATAGTAAAATTTTTGAAACTTTTAGTTTTCTTCCAACGTATAAAGACTATACAAGGGGGGAACTCACATGCAATTCTTGATTTTTGTCATCTTCGCAGGTGCTCTGTATTGGTTCTACTACAGCTTCTTACTGGGGTATCGTAAGAAAAACATCACGCTGACGTTCGACGATCGGTTTTATTCACTCGACGAACATGTCGCAGCAATCGAACAAAAGCTTGCAATGGATGGACGTTCAGCGCGTTATCTCGGTGACCGTCGCTTTGAAGTCGATGGCAAACCTTATCTGTTCCTCGAGCGGACAGTCCCAGTCGGCGGGGTTCCGACACAGCAGACGATTCTCGAGCAACAAAAAAAATAACTCTCCCGCGTTTGGGAGAGTTTTTTCGTTAGACCGGAATCCGGTCGAGGGGATGTGGTTGTTGCGACGAACGATACCAGCGCATCATCCAGTGATCAATACCGATTTGATACGCAAAGCGTCCTGCAGCAAGTAAGACGATTGAGGCTGCTAAGAACAACGGGTTTAACGCAATCGTTCCAGCAAGTAAGTAATTGAGATTCATGATGCTCCCGACGACCAGTGCAGGAACAGTCAACAGACTGAGAATCAACAAGATCCCGACGACGAGTTCCGCGAACGGAATCAAGACGTTGATCAGCCCGACGTTTGGTAAGGCGAGTTGCTCGATCCACGTCGTGTACCACGAACTGACGAGTGCGTCTTCGCCTATTGCTTTCGTTAGCGCCCCTTCAAGAAACGGTTTTGCATCAAAGCCATTGATGTACTTGCCGATCCCGGCGATGAACCACTGAATTCCGAGCCAGAGCCGGATGATCGTCAATAAACTGATGCCGATGATGTGTAATGCTTTCACTTTCAAACACTCCTCTACTACAACATAGTCCCCATCATACTGAAAAATCATCAGTAAGATGGGGACTATCATCATAACGTCATCGAACCGTCATCGACCTGTTACAAAAAAGGATAAGGTAGCCGTTCATGACCGCTGATCGAGACGATGACTGATTGCAGTTAATAAAGCAGCGACAAGCGCAACAAGCCCACCGACCAGTGCCGTGTTCATCATCGGGCCGTTCGCATAAACGATGCCACCGAGTGCCGAACCGAAGGCAATCCCGACATTACTCGCAACCGGCATCAAGGAAGCGGCGAGTCCTTTTGCTTCCGGATTGAACTTTTCGGCGAGGTCAATCAAGTAGATTTGTGTCGAAGTCGTCAATAAAATCGACATCAATGACATCAAGGCGATGTTAAACAGACCAAGTGAAAGGGATACTGTCGTGAAATATAATGCAGCAAGGACGATTGCTTGCACGACGAAGACGAACCGTAAGCGACCCATCGGATTTTTACTTGCAATCTTGCCGGCAAGGATGTTACTGAAGATCGAGACGACACCGTAAGCGAGCAGGATCGGACTAATCCATGTCTTCGCGATGCCGAGTTCCGTTTGCAGGATCGGCACGAGGTACGTGTAGACGACGTAAGTTGCTCCGAAGCCGAACGACGGAATGAAGAAGGCAATCAGGATCCGTGGATTAGCGAGCAATCCAAGCTGCTCCTTGATTGAACCGGAGCCCGTCGATTGCTGGACGGGAACGATCTTCCACACAGCGAGGAACGCAATCATTCCCATGACTGTCGTCAGCCAAAACGTGGCTGCGAAGCCAGCGTGTTGACCGATGAACGTACCGATCGGAACACCGAGGACGTTCGCGAGTGTAAAACCACCAAAAATGAACGAAACGGCGACACCGCGCTTCGCGACAGGTACGCCATCGCTTGCGACGACCATTGCGAGCGAGATCAAGACACCGGTCAGGATGGCAGTCAGGATGCGGGTTGCGAGCAATACTTCGTAACTTGGAGCAAAACTACTGGCAAGGTTCAGTAAGACCCAAGCGAGTAACAGACGTAGGATCAGGCGACGCCGTTCCAGGTGACCGGTCAGCGACATTACAATCGGTGTACCAATCGCAAAGGAGATGGCAAATGCCGAGACGAGCGTACCGGCTGTTGCGATCGTGATATTAAGAGCTGAGGAGATTTCAGCGAGGATCCCGACGATGACGAATTCGCTTGTTCCGAGAACGAACGTCAGGAGCGACAACGTGGCGATCAACAGCCAATCGCGTCGACTTAAACGAGTAGTAGGTGACATGGATGATTCCTCAATTCTAGCGCTTGCGCGCGAAACTATGAGTAACAGGATAGCATGAAACGATTTCGTCGGGTATCGCAAAGCGAGATTTCGGGAAAAGAACCATTATTCGAAATAGCGTGTGAATTTCCAGGCTTGCTGTTTTTTGCGTATACTACAGAAGAGGACTACTGACAAAGGAGTGGAAACGATGCAAGCGACAGTGACATGGAACAAACAGATGGGGTTTAGTGGACAGACGGAATCAGGGCATCATCTTGCGATGGATGCAGCACCGGAGAACGGTGGCGAAAATCAAGCACCACGACCGACTGAACTGCTGCTACATGCCGTTGCCGGCTGTACTGGAATCGACATCGTCTCGATTTTAGAGAAGATGCGCTTGACGATTACTCATTTCGAAATGGATATCGAAGGGGAACGGGCAGAGGATCATCCGCGGCGCTTTACGTCGATCTCGATTCATTACCGGCTTGAAGGTGATCTCCCGGAAGATAAGGTCCGTCGCGCCATCTCGTTATCAAAAGATAAATATTGTTCGGTTTCGCAATCCTTGAACGCTGAGATTTCCGTCTATTATTCCATCAATGGTGTCCGGAGCGAGGATTCTTTGTGAAGAAAGTAGCACTGATCGGTTGCCTGTTGCTTGCAGGGTGTGCGCAGGAGACGACGGAACCAACGAAACCATCACAACCAGCAACGAAGCAACCGACGGAGGCGAAGAAATCAAAGCCTGAGCCGACAAAGGAAGAACAACAACAAGCACGATTAAAGCAGCAACTTGAAGCGATGTCGACGTCAGAAAAGATCGATCAACTGCTCTATATCGGAGTTGCCGGAACGGAACTTTCAGCAGCTGACCGGAAATTGTTGCAGACGCATGCGATCGGTGGGGTCTTACTGCTTGGTGGGAATATTACGTCAGAAGATCAACTCTTGACGTTCACGCGTGCCATTCAAGAAACGAACCAAAAACCGTATGCCTTCGTCGGGGTTGATGAAGAGGGCGGACGGGTCAGCCGGGTACCGGATCAACGATTACGTCTCCCGACGAGTCAACGGATGGCGCAAGGTGCAGATGCTGCAAAAATGGAAGATGTCGGACGTACGCTCGGTCACCTGTCACGATTTTATGGGTTCAACATGGACTTCGCACCGGTCCTTGACGTCAATAGCAATCCGAACAATCCAATCATCGGCGACCGTGCGTTAAGTGCTGATCCGAAGACCGTCGCGACTCTCGGTACGGCCCTGATGCATGGGATGCAAGAGACGGGAACGATTCCGGTCGTCAAACATTTTCCCGGTCACGGCAATACGAGTGTCGATTCCCATGTCGGTTTGCCGAAAGTGACAGCATCAAAGGAAGAACTGAAGCGAACGGAACTGTTACCGTTCCAAGAAGCGATTCAAGAGGGCGCCGAGATGGTGATGGTCGCCCATATTCTCTATCCCGCGTATGACGATCAAAATCCATCTTCGCTCTCGAAGCCGATCTTGACTGACCTCTTGCGTCAACAACTCGGATTCAAGGGTGTCATCATCACGGATGACCTTGTCATGGGGGCGATCACGAAACGATATGGTCTCGCGGAAGCGGCACGCCAGGCACTTGTCAATGGAGCAGATATGGCGATGTTTTCGGAAGCAGGTGCCTATCCGAAGGTCCACACCGAAGTGATGCAAGCCGTTAAAGAAAAAACGTTGTCGTCAGAGATGCTCGATGCTAAAGTGATGCGGATCTTAACGCTGAAGCAGACCTATGCCGACAGCCAGAAGCAACAGCGACCGACGAAATCGGAGCTTATTCAGCAAGTGGAAGCGCTCAACTAGGACTAGCGAAGCAAAGCGACTCATGCTAGACTAATGGGGCAAGCCAATTAAACACGAAAAGACACTAGGGGAGTCTCGCAGCAGACTGAGACGGAAGTATCCGGACCCTTTGAACCTGATCTAGTTCGTACTAGCGGAGGGAAGTGGCTCGAAACCTTAGATATCCTTAGCGCTTCAGCGCATTTTCGGACCACTCCCTTCAACATCGGGAGTGGTCCTTTTTCGTATCGAAAGGAAGAACATGATGCGTCTACATCTGATTTCGACGGGATCCATCAATCCACGCGATGGAGTGGAAACCTTTCAATCGCTTCAACCATATACGGATCAGCTTCATCTTCGAGAACCAAATTTGTCGGCAACAGAATTGTTAGATCTGATTGACGCGCTCCTTGCAAAAGGGTATTCGTCTGATCAATTAACCGTTCACGACCGGGTCGACGTCGCCCATGTCGCTGGCATCGGTGTGCAATTGACGCGACGTTCCTTACGTGTCCGCGATGTTCGGCGACACTTTCCGAATCTCATCATCGGGAAATCCGTCCACTCTCTGGCAGAAGCACTTGCAGCGGAAGCGGAAGGAGCCGACCGACTGCTGTACGGTCATATTTATCCGACAGCGTCGAAACCAAACGTGCCACCGCGAGGGATCGATGCCTTGAAGCAAGTTGTCACTTTCACGACGAAACCAGTCATCGCAATCGGCGGGATCACTCCTGATCGCATTCCTGAGATTGCAGCGACCGGTGCAAGCGGAGTCGCCGTCTTATCCGGTATTCTCGGTCAAGCGGACCCGCATGCTGCCATTCAGCGTTATCAGGGGGTACGGGTATGACGGATCACATCATCATTGGTGGTGGAGTCATCGGTTTGACGCTTGCTTACAGTCTCGCTTGTCAGAACGAATCCGTTCTTGTCCTTGATCGCGGAACATGCGGACAAGGGACGAGTCGGGCGGCTGCCGGGATGCTTGCGACGGACATCGAGCTGAGAGAAGAATTGCATACGCTTGCCGCGCGAAGTCGCCGTCTGTATCCGTTACTTGCGCGACGCCTCACGCGCGAGACCGGGATCGATTGTGGCTACCGGGAACAACCATTTTTATTGAAACAAAATGGGCAAGAATACTTATTTCCATCGGTCGGTCAAATCGATCCGCGACGATTAACGACTGCATTGATGCATGTCTTACGAAATCGTGGGGTACCAATCGAAGAACAGGTGGACGTCACGCGAATCGAGGAGAGTAATGATTTCATTAGGGTTGAGTCGAACACGGGAACGTGGACGGGACGAACGGTGACGGTTGCTGCCGGACGCGGGTCCCAAGCCTTGCTCGATACAGCTGGCATTTCGATTGCGACATATGGGGTCAAAGGGGAGTGTCTCGCAGTCCGTCTCGCGGGTCAGCCGTTACGCTCGATCCTGTTTGATGACGCCGTCTACCTCGTACCGAAAGCGGACGGACGGATATTGATCGGTGCGACCGAACTACCGCACGACGAGACTATCGGTGTTAGTGTCGCAGGAGTCACGTCACTGCTTCAAGCAGCAGAGCGTCTCTATCCACCGATCCGTGATGCTGTCATCGAAGAAGTCTGGTCAGGCGTACGACCACAAACAGAGTCCGGCTTGCCATATATCGGAGTCGCTGATTCATCCCGGCGGATCTTTATAGGGACGGGGCATCATCGGCATGGCATATTACTCGCACCGGCGACAGCGGAAGTCTTGGCAAACACATTACGGTTGACTCTAAAGGAGGAAGTTCGATGAACATTACGATTAACGGCAACGACCACACCATTGAACAGATTGAGACGATTGAGGACATGCTCACGCAACTTGGCTTAGGGGAAAAACTCGTCATCGTCGAACAGAACCGACAGATCATCGACCGCGGAGCTTACGATCAAACGGTCGTTCGGAACAATGACATATTCGAAATCGTTCATTTCGTAGGAGGAGGATAAACATGCTACAAATTGGAGAAAAGACATTCGAATCACGGTTATTACTCGGAACGGGGAAATATACGGATGCTACGGTACAGCAGGAGGCCATCGATGCGTCCGCTTCACAAATCTTGACGTTCGCTGTCCGGCGGCTCGATCTCTTCGACAAACAACAATCGAATTTCTTGGAGTCGCTTGATTTAACGAAGTACGATTTACTACCGAACACGGCTGGTGTGAAGACAGCGGAAGAAGCGGTTCGGCTAGCAAAGCTTGCGCGGGCATCCGGTATGTGCGACATGGTCAAGGTCGAAGTGATTGGGTGCGATAAGACATTACTACCTGACCCAATCGAGACGTTACGGGCTTCTGAAGAGTTACTTAAAGAAGGATTCATCGTTTTACCGTATACATCGGACGACGTCGTCCTTGCACGACGACTCGAGGAACTCGGCTGTCATGCCATCATGCCGGCTGCGTCACCGATCGGTTCCGGGCAAGGCATCCTCAATCCGCTCCACCTAAAGTTCATCATCGAGCAGACGACGGTGCCTGTCATCGTCGATGCTGGAATCGGTTCTCCAACTGACGTTGCCTATGCAATGGAACTGGGAGCGGATGGTGTCTTATTGAACTCCGCTGTAGCTCATGCCCAGGATCCGGTCAAGATGGCGCGCGCGATGCGACTAGCCGTCGAAGCAGGGCGCTTCGGATACGAAGCGGGACGAATCGAGAAGAAACAGTATGCAGTCGCGAGTAGTCCAACGAGTGGATTGATTCGATGACACGTTATTCACGCCAAACTCGATTTCAACCGATCGGAGAAGCAGGACAAGCACGCTTCGCAGCAGCAAAGGTACTGATCATCGGGATGGGGGCACTCGGAACAGCATCGGCAGAACAACTCGTTCGCGCCGGTGTCGGCGTCGTCCGAATCGTCGACCGCGATTATGTCGAGTGGAGTAATCTACAACGGCAACAACTCTATACGGAGGACGATGCACGGCACATCGTACCGAAGGCGATTGCTGCAAAAGCGCGGCTTGAAGCGATTAATTCGACGGTGACGATCGAAGCACATGTATTAGATGTCGACCGGGCAGCGCTGACATGGCTTCTCGATGATATCGATCTCATCATCGATGCGACGGATCATTTCGATATTCGTTTACTGATGAACGATATGGCATTGTTGCGCTCGATTCCGTGGATTTACGGCGGCTGCGTCGGCAGTTACGGGATTACTTTCACTGTTCGTCCGGGAGAGACGCCGTGTCTGCAGTGCCTGCTCGATCAATTACCACGTGATCAGGAGACGTGTGATACGGCGGGAATCATCGGTCCAGCTGTTCAGATGGTCGCCTCTCTACAAGTGACGGAAGCGTTGAAGTGGTTGAGCGGGAAGACGGACGCGCTGCGGACACGTCTGCTTGCCTTTGACGTGTGGTCGAATACATTCCAACAAATCAACGTCCAGTCACTGAAGCAAACAGAGTGCCCCTCGTGCGGCATCGAGCCGTCTTATCCTTATTTATCGAATCAAACGGTGCGTTTCACGGCACTGTGCGGTCGCGATGCCGTTCAAATCCGTGGAGACGGACAGCGAGATCTCGAACAATTAAAACAACGCCTCCAGCCGGTTGCGTCGATTTCCGCCCATAACCCATACTTGCTGGCGTTTACGACGGATGAGCATCGAATGGTCGCCTTTCGAGATGGTCGTGTCTTGATTCATGGCGAGGCGGATCTCGTTAAAGCAAAACGACTGTATCACGCCTATTTCGGATAAACGTTCATAAAACAGTAAAACTAATTTTAAAAATATATGTTTTAAATGTTTAAAAAACAGGTAAATAAGACTTCAGACATAAATCGGTCTACAGGTTTTGAACGTGAAGAGGAGTGATTCAGATGAAACAAGAATTCGATCCGATGAAGGATCAAGCACAGACGGAAGAAACACAGGCGGTTGTCCAGCAAGCTAACTGGAATCCGGACCGGTACCGGACGAACTTGAACCCATTCTATCTGTCACCTTGTAGTGTCGAACGTAGAGAAGATTTGCATCAGGATGCATCGAAGATTCTCGAAGTCGAGACGTCGTCGCCCCTCCAACAACTTTTTGAACACAATCAAGCAACGCATACATCCGAACCAACGGGCAAAAAATTTAAGACAGGCATCGTCGTCGGTGTCGGTGCGATCATTGGCGGATCAGTTTCTGTGATTCGTTCCGTCCAACGTTTTAGAAAGCAACGGACGAAGTAATACGCTCGTTGTGAAAGCACAAAAAGCAGGAGGCATTCGCCTCCTGCTTTTTTTTGCAACCTCTTCATTTCACAAAGAAAAGAAGGGATTTTCGTATGTATATTGTTTCTATTTTGATATTTCTAGATTTATCAGTTAGTTATGTTATCAAACGCGGTAGATTTACCGTTTACGTAAACATCGATGATTTCATGTTCAGGATCTAAAGTTAATTTATAGACATGCTGCTTTGTCTTCTTATGAGTTTTAGATTCATTCAATTTAATCTTCAGCGTATCTCCTTGTGCTTCAAGATCAGAAGCGACTGCTTTCTTTGTGCGATAGATAATATAGGCGATATCGTCTTTCGTGTTGATCATTTGCAAAGTAGTGGCAGGATTTATTTTCGATTGGAGAGCGTTAGGTACTATTTTTAGCTCACTAAAACTGAGTTTAGAATCGTTTGCGTTACAGGCTGATAAAGTAGTACATAATACAGTCAACATTAATAATTTCTTCATATTTTTGCTCCTTCGATTCGAGTGGAAATGTATACCTTATATCTTAGCAGTTTTTTGAAGTTCCAAGTCATCAAAAGGTATAAGGTCAACGGAAATTGACTTGATGTTAAAGATAAAGTAGTTTTTTGATCAAAAAAATTCTAATTTTTTTTGTTTAAATGTATGGTAGTGTCGCTGTGTGTTAGGATAACTCCTCCTTTTTGTGTTCCAAACAGATGTTCGTCGCAGAACGAACGCTCGCATGCTACACTTAAGCTACTATATTTAAAAAGTGAGTGTGATGAAGATGAAATGGATACATACTGCCGATTGGCATCTCGGTAAAATCGTTCATGGCGAGTCGATGCTCGGGAACCAACGGGCGGTCCTGAGCGAGTTTTTGACACTCGTCGATCGCGAACAACCGGATGCAATCGTCATTGCGGGTGACTTATACGACCGTGCCGTCCCGCCGACAGAAGCCGTTGAACTACTCGATGAGACGCTCGCTGCTCTGATTCTTGACCGGGACATACCGGTCATTGCGATCAGCGGAAATCATGATTCAGCCGAACGGTTAAGTTTCGGAACGACGTTACTTCAACGGGCGGGTCTACACCTTGTTGGAAAATTGACGCCGGTCATCAAGCCGGTCGCGATCAAGGGAGTATCATTTTACCCGGTGCCGTTCGCTGATCCTGCGACCGTCCGGTATGTGCACAATGATGAAACGATCAAGACACATGATGACGCAATGCGGACGATCCTTGCCGGATGTGTCCCAGACGGACCGAGTGTTCTCGTCGGTCATGCCTTTGTCATCGGTGGACTCGAGACAGATTCGGAGCGGCAATTATCCGTCGGAACGGCAGGGCAAGTTAGTGCGAGCCAGTTTGCACCGTTTACCTATACAGCACTCGGTCATTTGCACAACCCGCTTGCAATTCAATCCGAGACGGTCCGATACAGCGGATCGCTCTTGAAATATTCGTTTTCAGAAGCACATCACGTCAAAGGCGTCGATGTGTTGACGTTGAACGATACTGGTACGTTCGATCGTCGATTCGAACCGCTTGCACCAAAACGTGATTTGCGAGAACTGACTGGTAGTCTCGATGAATTGACGGATCCTGCGTTCGTTGCGACGCAAGTCACGGATGATTATTTAAAAATCAACCTGACGGACGGCGAAGCCTTGATGGATCCGATGGGCAAGCTGAAAAAAATCTATCCGAACATCCTGCACCTCGAGCGAATCGGATTCGTCCGCGAGAGTACGCGGGCGGTCAAAGCATCGCGTGAGCAGGTCAAGGATGCTTCTGTTGCGGATCTGTTCAGTGAATTTTATGAAGCAGTTCGTGAGAAGAAGCCGACGGAAGCGATGCGAGCCGTCTTGAAGGAGGAAGCGACATGCGCCCAGAACGACTGACATTACGCGCCTTTGGTCCGTTTGCTGGTGAAGAGACGATTGATTTCACGGCACTTGCTGGACGGACGATGTTCGTCATTTCCGGGAATACAGGGGCTGGGAAAACGACGATTTTTGATGCATTGACGTTCGCCCTGTATGGTGAGACGTCCGGTGGTGAGCGGGAAATGAGTGAGTTGCGAAGTCATTTTGCCGTACCTGAACAAAAGACGGAAGTCGAACTGGAGTTTACGCTCAAAGGGGAACGGTATCGCATCATCCGGCAACCGAGTCAACCGCATCCGGTCAATAAAACCGGCTATTCGCATGAAGCAGAGTTCGCTCGGTTCGACGGCGTGGCGTGGAAACCACTTGCCATCAAGATTCCGGAAATCAAGCAGCGCGTTCAAGAATTGATCCAGCTCGACCATAAACAGTTTTCACAAATTCTCCTGTTGCCGCAAAATAAGTTCCGGGAACTGTTGATGGCAGAGTCAAAAGATAAATTGCAGATTCTCAAACAACTGTTCAAGACGGAACATTATGGTGAGTTCCAACAACGCTTGCACCGACAAGCGCTCGATCTTGCGGCACGCATCAAGGAAACGAAGACGAAACAATGGGCCAAGCTTGAGGAGTTACCCCTGCAAGCAAACTGGAGTGAATTAACTGAAGCGGACATCCGGTTACGAATGGAAGCGTTGACGACGGAACGGGATGAGTGGTTGACAGCGGCTCATGAAGCGGAGCAACAAACACGTACGATCGTCGAGAGCAAAACGACACGGTTGCAACAGGGCGAACAACTCGAAGCAGCTTTCCAAGAGCAAGAGCAACTTCAACGGACGGAGCAGTTGTTGCTTGAACGATCATCCGACATTAAGCGGATGCAAGAAGAAGCAACGGCTGCTGAACGTGCTCAAATCGTCGCACCATTTTTTGATCAATGGCAACAAGATCAAGAACAGCTAACACGACTTAAACGGCAACAGCAAGAAACCGAACAGCACGTCACGCGCTTGACAGAGCGGCAAGGCACCGTTCAAGACAAAGTAAATCGATTACTGGCGGAAGAACCGCAGATTGAACAACTGAGTCGTCGTCTTGAGAAAATTCAAGAAGAATGCGAACGGTTGGAAGCGGAGACCCTCTTACGGCAACAACAGCAACAACTGACAGAACGCTTAAAGCAACTTGATCCGGAACCGTTCAGGAAACAACTTGAACAAACGCGGACGGAGCGAAAGACCGTTCAGGAACAGCTACGACCATTGCAGAACGTCGGAGCAGAACGCTTACAGGCGCAAGAACGACGCTTCACCCTGCAACAGTTGGCGACGAAGTTCGCAGAGTATGACAAGTTGGAAGCAGAGCGACAACAGTTGATCGTCCGCGGTACAAGCGTCCGGGATCAAAAAGAGGCGGCAGCGCGTGCGTATGAAGTAGCTCGTAAAAGTGAACGGGAACAACTGGCTGCTGAACTTGCCAAGGGATTGACGGACGGGCTGGCTTGTCCTGTCTGTGGCAGTACGTCGCATCCGCAACATGCTGTCGCCGTCGCACAGGAACTATCGGTCGATGTAGCACAACAGCGGTTCTTAGAAGCACAACAAGCGCATCAAGAGTTACAAGCCTCTTACCGGACGGTTGCAGAGCGTCTGCAACAACTGACGATCGAGATTCAAAAAACTAGTGAAAACGAGTCAACTCATGCGGAAGTTTTAGCACAGCTTCGGGAAGTCGAACAGACGGAAGTCCGATTAGCGTCAGCACAGACGGAAAAAGAACGTCTTGAAACATGTCTTCAACAACTCGAACAATCGCTAGAGCAACTACAGTTGAAGATTGATAGGGTGGTAAAAGACCAAACTGTCATCGAATCGGAATTGGCACACTTGACTGGTCGCCTGAGTCAATCTGGAGAATTCGTAAAATCGTTATCAGCACTTCGTGAAGAACAACAACAGGCAGAAACACGCATCGAGCAGTTCGAGCAAGATAAACAGCGCCATTTACGCGAAAAGGAACAGCTCGATCGTGACTTGGCGGAACACCAAGGACGATTGCGTCAATTGATCGAAGCTCTTTCGGAACAGCGCGACCGTCTGACGAAGCGCGAAAACGAATTACAAGCAGTCTTGTCAGAAGAAGCGTTTCCGACGATTGAAGCCTTCCGCGATGCGAGACGGTCACGAGAAGACATTCGTCTACTCCATGAACGGCTGGAACAAGACCGTCTAGAGCGGCAGGAATTGAAGCTGAAACAGGAACAAGCTCGCTTGAAGACGGAAGGTCAAGTGCGTCCGGATCTTGAACTGTTGCGGATGGACTTGAAGGCGGCGTCGCTCGAACTGACGGAGCGGACCGATCGACGTGTCGGGCTCGAGAAGGAAAGGGCACAAATTGATCAGTTGATAACGGCGTGGGAAAACTTGCAACGCCAAATCGAAGATGAGGATGCGAGATACGGAGTCATCGGTGAACTCGCTCGCGTTGGTGTCGGCGAGAACGCACAACGGATGACGTTCGAAACGTACGTTCAGACGGCATACTTCGATGAAATATTGTTCGCCGCAAACCGGCATCTGCACGAGATGACCTCTGGTCGTTTCCAGCTTGAACGGAAAACGGAGGCGGGAAAAGGACTCAAGAAATATGGGCTTGATTTAAATGTCTTTGACGCATACACGTCGCAAACACGTCACGTCAAGACGCTATCTGGTGGAGAAAGCTTCAAAGCATCACTTGCGCTTGCGCTCGGATTGTCAGAAGTCGTTCAAGAAGCAAGTGGTGGCGTGTCACTTGAAACGATGTTTATCGATGAAGGATTTGGAACACTTGATCCGGAATCACTCGAACAAGCGATCGAGACGTTGCTCTCGATTCAAGCGAGCGGCCGTATGGTCGGAATCATCAGTCATGTGCAGGAGCTGAAGTCACGTGTTGATGCGAAAATCGAGGTCAAGCAAGGAAAAACGGGGTCGACGATAGCACTAGTCGTCGAGTAAGGAGATCAGAACGATGGAAACACGAAACATGGTCACGAAATCACAAATCAAAGAGGCGTTACGCGAATTAGGTGTGACGCCCGGTATGAAACTGTTCGTCCATACGTCACTCAAACAAATCGGCTGGATTCCTGGTGGGGTACAAGCATTGATCGAAGCCTTGCAGGAGGTCGTAACGACGGAAGGGTTAATTATGATGCCGGCGCAAAGTACCGATAATTCAGATCCGAAGAACTGGAGCCAACCGGCTGTACCGGAAGAATGGTGGGAAACGATCCGTCGTGAGATGCCAGCATATGACCCGGCAAAAACGGTCACACGTGGTATCGGTCGTGTACCGGAAGTCTTTCGAACGTATCCAGGTGTAGTCCGAAGCGAGCATCCGATGTGGTCGGTGACCGCATGGGGGAAGGATGCGGCGACATTCGTTGCCGATCATACACTGGAAAACGGTTTCGGTCCTGGCTCACCGATTGAACGCTTTATCGAGGCGGACGGTCAAATTCTCCATATCGGTTCACCATGGGATACGACGACCGTCTGGCATTATGCGGAATACGGGTTAAATCGTCCGGACGTCGAGGATGGTTGTAAAGTCAAAGAAGGAACGACGGAACGGTTCATCCATTACCGACACCGTCAAGTCGATAGTGATGCATTTGGCCCGATCGGGGAAGCGCTCGAAGGGTCGGACTTCGTGACGTCCGGTTTAATTGGGCAAGCGAAATCACACCGCATCGATGCCAAAGCCTCGATCCCAGTCGTCATGTTGCAATTAAAAGCACTCGATCAGTGGTTATTTTGAAACTTTTTCGGGAAGCTTTCGTAATACAAAGCAGAATCATAAAAAGGAGTGAATGCAATGGCTTCACGTTTTAAAGTTAACCCGGCATTGCGTCGTGGCTTCGATACGGCACGTGTCGGAGAACGACCGATGACGAAAAGCGGGACGATGAGTAAGATTTTCTTACTGCTCGCTCTCGTCACGGCAGCAGCTGGAGGAAGTTGGTTCTTCCTCGCAGAAAACCAAGGGTTGTTGTTCCCAGCCTTGATTGGTGGACTGGTCATCGGTCTAATTCTTGCCTTGGTCATCACATTCAAACCGGCGACGGCACCGGTTCTTTCACCGGTCTATGCGATCGTTGAAGGGGTGGCAGTCGGAGCGTTATCGCTCATGTTCGAAAGCATGTATCCAGGAATCGTCGGGAAGGCAGTCGTTGCGACATTCGTCGTTGCATTTGCGATGTGGTTCGTCTACTCGACTGGCATGATTAAAGTGACGCAACGTTTCCGTTCTGCGGTCACGGCAGCAATTCTCTCAATCTTCGTCTTGTACGCGGTCAACTTGATTCTGTCGTTGTTTAGTATCGATCTGCCATTCATGACAGGTAGCTCGCCGCTTGCGATCGGTGTACAGTTCGTCATCGTCATCGTCGCGTCCTTGTCACTCGTGATGGACTTCGATTTCATCTCACAACAAGTCCGTGCCGGTGCGCCGAAGTCGATGGAGTGGGTCGCAGCATTCGGATTGATCGTGACGATCATCTGGCTCTATATCGAATTACTCGATCTCTTATATCGCCTCGCGGCGCGGGATTAACAGCAACGGAGCTGACTCAAAAGTCAGTCTCTACAAAGATAGGGGTGGCAGAATGATGATCTGCCACCCCTATCTCGTAATAAAAAGAATGACTCGTCACACGCAACACCTACAGGAAAAAGCGCATTTATGCGCTGTCAGAGACAATCAAGACCCGCTTTCCTGCTTGAATAAAGCAGGAAAACTGGCTTGTGTCTCGCCTGAGGAAAGGGCGTGAAAAGACGTGTCATTCTTTTTGTTGAGTCAGCCTCGTTTTTTGTCGCAAGCAGGGATGATTATGTGAAATGAGAAATAAAAGAGTGGTGAAACGAGAAGGAGGATCCCATATGAAAGAACGTATCGTCATTGGAGCAGGACCGTACCACAACAATCCCGGTTGGTATCATACACAGGAAGATGAGCTGAATCTAATCAATCGGTCCGATTGGGAACGATTGTGTTCGAACGACACGTTGCAAGCGATTCTTGCGGAACATGTCTGGGAGCACTTGACGTTCGAAGAAGGAATTGACGCGGCACGTCATTGTTATACATACCTTGCACCAGGGGGATACGTCCGTTGTGCTGTGCCGGACGGTTATTTTCGGGATGACGCATACCAATCGATTGTTCAAGTCGGTGGACCCGGTCCGAATGACCATCCAGCGGCGAGTCACAAAATCGTTTATACGCACGAAACATTACAGCAGGTATTTAAAGAGGCTGGATTTCAGGTGCGTCTTCTCGAATATTTCGATCAGGATGGAATCTTCCATCAAGCGGACTGGGATGGCGCAGACGGTGTCATTTTCCGTTCGAAGCAATATGATCCCCGGAATGCAGAACAGATGAGATTTCCTTCGTTGATTCTTGATGCAATCAAATCGAAATGACAAATAACGGTGAGCGCCCAAATAGGTGCTCACCGTTTTCTTATGAATGAAATCCTTCCTTGATCGTTCGCAGTAACACACGCGCACTGGGCGATAAAGTCGCCTCCTTTTTCCAAATCAAATGGACGTCCGAGACGACGGGAGGATCAAGGGGAAGAAAGGTTAGATCGGAAGCGGTCGTATCGATGATGCCATCGATTGCTAGAGCGTGACCCACTCTTTGGCGTACGAGTAAAGACGCATTGAACAACAGATTATATGTTCCGATGATCTGACAATCCTCAAGCGTTAGACCACTCTGTTCACGGAAATACGTATCGAGTTGTGTCTGCTCGGATACGAGTAACGGGAGGGTGACAAGTTGTTCTCGTGAAATCGACTTAGACTGTGCGATCGAGGCATCACGACGTGTTAAGATTCCCCAACAGTCCTGACCGGGCAACCGTAAGGAATGAAACGCGGATAGATCGAACGGAGCAATGACCAATCCGAAATCGAGCAATCCCTTTTCGAGCCGGTCGAGTACATCATTCCCATTACCGCTATACATACGAATCGTTACATCAGGATGAATGGTGTGTAAGTCTCTAAACGCTTGCAACACCGTCGTCAATTGTTGAGTTTCGCCACCACCGATATGAATTTCACCCGTCAATACTTCTTTTGTGTTCAAGTCGACCAATACCTTATCTGCTAGTGTAACCATCTCGCGTGCGCGCTCTTCAAAGAATCGTCCCTTTTCAGTCAAACGTAGCCCTTGCTTCGAGCGTTCGAACAATTCGACCCCAATCGTATCTTCTAGTTGTTGCAGCTGACGCGATAATGCCGGTTGCGACAAACGAAGGATCCGTGCCGCCTTTGTAATGTTTTTTTCTTCGACTAAAGCTAAAAAATAGCGTAGTTGTTGTAATTCCATCATTTCACCTCTATCCATGCAAAAATCGTATGATTTATTACTTAATATTAGCATTAGACATGAATGGTTGTCAGCCGTAAGATGAGACCAAGCGATCGAGAGAAAGGAGGATGTACGATGACTGAACTGCAAACCTATGTAAGAGAACGTACGATTCTTCCAGCGGATCCGGTCCTTGAGCGCATTCATGCCATTCAAGATGAAATCGAACCGGAATTACAGCGATTGAATCAAGCGGTCTCACAAGAAGAGAGAAGACGGGCACTTGCCGTGATCACAGGGCAAGACATTGATTCGTCTGTTAGAGTCTTAACGCCTCTATTTACGGATTTCGGACGGCATCTATCCATCGGTAAGCATGTTTTCCTCAATCGAGGTGTCATGTTCACGGATCTTGGGTCGATTCGGTTAGACGATCATGTCTTAATCGGTCCATTCGCACGGTTGCTGACGGTCAACCATCCGGAAGCACCAACGAAAAGAGGTGGCGTTGAGACAGCACCGATTCATGTCGGGCGTAATGCTTGGATTGGCGCTGGGGCGACGATTTTGCCTGGCGTGACAATTGGTGAGGATGCGATCGTCGCAGCGAACGCCACGGTTACACGTGATGTTCCGCCCCGTACGATCGTCGCAGGTACTCCGGCGAGAATCATTCGAATGGTTGAGATGTCGGATGAGTAGATGGTACGGTTGTCTACTTGCATTTTTTCTATTGAGTGGATGCACCGACATGAAAGAATCGTCACGACCGAGTGAATTAGAACAAAAGAAGTTGAAAAGCGTCTTGCTCCAAATCGATGAAACAACCGTCCCGATTCGTTTTGCGGACAATGAGACAGCGATGGCATTGCAAAAAAGATTGCCGCTGACGATGCAGATGAAAGAGTTGAATGGGAATGAAAAGTATCATTACGTTCCATTCTCGTTACCGACGAATCCAAAGTATATCGGAACGGTGCAAGCGGGAGATCTCATGCTGTATGGATCAGATTGTCTCGTCCTATTTTACGAGTCGTTTCAAACAGATATTCAATACACGCGAATTGGTTGGGTCGAACCGAATCGATTATCTGAACTATTATCAGCTGATACAGTACGTGTTCAAATGAGCACTGAACAATAAGAAAACAAGAGAGGACGTCATCATCATGGCCATTCAAGGAAAAGTCATTATCATCACAGGAGCAAGTTCAGGTATTGGAGAAGCAACAGCACGCTTACTTGCAAGGCAGGGAGCAAAGCTAGTGTTAGGATCACGTCGCAATGATCGACTGGCGAAACTCGTCGATTCGATTCAAGCGGACGGTGGGAAAGCAATATACCAAGAGACAGACGTCGTGAAACTAGAGGATAATCAACGACTTATCGAAGCAGCATTGACGGCGTATGGTCGAATTGATGCGATTTTCCTTAACGCGGGGCTGATGCCGAGTTCTCCACTATCTGCTTTACAAGTAGACGAGTGGAATCAAATGATTGACGTCAATCTCAAAGGTGTCTTGAACGGGATTGCAGCTGTCATGCCGACATTCACTTCCCAACGTGCGGGGCATATTCTGACGACCTCATCCGTAGCAGGTCTTAAGGCGTATCCGGGTGGAGCCGTATATGGCGCAACGAAATGGGCAGTACGTAACTTAATGGAAGTCTTACGGATGGAGTCGGCGCAAGAAGGAACGAACATTCGAACGGCAACGATTTATCCGGCAGCGATTCATACCGAATTGCTCGAGACGATCTCACACGGGGAGTCGCTTGAAGGAATGACGGCACTATATGACCAATACGGTATCTCACCAGAGAGTATCGCGCGGATCGTCGCCTTTGCGATCGATCAATCAGAGGATACGAACGTGAGCGAATTTACGGTCGGTCCAACGACTCAACCGTGGTAAAAAGGAGGAGTATTAATGTTTCCACGAGGCGAAAAGAACGAAGCGTATCAAGAGGTATTCACAGGTATCAGTTATTTAGCACCACTTGTCGACGAATCGTTACCCGTTTCCGTATCACATGTGACGTTCGAGCCGGAGACGCGGAATCATTGGCACATCCATGATGGGGGATATCAAATTCTACTCGTCACGGAAGGGGAAGGCTGGTATCAAGAAGAAGGGAGACCAGCTCGACATTTGCAAGCAGGAGATGTCGTCGTCACGCATGATGGTGTGAAGCATTGGCACGGGGCAACACGGTCTTCCTGGTTTTCGCACATTGCGATCACTGCTGGGACACCACTCTGGCTCGAGGCAGTTTCGGACGAACAATATGAAGTAACGGAATGAATAGAAAGACCATCTGAACTTTGCTGTCAGATGGTCTTTTTGATCATATTCCGTGCTCGCTTTTTAGTTGATCGACGTATTGTTTTGCTTCGAGCAAAGACAATCCGAGCGTCTCTCGAACGCGTTTGACAGCTTCAACCGTCTTTCCTTCATGAAGCAACTGAACCAGTTCGACTTGTAACGCTGCTTCTTCTAGTGACACCTCATTCAGACCGAGGTGCTCTTCGATCCGTTGTAGCTTCTTCAGAATCGTTTGTTGGCGGCGTTTCGCTTCGTCTGCTTTTTGAGATAAGGACATCCAGATGAAGAATAAGACGATTAGTGGTGCGAACGTGACGACAGAATCCATGGAGAACACCTTCCTTTGTTTTACCGTACCATAGGAGATGAATCATAACAAATAGTGGAAAATGAGGTGGAAATTGATTATGCTGATATAGTGGAAAAGAAAGGGTTAATATGGAAAGGAGATAAATCTAGTGGACAATGTGTTAGTGACATTTTTGCCATTCTTGATTCAAGTTGGACTGCTCATGGTGCTGTTCTTCTTCGGAACGTTCGGTTTGTTCTTCTTCGTCAAACGAAGTTCATATCACAATAGCCGATATTACCGACTGACACGCGAGCCGTTTTTACGGATTGTTCGTGATAAAGGAAAATGGGGCGAGTACTTGACGACACGTCAACTCGATCAAGTGTCCGGATACGGCACGTATGTCTTTAATACATACTTACCACGTGCGCGTGGAGAAGGAACGACGGAAATCGATGTGACGTTCATTCATGAAAGTGGCATCTATGTACTCGAATCGAAAAACTACAGCGGGTGGATTTTCGGACGCGAGCAGGACCGTCAGTGGACGCAGCAGTTCCAGAATCGCTTCAAACAACGGTTTTATAATCCGATCAAACAAAATGAAGGGCATCTCAAAAGCATGCAACGCTTCTTAGAAGGAACGGATCCTGGACTCTTTCACTCCTTGATCGTTTTCAGCGAACGCTGTGAACTCAAAAAAATCACGGTCGATTCAGCGCATGTCCGTGTCTTGAAACGAAACGTCTTACGTAAGACGATCGAGCAACTCGCGACAGAAAAGCCGTTGACACCGAGTCAAGTCGATACGATTGCAGGAAAACTCGGTGTTCATTCACAAGTCGATCGTGCCACCCAACAAGCGCATATCGATGGGATTCGTCAACGACAGGCAAAATGAGACCGTTGACGAGCTCATTCTCCTTCAGGTATAGTGAATAAATAATAAGTAGTGCAACTATATGGAGATGATGGGATGAAAGAATCGGAATGGTCGCTTGGAATGCAATTATCCCGTAGTTATTATGCGTTCAAACGTGCTGCTGCTAAACGGATGGAAGCGTTCGGTCTGACACCAGAGCAGTTTTCTGTCCTGAGCGAACTCGCTAAACAAGATGGTGTTTCGCAAAAGCAGCTGGCACTCGTGACAGAACGTGATCAAACGACGATCGGTAAGATTCTCGATAAGCTCGGTAAAAAAGAACTAATCGTTCGGACGCCGGACCCCCGGGACCGACGAGCGGTTCTGCTCTTGATGACACGAGAAGGACGCGACATCGTCGATCGCCTCGGGCCAGAGCTCGATCAGCTACAACTCGAAGCGTTCCGTGGACTATCGCGAGAGCAAATCGAGCAATTAAAAGTAACACTTGAGACCATTCACCGGAATGTGACGTGAATGGTTTTCCTTCGGACATATAGTTGCACGTGATATTATAAGTAGTGCATGTAAAAGGAGATTGTAATATGAAAGCATGGAAAGATGTCTGGTCAATGACACAAACGAAAGTGGGGCTCGTCTTCGCAATCGTCGTACCGCTCTTGTTCCTCGTTGTCTGGATGACGGGTTACCAAGGAACGACAGAACGTCTTGATCAATTAAATGTTGGGGTTGTCGCAGAAGCGAATGATCCGTTCATCCAGTCGTTGCAACAAGCACCGTTCACGGTTCAGACGGTTGCAACAGAAACAAAAGGGTTGCAAGCACTTGATGCGAATGAAGTCGATCTCGTCTTACAAAAAGATGATGCAACGCATCAACTAACGGCACACGTCAGTCAGACGAATGCGGAATTCGCAAATGCAATCCTCGAGAGAGCAACGGAAACGATCAGCAAACAGTTGAATGGTGAGCCGACGTTCACGACGTCAATCGTTACGGAACATGCCGTCTCGGATTTTGCTTTATCAATGCTTCCGCTCGTTCTCGGTTTTGTCATTTACATCGCGATGATGACGATGGGGATACAATTTAATCTCGTCAGTACGATTTTAAAGAGTCGTCACACAAAATGGGATCTCTTTTGGAGTCGCCAACTCTTGCACGGCATCGTCTTACTCGTCGTACCGTTACTCCTCGTCTCGATGGCGCATCTATTGACAGATATCACGACACCGTTCGTGAAGTTATGGGCATTCGAGCTCCTCGTTGTTGCGACCTGTATCGCCGTCACGCAGATGAACTTTGCGATATTCGGACCGGTGGCGCCACTCATTAATGTCGCCTTGATTCCGTTCCAGTTGATGACTGCCGGAAATATTGTCCCGGCGAAGATGCTGGCACCGTTTTATCAATCGCTCGGAACGTTCTTACCTGTTCCGAATGCCGTCTCTGGTTTTGGTCGATTATTATTCATGGATGGATCAGTCGGGACGCAAGTCCTTCATCTATCATTACTTTTTGTTGGTAGTTTCTTGGTGACATGTCTCATTACAGTCTGGAAAAGAGAGGGCGTTAGGCAGCAAGCCATGGCTTGAAAAATAAAAAGATAAGTAAGAATCGGACATGTTTGAGCCTAGCTCAGACATGTTTTTGTTGTCAAATGATACAAAATAGGATATTTTTAGTATATCGGTAGCCGATATAACGGATGGTGTAATAAGGGGTGTGAAAATGTCACGTGCGGATCAAGCGACAGCATTAACAGAAGCTGTCTATTATATTTTGCTTTCGCTCCAACAACCGCGCCATGGTTATGGAATCATGCAATTCGTACAAGAGTTGAGTAACGACCGTGTGAAATTAGCAGCCGGTACCTTATATGGAGCACTCAGTAGCTTAGTGGATAAAGGATGGATTGAAGCCACTGATCAAGAAGCAGGTCGAAAGAAAGAGTACATCATGACGAATCAGGGACGAGATCGATTAATGCTAGAGCTGAATCGATTAAAAGAACTCGTACGACATGGCCAAGAAATGATGGGAGTGGAGCAAAGTGAGCAGTAAAACCGTTTATCGCTTTTATGCTGATTATGCAAAAGAAGAAGTGTGGTTAAATGAGATGGCAAACAAAGGCTGGTACTTACAGCAATTTCGATTCGGACGTTATGTATTCGTTGAAGGCGAACCTAGCATGTATACTTATCGAATCGAATTATTAGAAAACATGCCAAACCATCCGAAGTCGCAGAATTACTTTGAGTTTTTAGAAGAAATGGACATTGAAGTCGTCGATACATCATTCCGCTGGGTCTTCTTAAGAAAACGGACCTCGGATGAACCATTTCATTTGTACTCTGACTTTGAGTCACAGATCCATCACGAGCATCGGATTTTACAGCTCTATAAAGTCGTTCTTTTTGTTAATATCATCGCAGTACTTATTAACTTGTTTAATCCGATTACAGATACGATGATTTGGTTCAATCTTGCAATCGTGACGGGTCTATCATTCGTGATGCAACGCCATGAACGTAAAATTCAAACGTTACGTGGATTGCGTACTATTGTAGAACAAGATTAAATTCATACAAGTCGATCTCTCAATCCCTCACGTTGCTAAAATGAACGTAAGGGATTTTTTTTTGACG
Organism: Exiguobacterium sp. UBA3968; assembly: GCF_002385115.1. NCBI lineage: Bacteria > Bacillati > Bacillota > Bacilli > Caryophanales > Exiguobacterium > Exiguobacterium sp. UBA3968. The sequence continues at coordinate 532,092 of NZ_DGCW01000005.1, forward strand.
TATTCAGAATTCAAAATGAAAGTTTTTAAAGTGGGTCAATCCTTCTAACAGTCTTGTAAGAATGACATTATGTGCTGATTTAACAGTGTATAACTAGAGAGAAAGCATTATACCAATCAAAGAGTCGGGAGTAATGAATAGAATGGATAAGCTTATCCGAAATAAGTGGATATATTTTAGTCTAGTATGTCTTGTATGTGGAAGTATTCTTTTAGCGACCTGGATGAAAGTGCAAAAGGATCGCGCAACCGCAAATATTCTACCGCGTTCTTCGATTACAGCGATCGATTTCAGTCCTCAACAAGATACCGTGATGTTAATTTACCCAGGACAGGTGCAAGGGAAAACGAACGATCCTGAACTTGCTTACAGTTCGATTGTCACGATCAACATGAAAGGAAAGGTAGTAAACGAACGACAGGTTCATGATCTTCATTTTACGAACTTGACGCTTGTCCAAAAACCGAGTACGCCGAATGTGTTGTATGCCTCTGGCGCAGGATATCCGAATCACTTCCATACGTTCGATTTTACGAAACGACGGTTTGTTCAACATAATGTGACGTATTTCAAGCACGATCCCATGATGGAATCGATCAAACACTTTGGTCCGAATACATGGTTCAAGACGTTGAATTCATATAAAACCGGTACGCAGCGCTCGTCTCAAGGAACAGGATTTTCGCACACTTTTTCTAATTTTGATACAAAAGAAACCTATGAGACGCCTGCACGATTCGAACCAGGCAACTCGATGATGATTGAATTAAAGCAGCATTTAGCTTATGCCAGTATAGGTAGCGAAGATGAACAAGGAGAAAAAGCAGCGATGATTTTTTTGGATAAACGGACTGAAAAACCGATCGTATACCGTAAGAAGGAAGAACCTTATGCATATTCAGCCCTTTATGGTAAGGACGATACGGCATACTTCGCTAGTACGGATGGTTGGATGATTCGGATCAATGAGGCAGGGGAACAAACCGAGCGATACTATCCGTTTCTTCAGAATACGAATTTTGATAGTACCGATCCGATTCGAATGATTGATGCAACACAAGGGATTCAAGTCGCTCAGCAATTTTCTCGTGATAATCAAAATCGGGATCGCCACATCCTAGTCAAATGGTCGTTCGGTCAATCGTTCTCGGTCCAGAAAATCAAACCGCAATTTTGGAAAGCAGACAAATGGTACAAGTACTTATATATTCATCCCAAGACGAAAAAATCATACTTCATCGAATTTGACCCTAATCACTCGGATAAAGGAAAACTGCTCATAACGAATCAAAAGTATGAGTTGCTTCACGAGATTCCGGTGGAAGGACCGATGGGAATTGATTTTGTAATTGAATGAAAAGTAAAAGCGTCATGTAAAATCGCGGGCATCCAAAAAAGCTCACGTCTCAATTTCCGAGACGTGAGCTTTTTTATTAGAACAACTCGTTGATTGGTGTGTCACCTTCGAGTAGTGTGACGACTTGTTTCGATGCTTTATCATGACCGATCGCAGCTAAAATAACACGGGCGACATCCTCGCGTGGAATTTTTTTAGTCGCTTGCTCGGACGGATCCGTCGTGACGTTTCCTGTTCCCGCTTCATCCGACAGTCCACCCGGACGAAGAATCGTATAGTTGAGTGATGATTCCTTCAGGACACGATCCGCGTAGCGTTTCGCGATGTAATACGGCTTCATGCTGTCAGACCATGTTTCCGGCGAATCGGCGTTCAAGGCACTGACCATGATGAACTGTTTCGCCTTGATTGCTTCTGCTGCTTCAATCGATTTGACGGCACCATCGAAGTCGATCAGCATCGTTTTGTCCGCTCCTGTATGACCACCGGATCCTGCGGTAAAGACGATAACATCTGATCCTTGTAATGCTTCCGTGATTGTTGCGACGTCGGCTTCAAGATCAAGATGGACCGGGGTATGACCGAGTTTCTCAAAATCACTGAATTGGTCCTTGGAACGTAATCCTACTTTGACATCATGCTCCGAATCCTGCAGTAAACGAGCAGCGTGACGACCTACTTTACCATTTGCACCAATGATAAAAATCTGACTCATGTTCCATTCCTCCATTTCACGATTTGATGATTCTGTTTCAGTATGGAAAAGACGAGGGGATTCTGTAAAGAGAGACGACTTATGGAACTGTAACCGTCATCAAAACATCCTTTTAACGCTTTTATGCATAAAATCGTCAAATTATCTTGAAATCACGTGTAAGTGTGGTAGGATAATGACTATTACCCACACCGAAAATCGTTTAGGCTAAATTGTGGAAATATTCGGTGAATGGGCAACGACGAAACAGAAAGGAGAGATACGATGAGAAAGAAACCATGGCTATTAGCTGGACTTGTCCTGACAGGCGTTGCCGCTTGGATGATCTGGAATCAACAGACGAATGTCGAAGCACATGACATCTTCAAAGACCAAAAACTGGTTGTAGGAACGACGGGGGATTATAAACCCTTTACATACTGGAACGAGGAACGGAATCGCTATCAAGGCTTTGATATTGAAGTCATCCAAGCGTTTGCTAAAGCAGCGGATCTTGACGTGACGTTCGTCAAGACAACATGGCCGACGTTATCGGAAGATACGAAGTCAGGTAAGTTTGATATCGCTGTCGGTGGGATTACAAAGAAAGTCGAACGCGAGGTCGTCGGAGACTTTACGTCGTCGTATTTCTCCTTTCAAAAAGCACCGCTCGTAAAGAAGGAAGATGTCAAACGCTTGAATTCGCTTGATGCAATCAATGATCCATCCGTCAAAATCGGTGTCAATCCGGGTGGGACGAACGAGGCGTTCGTGAAGAAGCATTTTCCGAAAGCGAATGTGACCGTCTTTGAGAAGAATTTAGACATTCCAAAAGCCGTCCAAAGCGGTCAAGTCGACGTCATGGTAACGGACGACATCGAAGCGTTGCATTACGCAACAGAACTGAATCTTGCGGTTCCCAAACTCACTGAAGCATGGGAAGCAGCCGAGATGGCGTATTTGATGAAACCAGGACAAAAGCAGCTCGGAGACGTCTTCCGGGTCTGGATTGAAAGTGCGGAAGGACAAGAGCAGGTACAACAACTGAAGGAAAAATGGAACATCGTCTCGACGCGTGAGACGGTCGGAGCGAAAGGAGCGGGAGCACATGAGTAAATGGGGATGGATCGTCGTCGGAGGTGGCGTCTTGTTTGCCAGCTTACTAACACTTTGGCAAACGGAGCAACCACGACGTGTACAAGCAAAGAACGTCTTTGCGACGAAAAAAATCGTCGTCGGAACGACCGGCGATTATAAACCATTCACCTATTTAAACCGGAAGACGAACGAGTACGAAGGATTCGATATCGAAGTGATCCGTTCTTTCGCGAAGACGACCGGCATCGATGTGGAGTTCGTCCCGACGACATGGCCGACGCTGTCTGCTGATCTCGCTAGCGGGAAATTCGATATGGTCGTCGGGGGAGTGACGAAAAACATCGAGCGCGAGATCATTGGCGACTTCACGTCAAGTTACCTGTCATTCCAAAAGACACCGCTCGTCCGTAAAGAAGATGTCGGACGCCTCGCTTCGATTGAACAGATCAATCGACCGGACGTGACGATTGGTCTAAATCCAGGCGGAACGAATGAACAATTCGTCCGCAAGACGTTTACGAAGGCGAACATCGTCATGTATGAGCAAAACCTCGACATCCCGCATGCTGTTGCCTCAGGCGAAGTTGATGTCATGATCACTGATACGGTCGAGGCGATTCATTATGAAGCACTCGATCAACGACTCGCGGCACCAAGAATTCAAGAAAAGTGGATTCCGGCGGAGAAAAGCTACCTCGTCCGGGAGTCAGAAGGGGACGTCGTCGATGTCTTTAACCTCTGGATGCAGTCGTATGAAGGACAGGAAGAGATGGAGCAATTAAAAGAGAAATGGCAAGTGGCGTCATAAGTGGATCGTGTCTCCTGATAGCAGGAGGCATGATTTTTTAATGACAGGAATCTGATGGGAAAAGTCGAACAAGTATGTAGAAGCAAACCAGGAGGGAACCGATATGTTGAAAAAGAGAACATCGAAACAATGGCTCATCATGACCGCTCTTTTTGCCTGTGTCACTTACACATGGCTCGTCATCGGAGATGTTTGGATTAATCCTACGTTATTGTTCGCAGGAGAGCTTGTATTTACGAGTGGCGCGGTACTATCGTTTAGTCTCGCGTTAGCGCGAGCCGTTCGCTTAAAAGGAGTTGAGTTTAAGATGATGCTGGTGTCGGTAGTCGTAACGCTCGCCTTGTCTGCAGGTGCCGTATATGGTGTATACCAGATTGTAGAGTAATCGTTAGAGATTGAATCAAGGCACCGATTCAGGTGTCTTTTTTGATTTGCGAACAGAAAAAATAGGGAAATCTTGGACATGACTTTGAATTCATGGAAAGAAGGAATGAAGATGATTCATGTCGTGAACTTGACGAAGACGTACGATGGAAAGGATGTCGTCAAAGGGATTTCGTTTGACGTGCAAGCAGGGGAAATCTTCGCCTTTCTTGGACCGAACGGTGCCGGGAAATCGACGACTGTTCAGATGCTGACGACACTGATTAAACTGAGAATACCGATTAGGACGAGCAGGAAACGATTGAATCCGTTCATATTTCATCTCTCCTTTCTGTCGTTAAATTGTTTAGACGTTCGGGAAATCACGATTATCATGAATAATATGTGACTTCAAAATAAAAATACAGTGAATGAAAAAAACTCCTCTCATTGTGTCATGAGAGGAGTAGCAACAGTTTTATTTTTCGATTTTCGGTACTTTTACGATGTAGTAGATCGTACTTAAAATCAAAAAGGCGATTCCGATTAAGATTGAGACGCGTGTCTCGTCATTGAACAGCATGCCGACGAGTACTGTGATCAGCGCGACGATTGATAAATAGTTCGTCACCGGCGCACCTGGCATCTTGAACGGATGCGAGGCTGTCCGTTCACTTTCGAGTTTTCGGTAACGGATATGACTGATTAATATCGCGAACCACGGCACCATCCCTGGTAGTACCGAAGCGCTGTAGACATAAACGAAGATGTTCGTATCCTTTCCGAGAACGTGCGGGAGAATGATATCGAGAATGACACCAAAGAAAATCCCGATTGAAATGGCTAGAACTGTATAGAGCGGAATCCCACGTTTATTGACCTTTAAGAAGAAAGACGGCATTTGCCCTTTTTCCGCTAATGCATAGATCATCCGACTGGCGCTGAAGATTCCTGAGTTACAACCGGATAAAGCGGCCGTGATGACGACGAAGTTAATGATGCCGGCAGCAATCGTCACACCGACCTTGGCGAATGTCGCAACGAACGGACTTCCAAGATCGGATAATTCGTTCCACGGATACACCGTGACAATGATGAAAATCGCTCCAACGTAGAAAATCAGAATCCGCCAGACGACACCATTGATCGCCTTCGTGATGTTTTTCTCTGGATCTTTTGTTTCCCCAGCCGTGACTCCGATCAACTCGACACCGATGTAAGAGGCGAAAACAATCGAGAGGGCAAAGAAGAACCCGGTGAAACCGTTTGTGAAGAATCCACCGTTTGTCCAAAGATTCGAAAGACCGACTGGATTTCCTCCATTCCCTAGTCCAAAGAAAATAATGCCGAATCCAGCGACGATCATCAGAAGAATCGTCAGTATCTTGATCGAAGCAAACCAAAACTCGAGTTCACCGAACATCTTGACGGAAGCAAGGTTTGCGAGCGTCAAGAGAATGATGACGACGATCCCTGGAATCCATGTTGGTAGTTCAGGCCACCAGAAGCGTAAGTACGTTCCAACGGCGATGACTTCACTCATTCCGACGACGACCCAGTTGAAGATGTTGCTACTTGCTGTTAAAAAACCAGCAGCTGGATGGATATAATCGTTTGCGAACTTTGCGTACGATCCACTGTGCGGATGGGTGTAGACCATCTCGCCGAGTGCCCGCATGATGAAAAAGATAAAAACTCCGGCTAGCATGTACGCAAGTAAGACTGATGGTCCTGTCCAAGCAATCGTACTTGATGCCCCGAGGAAGAGACCAACACCAATCGTTCCTCCGAGCGCAATCATTTGTACCTGTCGTGCTGTTAAATCTCGTTTCAAATTCGAACTCATCGTTTCCCCCAAAAAAATCTGTGACGTCATAATGTTCAGACAACTTGTCGTAAGAACTATAAAGCTGAGTATACTATCCTCGGATAGGGCTCGGCTAGTCTTTTTGAAAATTTGAAATAGAGTTTTCAATAATCAGATATTCATGAAACAAATATGTAACAGCTTTCATTCGCTCATTAGTAGAGTGTCAAGTTGTTGACCTAGTCTACCAAAATACAGATGCTCAGCAGTTGCTAAGACGATCAAATCATCACGCATTGTAAGGTCACCTGACAGAGAATTTCCTTGTTCGGTCATGAAACGAATCGAACGAATGCTCTTAAAACGTGTTCCATTTCGTTCAAGTAAGTGTACGTCATCAGAGTATGCAGCAAGTAGATGATCATCGTACCGAGCGAACTGAGAAAAGGCGATCGTAGGAGCCTCACAAACGAGATCGTCCTCTTGATTAATACGGACGAAACGATAATCGGAGTAGTAGAAGAACCAGACTTCTGTTGATGAACAGACATTCAGAGCATAACAATCATCAATCGGATATTGCCGATTCTTATACTGCACTTCACCTGTATCGTCAAAAGCGACCAGACCGAAAGCACCATTTGAACTCGTGACGGCATCGGCATAGACACCTTCATCAAAATAACTGACCCAAATCCAACCTTGTTCGTCGATTTGCATATTTTGAATCCCGTCGTCTAAACAAAAGCTATTCAGTAACTGACCTTGAGGATCGTAGATAAAGGCGTTCGGCAACCATGTGCCGTCGATATCATCATCACAACGAGAAGCGACGAGTAACAGCCGTCCGTCTGGAAAACGATCAACGAGGGAAAAGTCGATGTCGTTTCTTTCGACGATCGTCGTCTTTCGCCAGTCATCCTTCAGTTGATGAATGGAGAGGATCTGTGTTTCACGAAATTCATCGATCGATTCTTCAACGATTAAAATATGTCCGTCGACAGTGATGCCAGTCGCGACCGGGCTTCCAGAACGATAGGATGCGGTCAAACGACGTAGCGGGAAATGGGCGAGCGGGTATGTGAGCATGGCAGGACCTCCTGTGTGTTGTAAAAAGCAGTCCGTCGACAGACAGACTGCTTGATGAGTTAAACCGACCGTTGACGGCGTTTATAGAAGAAATAGACGATAATTAAGGCGACGGCAGCAATCAAAACACCATTCGTATATGGTGCAGCGACTTCCTTGATCGAGCGCCAGTTCGTTCCGAGTGTTTCTCCAAGATAGAGGAACAAGATTGACCATGGAATGATGGCAAGAACCGTGTAGAGCGAAAACTTCGTTTGATCCATTTTCGCAAGACCAGCTGGAATCGAGATGGCATGGCGGACGACAGGAATGAAGCGAGCTCCGAAGATGACACCTTGACCGTACTTCAAGAACCAGCGTTCAGCTAAATCCAGATGATGTTCAGAGATCAGGACATACTTTCCGTACTTCAAGATCAATGGACGACCGCCATAGCGAGCAAACCAATATAAGAACAATTGCGACAACAATCCGCCAATCACGGCGGCGACGACAGCGAGCGGCCAGCTAATCGTTCCTTGAGAAATCATGAATCCGCCGTATGAGAGAACAATTTCGCTCGGTATGATTTCAATCATCAACCCGAGGGCGATACCGAAATATCCGAGATCGGCAAGTGAAAGCAAAATCTGGTTGACGATTTGAGATAACACGTAAGACAACTCCTTTGTAATCAGTACATTCCTTTATTTTAGAGAACCGAAGATCAAATGAAAAGGAAAAAAACGGAGACAATTAAAAAGACGGATCCACCATGATAGCGAATCCGTCTTGTTTTTATAATACGACCGCAGCAATCGTACCGAAGATGAGCAACGGAATATTGTAGTGCAAGAACGTCGGAATGACGGTTTCTCGCATGTGATCGTGCTGACCATCGGCATTCAAACCACTCGTAGGTCCAAGCGTCGAGTCTGACGCGGGGCTACCAGCGTCACCAAGAGCACCAGCTGTCCCGATGATCGCAACCGTCGCTTCTAAGCTGAAGCCGTACTGGATACAAAGTGGAACGAAGATCGCAGCGATGATTGGAACAGTTGAGAAACTTGATCCAATGCCCATCGTGACGAGAAGACCGATCAAGAGCATGACGAACGCGGCAACAAGTTGGGAGTCGCCCATCAATGCTTTTGAGTTCTCAACGAGCGGTTCGATATCACCCGTCTTACGCAAGACGTTCGAGAATCCGTTCGCTGAGATCATGACAAAACCGATGAATGACATCATCCGCATACCACGCGTGATGACGTCATCCGCTTCACTGAATCGAACGAGACGAAGCAACAAGAAGAGGATGAGTCCCGTCGTTGCAGCAAGAATCATTGATTCCGTCTGCAGTTGAACGATCAATGTCGCAATGACGACGACACCACTTAAGATCAGTTTCGTTTTCGTGATGACCGGGATTTCATAGTCGTCCGGGGCGATATCACGAATTTCATACGTCCGCTCTTTCCGGTACGTATACAGACCAATCAAGAGACCGACGACCATTCCGAGTGCTGGAATCGCCATCGCTTCGATGACAGAAACTCCCGTCGTATCAAGACCATTAGCTTTAAGGTTTTTCAGTAAAATCTGATTCAGATAGATGTCTCCGAATCCGATCGGTAAGAACATGTACGGTGTGACGAGACCGAATGTCATGATGATCGCAATTCGACGTCGGTCCATCTTCAACTGAGAAAAGAGACCAAGAAGCGGCGGAATGATGATCGGAATGAAGGCGATGTGAATCGGTAAAGCATTTTGTGAACTGATTGCGAGTAACAAAATCGCAAACAAGACGAATCCTTTTAATTTCTTGACCGATGCGGCACTTGCGTTACCACGTGAACGTGCAATCAATGCGTGAGCGAGAGCATCCGGTAAACCCGTTTTCGAGAGGGCAACAGCAAACGCACCAAGCATCGCGTAGCTAAGAGCGATTTCTGCCCCATCGCCAAGACCACCAGCAAATGCTTCGGTTGTTTTCGTTAAATCGAGACCGCCGACGAGACCGCCGGCGAACGCACTGATGACCATCGCGAGCACGATGTGGACGCGGAAGATCGCTAAGATGAATAGTAAAAAGACGGCAAACAATACGGCGTTAATCATTCGGTAAAACCACACTTTCTTTTGTTATCACTGCACTATACTAAAGTATCTTACAGCCATGGTGGAACACTGTCAAGGATAAAAGTCTGACCTCGTATTAAATGACTTCACGATAGACTTTCTAGATTTGCATAAAAGTCACGTTTTTTAATACCTAAAAGCATGAGGGGAAAGGCGTATAGATCACTGAAAACGGCTTAGACAAAAAAATGTGCCATCCTTCTCCATTACGAGAAAATGGCACATCATCTTTAATTTAAGACGGAGTAGAATATCCCGAATCTAATTGAGTTTCTTCTATAAAAGCAATCAGCAATCGACGACGTCGAGTTTACCGGTCCCTGGATCGATGACGAGTCCGTGGACATTCGTACCAGGTGGCAGTAAGGGGTGGTTCTTCACGAGACTGACGGAGTGGGCGACACTCTCCTGAACTGACGTAAAGCCACGCAACCATTGATTTAAATCAACACCTGATACTTCAAGCGTGTGAAGAATCTGTTGGTCGATACCTCGATCCTTCATTTCGCTGATCATATGTTTAGGATCAATCGTGCTCATGCCGCAGTCGTGGTGACCGATGACGACGACTTCTTCGGCACCCAGTGCATACAATGCGACGAGAATCGAACGCATGACAGAACCGAATGGGTGCGATAGGATAGCACCGGCATTTTTGATGATCTTCGCATCCCCGTTCTTAAGGCCGAGTGCGTGTGGAAGAAGTTCCGTTAGGCGAGCATCCATACACGTCAGGATGACGACCTTTTTGTCCGGGAACTTATCCGAGACGAACTGCTCATACTGTTTTTCGGCGACGAATCGCTCGTTGAAAGCTAACATTTCCTGTACAACTGACATTTAAGTGTCCTCCTTTAGTGGTAGCTCTTAATATGTACCCCATAATCAGAATACAAGATGATGAAATGGCTATCAAGTCACGAAAATGCGAGTGTGATAAATCGCACACGTCTTCGTACATAGAGCAAAACGATGAAAAAGGAGAATCCGCAATAGATGTAAACGTTACCAAGGGTGTGAGGGAATTCACAGGATGGTCATGCACAAAACAGGAAAAAGGGGTTATGATTGATTTGTGAAGGAAAGCACAAACTATTGAAAAACAGCTTGGCATTCCTGACATAATGGTTGGCAAATCAAACTCAGATTCGTTCCACGACAGGGAGGAAACCACTCATGGCTGTGAAAGAAAAAACAAAATCGACGGTAACGCCGGTCGAACAAGCAATTGGACAAATTGTTGAAAAAGGACAACGTGCATTACAGGAGTTATTGACATTCGATCAAGAAAAAATTGATACGATCGTCCGTGATATGGCACTTGCCGGACTTGAACGGCACGTCGAACTCGCTCGTCTCGCAACAGAAGAGACAGGGCGCGGTGTCTTTGAAGATAAGATGATTAAAAATATATTTGCGACAGAATACATCTACAACAGTCTACGTCATGAAAAAACGGTCGGGATTCTGGAAGAAGATGTCCAAAACGGCATCACCTATATCGCTGAACCGGTCGGTGTCGTCTGTGGTGTCACACCAGTCACCAACCCAACGTCAACGACGATGTTCAAAGCATTGATTGCGATCAAGACACGTAATCCGATCATCTTCGCGTTCCACCCGTCGGCACAACGGTGTTCCGTCGAAGCGGCGAAAACACTTCGCGATGCAGCCATCAAAGCTGGGGCGCCGAAAGACTGCATTCAATGGGTCGAAGAACCATCACTTGAAGCAACGAAAGTCTTGATGAACCATGAAAACATCGCCATGGTCCTTGCGACAGGTGGAGCAGGAATGGTCAAATCAGCATATTCAACAGGTAAACCGGCACTCGGTGTTGGACCAGGGAACGTTCCTTGCTACATTGAACAGTCAGCAAAAGTCAAACGGGCTGTCAGCGATCTCGTTCTCTCAAAAACGTTTGATAATGGGATGATTTGTGCATCTGAACAAGCCGTCATCGTTGACCAAGAAATATATGCAACGGTCCGTGCAGAAATGGAAGCACTCGATTGTTACTTCTGTACATCGGAAGAAAAACAACGTCTCGAATCACTCGTCATTAAAACCGATACATGTGCCGTCAACGCGGACATCGTCGGGAAACCTGCGACATGGATTGCAGAAAAAGCTGGGATCGATGTTCCGGAAACGACGGTCATGCTCGTCGCGGAACTCGAGCACGTTGGAGCAGCAGAACCACTGTCTCATGAAAAACTCAGTCCCGTCCTCGGTGCGTACCGCGTTGCATCTACCGAAGAAGCGTTTACGATTGCTGAACAGATGCTTGAAATCGGGGGTCTCGGTCATACCGCCGTCATTCATACGACGAACGATGATTTGATGACAGCGTTCGGACTCCGCATGAAAGCCTGCCGGATTCTCGTCAACAGCCCATCTGCTCATGGCGGAATCGGTGATCTTTATAACGAGTTGACACCATCACTGACACTCGGTTGCGGATCATACGGGAAAAACTCTGTTTCTGAAAACGTGACAGCGAAACATTTACTCAACGTCAAGAAGGTGGCGAGACGACGCGTGAACATGCAATGGTTCAAGGTACCAGAAAAAATCTACTTCGAAAAGAACTCCGTCCAGTACTTGCGGTCGATGACAGACGTCTCACGCGTCATGATTGTCACCGATCCAACGATGGTACAGTTCGGTTATGCCGATAAAGTGATTCAAAACTTGCCACAGTCCGTCAGTTACCGAATCTTCGACCAAGTCGAACCAGATCCATCGGTGACGACTGTTCAGACAGGTGCCCAAGCCATGCGTGACTTCAAACCCGACTTGATCATCGCTCTTGGTGGTGGGTCAGCGATGGATGCTGCAAAAGGAATGTGGCTCTTCTATGAACAGCCAAACGAAACGTTTTCGAACTTACGTCAAAAATTTCTCGATATCCGCAAACGGGCGTATCAATTCCCAGCACTCGGTCGTCAAGCGAAGTTCGTCGCGATCCCGACGACATCGGGTACGGGTTCAGAAGTGACACCGTTCACCGTCATCACGGATAAAGAGAAAAACGTCAAATACCCGATTGCTGACTATGCCTTGACACCCGACGTCGCGATCGTTGATCCGGAATTCGTCATGACTGTACCGGCTTCGATTACTGCTGATACCGGAATGGACGTCTTGACTCATGCAACAGAAGCATACGTATCGGTTCTTGCGAACGACTACACGGATGGACTGGCACTCAAAGCAATCAAGATGATCTTTGACTACTTGCCACGAGCGTACGAGAACGGATCTGACGCAGAAGCTCGGGAAAAAGTGCACAATGCGTCAACGATGGCAGGGATGGCTTTCGCGAACGCCTTCCTCGGAATCAACCACTCGATCGCGCACAAAATCGGTGGGGAATTCCACACACCACACGGACGGACGAACGCGATCCTGATGCCACACGTCATTCGTTATAATGCGTCACGCCCAACGAAACTGGCAGCATTCCCAAAATACGAATCATTCGTCGCCGATGAACGGTATGCTGACATCGCACGTTACCTCGGTCTTCCGGCAGCAACGACAGAACAAGGGGTCGAATCACTTATTCAAGCAGTTGCCGATCTTGGACAACGTCTCAACATCAAGATGTCATTCAAGGCGCAAGGTATTCAAAAAGCAGACTTTGAGGCAAAACTCGATAAGATGGCAGTCGATGCTTTCGAAGATCAATGTACGACAGCGAATCCAAAGATGCCGCTTGTCGCTGAATTACGGACGATCATGGAACAAGCATACGAAGGCATCTAATAGAGAAAAAAATACTATGGCAAAAGATCGTTCAACCGGCTTCTCACTCTGAGAAGTCGGTTTTTGTTTTGGAAATCGATGGAGACAGTCAGAGAAAAGGTGGGATATAATGGCTGTTGAATGAATTTGATGTTTTTGGTTTCGTTGTAGCAGGAATATTCAAACATCAGACATAAAAAGGAGGAAATGGGATGGAGTCAAGGCAAGAAAGGAAACAACGACGGTTTTCCGTCTGGGACGTCCTGTATGGCGTCCTCATCGGTCTCATCTTTTTCGGTGTCATCTACGGTGTGATGGCATTTTTGACTTCACAAATCACCTCATCCTCAGACTATCAGGATCTCGTGAAGCAGATGCAACAGGCGGATATCACATGGAAAGAAACAGACATCACTGTTTCGTTGATGCTTTTGTTCGTCGGTGGGCTGTCGATCACGATGCCGAGCGCAGTCCGAGAAGGGATCATCAATCAGGTGCTTGATGCAAGTTCTGCCGGCGACGTCTTATCGTTGTTTGGGATTGACTTAAAACAAGTCCTCGCGCCATTGACGTTCGATGTCTCTTACGGCACGTTGCTTTATTCTGTTTTTGGTATCGGATTGATCGTCCTGTTATTTTTAGTGTTACGGATTAAGGCAAGTCGGCTTGGGTGGACGATTCGATCGGTCAGTTTCTTTTTAACGGTCGGGATCATCTGGTTCGTCCTTGCCGGACGCGGAAACAGTGTCCCATTCCTTGCGTTACAAGACGGCTATGCGATGAGCGGGATCTTACCACTTCTCGTCGTCAGTCTGCTTGGTTGGATGGCGTTTTTCCCGCAAAAGTTATCCGGTCTGACAGCTGCCGGACGTGCCAGCTTGCTGATTTTGATGTTCGCGAGTACGCTCCAACTTGTCTTTACGGTGCAGGACGAAGCGGAGTATGACGGTGATTCCTCACTACGAACGGCATTGACCGTTGCGAGTCTGAACGCCGGAAGTGGAGGGATGTATGACTGGATTCATGGTGGACAAGTCGTGTATCAAGCAGACGTCCTTGGAGCGAATGCGGAAATCCCGGTCTCGATGCTAAACGGGGAGACCTCAACGGAACAGCTCAATGACTCGATTCAGAAAGTTGTCGATGGGATCGATACGAATCGGGTGACGGAACAATTGCTGACGTTAGTCGGTGGAGAACGTCCTGATTTATCAGCGACACAATTGAAGCTTGATCCTGTTGATTACGGTGTCGCACGACAGACGATCCAAGCAATTGATGCTGAATCGGCCGGAACGACGGCACCAAACATCTCAAGTGAGAGTGCGTATTGGGTGTTGTTACTCGTGACATTTGTGATTTACTTCGTCTGTAGTATCCGGAGTTTCAAGTCGATTATCGACCCATTCATTTTTGCGATCGCGATCGGTGTCATCAGCTTCATCGTCAGTCAAGCTTCATATGTTCAGTTCGCGATGAAGTGGCGGAGTGACGTCTTATTCGAGTTCGCTCAACAGACGGCAGGTTGGACGGTTCTTTTCGCAACAGGACTTGCGTTACTTGGTGGAATTCTTGGTTATGTCGTCCGGCGGAAACCAGAGAAAACGGTGTAAGGGACGTGGAGTGGTGAAAATCTTATGCCATGAATCTGATCGAAGAACGTTTCTGTCATTTTCGTTTTCCACAGTCGGGTAAGCCGCGGTATCCTAAACTATGTTTCGTCTACCGGGTCTCACCTGACCCTGACGAAAGCGAAAAACGTGCTTTCTTTTCCTGTAGGAGTTGAGAATGAACAATTACGTTCTACATCAATTATAAACGATACGTTTTCAGGTTCATGTCCTGAAATGTATCGTTTTTTTTGTGGTGTATCTCCTTTTTTTACCATGTGAGCTCGATTTGTAAAGGTAAAATCAACAATGTTAAGCCAGTATTTGGAATTAGTTAAGTAGGTTAAATAAGACGGATGTCCGACCTATTTGAAAGGACTATTAGCTATAATCGAACCATGCTAAATTAATGAAGCAGTCAAAACTTCCTGGGGGGAAATCCATATGAAAAAAGCTACAAAACTTGTCATCGCATCGACATTGATCGCACCGATGCTCGTACCAGTCGTTCAAGTCAAGACACTTGCTGCCGACAACAGTGTCGTCAAGTTACGCTTCTTAGAAACAACGGATTTACATACGAACTCAATGAACTACGATTATTTCAAGGATGCGCAGGACGAAACGATTGGTCTCGTCAAAGCCGCTACAGTCATCAAAAAGCAACAAGCTGAAGTGGGCGTTACGAATAGCTTCTTGTTCGATAACGGAGATACACTTCAAGGAACGCCATTCGGGGATTACGTGAAGAACCAGTACGACAAAGGAAACAAAGGCAAACATCCGATGTACGAATTGATGGAGTACCTTGGTTATGACGCGGTCACGCTCGGGAACCATGAATTCAACTTCGGACTCGATTTCTTGAAGTCAGCGATGAGCGCTTCGAGCGGTTCAATCAAGTTCGTCAACTCGAACGTATTGGATGCGGTCACGAAAAAGCCGATCGTCTCAGACTACAACAAAGATGGAAAAGACTATCAAATCATCGAACGTCAAGTCAAGGATCAGAACGGTGACATGAAAACAGTCAAGGTTGGTGTGTTCGGAGTCGTCACGCCACAAATCATGGCATGGGATGCGGGGAATCTGACGGGGAAAGTCACGGCTGAAGATATCGTCCCGACTGCGAAAGCAACAGCGAAGAAATTAAAAGACGCAGGAGCGGATGTCGTCGTTGCACTCGCACACACAGGTATCGGGGATACAGTGGATCAAAAAGATGGCGATGAGAATGTCGGCTACGCGTTAACGAAAGTCGCAGACATCGATGTCTTGATGACAGGTCATCAGCACGGAAAGTTCCCAGATGCGAAATCTGCATTTAACGGATTACCAAATGTTGATGCAACGAACGGTCTGATTAACGGTAAACCAGTCGTCATGGCAAACACACAAGGAAAAAATGTTGGTGTTATCGATCTTCAATTGAAGCAAGTCGACGGGAAATGGGTCGTGGATACGTCTGGCGCAAAACTAGCGGACGTGACGAAAGATACGACAGCAGATGCCGGCGCTGTCAAATTGATCGAAAAAGCACATGAAGGAACACTCGCTTACATCCGTCAAGAAGTCGGGACGATCAATGACGATATCCAGAGCTTCTTCGCTCTCGTGCAAGACGATGATTCAGTTCAGTTCGTGACGAACGCTCAAAAATGGTATGTCGAGAAACAACTGAAAGAAAATGCCGATCTTGCGAAGTATAAAGATCTCCCGTTGTTGTCAGCCGGTGCACCATTTAAGACAGGTGGTCGTAACCAGGTCAACGCGTCAGATTACACACTGATTAAAAAAGGACCGATCGCGCTCAAGAACGTCGCCGATCTCTATGTTTACCCGAATACACTTGAAGTCGTCAAAGTAACAGGGGCTGACGTCAAGGATTGGCTCGAGATGTCCGCAGGGCAATTCAATCAAGTCGACGGTGAGCAGACAGAGTTGTTGAATAAAGAATTCCGAAGCTACAACTTCGATATCCTCGACGGATTGACGTACGAAATCGACATCACGAAACCAGCGAAGTTTGATGCAGAGGGTGTATTAATCGATAAAAATAAAGATTTAGAGCACCGCGTCCAAAACATCAAGTATCAAGGCAAAGCGATCACAGACGACCAAGAATTCCTCGTCGCGACGAACAACTACCGCGCAGGCAGTGCGACGTTCCCGGGTCTTGGGAAAGGTCAAAATATCGTCTACAAATCGGCTTACGAAACACGTAACGTCATCTCGGACTATATCAAGGCGAAACAACCGGTTGATTACAAAGCGGACGACAACTGGTCACTCGTTGCAAGCAGACCGATGACGGTCAGCTTTGATTCAGCGGCTGCAGCTGCACCGTACGTTAAGCGGTACGAAGGCATCACGAATACAGGTGTAACACGTCCGGGCGAGACAGGTACGTTCCTTAAATTCAACATGAACGTGCCGATGAAAGACTTCACGGTCTCGGCAAAAGCAGTTAAACCAGGTGCGAAAGTCGTTACTGGTCAAGCCGTTCCGGGCGCAACAGTCACGGTCAAACTCGGTGATAAAGTCCTTGGTACAGCTACAGCAAACGAAGCGGGTCAATATGAAGTCGTGACACGTCCGCTCAAATTGCGTGACAAGTTGACGATCGTCTCAGAACTCAGCTTCATGAAAACAGAAACGAACGTCACGGTCGGAACAGGTGTCGTTGCGACACCGGCGATCGATAAAAAGTCAGCAGTCTACGGTTCAACGGTCCTCCGCGGTAAAGCAACGGAAGGTCTCGACGTGACGCTCTATAAAGGATCAACGAAAATTGCGAAAGCAAAAACGACGGCAAGTGGTTTCAAGATTGCGGTCAAGAACGGTCTAACGACTGGAACATATACGGTCAAGTCGACAGATATCTCGAACAAAATCACGAAAAAAGCGTCGTTCACGATTAAGAACACATACCCGGTCAAAAAATGGTCAGGTAAAAAGACGTTGACAGGTAAAGTCGAAAAACGTCAAATCGTCCGTCTCTACCAAAAAACAGAGTCTGGTTATCAATTGATTGCTCAAGACGTGGCGGATCAGCACGGGAACTATGTCTTGAAGATGCGTAAGGCATTGACGAACGGCTCGTACAAACTCAACATCTATACAGCTAAGGATCATCTCGATCAGTCACGCTACTTCATCACGAAGTAATATCTCACACGGATGTCTGCATATGCAGGCATCCGTTTTTATTTGGAAAGATAAGTGCGTCGTGAGAGCAGAAACCGTTTAATGCGTTCATAGATGATTGCTTGCTCGACCGTCAATTGATCCGTCGCGTGCGACATGTAGAGTTGTGACTTTACTGTAAATACATCGTCCGTAATGAAGGGAAGTCCCATCTCCCGACAAACGGAAACAGGAACGAAGCTGAAATACCGTTGCTGGCGTAAGGCGAGCTGAAGTGAGACATCATCGATGTAGTGCGTGGTATCGGCATAGATGTTCAGTTCCGCCATCTTCAATTGGATGAAGCGGTTGTAGTCCTTATTGTGGGAGGGAAACAAAAAGGCAGTCTCCGTTGCATCCGTATAGAGTGCTGTAATCGCTTCTTTCTCTGAATAGGAAGCAGGGTAGGTGATGACGATCTCCTCTTCCACGATTGGTTCACTCGTAATGAGCGGATGTTTGAGTTCCATGAAGCTGATTGAGAAATGGAATTCTTGATGAAGGAGACCGCTCAGGATTTCACGGTTCGAGAGGATGTCCGAGTTGAACAAGGGAGCAGTTTGTGGAAGAAGAAACTCCCGTAGAATCAATTGGATGAAGCGACCATGTGAACTGGCAAGACTGAGTGGTGTTTCCGTTGATGCATCGTTTCGTACCATTCGTTCCTGAACACGTGTCAACTCTTGTTCGATTTTTTCGACAGACTGAAGTAACAGTCGACCATTTTCAGTCAAACTGATCGTTCTGCCTTTTCGATGAAATAATATCGTGTTCAATTCACGCTCGAGTTTCTTGATCGTCGCACTAAGGGCAGGTTGGCTGATGAATAATCGTTCGGCAGCACGCGTTACGTTCAATTCCTCTGCAACGTGACGAAAATAATTTAAGTGTAAGAGTTCCATGATATCCTCCTGACATAACCTATAGGTTATTAAAATATATAATTATATATATTTCTGTTTATGATGAAACTAGTATACCGTATATACCAGAGGTGATAGAAATGAAAATCGGAATTTACGGAGCAGGATCCCTTGGAACCATCATGGGAGCTTATCTAAGTCAACAGTATGCGGGTGTCGATTTGATTGATACGAACCGTGCCCATATCGAGGCACTGAACACAACAGGGGCACACGTCATTGGTCCGGATTTAACGCAAGCTGTTCATGCAATTCATCCGGATGACATCACAGAGACGTACGATATCATATTATTGCTGACGAAGCAGGTCTACAATGAACCGGTCCTCGCGAAAGTGCGGACGATCTTGAAGGAAGACGGCATTCTCGTCTCCTTGCAAAACGGTGTACCGGAAGAGTTCATTCAACAACAGATTCCAAGCGAACGTATCATTGCGGGATCTGTCGAGTTCGGAGCGACATACGTCGGACCAGGTGAGTCACGCCTGACATCAGATTACGAACATTTCAAGACGTATGCGATGCAAATCGGTGAACTGGACGGGAAGAAGACGGATCGGATCGTCCAACTAAAGGAAATCCTTGATCACATCGGTGGGACAGAAATCTCTGATAATCTACCGGGAACGAAATGGTCAAAACTCGTCATCAATAGTACGTTCAGCGGGTTATCCGCTGCGTGTAACGGTACGTACGGCGACGTTCTCGATCATCCTGTCTTGTTACGGGCAGCAATCCATACAATGAAGGAAGTTGTTGAGGTCGGTCACGCCCACGGCATCACATTTGCAATGATGAGTACGTTTGAGCCGGCAGCTTACGCAACACTAGACGATATCGATGAAAAACTGATCACCGTACCACAATTGATGCACGGGTCGCGTGACTTAGAAGCAAGCATGTTGCAGGACTTACAAAAAGGTCAACCGACCGAAATTCGTTTCATTAATGGGATCGTCACGATGTACGGCAACACGTACGATATCAAAACGCCGTTCAACTCGCTCATTCAAGAAATCGTCGAAGAAGCGCAAGCAGCGAAGACAGTTCCTGATTTTGAAACAAGTGTCGCACGCTTTGAAACATTATTGAATGCATAAAGGAGGAATTCAAATGAAACAGAGCGATGTAAAGAACGTCGTCGCGACGCCGATCAATGCGCCGGTTTTTCCGGCAGTCGATATCTTCTTTCGGAATCGGGAATACTTGAACATCATCTATGAGACGGACATCGAAGCGTTACAAGCAGTCGTTCCGGAACCGCTTGAGGTGCTGAGCAATCAGATCAAGTTTGAGGTCATCAATATGCCAGATAGCACCGGTCTTGGGAGTTATCTCGAGTGCGGGCAAGTGATTCCGGTTCGGTATCAAGGGGAAATCGGTGAGTTCTACCTATCGATGTATGTCAACAATCAGCCGGCGATCGCCTCTGGTCGAGAAGTAGCTGCTTTTCCGAAGAAGTATGGTTCACCCCGATTGTATCTCGACAATGATGTACTCGTTGGAACGCTTGACTATCATTCGCTCCGCGTTGCACAAGCGACAATGGGATATAAATACGTTCCGATGGCAGTCGAAGAGGCACAGTCAATTGTCGGTGCGCCGCAGTTCATGCTCAAACAACATCGTGGCTATCAAGGCGAGTTGATCATCTCTGAACTGACACGCAGTCAAATCACGGATCTTGAGATTAAAGAAGCATACCGTGGACCGGCTCGGCTTCAATTGTTTGAACATGTCATGGCACCACTCGCTGACTTCCCTGTTCGAAAGGTCGTCGATGCTCAGCATATCATCGCTGATCTCCGACTCGGTGGACCTGCGAAACTGTTTGATTATCTAAAGGACTAACACTTCTCTAACATCATATGTTGCAAAACGACCTCCAAAACGGATGGTCGTTTTGTTTTACCCTAAAAACTGGCATACTGAGATGAGAGGGGGAGACGATCATGCGACAAGTCATTGTGTTACCTTATCAATCAGAATGGGCGAGTGAATACGAGCGAGAAGCGGACCGATTACGGGAGGTGTTCGGAGTACGTCTTAAGCAAATCCATCATATGGGAAGTACATCAGTTCCGGGACTCGCAGCAAAACCGATCATCGATATCCTGCCTGTCGTCGATGCGCTCGAGGGAATCGAGCAGTTTGATGAACCGATGGAAGCACTCGGTTACGAAGCGAAGGGTGAATTCGGGATGCCGGGACGTCGCTATTACCGAAAAGGTGGAGACGAACGGACGCATCACATCCATCTCTATGCGACGGGAGATCCTGATATCAAGCGCCATCTCGTCTTCCGGGATTACTTACGCAAACATCCAGAAGAAGCCGCTGCTTACGGGGCATTAAAGGAACAGTTAGCGACAACATATCCGCTTGATATCAAAGCCTATATCGCCGGTAAGGATGCGTTCGTCAAGGAACTCGAACTCCGCGCAATTGCTTGGGGGAACGCGCATGACTGACTGGGAACGTGCTCTCATTCGCCATGTCAGTGTTGGTGTAAAGACGTCGAAAGTCTTGTTTGAGAAGATCGAAGCAAAGGACTGGAACACGCAACCGATCCCTGGGAAGCGGACCGTCGGTGAAGTCGCCGTCCATCTCGCTGTATTACTTGAAGCCGATTTGATGCTCGCAGAAGGAGCGACGGCAGAAGCGATGCAGGCATTTTATGCGGAACCGGTCATGTGCAATCAGTTATCAGAGCGAATCGATCAAGCGTTTCGGGTCTATCAAGAAAAAGTCACGGCCGGATTTTCGACGCGTCCGACGTACTGGGGAGTTACCGATTCGATGCATGGTTGGGCGATTGAAGCAGTCGTGCATCTCTATCATCATCGATCCCAGTTATTTGATTACTTGAACATCCTTGGGTACGAATTAGAGATCTCGTTATTTGAATGAATGGAAGTAGGGATAGCGTATGGAATATATCGTCGAAACATCAGCCGGTCGATTTGATACCCGGTTGACGGGAAGCGGGGACGTCACATTCGTCCTCGATCACGGGATGATGTCGAATCGGCATCAGTGGGGTTGGCTCCGAACTGAATTATTGAAAAGGGGACGGGTCTTTGAATATTCGCGTCTCGGTTATGGGCGTTCGAGTCGTGGCAAAAACAAACGACTCTTTACACATCAAGCGGATGAGTTGGCAGATGTTTTACGGATGCTTCGAGTTGAAGGACCGTATGTCTTCATCGGTCACTCGCTCGGAGCCTATATTTCGCTCGCGAGTGGACGATTATTTGCAGACGAGACACGCGGCATCGTCTTGCTTGATCCGTCGCACCCAGATGTCGATGCGGCATTGCCGAACTGGTACGAACGAACACAAGAAGAGTGGAATCGATTCCTCTATTTTCTTAGTCACATTCGACCGATTGCTTGGATGATCCCTGACCGTTTGGGAAAAAAGATGTTCAGTGTCTTACCGGAGGCTGATCAATTACCGATGTGGCGACATTTTGCGGCACCTGGACATTGGCGAGGGACGCTCGACGAATGGCAAACGGTAGAGGAGAACAATCAGATGATTCTTTCGTTGATCGAAGACGTGACGCAGCCGGTCCTCGTCCTGTCCGCTTCGAACTGGGCGGGTGGTATGCCAGAAAGTTGGTTGAACCCGGTATTGACCGAACAAATCAATGCGGCTCACGCTGCGTTCGCCGACAGTTTACCGAACGGGATGTATCATGTGATTGCAGATACGAATCATTACACGATTGCTGGTTTTTCGCATGAGGCAGCGGAGCGGATCACGGATTTGATCGGGACGACATGGGATTTACCGATTCAAAGTCAGTAGTAAGGTTACGTTTTTTCGTTTCGCTCGAATCGTTTTCCTGGGACAAGCATCGCGCCGCTTCACTTCGTTGCAGGGTCGCTCCTGCCTGTATTTCTCTAGGAAGCGATTACGAGCGAAAAAAGTTTTTTTTCTTGTGCTTCGGAATATCTGACGGAGCTGACTCTAAAGCCAGTATCTACAAAGAATGACGCGTCACACGCCACTCCTACAGGAAAAAGCGCATTATGCGCTGTCAGAGACAAACAAGACCCGCTTTCCTGCTTGAAGGAAGCAGGAAAACTGGCTTGTGTCTCGCCTGAGGAAAGGGTGTGAGAAGATGCGTCATTTTTTTGGAGCCAGCCCGGTCTACTCCTTGAGTCGATGCTTATCGGCTTTTTTTTAGGGAACAAAATAAATCGAAATCATTACGATTGACGTCAGTTAAAAAGTCGGTTACTCTATAAAACGTAACGATTACGTTTTAGGAGATGAATGATGATGCAACCGATATCGATCACCGTTTTATCCGGTTATTTAGGATCCGGTAAAACGACACTATTGAACCATTTGCTACATAATCGCGAAGGGCGCCGCCTCGCGATCATCGTCAACGATATGAGTGAGGTCAACATCGACGCGACATTGATTGAGCAAGGCGGATTCTCGCGGACGGAAGAGTCGTTCGTCACGCTCTCGAACGGCTGCATTTGCTGCACATTGCGTGATGATCTGTTGCTTGAAGTTAAACGCCTCGTCGACCAAGGCAATATTGACGGGATCGTCATCGAATCGAGCGGGATCTCGGAACCGATTCCGGTCGCCCAGACCTTCACGTATGAAGATTCGGACAGCGCAATCGATTTATCACATGTCACGAAAATCAATGCGATGGTCACGGTCATCGATGGGTACCGTTTTCTGAAGGACTTCGAATCCGGTGAGTCGTTGATTGAACGGAAACAAGCGGTCGATGAGACAGACGTGCGCGAAGTCGTCGATCTACTCGTCGACCAAGTCGAGTTTGCGGACATCATTGTCTTAAATAAAGTCGATCGCCTGACACGGGAAGAACGGCATACGGTCATCGGCTATCTAAAGGCATTGAATCCAGTGGCTCGATTGATCGAGACGACGTATGGTCAAGTTGATCCGGCAGAGATCTTAGATGTCGATCTATTTGACTTCGAACAAGCAGCAGCAAGTGCCGGTTGGATCCGTGAGTTGAATGCCGAAGCACATATTCCGGAAACGGAAGAATACGGAATCAGTTCATTCGTCTACAAACGCGACATTCCATTCCATCCTGAGCGTTTGCTTGCCTTGATCGAAGATTGGCCGCAAGAAGTTGTCCGGGCGAAAGGATTCTTGTTCCTCGCGACACGTCCTGAGATGGCACTATTGTTCCACCAAGCAGGATATGCTTCGAACATGGAATACGCTGGTCGTTTTGCATCAGATGAGGACCGACGGACCGAGCTCGTCTTGATTGGCATCGGACTGGAGCGAGAGAAGCTCGAAGCGCTATTCGATATGTGTCTCGTCCAAGCTGACGAAACAGACTGGGCGTCATTGAACGATCCGATCCCTGGTCGTGAGATGTACGAAGAAAACTTTCTATAAGAGGTCATTGTAAAAATACCTGAAAAATAAAAGGAAGACTCTTCATTTTCTAGATAATGGAGAGTCTTCCTTTTATTTTTAGGAGTATGAAATGTTAATAAGTCACAATTTGTTTGTTTTTAACGTTTTTACTTGATTTATTTGTTAATTTAAAACATAATAAACGTAATGAATGTTACTTATGAACAAATAGGGGCGATGGTTATGTCAAATCTGCGGAGAAATCAAATAATAGAAGAGTTAACCAAAAATGAAAAAGTTGAAATTGATGATTTAGCCTCTAAATTTCAAGTTTCTGCAATGACTATACGTCGTGATCTTGCTCTTTTAGAAGAACAAGAAAAAGTCGTTAGAACGACAGGGGGAGCAATTTTAAAAAAGAACCTTGTTTCTGAATCATCGATTTATGTAAAAGATGAAAAATTTAAAAATCAAAAAAAGAAAATTGCTGAACTAGCAATTCAAATGATCAGTGATGGGACAACTATTCTTTTGGATTCAGGTACGACAACTTTTGAAATTGCACAGTCATTAAATCACTTTAAAAATATAACTGTCATTACAAACGATATTCGAATTGCGGCATCTTTATTAGATACAAATGTCCGAGTGATCGTTACGGGTGGAGAGTTACAAAATAGTGTAGGCGCACTATTTGGTCCTTTAACGGAGCACATGTTACAAGAAATTCACGTTGATCTCTTTTTCCTAGGTGCGCATGCCGTGGATACGCATTTAGGTGTTATGGCACCGACCTACGAGAAGGCTTCAATTAAGCAAAAAATGATAAGGGCAGCGAAAGAAACATGGTTAGTTGCAGATTCAAGTAAATTTGAAGAACGAGCATTTACTAGAGTATGTCAATTGAATAAATTGACAGGTATTGTGACGGATCATCAACTGGCGCCAATGCTTAGACAGGAGCTTTCGGAGGTAGTTCAAGTCTTAATCACTGAAACGGAGGGTAACTGATGAAAGTTGGTGTGATAGCAGATGACTTAACTGGTGCAAATGCAACAGGGGTGAAATTAATTAATCAAGGTTTTCAATCAGCAACAATGGTCCATTATGATCAACCTCTAGTAAATGGATCATTTAACGCAGTCTGTATTGATACGGATAGTCGATATGCTAGCGAAGAGGTATCACGGATGCGATTAAAGCGATCCTTGTATCACCTTAACGAATGGGGAGCAACAGTAATTTGTAAAAGAATTGATAGCACTGTAAGAGGTCATATCGGACGTGAAATTACGTCATTGTTACATCTCCTAGGTGATTCTAGTATTGCAATCGTCGTTGCATCCTACCCTGAATCAAAACGAATTACTTCAGGTGGTTATCTATTAGTTGATGGAATACCTGTTCAATCCACGGATGTTGCTAAAGATCCAGTTTTACCTTTAACCGAATCACATGTTCCGAGCATAATTCAGAGAGAAAGTAATTTAGCAGTTGGTCATATCGGTCTAGAGAATGTACTGAGGGGACCGGAATCAATTTTCAAAGAGCTCGTTGTGAAAATTAACGAAGGTAACCGAATTATTGTGGTGGACGCAATTGCGGATGAAGAAATCGAGGATATTGCTTCTGCGATGATAAAAATCGATTCCCATCGACTTATTCCTGTAGATCCAGGACCACTTACATCTTATTATGCTAAAGCAGTTAAGTTAAAAAAAGAAAAAGGACAAAAAATCATTGTAACGTTAGGTAGCGTTACTTCACTAAGTGCTAAACAGCTTTCTTACTTAGTGAAAAAGACAGAATCTAAGCCCGTTTATGTGGATGCAACGAAGTTGGCAAGTATTTCTGAATCGTGGGAAGCAGAGGTACAACGAGCAAGTCATGTAGCATTAAATCAGCTTCAAGATGAGAGTGTATTAATCATTACAACACACGATCCTTCTGCTGAACGAATGAATTTAGAGCAACGGGCAACAGAACTCAACGTTAGTCAGGATTTGTTAGCTAAACGTATTGCGGATGGATTAGGGAAGATTACACGTTTAGTCATCGAACAGACGACAGATACGATTGGAGGATGTTTTTCAAGTGGAGGAGACGTTACAGCATCTTTGTGTTCTATCGGAAGAGCCGAAGGTATCCATTTGAAGAGTGAAATCATTCCCCTTGTTGCTTTTGGGGAATTCATCGGAGGATATTTTGATGGCATTCCACTTGCTACAAAAGGTGGGATGGTGGGTGATGAAAAATCAATGCATACCATTATCAAATATCTACAAGCAAATCGCTTGAACAAAGAAGAGCCGACTATTTATTCCATTTAAGGAGGAAACTATTATGACAACACCTACTAAAACTACTCTACAAGAACGGGCGATAATCGCAATTCCAATGGGAGATCCGGCAGGGATAGGTCCTGAAATCACGATGAAATCGTTAGCAAAAAAAGAGATATACGATGTTTGTCGACCTCTTGTAATAGGAGATGCGAAGGTATTACAAAAAGCTATTGAAATTGTGAAGGCGAATCTTCAAATTCGTGTCATTGAGAATCCTGAAGAAGGTATTTATGAGTACGGCACAGTCGATGTGATCGACTTGAATAATATTGATTTATCAAAACTTCAGTATGGTGAGGTCTCAGCACAAGGTGGACAAGGGGCTTTTGAATACATTAAGAAAGCAGTTGAGCTAACATCAAACGGAAAAGTGAAAGCGCTTGCGACAACGCCAATTAACAAAGAATCGTTAAAAGCTGCAAAAGTTCCCTATATTGGACATACAGAAATGCTAGAAGCACTTGCTGGTTCGAAGGATCCGTTAACGATGTTCGAAGTAAAAGGGTTAAGAATCTTTTTCTTAACACGACATTTATCATTAAAGGATGCTATTGCAGCAATGACAAAAGAACGAGTTCATGATTATCTGATTCGCTGTGATCGAGCGTTAGCTAGACTTGGTGTAGAAAATCGAAAATGGGCAGTAGCTGGATTAAATCCACATAGTGGTGAAGGTGGTCTATTTGGATTAGAAGAAGTAGATGAGATTAAACCAGGTATTGAATTAGCGGTAGCTGATGGGATCGACGTAGTAGGACCAGTACCGGCAGATTCTGTTTTCTTCCAAGCATTGAATGGGAAGTATGATGCGGTTCTGTCTTTGTACCATGATCAAGGTCATATTGCTGCCAAAATGACAGATTTCCACCGCACGATTTCAATTACGAATGGTCTTCCTTTCTTACGTACTTCTGTTGATCATGGAACTGCATTTGATATTGCTGGAAAAAACATTGCAGAGAGTACAAGTATGGAAGAATGTATTAAACTTGCTGCACAATATGCTCCGAAGTTTACTGCAAACAGTTTATAAAAAAGTGGGAGAAATATCTCCCTCTTCTTTTTCGTAAATAATAAAGCGCTTACATAAAAGGGGTGTCAATATGTCTGGATCCGGAGTTCAAATGGTAGCAGGACTAGCTTTAGCAGTTACAATTCTAATTATTTTAGTTTTAAAAACCAAAGTACATGCTTTTTTAGCACTAATTATCGCTGCTTCTATCGCAGGAATCGTAGGCGGGATGAAACCAACTTTAGTAGCGGATACCATTTCAGCAGGATTTGGTAGTACGTTAGCCTCGATTGGTATTGTCATTGGATTAGGGGTCATGATTGGTCGGATTTTAGAAGTCTCCGGAGCAGCTGAAACTTTAGCGTACGCTCTATTAAAGGCAGTCGGAAAAAAGAAAGAAGAATGGGCAATGGCGATTGCAGGATATGTCGTATCTATTCCTATCTTTGTCGATTCAGCGTTCGTCATTTTAAATCCTTTAGTTAAGGCGTTATCTAAACGGACAGGAAAATCAGTTGTATCACTAGGGGTTGCTTTGGCAGTAGGTCTTGTCATAACACATTCACTTGTTCCTCCAACTCCCGGTCCGCTAGGTGTAGCGGGTATTTTTGGGGTAGATATCGGATTAATGATTGCGTTAGGTCTTGCCTTTGCGGTTCCAATCATGATTGCAGGTGTATTGTACGCTAAATGGATTGGAAAGAAAATCTATCAAGTACCGAATGAAGAAGATAATGGATTTATTCGTCCGACTCAACAAGTTGCTTATCAAGAGTTTTTGGAGTTAGCGTCTGCAAGAGAGAAAGAATTACCTTCTCTAGGTCGTTCACTCTTACCCATACTTTTACCTATATTATTAATCTTTTTAAATACAACGTTAACTGCGATTGAATTAGATTCTGGAATATACAGTGTTTTGATATTCTTAGGAAAACCAATCATTGCGGTAAGTATTGGATTGTTAGCTGCAATTTATGCTTTAGCAGGAAACCTAAGTCGTGCAGAATCGTTAGATCGAATGGAAGAAGGGATTCAAACAGCTGGTATTATCTTGTTAGTAACTGGTGCGGGTGGAGCGCTAGGAAATGTTTTACGCGAAAGTGGTGCTGGAAATTATATTGCTGAACAAATTGCAGATTTACCACTCCCGGCAATTTTAATCCCATTTTTCGTTGCTACGATAGTTCGTTTAGTTCAAGGAAGTGGAACAGTTGCTATGATTACAGCTGCCTCAATTTCTGCACCGATTTTGTCACAGATGGACGTGAATATGGCGTTAGCAGCCCAAGCTGCTGCCATGGGATCAATGATTTTTTCTTACTTCAATGATAGTTTATTTTGGGTAGTAAACCGGATGCTTGGAATCAAAGAAGTTAAAGAACAAATCATGGTGTGGTCTGTACCTACAACAATTTGTTGGGGTGTAGGATTGGCTTCTTTACTTGTTGCAAATTTGTTTTTATAAAATTAATTTTGACAATAAATAAAAATATATACTATCAATTTCATTTACCGTTTTATGAAGAGAAACTATCATGTAGTTTCTCTTTTTTGTTATATTTTCATAGTGAATGGGGAAAGAATACTAGTGAAGGTATGTTAATTGAAGGAGGAAGGTCTGTGCGCAACCGGATTTTACAATTCGCGCTTGTATTTTTAGTCGCCGGCGGAATTATTTGGGGACTATATCAACTCGGCTATTTATTTTATGTCTTAACGATTTCAGCGACGGTTGTGCCGCTCGCCGTCATCATGATCATCTTCATCGAGAACCGGACAGCGGAATCAACGATCGCTTGGTTTCTCGTCCTGATTTTCTTACCGATTCTCGGTGTCATCATCTGGTTGATGTTCGGTCGGAATCCACGGCGTCGCCGCCGGAATCGTCGTTCGCATGACGAACGAAAATTGCTGAAACAAGCGATTCGTCCAGTCCGGTCGCTTGCCGTCAGTGAATTGCCACCGAATCACTTGAAGCTTGCGAACACGATTCGCAACTTCGGTGGTGGCGGGGTGGACGTTCATACAGCAAGTGAGATTCTGACGAACGGGGAAGAGACGTTCCCGGCGATTCTTGACGCAATTCGTCAAGCGAAACATCACGTCCACATCCAGTACTACATCTATCGAAACGATGAGACAGGCAAGGCAATCCGGGAAGCATTGATCGAGCGACTCGAAGCGGGAGTCGAAGTGCGGTTCATGTATGACGGACTTGGAAGCTATATGCTTGGTGAGAATTTCCTACGTCC
The DNA here is from genome assembly GCF_002385115.1 of Exiguobacterium sp. UBA3968. NCBI lineage: Bacteria > Bacillati > Bacillota > Bacilli > Caryophanales > Exiguobacterium > Exiguobacterium sp. UBA3968. The sequence goes on from NZ_DGCW01000005.1 coordinate 561,881, forward strand.
GTTACGCGACGCTGGGGCACATATCGCAGCCTATGATCCAATCTCGAGTCCCTTATTCATCTTCACGGCGAACTTCCGCAATCACCGGAAAATCGTCGTCGTTGATGGGAAGGTTGGCTTCACCGGTGGACTGAACGTCGGTGATGAGTACGACAGCAAGAGTAAGAAGTTCGGGTTTTGGCGCGATACGCATTTACGGCTCGAAGGACGTGCCGTTAAGGAATTACAAGCGACGTTCCTCGACGACTGGATTTATGCCCAAATCGAATCGGACGACACATGGGAGACGTTTGCGGGGGAAGAGACAATCCACCAGTACTTCCCGAAACATGATGTGGCGTCCGACGGAGCGATTCAAATCGTCACGAGCGGACCGACCTCGAAGGATCCCGCGATTCGCAATGCCTTGATTGCGGCCATCATCTCGGCGCAACGCTCGATCTGGATTGCGACACCGTATTTGATTCCGGACAATGAGACGATGACGCTACTTCGACTTGCTGCACGTGCCGGGCTTGACGTCCGCATCCTGACACCGGGGAAAGGCGATAGTTTTACGTCTTACTACGGCACCCGTTCCTACTTTGGACCACTCCTGAAAGATGGGGTCAAGATTTACACGTACAACCGTCACTTCATCCATGCCAAACTGTTTCTCGTCGACGGCAAGATCGGTGCCGTCGGAACGGCAAACATGGACATTCGCAGTTTTGTCCTCAACTATGAACTAATGGCGTTCCTGTACGATACGGAAAGTGCCGAGCAGCTCGAGCGTGACTTCATTGCTGATTTCGACGTCTCGATTCAGTTATCATCGAATGATTACGTCAAACGCCCGCTCCGCTTCCGGATTTTCGAGTCACTTTCGCGCTTGATTTCACCCTTATTATGACGTAACGTCCCGCATCTATTTTCAGGTGCGGGACATTTTTAGGTTGATTCTTCCTTGAAGTGGGAACATGAACTCTTATACACTAGATGTGTAATCGGTTGCACACTACTTAGCCTGGAAGGAAGTGAAAGGGACGGAAGTCCCGAACCCGTATGCGAACAATTGATGAATCCCATTTCTACACGCGCGACATGAAACCACAAGCACGACCAGACGCTATCCTCCAAGGAGATGTCTACCGTTTCACGGTCTTGACGAGTCGGATGATCCGACTCGAATACGCGGCGGATGGACAATTCGAGGATCGACCGACCCAAACGGTCTTCAATCGTGATTTCCCGGTACCTGCTTACCGCATCGTCGAAAACGAGGAAGAATTGCAAATCATCACCGAGCACGTCCATCTGCATTATACAAAGGGACCGTTCGCTGCGAACACACTTTATATCGATGTCTTAGGGAACTTCAGTACCTATTACAGCCGTTATACGTTCGGCGGACCGCTCCGGACGTTAAAAGGAACGGCACGGACGCTTGACCACGCGGACGGTGTCATTCCTCTCGAGGAAGGAATTGTCTCACGGCAAGGATACGCGGCGATCGACGATTCGAACGCCTTCGTACTGACGGAAGACCACTTCGTCGAACCGCGTCGCTCTGGTACGCATGACATCTATTATTTCGGATACGGTCACGACTACAAACAGGCACTGCGTGACTTCTACCACCTGACAGGACCGACACCGATGTTACCGCGTCAGGTACTTGGCAACTGGTGGAGTCGCTACTGGCGATATAGTGAGAAAGAATATAAGGACTTGATGACACGCTTCAATACGGAAGATATTCCGTTCTCGGTCAGCGTCATTGATATGGACTGGCACGTTACCGATATTCCGGAACGATACGGAAGCGGTTGGACGGGTTATACGTGGAACCGTGATTTGTTCCCGGATCCACGCGGATTCTTGCAATGGTTGAAGGACGACGATCGGATGGTCACGCTCAACTTGCATCCGGCGGACGGTGTGCGTGGGTTTGAGGAAGCATACGAGGCGATGGCGGTCGCGATGGGTGTTGATCCCGAATCGGATGTCCGGATTCCGTTTGATTTTTCGGACCGGACGTTTATCGAGAACTACTTCACGAAGTTGCATCATCCGCATGAGGCGGATGGCGTCGACTTCTGGTGGATCGACTGGCAACAGGGTGCGAACTCGAAGATGAAAGGGCTTGATCCGCTCTGGATGCTCAATCATTACCACGCACTCGATATCGCCCGCGATGGTAATCGACCGTTGATCTTCTCACGTTACGCGGGACCCGGAAGTCACCGTTATCCGGTCGGTTTCTCGGGTGATACGATCATCTCGTGGGCATCACTCCAATTCCAGCCGTATTTCACGGCGACGGCGTCGAACATCGGTTACGGATGGTGGAGTCATGATATCGGGGGTCACCAGCGCGGGGAAAAAGATGACGAGTTATCGACACGTTGGCTCCAGTACGGTGTCTTCAGTCCGATTATGCGTCTGCATAGTACGATGAGCATCTTCAATGGGAAGGAACCATGGCGCTATTCGACCGATGCGGCGAACGTCATGAAGAAATATTTACGACTTCGGCATCAGCTCGTGCCGTACATCTACACGATGAATGCCCGCAATCACTTTGACGGCTTGCCCCTCGTCTCACCAATGTATTATGAGCATCCAGAAGACGATCAAGCATACAATGTCCCGAATCAGTTCTACTTCGGAACGGAATTGATCGTCGCGCCGATGGTCACACCGATGCACCGGAAACTGCACATGACGGCTGCGACTGCATGGTTGCCAGAAGGAGAATGGTTCGATTTCTTCAATGGGCACCGTTATCGAGGTGGCAAACAGATCCGTCTGTTCCGCTATCTCGAAGACCAAGGCGTACTTGCGAAAGCCGGTGCGATCGTCCCACTCGGTCGTCATCTCGAACATTCGAATGCATTGCATAATCCGGACGATCTCGAAGTTGTCGTCTTCCCAGGAGCCTCGAACCGGTTTACGTTGTTTGAAGACGACAGCACAGGGATTGCACACCGCGATGGCGTCAATGTTGAGACGACATTCGCGCTCGACTGGGAAGCGCGTGAACTGACGATCGCTGCACCGACTGGACATCGTGACTTGCTACCGGAAAATCGGTCAATCACATTGATTTTACGCGGGGTCCGCGAAGGTTACGTCCAGCGCGACGGGGAAAGTGTCACCGGCGTCTATGATCATGCGACGCAGTCACTTCGTGTCGAACTCGGTGAAGTGACGGATACGATCACGTTGTCGCTCCAAGTCGAGATGTCGACGAACGAGAACAAGATGGACCGGTTGTATGCGTTCCTCGATCAAGCGGAAATCAGCTATGACCTGAAGGACCGTTTGTACCGTCTATTGTCACAAAAGCTCGATCCGGTCAACATGATGCACCAGTTGCAAGCACTTGAACTGGAGAAGGATCTTGTCGACTGCCTGCTTGAGTTGATGTTGTCTTAAAAGATTTTACATGCATGCAACAAGCCAGTATTCGTCATCCGTTTGGACGAGGAATACTGGCTTTATGGTTTAGGTCATAACTCTTCGTCTTTCTCTTCGTCCATCCAAGACAACAGATCCTCTGCATCGAGATCGTCACCTTTGCTGAGGATCAAGGCAGTGACGACATCTCGTTTCTGGTCTAATAAATCCGGGTTGTTCGTCAAGACTTCTATGAGGTAATACGCATAAGAGCCAAGGAAATCAGGCTGGTCGTTTCGTTCGATCAGTGTCATGAACGCTTCGATGAGTTCTTCTTGTTCTTCATCGAGAATCATCCAGTGGGAGTAGGCGAGGAGTTTTTCGTTTTCATCATCTCCACGGAGAATGTCCTTGATTTCAGGTAACGTCAGAAATACGACATCCGGCATGACGACTTCCGGAACATCGCTACTCAGCTTCGTTAACCACTCGTCGTAGGTTGACGCAACGAAATGGGTCGTCTCGTCCGAAATGTCGAGACACCAGACAGTCGGCTCAGTATCTTCCGTAAAGTGGAAGTACCAAAAATAGCTACCTTCTCCTTCAGCGAACATCATGACGTTCCCTTCGACGTCCCATTCCCGGAGGACCGACAATTCGTCCAGATACCGCTCGAATGTCAATGATGTCATCGAGCAGAGCGGAAGATGTAGGCCCGTTTCTTCGTCCGACCATGTATTCTCGAACTCGACCATCACGACCTTCGCTTCTGGAACACCACCGTTTTGCTTTCGCATCTGTTTGAGGTAGCGAGCGGGGAGTCGACCGCTGACGGCTTGCTCGATTCGTGTGATGTCTGTTTCTTTGACTGAAATGATCGTTTCTTCTTGTAGATCTTCATCCCAAAATGGCATCATATGACCTTCCTTACTATGTAATGATTGAAGTAGACCTTGATTATACGAAATATGTTTGGAAAATGTTTCAAAAAAAGACCCTATCCATTAAGGAAGGGTCTATTGTGTCATTTACGACGCAATTTTTTCGCTTTTTGTTTCATGTCGTTATACGTGATCATTGGACTATCGTCCATCGTCAAGCGCAGATGGTTCGGTTCACCTTTGTTCGTGATGCCGGAGCAATAAAGGATGTCAGCATATTGATCAAACAGTTCCTCATATGCCGGCAAGTGGTGCATCAGACGACCAGGAGAACCCCAGCCACAGAGGACGACGCCATTTTTCGCTTTGACATCGGCAAGCGTCTTCGCTACGAACTCATAGTTCGTCTCATCGAAGCTTGCTTGAGCGAACGGTAGATCCTCGCTGACGAGAAGGTCCGGCATCAAACTGATGATGTCATATTGTTTGACGGGGTCATTGACATACTTCTTCATCAAATTGTACGCACGTTGTGTCGTCGTTCCAGAGAGAAAGGCATCCGTCGTCCGTGGTGTGTAAATTAAAGCGGCGACGTGCGTTCCTTCTGCGATGTCGTCAAAGATATAGCTGCGTAAATAGCGTTTCGTCTTGTCTCGATCAAACGTCGTCTGGACGCGGATCGACGATTCCTCAATCAAGAGTTCGGAAGAATCGGCTGGTGTCATGGGTGGTGCCTCCTTTTAATTGGTCAAACGTGAGCTGATGTGAAGGAAGAACGCGAGTGTCTTCTTCTTGAGGTCGAGGTCGTTCGCATCGATCGCCTCGACGTGTTGCTGGTAACGATCGTATTGGGCGAGCACGTCAGAGACATATTGTTCACTGCGATTGTATTCAAACAGTGCTGTCGCGAGCGTGTCTCGGTCGGATGTCTGTGTGACATCGTGTTGCTTCAGGTATTTCGCTGCCGTGTGGGCGCTATCGACGAGACTTGTCGGGTCGGCTTTCCCGTCGCCGTCCGCGTCCACTCCGAGACCACCATATTTCTCGATGGCTTCCGGATCCGTGACGTCGATGCCGTCATGCTCGATGTCACCGAGCGACGTGCCACCTTTGTATCCCCAACCGACCCATGTTTTCGGCATGAATTGGAACGGGCCGATGGCGCCAACGGACGATTGCATCGCTGACGAGTTCGAGAAGATCGTCTCGACGCGATGAATGGAGGCGAGTAGCTTCCAGTCGATGCCGTAACGTGCCGCGGCTTGTTCGTAGATGTCGATGTTCTCGGCAGGTACGCCATGCTGTCCATAATACGTACGATACATTTCATTTTGAACACGTTCCCGATTTTGCCAGTAGATGAAGCTACTGACGATGAGGGCGAACAGTACGAACAAGATGCTGATTCGAAAAACTTTTCGCATATTGTTCTCTCCTCTGTTTAGGATTCCACTGAATGGTATCATATTTTAATAGGGTCTAATAGCACTTTCTGTGACGGGAGTGTGGAATCAAAAAAGGAGTCGAAGTCATGTATCTCTTCGTAAATGGGTTTTTACTCGGATTACTCGTCGTCCTTTCGATCATCGCAGCGGTCCGTCCGGTCGATTTGACGATCGTTCCTCGCAAGGAATTCTACCCCTCGATGGTCCAGTCAAGCGGGATCTTATGTTTGTTGCTCGTCGGTGGAACACTGATCAGCGGCACACAGTTGCCGGAAATCGGCGTGACGTTTGTTGTCCCAAGTGGTCCGGTCTGGTACGCGACAATCGGACTGATCGTCATTCTCTGTATCGTCTTGCTTTTGACAGCGACCGTTCCGGCGTTTCGCAAACGTTTGTTGCCGCTTTATCAAAGTGAGGCGGAGCGACTGATTCTGCCACGAACGAAAGAGGAACGGACCGGGTTTCAGATGGTCGCGCTGATGGCAGGAGTGACGGAAGAGTTGATTTATCGCGGATTTCTCTTTCATGCTCTCGGATTATTTTTACCGTTTTCTAACGTCAGTTTCGTCTGGATCGGGGCAATCTTGTTTGGTGTCGCGCATCGTTATCAAGGGTGGTTCGCAATCCTCGTGACAGGACTGATCGGGGCGGGATTCGGTTACTTGTATCTAGCACTTGAGACGCTCTGGCCGCTGATCATCATCCATGTCTTGATCGATCTCGTTGCTGTCTACATTTACAAGGACGATGTTAATTCCTGACATCGTCAAAAAGCGTTGAATTTGGTAGACTGAATGTCAAGCGAAGTCATCGTTTAAAATGGTCAAGTTGACGGTTGCAGAACAGGTCAAATGACAGGTAAAATGAGAAGGTAAACGCTTACACATCAAAAGGAGATGGATGAAACCATGCGAACGATCACTTCCACTGGCGAGCGAAAAAAGACGAGTTGGACATTGAATATCGGCAATCAGCCACATTTGATGATGGATGGTGTGACAGAACAAACGCTTGATGCCGAACAACGTGTCGTCTATAACGAATTTTTGATTCCGACGACGGACACTTTGATTCATCGGTTCAAAGCCCGCTTCCCGAACCATCTCTGCGAGAACGGGTATGATGTGTATGGCGCTGCCGCTTTTGACGAACAGGTCGTCGAACTGATCTCGAATTGGTTCATCGAGCTGGTCACCGTCTTAACAGCGATGCAGCGGACGAAAGGCATTCAGCATGTCCAGATTGAAGGCGGTGTCGCAAAACGGACCGACTTCTTACCGACCGTGCGTCGGACATGCCGGGCACTGGAGTCAACGATTGATATTTATTGAAGCACCAGTCACGTGTTCAGAGGGGGCGTCCGTTAGGATGTCCTCTCTTTTTTTAATCAACGAATCGAGAAAATTCGACGTCGTGAAAACAGCGTGCACTTTTTTGTTCATCTCGAATCGTTTTCCTGGGACAAGCATCGCGCCGCTTCACTTCGTTGCAGGGTCGCTCCTGCTTGTTTTTCCTTAGGAAGCGATTTCGAGTGAACAAAACGTCTCTCTTCTTTCATGAATTAAAAAGCAAAAACGAAGTCGAATACTCGCGGAGTCGGACAGGATTGTCCGGCTCTTTTTCATTTTCTGGATGATAGCAGGGAAAAAACAGGTTGACGCTAGACTGTATGGCATGTACCATACAGTTAACAGATGTACTATTGTCTTAATACAATGGTGATAATCAAGGAGGGTGAATCCGATGCTTGAGGTAAAAGGGTTACAGAAGCGATATGGACGAAAAAAACAGGTCTTACGTGACGTGACGTTTTCCGTCGGTCTAAACGAAGTGACATGTTTGATCGGCTTGAACGGGGAAGGGAAGTCAACGATCCTAAAAGCAATTCTCGGTCTGATTCCGGTAGATGCCGGGACGGTGACGGTCGACGGTAAAACATCGCGCGACAAAATTGCGTTCGTGCCTGATCTTCAGACGATGCCGAGCTACATGACAATCGGACAAGCGCTCGCATATATGGCAGATCATTATCCGGACTGGAATCAAGAGACAGCGGAACGGTTACTGCAGACGTTTCAGCTGTTTACGACGGATAAAATGGCGAACTTATCAAAAGGGAACAAAGCGAAGTTCAATCTCGTCTTAGGATTCGCCCTCGATCGTCCATACATATTACTCGACGAACCGCTCGCGGGAATCGATTTGTTCATGAAGGAACAGATTGCCTGGATTTTCTCAAGTGAGTTCATGGAAGGACGGAGTATCCTGATGACGACTCACGAAATCGCTGAAGTCGAGCAAGTGATCGACCGAGTGTTGTTCTTACGAGACGGTCAGATCGTCGAAGTCAAAGAGACGGATGAACTGCGAGGTCATCATCATCAATCGGTCCAAGACCGGATGCGGGAGGTATATCAAGGATGAAACGCTGGTTGTTATTAACGAATGAAGAACTGAAACGAAGTACGAAAGTATTGGTGTTGTTGATTTCAGGCTTGATCGTCGCGGAAATCGCGTCTCTGCTCTATCAAATTTACGATTATCAAAGCACGATCGAGAAAACGATGCGGATTGAACAGATATCAGAAATGGACGCAATTGCGCGAGCAGGTGGTGCGTTGACATTCGCACAGGCAACGGATTTTTACGATTCAATCATTGTATTAGCAATGGGGATGATCATCCTGTTTGCGTTTTGGATTTGGTACCGCGACTGGATAGGTGAGACGAAGTACATCTACAGATTGCTATTGTTACCGGGATCACGCCGGGCGATTTTTGGGTCGAAAATGACGGCACTTTTACTTGTCGTGACTAGTTTGATCGGAATTCAGTGGGGGCTGTTGTTGCTTAGTCGTAATCTCTACTTATGGTTGTTACCAGATGCTCAACAGGTCACAGCCAGCATCAATGAATACTCCATCTATATGAAGTTGTTCTATACGATGTATCCGAGTGATATTTTATTCATCTTACTGATGACATTCATCGTCATCTCGTTCGTCTTCATGACAGTATTACTTGAACGATCGTTCCGAAAGGGAAAAGCGTTCTTGCTCGTCGGATTACATGGGATTGCGTTGATTGGCGGTTATATCATTTTGGGCTTAGCATTGTCAGCTATTTCGAACGATTTGAGTCAATTGCACATGCAATTTTATCTCGGGTACATCGTTCTCTTAACGTTATATGTGTCGTACAAAAATCTGCGGTTAGTCCAGACGCGTCTATCCGTCTAAAGGAGAAATCTCATGAAACGATATCGTCAACTTCTGATCTATGGAGTGATCATTCTCATAACAATCGGAAGCTACATCGGCTACACGCTGTCGATCAAAGGAGCAGACTTTTCGCTCGAGACCGTCAGTGGAAAACCTTCGCAAATCGAAAATTTTAATTTGCGTCTTCAGACGAAAGGCATGCGTTCGACGATTTATGATGTCAACGCTAAGGGAGACATCGAAAAACAGTCAAATTCTTACGTCGGACAACTATTCCGTGAAGATAGCATGACGGATTTGCCAGATAAATATTACGAATTCACGACGCATATGGAAACGAATGTAAGTGGAGATGGACAATCAGAGTATGCGATTCAGATCAAACATAATAAACTGCAATTTAAGATGTTTACGTTTAAGACGGAGGAGATGTTCGAGAAAACATTTCAGTATGATACAAAACTTGAGACGGGGATGGACATACAAGCCAGTGTCGTCGATAAACAGGCGATGAAGGTCTACATTCAACTCGATCGAGTCGATCAGCCAAGGGAAACGAAACTGCTTGTGCTCGATTTAACAGGCGACCGGGTTGAAGAGATCGTTCTTCAAAAGCCAGTAGCGCCTAAACACGCTCGTCAATTTTTAGCGATTCATCAAAATGAGGTCGTCTACACGGAACAACCGTCTGACAGCGATGAGGAGAACACTAAACTATCTTATTTCCTCGATGACGGCAAAAGCGTTCGTTCCATCAAGGAGTTGAATCAGCAGCAAATCGGTTATACGCCCTATGCGAACGGTCGTTATCTCATCGGCTTCCGCCTGCCGGAAGGGGAGACGAAACGAATCGAATGGTCGATGTTCGACTTGGAAACGAAACGATTATCCGAGCATAGCGTAAGCAGTCCGCTCGTTTTGAAAAAGATTGATTGGTTGGATTCGAAGGATGAGATGCAGCTTTATCTCTCTTCCGAGACAAACGATGGATTCCAAGTGTCCGTGATCGATCTGAAGAATGAGCAACTGATGTATCAAGGAGAAATCAAAGATGCGAATCGTAAAAAAGGAACGCGTATCTATGATTTTGCGGTTCAATGATCCACGAAAAAACGCTTCGTCCCGGAAAAACTTATCCGGGACGAAGCGTTTTTTTCGTTTTGACTAGGAATCGATACGTTCTAGGGCGAAAGCATCAAGACGTGAAATTTTTCTCTGCCGCTTTACAGGCACGCAATAAGGCATCCTTGAAGAAACGATCTTCCTGCGAAGCGAGTTGTTGTGTCGCTTCCTCGTCTCCGCGCAGTGAGCGGGCGAGCATCTGAATGACCTTGACCCAGCGCCGGACGTGATCAAGTTGCGGACGACCCATCGCGACGTACACCGTGAACCAATCATTCTGATCGCGACGGATCATCCGTTGGAACAGTGATTTCGCGAGATCGACTTCTTCGGTCGTCGGGAGTTCGTTCGTCTCGAAATAACGACGTAACGCGGCAACGGCAGTTGCGTACGCTGCTTTGACGTCGTCTGACGGCTGATGCTTACCGTAGTCGGATGTCGACAGATGAAGTAAGGCAGGTTTTTTCTCGACACCCGTGATCCAGGCAGAGATCGTCTTATTGCCTTTATAGGCTTGACGGTTCGCGACCGGGAGCTTCGCCGTGACGTTTCCGACTTTCCCGATCAAGGTCACTTTGTTGTTACGATCCTGAATTTCGGTCACTTTCAACTCGACCGTATCACCCATTTCATGAGGAATGGCTTTCGGCTGGAGCTTTTCTCCTGCCGAGAGCGGCGAACGCTTGCGGATCATCCGCAATGCTTCTTGTTCAATCCGGTCGTCAAGCGACCACAGATGTTCCGGTGGGACGTTGCGGAACCGGCGACGTCGGACCTTGATGTACTGGTCAAGCGCGTCAGCAGCTTGCTCCCGCGTCGATTCGCCACGTGCGACGGGGCCGATGATGTCTCGGAGCGTAATGGATTCGAGACGTTCCATGATGCCTTCGAACGGGATGAGTTCCATTACGTAGAGACTACAGACGACGAGTTCGCATTCGCGAGGAGTGAGTGGGCGTTTGGCCATAAATTGACTTCCTTTCAGCTGGTTGATGTTTCTAGTATACCAAAAAAAAGCCATCGTCACGTAATCCCGTGACGATGGACTGAAAAAGCTTACAAGACGAATGGCGATTCCGAACTATTTTGCAATTCAGCGGACGCGAGACGTGTGACACCGTTCATGAACGGGTCATGGGCGACGAACAAGTCACCGATTGCTTTGATCTCAGCCACGGTCGCATTTTCCTTCGCACCAGCGATCCGCAAGCGATACGGTTTTTTTGTCACCGTATCAAATGTCAGGACGATCGTATGTTCCATCAATGGTCACTCCTTTCATGAAATGTAGGGACGAGTTATGCCTTGAGTAGAGCGTAGTCACGGCTGATTTCCGTCAGCGCGTAGCGTCCGTCGAGTAAGCTGCCGACCGCTTGACCGATCGAAGCGACGACGTCTGCTGGAAGATTCGAACGTAAGCCGTTATAGCGGCGGCGAGCAACGACGGCATCACCGTTTGCTGTCACCTTGTCCTTCCGCTCGAAGACAATGACGAGACTCGTCTTGATTTCTTCTGCTTGTGTCATGTGTATCACCTCCTTCACCCTTATTGACAGGGAAAGAGACCGGATTGTTCGAAAGGAATGAAAAAAAGATGGTCTGGTTACGTTTTTTACGAAAAGTATCGTTTTTACGCATGCGGACGCTCGGATATGCGTCCTTGATCTTCGTCTTTGGTGTCGCGGGCATCATGTATGCTCTTGAGCCAGAGACGTTCGGATCCTACTTCCGGGCCGTCTACTGGACGATGACGACCGTCGTCACGGTCGGGTACGGCGACTTCTTCCCGAATTCTGATACCGGTCGGATTCTGACGATTTTCGTCTTCATCTTTGGAATCGGGATCGTCGGGGGACTAATCTCAAAACTGGTCGACGGTGTCCAGTTGATTCGCAATCAAAAGGAAAGAGGGTTATTACAAGTGAAAGAAACAGGGCATACCGTCGTTTTCGGTTACAGTCGGCGTTCGAAGCACGTCATCGATTCATTACTCGAACATACGGATGTCGTCCTCGTCGATGATTTAGAGCGCGAGCCATTCAGTCACCCACGATTTCATTACGTCTGTGGTGATCCGGCACTGACATCGACGCTCGAACGGGCACACATCGAAAAGGCAGTTCGCGCGATCGTCCTCGCCGATCATTCGATTCCACCGGTCCATGCTGACGGACGGACATTGTTGATTGCTTCAAGCATCGAACGGGCGAATCCGAACATTTATACAATCGTCGAAATGATGCTTGAAGAACACCTCGACAGCTTCGAACAGGTTAAGGTTGATGAGGTGTTACTTGGTGATGAGACGATTGCCCGGATGGCGATCCTCGCGTCCCATCATCCTGGTGTGACGAAGGTCGTGACGGATTTGTTGACGAAGGACGGTGAGGGCATGTTCTCGATTCCGAGTAGACCGGAGTGGGGGACGTACCGTGACGCCTATCATGCCTTGCTAGAAGAAGGCGTCACGATCTTATCTGATGGAAAACGACTCGATTTGAACCGTCGACTCGATGAAGCGATTCCGAAAAACGGGACGTTGATTGTCTTGTGTTCGGAGGAAACCGCCCAACGAATCGGAGCGATTTAGAGAAGAAAGGATTTAACCAATCTTTTTTCGGGTATAGTAAATAAATTTACTAGACGGAGGAAAAAGATTATGACACAACCACAACCAGAATGGATTCAAGAATTATTTGAGACGGTCGATCAAGGCGAAATTAAAAATGCACCAAAATTACTCTATATGGCACTGACGCTTGAACCAAATTATTTTACAAAAGCAGTTAGCCGATTCAATCAACGGTTAGAAGTCGAACCATTAACGGACGTTTCGGAATTGTTGACGGTCTATCGTCAATTTTTCCTTTCAGCTAATCCATCAGAGGAGTACTGGTCACTTGCCTGGAACGAACTCATCCAGACGCTACAACATATGATTGACCGGCCGGAAGCTCATCAATTACTTAAAGAGCATGTCGATTTACTCGACTGGTGGTCGAGCGAATCGTTGCTTTCACTCCCGAGCTGGTTGACGATTTTAGATGTCGCTGAACGAATCGACGCGCTTGATCAATTTAGCAGTTATCTTCCAGATATCTTCGAGAGTTATGCGCTTGAAACGGCGAAGGACGAACCGTTTGCTCGTCTTGCCTGGTACGCACTCGCAAGCAATCAACAAGAGTTGCTTGCCCCTTACAGAGACCGGATTGAAGCCGGTTCTTCAAAGGAAATTCAGTCTCTTCGTCAAGCGGATCTCGTCGATCAAATTGAAACGACGCGGGTCGTTATGTTAAAGTCGAAAGATAACGAGCCGATTGAATTAACATTTGATCGAAAATGGACATTATAAATTATCGAAGAAAAAATGACACCTAGAAGCCGCACGAATTCAGTCCGAGGGGTGTAGGGATGATTCACGTCAATTTACCGAGTGGTGACTATGTCGTGTTAGTAGAAATAAATCGTGAAGTGCTGCTGTGTCATTCGATTGAAGAAGCGGAACAAGCACAACGCGACCGGTATGAACTGGTCGGACGGATGAGCGAACGCTTGCCGGCAGAAGTGATTGGACCCTCGATTGCGGATTTTGTCCGCTTTTCGACCGGGTTCATCGGCGAAGAAGTGACGTGGCACGAGGAGGAAGAAGCCTTCTTTTGCCAACAGTTCGAGACATTCGACGGTTCCCCGTTAGGTGAAGATCTGACGGGGATCGATGCAACGCGTTGGCGTGCGGTCCTTGCACGCTATTATGCTTACGTGACGATCGGAAAGATCATTCCTTTTGAAGTCAGCGAAGAACCGGACGGCACGGTTCCGCTTTAGTCCAGACGATTCTTCGGTCGGCGCGTAATCAGAGAAGGGCAGGGTTCCCATGAAAAAGCAACTTGCACTACTCACGCTAGCGACAATCGTCGCCATGCCAACGTCTGCTTTCGCGCAGTCTCAATACGTACAATATGATCCGACGTTTACAGAACAACAAAAACAAGAGTGGTTGGCGAATCAGGGGCTGACCGAGATTCGTGCCTTGAAACAAAAAGGATTCTCGCTCGTCGAGCCGCTTGCGCATCTCGAAGAAAAGGATATCGATGCCGATTTGATTCCAATCACGGACGTCAAGAGAGCAACGGATTCCGCTCAATTTCAACAAACGTATCTTGATCAGTCACGCATTCCGGCTTACTGGAAGTACAGCCGCGGAAAATCGGACATCCGAGTTGCAATCATCGATGATGCAATCGATACGAAACACCGCGAGTTCAAGGACGTCATCTATAAGACGACGACGATTTCTGGAATCCGGAAACCAGACGACCACGGGACACACGTTGCCGGCATCGTTGCGGCGCGTGAAGACGGTCAAGGAATTGTCGGTGTCGCATCTGGTGTCAAATTGATCGGGGCCGATGTCTTCGACGGAGACTTTGCCGCATCGATCGACATCGGCGACGGTATTTTGTATGCAATCGAGCAGGGAGCAGATGTCATCAATCTCTCACTCGGACAATATGAGTTTGATCCGTACATGGAAGCAGCGGTCAAAAAGGCGGAAGCGAAGAACATACTCGTCGTCGGAGCAGCCGGAAACGACGGGCGCAATAAAGTACTCTTCCCAGGATCGATGAGTCAAGTCGTCGGTGTCGGGTCCGTTGGAACGCTGGGGCGTGCCTCGACGTTCTCGAACTACGGTAAAGGAGTCAACATCATGGCACCGGGGGAAGGGATCTACTCGACAATCGTCGGCAACAAGTACGGCTACTTGGACGGAACATCGATGGCGACACCGGTCGTCAGTGGTGTGTTGGCGCTCGCGAAATCGAAGAACCCATTCGTCTCGAACACGACGATGCGCAGTAAGTTATATGCTGCAGCGACGAAAAAATCAGGTGATACGAAGTTGCATTACGGAGCAGGTCGCTTGAATGCCGGAATCTTAGCGACACTGCCGGCACCGATCTCGAAGATCTCGTTACCGGCAACGGTTAAGCCGAATCAGGCGTTTACATTCTATTTTGATGAGTATGCGAGTGCGAAGACGACGACACGTCTCTATAAGGACGGGAAGGTCGTTAAGACATTCACGCAATCGAATTTAACGAACGGTACGCATAAGTTTACGTATAAGTTGAAAGACAAGGGGTCATATAAGCTTGTCTTTACAACGACAGGTGGACGGCATACGCGGACCGTCGAACGCTTACTGACAGTCAAATAAAAAAGCGCCTCCCACTGAGTGGGAAGCGCCGTACGAGACCTGAAGGTTACTTCGGGTCTTTTCCTTTTTTATAGACGGGCGTCGGAGGCGTCAATGCCTCTCCAGTCCATGTGATCATCGCTTCCATCTTGTATCCTGTGTCATCCTCATGGACGAACGACAGGCGACTGGAATCGATCAATTGGTATAAACCATAAGCGACCTGGTCGGCCCAAGAGCGTAACGTCATCGCTTCATCATACAACGGGATTTGCTCAGGGAACCGTTCGTTCATAAGCAAGATATCGTGTTGATCGAAATGATAGCTACGTTTTGAGAGTGCATCGGGCGCCTTGACGTTGAACGGCTCGAACGCGTGGATGAGCTCTCCTTGACGATAGAAGGCGAAGATGCCGTTTCGCAGATGAAGTGCCTTGATCTCGTCGATCTCGATCAGGAATGTCAACTTGCGAACCGTTCGCCGGTTCGTACCAGAGCGTCGTTTTTTCATGCTGCATGCCTCCTTCTGAACTCTTGTACTATACCGTGAAATGAGGCAGGGACGCAACTTTTTCGTTTGTAAAACGAGAATTACCTCTTGCAGGAAAGCGGCATCTACGCTACACTCATAAGCAGTGACTATGTTGGTTCGGACAATCGCGGGGCATTTCGATGCTTTGAGGAAAGTCCATGCTCGCACAGCCTGCGATGGCTGTAGTGATCGTGCTACACTAAAAGATAAGTGTAGGCAGCGTCAAGCTGACGGCAGAAGGAACGCCTAAGTCTTCGGATATGGCCGAAACTTCTTGAAGGTGCCACAGTGACGGAGCTTCATGGGAAACCATGAAGGTGGAACGAGGTAAACCCCACGAGCGAGAAACCCAAATTTGGTAGGGGAATTTCCGGAGCGGAACTGAACGCAATGGAGAGCGTATGCAAATACGGAGATAGATGATTGTCGCCTGCGTGTGAGGGTCAAACCGTTTGGAACACTAAGGAACAGAACATGGCTTACAGGACCACATAGGCTGTTATTTTTAAGTTGAACGAGAGTCCAGGTCCACCCTGGGCTCTTTTTTTATTGCAATGAAACGATACTGTGGAAGAAACGATAAAGGAGTGAACGCGATATGGCAAAACGCTTAGTCATCGCGACAGCGGCGATGGGAATCGAAGCGCTCGTCGCAAAAGAAGTCCGTGCGTTAGGATACGAGTGTACGGTCGAAGACGGAAAGGTCTACATCGATTGTGAGATGGAGGACATTCCCCGTTTGAACATGTGGCTCCGGACAGCGGACCGGATCAAACTTGTCGTTGCTGAGTTCCGCGCGACAACATTCGAAAAATTGTTCGATCAAGTCAAGGCACTACCGTGGCACGAATTGATGCCGTGGGATGCGAACTTCATCGTCAACGGTCGTTCGGTCAAATCGAAGCTGTTCTCGATCCGTGACTGTCAAAAGATCACTGAGAAAGCGATCGTCTCGCACATGCAAGAGCAGTACAACAAAGGAACGGAATGGTTGCCGAAGACCGGCGCAAGCTATCCGATCGAAGTCGCCTTGTTAAAGGATATCGCAACATTAACGATCGATACGTCAGGCGACGCATTACACAAACGTGGATACCGTGAATTCCACTCAGCAGCTCCACTGAAAGAAACGATGGCAGCAGCGATGCTGATGCTGACGAACTGGAAGCCGGATATGCCGCTTTACGACGTCTTCACCGGTTCAGGCACCCTGGCAATCGAAGCGGCGATGATCGGGCGTAATATCGCACCAGGCATCAACCGTGAGTTCGTCTCACAAGAGTGGAAATGCATTCCGAAGAAAGCGTGGTTCGATGCGATCAACGAAGCGAACGAAAAAGCGGAGTGGGACAAACCACTGAAAATTTACGCAAGCGATGTCGATCCAGAGATGGTCAAGCTTGCGAAAACGAACGCAGAACTCGCAGACGTCCGCGATGCGATCAACGTCATGCAACGTGACGCGGCAGACTTCAAACCGAAGGAAGACTTTGGTGTCATCATCGGAAACCCGCCGTACGGAGAACGTCTCGAAGACGCGCGTGAAGTACATCAACTGTACCGCAAGATCGGAACGGCATATAAAGAATTCCCATACTACAGTGTCTATATGATCACGTCGTACGTTGAGTTCGAAAAAGCGTATGGTCGTCCAGCGACGAAGCGCCGGAAGCTGTACAACGGGAACATCGAAGTTCAGTTTTATCAATATTATGGTTTGCGTCGGAAACGTCCGCAGGCTTAAGCGACACTTGATATTCATATGATCGCTATTGCACATTCATTGCACAGTAGGTCTGAAAAATAGACTTTTTCCTCATGAGCCGCTCGGTTGAGCGGTTCTTTTTCTTTCCAGTAAATGTTCGAATTGATTCGCCGTATCGGACTGCAAGGTGTGCAATACGTGAGCATACGTGTCCATCGTCAGAGTGGCATCCGCGTGACCGAGACGTTCCTGGATCACCTTGACGATATTCACATACGAGTGATAGGTCGTTTCTGCCTTCGTTAGACGTACGTGATCCTCGAGCCAAACTTTCAGTATGTCCTCAACGCGATGCGTATTGATGACCTTTCGGATGTAGCCATCCCGTCGTTGCCGCAACTGATCCGCGACCCAAAATTCGACTTCTTTCTTTCGTTCAGGTGAGAACGAGCGCTGGATCCGTTTGCCCGTCTCATCGAACCCGAGATTCAAGCGGACCTTCCAACGTCCATTCGGTGTTTGTAAATCTTCATGTTGTAACTTCTTCCTCTTGCGTACATACGTTTGATTCATGTCTGTAAGAAAAGGCATCTGAGTGCCTTTAGTGTACATCTTTTTAAATGCCGTTGATATCCGGCGTAGGTAAATCAAGAGTCGAGAATCCAGATGTATCTAAATTGCTGTTCAACTCGTTTAATTTTTGAATTGCTTCTTGTCCTCTGTAGTATCCGTCTTGGCGCGTTGTCATTTCATCACTCTTGAGTAGTCTTTCTGAACTCATTAATTCAGATGCAGTAGATTGCATTTCGATGATCGCAGTTGATAGTGTATTAGCAATGGATTTTATACTGCCGTCCGCTGTTGGTGATTTTTGAATACCAATGATTTTCTCCGACATGCCATTCACCATGAGGTATAAAGAATCACCAGTCGTTAAGTCATCGCCTTCTATTGGATATTCGAGCGACATTTCATAATACTTTTCATCCGCTTCTTTTAGCATCGATGTCAATTGATATTGACCGTCCAAGAACTCCGCGATTAATGCTCCGTCATCGTCGCTCATTATCGCAGAGGTATCAGAAGCCTTTTTAGAAGTCTCGCTAGTAGAAGCATTAAGGATGGCTTCGTTCAGAGGAATCGCAAGTAGCGACTTTTCTTCTCGGTTGGGTAAATAGTCCGAAGCTTCGTTCCATGTTTCAAAACTTTTGGAAACCGTATATGTTTCTAAGCTATACGCCATATCCAATAAGTTCTGCGAAAGAGACTCCAGTTTCTCGGCTATTACTTTTTCCGCATTGTTGAATGGAACGCCTTTATTTTGCGCCATGTATGCTCCTGAAGCCATCGTGTGAGCAACTTGCGCAGCTTTGTTCAGTATTTCAACCTGCGTATCTACTCGATCTCTGACATCTTGAGTAACGGTTTTTTGAAAGTCCTTAATGCGTAGGTTCTCCGACTTTTTCATTTCTTTTTGCTCTTCAACAATACGATCAACCAATTCAGTCGTAGATGAAATAGCATTTTCAACAATAGGTTTTCCTGTGTCTAAAGCGTTTTGTACATCTTCTGGTGAGAAATTATTGTTTGTTTGCTCTACGTTCGTTCCGTGTCCAAAAGATGCGAGATCTCTCGGATCAGATGCTTCAGGTGTGTCACGATCTTGTTCTGATTTTTTTGCTTTCGGCTCAGTTGAAGGAACCTCTTTTTTAGCCTGTGACGATTTAGCATACATGCCTAGCGAATAGGAACCGCCAATTAATACGATCGCAAGGATTCCGATGATCCATCGCATTTGAGTAGTTCGTCTGTTATAACGACTATTTTTGAAAGTATGTTTCCTTTCTTCGTCCACGATATATACCTCCCTTATCAGTCATCACATTAATTCCTAATTGTCTCATTTATGTTTTTTATATCCATATTTATTCTAACCCAAATTGACTCATGATACGAAGCGGATTTAGCTGATTTAGTACATATTATTCGACAAGGTCTGATGTTATAAATCGAACGATCGAATACTTAGCGTATATGAATATTGAGATGTAGTTATTGCATCATTTTTCAAGTGTAAAAGTCTCCGTCAAAAAAGGTCACGTGCTTAATTTACAGTTGGTATTCGATTGACCGTTGTTGGACAACCATTAAATAGTTGATGTGAAAATTCGAAAAAATTTCTTGAGAATCACTCTAGATTAAATTAAGGCAATATCAAAAATCCCTTTGAAATGACATACTTAAAAAAAGTACAAACTTCGAAAGAGTTTTTGATTAGCACAAAGTATATTTTTAAGCAGGATGATACGAATAGTAGTCAAAAGATAAACATTAATGATGTACTTATACATACTGAGGGAGAAAAACATGACTAGGATCTGGATCGAAGAGTATGAAGTAACGGATGATTTAGGACGTCTATTTGGTCATTTTTAGATGTGGATGATTCAATTAGAACTGCATATTTAATAAGTCCGTCAGAGGGAGACGAATGTATTACACCGACGAAGAAAATTTTGTTTGAGTTTTTAGAGCATCGAAATGATTTTCCGCTGTATCTGTATTTTTCAGATGAATATGTATTAAGAGAAAGACGTCAGCAGTTATTTCAGCTACATGATATTGACTACACCATTCGAACAGTTTATCCGAATCGCAAACATCATATGGATCCGCTTGTCTATTTTACAGTCGAGTTAAAGAACAAGGAAGCACTCAGACGCGTCGTTCACGAGACGTACTGGTTAGGAGAAGAGAATGTCTTCTATGTGATTTCGAATTACGATAATTTAAAATTTACGTTTGTGGAAAGGCGGCATTGGGGGTTCCAACAATATCTGTCAGTTGCTTCGTTTGATCGAACCCATCCATCGGTACTTATCGAGCCTGGTCATGACGGTTGTGGTTTTTTCATATGCTCAAACGATGTATCGATGAACTCGTTAGAAAACGTCATCCAAAATATGCCGGAAGAAATAATTATTTATCAAATCAATGATGAACTGTATGAACCTGAGGATGAAGAGTAAATTCATTCTTCAACTATCGGAGGTAATATATGAAGCCAGCCATCAGACATATCAATCCATCGTCTAAACGCCCGGGTGTATCACTAATCGATCTAAAGCGTGCAGAAAAAATCCTCGGTTTAAAATTCCCGACGGATTACATTTCGCTTATGCAGGAATCAAATGGTCCAGCCTTTCATGACTGGCAACTCTATTCGATACCGACCGAATCGAGTCATGCTGAAGTAAAAGACATCATCCACCATTACGCAAATCGTCCAGATGGTTTACCGGAGGATATGATTTGCTTTGGCGAACATTTAGATGGTAGACGGTTATGCTACCGGATTCGACGCCGTTTTCTACAAGAACTCGTCTTTACGTGGCATCCGAAAAAAGGACTTGAAAAATATTGTTCTTCCTCACTTAACGAATGGGTGGAATCAGAGATGTTACGCGACCGGGCAAATAAAAAGATTTCAATTGGAACTTTTAGTGTTAGTAGTCGACTGCTCGTGACGGATTCGAATGAAAAGGACGCAGCATCGATTATCTTGGAACAAGTGAAGTCTGGAACATGGACAGCTTCCGTTACATATGATTCAGATGGAACGGTCCGTTTGCTTACTGTGTATGAAGGGATTGACCAGCCGACGGGCAGATGGACACGCTCGCATGAAATCACGATTGATTCGGGATTTGTACTGATTGGTGATGCGACTATGTTTCGTCAGGAAAAATTAGCTGAGGAACTTTTTTTCGGTCAACAGGACGTCCAATTGTTGCGAGCCGGTATCATGACCGAGTCCGGATACGGAGACGGCATCTATGATCTGAAAGTAAAGAAAAATCGAGATAAAAAAATCATCGGGGTACAGATTAATTTCATGGAGTAGTAATGGAAAGACCGGTCAAAGGAATGCACCTTCGTCCGGTCTTTTGCGGTATGTAGTTATTTGATGTTGTCGATGGCGTTGCCGTCTTGATCGACTTGAGTAGAAAGTCCTGTCCAGCCACGACCTTTTGTCTCCAGCCAGCTAGTGAATTCAACGAGAAATTCCTCGTGTGGCACATGTCCACCATCTTTTTTGACGACGACGTATCCTTCAAGCTTTACATATGACTCCTTCAGCGATTCCATTCGTAATCTCCTCCTAAGTAGCGGATGTGAAAGTAAGAGTATATCGCTCGAAAGATTCGTTTACAAATGATATCCATTTGTCATTAAATCTATCAAAAAGTTGTGAAATCCAACTGAAGGCGGATATACCAATTAACAGATTCCAAATATAGTAAATAAAGAGGTGGAATAAGGAGGAGACGATTCAATGTGGATCATGCTTGGGTTAGTGGCGATTGGATTTACCGCGCTGAACATCATCTTTTATTTGATCGGTAAGGATTATCGTTTCCTGATGGTGCTCGGACTGAGTTTTACGGCACTTACTTTGTGCGCCGAATACCGACTCGTCGCAGAATTCGTCGCACGGGAGGACTGGGCGGCATTACAAGACGTCGTACCGGGCATGGAGCGGGCACTATGGGTATTGACGTTCATCTCGATCATCTTGAATTTGTCGCCACTAGTGCTTGATTATCGAAAGAATCGATCGCGTTGACGAATCGAAGAGGAGCTGAAACGCGATGAACTATGTCTTTTCACCGCTAACGCAACGGCAGGCAGAACAGATTGCCTACGAGTAGTAGTATGATGGTCCGTTTGCATTTTATGATATGCCAAACGACGTAGACGACTTAGCCGAATTTCTCAATCCAGAGGAGCGGACCGAGCATTACTTCGCTGTGTTGAATAGGGATGAATTGATTGGCTACTATGTATTCGAACCAAACGCAGACGTCGTTGTCATCGGGCTTGGCATGCGACCGGACTAGACGGGGCAAGGGAATGGGACGGCATTTTTAGAAGCCGGTCTTGCGTTCATCATGGATCGGTATGCACCTAAACAAATTGAATTAGCTGTCGCGACATTCAATGAGCGGGCGATTCGTTTGTACACGAAAAGTGGCTTCCTTCCCGTCGAACGATTCCAACAGGCGACGAACGGTGGAAGCTATGAATTTTTGAAGATGCGTTTACAACCCGTCCACTCGACTGAACCTTTTCCAAAATCTATAAGTAGATAACAGAAAAGGAGATGATGTCATGGCACGCTGCACGAATTGTCAGTATAAGTTCAACACAAAAGAAGTACTCGCTGTCAGTGTTGCAATACATGGGAAAGGCAAACCATGTCCGAACTGTGGCGTGAAACAATACATGTCCCGGAAGTCACAATTTTATCTTTCACTCGGGAACATCAGTCTCTTGTTCGTCCTGTTCTTGCCGTTTCTGATTCGGTTGAGCGACTGGGAAGAATCGATGAAGTAAAATGTCGGTTACCTTCAATTTCATGAAACTTTTTCCTGAATCCACCAGTAGATAAGGAAGAAGGAGATGGTCAGATGGTACGTTGTACGAATTGCCAATATAAGTTCAAAACGAAAGAAGTGCTCGCTGTCGGATTTGCGAAACATGGGAAAGCGTGTCCGAACTGCGGCGTGAAGCAATACATTTCAAAAGACTCGCAACATTACTTATCGCTCGGATACGTCAGTCTATTGTTCGTCTTGATTCTACCGTTCGTCATCAAACTAAGCGATAAAGAAGAGACGATTTAGTAAAGCATTACGCACATGCTTGAAAACGACAGGTAGCGCGTTTCATTTTATACTCAGGACAAAGGAGTTGAAATGCATGCAAACCGTATATGATGCAATCGTACAAAATGCAGCAGGAGAAACTGTTTCGCTAAGTGATTATGCTGGACGAGTCCTCGTGATCGTCAACACAGCAAGTAAGTGTGGGCTCGTCAAACAACTTGGCGAACTACAGGCGCTTTATGATAAATATGAGAAACAAGGAGTCACAGTGCTCGGATTTCCGTGTGATCAATTCAATCAGCAGGAGTTCGGGAGTCAGGAAGAGACGATGCAGTTCTGTCAGCTGAACTATGGCGTGACGTTTCCGATGTTTCAGAAGATCGACGTCAATGGACCGGACGAGCATCCGCTTTATACGTTCTTGAAGAAAGAACAGTCCGGCTTGCTGTCGTCGAAAATCAAATGGAACTACACGAAGTTCCTCGTCGACCGGAAAGGACAGGTCGTCAAGCGCTTCAGTCCAATCGACTCTGTCCAGTCGATTGAAAAGACGCTGCCTGTTTATGTATAATAAAGGGAACCGTTTAGCGCGAGTCGTTGCAGCGGGACGAAGAAATACCCTACCTTTGGCGAGGTAGGGCTTTTTTATGTCATTCAGCGTTGAACGAATCAAATGAATACGTGACGATCGCATCGCTGCGTTTATGTCCGAGGTCCGTCAGAATTGGTGGACGGGGAGACAAGACATGAAAATCCTGCTCGAATGCGCGGAGCCAGTAATGGACCCAGTCTTTTGCAGGATCGAGTCCCATCAGTTCATGCGCAAACGTCAGTAGTTTAGAGTCGGTCAGCGTCAGAAGTGGAATCGGATTGATCTCGACATCTTCTTTTAGTTCATAGAGGTCCGGTGAACGAAGCAGAATCGCATCCGCTTCGAAGGTCAATCGGAAGTAATTGCAACTGTAGTCACCAACGATGACCATCGTCTCCTCCGTATGCCCACGGAAATGAAATATCAATCTGTTACCATTTGCGACATCCATCAAGAACTGATCGAGTCCGATGTTGTAATCCTCGCGAAACTGCAGTTTTTCAAGCGTGATTTCTTGCATGATTTAGCCTCCTGTCCGAGTTTGTCGTTCTTCTATCAAAACGGTTTGGCGCGTTGCTAGGCGAGACGAACTGATCAATAAGACGATACCGAGTAACAATAACGAGATCCCGAACCAAGCCGTGCCACTTAACTGTTCGCCGAGGACGAACACACCGAGCAAGGCAGCCGTCAATGGTTCACCGAGCGAGAGAGTGACGGCAGTCGAAGATGGTACGTTCGATAGTCCTTTCGCGAATAACCAGTAAGCGATTCCGGTCGCAACGACGCCGAGATGGAGGCTGATTCTGGCACCACGTGACGTGAACAGCCAGGAGAGATCGAATAAGAAGAGTAAAGGTGACAACAGAACAGCGCTCGTCGTGAAAATGACGGCAACGACCGACAGCGGCGCGTGTGTCTTGACGAGGTCTCGACTGACGAATGTATACCCGGCAAACGATAGTCCGGCACCTAGTGCGAGGACGATTCCGATTGGATCAATTGCGACCGTTCCTTGATTGTTCAGAAGCAACAGACAACCGGTGATCGATAATCCGGTCGATGCCCACCACAGCAACGCCGGACGTTTTTTTAGGAACAGCCACTCGATGCATCCGGAAAAAATCGGCGCGCTACCGATCGCGACGACGGTACCGACGGCGACACCCGTCATTAAAACAGCCGAGAAGAACAAGGGCTGGTAAGCTGCCATGCTGACGGCAGCAAGTAAAATCGTCCGCAGTGGCCAGTCGCGTAACGTCAGCGTTCCTTTGAAGAGAACGAGACAGAGTAAGAACAGTCCGCCGACAGCCAGACGAACGGCACCAATTGCAATCGGGTGTGCATCTTCTGGCGCAAAGGCTTGTGAGGTCCCCGTCGTACCCCAAAAGATCGCAGCAAGTAATATGAGCAACATCGATGATGATTTAGACATGAGTCACCTCTTCGAATGCAATTTTTTTAATGATATTAGAACGAGAATACCACAGAAAGAGTAAAATGGAATACACCAAATAATTGAAAAAATGGTATGGTGTATAAGGTGAAGTCGTATCATTCACGAATGCGAAAACGAAAAGGATGGGACCCATGAAACAAATGAACCAAATCGAAGCGATACTTGACGTCTTATCACAAAAAATCAATCACGGGTCGACCTTCATTCAGCGGCGATACGACACTGGAGTCGCTCAATTCAATTTGAATGACTCGGTGACGGAACAGGCGATTCAGTCGTTTGAAAAACAGTTCAACCTAACGTTACCAAGTGAATATAAGACATTCCTTCGTTTACATGACGGAGCGGAGTTGTTCATGATTCAAGGTCTCGGCATCGAACTCTATCCGCTTGAAAAAGTCATTGAAATGACGATCCAGGCTAAAGAGGACGACCTGATCCATGAAGACTACGATCATTTCTTGATGATTGGCGAAATGAACGAAGGATACGTCTTGATCCATACGGAAGATGCGAAGACGGAGGAGACGCCGTATATGCACTGGATGTTTCATGAGTTGTCGACAGAGGAGACTGACCCGATCGGACAGAACTTCGGCACATTCCTCGAATATGCGATCATTGCGCAAGGGGATATGTTCTGGGAGTTCAAGGAGTTCTCGATTGCGACGGATGATTATTATGTAGAGGACCATAATTCCGTAGAGGAAATGAGCAAACCTCGACCGATTCGCTTCGTCGACTCGGTTCGCGTTGAAATCGAGTACCCGATTGCGAAGAAGAATGCTTATTTCTCGGTTAAGATTTTCGAAGGGAAACAAGATAAAGAAAGTCTCGGCGCTAGCTACGACTCGGATGCGCGCTTTGAAAAAGTGATGCAATCGGTTCGAGAATATTTAATGGCAGAGCGATTCCAGTATTCGTCGATCAAGGTCTTTCAAACGGAACATCGATTTTGGCAAAACGAGGACGAGACGGGTGATCCTTTGATTCGCAACCACAATCCACAACGGCAAGGAATGAGCTTCGACGGATACCGTGCCTTCGTCGAGGAGCCACCGCGTCCACTTCCAGGATGGGAGTAACTCAGCAATTTCTTTATACAGAATGGAGTTTTATAGATGAAAAAATGGTTGTTGATCCCTATGATTCTTTATTTGACCGGTTGTATGATCCAACCGCAAAGTGGGAGTGAGACGAATGAGACATCCTTCAAAGGGACTACGAAAGAGGGACTCGTCTTTGAATACAAATTGACGAACACAGGAGACCATGCATTTGATGTCGTAGCTCGCTCTGGGCATTTGTTGAATGTCATCGTTCGTGAGAGCAAATCAAGGACTGTCGTCTTCGATTCAAGAAAGCAACAGAGTAAAACAAGCCAACAAAAGAAACGCGTCAAAGCATCAGAAACCGTCGTTCTCAAACAAACGGTACAAGGCGGTACGATCGAGCCGGGTACATATGATATCGAATATCTCGTTGAGGAGAAAGAAAAGAATAGCGACAGTTCTAGTTCAGTAGAGGATATGGAAGAGAAATTAAAATGATTTACGCCTCTGGTGAACGACTTCTTCAATAAATATCTTAGAGCCTCATGCAGGTTCCGGTACGAATGATGCTACTAGTAACATGAGATGTAAAAAGTGGTTTCATAGGAAGCTGATTTTTGTCCTTTAGGCAACTAACGGGTGAAAATCAGCTTTTTGTTTATTAATGATACTATGCGACGCTGCTCTATCAACTGACGATTGATCAACCCTAGGTCCACGAATCCCATTGCTCCTTGAAACGATCGGTCGCGACCAAGTCTGT
The DNA here is from genome assembly GCF_002385115.1 of Exiguobacterium sp. UBA3968. Taxonomy (NCBI): domain Bacteria; kingdom Bacillati; phylum Bacillota; class Bacilli; order Caryophanales; genus Exiguobacterium; species Exiguobacterium sp. UBA3968. Next base: position 588,900 of record NZ_DGCW01000005.1, read on the forward strand.
TCCTTACTCGATTTTTCAAAAGAGATGGTCAGCGAAGCCCGCAGGAAATCTGCTGATCCATCCTGAAAAAGAAGAAAAGAACTTTATTATTGTATATAGAAATTTAATTTCAAAATTAAATAAAAAATATTGAATTAAAATTTCTTAATTGTATAATAAAGGGAGGGATAACAGAAAGGGTGAAGCAGATGTTAGATCAGTTAGCAACGGAACGTCGAAATCAGCGCACGATGCATCTCGACGATATGTCGGTCGAAGATGTGTTGCGCGTGATGAATGCCGAGGATCAGACGGTCGCAACGGTCATTCAAACGCAGATACCGGTCATCGGGGAAGTCGTCAAACATGTCATTACGTCATTTAATGCCGGAGGACGCTTGATTTACATCGGTGCTGGTACGAGCGGGCGGCTCGGGATTCTTGATGCAGCAGAATGTGTACCGACGTTCGGGGTCTCACCAGATATGGTCGTCGGTTTGATCGCTGGTGGCGAACGCGCGTTGATTAAAGCCGTTGAGGGAGCTGAGGATAGTCGGACACTTGCCGTCGATGATTTGAAAGCGCTCCAGTTAGAAGCACGTGATACAGTCATCGGGATCGCAGCAAGCGGACGGACGCCGTATGTCATCGGTGGGCTTGATTACGCGAAGGAAGTTGGAGCGGTGACGGCAGCGATCTCTTGCAACACGAATGCGGTCATCAGTGGGTACGCGCGTTATGCGATCGAAGTCGAAACAGGTCCGGAAGTCTTGACGGGGTCAACAAGACTAAAGGCTGGAACGGCGCAAAAGCTCGTCTTGAACATGATTTCGACGGCGGCGATGATCGGTGTTGGCAAGGTCTATCAAAACCTGATGGTCGACGTCCAGTCAACGAACGAAAAACTCGAGATCCGGGCGAAGCGAATGATCAGTGAGGCGACAGGAGTCGATGCCGTAACGGCGGAACGGATCTTCCATGAAGCGCACGGACACGTTAAGACGGCGATCGTCATGATTCTCGCAAACATTCCGTACACGGAAGCCGTCGAACGATTACAGCAAGCGAACGGATTCGTCCGAGACGCACTCTAAGGGGGAAACACGATGAAGAAGGAAGAAGTGCTGGCACAGGCGATCCTTGAGCACGTCGGTGGAAAAGATAATCTTCGACAGCTTGCGCACTGCATGACGCGAGTTCGCTTATCGTTAAAGGACCCGACGCAAGCAAATATCGATGCTCTAAAACAGATTGATGGGGTCATGGGGGTCATCGATGACGAAACGTTACAAATCGTCGTCGGTCCGGGAACGGTCAATCGGGTGGCAGATCACTTAAGTCGCGAGACGGGACTCGCAATCGGGGAAGAGTCTGTTGATCCGAATTTGACGCCAGAAGAACGGGCTGCCGTCGAACGGCAAAAAGTAAAAGCGAAACAACAGTCACCGTTCAAGCGCTTCTTGCGCCGAATCGGGAACATCTTCATCCCGCTCATTCCGGGTCTTGTTGCTTCCGGTATCATCAACGGGGGAGCCAACTTCGCGAAGAACGCGGGTGTCGATGCAACACAGACCTGGATGCAAATATTATTATTGATCGGTGGGACGGTCTTTGCATATCTTGCGATCCTTGTCGGCTGGAACACGGCGAAGGAGTTCGGTGGGACGCCGGTACTCGGCGCAATCGCGGGCGGAATTTTGTTCAACCCAGTGCTTGCGGACATTACGATTTACGGGGAACCGCTTGTTCCGGGCAGGGGTGGCTTGTTTGGTGTCATCTTTGCCGCGTGGCTGATGACATATCTTGAGAAGCATATCCGTCGTTTCATGTTCGCATCGATCGATATCATCTTTACGCCACTGTTTACGGTGCTGATTGTCGGATTTGCCTCGCTCTATGCGATCATGCCGGTTGCTGGACTGTTATCAGACGGCATCATGAAAGCAATCAATGCCGTACTTGAGGTCGGTGGACCACTCGCCGGAGCCGTGCTTGCCGGCTTCTTCCTACCACTCGTCATGGTCGGTCTCCACCATGGATTGACACCAATCCATCTCGAGTTCTTGAACACGATTGGCAACACACCACTCTTACCGATTCTTGCGATGGCAGGAGCGGGTCAAGTCGGGGCAGCGATGGCGATTTTCGTCAAGACGCGCAATCCGCGCCTTCGTAACATCATCAAAGGTGCGATTCCGGTCGGCTTCCTCGGAATTGGTGAACCATTGTTATACGGGGTCACGTTGCCGCTCGGTCGTCCGTTCGTGACGGCATGTCTCGGCGCAGCAGTCGGTGGTGCCTTCCAAGCAACGATGAAGACGACGGCGCTTGGCGTCGGCGTATCCGGGTTATCATTGACACCGTTGATCGACAACGGGATGTACTTGACGTACATCGGTGGTCTCGTCATCTCGTACGCGGCAGGATTCCTGTTCACGTACTGGTTCGGTTTCAAAGAAGAGATGGCAGACGGTATTTAAGGTGTTGACCAGCAGTTGAATCCTTCCCAAAAGAAGGAATCAGCTGCTTTTTCTCTAAGTAGAGAAGAGAAGGAGTGAGTCGATGAAAGGATTATCAATCTATTTAAGTGAACCGATCACAAACGAGACGAGCGAGTGGCTACAGCGGATGCGCGCTGTTGGCTTCACGTCGCTCTTTACATCACTGCATATTCCGGAGGACGATTCCTCTCTTTACGTCGAACGGTTGCAAGCGCTCGGACGCCTAGCAAAGACACTCGGATATGAGCTCGTGGCGGATATCGCACCGGCGTCGCTCGCGACGCTCGGTAAGACGTGGGAGACGGCAGCGACTTTAACGGACTGGGGCGTGACGGGACTGCGTCTTGATTACGGAATCAACCCGCAACAAATCGCGACATTATCGAACCAGATGATGGTCGCACTCAATGCCAGTACCTTAACGGCAGACGAATTAACTGAGATGAAGGCACATGGTCTGCAACTCGAACGTACGGAAGCGTGGCATAACTTTTATCCGCGACCGGAAACCGGACTCGACCGGACGTGGTTTGACGAAAAAAATGCCTGGTTGCAGGCGCAAGGATTACGCGTCCAAGCATTCATACCGGGCGACGGAACACTTCGCGGACCGTTATTCGAGACGTTAACGACACTTGAAGACCATCGGGGAGTGGCACCGTTCGCAAGTTATCTGGACTTAATAGCGACTGTCGACCGAATCCTTGTCGGCGATCCACGGTTGACGGAAGCGACGATTCGGCAATTTGAAGCAGAGCAAGACGGAGTCATCGTACTTCGGGCATTCGCGAACGGACGACAAGAACAACGGGATACGGAAACGAATCGATTTGATCCGGCGCGGGATGTCATTCGGTCCGTCGAGTCGCGGATGAATAAGTCGACAATCGATCTAACACCGCAAGATCCGTCTGCCCGTCCGCTTGGGACGATCACGATCGATAATGAAAGATACGGACGCTATGCGGGCGAGGTTCAAATCACGAAACGTGATCTGCCGGCGGATGAGCGAATCAACGTCCTCGGACGCGTGATTGCAGAAGATCGTCCTTTGATTGCGTTACTTGGTCCAGGAAGTAAATTCCGGATTGACTGGGTGGCGCCATGAGGCAGATCGTTGCCGAGCGCTTCGCCTATCTATACCGAGGGGAATTGTTCACGGTCATCACGATTTTACCACTCAGCTGGTTTGGTAATCGTGTCTTTCCGCAACTTCAATTATTTGAACTCAGTGAATTTTGGATGTCACTGTTTTTGTTCGAACTGTTGTTGATTCAGGGAGCTTGGTATTGGTATAGCAAGTGGAGACGTCTGAAGAAAGAAGGAACGTCAATTACCCGAGAACCGGTCGTCCGACGATTACGCCACTGTCGTGTCATCAATATTATTCTATTCGTTCTGACGACGTGCACGTTCGGAATCGATTGGATGCGTTTTCAATCTGAGCTTCCGGTGTATGGATTACGAATCACCTTGTTTTTATATATTTTTGCGATTCTTGAATATATCAATTATTTCCATATCCAACTGATGTACGATAACCGGTCAGATGTGCAATACTTAATACGGAATAGACGTTTGAAACGATCGGCTTTATATAAGGATATGCAACGACTTCGTAAAGTAGTCTGAGGGTTCATAGAAAATAGGAGGGATTGTATGCTCGATATGCTCATTCGTGGCTATCGAAAGTTACGGAAGTTAAGAGGGCGTTGAGAAAAAGGAGGATATGTTGATGAATTGGCTCAATCAACCGTCGCGTATTAAAGAGGAGACACCGTTACGCTTCATGACGGATCCGGATACGGATTTTTGGCGCAATACCCATTATCAGTTCAACCGTCTGACGGGGCATGCGCTGTTACAGGATGCTCCAAGTGGAGAATTCAAATGCCGGATTGAAGTGAAATTAAAACCGAATGCTACATATGATCAAGCGGGGATTTTGCTATATGTGAATGACGATCACTGGGTGAAAGTCTCGGCTGAATTCATTCCGGATGGTCCATCACATCTCGGTGCCGTCGTGACGAGTTTTGGGTACTCGGACTGGTCGTGTCGAGATGTCGACAATACACTATTTGATGCGCCGCTTGTCTTTGAACTTCATTATCTCAATCAAGACGTCACACTTTATCACATAACAGGAACGTACAAAGAGCAGCTCCGGATCGCACACTTACATGACGTGACCGATTTGAAGATCGGACCGTACGCCTGTAGCCCGGATGTAGAAGCGGCAGGATGTGAAGTAGAGATATTGAATTTAACATTAGAGAAAGTCGTTGAATAAAACATAAAAAAAGTGGGGCGATGCTATACATCGCTCCACTTTTTTTAAGAAATTGTTAAAAAGAAGGCGGATTAAAACTTAGCCGCTTTTTCTGGCATCGGACCCGTATACAACGATTGTGGTCTAAAGATTCGGTTGTCTCCTGCTTGTTCAAGGATGTGTGCCGTCCAACCGATGATGCGGCTAGATGTGAACGTCGGTGTGAACAGTTCTTTCGGAATATCGAGTCCTTTTAAGACGGCTGCCGCAAAGAACTCGACGTTCGTATAGAGTTTTCTGCCCGGTTTGTACTCTTCGAGTAAATCAATTGCTGTTTGCTCCATTTGTGTAATCAGATTGAACCAATCGCTTTCTTGTGCGAGATCTTTTGAGACGACTTTTAAAGCTTCTGAACGCGGATCACGTGTTTTATAGACGCGGTGACCAAAGCCCATCAGTTTTTCGCCTTTTTCTAATTTGTTCCGGATCCATGGTTCGATGTTGTCGATCGTTCCAATTTCATCAATCATCTCAATGACTTCTGAAGGGGCACCACCATGAAGTGGCCCTTTCATGGATCCGATCGCGGCACAGACACCGGAAATCATTTCCGATTCCGTCGAGACGACGACACGAGAAGCGAACGTCGAAGCATTCATGCCGTGTTCGATTGTTAAGATCAGATACGCTGTCAGTGCTTTGATCTCAACGTCACTTGGTAAGTGTCCCTTGATCATATAGATATAATTCGCGACGTGATCAAGTTCCGGATTCGGTTCAATGAAGTCAGCGCCTTGATTTTTTTGATACTTATAGGCGATGATCGTTGGTAAGAGTGCCGTTAAGTGCATCGCTTGATCGATTGTTGGTGGCCAAGCGAAAGCGGGTGTACCAAGCGCAGAGATTGCCGTGCGCATCGTGCTCATGACATCCATCTCGTTCGGCAATGTATCGAGAATCGTCTTTACGTAAGAAGGAAGTTCACGATAGCTTGTCATCTGTTCCTTGAATGTCAAAAGTTCCGATTCAGTCGGGAATGCACCGTTCCAGATGAAATACGCCACTTCTTCGAATGAATAAGATAATGCGAGTTCCTTTGCCCAGTGTCCACGATAGATAAGATGACCTAATGTTCCATCGACTAAACCGATTTGTGTTTCAGCGGCAATGACGCCTTCGAGTCCTTTTTTGTATTCCATCTTCAACACTCCTTTTCTAATACCTACTGTCAGTATGACTTACAACGATATCAAATCACCAGTTATTTGAATGCGTTTCCAAAATTATTCTTTGAAGCGCTATGATTAGAGTGCATTCTGTTTCATGAAACAAATCAAATAGATAGTAGCTATGAAGGAGTACATATGAATAAAGCCATGATTATTCGCTTATTAGGATTTTTCTTTGTATTGAATGTCTTTTTAATGATCGATTTGTTCTTATCGATGAGCCGAACGATTCTTGAGCCACTTGCATTAGTCGTTGCTTCATTGACCATGCTCATTCCTATAAAACGGCTTCAGCCTTTAGAGGACGAAACGTTGTCGGTTTTCAAATCGAGTATCGCTGTCATAGTAGGGATGCTCTTGATGAGCGGATTATTCTTACCCATTGTATTTATTTTCGGATAAGTGATCCTTTATCTATCAGAACAAAAAGAAACCGGGACAGTGTGAATGTCCCGGTCTTCTTCATGCCAAAAACGTATCCAATTGGTCTTGGCGTTTATCAATCATAATCTGAGCCTTTGGAATGTTAGCACCTTGTAACACGTTAATCGTATCTCGGAGAAATTCATCACTACCAACGATGTAGAACAAACCTTCCTTGTCCGCTGTCATCGCTTTGATAGCATCGTAGTAAGCAGAGCGATTTTCGACATAAGCAGGGCTAAACTGCTCATGTGAAAGAAGCTGAGTCTTGAATAGTTCAGTTCGCGTAGAATCAACGTTCAACGAGTGCATGTGCGGAATGCCATTTTTGTCAGTCTGATATTGCAAGATGATTGGACGAAACGTTGCCAAACCAACGCCTGCTGAGAGTAAGTACACTGTACGACCTTCCCGACGCAGTGGAATATTCGAATGCGTCTTAAACAAAGCAATCTTCTCACCCATTTTTAGTTGCTGAAGTGTCTGCTTAAAGACGGAACATTCCGGTTTGATCCGTGTCGTGATCCCGATCGTTCCTTCATGAGGGAGCGTCGAAATCGACATATGCCGGATCAGACTGCGGTTCGGCTTTTCGTCTGCATTAAAACCTTCCAGTGCCATATGCGTGTGTGCGCCTTCCTCCCAAACGAAATCATCCGGGCGTTTCAAATGAAACGTATAGGTATGTTCGCCCTCTTGCGTCACTTGTTCTAGTGGTAGCCAATCGATCTGCATCGTTCATTCCTCATTTCTATTAAGTATCAATATACAGCAATTGGACCATACGGACCTTCGATGATCTCAAGCCGTGTCTCGAAAATCTCGGATAATAGCGCTTCATTCATGACTTCGGCGACTGTTCCGAATGCAGCAATTTGTCCGTCCTTCATCGCACAGATGTGATCAGCGTATTTCGCAGCAAAATTGATATCGTGCAAGACGGTGATGATCGTCCGTCCAAACGTATCAGCGACGTGTCGCAGGTACCCCATCATCTGGACCGAACGGGCGATATCGAGATTATTGAGGGGTTCGTCGAGTAGAATGTATTCCGTTTCCTGGCAAAGTACCATCGCGACATAGGCCCGTTGTCGCTGTCCGCCCGATAATTCGTCGAGGTAGCGGTTCTCAAGCGACGTCAGCTCGAGAAAATCGATGTATTTCGAGATGATCGTTTCGTCGTCAGCCGTCAAGCGACCATTCGAGTAAGGGAACCGTCCGAAGCCGACGAGCTGCCGGACTGTCAGCCGGGTCACGAAATGATTTTCCTGTCGCAGGATGGTGATGATCTTTGCTAAGTCTTTCGATTTGCTACTTGTCACGTCCATCCCGGCGACTTCGATCTGTCCGGCATCGAGATCAAGCAAACGGCCGATCATCATCAACGTCGTCGACTTGCCAGCGCCGTTTGGACCAATCAAAGCCGTGAAACCGCCTTTTGGAATCGTTAAGTCGATTGGACCGATTCTGACATCGTCTGTATACGATTTTTTAACTTGTTCGAGTGATATCATAGGGACCTCTTTCTAAGCAACACGATAAGGAAAATCAGCCCGCCAAACAGTTCGATGATGACGGAGACGACGCTTGGCGTGTTGAAAATGTGATACATGAAGAAATAGGCAGTCGTTAAAACGAAGAAGCCGATTGCGAATGCCATCGGGAAAACATATTTATGATCGTATGTCGCAGCGACTTGATAACTGAGCGTCGCCACTAAGAAACCAAAGAACGTCAATGGTCCGATTAGAGCCGTCGACATCGACATCAGGAGTGAAATCAAAATCAAGAAGTAGATGACACTGCCGCGATGATTGACACCGAACGATGTCGCGACCTCTTTTCCGAGTGCGACGACGTTGAGTCGTCCGGACGAAAAGTAGAGCAACAGACCAACGACGAGGACGACCGGAATGACGATCGGGAAGTAAGCTGCGTCGGCATTCGTGACCGAACCGAACAGGCGCGCTTGTAAGATATCGAACTCGGACGGCGCGAGCATCTTTCGCATGAATGACGACAGCGAGTTGAGACCAGTACCGAGAATGATTCCGACGAGTAACATCAATTGCAAGTTCGCGTACTTACCAGACAATAACCATCCGTATAACAAGAGGCTCATCGCGAGCATGATCGCGACCTGTGTCAAAAAGGCGCTCGTGCCGGTAAAGCCAACGAGTGCTCCCGCACCGAAGAAAAAGATCATCGATGTTTGGATCGTTGAGTAAAGGGCATCAAAACCAAGCAGGGACGGTGTGATGATCCGGTTGCTTGTGATCGAATGAAAGGCGACGGTCGCGAGACTTTGGCAAATTGCTGCAATCGCCATCGTGATGACTGCCGTGATCCGGCGTTCGACGACCGGCCAAAAGGACGGAGAATCAACCGGAACCGGATTATTGTAGAGCAAGAGACCAATCGTACTGAACACTCCGCCGCTAAGGAACAGGATGAGGAGAATCCAGTAGCGGCGCTCGAGTCGTTTCGACTGAAAGGCAGACGCCCGGCGATTGGTTTCACGTGTAACGCTCGGTTGATTTCTTGTATGTTCTTGTTGTCTAATCGCGGTACTCATCTGACACCTCCAGTCTTCCGCCGACGTAACAGAATGATGATGAAGACTGCTGCTCCGACCGTTCCGAGAATCAAGGAGACCGGCAGTTCAAACGGGCGGATGATCGTGCGTGAAATCAGATCACTAATTAGAATCGTTGCCATGCCAATCAGACAGACCCACGGCAAATTACTACGAAGATCGTCACCGCGAAACATCGAGACGATGTTCGGAACGATCAAGCCGAGGAAGGGCAAATTGCCAATGACAGTCGCGACGACACCGACGGATAGGGCAATTAGTCCGGTCGCAATCAGCATCAGCCGGTTGTAGTTGACTCCGAGACTCGTCGCGATGTCTTCGCCAAGCCCAACGAGCGTCAAGCGACTCGCAAGGAAGAAGATACAGACCGTGACTCCGATGATGATCCAGAGATACTCGTAGCGACCGATCTGAACGGACGCGAACGAACCGACGAACCAGCCTTCGATTGCCTGACTGGCACGGAAGAACAAGCCGAGGAACGTCGAAATCGCAGAGATGACGGCTCCGAGCATGAGACCGATGATTGGGACGATTAATGATGACCGCAGTCGGACCGAACGGAGAAACCAGAAGAAGACCATCGTCCCGATGAATGCAAAAAGAATAGCACCGGTCATCCGCATCATTAGCGACGGTGCCGGAACGAGTAAGTAAACGGCTAACAGTCCGAGTCCTGCCCATTCGATCGTTCCCGTCGTCGTTGGTTCAACGAGCCGGTTTTGGGTGATCAGTTGCATGACAAGTCCTGCCATCGCCATCGCAGCACCGGTCAGCATCAAGGCGAGCGTCCGCGGAACGCGCGTGATCCAGAACATATCGAAATCGTTCGCGGCACTCCGTAGTTCGTAGACGCCCGTGAAGAGGGACGCCGTAGCGAGCGCTAAGACGAGACATAAGGTCAAGACGAACGGCTTCGTCCAAACGACAGAAAAGGAAGGTCGAGCGGGTGGCTCAACTCTTCCATTCATTTGTTGCTGTGCATGTGCCATTACTTCTTGAGCGCTTTCGCGATGTCAGTGAAGAATTCCGAGTACGTCTGGATCGATTCATTTAAGTACGTATCTTTTGGTGCATAGACGATGTTGTCGTCTTTGATTGCTTTCGTTTTTTGCAGAGCAGGCGCACGGTCGATGACATCTTGCGCCGGTACGGCACCTTCTGCGTTTCCGAGTGGCGCGTCACGGTCAAGGACGAGTAGCCAGTCCGGGTTACTTTGAGCGATCGCTTCGACCGAGACTTCATCACCTTGATCGTTCCCTGATTTTTGTTTAACTTCGAGCGCTGGTTTCCAGTCGAACAAATCATACATCGGTCCGAAAACACGTCCACTCATCGGCGCTGAGAATCCAATATCGCCACCCGAGACGATGACCGACATGACGCTGTCCTGTCCGTTATACGATTTTTTGACGTCTTTGATCGATTGCTCGAGTGTCGTCACGAGCTGATCCGCTTCTTGTTTTTTATCGAAGATCTGTCCGAGTGTCTCTGTCGTATCTTCAAGTCCTTTGACGAGTAACTCACCTGGCGTACCAGAGTCTTCCGGCAATGCGATATCAAGATCGATGACAGCGGCGTTTGGAACGAGTTTTTTGATGTCTTCATAATGATCAGCGAAACGCTGCCCGACGATGACGACGTCCGGATTGACACCAGCGATCGCTTCGAGGTTCGGTTCGAAGTGCATGCCGACATCGACGATATCCTTATCTTTTGCATAAGGTGACTCAGCCGGGAGCAGTCCGACTGGTGCTGCAACAAGTTCGACGTCCCATGCGGCAAGCGTCTCAAATGTCCGGTTATCGAGTGCGACGACTTTCTTCGGATCAACCGGAACGTTGACCGTTCCATGTGCGTCTTTGATTTTGATCGTCTTTGGTGCCTCTGCGTCCTTCTTCGTGTCTGCTTCTCCTGCGTTCCCGCATGCTGCGAGTAAAACAGCAAGCGAACTCACGACGAGTGGTGTTTTCCATTTCCCCATGATGACTCAGCTCCTCATATTTGATTTGATAACACATAAATCACGGATTGAGCAGCAGATGGATTATGTATGTCTACGTGATTAATCTGTTCTCAATAAGTGATAATGATTATCATTGTCATGTTCACTGAGAATCATAGCAAACGAATTTGGAAGACGCAACGCCATTTTCCAAGGAATTACCTGGAACGGTTTTTTACTTCTATAAACTATACAAAAATAAAAAAATGATAATCCTTCTCATTTGAATGTAGAAATAGGACCATCGGACGCTTTTGAGCGACAGAGGTTTAGACGACTTCAAAAAGAGAAAGTGGTAATATATGTATCAAATTTTCAAATCAGAGACACCGCAGAAGACGACTTTGAAATGAGGTGCTGTATGAATCAACCATTTGAAGAATTGAAGATGTATCAAAATTTTGATGAGCTCGCAGACGATGTACTCGATTTCGCAAAAGAGATTTTACCGGATCAGATGTTGTACTTATCAGCAATCGAAGCAGGACAACAACGGATGTTAAAGATTGCAAACGATAAAGCAGATATTCCGATGGTAGAAGGCATGCAGATTGAATTGAACCAATCATTATGTAAACTGGTTGATTTCGAGACGAAACAGCCGGTCGTCCTCGAAGATATTCCGAACGCGGAACAACTCGGCGATTGGCGAAAAGGTTTGGAGGAGGCTCACGTCCGGTCCTACTTAGGGATTCCAATCGTCTTGACGAGCGGGGAAACGTTCGGCACGTTATGTGCGATCAATAATCGGGTCAGCTTGTATGAACAGAAGAATGTTCAGCTATTGCAACGGATCGTCCGACTCTTTTTGTACTACTTAGAGCTTGAGCGTCATGCTTGGAAGGATGCGTTGACAGGACTGTATAATCGGCGCTACTTAACGAAGCAGTTCGAGGATTATCCCGGACAGACAGGAGCGGTGTTCTTCCTTGATCTCGATGGCTTTAAGCAAGTCAACGACGTCTTTGGACACGAGACGGGGGACATTGTTTTGCAAGAGGTCGCGCAACGTCTGCGACAGTTCGTGCGCGAACAAGACGATGCGATGGCCGTGCGCCTAGGAGGCGATGAGTTCATCCTCCATTTCGGTCATGCCGATTCAAGGGAAGAGTGGGAGCGACTCGCGAAGCGGATCGTCACTTCGTTAAGTGAGTGGGAAACAGACTACCGAGTGTCAACAAGTATCGGGATTGTGATATATGACACCGAATTTCGTCCAGAGTTAAAAGTCTTGCTACAGCAGGCAGATGTCGCGCTATATGCCGCTAAGTCGTCAGGAAAGAATACGTATCAATTTTACGAGTTAGTAAAAGAGTAAAGTCTACCATGCCCATGAATATTTGTTCGTTACAGAACAGGATGCTTGTTTTAGTATGGTAAAGTACAAATAAAAATTAAATTGCTTGTAAAACACTCATGTAGCGAATGAGTGTTTTTTTGTGTAGAAAAAGTAGAGACAGTTTTTTGTCATGAGCCAGAACAAACTTCAATCGTAAACGCTTACAAAAAGCAACTGTTTTCGTTTTATACTGAATGCGTAGGAGGGCCTCCACTAATGTTACTGAACGAGAAAAGCAAACGAATCCTTCATGTGATTCTTCATGAAGAGATCGTACAAATTCCATTTTTATTAACGATCTTACCGTATTCCAAACGCACTTTGGAGTATGAAATCGAACGTATTCAGGAATGGCTAGGATATCATCACTTCCCATTGATTGATGTGAATGGATCGATTTTAACGATTCCAGCTGATAAGGGGATTGGAGAAAAGCTAGAGAAGGCTGAATTAATCTTTTCGGAAGAAGAACGTGAATTGTTGATCACGTTCTATACGATGATGGAAGACGATTTTGTATCTTCCGTTCATTATCAACAGTTGTTGAATGTATCGAAATTTACTGTGCAAGAAAGCTTAAACGCTGTGAAAAAAGATGCCGTTCAATTTGGAATTACACTCAATTATTCTCGAAAAGATGGATATCACTTCTACGGACATCTACAAACTATTTATTTGTATATGTATCGAGCGATTGAGCGCTTAATTCGACTTTCTACGAAAAATGATTTGATGGCTATGATCGTTGATGATTGGTCAGAGCGTTTAATTAAAGCGAAACAACAAATCGAATCATATGAAGCACAACAACAATTTCAATTTGTAGAAGAGCATCGAGAAAAACTTTCTTATTTTTTGATGATGGGTCGATCGCTAGCAATAAAGGAAATCGTTCCGAGTGAAGAACCGCTGTTCATGAAAGACATTGATTTGACACTCATTTCGTATTTCGAAGAACGAACACTATTCGTTGATACGTTAGATCTCCTTATTCAAAGCGGTCCGAAGATAGAAGAGGAAATTCAAAAAGATCTTCATATTCGCCTTTCTGCAGTCATGCATGAGGTAATTACTCATTTTGAGACGATTTCTTGCACTTTCATTATCGAAAAAGAAGCTCTTTGTGAAAAGTTAGTACTTCACTCGAAAGCTACGATGCAACGCCTTTATTCAGGTTTGGAATCTTCATCGGAATTGAAGCGGTATGTCATGGAAGAACATCAAGTTTTACATGTTCTTGTATCGAAAGCACTAGAACCATTCCGCAAATTGATGAATCAAGATATACCAGATGTCGAAGTCATGTACTATACGCTTCACTTTGCTACACATCTAAATCAGCAAGGAGAGCAATTGGATAAAAAGTTAAAAGCAATTGTCGTCTGTCCAAGTGGGATTAGCGTATCGCATATGCTCGATTACATTCTCAAAAATCAATTTCCTGAGATTGTATTCTTACCACCGGTGTCACAACGAGAAGTCGGTCAATTCGTTGAAATCATCGATGTCATTTTTACGACAGTTCCGTTAGAAGAGAGCATTCATTTGCAGGCAGATGTCATGCTTGTACCTACCTTGCCGACACGTTTTGAGCAAATTACATTAAGACGTTCGGTAGAGCAACGTTTTCTAAAACGAAACCAAGCAGATGGAATTCAATTGGAAGATTTAATTGCTGTCATCAAACAACATGCAACGATCGATAGTGAATCGGCGTTGCGACAGGCTTTAAATCAGTTATTATTTCCAAAACAACAAAAACTGCTACAAGGAGGACAACCGGTGCTAAATGATTTAATCACAACAAACCAAATACAGCTACACCAACGTGTGGATTCGTGGATGGATGCCATTCGAGTGGCAGCAAGCCCTTTACTGCTCGAGAAGAAAATTCAACCGTCGTACATCGAGACGATGATTCAAAACGTTGAGTCTCATGGTCCATATATTGTTTTGATGCCAAATGTGGCGATTCCGCACGCACGACCAGAAGACGGTGTACTTCAACTAGGAATGAGTATTTTGAAATTAGAAGAACCTGTTTTATTTCCACAAGATAAAGAAGTCCGTTTGTTCTTTGTTCTTGCCGCCATTGATCAAACAACGCATCTAAAAGCGCTAAGCCAGCTGACGAATCTTTTAGGAAATCAAATGGATGTCACACGTTTGCTAGAAGCAAACTCTGTAGCAGAAATTGAAACAATCATCGAACCATATTCTGAGGAGGACTAAATCATGAAGAAAATTTTAGTAGTATGTGGAAACGGACTTGGATCAAGCTTCATCATGGAACTCAACGTTAAAAAGGCACTTGAACAAATGGGAAAAGAGGCAGATGTTTCTCATACGGATCTATCGACGGCTCAAACTGAACCTGCTGATATTTATCTAGGCGCAAAAGATATCATTGTTTCGCTCGACAACGGTACGCGCGATATCGTTGCTCTTGAAAATGTCATGAATATCGAAGACATTAAAGCACAACTTAGTACGCGACTTTAAGTAAAAACACATAAAAGAAGGGGGGACTGACCTTGCTTGATTTACTTATGCGAGATATTTTAGGAACGCCAGCAATCCTGCTCGGTATATTTGCTCTTGTTGGATTACTGTTACAAAAAAAGGATATTGCGATAGTGGTTTCGGGAACACTCAAGACGATCATGGGCTTTATCATTATCGGCGCAGGAGCCGGTGTCATCATCGCAGCACTCGAAATCTTTAGTAAAATGTTCGATCATGCATTCAGCATTCGGGGAATCATTCCAAATAACGAAGCAATCGTAGCAGTTGCTCAAGATGCATTTGGTGTAGAGACTGCAATGATCATGGTGTTCGGAATGGTCATGAACATTGTTTTGGCACGGTTTACACCATTTAAGTACATCTTCTTGACTGGACATCATACGTTATTCATGGCGAGTTTACTTGCAGCAATTCTTTCAGTTTCCGGATTGAGCGGTGTTCTATTAGTTGTTGTAGGTTCGATTCTACTTGGATTATGTATGGTTCTTTTTCCAGCACTCTTACAACCATTCGTTCGACAAATCACTGGTTCTGATGACTTTGCAGTTGGGCACTTTGGTTCTCTCGGATACTTTATTTCTGGAACGATCGGAAAATATGCGGGAAATAAAGAACACTCAACGGAGCAAATCAAGGTACCTAAACAATTAGGATTCTTAAGAGATACATCTGTTGCCGTCTCTTTGACGATGACGTTACTCTTTGTTGTCGTTGCATTATTTGCCGGACCAGGATTCATTGAAAAAGAATTATCGAGTGGATCGAACTATATCGTTTTCTCTATCATTCAAGCTATTACGTTCGCGGCAGGAGTCTACATCGTACTTGCCGGTGTTCGGATGTTAATTTCAGAAATCGTACCAGCATTCAAAGGAATCGCGGATAAACTCGTACCGAATGCAAAACCGGCGCTAGATTGTCCAACAGTCTTCCCATTCGCGCCAAACGCGGTCATCATCGGTTTTCTATCTAGTTTTGTCGCTGGATTGATTTCAATGTTCTTCTTACCTTTACTCGGATTATCAATCATCGTTCCTGGATTAGTGCCTCACTTCTTTACAGGTGCTGCTGCCGGCGTATTCGGTAATGCGACTGGGGGAAGACGGGGTGCAATACTTGGATCGTTTGCAAACGGTATTCTCATCAGCTTTTTACCAGCCTTCCTTCTACCGTTACTCGGAAATCTCGGTTTCGAAGGAACGACATTCGGAGATTCTGACTTTGCATTCGTCGGAATTTTGATTAGCTGGATTGTTTCTCTATTCAGTTAAATAAGCGTATTGATTACTTAGCTCGTTATAAAAAAAATTGAGCGATCCATTTCTAATCATCGAAAAAAGACCTGATGTTTCTGAAATCATTCAGAAACAGTCAGGTCTTTTTAATTGCTATGTAGACGATGGACGATCCGAATGATGTCTTTTTTCAGACGGTCAGGAAACCTGAGACACAACGTCTCGACACACTTCACAGGATCCTCATTCTCTAACAAGCGGAGGGCTTCCTTTACGACTGGATCATGTGATTCGGTGACTTCGGAAGATTTAGCAGTCAAATCTCCTGATTGATGAATCAGGTAAAACAATACCGTATGTACGGACACAAGTACGATTTTCGTCGCGAGAGAAATCGTGATGGACTCAATGTAGAGATCCATCCAAAGCAAGACACTTAAACTTACCCAAAAATTCACTACGGCAAAGAGTACGTTCGAGATAGGGCGCTTAAAAAGTCCACCGAACGCACGCATCGTTCCGTCGAAGATGACGCTAACAAGTAGACTCGCGAGATAGAAACATAAGAGAAACACAAGGCAACCAACGAACGAGTCGTAGGAAACATCTCCGAGGGATAAAATCAGCCCATCGATCATTAGCAAAGGAAGAACTAAGAGGAGAGCGAGAAACACAAGCGAGACGGAGGAAACCAGTCGTGACATAACATCATCCTTTCAATACGAATCGTCTTGTTGCACAAGAGACATATCCTACAGATTAGGATACCGTTTAACGTATTTGATTACAATTATTTACAAAAAAGAGACGTGCTCAGAACGTGGCTCAGTTAAGTGTGGAAACCCTGTCAAAAAGCGCTTAAAGTCCAGTCAACATCTAGATTATTCATTGACAATCCTTATCTTTCCCTCTTACAATTGAAAATGATTATCAATACAAGTTGGGGGATCTGCTTACCATGAACGTTAACCGTAAAAAATTACTGATTTCTACCGTCTCGATCCTGTCTTTGACATCATTATTGATCGGCTGCTCGAACCCGGGCGAGTCGACAGGAGAGCGAAAAGATAAAGATACATTGACGCTCGCGTGGCCACGCGACGTTGGAACGATGAACCCACACGTCTATAACCCATCACAACTGTTTGCACAGTCGATGATCTATGAGCCACTCGTCCACTACGGCGAAGGTGGAAAGCTTGAGCCATACTTAGCCTCATCTTGGAAGATTTCTGAAGACGGAAAAACGTATACGTTCACGCTCCGTGACGGCGTCAAGTTCTCAGACGGTTCGACGTTCGATGCAGCCATCGTCAAAAAGAATTTTGATGCGATCCTTAAACAAAAAGCCTTACATAGCTGGCTTGGGTTCATCACGAAAATCGAGAAGACGGAAGCGGTTGATGCAAAGACATTCCGTCTGACATTATCCGAAGCCTATTACCCGACGATTCAGGAACTCGCGGTCGTCCGTCCGGTACGTTTCCTCGGAGAGGCTGGATTCCCGGAGAACGGCGATACATCGAAAGGTGTCAAAAAGGAAGTCGGGACAGGTCCATGGATGCTCGACGAGTACAAACCGGATCAGTACGCGACGTTTAAGGTCAACAAGAACTACTGGGGACCGAAGCCGAACGTCGATCACATCAAGGTCGACATCATCCCGGATGCGGAGACACGTGTCTTAGCACTCGAAAAAGGACAGGTTGATCTGATTTACGGGGAAGGGGCGATCAGCATCGATGCCTTCAACCAGTTGAAGACGGATAAATCGTACAAAACGCAGATGTCTGAACCAGTCGCGACGCGTCTCCTCGTCTTGAACACGAAAAATAAACGTCTGTCTGACGAACGCGTCCGCCAGGCGTTACAGCACGGGTTCGATAAAGCCGCCCTCGTTGAAGGGATCACGTCGGGATTAGAATCTCCAGCTGATTACTTGTTGCCACCGAACATGCCGTACACATCGAACTTGAAAGTGAAGCAACGGGATTATGACGTGAAGGAAGCGAATCGTCTTCTTGACGAAGCAGGTTGGAAACTTCCGAAAGATGAGAAGGTTCGCGTCAAAGACGGTCAACCATTGCAAATCGGGATGATGTATGACGCAGCAGAACAGGTCCAAAAGGCGATGGCCGAGACACTTCAGTCGGAATGGTCAAAAATTGGTGTCGAGCTGAAGACAGAAGCCGTCGAACTACCGGATCAAGTCCAGCGCTTCAAGGATAACCGGTTTGATATCAACTTCTACAGTAACTTCGGTGCGCCGTATGATCCGCATACGTTCGTGAACTTGATTGATACAGATGGCTTCGGCTTCAAGGAAGCGATTTCGGCTTATCCGAATAAAGAAAAACTCTTGCAAGAGATCAAAGATGTCTTGAAGACGACGGACGAAACAAAGCGTCAGAAGATGTACGCCGACATTCTGCCATCGCTCCAAGATCAAGGTGCGCTAATTCCAATCTCGTACTTGAAGAAGATGGCGATCTATCAATCGGACGTGACGAACTTCCAGTTCCCTGCGAACCGAGACGAGAGTCCATTCGCGCGTATCGGAATCAAGTAAAGGAGGGATGACATGGGGGTCTTCCTCGTCAAACGTATATTATCCGTCATCCCGATCTTGTTACTTGCTGTCTTGATTCTGACCGGGTTGATTCATTTATCGCCAGTTGATCCGGCACAGGCCTATCTATCTGCTGCCCATATCCAGCCGACGGATGAACTACTCGCTGCAAAACGAGCAGAATTCGGGCTCGATCAACCGTTCTACAAACAATATATCGATGCCGTCATCCGCTTGGCGCAGCTCGATTTCGGAACATCGTATCTATCGGGTAAACCGGTCCTTGAAGATGTCTTGTTACGCTTACCACCAACGGTCGAACTGGCTTTGACGAGTCTGTTGCTGGCGCTTGTCATCAGTATTCCACTCGGGTTCCTTGCCGGCATTAAGAAAAATGGCTTCTTTGACCATCTGAGTCGGGGAATCGCCTTCATCGGGGCTTCGATTCCGTCGTTTTGGCTCGGGTATCTGTTCATCTTCTTCTTTGCCGTAAAGCTGGATTGGTTTCCAGTCGGCGGGACAGGAAGTGTGATGCACTTGATTTTACCGGCATTGACACTCGCGTTTCCGTTGATTGCCCTTTATACACGCTTGCTGCGCGGAAGTGTGATTGAAGCATTGAATGAACCGTATGTCTTGTTTGCCCGGACGCGTGGATTAAAGGAAGGACGGATTCTTGGCAAACACGTCCTTCGGATGGCGATTCCGCCAATGATCACCGGTCTTGGGATGAACCTCGGGAAGTTGCTGACGGGAACGATCATCGTCGAGACCGTTTTCTCGTGGCCCGGCTTCGGTCGTTACTTCATTGAAGCAATCTTTGATCGGGATATGCCGGTCATCCAAGGCTACGTCTTTCTCGCGGCACTCGTCTTCATCGGCAGCAGTTTGCTCGTCGACATCATTCAAGCCGTGCTCGATCCACGCCTAGCGAAAAAAGGAGGGACGGTATGAATACTCCACTTCCAGCAACGATGATCCGGTCGCGGTATACGCCGCTTCTTTATCTCTGTGCCTTCGTCTTAATCGGGATGGCAGGCATTGCGTTGTTCGCACCGTGGATTGCGCCACATGATCCGAACCTCGTCGACCTGACGCAAAAGCTCCATGGACCTTCGTCAGCCTATCCGCTCGGAACCGACCAGCTCGGACGCTGTCTCTTATCGCGCTTGATTTACGGCGCACGGATTTCACTCGGCTGTGCCGTGTTGATTTTCGTCGCCTCACTTGCGATCGGACTGTTCGTCGGAACACTTGCCGGCTATCGTGGCGGTTGGGTCGATCAACTCTTAATGCGTCTGTGCGACGGCGTAATGGCGTTTCCGAGTCTGATACTCGTCCTCGGTCTCGTCGGTATCTTTGGTCCGGGTCTCAAGCAGGTCATCATCGCCTTGATGCTCGTCCAGTGGGTTTATTACGCGCGGATGTTCCGCGGAATGGTCATGACGTTGAAGACGGAAGCGTTCATCGCGGCTGCTCGCGTCAACGGTTCATCTTCATGGAAGATCATCCGGACGCACATCCTGCCGAACATCTTACCGCCGCTACTCGTCATCGGGACGCTTGAGATGGGCTGGGCGATCATGGATATCTCGGCGATGTCGTTCCTTGGGCTTGGTGTCCAGTCACCGACAGCCGAGTGGGGCGCGATGATTCATGAAGGAAAATCGTACATCCGGACGAATCCGGAGTTGATGATTTATCCAGGACTCGCGATCATGTTCGTCATCATTAGCTTTAATCTAGTAGGAGAACAGTTAGCAGAACGATTCGGTGTTTCGAAAACGATGAAATGAGAGGAGGTGCCCGTATCGAACCGATCTTAGCTGTCGACGGTCTGACCGTCCGTACGAAACAACAGATGACATTGATTGAAAAGGTAACGTTCTCGATTCAACCAGGCCAAATCCTCGGTCTCGTCGGAGAAAGTGGTTGCGGGAAGACAGTGACGAGTCTTGCGTTGATGCGTCTACTTAATCCGCAAACGACAGACGTGACCGGTGATATCCGACTGAACGGAAAATCAATCCTTTCCTTATCGGAACGCGCTGTTCGGTCGATTCGGGGTGGTGAGATCGCATTCATCATGCAAAATCCGATGAGTGCCTTCACACCGGTCTACTCGATCGGGCACCAGATGATCGAGACGATTCAAACCCATTCACGTTGTTCAAAGCGTGAAGCGAAACAGCAAGCGATGACGGCACTTGAAGAAGTTAATCTAACAGATGCCGCCCGGTTGCTCAAAGCTTATCCGTTCGAGCTGAGTGGCGGGATGTTGCAACGGATCATGATCGCTTTAGCCGTCGCCCTTCGCCCGAGCGTCCTGATTGCCGACGAACCAACGACCGCACTCGACGTCTTCAATCAAAAGACGGTTCTTGAGTTACTTGAACGGATGCGGGCGACCTACGGAACGGCGATGTTACTCATCTCGCACGATCTTGGTGTGATCGCTGAACTTGCAGACGAAGTCCTCGTCATGCAACAAGGACGGATCGTCGAACAGGCGGATGTCTTTGAATTGTTTGATCGACCGCAGCATCCGTATACGCAGTCCCTTCTCGCACAGCATATCGGAAGGGAGGCGCTCGGATGAGTCTACTGCAAATTGATCAAGTCTCGCATGTCTACAAGCGCCGGTTTCAACCAGCACAGAACGTCTTACATGATGTGTCGTTGACGCTTGAAGCGGGACGTTGTCTCGGGTTGCTTGGGTCGAGCGGTGCCGGGAAAAGTACGCTCGGACGACTATTGCTTGGACTCGAACGTCCCTCGAGTGGTACGATTTGGTTTAACGGTGTCGATCGTTACGCGACAAAACGTCCGTTTCAAGGTGACGTCCAAGTCGTCTTTCAGGACTCGTTTGCTGCCGTCAATCCGAAACTGACAGCGGCTGATATCATTGCGGAACCGCTTGATAACTTCATTCGTTTAAAGGGAGATGCGCGGCAACGACGCTTGATGACGTTAATCGAACAAGTCGGGCTCAAGGCGACGGATTTGACGAAATATCCGGCGCAGTTCAGTGGCGGGCAACTCCAACGAATCGCGATTGCGCGAGCGATTGCTGCTGAACCACGTCTGATTGTGTTAGACGAAGCAGTCAGTAGCCTCGACATGGTCAACAAACGATTGATTCTTGCATTGTTAGCTGACTTGAAGCGACTACACGGTCTAACATATGTCTTCATCACCCATGACATTAAAGCTGCCGAGCAACTTTGCGACAGCTTCGCGATCTTAGAGCAAGGACGCCTCGTCGGGCATTACCCGAGTCTAGTTGCATTTGATGCTACGACGGATCCTGCCGTTGAACGGATGCGCCAAGCAAAGCTTGCCGTGCATCCAAGGCAACGAACGATTCGAAAGACACAATCAAACAAAGGATAACGGACTGCTGAACGGCTCCGTTATCCTTTTTAGTTGTAGAGCCGGATTAGTAAGGCGTTTTTCGAAACCGAAGTGCAGACCAGCTAAGTGTTAGGGCAATCCAAACGAGACAAGAAGCGACACCGATTAGGTGGGACGAAGAAAAAAACGACGTGTTCGATGGAACTGACAGAAGCGCACCAGGCATGAAAAATAGAACGTCTGGCTTTAGAGAAGGAAGTACAACAAGAAGCAAGGAGACGACGAGCGATAGGATGCCAATCGGTACAGCGCGTTGCAAGAAGGTGCTGATCAGTAATGTCAGACTAACGACGAACAACGTCCAAAGACTAAAATCGAGGATGATGCGTAGCGCAAGCATCGGCGAAAGGAATCCGAACCAATAGACGGTCAGACAATAGGACGTGAGTGCCCCGATTAGAATTCCGAATAAACTGATCATCCCGTGACTGAACCATTTCGATAGCAGATAGACATTCCGAGA
Organism: Exiguobacterium sp. UBA3968; assembly: GCF_002385115.1. Taxonomy (NCBI): domain Bacteria; kingdom Bacillati; phylum Bacillota; class Bacilli; order Caryophanales; genus Exiguobacterium; species Exiguobacterium sp. UBA3968. Next base: position 611,451 of record NZ_DGCW01000005.1, read on the forward strand.
AACGGGACGCGTTAAAATGAAATCCTGCATGCCGGTTTGGCGATCTGACGCTAACAGTCCCATGAAGCTCATGATCAGAACGATCAAGCCAAGCTGATTGAACTGTCCATGAATCGTTGCGCTGAAGACGTCAAGTGATTGCGGAGCAGGACGATTCGGGTCAACGATGATGCCATCCGCGTTTCCGACGTGTGCGAGCAAGACATCCATATACATCAACAGCAATGGTTGCGTCACGCCGAGAGCAATGAAAAACAGCGGTAACCAGACGATTTTCCATTCTTTCCACGCTTCCAACCACTCGGTCAGCGTCAGCGTATAAAACGTCCTCATACGTCCGCCACCATGTCGAGGAACCGTTCCTCGAGTCCAATCGGTTGATAGGCGATCGAAGCAATCGACCATCCCTGTTGAATCAAGGTGGTCGCTAACTCTGAAAGGTCAAGTGGCTGCTGTGCGGAGAACTGATAGCAGTTTGGGTTGATTCGATTAATCTCGACTCGTGGAAATAGCGTCGCAGAAAATGATAGGACAGGTGTAAGCGTCTCGACTTGAATCCGGTATGGATCAACGTTGCGTTGATTGTCGAGCGGACCAAGCAATTTTCCATGTTTGATGACGAGGAAGCGGTCGCAACACGTTTTCGCATCTTCTAACAGGTGTGTCGAGACGATGATCGTCATCCGTTTCTTTAAACGGAGGATCAACTGATTGATATCATGCCGACCACTCGGATCAAGGGCGGAAGCTGGTTCATCGAGAATCAGAAATGTCGGTTCATGTAAGATCGCTTGGGCGATCCCGAGACGTTGGCGCATCCCGCCGGACAAGCGTTCGATGACTTCTGCTTGTTGAGCGTGGAGTCCAACTTCATGTAGAACGTCCGGAATCCGCTTATTTAACGTTGCACGATCAAGCCCCGACAAGTGACCGAAAAAACGCAGTGACTGTTCGCACGTCATCCAAGGTTTAAAGTCGGTCTGTTGGGATAAATAGCCGATCGATCGCTGCTGTTGCCGGATGGAGCGGGAAGACATCGTGATGGAACCACGATCACTCTCAATCATGCCGCTTAGACATTTCAGGAGTGTCGTCTTTCCGGCACCATTTGGACCAATCAGTCCGAGGCATTCATGTTCGTGAATCGTAAAGGAAATATCGTCTAGAATGAGACGTCGTTGAAGTGAAATCTGAAGATTGGAAATCTGAATCATGCCGTCGTCCTCCTTCCGATGACGAAGTAGAGAATCGAGCCAATCGGCTGGACGAGGAGAATGACCATTAACCATATCGCCGGTGTCGCGATCCGGTCCTTGCGTCTAAACCAATCGATACAGGCGCAGCTGAGTAGAATCAGATTGATGGAGAGGTAAATCAATAATAGGGGCAGAAGTCGTTCCCAGTCGATTTGTGATAAGGCAGAGAAATCTGTATTCATAAAAACCCTCCTTTTCTATTACCATTATCAATAATGAAAATAGAAAAGTCAATAAAAGATGTACTGATAAAAAAACACTCTCCTGAATACAGAGAGTGTTTACGGTAAGATGACGAGTGAGACGGTCCGTTCTTTTGCCTGGTCTTCCATCTCCAAGTGATGATATTTTTCGAGCAATGTCCGCATGTCTTGTTGGAAATCATTGAAGGTTTCATCCGTCAGCTGCAGTTTAACAATCGAGAACGTCGAGTGGTCCTGACCTTCCGTTTGAATGGTCTGTTCGAAGTATGTTTGATACTGCTGTAAGACATACATGAAGTAGAACGAGACGAAATTCACTTTTTCGTCGTACGTCGCACTGTTCCAGTCTGCTTCGCTAATTTGATAACCGCTTGTGTTTAAAGCATATATTTTCTCCTCGACTTTTCCGACACGCTGAACGGCAACGACTTTCAACAACTGATCGTCCATCATCGCATTGACTTGCCGGTATAAGGTCGACTGCGGTACATCCGTTAGGCGTTGATTCAGTTGCATGATTGATAAACCATCTTCGAGATCAATCAATTCAAGTGCAATTTTAAAACGGACATGGTTTTTAAATAGATTAAAGTTCATGATGCATCTAACTCCTTCATCGATGAGATTCCTGAAACTATCATATCATGCTACTAATGGTATTCTTAAAAATGATAATGTAAAAAGAAAGGAAATTTCAATTAAATCGAGAATAGTCTACAATGACACTAATTGGAAAAGGAGCGTTCCTATGAAAGATCCTAACTATCGATACGGTACATATGCACTTATCACAAGCTTTTTCTTATTTTTCATTGTTCAGATATTCCGAGCATATGTGGAATTATCACCGGAATTTGCTGGCGAAGCACTGGAAGAATATCATTTGATGTACTTTCCAATCATCGCATTAGTCGTTGGAGTTGTCTTATTTATCAACGGCTGGTGGAAATCGACGGAAGCACAACATAAAGCCTTGTCGAATTCAGAGCAAAAATAACGTATGCAAGTTAAAAAGACCGTCAACGAAATTCTCGTTGACGGTCTTTTTAGGTTTATTCACTGACTTTCGTAAATCGTTCAATCGAAAATGGTGCAATCGGTTCAGGAGTCGATTTTTCGATGACTAGTTCACTGAGTACTTTTCCGACTAAGCTGCTGAACTTGAATCCGTGACCGGAAAAGCCGGCGGCGATCGCGATGTGCGGATAGTCCGGGTGCAGATCGATGATGAAGTCCTCGTCCGGTGTCATCGTATAAAGACATGTTTTGCCATGAGATAAGCTATCGATCGAGGGGATGAATGTGTTCGTGAACTGTCGTAAATCTGCCAGATCACCGGCTTCTTGACCAAATGGACGGCGTGGATGATTCGGATCAACCGGGATACCACCATCGTGCCGTCCGATTTTCAGACCGGCTTGAGCGATGCTTGGAAAACCGTAATAATAACCGGCGTGTGTATCAAAGGCGAAGGCAGGGAACACTGCATCGTTGAATACCTCTTCCGCTGCTTCGAACCAGGCGAACGTCTTGCGGACCGGGCGCAGCGGTAAGGAGAGGCCGGTCTGTTCGAGCAACGGACCAGACCAAGCCCCGGCTGCGACGATCAACGCGTCAGCTGAATAGATGTCTGATCCAAACGTCACGTCAACACCAGTGGCATGAGCAGTAAGCGTCGTCACTGTTGCATTCGTCCGGATGTCGACACCGTTCGCGACAGCAAGGTCTCGGTATGCTTCAATACAATCCTCGCATTTCAATACACCAGACGTCGGTTCAAAACAACCGATATAATCGTCGGGCATTGTTAAACCGGACCAGCGAGTTCTCATTTCGTCAGCCGTCAGGACCTCGAGCGGTAAATCGTACTGCTCAGCACTCTTGATGATCGTCTGCATCGAACGGGACGAGCGTTGACCGGCATTTAAGACTCCGGTGTTCAGGAACAAGCTCCGACCACTGACCTGTTCTAACTCGTACCATAAGCGTTGCGCAGTTAACGCGAGCGGTACGTAAGCTTTCCCTTCACCATAGGCATGGCGGATGATCCGTGTCTCCCCGTGATGACTTGCTTGATCATGCGGCGGATTGTGGGCGTCTAGTAGTAAGATTTTTTGATTGGTTCGTGAAAGATAGTAACCGGCAGCCATTCCCATGGATCCGGCACCGACGATGATGACATCATATTGGGACATGTGGTTCGACTCCTTCATATGTATATTCATACCAGTATAAAGTGAGAACCAAAACATGACAAATGAGATATCAAATCTCGAAGCGACGGGCTTCTTGTTCTAAGTGTTCCGTTCGTGCGTTTAAATCACCGACGAGCGTATGCAACGTCGTGATCGTCGCAATCATCTGTTCAGACGCAGCGGCGACTTCCTCGTTACTTGCCGTATGCTCTTCCGCGACAGCGGCAATTTCCGTCAAGGCATTGCGAATGAATCGTTCTGCCTGCAAGACGTCTTCCATTTGTTGGGTCATCTGCTGTGTTGCTGACGAGACGTGCGTGTCTTGATCCGTTAACCGTTCGAACGTTGTATCCGTATCAAGGACAATCTGCTTACCGGCTGCTGTTGCTTCAACCGTTGTCTTGAAACTGTGTTGCATCTGTTGCGCACTGTCTTCAATCGAGGTGACGATTGTTGCGATTTCACTGACACTACTTGCGACGTGACTTGAGAGATTCTTGACCTCGGTCGCAACGACGGCGAAGCCTTTGCCTTGTTCGCCAGCCCGTGCTGCTTCGATCGCGGCATTGAGGGCAAGTAGATTCGTCTGCTCGGAAATACCGCGGATGATGCCGACGAGCGTTTGGATATCCGATGATTGCTGTTTCAGTAGATCAATCTGTTCAGCAGACTGGGTGACATGTTGATGAATGTGGCGCATCTGTTCGACAGAAGCAGACATTTGATCCCGTCCGACTCGTGTCAGTATTGCCATCTGCTCCGTTGTTCCTTGAATTTCGACACCAGACTGATTCGTCGTCTCGATCAATGCTGCGAACCGATTCATCTCGTCATTCAATGAAAGCGTGACTTGCGTCTGACTTTCTGTTCCGGTCGCGATTTCCGACATCGTATGAGCGATTTGTTCGGAACCGTCGAGCACTTCTGATGTACTTTGATCAATCGATTGACTCGTCGTCGAGACGAGAGTGGCTGTCTGTTTGATGTCGACAATCATCGTCCGCAGCATCTCGTTCATATCACGAATCGAGATCGCAAGCGCATCGACTTCCTTCGCAGCGATGTCGGTTCCAAGAATGCCGATGACTTGACCGGACGCATCTTTTAACGGAACGTAGATGCTCATATACTGCCCATTCACAGGATCATTAATGATGTCCGTCGCATGTGTGCCGCCTTTTAATACCTCCTGCATATCCGCGACTTTTGCACCGCTTGCTGGCGCATCAATTTTAGCCGCATCTTTTTTGGGGAGACCGTCAATCAGCAAACGGACCTTATTTTGGTCGATGTGTGCTGTGTATGCATACAGGAGTCCGTTTTGCTTACGTAATGTATCGAGTTCGTTTCGTAACGTTTCATATTGCTCAGACGCGATAGGCGATTGTAGAAATTCGCTGTAAGCCGCCGTGTCGAATGTCTTGCTGATGCGAAGCGCGTCCTTTTCGGCGGTCGCTTTAAGTGTGGAAACCGCAGTTTGCTTCGTATTGAAGTATAAGGCCAGACTACTAAAAACAAAAAAGGCAATCAAAATCAAACTGATCATTACTAAAAGACGTGTTCGGATGGAATGGTTCTTGGTTGTGTTCTTCACGTGTAACTAGTCCTCTCAACTCATATTTTCTATTTATAATTCATTTATCGGTCGGTAAAATACATATTAAACAGGACCTTTTAACGATTTTTTTATGCCACCGCTGGAAGACAAACTATTTCTTCTAAAAAAAGGATTTATCAAGAATGATTCAGGGCACATATTAAATAGAAAAAAATACAAATTGAGGGAAGAGGGATCGGGATGGAAAGTGAAGTCGATCATCGAATCAAGGCAAGACATGTATATGAAAATGAATTACGAAGACACGCGGTCAGTACAAAAAAAGCGAGCTTTCGTCTGATGACATGTCTACGTTGTCAATCAAAAATCCTGTTAAAGCAAGGACATCAGGACAGCCATCAATGTGACACGAACTAAAAAATCCCACTCTTAAGAGCGGGATTAAATAAAGTGTTAGATAGAACAGGCAACAGTTAGAATAAAAAAATAATCATGAACGTTTATTCTTCGGTCGTGGACGTTTAAGATTTCATAGGCAACACATAGTGTAATAATAATTGTTGGATACAGGCAAGTAGCGTTCCGATTGTCAACGGAGCAAGAATCAAACCCATTCCGATGATAATCAGACCAGGCGCGTCGTCAATCTGACCAATATAGAAAAAGACGGGAAAGAGACATGCCGTTAAAATGGCGACAATATAAAAAGACAATTTCATCGATTGAATGGAAGCTGTGATGAGCGGAAAAGCTGGAGGAGTCATCGACATATATCGAAGGATTCGGAGCGCATGGAATAAAATCAAAAGAGTCGGGATGAAGATAAGGTATGCGGTCAATAGAACACTGTAGCCAGGTCTCTCGAGTAACAAGTTTTTCGTGATACCATGCCAGACAAGTGGGATACCAAGACCAGCTAAACCGAACAGACTGAAGATGATACCGAAGACGATAAAGCGTAAAAACCGAACTTGCCAGACGAAATGATTCACGATATCAACTCCTTTCGAGGCAACAAACGTTTCTTTTAGTATACTGCATCTCCCGAGAGGCTAGTAGAAAATTCAAGTGAAGAGGCAACCGCACTTTAAAATAGTGTCATGTAGGTGAAATTGATTAAGAAAATGGAGGTCACGTGATGAAACGAGATCAACATGTCATGCCGCATCCTAAAGGTGGTTATCAAGTGAAAGCTGCCGGTGCGACTCGAGCAACGAAGCGATTCGCTACACAGAAAGAAGCGATCGCAGAAGGGCGTCGGATTGCGAAAAAACAGAAGACGGAGCTTGTCATTCATAACAAAGAAGGGCAGATTCGGGAAAAAGATTCCTACGGACATGATCCATTTCCACCACGAGGTTGAGCCATCATATATGACACGTTCTGATCATGAGAGCGTGTCTTTTTAATGATTGTCATGTCAAAAGTTTTTGACATAATGATGGAAGTTCATTACAGTTGAGATGTAAAAAGAATTTGACACGTCGTGGAGGAATGAACATGAGAAACCACATCAAAGAGCGACGTCTAGCGGCAAAATTATCGCAACAAGAACTGGCTGACCATTGTCAGGTCAGTCGGCAGACGATCAATGCGATTGAAAACAACAAGTATGATCCGACTTTACAATTAGCGTTTAATATCGCCAAAGTCTTGCAGACACAAGTCGATCATCTGTTCATTTCAGGACAGGAGGAGAGAAATGTCTAAGAAAAAAACGGTTCTATTTTTAGTAACGCTCGTGATAGTAGCGAGCCTTACCGTCTTCAGTATGATTTTCGAAAATAATGTCACATTCTTCTCGCTCGTTCAATTGGCAATTCTGTTGATCATGTTCTTCTCGTATTTTACGTGGGCACGGTCAGGGAAGGACGAGCGTCCGGTGCCAGAAGATGAGCTGGGCAAAAAGATTACGGCGGAGAGTGGACTTATTAGCTATAAAATCCTGATTGTCCTGATTTTTGGATGTATCTGTCTCGATTACTTTTTACATAAATCAGCGAATCTCTTATTGATCGTCTTATTCGCGATTGCTTTAGTTATCTTACCGATCATTGAGTTCATGAAAGCACGATCTTATCGATGAAAAGGAATGATAGTTGAGTATCTGTAGGAGAAATATTGTAATACATTATAAAAAGACACATTCTAAGTATTAAGAACATGTCTTTGTTAGTGGAAAATGTTGATGAACAATAGCGGATTTTCAATCGAGGAGGACAACCGACGTGGAAGAGTTAGAGTACCGGTTGCGAAAATATATTGCTGTGATGGACTTTGAGAAAGCAGCGAAACTATTTTTGGAGTTAACGGAAAAAAAGCGATTCGACATGATCCTTAGTGTAGGGTTTGAGACGTTTAATCTCACTATATATGCTTTTATGAATTATTTACTACAACACCATGAATCAAGTGAGATACATGATCTGACGTCTTCATTGATGCTACACCCACTTTGTCATCTCGAGGGAGCTTGCGTAATCGCTTTATTCCATGCCAAAAAAGCAGCCGAACTAGATCCTGATAACATCGATTTGTATATCAATTTGTTGATGTTTGAAAAGCATCCCGATGTCTGGTTTGCACAATCAGAAGTAGAAGAAGTCTACCGACGGATAAAAGACTTAGAGTCTAGAAATCTAATGTGAGACCTTAGACAGACCAATCACTCTGCAATAACGAGTACATATACAAATCATCAAATTGACCGCGTGTTTTTTCATATTGACGAAGCAACCCTTCACGCTGAAAACTAAGTCGTTCAAGCAATCGTTGCGATGTGGCATTATCGGGTAAAACGAGTGCTTCGATTCGGTTGAGCGAAAGTTCCTTAAAACCATATTCGATCACCGCAAGCGCTGCTTCCTTCGCGATGCCTTGTCCCTGATAGGCAGGGTTCAGCTCAAACCCGATTTCAGCCCGCTGATGGCGTTCCGATTGATTCAAGAAACCGCAACTACCGATGATGACATCGTCTTCTGATAAAGCGATTCCAAAACGGATGCCCGTACCATCGCGACGAATCGAAGCGTACCAATCAATCTCTTCGAGGGCGTCAGCTTCCGATTGAAACGGAGCGAGTCCCATCTGTTTGACGACGTGTTCGTCTGATAAATAAGCAAGGACACTCGTAGCATCTGTGGGTAACACTTCGCGTAAGGCGAGACGGTTCGTTTTAAGCGTTGGGAAAGTATGTACCATTCAAAAAAACTCCTTTTCAAGAAAATGTAAAAAAAGTGTTGTTTAACGTTTAAGGCATATGGTAAGATTCCCCACAACAAGAGCATATCATTTCGTTGACGAGAAAGAGTAATGATTGTTCCTCTGCCTTACAGAAAACCGGGATTGCTGAGAACCGGTAGCCAGATCAATCATGAAGATCCTCTCTGAGAAGTCACGCTGAACCATTCAGTAAGTGTGACCGGGTGTCCACCGTTACATGGAATGCACATGATAGTGTGCAACTAAGTGCTGTCGAGAACAAGCATTCTCGACGGAATATGGGTGGTATCGCGGTGAAGTCCGTCCCTGTCAAAGGGGGCGGACTTTTTTGTATTCTCTTAGTTACCGATTAAAGGAGCGAACAAGGGATGACGTCACAAAACCAAGCAGAAACCGTACAACAATGGGAGGACCGTATCCGAAACAGATGGAAACGAGACCAGGTCTTCGCACGATCGATTGAGCAACGCACGGAAGCAGAATTTGTATTCTATGAAGGTCCACCGACTGCTGCGGCATGGGAACTGCGAACGATTCGCGAAGAGACGCGCAATTGTTATTTCTATGAGAAGATGGGTTACCGATTGACCGGTGTCAGTCAACCGCTCAATGAACGAGCGACACTCGTTTCCTATCAAAAATCCGTGTCTCAGTGAGCTTGTTTTGTCGGAAGGAAGAACCACCACAGATTCGTCACCAAAGCAGAGAGAACGGCAAAATTAAAGAGATAAAGGCAAAAGAAGAAGACGAACTCGCCGATGTCTTCTAAGCTAGCTAACGGATTATCGATCAAGTACGATTCGTGACTGACCCCGAAGATGAATAAAGGAAAGAAGACATAAAAATATCGTTTCCAAAAGAACGAAGCACGACCTGTTTGGAACATATGAGCACCTCCTGAAGGGATGGCACGCTTCTTCTGACGGGAAGAAGCGTGTGTTCATTTACGATAAAGACGGTGTACCGACAATCTCGACGTGCCGCGTGACCGTATCAAACAAGCGTGTCCGCGTATCGTTATGAGACAACAGTAATGGCTCACCGGTCTCGTCATAGACGAACGCAATCGGAATCGAAAAACCACAGTTACGGTACGAACCATCGGCATGACTCGTCCCGATCATGAGCGCTTGTTGCGCTTGACTGATGATACGCGCTTCACCAGACCACTCGGCATACTGTTCTTCACTAAACATGCCGACACCGATTGGATTGAAGATGAGATCAAGTCCGGATTCCTCGCTTAGTCCGTCTTTTCCTAAAAAGATTTCGCGGCAAAGGACGTACCCGTAACGTAACGCACCATCGTTTGCTGTTGAAGGCGTATAAAGCGGTCCAGCATCTGGTGTTTTTGCGCGATCAAGAAGAATCTTCCCGGTCGCATCGATGATGACAGCGCGATCGAGATTCGCTTCATCCTTGTAACCCGTGACGACGACTGTCTCGAACTGCTTGGCAAGGTGTTGCACGCGATCGAGTTCTGCGATCGTGCAGTATCCTTCTGGGTAGACGATCAGATCAACTTCAGGATAAGCGGCAGTCTCACGTTCGAATTGTGCGAGCCCAGTCTCGCGTTTCGGTTGAGCAATTAATAATTTCATCCAAACATCCTCTCAGGTATAAAAATATCTGAAAAATCAGACTTTTATATCGTCATGATTTTACCATTAGTGGTAAAATAAAGCATATCACTTTTTGATAAATTTTACTGCAAATGAAGGAAGGTTAATGGTATGAACATTTCGAAAACCATTCTTGTAACACGCCATCTGCAGTCAATGAAAGATTTTTACTTAAAACAGATCGGTTTCCTGCTCGTCTCGGAAACAAACGATTCGTTTACGATGCAAATCGGCACGGATCAACTGACATATCGACAGACTAACGATGTTGATACGCAATACCATATGGCGTTCAACATTCCGGGAAACGCCTTCCAAGAAGGAAAAGCGTGGCTTGTAGAACGGACACCACTTTTGATCGAAGACGGACAGGACGAGATTTATTTTGATTTCACAGATTCGCATTCCTGCTATTTTTATGATTCAGATGAAAATGTCTTGGAATTGATCGCGCGGCATCAAATCAATCCGTCTAAAGCGGAACTGACGTTTGATGTATCCGACATCCTCGGAATCGGCGAGATGAGTCTGACGGTGAAAGACGTGCTTGAAGTGGGTGAGCAGTTAGCAGAGATTGGCGTTCTCGAGCGACGGGAACGTCCGCTCAATGGCGCGTCACTCAACTTCCTCGGACCGGTCGCGGATGGAACGCATATCTTGCTCGTCCCAGAAGGTCGGACATGGTTGTTCTCACCGAAGACGGCGAAGGTCAGTCCGATCGAGATGGAACTCGACGGCAGACATCGGGTCCGGCTTGATGCAGCGGGCGTATGGCATCAAAGTGCCGTTTCTTCATAATTCATTATTCTAAAAAGTGAGGGAAGTAAGATGAATAAAGCGGTGAATGCGAGTATTGCGTTCGGATTATTGTTATTCGTGTGTGGATTCTTTTTCTTGTTTGGCTATTTGACCCGCTCAATGCCGATTCAGCAAGGCGGTGACCCGGTCATCTTACCGGTCGCAGCACTCCTCGTTCTCCTACCGTTCGTGATCCGGGAAGGCATGCGCGTTTTGACGTATGTTACGTTGACACGTCGACAGGTCGGCGTACTCATCTTATTTGCAATCAGCGGAATCATACTTAGTAGTTGGATTGAGGTGCAACAGAACCCGGTAGCGGTCGGTCTCCGTTCCCTCTTTACGATTCATACGTACGTACTCTTTGTTTCGGGCATCATCTTGTTGTGTCTCCTATTGACGGGGCTCAAACGGATGCGCGTCCGAACGAGAGTGATTTAAATGGAAAAGGACTGAATGACATGGGATACATCACAGAATTACGCAAACTCGTCGGCACACGACCGCTCGTCATGGCAGGAGCGTGTGTCATCGTCGTCAACGATAAACAAGAAGTCTTGTTACAACTTCGGCAAGATAACGGTTGCTGGGGACTCGCTGGTGGAGCGCTTGAGATCGGTGAGACGCTTGTAGAGACAGCAAAACGAGAATTAAGGGAAGAGACCGGTCTTGAAGCAGAGCACCTAGAATTATTGAACGTCTATTCGGGTGATGCGTTTTACTATAAGTATCCGCATGGGGATGAGGTCTACAATGTCATCTCGGCATTTCTGTGTACAGCTTATTCGGGTGAAGTGGTTCGGGATCCGTCAGAAGTTGCGGAATTACGCTTTTTCGCTATCGATCAGCTACCAGAAAACCTCAATCCACCGGAACGACCGATCTTGATGGAGTATGTTAAAAAACAACGGACAGCGCATCACCTCTCCATTTGAAGAAAAGGGTAAAACAAAAAATCTTGAATGAACTGTTCATTCAAGATTTTTTGTTGCACTGGGACGCGTTTCAGCCTGTAGCATCAAGAAGACGATAAAAGATGGAAAAGTGATGCGTTTATTAGAAGGATTGGCTGGATGATTTGAGAAACGATATAACGAAATAAGTGATAGGAGAAATATGGCGATGACTAACGTAAATAAAGGTTCTACCGCAACCGTGATGACAATCTCTGACGAACGAGTACGCAAATACTTCCGCGAATCGATTGAAACACAGCGAATCGTACAGGAATTTCGTATGCTTGAAGAACTTGAGCGGACGACTATCCCGACGCCAAACGTATATGCCGTTGAATTAGAAGATTCGCCGTGCATTGAGATGCAACGGATTGACGGCAACGAATTGTTAGACCTGTTTGAACCGGAGCGAATAACCGTGCTCCTCGCATCCTTCGCAATGTTACATCAAAAAATCCATCAGCATCAATCGCTTGTAGCACCTGGATGGCACGATGTCACCTATCAAAAATTGCGTCATCTATCACCTGAATTACGTTTGAAGGCAGAACAATTGTTAGAGACGCTTCACGTTCCACCACAGCAAGGATTGCTCCATGGGGACTTTCATTTTCAGAACATCCTCGTGACAGCGGATGAAAGATTCGTCGTCATTGATTGGCATGATGCGACGACAGGTCCACCGATCGCGGATGTCGCACGGACATTGCTCTTGCTGCGAATAGCAGGTGGAACAGCAGTTCCTGACGAGGTACGACGAGACGTTTGTCGCAAATACCTCGACCGCTATCAAGCTGTTTCGTCAATCCAGCTATCGAACCTTGCAGACTGGTTACGACTCCTGGCCATTCTTAGGACGCTTGAGCAAATCCCGGGTGCAGAACAAAGTCAGTTAAAGGAATTGATCAGTCATCCAGACCTCGGTTCGTATTTTTTTAATACTTAAGCATATACAGATAGGAGGAACGCCATTCATGAGAACCATCATCTCGATCCAAGGCGCCATGGCATCCGGGAAGACGACGCTTGCGCAAGCGCTCGAAGATGCTTACCTGGAGCTTCATGTCTATTATGAAAATCCATATCCGATCGTTCAAAAACGAAAGGAGCTCGGGTTAGACATCCGAACCGAAGACGGATTCGTTGAGAATCAACGATTGTTCATTCAAGCGGAACTCGAACGATTTCGTCACTTTCCGAACGGACACATTATATTAGATCGTGGTCCGGAGGATCTTGAATTCTACACGCTTCATTATCCACAGATACATGGGCATGACTGGGATATGGAATTCCGTTTAAAGACGGAACTTGAGGCATTAAGAGAATGTCGGTCCGACCAGATTCTTTATTTACGCGCGTCAAACCAACTCTTACAAACGCGTCGGGACGCTGATCAAACAAGGACTCGTCAATCCTTTGAACAACATCAACCGCTCTGGGCACTTGAAGAGAAATGGTATAAACAGTTTCCGGTCTGTCCGATTGATACGACAGCGCAAACGCCGGAGCAAGTCCGAGAAGCAGCAGTTCATCAGCTGTCTTCCATCGGATTCTTATGAAGGGAGAAAGAGATATGAAATGGAAAAGGACGACCTATCCCCTCATCGAGGGACAAGATGAAAAACAGATCTACTGGATAGAAAAAGGAGAATCGGTTCAGATCGGACAGACCTACGAAACGATTCGGTTAGAAAAGACATCACATCAATCTATCCTGGTACGGGAGCAAAAATTGGTGTCAGAAAAAATCGGCAATCGAACGATCCGCCTGACGATTGATGCAGAAGACTATACGCCACTCGAATTCGTCGAGTACCAAGATGGCGTCCAAACCGTGCATGCGTTGTATCGAGCGGATGCAGTCGTAATTACGCGAGGCAATGAGCAGTCTGTCCTACCGATTCATACCGAAAGTGTTGATCTGTTTTCAATCGAATTGTTGTTGCGAGCATTACCACTAACCGTTGATTCGACGTTTTCGTTTAGTGGCTTTAGTGCCGTTTCCGGACGTGAGGTGCCGATTCAGGTGCGACCCTTGCGGCACGATCGATTGACGACTGAATTAGGCGAACACGTAGAGACGCTTTGCGCTCACGTTACGTTTGGTGAGCGTATTCAGTATTACTGGATTGATCCAGTTAAGCGGGAGTTGTTAAAACAGTCCTCACAAATCGCAGACGGAGTCTCGTTGGAATTTCGTCGATGAAAAAGGAGCAACGAAACGGTCTGCCATCTCGTTTCTCCTTATTTGTTACAGCTGAAAATGATGTTGCATCGCTTCGAAAATCCGCTTACTCGCCTTTGTATCGTCAAACGCATAGATGTGACTGAGATTGCGCTTAAAGCGTTTCGGCATCTTCGATTCGCGTAGTGATTCCATCAAGGCGTCTCTTGTTTCAATGACGTCTCCCGGTAACAAATCCGTTGATTCGCCGGCGTTATCTTCGCCGACTAAGACAGGTGGACGGTAGTAGATGACCTTTTTATGCATCAAGGAGAAATCGAGACCGACACTCGAATAGTCGGTGATCAACACATGATGATTTTCAAGTAGCTCCTTGACTGTGAACGCATCCTGACTGATGACATCGATGAAGTCCGAGTGGAACAAGTGGCTGAATTTTTGGAAGTTGCGATGAAGGTAGAACGAGACTTCGTATTTGTTGTCCATCACTAAGCTTTTCAACCGTTCGTCCGTGATTAACGCTTGAAACTCCTGATAATAGTCGCTTTCGATGAACTGTTCGTCTGGGTACGTATCGAGTTTCGGTCGCCACGTTGGCATGATCAACAGCTTTTTTCGGTTCTTATATCGCTTGAGCCAACGTGATCGTTCAGTGATTAATTGATCGAATCGGGCGAGACCTGTCACGATGATTTCGTCAGGATGAAAACCGTAATCGCGAGCGATGAGCTGTTTCTCCCGCTCCGAGGAGACGACGAATAAATCAGTAAATGGATGTGGCGATTTTTTACCGTAAATATGACTGACATCTTTTGACCCGATGACGCCGTGTTGTAGGAACAGCTTTTGTTTCGTTTGAATCAGTGCTTCCGTATGATAGGTAGCAAACGGTAAGGCATAACTCGATGAATGCGTATGACATAAAACGTCCGCAGCCTGAACGACCTCGATATTCTCCGGAGATTTATAGAACACGATATGGTTCTCATATCCGGCAAGATTTTTGAGGTCCGGACTCGACCTACTGATGATGTAGTAGATGTTGAACTGTTTCCGGTGCTGGTCAACAAGGTACTTGAAGAAGATCATCCCATTATCTTGTGCTTTATCCGGGTATTCATAACAGACGATCGTCTTCTTAGTGGGATCCAGTCCAAGTAACGGTCGGGGTTCTGCATAATATTCGACAGTCTCGACTGGCACCGGGATTAGACGCATTGCAAGGCGTTCCGACACGGTCGAATAGGGACGAACCAACACATCGTATTGCTCATTTAACGGCAACCAGTGCTCGTCATGCAAGAGTTCTGGATGATTTTTAAAGTGACGAATCCGGGGGGTGAATCCAGATATCGGCATCTCACGAATCGAAAAGCCAAATAAAAGATCGTAGATGTTCGCGTTAAAGGCATCGTATGTATACCGGTCACCGAGCAACTGCTCAACGAGTTCTTTATCGATCACGGCTTCGACTTCGGTTCTGAAGCGACAGGCGTCGACTGGTGTGACGGTGAAGCGTTCAATCGGTAGAGCGATTTTTTGTTCCTGATGTCTGAATTTAACGAAGCAACTCGGTTGCGCGACTTCGACATATTTCGAGTGAAACGAAAACTTCAATAGAAGCACGTCGTCTTGACGCGTCATGCCCTCAAACTGGACATCTCGGTCGTAAAAATTCATGATGGACGGTTTTTTGTTATAGATCAGACTGAGCTCATCGTCCTGGTCGATGAAGATGAAATAGGAATGTTTCCCTTGTTTGATGTAACTGTTCGGTGCGATGTCCAGTGGCTTGGAAAGATGTTTGAATGAGACTGGTGTTCCAAGTTCATCGACGAATTTAATGGGATGATTCTTTTTTCGGAAGATACTGAGTAACGCATCGACCGATAGCGAAAAACCTGTTTCTGTTTGTTGTACAGGTATATGTTGTTCGTTAATAGCTAAATATAGGGTTTGTTGCGGGAGATTCTCGATCAAAAACGTATGGTCACGACAGGTGATTTTCATTGATGCATGGCTTCCTTTCTCACTCTGAATCATATGGTATCTCTGTTACATCCTTCACCATACAATATCTTCCGATTTCTGCAAAGATGTAGTTTGAATGAAAATCAGTGAAGCGTCGTTTATCTCCTTAAACTTGTTGGGTAGAATCGACAGCTCGTTCAGCTTTACGAACTACTAGTTGCAGAACCATGACAATGATTGGATATTATGCAAAAATAATTGACTTTGTTCGTAAAAAAGGGGATAAATAGAAATTGTATTGGTTTTAACTGTCTGAACAAGACACGTTTAGAAAATAGCAGATTCGGTAAGATATATAGGTTGACCTCACACAAAAAAAAGAGAGATCGATCTTAAAGGGTAGAGGAGAGTAATTACAGATGCTGTATACTGTTACATCGACATTACCACCGAAACACGGTGGTAGAACGAAATCACTGTTGAGTCGGATTGCACTCATGGAAAAAGAATTGAGTGTTGGTTCGACGATCGTCACGACGAACTACAATGCCAACTACATGGAAGTGTACGAACAGTTCCGAGCTGAAGAAAAAGTCGGTCCAATGGTCCAATTCGAAAACATTTATGATTGGTTATCCGATTATAAATTATTGAGCATTCCGACAACCCGTTTTCGGAACAAGCCGATCGTCAAAGAATCGGCGCGTGAAATCGAAGGGTTGAAAAGCGTTGAGAAAAAAGGCAGTGATGCCGTTCGCTATTATGATGAAGAGGGTGAATACGTCCTCTATCGTAAATTCTATCCGGAGACGCAAGTCGTCGAATTCGAAGATTTCATGACGAAAGCATCGCCTAAAAAGGTCGAGCGCTGGGAATACAACGTCTACGGTCAATTGCACCGCAAGACGATCTACTCACCCGTCCATCACGGGAAAATGATGGAGGAGTTGTATGATTCAGAAGGTGCTGTCTATTGTAAGAAGTTCTACAATGAAATGGCACGTCCAAAACTCGTCTTGATTCAATTATATCGAAACGGCAGAATGTACAAAGCGTTCAAAAAAGAGAAGGATTTGTTTGAGTACTACTTCAACCGTTTATTTAAAGATGGCGATGTTTTGTTCGTCGATGCTCGTTTGCTCGATCGCTCGATTCTCAACATCAAAGCAGCCGTCAAACGGGTCATGGTCATCCATAACTCGCATCTAGACGGATCAAACGTCAAAGGATCGTACGCGACGATGTTCTCAGAGTCCGATAAAGTGACACGTTTCATCAGTCTGACGAATCATCAAAAAGAAGACATCTTAGAACGGTATAATATCCCGGAAGAGAAAATCTCAATCATTCCGCACTTCATCGTTCCAGAACAAGCGCAACGACGTGACCAGGTCAAAGATCAATTCTGTTTCATTGGTCGATTCGGTCTGCAAAAACAGATGGATCATTTAATCAAGAGTTATGCACTTTTCAAACAGTCAGGTCACACGACGAAACTCGTCCTTTACGGCATGGATGAACAAGGGCAACTCGCGATGATGGAACGCTTGATCGAGGAGCTCGGTTTACAGGACGATATCGAAATCCACGGTTTTACGTCGAATCCGGCAGAAGTTTTCCGTGAATCGAAAGCCTCGTTGTTAACGAGTGAATTTGAAGGATTCGGGTTGACGGTCATGGAAAGTATCAATGTCGGCTGTCCGGTCATCTCCTATGATGTGAAATACGGACCACGTGAAATCATCGCCCATGGCGAAAACGGATATCTCGTTCCAGCCAATGACATGGAAGCCTTCGCACAAGCGATGGTACAACTCGTCGAACAACCACTTGAGCGGGTCGAGACGAAGCCATCCCTGTACCTTGAGACGGCTGTAAAGAATTATGGACGATTACTAGAAGAATTGAACAACTAAATCTACTACTTGAACGATGAAGAGGATGAACGATATGAAAAAGATCACAAAAGCCATTATTCCAGCAGCAGGACTCGGAACACGTTTCTTGCCTGCGACAAAAGCAATGCCAAAAGAAATGTTACCGATACTTGATAAACCAACGATTCAGTATATCGTCGAAGAAGCCGCAAAAGCCGGCATCGAAGATATCATCATCGTCACGGGTAAACATAAACGAGCCATCGAAGATCATTTCGATAACCAAAAAGAACTCGAAATTACGCTCGAAAATTCCGGTAAAACTGAATTGCTCGAGAAAGTTCAATTCTCAACGAACCTTGCGAACATCTTCTATGTCCGCCAAAAAGAGCAAAAAGGTCTCGGACATGCCATTTTGACAGCGAAACAATTCATCGGGAATGAACCGTTTGCAGTCTTACTCGGGGACGATATCGTCGAGTCAGACAATCCGGCAATCAAACAATTGATGGACGTTTACGAACAGACGGAAAAATCGGTCATCGGTGTACAAGAAGTCCGTCCCGAAGATACGCATCGTTATGGCATCATTGATCCGGTCTCACAAGACGGACGACTGTATGATGTAAAACAATTCGTCGAAAAACCGGCACACGGGACAGCACCATCAAATCTTGCGATCATGGGACGTTATGTGCTGACACCGGATATCTTTGATTACCTTGCGAATCAAGGAGAAGGGGCAGGCGGCGAAATTCAATTGACGGATGCGATTGAACGCTTGAATGCGGATAGCCAAGTCTTTGCGTATGATTTCGAAGGCAACCGCTATGACGTCGGGGAGAAACTCGGCTTCGTCAAGACGACGATTGAGTATGCCTTGAAAGATGCAGAGATGCGTGACGAGCTGAAAGCTTTTATCAAGACACTAGACATTTAACATGATGGACCACTCTGACATGATTCAGAGTGGTTTTTTTGTAATTCATGAAACCAATCCGTCTAGTCAAAACGTAGAAAAAAAGAGAAGAGAGGTGCTACATATGTTAACGTGGCTCGGTGTGAAGGCTGATAAAAAAGCAGAATGACAATTTTTCACAGGTGTCGAAAAGAAAACAATCTTCCTGATCTTGCTTCTATCGCTTGTGATCTTGAAGGGTGTGAAGTGGGGAATGACAGCAATTATCCCAACGGCATTTTTCAGTGATCCGATCGTTTCCGTGTTACCAGGCGTGCTTGGCGTCCTAACAGCAGTCGTTTTCGTGCTTTTGGTAGAGCGCTCCCTACAGGATAAGTCGAGTGAAAAGTAAGAGATACACGAAGGACCACCTGAAGTTAGTCGATTCAGACTGAAGACAAAGTTCAATTTTTCTCAAATAGAGTGCGTATACTTTAAGACGAAAAAAATTAAATATAAACTGAAGAGAGAAGACGACATACTTACTATTTAATGGCCCCCATAAGATGATTACGCAAGATAAGCTTTATACATTGCAAATATTAATGATTCGGACTACTAGATCACGTAATTGATCAGAAATATCGAATCGCTCGTATATTAAGACATCATTAAAGAAAGAAAAAATGATAATTAGTATTGCCTAGTATAAGATATGACCGTAACAAAGTAATCCGAATCAGATAATAATCCTATTTTTACGCTCGATCTTTAAAGAAATACTATTAACGAAATCGCTTTCATCATCATTGACAGGTGTTCACAAGACTACTAAAGTAAAGGTAACTTAAATAGAATCACTAGGGGTGTTATTAAACTGAGATGAGTAGCTACTCAAACCCTTTGAACCTGAACTAGGTCGTACTAGCGTAGGAAAGTGTAAACTCTGATGAACAAGCGGAGACGATGATGTCGCTCTTTGCTATGTGTTTATTTAGACGTGCGCAACTTTCCTTTTGGAGAGTTGCGTTTTTTGTTTACTACTTCGCTATTTAAGTTGCAAAAATGGATGAGGGAGTGGACAAGAATGAGCAGAACAGTATTAGTGACAGGAAGTAGCCGAGGACTTGGGGCGACGATTGCAAGGGTCTTAGTGAACAATGGATTTAAAGTGGTGATTAATTACTATAAAAGCAAAGAGGCGGCAGAAAAGCTTGTGAGCGAACTAGGAGCAGAGAATGCACTTGCCTTGTATGCCGATGTTACGAAGCGGGAAGATGTTGAGAGCATGATGCAATCCGCAACAGCACATTACGGTCAAATCGATGTTGTCGTCAATAATGCATTAGTAGATTTTAAATTTGATCCGGTTGCTCAAAAATCGTTCATCGATTTAGAGTGGGAAGATTATCAAAAGCAAATGGATGGAACGCTAAAAGCTGCTTTTCACACCATCCAAAGTGTTTTACCACAATTTATGGAACGAAAGAGCGGTAGTATCATCAGCATTGGAACAAACCTCTATCAAAACCCCGTCGTTCCTTATCATGAATACACAACAGCAAAAGCAGGTCTGATTGGTTTCACACGTAACCTGGCCGCAGAACTAGGTCAATACGGTATAAACGTGAATGTCGTCTCCGGTGGGTTATTGAAAGTCACAGATGCGAGTGCTGTGACAACCCCTGAAGTATTTAATCTTATTGCCCAATCGACCCCGTTGAAAAAAGTGACGAGCCCAGAAGAAGTGGCTCAACTGGTTGCCTTTTTGGCATCAGAAGCAGCATCTGGGATTACCGGTCAAAACGTAACAGTCGATGGTGGGTTAACGATGAATTAAAGCGGGCGTTTTAAAAATTCTCAGCTTGTAAGAGAAGGGATTCGTGAACAGAAGATGACGAACAGAAATCAGTTAAATATCGGCGTTTTGTTATATGGATGTGGTCATCATCAAGCCGCATGGTTAATGCCTGATTCTGCAATTGAAGAAATCGGAGAGAGCCGCTATTATCAGCGTTTGTCTCAAATAGCGGAAGCTGGATGTTTAGATGCAGTATTTTTTGCGGATAATCAATCTTTTCCGGCTACCAATGCGACGGATTTACCTGCCTTTTGGTTGGATCCATTAATTAATCTAACGGCTATTTCTCAAGTGACGGATCATATAGGATTAGTCTCTACGATATCGAGCACGTTCTCCAATCCGTATACAGTAGCAAGGCAACTTCTAAGCCTTGATCACGTAACGAAGGGGAGGGTAGGCTGGAACTTAGTGACCTCGATGACAGATTGGGAAGCACTAAACCACGGAATGTATGCACTTCCACCGAGGGAAGAGCGGTATAAAAAGGCGGACGAATTCGCTACATTGATGGAGAAGCTATTTTTATCATGGGATCAAGCGGCTTTTCTTGCGAATCGATCAGATAACCAATTGATTGATCCTGAACGTATACAAGTTATCGATCATTCTGAAGCCTATTTCAGCGTAAAAGGTCCTTTGTCTACGCCGCGTAGTCCCCAAGGAAAGCCAGTAGCGATGCAAGCGGGGGCTTCTGAAGAAGGGATTGCCCTTGCAGCCAAACATGCGGATGCCGTATATTCTGTGTCATGGAATTTTAGACAAGCCCATGCTTTTCGTGAAAAACTCCATAAGAAAATTACACAAACTGAATCACCAGATCGAAAGATTAAGATATACCCAGGCTTAGTAACGTATGTTGGTAAAACAAGAGAAGAGGCACTAGCCAAAAAAGCCGAACTAGATGAAAAATTACCGGTTGAAAATGCGTTGAAACAATTGAGTTTCTTTCTGCAACAGGACTGCTCCACATGGGATCTCGAAGCAAAGATTCCGGCCTTACCATCGATCGAGGAATTTACCGGACCCATCGGACGCTACCGAACTATTCTAGAGATTATCGAAGATACGGATCCGACGTTCAAAGAACTATTAGGCTATTTAGCAGCAGGAGGAGGACACCTGACATTGATTGGTACTCCGGAAGAAATTGTGGATCAGTTGGAATTTTGGTTTAACGAGGGAGTAGCAGATGGCTTCAACTTGATGCCGCCGTCACTACCGTCAAGTTTAAAAGATTTTGTAGACATGATTGTTCCTGAATTACAAAAAAGAGGATTGTTTAAAGTGTCCTATCAAAGTACTACATTTAGAGAGCATCTAGGTTTAATCGATTAAATTAGATGGAAATTTTAGCTAAATTCCGAAAAGATTTTGAAGAAATCCTTGAAGACCCGAACACGAATCGGCGTGACTTTAGATTGACGAACTTGATGTCGGAAATGGATGGAACGATCCAAATCTCATTGCTTCAAAATCTCGAATGGGAAGCTCGGCATCCAGAAGAAATTGAATTATATCGCGAAATCTCACAGACACGAGTATTATGAAATTTTAAAAGATATAACCTCACTTCATAAATTGTTAAAAAGTTATATTTGTAGTATTTTAATTACATTTTTTAAATTTAAAATGGTATATTTATGGTAAGGAGGGGTTATTATGTTAAAAAGAGTTACGTTAGTATTTTTGATGATGTGCTCAGCTATCACAATGTTATTTGTTGCTTCAAAGAATTCAGTAGGTGAGAGTACCATTTCCTTGGAAGAACCAGGAGTATTCAAAATTTCACTTATGATCATCGTCGGATTATTTTTGTTGCCGTTGATTTTATCTCTTTTCAGTAACAGTGTGATTAAAATGATAAATATCGCGTATCAATCAATTATAGTTTTGACATTCTTGGGATTAATTCCGATAGGTTTTATGATTCCTAATGGCATAACAACAATTCTCGTTTCAGTTCTTGGAACATTATTGAGCATCATGAGTATTGTTGTTTTAGTGATGGATAAAACATCAAGAAGTCCTCGGAATCGGAATGCGAGGACTTCGCATTATTGAGACTGTTATTTTGTTTGTGGAGGTTTTTCTTTGCAGAAGATGGGGTTTTGTTTCGTATTAGCAGCACTTACTAAGATGTGGTTATCCATTTACTTATCTGATTTTTATTTGCTTAAGGAGTTAGATGTGACTGGTAGCTCCGAAGGGGATGCCTTTGAGGCGATTCCAGATCTGGCTTGGAAGATAATTGCGGTAGAACTTGTTATCGGGATTGTTTTGATTGTACTAGACAGAAAAAAGAAAGTAGAAAAATGATATAAAAAAGCCATCATTTCTTATTCGGAATGATGGCTTCAGACTGAAGACAAAGGGTAATTTTTCTCTTAATGAACTGAGCCCCGTAAAATGGACACTTTAATAAAAAGACCACGTTTTCTATGCTGCGATCAGATGGTCCCGATATTGTTTCGGGGTCATCTTTTTTAGGTTCCATTGACCGCGTTCGTAGTTGTAATAGCTGATGTAGTTCCCGACCATCTCGCGGACCTCCTCGATTGACTCGCACGAACGGTTGGCGACATAGTCCTTCAAATGACCGAAGAACGATTCAATCGGTGCGTTGTCGAGACAGTTGCCCCGACGGGACATGGACTGGACCAGTCCGAGGTCGCCAATGAGTCGCTGGTAGCCCGGATGGGTGTAGTGGAAGCCTTGGTCCGAATGAATCATCGCCTGAAAGACGAGGTCCATGCGAAGGTCCGTGGATAGGTTGTATGCCACGATCTCGCGTGTGGCGACAGACAGATAGACGTTCTCGCCGGAGGCGATGGGGAGATAGGTGATATCGGTCACGAATACCTTCCCGGGCTCGCTCTGCCGGAATTCGCGGTTCAATCGGTTCGGCACGACGCGATGCTCGTGCGTCGCCCGAGAGAGCTTGCGATACGGGTTCATCCTCCGGATTTTAGTCACGATGTTAAATTTGCGCATCAGTCGGAGAATCCGTTTATGGTTGATCGGGAAACCGAGGGTGGCGAACACCTCCATGTACAGCCCCCGATAGCCGACTTTGCCTTTATGGCTATCATGGATGCTCTTGAGAAGTGTCGCATCTAGGTGATCACGCTCTTCCCGGAGGGAATCCGCCTCGGCACGGTTCAACCAAGCGTAATAGCCACTGCGGCTCACTCCGGCGATCTCACATAATGGGCGGACGAGATTCTTAAGCTGTGCGATGCGGATGATGGTGTTGATGACCTGATATTTCTCTGCTGGTGTCAGTTCGTACGTTTCGCCTGCCCCTCTAACTGCTCTAGCTTTTTTAAGAGCTCGTTCTCTGCCGTCAGGTATTTGATCCGTGCCTCTGCCTTCGCCAACCGTCTCTCCATCGACTCGTCTGTCTTCGGGCGTCCGCCTCCCAGAGCCTTTCCACGTTTGTCGTTCCGGAGACCCTGCTCTCCGTCTTTTCGGAACGTTTGGCGCCAGCGAATCAACGCGGAATACGCTTTTCGTTTCCCGATCACCGTCAGATCGAATCCGGCCTCCGTGAAGATTTGTTGAGGTCCCTTTCCTTCCATGTTCTCACGTACGGTCTTGATCTTGAACTCGGCCGTGTACTGGATCAAGCGTTCTGATACGGAAGCGACGTTTGGGTTTTCTTCGAGCTGGTTGATTTGGGTCATAGTGAAGATGATTTTACTCATGATTGTTTCTCTCGTCTGATTGAATAGGTTCATTATAGCGATTCGTATCCACACGAAAAACCCCGAATGATGCACTTTTTTCAAGTGTCTATCATTCGGGGTTCAGTTCAAATTGAGAAGGATTGCGCTTTTTCGTTCGTCTCGAATCATTTATCAGGGCCAAGCTTCGCACCGCTGCTCCTGCTTATTTTTCTCTAGAAGGCGATTTTGAGCGAAAAAAATGCTTATGTGATACTTTTTCTCAATTCATTCAAAACAAACGGGAAATTGTTGATTTCGTTCCATAAATTGTTAGGTGGAACGTGATTGTCTCCTCGTTAAAAATAGGATAAACCTTTTTTGAGTTGAATTGGTAAAAAATAAATGTGATTATATAAATATAGTAAAATTGAAATGTTTTACTTCTATAAAAGTAAAATAAAGTATGGAGAATTGAGAGGTGATACAGAAAGATGAAAAATCAAATTTTAGAAAGTGTTTTCGCAGCAATGTTTTTTCTTATTTTTCTAATGTTTTTTGAAGGAATCCCGAAGTCGACTGATACATGGGTCGAATATGGAATAAAGTCTGTGGCAATTGCTGTCATTTTCCTAATAACGGAAGGTATTTTTTCTAAAAAATCTCTCAAAAAAAACACATCAAATTAATAAAGTATTCAATTGTTTTAATGCTGAGTACACGATTGAAACAAAGCCCACATGTGCGTCATAATGTGGGCTTTCTTCAATGCAAAGTGATCGAGTGAAATATATTACGATATGACGAATCCATTATTTTCGCGATGTTTATCTATGCTCTGATCATGATTATTTTTCTTTTAATTCTAACAATCTCCCTAAAATCAATAAATGTCATGAGTGACGAACTGAACTTGGTACAAAAGACATCAGATGTTCAAAGGCGTTTTTGCGCATGACAACTGATTGTTGTTGTAAAATGAGGACAATGACGGAACAGGTGAGGGGCGAACGGGCATGACGAAACGATCCATCCAAGATGCTGCTTTTTTGGGCAAACGAAAACAAGTAATGCGCTGCATCGAACGTGGTGACGATCTGAATGAACTAGATGAAGAAGGGTTTGCGGCACTTCATTGGGCGATTCAGGAAGGGTATCAACGGATCGTCGAATTGTTGCTTGATCACGGTGCAAATGTCAACCTTCCGAATCAGGACGGGATGTCACCGTTGCATATCGCGCTGTATGATCAAAAGACGGACATTGCATTGCTGTTGATTAAGCGCGGAGCCCATCTTGATTTAAATGAGTACGGCTTCTCAGCGCTTCACTTAGTAGCGGGGCGATCCGGCAATAAAAAAGTCTTACGGAAACTAGCGCAGAATGTGGAGTTGTTACATCAACGGACCGATGATGGAGCTGGGGTGACGCCGCTACATTACGCAGCGCAAGAAGGCAAGGCAAAAAAAGTCAAACTGTTACTTGAAGCGGGAGCAGAGGTTGATGTTATCGGATTAGACGGATTCACACCGCTGTATCTGGCAGTTGGGAATAATCATCCGAAAGCGGTCAAAGTACTCCTAAAGGCGGGAGCCGATATCGAGGCGGAAAACGTCGCAGATGGTGATACGGCAGTCCTTGCTTTAGCGAGTGCTTACGGTTATGAACGGATTGTCCGTTTACTTCTCTCTTATGGAGCCGATCCACTACATCGAAATGAAGACGGGCGGACAGCACGTGGTGCAGCACTTGATAATGGCCACCATCAGATTGCGGAAATTTTAAGACAAAAAGAGATTGATGCATTGTCTGAGGAAGAAAATAAGTGAGCGATTGACGACAACAGGAAACATCTGCGGATGCTTCCTATTTTTATTTTTAAAAGGACTTTCAAATCGCTTTGTCAAAATAGAGATTAGGAGAACACTTATTCGTCATCGAAAGGAAGGATACATCATGAACGCAAAGGATTGGATGGTATGGAATTTAAATGAAGTGAGAAGAAGAAGCATCAAAGTCTGGTGTTCGATTCCTGAAGATAAGCTGAACTGGAAACCGGATGAGAACGCCATGACGTGTTTCGAAATGATTCGTCATGTGTTAGATAGCGAGTATTATTATTACTTAGCCTTACAAAATGAAGGCAGTCTATCGTCGTATGAGTCTCCGTTTGAAGGGCGTGACTTCGTATCAGTGCAAGAGGAGCTAGACTTTGCGGAGGTCTATCGGGAGGAATTCATGACATATGTCGGGCGACTACCGGAATCAGATTTAGCGACGGTCCAGATTGATCGTTCCGAATCAGGTTATGTCCGTTCGCTTGGTGATATGCTGTTACGAATTGCTTATCATGAAGCAGTGCATACAGGACAGCTACTCGATTATTTGAGAACAGCAGACATTGAGCGTGTGCGGGTTTGGGACTAAGGTAGGTGAATGAGAAAATAATGGTAGTACTATGAGCTACCGATGCTAGGGGGATGAAATTCTTGAATATACGTTTAGCCACGTCCAAAGACATGAAGGTAATAGCAAAAATTTACGTTGATACGTGGAGGACGACATACGCCGGTTTAGTACCCGATGTATATTTGAAACAACTCTCAGTTCAACGAGCTGAACAAAAATGGACACAGTTTTTGAACGATTCCTCACAAGATACGTTCCTATATGTGGTATTGAACGAACAGGGAATCACAGTGGGATTCGCAGCAGCTCAGATTCATGCTGATGATGGAGTACGGATAGGCGAGTTATCTGCCCTCTATATATTACCTGAAGCGCACGGTTTAGGGATCGGCAAAAAATTGATGGCGACTATCGCTGCTCATTTCCTGAAAGCAGATGTCTTCTCGATGCTGGTTTGGGTGATGAAAAAGAATGAGCCGGGACGAGCATTTTACAAACGACTCGGAGGTAAATACATAGATCATCGCCAGAGTCGTTTTGGGAATGTCACGGTTAAAGATGAAGCATATGAATGGCTGGATATTACCACGCTTGTCCGTCATCAGAATTAAAAACAAGGAGGAAGTACGATGCATCTGTACTTCCTCCTTGTATGAATCACAGACTCCATTTCATTAGTAATCCAGCTTGTGTCAAACCGCCACCAAATCCATATAATAGAAGCAAGTCACCCGTTTTGATTTTCCCTTCGGTAACACCTATATCTAAAGATAAGGGAATGGAGGCAGCGGAGGTATTTCCGAAATGGATGAGACTGTAAAGCGCTTTATCAAAAGGAACATTGCTTTTTTCGCAAATCGATTGAATCATGCGTAGGTTTGCACTGTGCGGAATGAACCAATCGATTTGATCCAAAGTCATCGATGCCTGATCCACTACTTGTTTCATTCCACGAGGAACCGTGCTGACCGCCCACTTGTAAACTTCGCGTCCATTTTGGATGAGTTTATTAGTGGGAATGATAGGATCTTCGAACAAGTGATTTGACAAGTTCGAGCAATAGAGACTGGCTCCTTTTTCCCCTTCCGAGTTCAAGTAGAATGAAATAAAGTCAGACTGGACTTCATCGCGTTCCACAAGAACCGCTCCACTACCATCTCCAAATAAAATGCATGTGTTTCGATCGGCATAGTCAGTGATGTTAGAGAGTGTTTCTGCTCCGATGACGAGAATTTTTTTATGAAGACCAGATGAAATTAACCCGTTCGCCAGGTGTAATCCGTATGTAAATCCTGCACATGCGGCGTTCAAATCAATTGCACCCGCATGATTGATACCGAGTTTTGCTTGTACCAATGATGCAGTACTTGGTGTCTTAAAATCGGGTGTCATCGTACAGATGATGATCATATCAACATCTTGAAATTCTGTATTGTAACGCTGTTTTAAATTCATAGCTGCTTGATAGGCAAGATCACTTGTCGATTCAGTCTGACCCGTGATTCTTCGTTCTTTGATGCCTGTTCGTTGCACTATCCATTCATCATTTGTTTCTACTAGTTTCTCTAAATCATGGTTCGTCATGATTTGATTTGGAACGTAAGAGCCGATTGCTGTTACTCGAGCATGATATGCAGTCATAAATGGTTCCTCCCTGTAAAAAGATGTTATACTTGGTTTTAGTACTAGGTACTAATTTAAGCGAATTTTCTTTTAAACACAAGGAATATAACTTATCGTACACATCATCAATTCGATTAGATGAAAAAAAGAGCGGTCTTTAGCGGATGCTCGAAAGGAGTAAGGAAGGATGATTGGAATCAGCATCGCCACCGCATGGGAGTTTGACGCGACACTTGCGTATTTTCATGTCTCGCCTGAGGAAAGAATCACTTATCCGTATGGTGAATACTTCACGCGTGAGATAAACGGGAAGACACTTCTGTTTTACAGCACGGGCGTTCGAAAAGTAAATGGCATCGGAGCGAATCAATATATGATCCTCCGTTTCTCATTGACGAAGGTCATCGTTGCCGGAACGTGTGCCGGGATTGACCCGAGGTACGACGTACTTGACATCATCGTTCCAGATCGTGCCGTTCAATATGATTGTACGGTCAAAGAGATTGAACCACTCATTAAACCGTCATTCATCGTCAATCTCGACGTCTCAAAATATGGCAACGACTTTCATCTCGGAACGATCGGAACGGCTGATCGCGCTGTCGTCATGTGGCGAGACTATATCGAACTGCGAGATAACGGTCTGACGATTGCCGATACGGAGGCGGGGGCTGTCGCGTACATCTGTCAGAAAAATGCCATTGAATGTATCATCATCAAAGGCATTTCCGATTTTCCGACCGAAGAGAAGAACGAGGGTGCTGTCGAAGCAAACGTCGAACAGATGCGGATCTATATCGAGAACACACCAAAAGTCATGCGACGGATTTTTAACGACTACTTGCATCGATTTCTAGCGTAATTCGTAACCGACGCACTTCTTTTACATATTTTCCAAGTTTCTTACGGCAATATAGTTCATTGGCATTGTATTTTTTGAAATATGTTCTATCATAGTGAATGGAAACGTTTTCTCGAAATGGTGAGTACATACCGAACTGTACAAGAAATGCGCTGCAATCGTCAGGATTCGTAGGTGTAGAAGTAGATGGAGGGACATAGAAGCATGCAAGAATGGAAAGTATCTGGTCAGAAACGGATTGATATCGAAAGCCGGTTTCGTCCAGAAATCGAAGGGCTACGCACGGTAGCTGCCTTACTCGTCGCAATTTATCACATATGGTTCAATCGTGTCTCAGGTGGTGTCGATGTCTTCTTCGTCATCTCGGGTTTTTTAATCACGACATCAATCATCTCGACGATCAACCGGACAGGAGAGTTCAAGTTCCTGCCGTATGTGACAAAGTTGCTGAAACGACTGTTGCCATCGGTTTTATTCATCTTAGGAGTCGTCTTGGTATTAAGTACGTTTTTATTACCAGCATCGATTCTCGGTAAAACGATTCGTGAAGTCGTCGCCTCGATGTTCTTTTATCAAAACTGGCAACTCGCCGTCTCAAGTACTGATTACTTGGACGCGACGCAAATGAAGTCACCCGTCGAACATTTTTGGGCGTTATCGATCCAGTGGCAATTTTATATGATTTGGTTCGTTTTGTTTTCGTTCATCTTATGGATGATGAACAAATATCAGATTCGGTCAATTAAAGCCGTCCTCAATGGTCTGCTTGGATTCTTGTTCGTCACGTCACTTGCGTACTCGATTTATCTGACTGAAGTCAATCAGCCATGGGCGTATTTCATTACGCCGACACGGGTCTGGGAATTCGCCTTAGGCAGTTTGTTATGCGTGAACTTATCTGCGATTCGTATCCCGAAGTGGGTGGCAACGATCATCGGTTGGATCGGTCTGCTTGGCTTGCTAACAACTGGTGTCCTGTTCAATGTCTCGCAAATGTTCCCTGGCTACATCGCACTCTGGCCAATGACATGCGCCTTGATGATCGTGTTATCAGGAACACAAGAGACACGATTCGGATTAAAGCGATTCCTCGGATCAAAACCGATGGTCAAGCTCGGTGGGATTGCCTTCGGGATTTATCTCTGGCACTGGGTACTGCTTGAGTTCTATCGCTACAACGTCCAACAAACACCTGGTCTGCTCGTCGGCACATTGATCATCGTCTCGTCGATCGGCTTATCGTATCTGATGACGGAATGGATTGAAAAACCGATCCGGACTTCGACCGTCAATCGGACAGCGTTCAAGAAATTAGGTGCGCTGTTGACGGTCAACGTTTTGTTAATCGGATCATTACTCGGATTCGCTTATATGGAAGAACAAGAGCTGAAACAAGCCGTCAGTAAGAATAAATATCCGGGTGCCTTAGCAATTGAACAGGCACTGTCTGTACCGAAACAAGACCCATTCCCGTCATATGCGAACGTCTTCAATGACTTACCCCTCGTCCATACGGATGGTAGCAACCAAGGGCTGCAGAAGACGGAAGCGAAGGTCGGTGAATACGGGAAGACAAAGGAGTATAAAGCAACAATCGCGCTCGTCGGGAGCTCGCACTCGGAGCAATGGTTCGGTGCCTTACATGAAGCAATCAAAGGGACGGACATCCGTTTACTTAACCTGACGCGGTCAGGAACACGTTTTTCAACCGGCTATGAACCGGACTCGCTAAAAGGGATCTGGAATCAGAACGTCTTGAACTATTTGAAAGATGCCGATGTTGATTTGATCATCTCGCACGTAACGGCAGCGGATGCTTCAAAAGACAGCATCCATCAACAAATGGTCGACCAGATGCAGTACGTCAAGGACGAGTATGGGATTGAGGGGCTAGCACTCCGGGACAATCCACGATACGATTTTAATGTACTCGAGGCACTGGAGACGACGAGCATCGCTGATACGACGAAACAGATGAACACACAACCGAATCAAACGGATGAGGCGTATTGGAAACAATTCGAAAAAACGAACCAGTCGCTCCATAAGCTGGATTTGACGCGTTACTTCCACGTCAAAGGCGAGTACCGTCCCGTTATCGGCAATGTCGTCATCTATCGCGATAACAGCCATATGACGAATACGTATGCGGAAAGTTTTGCTCCGATGTTCAAGAAAAAGCTCAACGAGGTCCTCACAGAAAAATTAGCGACGGACGAATAAAATATGTAAAACGGCTTGCATCCAGAAAAGGGTGCAAGCCGTTTTTTCATATCATCGGTCAAACAGAGTAACTGCCGTCTGGTTGTTCAAGTAATTCAAGGGTTTGAGTGCGCATCGTTTGATCCGTTTTGAAGTACGCATCGACGACACGAGAAGCGGCAAACCCATCCTCCATCGGACCGTACGTCGCACGGAATGCATCGAGTTGCGCTTGATACATTTTCGTCAGACGCGGAATGTCCGATAAGGCGTGAAGCAAAGCCTCTTCCGTTTCTAAGATCGGTCCTGGAAGATCGTTGTAGTAGTCGAGGTAGAACCCGCGCAGCGTATCGCGGTAGAGATCAAGGTCATACGCATAGAACATCATCGGACGATTCATGTTCGCGAAGTCGAAGAAAACAGAAGAATAGTCCGTGATCAGTAGATCCGTGATCAAGTATAGTTCTTGAATATCCGGATAAGTTGTCACGTCGATGAACTGTTCCCGGTGCTGTGCCGGAATCTTCGGCTTTTTCGTGACGAGCACATGCGTCCGAATCAAGAAGACATACTCATCGCCTAACGCTTCTGCGACCCGGTCGAAATCAAACGGATAGTCGAAGTAGAACTTCCCTTTACCAAGCGACTGATGGTCACGGAAAGTCGGTGCATACAAGATGACTTTCTTGTCTTCCGGCAGTTGAAGCTGCGTCCGGATCCGTTCGATTGTCGCTGCATTATTCGCCGTAAAGAAGAGATCGTTTCGCGGATAACCAGATTCGACGACCGGTCCCCCGTACTGGAACGCACTTCTAAAGATGTTCGTCGCATAGGGACTCGGAGACAAGAGGACGCTCCATTGCTGGATCGCGTTCGTTACACGCTCGACATAGCCTTCGTCCCGTCCATGGATCTCGTCTAAGTCAAACAACATCTTCTTCAAAGGTGTGCCGTGCCACGTCTGGATGTAGGTCGTCTCTTTTCGCCGCGTCATGTAATGCGGGAAGTTCTGATTGTTGACCCAAAACTTCGCCGTCGCCATGTAATAGAAGTAGGCAGGAGATAAGCGTTTGATGACTTTTGCGTTCGGATCTCCGAGATAAAGCTTCTTGTTATAGATCCAGACGACTTTGTAGCCGAGTGCTTGTTTCTTCAGTTCCTCATAAATGTAACGCGGACTGTCCGCGTAATGTTTACCGAGCCCACTCTCGAAGACAACGAGTTTCGGGTCGACCGGCAAGACGCGTTGCATGAGTCGATATCCTGCCTTCATCGTCGGGAAGTAGAACCGGCTACGACGATAGACCTTAAAGAGGATGTTCGCCGCCTCGTTCGTCTGAATCTTCTCTAAAAGACTCGTCTGTTTCGTATAATTAGCGATTGTTTGATAGACCTGATCAGAGTAAGTCGTATCCGTTTTCGTCAAGAAGACGTCAGCGCGTCGTTTGTATTCATCCGCCATCTTAAAATCACGGCGTGCCGTCGCGTCGAGATCCTCGAACAAGTCATCGATTGTTTTTGAAATCCGCCCTGGTAATTCGTTTTCGAGATCGAGATACGAACCGAGAGGACCGATGAAGCGTTTCGGGTCGAATTGCAGGTAATGGACCGGTCGCTTTAAGAAACTGAAGTCAAAAGCGACACTCGAATAGTCGGTGACGAGCAAGAGGCTCTCCTTTAACAATCCTTGAACATCGCGTTCGCCCTGATGGATGACCGTGATCGGTAAGTTCTCGAAGTGACTCGAATATTGCTGCATGTTTGGATGCAGGCAAAGAACGATCTCGAGACGATGCTGTTTCGCGTACGCATGCAAACGATCACTCGATAGGAACGCTTGGTACTGCTGATAGTATTCTGATTCGAAGAACTGGAGTGGCGTCTGTAACCACGACCGCCACGTCGGAATGACGAGCATCTGACGTTTGACCGGGACGTCATTTTTCAAGAGTGCATCAAAGCGAGACAAGCCAGTAATTTTGACCTCGCGCTCAGCGTATCCCATATCTTGTGTGACGAGTCGTTTTTCCCGCTCCGAGCTGACAAGGAACAAATCCGTGTCGAAGGCAGCAGCAAATTTCCCGTATTGATTGTTCATGTTCTTCGTTCCGAGAACCCCGTGTTGGATGAAGACACGATCTGCACGCATCTTGCGTTTGAACGGCTCCGAGCGAAGCGGATACAAGTATTCCGCGTGGTGTGTCCCGATGACCTTCTTTGCCATCAAAGAGTGATAGATGTGTTCCTTCGATTTGATCGGCAAGACGTTTCCGAGCGGAGCGACTTGCGCATATTCGTTCGACGCCGGATCGATGACGTAATAGACCGGTCGCTCCGGATAGGTCTCGCGCATGTATTTGAAGAAGTGGTAACCATTGTCCTGCGCTTTATATGGACGTTCTCCGACGAGCCACGTGTTCTTCTCGGCAAACAGCCGGTAGAGCGGGGCAAACGTCATCAGATGATTCAGGTAGGCGTAATTTTCATTCGTGAACTCGGTCATCTCAAATGATAGATTCCGGTGACCGACCGTGTAGTACGGAATGATATGCATCGTCGACGTCTCATCTTTCCCTAACGCTTCCGGTGTCAGCTGACGCGTGATATAACGGGCACGACCGAGACGGTGTAATTTCGGTTCCGATCGGTGATAGAAATCGAGCGTGATGAAAGCATCATAAACCCCTTCTTGCAATTGGGCTGCTTGATAGAGGTGCGACCAGTGAATCTTCGCCGTGTAATGATAGCGATACAATCCGAATTTTTTCGCACTTACCTCGTTTTGGTACAACCAATCGATTGGGATAGGGACTTGATCGCCACTCTCTCGGTGAACAAGGAGCAACCGTCCCGTCTTGATGAACGCATGACGCGTAAAGGCTTTTCCGCTGATGACTGTCGTCGCCTTCGTCTCATTATGGACCGCATCGATTTGAATCTTCGGCTTCATCTGCGGTTCTTTATTCAGCAATAGACGCAGATTGCCTTTTAAATCCGTATACAACTGGACGAATTCGTTGAACGTCTCATCCATCAACGGCGCGAGAGGCGCAGGAATCTGTGTATCAAGAAAGCGCCCCAACAGAATTTCGCGGGTGAAGACGGTCGCGTCGAGCGTAGCATGGCTCGGTAACCCGTCGGATTCCCATTTTTGTAATTGTTCCGGTGTGAGATGCTCGACTTTTTTTGTGAACGTTAGCCAGAGTGAAAAACGACCAATCGGATAGAGCGTATCTTGATCGGCTTCGACGGACTCGATCTCAGAGAGACCGTCCTCTTCGACCGTCGGAACGTCCGCCTCTTCTTGCATCTGAGCAACATGTTGACTCAATTGAGACACGATTGAATGCGACAGCTGAAAGGTGAAGCGATGATCGTCCAGTTGGTTCGGCACTTCAAGGACCGTCTCTTGCGATCGATCGCGGATACGTAACGACGTGATCGTCAGCAACGGATCATTCAATTGACCGGATAGCGTATAGTCTGTCGGCGAAGATTGAATCTGTAACGATTCTTTTAATGCCGATCGTTTAAGCTTTTTTTGTTTTTTCGGAAGTACGGAATGTCCAAATTGGAGCACCCGGAGAGCAGATTTAAAAAGCATGGAATCAAGGAACCTCCTACTAAAAGATGTTATATGAAAGCGTTATCTTCCCTTAGCATTCTATC
This sequence comes from Exiguobacterium sp. UBA3968, assembly GCF_002385115.1. NCBI lineage: Bacteria > Bacillati > Bacillota > Bacilli > Caryophanales > Exiguobacterium > Exiguobacterium sp. UBA3968. Next base: position 646,486 of record NZ_DGCW01000005.1, read on the forward strand.
ATAATCAATAGCTAAAACATCCTAAAATTTGAAAAACAATGCGGACTTTGGTGGATAGACAAAAAAACCTCCTCACAGGGGAGGAGGTCGACTAACTATTCGTCGAGCTGATTCAAAAGCATCAGCCAATTTTTCGTGAAAAGATCATCCGAAAAACGCTCAACCGAATGCAAGGCGGCTTCGCCCATTTGACGTCTTAGGGACGGTTGCTCCATCAAGCGAATCGCTGCGTCAGCAAAGGCTGACGAGTCACCAGGTGGAATGATAAATCCAGTCGTTCCATGCTCAATGATTTCACGGGGACCGTAACAAACATCGTAGGCAATGACCGGAACACCGTGACCCATGCTCTCAAGGATTGCCATCCCGAACCCTTCGGATTGCGACGTAAAGATCGTTGCGACAGCACCATGATAAGCGTCTTGAATGTTCGTAACGAACCCTTTGAAACGGATGTGCTTCGTTAATGACAATTCCTTGATCAAAGCATGGAGATCCTTTTCGAGCTGATCGTTGTAACCGAAGCCATAGAAATCAAGGAAGGCATTGGGGTGGTGGTCGACGATCTTCCGCATGACACGGACACTCGCAGCGACATCCTTTTTGATTTGAATGCGCGAGACAACGATGAACCGATTCGGATCAGGTTCAGGAAGTACCGAGTAGTCGGCTTCCGGAACAGCACCAACACCGTGTGGAATCGCATGGAACGTTTCCGGATGACCGAACTGGTTGGTCATATGCGCTTGTTGACGAGGTGTTGCCGTGATGACACGATCCCACTCGTCGATGCGACCGAATAATGTATCCCAGACACCACTGACGGCTGCTGTCTCATTGAAGGGCGACACGAAGTGATTGCTATGCCCGAAGGCAATCTTTTTAATATTCGGATGCTTGATGTCTAGGATGACCGCATCCAAATTCTTTTTCGGTAGGTTGGCAAGACGATCCCGGTATTCTGATGAGATCAAGACCGCGTCATGTTGATCTAACAGCTTGTTCAAAACGAACGTATTAAAGATCGCTGGATCATTGAACTGTTTTTCCTGACCGGCTTCGAAATAAAACAGATGGCTCCAATCCGCCGAGTTGATTTTATGCCAAATCGTCAAATAACACGTTCCATCACTGTGGAAGAAGGAACGAGAGACCGGCTTATTCGATGTAAGCGAATACTGGATCGTCTGCACCAACTGCCCGTTATCAAGGTATTCCTCGCGGCGTAGGCGATGGCGATTCTCTGAAAAATAATCGATGAAGCTGAGCTGATTGTTAGCGTCAAACCGAGCGTACTGGACGTATGTACCATTGTCGAACAATCGATAGGAATCTTTTTCGGCACGGCTCGCATCGAGGAACAACGTATACCGTTTTTCCCAACGCGGAATCAATTCGGCTTTCGAAGAAACGACGGACCGTTTGTCTGCCTGGCGACGTGCTAAATAATTGATGACGTTGACGACCTGGATGCGAGGATCAAGCAACCGTGCTTCGACCATCTCTTGACGAATTGTTTCGAGATTCGGTTGAATCCCTAACGTCACGAGCGTCACGTTTCGCTCCGGATCAGCCGCGATGATCGCATTCGCGCGTTTAATGACTGCTTTTGATAAACCGCCACGCTGGGCTGCTAACGTATTCAATGTAAAAAACAAATCTCGTGTCATAGGGCATCTCCTTATATAGCGCTTACAATTTTATTTAGTAGCATAAAATATGGATCATATGGTGAACCTTGTCCATACTATAGCATACTTTGTTGGAATAATAAGGAACCTAGGAACGAGATCTCTCTATCCCTAGGTGTATTGTTAAGCTTCGTTGATCGGTTGAACGAATGATCGATTGGCTGTGATGTACATATCCTGAGCCGTTTTCAAGCGTGGTGTGCCTTTCGATGACAGGACGACCTTCTCAATTTGAACCACTGTATCGGGGGTGTTTTTCGTCGGTAGTTCATTTTTAAAGTTACGATCGGCGTACTGTTTACATGTCTTCAAAATCCGGACTGCTGCTGGAGGCGCAGTCAGATACGTCTCGTTATCGATCACAGGCGGAAGATGGACATATTTTTTGTTTGCCGTGACGTAAGCTCCATTAGCCGTGACGAGTCGTGGTGTGCCAGCAAGCGTCAACTGTAGATCACTGATTGTCAGGAGTTGACCGACTTCGAGCGCTGCTTGCTTATGCTCAAATTCGAGGTCATCATACAAAAAGGCTTTCTCGAGTACGACGACTTGCGTCGGTGCTTCGATATGATACTTCGTCGCATCAATTTTCTGTAACGGTGATTTTTGTTCTTCGGGACGAAATTCGACTTTAAGTTGCTGATAATGCAAATGCATTTCGTCGACACTACTCGGTAACGTCATCCGGACGACGAACGGATGATAGTCGTCATGGATCAGCATCAATTGGAATGGATCTGAACGCGGTTCGAGTGCCTCGGTCGGAATGAACAGTTCGTTCTCATCGATATGGAACGGAACGGCGGTTTCCGTTGCTTCATCGTTGGGTGCGATTAAGAGAACTTGATCAACCGAAGACATGTCGTCTTTGAGTAATTGTACGACTTCATAGAAGAGACCATCAACGAGACGCGTGCCTGCATACGAGGCAAAGAATGGCTCAAGGACAGGCCCGAGATGATGCAACGAAGCAGGCATTCGGTAATAGAGACGATTCTCCGATACATATCGCCGGGCTTTATGTTTTTGGACAAGGAGCGTGATGAAGGTGACGAAGCTGTCATAATCTTTTTGCTGAAGTAAGGCGTACTGTTTTTGAAAGATGTCATCAAAAATGAAATCCGCTGGATTTGCACCATGGCGTTCAAAAACGGCAATCATTTCGCGGAACAGGTCAAAAAAGGTCTGCTGTTGCGGATGCTCAAGGAAACGCTTGTTGTTGAACAGTCGGGAGAGGAAGTCCATCTCGATCAACCGACTCAATGCATGCGTTTTAGCAACTGCCGGAATATCAAGTTCGAGCGTTTTCTCAAGCACTTGTAAATTGAAGGTCGTCTTTTCGAAAATACTTGTTTGTCCGACAAGCGAATCATTCATCGCGAAACGATTGACGTGATAGACCGGTGCCGGATTCATCGAAGCCGTTTGGCATTTCGAGATGGCTTCAAAGAAGAAGAGTTTATCTTCACCGAACTGCATCTGGCTGAACCGGATGTTATGTTCAAGCAAGACGGAGCGCTTCAGAATTTTCCCTGGAGGTCCGACCGCGCGGAACACTTTGTCGATTTCATACGGAACAAGCTGATTCGCTGTCGTAAACGACGCAAAGCGACCAACCTTTTGAATCGACGTGTCGGTATGTTTGATCGTTTGACCGAATGCGATATCGGCATCATGCGAAGCGGCTTGTGCGACGAGTCGAGGGAATCCGACTGGATCGAGACGATCATCAGCATCTAAGAACGTGACGTAGGTACCTGTCGCTTCTTCAATTCCGACGTTTCGCGGTTGTGCAGGACTGCCCGTATTTTCAGGAAGTTCGATGATGCGAATGAAATCCATCGTTTGTGCAGCCGTGTGGAGAATCGATAACGATTCATCCGTCGAACCGTCATCAACGAAAATCGCTTCGATTGTTGAGTGATCGAGCATGAGTTCTTGTATCGATGCGATACAAGTTGAGAGATATGTCGCCTTATTGTATACAGGAATAATGATTGATGCGGTTCTTTCCATCAGTAATTCCCACCTTAAACTAAATATTAAAAAATACCCCCTGAACTGTGCCTTAAAACAGATGAAGGAAAGAGAAGGGTAAGAAAACACGAAAATGGTCGATGACTCCATTAAATAATAGAGTCAACGACCATTTAGACAATTAACAAATCAGCCTTATAGGATTAGAATTACTTGATTCCAATGTTCTCAAGGTATTTTTTTTCAGAGGCATCGATTTTACGGCTGATTTGTTTCGAATACGTCTTCCGCGCGTAAGTAGACCCTTTTTTCTGATAAATGGCTTTTTGTCCTTCAGATGATTGGTCGTAATAGATTTCGATTAAATCTTGATCCTCATAGACGATGACGCCCGTTTCATCAGTGTTTCGCTTTAGTTGCTGGTTGATCTGTTGCTGCTTCAAGTACTGGTTTTCAGATTTAATGACTTGATTGATGGCTGCATCGTATTTCTGTTTTGCTTCCTCACTCGTCGTATTTCCGTCTTGATCGTAATTGCTACATCCAGCTAGACAGACGATCGAAAATAGCAGTAAAAATAAAAGTTTACTTTTCAAATGCGAACCCCTCCGAAGTACACGTTCTGTATTACCGATAGTGTACATCAAGGCAACACTTCATATGTAGCGCACTTGAGAAAAAGGGAAGTGTTTCATGTTGGTCGCACTATAGTTCGATGGCATCGATGACGCCTTCAGGATACTCCCAGACATTGCCTTCAATGAGCCATTGATGATGGCAGTTCGGACAAGCGACTTCCGAAGAAAAGTCATACTGGATTTCGAGACCTAAGCGCCGGTCTTCGTACGCTACACTATGTAAATCTTCAATGAGAATCTCATCCTTGAATTTCTCGCGACAACGTGGACATTTGAATTTCGAATAATGACTGATGACCGTATCCATTCGATTCAACTCCTAAATAAAGAATAAGTACCGTATACAGTATAATGATAACGCTTACATAAAAGTGTTTTAAATTAAAATTGTAATCAAAATGGAATATATCATATGAATAAATAAAAATTCCCATAAATGGTTATGGCTTTTATAATGAAGAAGAGAAATTGATTTTTCAAGAAAACAACAAATGACAAGAAATTATAAATTTCATCGACTTATTACTTAAAGGGATCGTGTGACAATATGCAACTCATTAAACAAATCAACGGTCATAATCATTTTTGGTTGTTCGAGAAGGATGGACGGACACTTTACACGTTTCACGGCATTATGGGAGAGCGGTTAGAAGAACCAATGAGCGAGCAGAAGTTCTCGCGATTTTTCAATCTGGATGCCTACATTCGGGAGCTCGTAGCTGAGAAAGAAAAAGACGGTTACTCCGCCGTTCAAGAAGCAGATTACTATGAGATTGTCGTCGAAATCTTTTGTCAGGATACAGAGTATGACATCATCTTTGAGCATCGTTCGAATATCGAAGACGACCTTCATACATTTCTTTTTCAAATCGGCAACGGTTATTTTGTTGAGGATGATTATGGTCCGGAAGCCATCGAATTCGTCCTTCATGTCCTCGAACCATCTCAGATCGTCCAACCCGTCATTGAATATTTTAAGAAACAGTATGGAGTGACACGGCTTCGGATGGGGCAGGCAAAAGTTCATTATGGCAGACGCTTGACCGGGCTCTATCCTGAAGGGAAAAACTTTAACCGAAAAAATTAAAGACAAAAATGTATAAGAAGGAGTCACATAGATGACATATCAAATCGGTTTACCAGGTGTTACTGAAGAGAGATTACAAGAGGTAGAAGAAGAACTTGGCTTTAAGCTTCCGAAAGAACTACGAAATAGTTACAAGCACGAAAATAAATTCAGCATCGGCGAATGGGAGTTTCATCCGATCAAGGACGAGCAGTATATCAAGCGGACATGGGACGACCTTGTTCGTGTTAACACAACGGATGCGGAGGACTACCCATCCGGTTTCTTACGAATCGCACATGACGGAACAGGTGACGAACTCGGGTATCAGCTTCCGGATACAGAGACAATCGTCTTATGGGATCATGAGGAACAAGAATTATTTTCGGTAGCACCAACGTTGAAGATATTCATTGAAAAGGAACAACAAGTGGATCGCATTGCAGAACAAGCAGAACTCTTCGTACAAACGGTCATCGAGACAGGCGCCGTCTATGGTCTATCAAAATTTGAACAGTCGGGTTGGGCCTATTGTCCTTCGAATCAAGAGGAATCGGATGTATTGTTATTCTTTTCGTCGAAATCAGCGGCGAAAGCGCTACAGACGAAGGAATGGGCGGACTATCACTTGATTCGCTTGGATTTGGATCTATTCATGGATGGCTGGTTGCCGAACATGATTGACGATGGACTGAATTGTGGCTTGAACTGGGGACCGGAGCTCGTTGGACTTGAGCTGGATCCAGAAGATGTCCTAGCAGATCTGGAGGGTTAACATGATTCGGACGCTTCATAAACAAGTCGATGGAATGACAGCCGTTTGGCTCATCTATCGCGATGGACGAAAATTGTATACGTATCACGGTGTCATGAACGAGATTCATCAGGACGATATGAAACAAGTGATGGAAGAGCGCTACTTGTTCAGATATCAAGCGAAACGTCGGATGAATACGTGGATTTCGGAAAAACAGGCAGAAGGATACATATTCGAGGACGTATTCGGACTGACACCGAACCGCAAGAAAAGACAGAAGTTCAAGCGTCGAATGATAGGACTCGCGTCTCTGCTGATTAGTGTCGGTTTGTTTCTGGTAGTGATGCCTTTTCTCGTCTCTCCAATTATCATCGCAGTGTTTGCGTTACTTCAAATGGGAATGGTCGTTTTCAGTAAAGACTATTTACCGGGCTGGCTACGCACGGTTTGTTTCATCAGTTGCTGTGTCATGAACATTGAATACCGAGAGGGGTTATATGCTGGTTTCGCGATTGGAACGGGTACACTCCTATTGTTTTATGTCCAAAACAGATACAATCAAACGGATTTTCTAGCGGAACAGCCGAACCATGCTTCTATTTAAAAAATTGCTGCAGAAGACTAATTCAATTGATAAGGATGATAATTTAATGATTGTCACGCTCAGTAAGCAAGTGGATGGCATCATCTATTTCTGGTTCATGTACCGGGACGGTCGAACAATCCAGATGTATCACGGTGTCACCGAACAATGGAAAATCGATCAGGATGTCAGTGATTCAATTGAAGAACGATATACATTTCGGCGTCAAGCTAAACGACGACTGAAGGAATTAATTGCTGAGAAACAGGCTGAAGGATACAGGCAGGATGATATTTACGGGATGCAACCCGGACGGAAAGAGCGTGAGAAATTTCGCCGCCGGACGTCCTGGCTCGCATATCTTCTTCTGGGTCTCGGTCTGTTCCAGTTAGTGACACCGTTCACTATATTACCGTTTGTTGTATTAGGTATCGGTATCGCTCTGATGTTCTTAGCGTTTCTTAGTAAAGATCAGTTTCCGATGTGGCTACGTGTCCTCTGTTTCGTCGATTATTTCTTAATGCATATCAGTTTTCGGCAAGAGCAGTACATCCCACATCTATTTCCGATTCTGTCAATTGGAACAGGATTGATACTTTTATTATATCTTCGAAGCAAATACAAACGTAAACTCGAGAATAACGCCAATGATGGAGATGGCTACATATTATAAATGAAACAAAGAAATACCAGACCCATTTAAAGAACTATCCTGATAGAATTTTAATGCATTGTACAAAAGAATGTGAGGATGATCTCATGAGAACAATCTATTTGCGTGAAGACTTACTCGCACTCGACGATCCTTTTGAATATGAGGTGGGGTTACCGATCCGAATCAGAGAACTCCCGTCTTCCGTCATCAAAGAGGAGATACCGGATAGCCGTGAACAATTGGATCGTCTTCTGAAAGATGGCTATACCTTGGTCATCCAGAAACCGCGAGTTCCGAACCCTCCCGTATTTGCGGGGTTACCCGTGATAGCGGAGAATACGATCATGAAATTGTATATCTACGAGGCGAATTGTTGTGAGGATGCGTTATGGGATGTTTTGTCTGAGAATGAATACGATCGGCACTGGGCTTATTTTTTATTGAAGAAAATCGAAGGTATCAGATTCGAATTGCCTTATACGCAACCATCACAACAATCACTCAGACTCACTCATCTAGGTACGAATCAACTCGTGTATCTACAGTTTGAAACGTATCAAAGCGTATCGTGTCAGTGGGATTGAAAAAGGAGATTTTTCATGAAAACGTATATCGAAGAGCATAGCGATGCGACACGTATCTTCCCTTGGCTTGCGGATGCGAGCTCATCAATTCGTTGTCTATGTGTGGTCGGTGAGATGCTCCTGTTTCCAGAAGACATCGTCCAGTTCAAACAAATAAGTAGTGAAATGTTCCGTAACGAGCTAAGGCAAAAGCATGAGCTGAGCACTTATCGCTTTTATTTAGTAGTGTGTGCCGGAAATGGGTTCCAGTCAAAAAGAATCTTTGATTATTACAAACTGTGGCGTCTACTCGAACGAGAAGAGATGCTTGATGGCTTCACATCCCGAATAGAAGTACCAGTCCAAGTTGGAGAAGAACCGTATTACGTTGGGATTGCTGAATTTGGTCTCGAACAGCTTTCGAGAGCCATTGAGATGATTAGTAATTCTCACTCTATGTATACCATTGTTTGTGCGAATTATGCTCGCCCGTCGCGCTGTCAAGAGTTACTTACGCAGGTGCTCGATATCGGCTTAACAGAAAGCGGAGGTTTGCCAGTCGTGGAGATAGTTACGACATTGACAGCACAAGGTTACGCCGTCTGCACGTGGGGAAGTTCAAGTGAAGAACAGGAACTACAGTGTTTTCATACAGCAGCCTTCTTATGACAAGGTAGAAAGAGGGGATTCGATGAGTCTGCGTGGTGTGTCATTTGAAATCCCGAATGAACCGGGGCGTGTCTTGATCGACATATTAAGTGCGATTGAAATGAAAGCGTATGATTGGTTTCTTCGTAATTTTGATTTTCCAATCCAAACCATGGACGGGGAGTTGTATGACAGTTTAGAAGAGTTTTCGGTCGATCAGAACGTAACAGGACGTGAACTAGCGAAATGGCTAAGGGGACCTAGCAATTACCTGATTTTTGCTGAATTGTTTGCATTTCAAAGTGGTCAGACTGAAGCAGTAGGAATGACGTATGAGTGGTTTCAGGAAAGCAATTGTCACATCGCGATTTTGGTGTATGACTGCACGTACGTCGATATTTATTGTAAGGAGCAGCACGTATCGGAAGCATTTTATGAGAACGCCGTGAGACGTGGATATACCGGAATTAAGTGGGTGACCGATGACAATGATCCTCGCACTCGTTTGTCGGTATGGTCAGAATAGGACGTTATTCGTACTAGCAGATGTAAACGTATTGTGATGGAAGGGAGCGAAACCACTCATGATCCAACTGACAAAACAAAGCGGCTCGGATACACTCTACCAAACAATCTATACGGAGGGACGCCTCATCATTCAACATCAAGGAATCGTTGGAGAGTGGGTGAGAGCGGAAGACATAGGACAGATGCGTGTCTCGCGCTTCAAACGATTAGGTGTACAGATTTTGCAGCTGATCGAGAAGTTTGAACGTCAAGGCTATCGCGAGCTGAACGAGGCAGATTACCGGGAACTAATCGTCCAGTTTCCTTATGACGAGGGTCAGGCAGAAGCAGCACTCGAGCGTCGCCATATGATGGAAGAGATAATCGATGAAGGTCTGCTTCATACAGGAAACGGCTACTGTGAAGGGGGAGATATAGGAAGTGGCACGACGAATATCTTTTACTATGTCCTTGATGTCGAGGCAGCCGTTTCTCTGATTTTTGAAGGGATAAAGGAACATGATGTGCAAGGCGAACTGATCATCGCGATATCAGAAGGAGAAGCGTACACCGTTCTATACCCTGAAGGAGCGCTGTTCGATTTAATTGATGAAGGTAAACCATGGAGCTGGATTCCGATGACGCAAGCGGAGGATGAGAAGGTATGGCACGTCATTGATCAACAATTTCAGTTCACACCCAGTACGAGAGTCTTCCCCTCATACCATGCCCCAAGTCCGTTCATTACATACGAAGTGGATTATAAGAAACGAGAAGAAATCGAACGAGAACTAGGACGTATTCTGATCGAGCTGACTGTTGAAGGAGAACGCGTCATGGCTCTCGATTGGAATCATCAAGGGTATTGGATCGACCCAAGACGTCCGTTTCTTCGAAATGAAGAAGGAGACTGGATGATTCCAGCAGTTCCAGATGGCGATTACTCCTTTTTCATCGCTCGTGATTTTCGCTGGGGATATCTCGGTCACCCGTGGGAGGGTAGCATCACGTTGTTTGTAGAAGATCTAATTACTGCGTTCCAAGGGACGGACAATTTTATGAACGAAATCCGGAGAGGATAAAAGGAGGATCGGAAGTGAGAACACCATACGACGAGTATCAAGTAACCGCATTATGGCAGATCATCTCGGAGACAATCAATGAATTAGTCGACAATGATGATCTCGAAGAATGGACGACGCATGAACATATCGTGGGTTATCTCTGTAGCAAACTAGAAGGTCGGATGAAAGATGAAAAATAAGAATAGGATGCTAGTCGAACGGGACGACTGGGTCGATGTGTTCCGGGAACTGCTACCACGTGACGATTGGAAAGACCTCGTCCGTCTTCAAGTAAGTCAGCATTCGTATCCGTTTGAAGTGAAGTTACTAGAACGACCACTCAAGCAGAATCCAAATATTCATGATTTATCGGATTGGACGGTTCGTTCCCACTTCATCATGACCGATGCCGCGAAGCTTGACCGACTTCTCGAACATCTTGTCATCGAACAGCAAGAAATGGCAACTGAAGCAGAGGTGACGCTCATCATCCAAAAACAAGGACAAGGAATCGTCCGGGTTACGAACGATTGTGTCTCGATGTATGGAGTCGCATATGAAGAGCTCGATGACGTAGGGACAGAATATGAGAACTTTTTCAATGCGGTTTTACCACATGCCACGTTTCCAGTCGAGGTCGTCTTTTGTGGTCGAGATATTTTAGAAAATGATGATTCGATTCATGTGATGACGTTGCACGATTCCAATTGGCAAGCGGTGTTTGAAGAACATGTATTGCATTTGCTGAATCGAAAGGAAGTTACGTCAAGATTATTTTCGAAAGATGCACGTCCCACGCAGCAAACGCTTGAGAACTTCATGTCTGAATTCTCGTTATTGATGGCCTACAACTTCATCGTGACTCGCGATGCAACGGATCGATTTGGCATGCTCGATCACTTTTGTACGAATGGAAAAATCGCGCATTTTGGAAAGATAGACAATGGAAAGACGTCTTTCAATTAATGATGTAAACATCACACAGAAGGAGGAAGCATAATGAGCTTAGCATCATATATCTGTATGGAGAGACAAATTCCTGAACAGTATCTCAATTTAGATGAAAAAGGTGAAACCGTTCCTTTATATATCGGCCCCTGTTTTGCGGATCAAGACTGTCTGTATGAAGTAAAAACGAAGCATTTTCATAAATGGTATGTATATGAAATTTCGAGTCACTGGGGCATCGAGATCGTTGAACCTTTTGATTCCGAAATTGCACTGGAATCGAAAGAAAAGCTGCGTTATTTGTTTACGCTCATGAGTGACTTCTTAGACGAGGGTGAATCGTTTGAATTGTATACCTGTTGGATTGGGGAAGAGTCCGATCCGCAAGTGAAAAGTATGACGTTATCATTGGCACTTGATCAGTTAGAAGATATTGAGATTCCTGAAAGAACGCATATTTTAATCACGAAACAGAGTGAAAACTAAAAAGCCACTGATCCACAGCGGCTTCAGTTTATTTGGTTCATTCTTGTGCATAGACGATGTCTGCGATGGCGTGAACTTGTTCAAGCGTCATCTCGGAATAGAATTCGATCGACAAAGGATGATCCGTCGGCTCGAGTTCAAAGAAAGGAAGTTGACCGGTTCCTTCATCATGGACCATCACTTTCAAGTTGACGGTATCCGGGTAAGCGGGTAGATCGCTTGAAAACCAGCCGAACATCGGCTCCTCAATCCGAGAACGTTTTTTCTCGATGAAGCGAGCGAAGTTGTCAGGACTCAGGCTCACCCATGTAATCCACCAGAAGGGTTCGTCTTGTCCAGCGATCGGGAGTTCAAGAATGCCCTTCACGAAATAATGTGGACCGTCCAGTTTAAGACACACCACGTATCATGCATCTCGCTTTTCGTTTCTTGCTCTTTCTCAGACATTTGTTCGTAGTAGACCGGTCCGAGTGTTTCATATTCAGTCGGGAGTTCATCGTGGCGTTCGCCACAGATGGCGCAAGGCATAAATTTTTTCACTGGAATCACCTCTAAGTTGGGTTATGTATGTCTCGTTGTCGAACGTTAGGATAGAGCATACTTGTAGTGTAGCACCTGTTGATAGAGAATCCTGATGGAGACCGTGACAATCCAGCGAAAGTGAGGGGATTAACGTGCACATTTACATCGAAGACAAGCAAAATCATGCGAAGACGATTAAGGAATATCATCTGACAGTGAAAGGACAAGATCGAATCACATCCATTTTTTCATTCGAGTATTATAACGATGATTCAAAGGAAGATGAAGTCATCTCATACGAGAAAGTGTTAACCCAATTCTTCTCGCGGTTAAATCGTTTTCCAATCTATCTCTCTTTTGGATTCCATGAACTGACTGATTTAGAAAAAGAAGATTTGCTGTCTACGATTAAGCACAAACAATTACTGTATACAGAGACCTCAATCACTAAGCGTGAAAGATATATGACCGTCGAAGTGAATCAACCGACTGACTTATTGCAAATACTAGCGAAGTCTATTTCATTAGCTAGGAACAACGGCTACTATTTGGTTGCTTTCACTGATGTATTGAAGTTTGAAACGAGGAGAGTAAGACGGTGGTTGATTAAAAAAGAGAGAGTAGTGCCAGTAATCGATATGACAAAACCGACGACATTTTTTAAAACCGGGTTTGATTTCGAGAATGTCTTGATCTTCTCGAATGAAACAGATTTCGATGCGTTAGAAAAAATAGAAGCACTGTTTCCAGAAGATGAAATCGAGCGGTAGTAGAGAGGTTAAGAGAGGAGAGAACGTGTTGGATGTCTATTTTGAGAATCGTATGGATCACGCACAAGTGTTTAAGGACAGATACTTGTACGTTGATCGACCAGAACGTATCGACTTTATCTATTCGATAGACGGTATTCCGGAAGATGAAACAGGAAGTTATCAAGAGGCATCGAATCGAGTATTGAAATACTTTCTGATGCGGTTAAATCGCTTTCCGCTATTCGTTACGTTCGGTGGTGATCTTATCACTGATAAAATAGAACCATTTTTTCAGAAGGAAAATCTGTTATATACAAAGATTCAACCAGATAAGAGCAGCCCTTTTTATAGCGTTCAAGTGAACGATGCGAGCGAACTTGAGCATCTGCTGGACGAAACGTATTGGTATGCAGCTGTGAACGATTTTTATTTCATATCGTTTACGAATCTCCTGACGTTTGAGCAGAAAATGGTCAAAGGATGGTTTTTCAAAAAAGAACGTATCGTTCCTGTCATTCGTGCGACAAAAGAGATGTCATTCATCACGATGGAGCATGATTTCATGGGCTATTACCTGTTTTCGAATGAAGCTTGTTTTGATACTGAAGACAAGGTAAAAGCGTTTCTTCCAAAAGGAGAAGGCATCGATTACTATGAGTGACATCCGGTCGGATGATATAAAGGAGGACGATCATGTTTGGGATTAGTACGAGTCTAAAAGAAGTGCCAGAAAACGAAAAGGAGATTCTCCTATTTCCGAGTAACGTCCAACGCTTTTTGAAAGAAGACTTCGCAAGGACATCTAATCGTTGCGATCTCTTAATTAATCTCGATCCTTACGGCGATAAGTTGTTCTCAGCAAGAGAAGTGAACGAGTTAATCGGAATTTGCGAGCTGCTTATTCAACGATATTGTATACCAAAGGAAGCGTGGATAATGAATCAAGCGAATCATAATGCGAATGAGCCGTGGATGATACATCAGTCAGATAAACGAATCATGGAACTACATCAATTTTTAGAATTGTTGAAGCGGATGTGCATCGCGTCTGTCAATCAGAATACGTTGGTTTGTTTTTGGGGCGATTGATTGAACGATTGAAGAGTCGCGCTAATAAAGTAAAAATGAGGGATTAAGAAGTGATTAAGAAACTGAAAATATTAGGAATTATACTAGGTACATGTCTTGCGTTATACGTAGCGTGGTATGTCTATCGTTTCATATTTGTCGAAGATATCAGTATGGTTCCAAAAGAAGAGTATATCTCGAAAAGTATTTCGCCCGATCAGGCGTATACGATTCGTTTTTACCGCGCAAATGGTGGGGCGACAGTAGATTTTGCTATGCTTGGCATCATGGAGAACAAGGACGGAGAAAAGCGTAGAATGTACTGGGAATATCCTTGTCGCGAAATAAAAGAAGTGAAGTGGACGAAGGATACAGTGACAATCAATGGCACAAAAATTAAGGTATGGAGTCAAGTGTATGACTTCAGAGAAGGGATATATGAGGCAGAATAGGGCTCCCGTCTCTTTGACGTGAACTATTCATGCAAAACGCGCTCCTGAACGCGTTTGATGAAGAATGATTTTTACTCTTTTGTTCTTTATCCATATTTTCATTTCTTTTGTACTCAATCTATCGTATATAGATCACTACATATATTCATGGAACGTATTTTTCCTGGTAAGGAGCCAAATCATGAACTACCTCTCAGCAGGATATTTTCTCCTTCTGCCAACCTCCCGAAAAGAGTACTTGGATAGGACGGTTGTTCCAGAATCCATTCTATCTGTAAGTGAATGTATCTGTACTCACTATCCTGATACGAGTATCTTATGGGGAGATTCGGAAGAAAAGAAGCGCTATATAGAGCAATCCGGTCTTTCTCTTAACACATTTCAGTTTCTCAAACAATGGAACGTTAAATGCCGTTACCGTGACGATATTTGCATCCGTTCAACACGTTCTCGGATCGTCTCGTCGATAAGAAGCTCACGATTAAAATGAGATTTATACCGAAGTAATTGCTTGTCTTCATTTATATACCTTGTTAAACAACGATTAAGATTCAAGCATCACGCGATCCAATTGATGCAAATACAGTTTGGTAGTAAGAAAAATAACAAATGAAAAGCCGAACAGTAAATAAAGAGGTGATTGATATGTTAAGACACTCAATGTTGCTAGTAGAAGAAATGAAAACAATAAAATGTATCCATAGCGTACTAGACTAAAAAGGGCTAGCTTAAGGGCATCCCTTTTTTTCAAGTCGTAATGCGAGAGAATCGGAAATAAGAAAACGGAAATAGCCAAGAAGAACAGACTGACGATTGAAAGACTCGTAAATAAGAAGGTCTGTCCTGTCTCTAAGTGACGAATGATTAAAAAATCAAAAAGTAAAAACAGTAAGATGAAGGTCCACAAAATACCGAATTTAAAATGGGACTGCATCGCTTCTTTAAAAAAACGAATGTAGGCTCGAAAAACACTGTAATCTTGATGAACTGACCACTGTCTTGTGACAGCAGTTAGTGCATAAAGAGCTGGGAAAATCGTGATGACTGGTAAAAGGGTGATAAAAAAAATGAAGTTCAACTGTACGAGTCCAGTAGTGAATTCAAGTAGCTGGAATAGTTTGTTTTGTTCATGTCTTAAGTTCATAAGTACCTCCCCCGAAGTTCTGCTCAAAAATTAACTAGATTTAGATTCGAGACGATTGAATGGTGCTGTTGAGTTACGAATAATTAATTCCGGTTCATAAATGTGAGATGGAGGGGCTTCTTTTTTTTCCACCGCTGCAATAATCCGTTCTGCTGCAGCGCGTCCAAGTTCTTGTTTCGGGTGAATGATCGAAGTCAATTTCACTTCCGTTGCCACTGCAAGTACGGAATCATCATAACCCACGAGAGAGACATCTCGAGGAACAGATAGATGTAGCTTCCGTAACTGATCCAAGACACTTAATGCCAATTGATCATTGTAACAAACCACAGCACTTGGTCGATGCTTTCCATTTTCAAAGAGACGTCCAATCGAATCATAAAAACTTGGAATTAACTCTTCCGTTGTATAGGTAATGATTAATTCTGGCTCTAAAGGAATGTTGTATTCACGAAACGCACGAAGGAATCCACGCATTCGATAAACACCCTGTAAATCATCCGTCTTAAACAAGCCTATGATCCGTTCATGACCAAGGTTGATTAGATGTTCCGCTGCTAAAAATCCACCTCTTTCGTCATCCATCATAAGATGAGGAGGCATTAGTTGAGAGTAATATTGGTTGATCATCAAATAGGGAATGTTTTGCTGCTCAAGTTCTAGATAGTATTTGATGTTCGGATTATAGTTACTACTTTTCGTGGGTTCAACAATTAATCCATCAATTTGACGATCTAACATCATTTCGAGGCATTGACGTTCTTTGTCTACATCATTGTTTGTGCACGAAAGTGTCAGCGTGTACCCTTTTGAAGCTAAATGCGATTCAATTCCTCGAATGATAGATGGAAAGATGTAATCAGACATATACGTTGTAATGACACCGATGTTTTTTCCATTATTAGCACGTTCAGTTATCTCAGCTTCTAGTGTAGGAAGTACTTGGGAGCAGTAAGTTCCTGATCCTTGTTCGCGGTACAGGTATCCTTCATTTACAAGTTCTCCAACTGCTTGACGAATCGTGTGGCGACTAACTTTAAAGGATTGTACAAGCTCACTTTCAGGAGGAATTTTTTCGCCTGGACGTACTGTGCCATCTTTAATCCAATCGAGAATATGATCTTTAACGATACTATATTTTGTCCGTTGTGCCATGAGGCGTCCCTGCTTTCTCTCTTGTAACAGCAAACTTATCCGTACAAGATGTGATAGTACTTACATATTAGCAAATATTTGTCCGGTTTGCTATGGATTTAAGAGAAAATCAATAGATATACTAATTAAATGTACGTACAAAAAAGAAATAAATGACAAAAAATCGAATTGACATGTCCGAATGTGTGTAATAGACTCAAATTGTGCAGAAAACGCTTTCATTGTTCATTTAACTTGTTTTAATTGTCTCTCTTATAGCGTTGTGTGGGCTTCGCTATAAAAAACATTGTTTTTACTTAAATAAATATGTACGTACATCTTAATTCCGCTTTGACACTGAAAACTAAATCAATGGAGGAATTCACAATGAACATTAAATCAAAGAAAATGTTTGCGCTAACCATGACTGCCTTGATGACTACATCGATAGCATTAGCTGGTTGTTCGGGAGATGGCAAAAGTGCTGACGGGAAAGTCGAACTCACATTCATGTTTCGCGGGAATCCTGAAGAATTAAAAGCGTACAAAGCAACAGTAAAACGATTTGAAGAAGCCAATAAAGACGTTAAAGTGACAATGGTACAAACAGCTCCAGATCAATATGATACGAAATTAAAATCTGCAATTGCAGGACGGAAAGTGCCAGATGTCTTCTTTTACAATCCGGCTCAAGTCAAAGCTTACGTGAACTCAGGTGTACTACTAGATATTACAAAGAACGTCGAAGGATCGAAAGACATCCAGTTAGAAGACATCTGGAAAAAAGGGGTCGATAAGTACCGCTATGATGGAAAGGTACTTGGCAAAGGGGCTATATATGGTCTACCCAAAGATTTAGGACCATTTGCGCTTGGCTATAATAAAACGATGTTCGAGAAAGCGAAGGTACCGCTTCCGGATAAGGACAAACCGTACACATGGGACGAATTCATTCAAGTAGCTAAAAAGTTAACGAAAGATACGAATGGCGATGGGAAAATGGATCAGTACGGTACAGGATTTAATGTGAACTGGGCATTGCAACCGTTCGTTTGGAGCAACGGAGCAGATTGGATCAACGAAGAGGGAACGAAAGTAACGATTGACGATCCAAAATTCATCGAAGCTCTCCAATTTTTCGTAGACCAGCAACTAAAGTATAAAGTAACTCCATCAATCGGAGAATCACAAACACTCGATACCTATCAACGCTGGATGAAAGGACAACTTGCGTTTTTCCCTGTTGGTCCTTGGGATATGGCAGCTTTTAAAGATCAATTGAAGTTTGAGTATGACCTTCTTCCGTGGCCAGCGGGATCAACAGGTAAACCAGCAGGGTGGGTCGGCTCACTCGGGATTGGTGTAGGATCAACGACGCAACATCAAAAAGAAGCAACAGAACTAGCCATGTACTTATCTGCTAACCAAGAAGGGCAACAAGCTTTAGTGGATGCGCAAGTTCAATTACCAAACAGCATGGAAATCGCAAAAACTTGGGTGGAGGACACATCAATCAAGCCTGCCAACAAACAGGAATTCCTTGATTTGATTAATGATTATGGACGTGGTCTCCCGGCAGAAAAAACGTATACTGCTGAATGGTATGACGAGTTCTTCAAAAACATCCAGCCTGTACTCGATGGAAAAACATCAGTTGAAGACTATGTAAAAAAAGAGCAACCGAAAATGCAAAAGTTGCTAGATGATGCCATCGCACAAGAGAAACAGGCGAACTAACTAGAGATGATGATTTAGGTGGCGTAAGTCGCCACCTGAATCTCTAGCGTAGAAAGGATGGAAGACAATGAAGACAAAACCGATTCCCAAGTTATATCGTACGGAGCAACGGTATGCCTATCTATTCGTTGCGGCTCCGGTGATTGGGTTCTTTCTATTTGCGTTAATTCCGTTAATGTATTCCTTTTATGGTGCATTCACGAACTGGAACGGACTCGGACAAATGAAGTTCATCGGACTAGAAAATTTTATTAATGTGTTTCAAGATGAGTATTTTTATAAAGCCATGTACAACACGCTGTTCATGATGATCGGAATTCCAATTGGCATCGTATTAGCACTTCTCCTTGCCCTCGCGTTGAATCGAGGGATTTTTGGTACTAATACGTTTCGCGTCATCTATTACATTCCCGTTATCTCTTCCATCGCGGCTGTCTCGATTTTGTGGCAGTGGGCATATAACGGTGATTATGGTTTGGTGAATCAGTTCTTGGACTTGATTGGTATTGATGGTCCGAACTGGCTCCAAAATGCCAATACCGTTAAGCCGGCATTGATCGTTATGGCGATTTGGAAAGGTCTTGGCTATACGATGCTCTTGTATTTGGCAGCCTTGCAGAGTGTACCGCGTTCGTATTATGAAGCAGCAAAATTAGATGGTGCGAATGCCTGGCACTGCTTTTGGTATATTACGCTCCCAATGGTTAAACCGGTCACCTTTTTCATCATCGTGACAAATATTATTGGTGGGGCGCAAATCTTTACGGAAATCAACGTCATGACGCCGACAGGGGGACCGGAGTATTCCTCTGCGTCTGCCGTCTTCTACATTTGGCAAAAGTCCTTCGGAAACTTCCAGTTGGGCTATGCTTCAGCGATGGCACTCGTTCTCGGTCTTTTCATTTTCATCGTTACCTTGTTCCAATTCCGTATGAACGAAAAATCATCATTTGACTTGGATTGAGACATTCATACCTTAGAAAGGAGAATGACCATGCAGTTAGCCCTTACCCGTAAAAAAGAAAAAGTAGAGACGATGTCCGTAAAGAAAAAAGATCGAATTACTGATATATTCGTCTTCATCTTTCTGACGATGGGTGCAATCGTCATGATCGCACCATTATTGTGGATGGTATCGACCTCTCTGAAGTCAAAAGATGAAGTGTTTTCCCTTCCACCGGTTTGGATCCCCACAGACATATCGTTCAATAAGTATATGGAGATTTGGAATATGGGTCCGCTGTTGTCTGGTATATCAAACAGTTTGATCGTCGCCCTATCTGTCACGATCGTTGGAACGTTCACCTCGAGTCTTGCGGCATTCGCGTTCGCTAAGTTGAATTTCAGAGGAAAAAATAAAATCTTTCTTCTTTTGTTCGCATCTGTCATGATTCCGTATCCTGTCCTGATGATTCCGCAGTTTATGATGTTCTCAGAAATCGGGTGGGTCGATACCCTTCTTCCGTTGATCGTACCTGGTTTGTTCGGAAATATCTTCATGATTTTCTTCTTACGTCAATTCTTGAACAGTATTCCGAATTCTATCATCGAAGCGGCTAAAATTGACGGTTGTTCCTATTTTCAAATCTTTTATAAAATCGTCTTTCCATTGATCAAGCCCGCTGTAGCTGCACAATTGATTTTATGGTTCATGGCGATTTGGAACGATTATCTCGGTCCGATTCTTTATCTCAATTCTCCCGAAAAACAAACCCTGCAATTGGTCATCGCCAATTTTAATGCATCCTATGCTATTCAAAGTGATTATCCGTTAATCATGGCCGCGTCTGTTGTCGCCTTATTACCAATGCTAATCGTCTTCATGATTTTTCAGAAACAAATCATCGAATCGATTGCCATTTCTGGCGTTAAAGGTTGAGCTGTAACGAAAAGATGAAACACCCGTCTTAAGTAAAGGCGGGTGTTTGTGATTAAAGGAGGAAAAAAACAATATGAAAAAAATGATGATGGGGATCATTGTCTTATTCATCGCAGGGTGCTCTTTTTTTTGGTGGTCTACGAATGCGTCTCTCGAAGATTTGGATTTACCGAAAGCGCCATTCGATAAGGAAGTCGCAGACGTACAACCTGATATTTTGAATCAGGAAAAGAAATGGACTACAAACTTTGCGCATGACGGAGCGATCATAAAAGAAGGTGATACCTATTATGTGTTTTCGACAGATTATATGGTAGGAGGTCCACCGCCACCGGGCATCCAGATTCGAAAATCAAACGATCTCATTAACTGGCAATTTACAGGACGTGTATTTGACGAAGTCTCTCAAGAAGCATTCAAATGGACAGGAGGAAATACGTTTTGGGCCCCTTCTATTACGAAGATCAAGGATACATTCTACCTTTACTATTCTGTCTCAAAAGTCGGGAGTCGTACCTCGTATATTGGAATGGCGAGCGCTTCAAATATTGAGGGTCCATGGCACGATCAGGGAGTCGTCATCGCCTCAAAAGAAGGAGATGGAAAAACGGTCAACGCGATTGATCCTCATGTGCTCCAAGATAAAACGGGGAAATGGTGGATGACGTATGGTTCCTATTTTGGCGGTATCTTCTTGACGGAAATCAATCCGAATACAGGAAAGCTGATGAAAAAGTCATCAGAAGGGGAGTTACTGGCTAAGCGAAAAGATATGACGATGGGAATTGAAGGCCCAGAAATTCTTTACAACGCAAAGACAGGTTACTACTACTTGATGGTTTCGTACGGTTGGCTAGAAGATTCGTATAATGTAAGGATTGGGCGCTCGAAATCAATCAATGGACCTTACGTTGATTCACGTGGTCGTGATCTACGTGATACTTCAAATGAATCTTTTGATACTGGTGTAAAAATTGTAGGCTCCTACCGTTTTGAAGAAGACGACGGTTATGTGGGGACCGGTCACTCTGCATTTTTACAGGATGGAAAAGATACCTTTATTATTCATCAAGCTCGACCAAGTGAAGATATCTACTGGTCGCAATTGCAGGTGAGGAAAGTGTATTGGACAAAAGATGGATGGCCAGTGGTTTCGCCCGAACGATACGCAGGTGAAAAGAAAATCAATGTTCAAAAAGAGCAGATCGTTGGAGAATGGGAGATCATTGCTTTCCCGCGCTTTGATGACGGTCAGCAACAATCAAGAAAGCTAAAGTTGCAAATGGATGGCAGTCTTTTGGGTAAGAAGGGTTCATGGCAACTAAAGGGAAGCATCCTTGAATTACGCATAGGACAGGAGACATACGAGTTACAGGTTGGTGCAGCATGGGATTGGGAAAATTGGAAATCAACGATCATCATGACAGGTCTTAGTAAGGATGGAACAGCAGTTTGGGCAAAAAGACATTGAACCCATCATTTGTACGGACAAATGAATGTATTAAAGAAGGCTGATCATCTGATAGATAGAAAAAAACGTCAAAAAATGCGTATTTTTCTGAAAAATGATTGCATATTCCTAAATAATTGATACAATCATAGTGTAAGTTATACGTACAAATTTATTGTTTATTTAAATTTTCTGCATGGATTTTGATTATTTGTCCGGATGAAAACAAGAGAGTGCCCACACACTTTATTTTTTCTTCTGAAATGTAAGCGTATTCTTTTTGGGAGTAGGGTGATGAAATGTCGAAATATACAATCGGAATTGATTATGGCACGCAATCAGGTAGAGCCGTCTTGATTGACGTCGAAACAGGTCACGAAGTGGCGACTGCAGTCAAACCATACACACATGGAGTGATGGATCAATTTTTGCCTGATGGAAAAACACGGCTTGAACATGACTGGGCACTCCAACATCCGCGTGATTATTTAGAGGTCCTGGAAATGACGATCCCGGCAGTTGTCAAAGAGGCAGGTATCACGAAAGAACAAGTCATCGGGCTCGGCATCGATTTTACAGCTTGTACGATTCTACCGATCGATGCCGATTTAAATCCGTTGTGCTTCCATGAAGAGTATCAACATAATCCGCATAGCTATGTGAAGTTGTGGAAGCATCATGCAGCTCAAGACGAGGCAGACGCTTTGAACCGTATTGCGACTGAACGCGAAGAACCTTTTTTAAAGCGTTACGGCGGGAAAATCTCATCCGAATGGATGATTCCAAAAGTCTGGCAAATTCTAAACGAAGCACCCTCCATTTACGAGGCTGCTCACGAAATTTTAGAGGCGACGGATTGGGTCGTTTCTCAATTGACTGGAAAAGTGGTACGCAATAGTTGTACGGCTGGCTATAAAGCGATCTGGCACAAACAGGAAGGCTATCCTTCAAATGAGTTTTTTAAAGCGTTAGATCCACGACTTGAGAACGTAGTTGAAGAGAAGCTTTCCAATGACATTGCACCAATCGGGGCCAAAGCAGGAGAATTAACGATATCCTTTGCAGAACGAATCGGTCTCCTTCCGGGAACTGCCGTTGCAGTAGGAAATGTTGATGCGCATGTTGCAGTACCTGCCGTTGGAATCACGGAACCCGGTAAGTTGTTGATGGTGATGGGAACCTCTACTTGTCATATCCTGCTTGGTGAAGAGGAGCAGGTCGTACCCGGTATGTGCGGGATCGTCGAAGACGGAGTCTTACCAGGGTATATGGGGTACGAAGCTGGTCAGTCCTGTGTCGGAGATCATTTTGAATGGTTCATCGAAAACTGTGTACCAAGTGACTATTTGCAAGAAGCAACTCTTCAAGGAGTTAGTACGCATCAATTATTAACCGATAAGGCAACGATGCAACGCGTCGGTGAACATGGATTGATCGCCCTTGATTGGTGGAACGGAAATCGTTCTACACTAGTGGATACAAATCTGACGGGTGTACTTCTAGGTGCAACATTACTGACAAAACCAGAAGATATCTACCGCGCATTGATTGAAGCGACGGCCTATGGCACGCGAACGATTGTCGAAGCGTTCCGCACAAGCGGTGTTCCCGTCCACGAAGTATACGCTGCAGGAGGAATTGCGGAGAAGAATGCCTTGATGATGCAGATTTATGCTGACGTTCTAAACATGGAAATCAAGATTTCAGCCTCTTCTCAAACCCCCGCTTTAGGATCTGCCATGTTCGGTGCCGTAGCCGCAGGAGCAGAACGAGGCGGTTATGCCACCATCACGGAAGCAGCGACGAAGATGGGACGTGTAAAAGAAAAAACATATCTTCCGATTCCAGAAAACGTTGAAGTGTATGAGGCGCTGTTCGCTGAGTATACGAAACTATACGATTATTTCGGTCGTGGAGAAAACGATGTGATGAAGCGATTAAAGAAAATCAAAGCTGAAGCGTCGCGTCAGAAGGGAGAACCTGTATGGTGAGTCGTCAATTAAAAGAAGAAGTGCTTGAAGCGAACCTAGCATTGCCAAAGCATGACTTGGTCACCTTTACGTGGGGAAACGTCAGTGGGATTGATCGAAATGCGGGTTTAGTCGTTATCAAACCGAGCGGTGTCCCCTATGACGCTTTGACGATAGAGGATTTAGTCGTAGTCGATTTAGAAGGCAATGTTGTCGAGGGTGATCTACGTCCATCTTCTGATACGCCAACACATTTGGCTTTGTATCGTGCTCTGCCTGAGATCGGAGGCATTGTCCATACGCATTCCCCTTGGGCGACAAGCTGGGCGCAAGCAAAACGAGCAATTCCTGCATTCGGAACGACACATGCCGACTACTTTTATGGAGAAATTCCGTGTACACGTGAACTATCTGATGAAGAGATCGAGACGGCGTACGAGCTAGAAACCGGAAACGTCATCATTGAGACGTTGAACGAACTACACTTGGAAGCTGTTGCTGTACCAGGTGTGCTGGTCGCAAATCATGCACCTTTTTGTTGGGGGAAGCATGCGGATGAAGCCGTGCACAATGCAGTCGTACTTGAGGAAGTAGCCAAGATGGGTATTCATGCCTTGAATCTGAATCCAGGATTAGCACCCATCAAACAAAGCATCTTAGATAAACACTACTTGCGCAAACACGGAGCAAACGCCTACTACGGTCAGAAATGATAGGTGCACATAGCTAGATGAGGGGGATTTTAAA
This sequence comes from Exiguobacterium sp. UBA3968, assembly GCF_002385115.1. Classification (NCBI taxonomy): domain Bacteria; kingdom Bacillati; phylum Bacillota; class Bacilli; order Caryophanales; genus Exiguobacterium; species Exiguobacterium sp. UBA3968. The sequence continues at coordinate 670,924 of NZ_DGCW01000005.1, forward strand.
TGTTGACAGCAAACACACACGAATTTTGGTTCGTGACAGGAAGCCAGATGCTCTACGGTGAGGAGGTAATTCGTCAAGTCGAAACACATTCAAAAGAGATGGTCTCAGGATTAGATGCAGCGGACGTCTTCCGGGATCGAATTGTTTACAAGGGAGTCGTCAAAAATGCAGAAGAAATTCGGCAGATGATGTTGCAGGCGAATGCTGATGATGCCTGTGCCGGTGTGATCACATGGATGCATACCTTCTCACCATCGAAAATGTGGATTAGTGGGATGCGTGTGTTACAAAAACCATTGCTCCATTTTGGGACACAGTTCAATCGTGACATCCCGTGGGATGCGATCGATATGGATTTCATGAACCTCAATCAGTCGGCGCATGGTGATCGTGAACATGGTTTTATCACAAGCCGAATGAACGTGAAGCGAAAAGTGCTCGTCGGTCATTGGGAAGATGAACTCACACGTCAAAAGATGTCATCTTGGATGAATGTAGCACATGCGTTAGCGGAAAGTAAGAACTTAAAAGTCGCGCGATTCGGTGACAACATGCGGAATGTAGCAGTGACAGAAGGTGACAAAGTCGAAGCTCAGATTCAACTGGGCTGGACGGTTGATGGGTATGGTGTCGGCGATCTCGTCACCTACATGAATGCGGTATCGGAGTCAGATTTAGATGACTTGATGGAAGAATATCGCACGCGGTATGAAGTGACGAATACTGGAATGGAAGAAGAAGCATTCCAGGAATCGGTTCGCTATCAAGGTCGCATCGAACTCGGCATGAAGGCTTTTCTTGAAGCTGGTGGATACACTGCCTTCACGACAACCTTCGAAGACCTACATGGCATCAAGCAACTACCTGGGCTAGCCGTTCAACGATTGATGGAGCAAGGGTACGGGTTTGCTGGAGAAGGAGACTGGAAAACCGCAGCGCTTGTTCGTCTTATGAAAATCATGGCGAGCAACGAACGGACATCTTTCATGGAAGATTATACTTATCACTTTGAACCAGGCAACGAAATGGTCTTAGGGGCGCATATGCTCGAAATCTGTCCGACCATTGCGGTCGATAAGCCTAGAATCGAGGTACATCCTCTCGGAATCGGAGATCGTGAAGCGCCAGCGCGGATGGTATTCGAAGGACAGAATGGCAAGGCATTGAACGCTAGTCTGATTGATTTAGGACATCGCTTCCGTCTCTTGGTAAACACAGTCGAGGGCATCCAACCGGATGAAGCAATGCCGAATCTTCCTGTGGCACGTGTTCTATGGAAAACAGAACCATCGATGGCTCAAGCTGTCGAAAACTGGATCCAAGCCGGGGGAGCGCACCATACTTGTTACTCCTATGAAGTGACGACTGAACAACTACGCGACTTCGCAGAACTTCTGAACATTGAAATTGCTGTCATCGATAAAGAAACGGAGACGGTTCGGTTTAATAATGAGTTACGTTGGAATGAACTGTACTATCGACCATAATTTATAGGGACCTTCCTAGGTCCCTTTTCTTGGAGGAGATACTATGAATAACCAACTCGTCACATCAACACTAAATACAAAAGAAGCTGCAACACAACTAATCGTCAATGTGGATTTACCAAAAGGTAAAATCAGTAAGCATATCTATGGGCACTTTGCGGAACACCTTGGACGTTGTATTTATGAAGGGCTTTGGGTTGGTCCAGAATCATCCATACCGAATACAGATGGCATTCGGAACGATGTATTGACAGCATTGAAGAAATTGAACATTCCGGTTTTACGATGGCCGGGTGGATGCTTTGCAGACGAGTATCATTGGAAAGATGGTATTGGACCAAATGAAAACCGAAAGCGGATGGTCAATACACATTGGGGTGGCGTCGTCGAAAACAATCATTTCGGAACCCATGAATTTATGCGCCTTTGTGAATTACTAGAGTGTGAGCCTTATATTTGTGGAAACGTCGGAAGTGGGACCGTCCAAGAAATGTCTGAATGGGTCGAATATATGACGTTCAATGGAGAATCACCGATGGCGAACTGGCGTCAGGAGAATGGCCGTACAGAGCCGTGGTCGCTTACGTATTTCGGTGTTGGTAACGAGAACTGGGGTTGCGGTGGGAATATGCGTCCGGAGTATTACGCCGATCTATATCGTCGCTATCAGACATATGTCCGCAATTATGATGGCAATCAACTCTATAAGATTGCTGGTGGTGCAAACATTGATGATTACAAATGGACTGAAGTTCTCATGCGTGAAGCGGGTACGATGATGGATGGTCTTAGTCTGCACTATTATACGATTCCGGGCGATTTTTGGTTAGGTAAGGGATCAGCGTTAGATTTTACGGAAGATGAATGGTTCATCACCCTAAAACGTGCTTATTACATGGATGAACTGATCACAAAGCATGGGCAAATCATGGACCAGTATGATCCAGAAAAGCGCGTCGGTCTCATTGTTGATGAATGGGGAACGTGGTTCGACGTTGAACCAGGAACAAACCCAGGCTTCTTGTATCAACAAAACTCAATCCGAGATGCACTTGTCGCAGCGATTCACTTCAATATCTTCCATAAGCATAATGACCGCGTTCACATGGCGAACATCGCACAAATGGTCAATGTGCTTCAAGCAATGATCTTAACGGAGGGTGACCAGTTCATTCTTACGCCAACGTACCATGTCTTTGAGATGTATCGCGTTCACCAAGATGCTGAACGAGTCGAGCTAGCAGCCATCACGCGTGACTATGTAGCTAAAGAAGAATCGATTCCTTCTGTAAACGCGACAGCTTCTCGCGATGCTGATGGTGTATTGCACATTAGCCTCTGCCAGCTTGATCATCAAAATAGCGATAAAGTAGAAATTGATTTGCGGGGAATGGAGACGATTTCTAACGTATCGGCACGTATTTTAACAGCAGATCATCTCAATGCCCATAACACGTTTGAACAACCAGATGTGGTTGCGCCGCGTGATCATGAGGTCCAGGTGACAGAAGACGGAAAGCTCATCATGGATGTTCCGGCGATGAGCGTCATCACAGTGGCGGTTCGCTAAGATGAAAGTCGTCGAGACAAGACGGTGTCGTACTTGTCCACCGACAAAAGTAGACACTGATTGGTTATTAACCATCGACGCGGAAGTCATGCCGCAAGTCACGGACGCTGAGTATCAGGAACGTCTTCGTCAATGTGCAGTCTGTCCGTTTTATCAGGACGATACCTGTTTGAAGTGCGGGTGCTATGTCTCTTACCGGGCACGCCTTGCAACAAAGCATTGCCCGGTGAAGGTTTGGTGAAAAAGGAGTGACTTGAGATGGAGCGACAAGAAGTAGTAGATCAGACGGCGTTTACGCTCGAGAACGATATGTGTCGTTTACGCATTTTGACATATGGAGCAACCCTGCAAGAGTTTTCGATTCAAGATGAGGGATGGAAAAATCTCATTTTGTCATACGATACGGTTGAAGAATACAAGACAGACACGTATTACTTGGGAGCGACTGTCGGACGTGTCGCTGGTCGAATCGAGGACGGGACATTCGATATGGACGGTGCAACGTACCATCTGCCTCAAAACGAAGGGAAGCATCATCTTCACGGGGGAGACGGTCTCCACTGTCAATTCTGGAAAATGGAAGACGTATCCAATACTCATCTCGTTCTTCGGTATGTAAGTCCTGATGGTGAGAATGGCTATAAGGGTACACTCGATGTCAGAGCATCGTTTGAATTGTTAGCTGACGGTGTCAAAATTACGTATGAGGCAATCAGTGACACGGATACGGTATGCGATATGACAAATCATACGTACTTTAATCTAAGTAGTGGAAGTCGTGATATTTTAGGACATGAATTGACGTTACCGGCTAATCAATTTGCTGAGCTGCGAGATGATTTGATTCCTACAGGACGCCTATTGGATGTCGATCAGACCCCTTTTGACTTCCAATCAGGACGAATGCTAGGAGATGGTCCAGCTTCAAGCCATCCACAAAATCAACTCGTCAATGGTTATGATCATCCATTTTTATTCGACGACCAACGAAAAGCGACGCTGTACGATCCTGAAAGTAAGCGTTCCTTGATGTTGTCTACGACTGCACCAGCTCTTGTGCTCTATTCAGGAAACCAGATGAATGAAGAAACGATCTTACGTGAGGGAAGCTCTCGAAAATATTATGGTGTTTGTCTCGAGCCGCAACATCTTCCGGACGCCGTTCATCACAGTAATTTTTCATCCATTCGATTATTAGCAGGAGAGACGTATCATTGGGAAACGGAATATCGCGTTGGGAAAGGAGTCAGTCGATGAACCTCGAACAGATACAAAAGCAGGTTGCTACTTGTTCGTGTGGAAATCTACATTATCCCATTACGATTGAACAAATCAGTGCCTCTGAAAAAGTATGGCAATCAGTGGTCGAGTTTGTGCAGCAAAAGGAGTGGCGGCACCTCCTCGTCATTGGTGATGTCAATACGCAGATGGTCGGTTATTCTTCTCTGAAGAAAGCATTAATGACAGTAGGAATTGACGTATCAATAGTCACGCTCTCGCCGAACAGGCAAGGGGACGTTTTAGCTGATGAACTATCAGTTGTACAAGTAATGCTTGAGTTGGACGATAGTGTTGATGCGTTGATTGCACTCGGAGCAGGGACAATTCATGATGTGACGCGGTTTTGTGCTGCGAAAGCAAAAATCCCATTTCTGTCTGTTCCGACCGCTCCTTCGGTGGATGGTTTTACTTCGAAAGGAGCTCCCTTAATTATAAGAGGGAAAAAAATCACCTATCAGCTCGTCTCACCAATTGCCGTATTCATCCCAAGTGACATTATCCGTGATGCACCTCGTGCGTTAATAGCAGCAGGTGTCGGGGACATGCTTGGGAAGTACACTTCCTTACTGGATTGGCGTTTTGGTGCTCTTGATGGACAAGAACCCTTTTGCCCTGTAGTTGCTCGATTGACAGAAATTGCTTTATCCGATTGTGTAAAAGCTCTACCAGATATCTATGCAGAAAAAGCGGAAGGTTTGGATCAACTGATGGATTCATTGATCTTATCAGGAATTGCGATGTTGATTTTTGGGCATTCACATCCTGCATCTGGTGGAGAACACCACCTCTCTCATTATTGGGAGATGGATTTCTTAACGCATGACCGTCCATCCGTCTTACACGGTACAAAAGTAGCGATTGCGACGATGGAACTTATCGATACTTATAGAGCGATGATCCAAGAACAACCTGATGTACCAAAGGAGCTAGGTGATTGGGTCACTCAAATGCCAACAAGGCAGAAGTTGGAGTCCATTTTTAATTCGTTACAAGCACCTCTTCAGCCAGAGGAAATCGGTATTTCAACCCTTCTCCTAGCGAGTAGCAAGAGAGAAGCATATCGTCTTCGAGAGAGACACACGTTGTTAAAACAGATGAGCTTACAGACGACCCACTTTGAAACAGAGGAGCGTTCATTATGACAGAGACAATCGTAAATCCAATCGTAGAACAACGCGCGGATCCATGGATCATGCGGCATACAGATGGCTATTACTACTTTACGGCGTCCTTACCTGACTTTAGCGGTATTCCGCTGCGTCGTGCTCAGACAATCGGAGAGTTGACTAAAGCAGAAGAGAAAGTCGTATGGCAGAAGCGCTCGACCGGAATCATGAGCGCTAACATTTGGGCACCAGAATTACATCACATTCAAGGGAAATGGTACCTTTATTTCGCGGCGGCACGTGAAGATGCTATTTTTGATCATCGCATGTACGTTCTCGAAAATAGTTCAGCCAATCCGCTGGAAGGTCAATGGACGGAAAAAGGACAAATCGAGACATGGCAAGAATCATTCGCCCTCGATGCGACAACGTTCGAGCATGAAAACCGGTTATATTACATCTGGGCTCAGAAAGATCCAAAAATTGAAGGAAACTCGAATCTCTATATTTCTGAAATGGAGAATCCTTGGACATTGACAGGACCGCAAACGATGATTGCGACACCGGAATATGCTTGGGAAAAAGTCGGCTTTCTTGTAAACGAAGGACCTGCTGTCTTAAAGCGAAATGGCTATATATATGTCACGTTTTCAGCAAGCGCGACGGATCATAATTATTGTGTAGGTTTTCTTCGTATCAATGAAAAAGAGGATGTGTTAGATGCTACTCATTGGGAAAAATACCCGCAACCCGTTCTTACGACGAATGAGTCAATCCGTGAATACGGACCAGGTCATAACAGTTTTACGACACTCGCAGATGGGACCGATATGATTGTTTATCATGCACGGAACTATAGAGAAATCGAAGGGGATCCATTATGGGATCCGAATCGTCATACGTATGTACGACCATTTTCTTGGCAGGGAGATGTGCCTGTTTTTGAAAACAGGATGGTCAACGAGGAGGTCACACGATGAACCAGACAGAGGATCGAAATCTTGTTTTAGAGCAACGGGCAGATCCATGGATGTATCTGCATTCTGACGGTTATTATTATTTTACAGCGTCTGTTCCTGAATACGATCGAATCGAATTGCGTCGTGCTAGATCTCTCCATGAACTAAGGGATGCAGAAGCGGTGACAGCATGGATTAAACCAGAAACTGGCCCTATGAGCGATCTGATTTGGGCACCCGAATTACATCGTATTCATGGGAAATGGTATCTTTATTTTGCGGCTGCGAAGTCACGCGAGATTGTAAACGGACTCTTTGATCATCGGATGTTCGTTTTAGAGAATAGTTCGGATAATCCTCTAGAAGGCGAATGGTTAGAACGCGGACAAATAAAAACGCAGTGGGATTCATTTGCTCTTGACGCGACCGTCTTCGAACATCAAGACGTTCATTACTTAGTGTGGGCACAAAAAGATCCTTCCATTGAAGGAAACTCGAACTTATATATTGCAACTTTAAAGAATCCATGGACCATTCAAAAGCCACAAGTCATGTTGACGAAGCCAGAGCTTGATTGGGAGACAAAGGGTTTTCTGGTGAACGAAGGACCGGCAGTCCTGAAGCGTCATGGACAAATCTTCATTACGTATTCCGCTAGTGCAACGGATGAGAATTATTGCATGGGTATGTTGAGTGCCTCAGAAGACGCAGACCTATTGAATCCGGATGCTTGGGAAAAATCATCGTCACCCGTATTTGCGACGAATGAAGAGGTTGGTCAATATGGACCAGGGCACAATAGCTTTACAGTAGATGAACAGGGACAAGATGTCATTGTATATCATGCACGGACCTACACTGAAATCGAGGGTGATCCTCTGTACGATCCGAATCGCCATACACGGGCACAGATCTTTACGTGGGGCATGGATAAAAAACCAAACTTTGATAAGCCAATCTGATTGCGAACAGAATCAACTTTTTTTATAAGAAAACGTAATTAATCTTGTACAGTTGATAATTTTTTGTTTAATAAACTTGAGGTCACAAAAAGCATCTCTTATGTAGATTTACTCTACAGAAGGGATGCTTTATCGCAAAAAGACGTTACTCTTCAATCTGGATTTTCACCTTCGTTTTCAGCGACATGCATAGAGGGATTCTTGACATCAGAGGCGACAATGGAAAATCCTTTTTCTTGCTCAGCAGCTCGTGCTGGTTCGATCGCTACATTCAAGGCAGGTAGATTGGTTTGTTCAGAATATCATGAATGATAAAATAAGATTGAATTAGATGTAAATTACTTTATAGACAATATTTATTGGGGGTACTTTAAATGGAAAATAAAATTTGCTCATCATGCGGAAGTACTAATTTTCAAGAGGCAACAGATTATATTCCACTAAAGCCATCTAAAGGGTCATTTCATAGTGCTCAAAAAGTATTTTCGTTTTGTATGGATTGCGGTATCGTAGATGCGATTCGTATTGAGAACACAGAAATCTTTCAAAATAAAGAGTAAATATTCAATCTACAAAAAGAGCGTCCGATATGGATGCTTTTTTATAGAGAAAAAATGTAGTCGATCATGAAAAATAATTAGTTTTGTAAATAAGGAGTAATGTAGTGCCTATCTTTTTCTTAAATGGCACTGTAAATGCATATCTAACCAATGCAACCAGTCAGATGCACTTAACCAGCCAAGTTCATCATAATAAATCTTTTTTGAAGCATCTATAGTTTGAATATGCATTTTAACGCACTCCATTTGAGTAATTAATTATTTTGTGCTTTTTAGGAGAATAGCGTAATCCAGGTTACTTTCTAGTTCGATATTAAAATCATTTTTAAATTTACACGTACCTATGGAACTTCGTCATATAAAAAACAAAGTCTCCAAATCTTGTTCTCCTTTTCGAAGGCTGATGAAGTAAATTTAAGAACCCAAAAGCATCGTATCTTTTCTTAACAGAAATGGTACGATGCTTCTTTGTAGTTCCTCGATAGAATTAAAAAAATCTATAGTTAGTCATTCATAAAAGGGAAAAGTAGAAAAAGAAGAAGAGGTCTGGTCAAGATTGATTAATTCTTCTAATCTCCATTTAACTAATTTATTAATTGAATTAACTTTAATTCTGAAAAGTAAATTTAATAAATGTCACCTATCCTATTGTGATATAAGGTATCATTGGAAATAGTTTCTTAGGGAGTATATACCATAAAGAAAGTTATAAGAGGAAAAGAACAGGCAATTGATTTCTTGAAACTACTAACAAAAGAATTAAATCTTAAAGTAGATGAAGGAGAGGTATGATGAGAGAAAAAACTCGCATATTAATAGGGCTGCTACTAGCTTGCCTCTATATTTTACCGATGGTCTTACTGGGGGAACATGCACATGTCCGTATTCATGATAATCTAGACTCAAACATCACGTGGTATAAAACATTGGTCGATACCAATAGTATTTACTCAAGCCTTCATGCAAATGTTCCTGACTTATTGAATGGGGTCGTCTCGAGAAATGCTTTCGTCAGTGAGTTTACAGGTATCGTGTGGTTATATCAATGGTTCCCACCATTTACGGCATACGTGATCAGTCAAACGTTGGTCCGAATCTTTGCTTTCTTAGGAATGTACTTATTACTACGTGATTATGCGAAAGGGGTTATTCCTAAATCATATGCGCTGTGGGTAGCAGTTCTATTTTCTTGGACACCATTCTGGCCATCGGGCATGCTCAGCACGCTTGGGATGCCACTCTTATTGTGGGCTTATTGGAATATCTGGCATGGACGGAAAATAAAATCGAGTGCATTCGTATTGTTAGTGGTTCCGTTCTATTCGAGCTTCGTGCTAGGAATCGTTTTCTTTTTAGCAACGCTTGCCATTTACCATATGGTGAAGGAGATACGCGCACGTAGTTTTCATAGCCGTTTTTGGATCGCCTATGGCCTTCAGGTCCTTTTATACTTATTAATTGAATATCGACTGGTCTTCTCGATGCTGTGGGAAGAAGAGCCTACGAGTCGAAATGACTTCGAAACAGGGAATAACGGATTTTGGGTAAGTATTCGTTTATTTTTTAAGAATTTGGTGTTTGGTCATACACATGATCGCGCAGTACAATCGCCCATCATCCTCCTAACACTTCTGATTGTTGGATTTCTAGTATTTCGTCAAAAAGATCATGCAGCAAGACGAATTCGAACTTTGATGTGGTTTCTATTTGGACTATCGCTGTGGTATGCGTTTTGGTTTTATGAGGGGTGGAATCCGTTAAAGCAACATGTCTCTCTCATTAGAACTTTCAATTTCTCACGATTCCACTTCCTTCAACCGATGTTGTGGTATGCATTGTTTTACTTGATGCTCGACTGGCTATGGCGAACTGCTAAACGAAAATGGGTGACTTGTTTGCTCGTAGCCCAAACCCTTGTCTTGCTTGCATGGAATCCCGAGTTCCTCTATCGTCATCATCCATCCTATGAAGCGTTTTATGCGACTTCTCAGTTTTCTGACATTAAACGCTTTATCAACCAACCAACGAAAGACTATCAGGTCGCTTCTCTCGGATTGCACCCTGCGATCGCACAATACAATGGTATGCAAACCGTGGATGGTTATGTGAACTTTTATCCATTACGCTATAAAGCATCTTTCCGAAAGGTGATTGCTGGAGAATTGGATAAAAGTAAGCTATTACAACGTTATTTTGATACGTGGGGAAATCGAGTCTATGTGTTTTCATCTGAACTCGGTAAGGAATACGAGTACACAAAGGAGCATCAAGTACCGGTTCGACATTTATCTATCAATACAGCACAGTTGAAGCAAATCGGTGCGACATATCTTTTGTCTGCTGTACCAATCAAAAATGCTGCAGCCATTGGATTGCAGTACGAAAAAACGTTTGAAGATCAACATTCTGCTTGGAAGATTAGGTTATACCGTATCCAAGCTACTACAGAGAATACGAAGTAAGTTCATTTAAGGAGGAGTAATGGTATGACGATGACGACAATCCCTACGCTAGGCGTAATTATTCCGTGTTATAACGAGACGGAAGTATTACGCTTGACGGTCCATACGATGCACCGTTTCTTAACAGAGTGGCGAGAACGACACCTCATTTCTGAGGACTCCTTTGTCTTGTTCGTAGATGATGGAAGTCAGGATGATACCTGGTCCCAAATTGAAGATGTACACGCACAAGATGGTCGGTTTAGAGGATTAAAATTAGCACATAACGTAGGACATCAAAATGCTTTGTTCGCAGGTCTTGTCGAAGGACACACCGATGCGGATTGTGTTGTGTCAATGGATGCGGACCTTCAGGATGACGTAAAAGTGATTGAACAGTTTTTAAGTGAATTTGCGAAAGGGAATGATATCGTCTATGGGGTAAGAGAAGATCGTCAGACCGATAGCTGGTTTAAACGGTCGACTGCTCAAGGCTTTTATCGCTTCATCGACTGGTTGGGTGTAGAGACTATCTTCAATCATGCAGACTATCGTCTCATGAGCAAACGAGCTGTCGAAACACTTTGTGCACATCCGGAACGCAATCTCTTTTTGCGGGGGATGGTACCTTCGCTTGGTTTTCAAACAGCAGAAGTGACCTATACACGTCAATCACGTCCAGCAGGCGAATCAAAATATCCATTACGAAAGATGATGGCACTCGCATGGGATGGGGTGACCTCGTTTAGTGTTCGTCCGATTAAGTTGTTATTTTTAGTCTCACTATTCATGCTCATCGTCTCGATCGGTTTTGTCGGATATGCTCTTTATCGTAGATATGAAGGAGAAGCGATGGATGGGTGGACGTCTTTAATGATGTCGATCTGGTTCATCGGCGGGCTTCAATTACTAGGTATTGGACTGATAGGAGAATACATCGGTAAAATATATCAGGAAGTCAAACGACGTCCTCGTTATGTCGTCGAGAAAAAACGAGAATGATGACCTTTCTTCGTTTCTTATTAGTAGGAGTTCTTAATACGCTGGTTGGTCTGACGCTGACACTGATTTGTTTTCATGTCTTGCATACTGGTTATTGGGGAGCGACGGCGATCGGGAATGCATGTGGTGTTTGGGTCAGCTATATGCTAAATCGTCGCTTCACCTTTCGTCAAGAGGCTGGAGGATGGCCCTATTGGATACGTTTTTTGATCGTCGTTTCGATTAGTTATCTCATCGCTTATCGTCTTAGTTTATGGGGAGTGCATTACGTATTGCCAAATCTACAAGAGACTGGAGCGATTCTGATCGGGATGATTATCTATACGGGGTTAAATTATCTAGGTCAGTCTTATTGGGTATTTCGCAAATCATGATGATAAAACAAGCTATCTATAGAGGTAGCTTGTTTTTTTTATCCTCTCAATTGCACTTGCAAAAGCACAGTAGCAAATCAAAAGACTGACAAATGAATTTTCAAATTATAGAAATCAACCACTCAGATTAGAGTGAGGAAAGTCATTTCCAATTTGATAAGATGACGCATTCAACGTATGCATCACATAGTTATATGGGTGGATATGCTATTTCTCATGTAATCGACCATGCCTATTCCTTATTCATCGACTCCCTTCAGTCCACCACATTAAATGATCGTTGATGAACGAATCCCAAAAGAAGAATGAAAGTAAAGTATCCGTGAAATCTAATTTACAGACTTAAATTTATTACAAACGACATCAATAAATCGCAATTTCTTCTTGTAGTAAATAATTCTGTTAAAAATAAGAAATTTTTATTTTTTAGTTGGTCCGTTATTACTCCTTCTCGATAAAGTAAAAGTCTATGAACTTAAACGATAAGAAGCAGTTCCTGTCATGTAGAGACAGGAACTGCTTCTTATCAAACCATTATATCGTCGGTAATTCTAAAATTCTTAAGAGATAGAAAAAAGTAAGACAGAAAGATATGTCACTTCGTTTCAAAACAAACATACGTTCGTTTTATGTGACAATTTAAATAAAAGTGTCCTTACTTAATTTTCATAATATTAGTATAATCCATATCAAAATATAAGTCTATATCTTGATAACTATCTTCTCTATAGTAAAGCTACGAAAAGAAGACGCTATTCGTTAACTATGAGAGGAGTTATTATGAACAAAACTACATGGAATCCTAATGTGAAAGTCAGACTGATAGGAGAAGGTCTTTTCAATCTGCTATTTTGGATGTACTTTCCTTTTCTAACGGTCTATTTTGGTAAAGGACTAGGGTTACAGACTGCTGGATTAATAATGGCACTGCCCCCCTTAATAAGTATTGTCGGAAGTTTAACCGGAGGAAGCTTTGCGGATACGTTAGGGAGACGTCCTGTGATGCTGATCGGAACATTTTTGCAAATGACCATGTTTATTCTATTTGCTGTCTCTTCTTCTCCTTGGATTAATTATGTTGCCTTTATCGGAATTAATATAGGCGCAGCATTTTATCGTCCTGCTAGTTCAGCGATGATAGCGGACACAGTTCCAAAAGATGAATTGCGACAAGTGTATGCGACATTTATGACCGTGAACAATATTGGTGCCGTTTTAGGACCGATCATTGGAGCAGTCTTCTTTTTTCAACATCGTCAACTGTTATTGTGGACCTGTGCAATAGTTCTCTTTCTTTACTTCATAACGATCTATTTTATTGTTAGTGAAACCTTACCTGTCCAATCCAAGCAAAAAGATGTAACGACCCCACTTAAATATGCGTTTCAGTCTAAGTGGTCTGGCTATCGACTTATTCTCAAAGATCGTATTTTTCTGCTATACGTAATTGCGGGAACCTGTTCACTCTTCCCAGTGATGCAACTCGATCTCTACTTACCAGTTTACGTGATAGACAATGTGCCTAAACAACCTCTCGTACCGCACTTGCTGGATTCTTTTCAGCTCACGAGCCAATCCATTTTTGGCTATCTGGTAAGCTTTAATGGTCTTTTGTTTGTCATCTTGATCCTTCCCGTAACGAATCGACTTAAAAATTGGTCAGAAAGACGTCTCTTCGTCGTTTCGACCTTACTTGCAGGAGGAGGTACATTTTTAGTCGGATGGAATAACAACATCTGGTTTTTGTTTGGTTGTACGCTCATCTTCACGTTAGGTGAGATCATGCGTACACCAGTCACGCAGAGTTTCATCGGTCATTATGCTCCAGAGGAGGCAAGAGGTCAGTATCTAGCTGCTGATAGTCTTCAAAACACACTTGGTAAGACGCTAGCACCTCTCGCTATCTACGCATCAGGATGGATCGCCCCGCTTGGTATCTTCACTATCATTCTCCTTTTTGCTATCATTGGAGCTTGTTTATATCTGCTATTATTTAGACTGTATTCTCCCACTTGACAATCAGGTTGATAATACAAAGTGTACGATTACAAATAAAATATTAATTTAGGCTTTAGAATGATTTCACAAAAATAATAATTACTATAGATAATTAATATCAGATAAATGCTATCTAAAATATCTTAAATCAGCATGAATGAGATGATTTCAACATTTCGCGACAATGAGTTGTCGACGTCAAGTAGAAATTGACGTTTTCTGCTCGATTGATAAGTTATTTATTCTTCACGGATGTTCTTGATACCATGTAGTGTTATTGTTTCGTCCATTTCGCACTCCGACCAAGACCGGATGGGGCAATGATCCCCTCGTCACGTAAGTCACGCAATACGCGATTGATTGTCGCCTCACTGATGTCGGGACAAGCCTTCCTTACGTCTGCTTTCGTGAACGGTGTGATTCGTCCTTCAACGAAACGACGAATCCGATTGTTCTTGTTCTGACTACCCGTCGTGACCAATCCGACGCGATCTTCAAGCTCCTTATAAGCAGCAAGAATCGTGCTCAGCAAGTAGTTGATCCATGGAAACGGATCTTGTTGGTTTTGGTGCCAACGCACGGAAGAGAGACGGAGTGACTCATAATAATCTTCCTTCCGCGATTCGACGATCTTCTCAAGACTGATGTAGCGTCCGACCTCGAAGCCATACTGATAGAGCAGCAAGAGGGTCAACAATCGTGCCATTCGACCATTCCCGTCATTGAACGGATGAATGGATAGGAAATCGAGGACGAACAAGCTCGTCAGGATGAGCGGGTCGACGTCCTCTTGTTGCCGACGCTCTCGTAGGCTGTCGCATAACGCCTGCATCGCTGCCGGTGTCCGAACGCAGGGACGGGGATGAAGCGAGTCCGGCGCGTGCCATCCGGGAACGTCTCACTAATCTCGTTGTCGACGTTCTTCCACCGCCCACCTTCGACGGGGACGAACTTATAGAGTTCCTTGTGGAGTTGCAACAGAATATTCGCATTGACCGGGATGTCCTCGGCTGAAGCGTTGATCAGGTTAAGTACGTCGCGGTAACCAGCAATCTCTGCTTCTAAACGGTCGGCAGGGTCGGCTGACTTTGACATGATGGTCTGAAGACGACTTTCCGTGACGATGATTCCTTCGATCGCATTCGAGGCTTTCGTCGACTGGATGACGGCGACATCGCGTAAGGTGTTAAGGATTTGAGGCGCTTGCTGTTTATAGAGATCCTGTTTGCCTTTATACTCATTGATCCGTCCAATCAAGCGGACGGTCTCCATCGGCAGGGCGAGCTCTTTGAGATAGGTATATGTATAGTCGCGCATTCGTCGAACTCACTTCGCAAAATAGATCACTTTAGATTAAATATACTCATTTTTACATTATTTGACTATATTTAAACTCATTATAATGTATTTAAAGTCGTTCAAACACATATAAACATAGTCAAATTATCATATTTAGACTATGTTTATTTATTTATGACCATGATTACTTGTCAATCCGAAAGTCGGACAATCCTGACTGATTTGAACGGAACAATCCTGACATGGAAAGCGTCTCATCGATTGCTTCCATATTTTTAGCAGTTTTTCACTTCATTTGAATTCATCGAACTAAAATCAATCGTTTCAGTTTTTCTTCTGTACCGGATTCCTCGACAGGTGTATAGATGCTACATCGCAAGTCGTCTTCTCCCTGCACTTGAAGAGAGGTCAGGTCGAATAGCATCTTGCCAACTTTTCCATGACGGAATTCAATCAGGATTTCCGGAGCCTTACTGACCTGACTCTCCATCCAGAGTGATTTGAATTCAGGATACGTATTACTCATCTCCTGTATGAAGGACGTATACCATTCATCACCAGAGTATTGACCGTAGTATGTACGGAAAATGGACAAGAATCCTTTGGCGAAGTGTTCCCAATTCCCGGCAAGTACTTTAAATTCTTTCTGTGAGAACAAGAGGCGAATGAGGTTACGTTGTGATTCTGGAATGGTCGCAAAATCTACGAACACATGGGCCGCTGCAGGATTCCAGCCGACGATATGGCAGTAACGATCCGTAATGATCGTCGGACACGTCGTCAAGGCAGAGAGAATTTTTTCGAGTGACGGACTGATAGTCATAGGGGAAGCTTGAATTTTCATACTGACGACCTGCGTCCCTAATGCTAAATCGTTCAAATATTCGTGTTCATCCCTGTTCAGACATAACGCCTGGGCGATACAGTCTAAGACGCTTCTAGATACCTTAATATCCCGTCCTTGTTCTAACCAGGTGTACCATGTCGTACTGACTCCTGCTAATTGAGCAACTTCCTCTCTTCTCAAGCCAGGCGTTCTCCTTCTTGATCCAGGCGGTAGCCCCACTGATTCCGGTTTGAGCTGTGCTCTTTTCGTCTTCAAAAAATAGGATAGAGCTTCTAATCGATTCGAGTCGTCCATATACGTTCCTCCTGATTTCTATCCATCCAAGTATCAATTATAATAGGATAAATGAACACTTGTAATAGGATATATGACACGTATGATTATCTCATACTATTACAAGGAGTGAAGAAAAATGGAGCGTGTAGTGATTACAGGAATGGGTGTCGTCTCACCAATCGGAAACGATGTGGAGTCCTTTTGGAATAATATGATTGCTGGAAATTCAGGCATCACGGAAATCGATACGTTTGATACGACTGATTTCAAAGTAAAGATTGCAGGGAGTGTAAAAAACTTTGATGCGGAAAAGGCGATTGGTAAAAAAGCCTCTCGTAACCTGGATCGCTTCGTCCAGTTCGCATTAGCGGCTGCTGATCAAGCCTGGAACGATTCTAAGCTAGGAGAATCTGATCTGGATCGGGAAAGACTTGCTGTATATGTGGGTTCAGGTGTAGGAGGGATTGAAACGTTAATTGACGGTGTTCATGCTTTACACCAAAAAGGTCCGAGAAGGGTCAGTCCAAGTCTCGTACCTTCCATGATGTCTAACGCAGCAGCCGCTCAAATTAGCATCAAGTGGCAAGCGATGGGACCTTCCATGTCACCTGTATCCGCTTGTGCAATCGGAAACACGGCTATTGGTGAAGCATATCGACTCATTCGAATGGGAGAGGCTGATGCTGCATTCGCTGGTGGAACAGAAGCGGGTATCACTGAATTGTCTATAGCAAGCTTCGGTAATGCGACGGCATTGTCTACAAGAAACGAATCACCCGCTAAAGCGAGTCGTCCTTTTGACGCGACACGCGATGGTTTCGTGATGTCGGAGGGAGCAGGCATCTTGATACTGGAATCGTTATCGCACGCAAAGCAACGAGGTGCGTCCATCTATGCGGAAGTCGTCGGATACGGAGCAAGTTCCGATGCCTATCATATAGTAGCGACTCATCCAGAAGGTCAGGGAGCATACCTCGCTATGAAGCGGGCCGTTCAACAGGCAGGGATTGAGACGAATGACATCGATGTGATCAGTGCCCATGCGACGAGTACGATCGTCGGCGATCAGTCCGAGACACGTGCGATTAAAAAATTGTTTGCAGAACATGCGAACATACTACCGGTGACGGCGAACAAATCAATGCTAGGTCACATGCTCGGTGCTGCCGGTGGAGCGGAAGCGATCGCGCTTGCGAAATGTTTACAGGAAGGAATCATTCCACCGACGATTAATCTTGAAGTCGATGATCCAACGTGTGACCTGGATTATGTAGCAGGAGGGGCTCGTTCGCTGGAGATGCAGTACGGACTATCCAATTCTTTCGGATTCGGTGGTCATAACGCCGCCATCGTCTTGAAAAAATATATGGATTAAGCATCAGAGTTTGGGTTCGGACAAGAGAACTCAATGAGTAAGTACTCGCTGAAAATGGATTGTATACATTTCGACGTCGAAATGTATACAATCTTTTTTGTGTATCCAATTCTTATTAAATGTTAGTGATTCGGAAACCTTCACTATTGCTGTGTCGTCATTCATCCAACGATTCATGACACGTTCTATCTATTTTACATAAAACGCGAATCATCAGTTCTAGTCAGAGTTTGCCTTAACTAGGACATCATGATCTTTATTTTAGTAATCCACCCTCTGAAGGGAGGTTTGAATCCACACCTAAAAAAATAACTGTATGTGTTGTCATTCTAATTCTAGCTTTTTCATCATATCGTCAAAAGAGAAGGCTTTTGATTGATTATCATGTACTTCCTAAGATATGAGTTTTAGATGCTTTATTTATAGATATCCCGACGATGTCCAATCTCAAGAATCAATATCACGACTTTCTCATCCTGGATGTCAGCAATCAGACGATAGTCGCCGATGCGATACCGCCATTCGCCAGAGCGATTCGAGACGAGTCCTTTCCCATGACGACGCGGATCATCCGTCCCGACAAGGTTCTTCTTGATCCAGGACATGATGATCCGCGCTTGTTGTGGGTCCATCTTCTTGAGAGATTTTTGAGCCCCGCGCTCGAATTCTACATTATAAGCTGTCATTCTAAATCAAGTTCCTTCATCATGTCGTCGAAAGATATCGCTTCTGATTTTTTACGGTGTGCTGCCATGGAATCATGATAGAGTTGCAAATCGATTTCGTCTTCGATACGGTCGAGGACGGCATCGCGAACGAGTGTAGAAATCGTGATGTTCTTTGCCTTCGCATATTCCTTGATAAGTCGTGTATCCTGATCATCCAGACGTACGGAAATAGTACTCATGATTATCAGCTCCTTTGTAATACATTGTAATACATATTAAGGTTTTAGTACATAGGATTGAGAGCGGAAACCCTGAACGAATATTCTTTGAAGTGCTGAAATTCGGCTTTTAAATATCGTGGATGAGTACGATTAGATTAAAAAAGTGGATTAAATCATGGTCAAATTGAAGTAAACATACTCATTCATTTTTATTTTGACCATTTTTGGGAAGGCGATGATCTTTTATTCTACTCGTTTCCGACAATAGAATATGCATCTAAACGACGCCACGTATCGATTACAGAATATAAAAAAAGGTATGGATTTGTTTAAAGTATTTGTACCTTGATCTGTTTTTGTCATATGTATTGGTTTATTTCAAGATGTCATTGAGTTTGATAGAGAAAATCTCCCTACAACACGTAAACGGTTATTGTAATCCATCTGTCTGTTTTTTTATGGAATGCAACAAAGATATAATTCTCTCAGTGAAGTAACTTTTGGTATCTGTATCCTTTCAAAAGATCAGCTTCACCTTTAAAGGACCATTCCTCTATTTTAGAATCTGGATGTAATTTAAAATAATGGTCGAGGATATCGTGTCCTAAATTATAGTTACTCCAGCGGGGAATGTCTTTTTGGGGACTACCGCCCACAAGGTCCTCGTATGTAGCTTCACCAGATTGAATCAATTTTGCGACATGTTTTTTCGTCTTTTCATCCATTGGAGTATCCCATGGGGCCTTCACATCTTTAAGGACTCGATCAGCAAAAGCATCCGCTTTTCCCTCGATAATGACCGAATCGAGTAATTTGTTCATCTGATATTTATTTCTGTCATGGAGAATCAAATGATGGTATTCATGCGCAACCGTATAAGCTAAAGCATCCTTATCGAAATTCGAATCCATATATAGAACAACCGCATCTTTATATGCCCCTGCTGCTACTCCGCCCATAGGTTGGAAAACTCACGAATCCTCCACCTCTAAGCAACGTGTATGTGGAGATAGATCAACTATGTCTCTACTCGATATAGCGTATCAAATCCACTATATATACTCACTGCGTGATAAGGAGGCGAATCGTGTGCTACCTATCTGCAGAATGTTATCTTATCTTACCGACTCTTCGAAAGGAGTACATGGACAAAGCGCTTGTTCCTGAATCTGTGCTATCCGTAAGTGAATGTATCTGTACGCACTATCCTAATATCAATAATTAGATTTCATGACTATCGAAATGTGCTTTCACGATCTTGAGAAATTCTTTGGAAAGAGGCGTCATTTTGTCTGAGGACTTGACAATTAATCCGAGATGTCTAACCACAGGAGGATGTAAGGGTAATAGATGAACATGAGTCTCCCGTTTAGGAACTGCCAAGTTTGGCATAATACTAATACCTAATTTTCCTTTCACCATAGACAGTACAGTTTCATTCTCCTTACTATTATATGAGGTACGTAATGAAAGACCAGCTTTACGACATTCCTCCTCGATAAGGACTTCACATCCAGATCGTAACATGATGAATGATTCCTCTTCGAAATCAGCTATCGTAACAACATCTTTTTCTATAAAAGGGTGTCCATCATATACGACAACAGATAAAGGATCTTGCGTCAGTGCTATACTCTCGAAACCTTTAACTGGTAATGCTGTAAAACCGAGATCCACCGTACCTTCTTCCACCCACTTTTCAATATCATCATAGCTACCCTCATACAATACCAATTCAACATTCTGGAAACGTTCTTTGAATATAGAAAACAAAATCGGTATAAAGGTAGCTGTAAAACTTGGGAAACTCCCAACAGCAATCTTTCCTAATTCTAATCCTTGCAAAGAAGAAACTTTTTGCTCTATATGAGCCATGTTTGTCACAATATTGCGTATGTGTGGAATAATATATTCCCCTGCAGTAGTTAACGATGTCCCACCTCGTCCTCGATTCAAAAGTGTTACTCCTAGTTCAGATTCCAGTGTTGTAATGTTATGACTTACTCCAGATTGTGTCAGTCCAATCTTTTGACCTGCTTTCGTAAAACTACCACTTTCCACTACGTTTAAAAGCACTTCTAATTGAAATAAATTCAATGTACTTCACATCCTTTTCTGTATTATACATGAGAGATACAAATGATTAGAATGAAAAACATTCATTTTACTTATTTTATTTTTACAAATACACTAAAAACAGACAGATTGAATCAAAAAATAAAAGAATTGGAGAGTGGATGTATTGATGAATCAGAAGTATGAAAAAATCCTTTCACCTTATACCTTGTCGAATGGAGTAACTTTGGCGAATCGAGTCGTTGTTGCACCGATGACCACCTATTCAGGAAATATAGATGGAAGCGTCTCTTCCGGAGAGTTGGATTACTATAGCAGAAGAGCACAAGGACCAGCTATGTTTATTACCGCGGCTGCGACCATTTCATCACTCGGGACTAGTTTTCCTCGTCAAATGAAAGCATATGGAGAACACAATATACCAGGTCTTTCGCAGTTGGCTAATAAAATAAAAGAAAAGGGAGCAAGAGCAATCCTTCAGCTTCATCATGGAGGTAGCGAGAGTCTAATCGGATACATAAGTGAAAGGCGAATGGTTAGCCCGAGTGGTATCGTGGCGAGCCTTTACAAGGATTCAAGTGATGATTACGTTCCACGTGCGTTAGAACACGAAGAAATTCTATCTACTATTCAGGATTTTGGACGAGCAACAGAGATAGCTATACGTGCAGGGTTTGATGGTGTGGAAATTCATGGAGCCAACGGATATCTGATTCAACAATTTTTTTCGAGATATTCAAATCTTCGAACAGATATGTGGGGAGGAACACTAGAAAAACGGATGTCCTTTCCATTAGCTGTTATTGAAGAAGTAAAACGAGTCCGAGATCAATATGCGAACAATAATTTTATTATTGGTTATCGCTTCTCACCAGAAGAACCAGAAAAGAATGGTTTGAACATGGAGGAAACAATCGCCTTTGTAGATCGATTGTCTAATCAAGGCTTGTCGTACCTCCATCTTTCAGTCAAAAACGTTTGGTCCATGCCTCGAAGTGGTTCAAATCAAACAAAAACAAGATCAGAGATTTTTCGGGATGTGATTGCGGATAGAACAAGTTTTCTGTCACTCGGTTCTATACACACACCAGATGATGCCTTGAACGTATTAGAAAAAGGAATTCCATTATTCGGATTAGGAAGAGAGTTATTAATGGAACCAGATTGGGTTCGAAAACTAATAGCAGGAAGAGAAGAAGAAATTCGTACGACCTTGTCACACGATGATCAACAAACGCTCTCCATTCCGGATGAAATGTGGAAAAATATTCTTACGCGTGATGGATTGCCTGCACAACGATGAATAAATGTGTAAGCAAAAAGGGGAGATAGACGTGAACAAGAATGCTTTGTTTCAACTAAGTATAGCTATGACTATCTTTGGATCAATTGGCTTTTTTTCAACTTTTACAGGTCTTCCGGCAATTGAATTAGTGTGGGTTCGATGTATTTGTGCTGCTGTATTTCTTATAATGGCATGGATCGTATCTGGACGCTTTAAAAGGGAAAAATGGAATAGGAAAGAACTCATATACATTGCTTGTTGTGGTATGACGAATGTTTGTAATTGGGTGTTTCTTTTTAAAGCATTTGAAAGAACGTCCATTACAATTGCCATAACCTTATATCACTTAGCTCCTATTATTGTTCTTGTGATGGGTAGTCTTTTCTTTAAAGAAAAAAAGACGAAACTCATGTATGTATCTATGTTAGTTTGTTTTATTGGAACATTGAGTATTATAGGTACCGATGGTGTGCGGTTTGCTTCAGAAAGCTGGAGGGGGATCGTGTACAGCATCATCGCAGCATGTTTCTATGCAGCAACAATGCTATTAGGAAAGAGTATTACAAAAACTAGTGTATATGCGACCACTTTTATTCAAATGGTGATCGGTCTGATTGTGTTACTTCCATTCATTCATTTTAATAACTATCAAGCAATTGATACTTCTCAGTGGATGTACGTCACTGTAACCGGAGTTATTCATACAGGTATAGTTTATTTTCTGTTTTTCAATAGCATTCGTCATTTATCAACGACAGTTGTCTCTTCTATGGTTTTTGTCGACCCTACAGTGGCTATTTTATTAGACGTTTTTTTCGGAAATGTGTATCTAAGGTGGCTACAGCTATTCGGTATATTGTGTATCTTTATCGGATTGTTTTATTCGCTTAAAGCAAGCAGTCATATTGCTAGTATCACTGAAGAAAACTATATTACTCGAACAGGAAAAGTAAGAAGGCAGTAATCTATATTCTTTTAAGAACCACTCTTTCTTTTTGATGTAAATAATCCTAAGAAACCTATGAATGTATGCAGAAAATCTATTCCATAAAATTAGGAATAGATTTTTTGTTTATTTCTACAAACTTGACGTCATGTTGAAACAAAATCCTTCATCTTATCACTAAAGAGATAGTTTTCAATTTTATATGGTAGTCATCTGACTAATTTATTATTTTAGGCAAAAAGATACATATGAAACCGAAAATACATTATCCATTTAATAGAAAAGTTAGTGATTGAAACTTAGTAAAGGAAAATATCGTATATATTAGTTGTATAATAACTTTTATGAAAACATACTGACTTACTAAACGAAACAAATACATTTGCCGGAGGGAACATCTATGGTATTAGCTTTCCTTGGCCTTGGTATCGGATTCTTTTTATTAACGTTAGGCATCTATTTCATTCGGTCGAAGCATGCGTTGAAGACGCCTTTAGCAGGACACGGAGATAGCGTCGACACGGTGGATTCATTCGTACTCAGTATTATTTTGTCGATTGGTGTTATCCTATTTTGTTCGTTGACCGTCAGACATTACGGTTACGTTTGTGTCTTAGGTGGTCTGTTCATTTTATACGCCGTCAGTGCAGATTGGTGAGACCTAAAAGAAGTTAGAAAGCAAGTTAATGGGAGCTCAAATCATGATTCAATTAGTCAAACAAGTCGACGATCATGTGTATCACATCGTCTTTCACCAAGAAGGGCGTACTTTATTCTGCCGGGAAGGAATTGCCCGAAAAGAGCAGGCGATTGATAGCGAGGACATGATGGAAACGAATGAGGAGTCCGCGACGAAGCGGATCGTCTTCAAAAGTCCCTTGCGCGCGTATCGTCAGAAAAAAGCATGGGTACGTGAAAAATTAGACGATGGATACATGCGATCACCTTTTGCTCTGTCTGAAGTGATGGATTTTCGTTCAGATCGACGGATCATAAAGTTGCGCATTTTAAGCGCTTTACTCGTCCTATTGAGTGGATTACTGACGCTGACCGATATCTTACCGATTCCGGGATACATAACACTCGTCGTTCTGATGCTTTTCTGGCCGATGCATCTCGAAGGGAAATCCGCGCATGTTCGCATGTATCGATGGTCAGGAGCACTTTTCATGTTCGCATTAGCCGGCTCATCGAAACACTATTTATCACCGATCAATCTCTCGATTAACGGAGCAGTCTGTCTCATCTCAGGATTCATTCTCCTGTTGTATGCGTCAGAACAATTACAGGAACTTGCGACGAAAGGAATCACATATCATGACGAATCAACAAACGAAGGTGATTGAACTCAAGCGTAATAATGGTCAAACGACCGACTACTGGGTCAGTTACCGGATGGGGCGCACGCTGTATCAGGTATCCGTGCAAGAACAAGCGGATGGTCAAACGGATGAAGGGGAGGTTGTCAAAGAACGTTTTCCGTTCTATTTCGGAATGAAAAAGCGGATGCTCGAGTTAGCAGAAGAGAAAGAAGCACTTGGTTTTAGACTGTTGACCGAAGAGGAAAAAGCAACGCCTGTCATCGAGGAAGAAGAACCGACGCTCGATCCTGCTTTCTTTAAGCCAGCTATTCGTTATGCCTGGTGGATGCTTGGTCTCGGAATCCTCCTGTTTCTCCTGCCTTCACCGATCCTAAACGGACTCGCGTTCGGACTCGGCTTATTCGTCTGGTATGAGACGTTTGGACAAGCCGGAATGCCGCGCAGCTATCAACGGTATTTCCACGGGATGCTTGCTGGATTGACGATTTTACAGGTGTTATCTGCGATTGAGTTGGAACGATTTGCTCAACCGTATTATGCGACGATCTGTGTGATATCAGCAATTGTATTGGTTCTTCTAGTCGTACAGCACCGATTGAAAGAAACCGATCAAATCGGTCAGGAGGAAAGTATTCGGGTTAGGAAAATAAAGGACTATCCGGATGACTTAGATCTTTAAAAACTCATTTGCTCAACTTTCGGAAAACTGGAAGACTTCAGGATGCTGTAAAATATAGGCATCACTTAAATCATTTTAGTCAGTCTATTGTAAGAAACATATGGATGTCATACCAAATGATTAATATATTTTAGAACTGATCTTACTTGTCTGGGCGATTGGTGCACTCGTCATCATCATTACGCAAGCGCGAAACACATTTGGTGTTTATTCCTTTGTGGAGATATTTTTGATTCTTGAGATTTTATTACTTGTTGTTCTTTTGATTGCCAAATGCAAAAAAATAATGGTCTTTTAAGTAGTAAAGGAAGGTCAGTTAACACTCATACATAAAGATTTAGTTAACATAATGAAGTAGGAGACAGTATGATCCGTTTCCTACTTTTTTTGTAATTATGCAATCGATTGCATTCGTATTCTTATTTAACATCCAGGAAAAGGAATTATATTTCTTGCGAAAAACTAGTTTTTATTTCTTAGGATTTATGTAAAAATAGAAAACAATAAACTGAGAGAATTTTTTGAAAAGTGAGCGACCAGATCATTCATCGTTTTGGAATGAGAGAGAGAAGTCCTCATTTTTCGAATTCTAATATCTTATTTTTTGAAAGCCTGGAGGGGAATGTATGAAATTGTTGAAGATGTGGAACCAAATCAGTTTAGTGAAACAAATCGCGATCGGCTTAGTCATTGGTATTATTTTAGCCGTCACGATTCCTGAAGTAGCGAGTTCATTGACCATCTTTGGAACATTATTTGTCTCCTCACTAAAGGCAGTCGCGCCGATTTTGGTCTTTTTCCTAGTCATGGCTTCGATTGTGCAACATAAAAAGGGACAGCAAACAAACATGAAATCAATCATCTTCTTATACCTGCTCGGTACTTTTTTAGCAGGTGCGATTGCGGTCATCGTCAGTTTCTTGTTCCCGGTTTCGATAACATTGACAGAGAGCACAGAAAAGCTGACAGCTCCTGGGAATGCCATCGAAGTCCTGAAGACGCTTGTCTTGAACATGGTTGATAACCCCGTCAATGCATTAGTCCAAGCGAACTACATCGGCATTCTGACATGGGCGATCATCTTAGGATTAGCGCTTAAAAATGCGTCGGATTCAACGAAAACGTTCATCTCGAACTTCTCCGATGCACTTGCGAAAATGGTTGGATGGATTATCAAGCTTGCGCCACTCGGCATTATGGGACTTGTCATCGGTTCGATTACGGAGAACGGTCTCTCGTCTCTTCTTGACTACGTGAGCCTGCTAGGGTTACTGATCGGTACGATGCTTGTCGTTGCACTGATCGTTAATCCATTGATCGTCTATATCAACGTCCGTCAAAATCCGTATCCGCTCGTTTTCAAATGTTTACGCGAAAGCGGCATCACGGCATTCTTTACTCGTAGTTCGGCTGCGAACATTCCGGTCAACATGGAACTATCGAAAAAGCTTGGACTTGATAAAGAGACGTACGGCATCTCAATTCCGCTTGGTGCAACAATTAACATGGCAGGGGCTGCAATCACGATTTCCGTCTTGACGCTTGCTGCGGTAAACACACTCGGTATTCAAGTTGATCTTCCAACAGCCATCATCTTAAGTGTCCTCGCTGCCGTCTGTGCGTGTGGTGCCTCTGGTGTTGCTGGGGGATCGCTTCTCTTGATTCCACTCGCGTGTAGCTTATTCGGGATTCCGAATGACGTTGCGATGCAAGTCGTTGCTGTCGGATTTGTCATCGGTGTGTTACAAGATTCGTTTGAGACAGCATTAAACTCGTCGACAGATGTCTTGTTCACTGCGACAGCTGAATATCGAAAACGGTTGAAAGAAGGCGAACACCTCTCGATTAATCGTCAATCGATGAATGAGGAAGTAGCAGAAAAAGTCGTTAACGGCTGATCAGATTCGCTATTATCTTAATAAGAAAAGGCATCCCAGTTGAGGATGCCTTTTCTTATAGACAACCCTCGTTTCGTGATTGAAATAAGGGGTTTCTACAAGTTGTAATCCATTTAACCTTCTCCTAAAGCAACGTATTTTTTTAATTTCCCTTTAAAACTCACCAAAAGAATTTCATTCCTTTCTTTCGTAGAGTATATGACGGTACCCTTTGAGAGCTTCGTAGCAGTTCCGTTATCAAAATCGTATTGATCAGAACTCATTTTCTTGATTTCTCCGACTTTTTTACTCTTAGTGACTTCTGTTTTCTCTGCCCATTTTACATCTGATTTGTAGATCGTATCATTTAGTTGAAAAATGTCAGCAGTAGAATCTTCTCCTAATACGTCTAGTGCTGTCGGTTTTTCACTTGTATGTTGCATTTTCACTTCATTACTACAAGCAGCTAACGGCCATACAGTTATAATTGAGAGAGCGCATAACAAAACGATTCTTTTCATGACATAACCTCTTTCCCGTTTTTGTATGTTACTCCATGTCGATACATGTAACGTAAATTACTCGCGGTTGCCGTCACATTTGATTCGGACATGGTGCGTATCAGTATCTTTAAAGATTTGTAAGACGGCACTCGTCTCAACGGTTGCACCATCTCTTTCGATTCCGATTAAGCATTGGACATGGCTAAATTGTTTAGCATGTCGACCATTTAACAGCGGACTATCGGCAAATCAGGTCACAGGTTTCTGTTGTTGTTCCATTCGTTTTAAATCCTGTCCGATGTATGCCCATCTGCTCACGAAACAGTCAAAGTGGGGTTCACCTGTAGCGCGAGCGTTTCAGGAAATCGTCTTGGAACAATTCATGAAGTCAGAGTGAATCAATTATCTCGACCCAGACTTGATAATAGATCTCTTGATCGAGGTGGACCGTTGCCGAACGTACACGATAATCTAAGTTTTCCGCTAGATAAAAAGCAAGAATTGATGCGACTTTAAAGTCAGGGGGGCAATAACCGGTGATTGAACGACCATGGATCTCATTCGTGATCGACTCCGCCCAGACTTCGGCTTCACGGAATGTCTCGAACTGAAGCATCTCTTCCTTCCAACGAATCGACATCTTCATGTCCTCCTCTACTGCAGTTAATGTTATTATATGGAATAAATGGTATGTTGTTCAAAGGGGGGACGTCAGACATGAGTCGTTTTGGAATGCATCGGGAAGTAATCAATCCGCCGCTCGGTACTGCCTTCATCGGTTATCACCGAGAAGTCGGTATTGCAAGCATACACGATCCGCTATATGTCACAGCGAGTATCTTTGAAAGCGAGCAGACGACATCGGTCTTCGTCAGCATCGATAACATCGGCATGCTCGTCGCCGATACGGATGTCATCCGTGAAGGAATCGCGGGTCAGCTAGACGTGTCGAAGGAACAGATCACAGTCGTTTACACGCATACGCATTCGGGACCAGCGACAGCAGGAAACGAACCGTTGACCGTCGCCTATAAAACGATTTTGACGCAACAAGCGATTGTATCTGCGGTCAAAGCAAGCGAAGTGATGCAGTTGGTCGAGATTGGTTGGGGTGTGACGACCGGAAAACTCGGCGTCAACCGACGGGAGAAAATAAATGGACAAGCGGTGATGGGAACGGATCCGTCTGGGGTGGCGGATGACCGAATTGGAACATTGTTAATTCGTCGGACCGGTGATGCGGGTCTCGTCGGAGCTTTTGTCTTTTGTACGGCGCATCCGAACGTCTTGAAATCAGACAGTGTCGTCTTATCCGGTGATTATCCGGGAGTCACTCGAACGATACTCGAACAGGCACTCGGCTGCCCGGTCGTGATTGTTCAAGGCGCGACGGGGAACATCAATGCGAAATATCGTGGTGACATAGAGAGTCTTCAAAAAATGGCGTTTACTTTAAGTGGTCATGTCTTGACGACGATTCCAGCTGTGTCGTTTCAACCGTTAACGCACCACCGGATTCAGTCATGCATTCATCCGATGCGCTTAACAGAAGTACCGGCTATGAACGTATTACGAGACATGGCGGATTACGCTGAACAGACATGGGGCGTCAGTGCAGCACGCTGGTTGGCATACGTTCAGGAACGATCGGGAGCAACACTCACCATCCCGCTCGAAGTTCAATTGTTTGAACTAAACGAAGGGTCGTTCTCAGGCATTCCGATGGAGCCGTTCTGTGAGACAGCGCTACAGATAAAGCAAATCCGTCAAACGGAACTCGCTTTTTTCGGGGGCTATACGAACGGTTACATCGGTTATTTGCCAACTGCGGAAGAACATCCGTATGGGGGTTACGAAGTGGCAATCAATCCCGTCGTCTACGGTCCAGTGACTGGGCTTTGGATGCCACCTGTACCGGGAACGGCGAACGACATCGTGCATCGTATCCAACAACTCTATGAAACGAACAACAACCCGGCTTCTCTCCTTTGAGAGACCGGGTTGTCGTGATTAAGATTTGATTTTTTTGATGATCCAAAATAAAGAAAAAACGAGTCCGGTTGTCAGTAAAACGAATAAAAGAAGCAGAATGAGTAAGTTAGACAGTTGTAGCATCTAAGACCTCCATAAATAGGTACAGATAGATTTTCGAACTTTTCGAATAGTAATAGAGTAACATAGTAATTAACAAAATATAGGTAAATAGGTTGTTGTTTTAGATATTTCTTAATATATTTACTTATTATATAAAAATAAGTTATTTTATTACATTTAAAAAAAGAGGGAATAACATGATCATCAAAAGATTTATTCTTAGTTTTGTCATCACTTATTTATTCCTCAGTTTGCTTTTATCCTTTAGCATCGGATATACGATCGATTGGATTCCCGAAGCAACTTTGACTCAAAAGATAAAAGGGTACGTCATTGAAGGGTTCACTCGTTTTAAAATTATAAAGCTTTTGATTGCTACAGGTGGAGGTACTGGGTACAGCCTACTCTACTTAAAACAAAGGGCATCGAGTTTATCAAAGCGTTGATTTCCTTTATTTTGAAACTTTTCTTTGCTTGATTCGTTTATTAGGATGAGAACGAGTCAACGTATTGGGGGAAATAAAAATGAAAAAGACAGTTGGTGCAATCATTTTAGCGAGCGGCATGCTAATACTCGGTGGTTGTGGAACAGCAGCGACACAAACCGATTTATTTAAGCAACAAGGTACATATCTAGGAGATAACAGTAGCGTACGAGACATCGTTCAACAGTTACCACATGGCGATCAGTTAAAGAAAATGGAACTTGCGACGAAAGAAAAGCCGTATCAACTAACGTTACGTTATGCTGGATACGAAGAAGGACAGGTCGAACAAAAAAGCAATCGTACGGCAATCTACAATGCAACAGCACTGTTCACATTGATTCCGAATGTCGACCGTGTCAACATGACGATCGAGGATGCTTCGTATCACTTTAAGAAACAACAGCTGCGCGATTGGTATGGAAAAGACTTTACGACGTACGATAATGAGAAAGCACTGAAGGCGTTCACGAAGCCTTTTATCGAAGATTCGAAGAAAGTAAGCGACTTATTGAACTGAACCGACCGAGCACGCTCTTGAAAAGGAGTGTGCTTTTTTGTTGATTCATTCCCATAAGTTTTAAAAAGTACTTTGCATTACAGAGTAATTCAGTTTATCGTTAAGGAACTGAGACATCCAGAATAAGGAAGGGGTTGTACGAGATGGAAATCGATAAAGAATTATTAAAGGGGCACGTCGACACGATCATCTTGTCGTTGCTGAACGAACAAGACCGATACGGGTATGAAATCGCGAAGACGATCCGGCAAACGTCAGACGAGCAGTTCGAACTGAAAGAGGCGACACTCTATTTGTCACTCAAACGCCTTGAGAAAAAAGGATTCGTCATATCCTATTGGAGTGACGAAGCAGCGGGCGGCGGACGACGTAAATATTATGCGCTGACGACTGAAGGAAAAATCCTTCTTGCGAAAAAACGACTTGAATGGCGTTTTCTAAAGCAGCTACTCCCGAAGTTTCTTGAAGAGGGAGACGGCGCGCTTGAATAAACTCGATCATTTTGTCCATGACTTGTATCAAGATGCGGATGTGACGGATCCGGAAATCATCGACGTCATGGAAGAGACGCGAAGTCATCTTGAACAATCGGTGCGAGACTTGATGATTCAAGGTTATTCGGAAGAAGAAGCGACGAAGCTTGCCATGTATCGTTACGGTAGTAAGGAGCATGTCGATCAGCTCTTGACGTGGGTCTATCGAAAAGAGCGGACGTTCGCTTCGTGGTTGCTCCGCATCGGAATCAGCATCGCCGCTGCAACGATAGTGTTTTTTATCGGCACGATGATGTTGAGCCAGCATCAGTCGCTCGCCTATGCGGATGCCTTTTATGGCAATGAACGTTCGATTGAATCTTACGAACGCATTTTAGAAGAGCATCTGTTACTAATATCGATTTCCGGACAAGACGTTTCGTCCTCGCGTGACTTCACGGTTCACCGATCGATTTGGTTACCGGAGCTGTTCACTTCGCATGGCATGTATCTGATTGACGAACAGCACCTGACAACGACGGAAAGTTTCGATGTTACGAAATTCGGTGCTGTGCTTGCGCTAGTCGGCTTGACGATTTATCTCGTGACATCAATCATTTGGAGCGTCATCAAGCTTTATCATGCAGGACGATTGCATCTATTAAGTATCGTCTCAGTCGTATTCTTTAATGTACTGGGTTATTGGTTTTGGGCATTACGAAAATAGGAGGGGTCATATGTCGCAACAAATTAAGCTGATTTGGTCACAAGCATTCACGGTGAAGCAATGTGTACTCTATCTTTTGATCATCCTCGGTTTACCAACTCTTCAGTTCAGTTTCATTTATAAGAGTTACCAGTTCTTCCTACCGACAGAAGTATTCGAAGAGACGCTATCAGGAACGATCCCGATGCTGTTTCCGATACTTGCAGTCTTGATTTTCTTGCCGATCTTCATCGCTGAATACAAGGATAACTATCTGACATACGTTCGAACGCGTGCCAGTCTAAAGGATTATCTATTTGCGGTCGGTTTCGTCAATGTGATGCTGACAGGATTTGTGTTCTTTTTAATGACAATCGTCACGTTCGTCCTCATTCGTTATGTCGAACCGTTTTTCGGTCTAGTCAATTACGCGCCGCTAAGCGAAAAGACGCATGACGTAACGAATGCATTTTCATTCTTGGTGGACATTCACCCGTTACTCTATGCCGTTCTTTACGCCGCTTGGATTGGACTCAACGGAGCAGTGTACGCGACACTTGCTTACCTGTTGATCTTATCGCTCGAACAAGTCTATCTCGCAATTTCATTACCGTTCTTCGCCTACCATATCTTTAACTTCGTCGCTGGTATGATGCAAGCTCCACAATTCTCACCTATCAGTACGGTCTTTCCGTTTAACATCACGGAGCAGCCGCTTTGGACAGTGTTCGTACCGTTTACTGTTTTAATCGTTGTTAACTTCACGCTCTACCTGACGATGATTCGACCGAAACCGGAGTGGATCTTTCAGTCATGATGAAGACACGGAATATTTTGATTGTACTGAAGAGTTTATTCATCCTCGTGATCAGTTACGTCGCATGGTATAGACGGCAAGAAGTATTGACGAAGGCGCAGGAGTTCGGCAGAAACGTCAACGCGTGGGACATCACGTTTGCGATTCAAAATGATATGTACCTGTTACTCTTTTTCCTGATGCCGTTACTCTTGTTCCTCTCGTTTCGAATGATTGAACAGCAATATGAACCGTCGATTTTGATTCGGGTCGGCTCATTTCGGAACTGGCTATACTACTCGACAAAATGGTATTTACGTGCCGTCCTACCCTTGTTCGGATGCGTCTTGCTACTGAGTCTTCTTAGTGCCAGCGATCAATCGTTTACGTT
Organism: Exiguobacterium sp. UBA3968; assembly: GCF_002385115.1. Classification (NCBI taxonomy): domain Bacteria; kingdom Bacillati; phylum Bacillota; class Bacilli; order Caryophanales; genus Exiguobacterium; species Exiguobacterium sp. UBA3968. The sequence continues at coordinate 703,503 of NZ_DGCW01000005.1, forward strand.
GCAATGGAGTACATACAGTCAAATCTCGACTAGTGGCAACATAAGTCATCATCTCAGCGCGACTTTTCGCTCACCACTGTCAGTGATTTTTTTACAACCGATTCTTTGGTTGCTTGCGAGCATTATGTTACATGGGTTCATGTGTCTTGCGTTTCTATTGCATGAAAAGCATAAGGGCTTGTTGCTACAGGCGACAGTGGTAGTGATTTGGTGTATCTTCAGTTTTAAATCATCGTTTGGAGTAGGAGAGTTCTTTTCAGCCGCCGCGTATTTCTCTGTCGGGGCTGTATCCAATAGAATGCATCCTTGGATGGCACTCATCGTCCTCAGTATTGCGATTGCGCTGATCTATCTATCGGTCCAATGGATGCGACCGCTTCGTCAGCTACTGACTTCACGAAAGGAGTTCGTACCGTATCTCACCTATGCGATGATTGCCAGTCTGTATATCTTCCTCAGTAGTAACCGAGCGTCGACTGAGCTACAAACGATCGGTGATCTCTTCGTCGTCGCATTTTACGGTGTCAATGCAATGGACAGTTCGTTTCTTCAACTCATGTCGTATCTGATTCTTTTTTTCGGACTTGCTTATTTAAGTCAATTGCGTCTGCAAAATCAAATGACGGCAATCGGACCATACACGTGGATGCGTTACCAACGGCTCGAGAAATGGGCGTTTCACGTCTTCGTAAGGGAAGGACGTTTCTATCTACTTGCCCTCGCGTTTCTAATCATCGGAACAACAGGTATCGGAATATTGCAAGGGTTATCGTTGTCACTTTCGACTAGTCTCTTATCGATTTCGTCGATGCAATTGCTTCTACAACTGATCGGTATCTCGATGCTTCAACTGATGCTTTATTCGCTTTTGAGCTTCATCTTACTGTGGCAATTTCCGGACGGTTACGCGATGCTCGGGTTGTTTGGTGTCTTATCCGTCTTCTTGTTGCCAAACTTCAATCAATACGGAATCTTTCCGTCCGGACTGAACGGATTCGCTCAGCTTCAGTCGTTCAGTCTGACACATCTATTGTTCGTCTTGCTGATCTATCTTGGGCTTTCACTTGTCTGGTTATACTTTCTGTTTCAAAAAAGCATTCGTATATAAGGAGGACGTTTCGTGGAAATGATTAAACTAGAGCAGGTCACGAAAGGGTATCAAGGCAACCCCTTGTTCGAAGATATCGATTTGACGATTCAAAAAGGAGATATCGTCGGCATCACTGGACCAAACGGTTCAGGGAAATCGGTCTTGTTCAAGATGATTTGCGGCTTCATTCATCCGGACGCGGGAACGATCACAGTTCGAAATGAACAGCTCGGTCAGACGCGACGCTTTCCGGAAAACGTCGGTGTCATCATCGATCGACCGGGCTATATCGCCCATAAATCAGGATTTGAGAACTTAAAACAACTCGCAGCAATCCGGAAAGTGGTCACCGATGCCGAGATTGAACAGGCGATGCGGACCGTCGGCTTACAGCCCGGTAATCGGCAGAAGGTCAAACAGTATTCGCTCGGGATGAAACAAAAGCTCGCGATTGCCCAAGCCATTATGGAAAAGCAGGACATCTTGATTTTGGATGAGGCATTCAATGGGCTCGATCACGATAGTGTCCTGCGTCTGCGAGAACTATTATTGTCCTTCAAAAAAGAAGGGAAGACGATCATCTTGACGAGTCATAATCAACAAGACATCGATGCGCTTTGCGACTCCGTCTACCGCATCAATCAAGGTCGGATTGAACAGGTCGGCTAACATAAACAGGGAGTGGATCAACGGATCCACTCCCTGTTGCTGTACGATAGATTATTTTCCCGGCTTCGTCTTATAGAAGCTGTAGAAGACACTGATCAGGATGACGAGGACGATCGTACCGAGCGACATCCAGATTGGCATTTTGTAGACGTCACTGAAAATCATCTTCGCTCCGATGAAGACGAGCATGAAGCTTAAACCGTGTTTCAAGTAGTAGAAACGATCAATCAAGTTCGCGAGGACGAAGTAGAGACTACGAAGTCCAAGGATTGCCATGATGTTCGCATAGAAGATGATGAACGGATCACGTGAGTACGCGAAGCTTGCAGCGACTGAGTCGACGGCGAAGACGATATCTGATACTTCGATGAAGAGTAGGGTGATCAAGAGAGGCGTGAAGAACAACTTCCCATCAATTCGTTTTGCGAACTTACCAGACGAGATGTCTTGTGTGATCGGTAAACGTTTCTCTAACCAACGAATCGTTTTGTTGTCTTCGAGCGACGTCTCTTGACCGATGTTCTTGTACATCATCCAGCCTGTGTAGACGAGGAACGCTCCGAAGATGTAGTACACCCAAGCGAAGTTCTCAAGTAGCGAGACACCAGCGACGATGAAGATGACGCGGAAGAAGATTGCACCGAGAATACCCCAGAACAAGACTTTGTGCTGGTACTTCAATGGAATTGCGAAGTACGCGAAGACGAGTGAGAAGACGAAGACGTTATCAATCGCGAGAGCCTTCTCGATGAAGTACACACTCGTATATTCGACAGCAGCGGCGCTACCTTGATCAATATAGAGCCAGCCTCCGAAGGCGACAGCGATCGCGATCCAAACGAACGTCCACGTCCACGCCTCCCGAAGCGAAACTTCATGTGCCTTGCGATGAAAGACTCCAAGGTCAAGGGCGAGCATGATGAAAACGATGGCTAGAAAAGCAATGAGTAGTGTCAACAGCGCTTCCTCCTTTAAAGTAATTTGTTTTCTTGAATTTATTATAAGTTCATAAGAACTCGAAAGTAAAGGGGTAAGTGTGCTCTTTTTTGAAATTGTGAACAAAATCCGCCAAAGGCACTGCTCATGCGAACAGTGCCTTTGGCGGATTACGTGAGTGGTAGAGAATGCAGTTCAACATACAGAGCGAGCGTATCGATGATTGTAGCAGATCTTATCGTACACTCATGCGATCGTTAAACATGAAAATCTTCTTTTACTGCTGTTCGAGACGACGTGAGACACCAGTCAAGATGACGGCAAGAATGACCATGATAGCGCCGACCCATGGCGTGTGGACAAGTCCGATCGTATCGGTGACAAGACCACCGATCGTTGCGCCGAGTGCGATGCCGATGTTGAAGGCTGCGATATTTAAGGCAGAGGCGACATCGACTGCTGCTGGGACATATTTTTCAGCCAATTGGACGATATAGAGCTGGAGTCCAGGGACGTTCATGAAGGCAAGAAGCCCCATTAAGATGATACCGATGATGCCAGCGACCTTGAACGGAATCATGAACGAGAGCGCAATCATGACAATGGCATGGATGATGAACATATAAAACAATGCTTTAATCGGGTTACCGTTTGCAAGTTTTCCGCCGACCGTGTTCCCGATCGCAACCGCAATCCCGTAGACGAGCAGAATGATACTGAGTAAGCTTGGACTAATTTTCGTGACGTCCTGCATGATCGGCGTTAAATACGTAAAGGCAACGAACGTCCCACCGTAACCAAGAGCAGTGATTAAGAAGCCGAGCATCAAGCGTCCGTTCGTCAACAGTTTGAACATGTCGGAGAACTTCGCAGGTGGTGATTGTTTCAAGTCTTTTGGAATCAAGAAGAAGCTTGCGATGATCGCGATGATTCCGAGTGCAGCAACCGCAAAGAACGTCGCGCGCCAGCCGAACGATTGACCAATGAATGTACCAAGCGGGACACCCGTGACGGTCGCGACCGTCAGACCGGTAAACATCAAGGCGATGGCACTTGCTTTTTTATGCTCCGGTACGAGCTGGACAGCAATCGTCGCACCAATCGAGAAGAAGACACCGTGCGAGAACGCCGTGATGAAACGGGCGACGATCAACAATTCAAACGTCGGTGAGATGGCGGAGATCAGGTTACCGGCGATGAAGACGACCATCAACGCCATCAGTAACGTTTTCCGGTTCATCCGGTTCGTTAGTGCCGTCAAAATCGGTGCTCCGACGGCGACACCGATTGCGTAACCAGAGATGATGAGACCAGCGAGTGTGATACCGATATTCAAGTCACCAGCGATTGCTGCGAGCAGTCCGACAGGAACGAATTCCGTCGTACCGATCCCAAAGGCGCTGATTGCTAAGGCAAGTAGGGCAAGTCCGCCGTTTCTTGGAGCCTGTTCCTCCTGTACCTGTTGATTTAATTGATTCATGGGGATTCCTCCTAAAATGATTTCAGTAGGGATCGTGTCCGGTGGGCCCGACTAAACATGATCCGCTTGACATGACCCCAGCATAACGGGGGTTGTTCCTTTCGGAAAGTACGTACTTTAAAGTGCGATAGGCACTAAAAAGTACCCTACTCGTTCTTTTGGATGCAAGGTCTAAAAGGAGATTGTACTTTCCGTTGACAATTGCTATCATATAGCCAGCCAATCCGCTTGGGAAGTACGCACTTTCAAGTACGATAGGCACTAAAAAGTGCCTATGTTCTCAACGGAATCTCGAAAGGATGGATCGCACATGCCATACAATATCCCGGTCGAAGCAACACTAGAAGTCATCGGTGGAAAGTGGAAGGTCGTCATCATGTGTCATTTAATCAAAGGCGAGCGCCGGACGAATGAGCTTCGTAAGCTGATGCCGACGATCACGCAAAAGATGCTGACGCAACAATTACGGGAGTTAGAAGAAGACGGTGTCATCATCCGGACGGTCTTTGAACAAGTCCCACCAAAAGTCGTCTACTCGTTATCCGAGTACGGCTGGTCGCTGAAGCCGATTCTTGACGCGATGTGTGCATGGGGTGAAGGACATATCAATTTGACAGGCGGAGAGGTTGTTTCGTCTTAATCGCCAGAAAAAAGGTTCGACATTATGGTCGATCCTTTTTTTGCGCTCAAATTGTCTGGAAATAAATAAGTTGTACAGTAAGTGATCATTAGAAAAATCTTTTATTATATTTATTCCATCAACTGTGAAAAATCCTTAAATTTTTTGGGCGGTTTTTATCAGATATCAATAAAACAAGTCAATAAAGTACTAGTATTGAGAAATCCCTTGATAAGAAAGTCATGAATACAACATGATTGATTTGAGTCTATAGGGCGGGTTCCTGATTTTGGAATATTTGTTACGATCAAGTGGAAGAAAGTTTTAATTTTCTCTTTCAAGAACTAATGCCATGTTTCATCAGAGTGAATGACTTTCTATCTTGACAGAGAAAGGAGGAGTTCGGATGTCTGCTATGTTCGTGTCGTATCAATTATCTTTGGAAGAAAAGTTCTTCAACATGATCGAAAACAAATGGTTCTGGATGGTTTTCGCTCTTGTCATTTTAGTAGGAGTATTTGCATATGCGTTCTATTGCACAAGTCGAGGTTACAGCTTTAATGGAAACGTGAAATTAAACTGGCCAAAGTTCTGGCAAATGGGAATTGGCTGTAAAGCCTCGTAACGTACTTAACTGGCGGGGGCTCGTAGAGCTCCCGCTTCTTTCAGGAGGTAGAAACATGATTGAAATCGATGATTTGACAAAATCATTTAAAAAGAATCGCGTTATCGATGCGTTATCAGCATCATTTTCTTCAACGGGTGTCTCTGTCATAGTTGGAACAAATGGCAGTGGAAAGACGACACTATTGAATATGTTGACGAATTTGCTAGAAGCTGACGGTGGCGGCATTCGAATTGATGGTATTCCACCTGGTAGTCAGGCATACAAATCTAAATTTTTCTATCTTCCTTCTGACTTTTATTTACCAGGCTACATGACTGGTAAGGAATATGTACAGTTCGTTTTAAGTCGATATGAGACAAGTGAAGAGGATAAAGCTCCTCTTTTAATGGACTTACTCGATTTGGCGGACGGTCAAAATAAAACCATTGAGTCGTATTCCTTTGGTATGAAGAAAAAAATTCAAATTGTCGCAGCCATTGCTGCCAATACTGACTATATAATTGCTGATGAAATTTTCGGCGGACTTGATTTTGATACGTCTTTGCTCGTTCAGGAACTGTTTGCAACAGTCAGCACGACGAAAAAAGTGATTATCGTCTCTCATGAACGAAATACGATTGATCGTTTTCCCGAAGATATACGACTTATGAGACAAGGTTCACTTGTCAATTTTGAAGGAACTCCAGAGGAATTGACGGATGTTATTAAACAAGAGGAGGTCTTACGTGAAAAGCTCGACATCGTCAGCAAACATTTTATGTCTACTGAAATTCTTCTTTAATGATACGTTTCATGGACTTTTCAATCGTCCTTTTTTTAAAAGTCGGATGAATCGGTACGTGTTAGGTATTCTTCTAATGGGTCTCTATCTTGGATACTTTTATCTAAACATGGTTCAGCTCTCCACCCTATCGAATAATGCAGTGGAAGCAGATGAGACAACACGATTGCTGGCAGGGAAGATGACGCTCAGCAGTTATTTTAATGTCGTCTTTATTTTAGGTACCTTTATGTTCGTTTTAATTAATGGAACCGTCTCATTGAATCGGAACTCTTTATTTTTTGCGAAGACACTTCCATTCTCAGAAAGAGAAGTCAATATCAGCCAGCGATTATTTAAACTCTCTGTTGCCCTAGTCTTTTTCGAATTACTGATGATCATTGTTGCACCAGCACTGAAACTAATTCCTATGCGCTTGGGAACGGCACTGCTTGTTTTACTAACACTCCATACTGTATTCATCAGTAGCTTTTGGTTATTGGATTGTCTCCATGCAGCAGTATTGCATCGTTTATCAGGTATGAAGCGTACTATTTTCAGTTTCATTCTTGATCTAGTATTAGTGGGTCTCGTGACACTTCATTTATTAAAAACACGATTTCAGGTTGATGTATGGGTTAGTACGTTACCGTATTCGATTTTAACGATCACGCTAGTTATGTTGATGACGAGTCTTGTCGTTGGCACGATTGCCTATACTCTTCATGCAGTTTTCTTTGCTCGAAACCATTTGTATGTCCGGCAGAATTACTTCAAGTTAGGATTGCCTGCTTTCAATATTGGTTTAGCGACTACTATGCCTGCAATCATCCGAAGTAAAAACTTTCTGTACTTTTGGGCATTACTTGGTGTGATGTCAATCGGAGCATGGTACCAAGTCGGGTGGGGGGGGACTTTTCAACTCTGGTTGTTCTTATTGCCGATACTTGGAGTAGTGACGATTACATATGCAGACGCAACATTAGCAGTTAGAAAGTTGTACGGACTGTACCGGATCCATCCCTTGATGGAACTCATGTCACTCCTTGCTGTCGCCATCATCTTGATGGCACCTGCACTATATGTCGGTATCATTGAGACAAACAGTCTGAATCCATATATGTATGGAATCAATATCTTTTTCGCGGCTACAATTGCAGGATTTTTATTTCCGAAATCTCAAAGTAATATCAATGAGACGATTGCATCCGTGTTGACGATCATTTTGATTGTCTTACTGTCTGTACTCGTCAGTATCGATGGGGCATTGTATCCGACATTAGCGATCTTACTTGGTGTTTTATATCTCATCTTAAAGAAAGAATACGAGGTGGCAAAATGAAAATCACGAAATTAATTGGTGTTGGTACTGTTTTGTGGGCAATTATTTTTTTAGTCGATTATATATATGAATTGTTTCAAATCAATGAAACGAGTGTCGTGACGACGATGACAGGATTAAAAATTACAACGGTAATGACAAAAGAAGAATTGAATACACACTTCGCATTGACACTTCAAGCGCTTGTTCTCTATTTGGTATTTATCGTTTTATTCACATTGTTTGGTGTCTTCTTACAGAAGCGGCGAACGTTAGCGCGTCATGACAGCTGAGACAGTTCTGCATCTTATCAGCTATATTCTTCTGATTTTCATTGTCGTAGCGATACACGAAATGATCCATTTATTGTTCGCATGGGTGTTTCGACGGCGACCGACAGTGAAACTCGATCGATTTTTAACGCCAATCGTCCGCTATGAGAATAATCAGAATGACTGGCAAAATTTAATCATTGCTGCTTCTGCACCTGCGATTTTATTTTCGTTCGGTATTTGGATAGAAGGAGATGGCGGTGGATGGGTCTTAGTTAAAATTTTATGTTTATCAAATGTATTTAATTTTTTCCCGGTGACAACAGACGGCCAGATGATCCTGTTATCCTGCTTAAGAATGATTAGAAAAGAACAGCGCAGAAATGACGCTCTGTAATATTTGTGCATTTCCATGTAAATAACCCCTC
>NZ_DGCW01000005.1:711764-727166 GCF_002385115.1 Exiguobacterium sp. UBA3968
GAGGGGTTATTTACATGGAAAAGATTCTAGCGAAGATAAATTTGGTATCCGGCGTTATTTTTGAGCGATATACCTCTTTTGATCGAAATCATATTTAAATGCAACGATCATTAATGCATCACCCGTTGGATTTCGATACGAGTAGAGAAGCGTCCCCTGTTTTTCTCGGTACACGACTGTGCCTTCAGCATAGACTTCTCCAATCGTAGAGTAATCTTCTGTATGATGAAGCGTCATGACACCAAGTCCTATACCTGAAAGAACACGATCGACGTCAGCTAGCGTCATGCCGGGCTTGATCTTCTTTCCAGGTAAGAGTCGTTTCTTTGACGGTGTTTTAGGGATGTATTCCTTCTCTGCAAGGTATAAGGTGTGACCGTTTTGTTTCGTCCTGAAAATCAGATGCATTCTTTGCTTAAACCAATGATCGTCTGTTACTTCATAGGGATAAAAGGCAAAAGCGTACAAAGCATAGTCATCTTCAATTTCTCGTAATGCAGCTTTTTGTTTGAGTGTTGTGACGCCATGCTCTTTCTTTATGTATTTCTTATATGATTTTCCGTAGAGCGATTTTGCAACGTTTGTCGCAGTCATGCCGAGTTTTAGCTTCTTGTAAGACGCATACTCCTTTGTCGCTGCGTCGACAGAATGAGGTGCGAAAACAGCACCAATCATCGAAAGTGTGAACAGAAGCGCGAAGAGTACTTTCAACTGAACACGGTGTGACTTTTTCGGACGTATCATCATAATTGTGTCTCCTTTGATGAGCTTATTAAAAACCGTGCGATTCTTTTCGTTTGAGATACCAGAGTAGTCCTGTGGTAATGCAAAGACCCATCGCACCTAGTATTCCGATGTACAAGAAACCATTGAGATCATTTCCGATATTCTTTTGAAAAAAATAGGATGAACCAAAAATCGCAGTGGCAAGCATGAAAATATTGCGTAGATGGCGAAGTATTTGGAGCATTGTGGACAATCCCTTCTGATTCAGTTGTCTGCTCGACGGATTTCAATCGCGACAGTCGAGTCCTTTGCAAACGTCACTTGAATCGTGTCACCCGTCTGAATGTCAGCCGTGTTATCTGTTTTGCCATACACGATCGTATCCGTTGTGACGCGAATCTTTGTCAAAGCATACTGTTCGTCCGGTTTTTGTTCACTCGGAGCGACGAATAACGTGTCTCCTGTAATCTCTTCGACGACACGTGCATCGTTCTCGTGTGTACAGGAACCAAGCGGCATACAAAGGAATAGAATAAAAGCGAAAAGCCAATGACGCGTCGGCATGAATCAGGCACCTACTTTCGTCAGTTAATAGGGTTAGATGAAATCATATTATTATATAAATTTTACCAGTTGCGACACCGATTGATGTAAATCAGAAAAATCTTTCTTGCTTTGAAATGAAAGGAATTCAGGCATAAACTACGTATGATTGATAAAATACCATCATCTCGATCAGAGGAGGAATTACGATAAAGCTAGCCATCTGTACCTGCTACGAACCACTGGATGTTGTGCATATTAGAGTGATACCTCGTTTGGATCCGAAATCAACTGTAGTACTCATCAAAGTGTATGCATCTGTCGTCCACTCCAATCTTGATTTACGTTGCATCGTGCGCTGCCGGAACGGCTGCTGTTCGAATCGCAAAAGCAAAAGGACTGCAGGTGACGGCTGTCTGTAATGGACAAAATGCGGAGCGGGTCAAAGCGCTCGGTGCCGATCACGTCATCGATTATACAAAGGACGGCTACGATGGATTGTTGCTGAAGTACGATGCCGTCTTCGATGCGTCTGGAAAGATTAATAAGACGAAAGCGAAACGGCACGTCAAACAAAACGAGTCTTTGCATCCGTCGCGGGGTAAGGTGTGGCGAGAGAACGGAAAGAAGATATACACTATTTGAATAAACTGTTTGAAGCGGGACGATTTAGAGCCGTCACGACCATATCTGTTCACTTGATGAAATCGTCGAAGCGCACCGTTATGTCGACACCGGGCGAAAATTCGGTAACGTCGTCGTGATGATTGCAGAAGAAATAAAATGATTCAGTAGCTTGGAAGTCATTGTTTTTGAATGTTCATTGCTTGAGAAGAGTGTATAAATTACAAAGAAAACGAATGGAACATGACATCGTTTAGTATAGATAATATCATTTAAAAAAGACCTTCTCGATTGTATCAAGAAGGTGTTTGCTTTAGTTTCGCTTCGGCAAACTGATCGTCATATTCATTTACTGCCTGTATCATCTTGTTGAAGTCTTAAAATCGATTAGATGATAAATCGAAATTAATGCTTGCAGCTGCACGGGAACCATCAGCGGCTGCCATCAATAAAGAAGAAGGACCTCGTTTTTCGGTCTCTCCGGCAACGTATACCCCTTCGACAGATGTATGACCAGTTCCATCCGTTACGATGGCTCCACTCTCATCGAATATACATCGTAATTGTTGAGCCAAATCGTTTGAACGATGGAATTTAGGGACGACGAATCCACCTTTTCTTGCAACCATTGTTCCATCTTCTAATTCAATATGTTCTAGAATACCTGCTTTTCCATGTAGGCGTTTAATTTTTGTTGTGTATGCTTGAATGTGGTTACGATCTAAATCGTTCCGAACGTCTTTAGATAGTGCAAAACCGTTTGTAAAAACAACTAAATCGTTCGACCAATTGAAAACGAGCTTTGCTAAATGGTGAACAAAAGCTTGATCTTCGGCAATGACAGCTAAGGGTAAATCTCGCATCTCCCAGCCATCGCAATAGGGACAACTAAACAAACTTTTTCCATAATACTCCTTGATTGTCTCCAGGGGGAATTCTTCTTGAATTCCGGTTGCGAGTAGTAGCGTTTCAGTTATATAACGATGCTGACCGGTTGAAACTTCAAACAGATGATTCTGATTGTCATGTTTTACTTCGATGACTTTTTCGTTGCAAATCGTGATGGACGGATATGCTTGTAATTCTTTTAATCCAATCTCCCTGAACTCTGACGGTGTAATCCCATCTCGAGTCAGATAACCGTGTGATTCATATGTGACACGATTTCGATTTGTAGCATCATCGAAAAGCACAACATGTCTTCGGGCTCTTCCTAATGTTAAGGCAGCAGCTGATCCGGCGGCACCACCACCAATCACGATGCAATCATATACGTTCATGAACGTTTCCTCCTTTTAGATAACAGATATAAAAGAGTCATAGTGTCTGTAATTAAAGCATAAGACATCACGTTGTTTCAAATGGATGATGTCTCATTAACTTGAGTAGATAAGTCACTAATAAGTGTTTGTTTCAATTCATCTAAAAATTTGTGTTCAGCAGCCTCGATTGATTTCTGAATCAAGCAGTTCGGATTGTTGTTCAGACAAGCGTCAGACATGGATGGTACGCCTTCAATTGCAATGATGACATCAAGCAATGAAATCTCTTCCCAACTTGGTTTTAATTTGTACCCACCTGTGGCTCCAGTTGTCGAGAACACCATACCCGCTTTGACTAGCTTAGTTAAAATCTTCGAGAGGTATGTAGATGAAACGCCTTGTTGCTTGGCTAACGAGGCTACACCAATATGATCATGAGGCTGATTTACAGCTAAAAATAACATTGTATGGAGTGCATAATTGGTTGCTTTTGATAATTTCATATTCTCACCTTAATTACAGACTTGATATGTCTATAATACCGATGTAGTTATTGGTATCCAAATGATATGACTTAAACTAACGAAAGAAGGGTTTATCTGCAATCTACGACCACCTGCGGAAGGTAGTTTTTTAGTCGTTATCCAATATATGTTAAAATGAAATCGTATATTTTTTGATGGAGGGTGATAGAGATTATGAAACAACTGTTTGCGTTTGAGACAAAAACGGACTATGACAAATACGAAGCGGTCACGCATCGCTTTCAAGCACGGTTAGACGAGTATCAAACGATCTTACAAGAGAAGTATCAACTGATCGACGTGCCGAAAGGAATCATTTGGACGTCAGCGGAACTCGCGACGACCGTCTTCTCGGACATTCCGATCCCAGCATTTACGAATAAGGACTTAATTTACATATCACCAGACGTTGCAGAATGGCGAACGTTATTTTTGTCTCAACTCGATGGGAAGGAAGTACCGCATATTCGAGCGTTTTATGAAACGCTCGCGGAAGATCACGTCTTGACGATTGCTGGTCATGAACTGACGCATCACTTGGATTTGTTCGTTGATGAATTCGACGATGAGAGAAAAGACGGAATCTGGTTCGAAGAGGGGATGTGTGAGTATCTGCCTCGGAAGCACTTGTTGTCGGACAAAGCATTCAAGCGAATTACGACAATTGAGACAGAGCTGGTCGAGCTCTTTCAGGAGGAGTATGGAGCGCGCTCGATTGATCAATTTGGGAGTGCCTCCTATGCCGGTAGTCTGTCGAGTATCATGTTTGATTATTGGCGGAGCTTTCTCGCAATCCACCATCTCATCGAGGAACGATATGACGGGGACGTCTTACGCGTTTTCGAAGCATATCGGAACTGGCATGAGCAGGGGCGGATCGTGCCGCTCTCGAAATACTTTAATCTTTAGACGGTAAGACGCTAAGCTGTATTTGTAATGGAGGAAGGCTTATGAATCGTTACGTTATTCTTTCGTTATTTGCATTCATCTGTTTTTGTTTCTTATTTTTCTTGATGAAGAGCGGAGTCAGTCTGAAAGGGTTTGGAACTGTCTATATCCTGCTTCTGTTTATCGTTCCGTTAGTCGGCGTATACACAGGGTACAAAACGAAGCATCGAGTACTTAGATGGCTATTCGTTGGTATCCATCTTATTACGTTCTGTATGATGTCCTATTTGCTGTTACTGGCTTACGGTATTTCTGAGCCTTAAAAAGGTTAAACAAAAAGGTCAGTTGATTCCGAGTAAAAAAGAATCTTCTGACCTTTCATGATATGTAGTGTGAAATAAGAAAGCATCTCGTGACTTAGTTTCGCTTGGGCAAACTGGTCGTCGTGCCCATCTCGACGACGTGATCATCTTGAAGACGATACAAGAAATATTCCTCTTTTTGAAGTCCTTGCCCCTGTACTTTTACGGCAATCTTATAGCGTTTCTCTTTATCGCGGTGTTTGTCGTCATAAGCAGAGTGGAGTGAGACGACATGAGCTGGACCGTATTTTTTCTCGACATAGATTTCGACTTTTGTGCTGACGTGCTGCTCGAATCGTTCATCGTATCGGACGTCTAAGTAAAACAGCAGTCCACATAATAGGAGAAAGACAACCAAAACGTTCATTCCGACTTTTTTCAATTCATCACTTCCGATCGTTCCACAGCATTAAACCTAGAAAAGCTGTTACAGATGATCGGAAGACGATACATCATAACAGCGATTGAATCATTGATTTAAAAATCTACATCATTTGAGTGATTGCTTTAGAGATCGACTCCAACTAATTTAAGAATGATGACGATCGTGATAGCTGAGAGCGCAAAAGAACCGGCAAAAGCAAGCTGTTTTTTCAAAAGTATCTCCTCCTCGTGAAAAGGTTACCATTATTATGCCATTAAGTAAGATGACTGTAAAATTAATTCCAATTAAAACCGTTAATTTTCATCATAATGTTTTAGAAGGGAATGACAACATTCCTACTTCTTGATTCGACAATGCACCAAGGATGTTGTTTTCAAATACCGACCAGTTACACGAGGCAAAGTAAGAGTCGTGGAGCCGCTAGCGATGAAGCGTCCTTTACGTAGCAATACCGTGTTAATGACGCATCATTGATTCGACAAAGTGTAAGCTGACGCTTTTGAAAATCAATCTCCTCGATATACACGCGTTCCGATATAAGTTCGGCATCTTCTGTTGTCTGCAAAGACAATGGGATCCGTTCACGCAACACAATAAACAGGACGATTTCGATTTGGTTAGTACTGGGTGTGGAGGACGTGTCGTGAAAGAAAAGGATTTCGTTCATCGAAAGACTGAGAGTTGAGTATGACGTGTGTTGAGAAATTGAATGTGTCGGGTTGGTATGAAGGTGCTGCATGATGGACCTCCTTATAATAAGAACGTATGTTCATATTATGGAGGAAAGAATGAATTTTCGCAATCTTATTTAAAGCGGATATGAGAGACCTCGTAAATAGTAGAAGGAACAACCACCTAAATAATGGTATGATCAAAAAGGAGAATTATGTTAAAAATGAAGGGGTGACCGTATGTTTGCTGCGCTTGAAAAACAGATTCAGGATGAAGTGGTCTCGCAATCCATTCCCGGGTTTTCAATGGCGATCGTCCGAGGACGGGAAGTCGTCTACGCCAACGGCTTCGGTGTAACGAACAAGGAGGAGGGTGGCGTTCCTGTCACGGCAAACACGCTCTTTCGAATTGGATCGTTAAGTAAACCGTTGACGGCGACCGCAATCATGAAACTCGTTGATTTAGGAAAATTGAATATAGATGTTCCAATCCAGTCGTATGTTCCATTTTTTACGTTACAAGACGCGGCAGCTGCTCAGACTATCACTTTAAGAATGCTCCTAAGCCATACCGCCGGGCTACCGGATGGTACGGATATGGTCGGCAGTCGTGACTTGGATGCTTTGGAACAGTACATCAAACAAGATGTGCCACAGCTAACATTAATTGCTCCGCCAGGACTGATTTTTTCCTACAGCAATCATGGATATAACATCGCAGGGTATGTAGCCGAATACGTGACGAAAACGTATTTTCCGGATTTGATGCAGGAAATCCTGTTTAAGCCGTTAGGCATGTCGCGGACGTTTTATGATCCGCTGATGGCGATGACATTTCCTTTGGCATTAGGTCATGAGCGAACAGAATCAAGCGAAGTCGTCGTCAGACCGTTCTATGACAATGCAGCGAACTATCCCTCTTGGTTTGCGATGTCTACAGCGGTAGACTATGCGAAGTTTTTGTTGCTACATCTGCAAGCAGGACAAATAGACGATCAGCCATTACTTACTGCCTCTGCCATTGACGAGATGCAGACGTCACAAGTGAGTCGATATAACCTGCAACAACTCGGATGTGGATTATCGTTCATCACGGAACGATACAAAGGAATACAAACGATTCGTCATGGTGGAGCGATTGGTACATATACGAGTTTCATGTTGGCTGTACCTGAGCAGGAACTTGCGATCGTCACGATGTCGAGCCAGGATTACGGTATCGATCTAGCATACGATATCCTAGATCAGTTACTCGAAACTGAATCGAACCAAAAGATATCGTCAAAGAAGACGCCAAATCGCTCGAAATGGAAGTCCTACGCCGGTCATTATTTAGGAAATCTGAACGGATTAGTGGAGATCTTCGCGGATGGTCATCATCTCAAGATGCGTCTGAATGGAACTGAACTGATGTTACATGCTTTTGACGAAAATCTTTACTTTACACAGGATGCGAACAGGGAACCAGATATGACAGTTGGTTTTGTCATCGACGAGGAAGAGGAGACTCCGTTCATCGTACTGAACGGTCAAACCTGTAAGCGGATGGACTCCGAACAGCTGATGCAACCCCAAATAAACGTCTCTTCTTTTGAAGGGATGTATTCGAACGGAGCGATTTCGTTTGGTCTGACCGTCAAAGGAGATCAACTGATCCTGCTGGATGAAGATCAAGAGTATTACTGTCAGCCGTTATTTGGTCACTTCTTCTATACGAATGAACAGGGGTTACTGGAAATCGGAGAAATCGAGCGTCAGAGAACACTCATCATTCAAGGAAGTTGGTCGTTTGAGGCGGTTGAGTCAAGTAAGTTACAAAGATGAAAAATGAATGGAACGGCGCATGACGGCCGCTCCATTCATTTTTTTGTTTCAGCAGACGAGATTACTTCGCTACTTTTACGCGATGGTACGTCGTTTTCGTTCCATTCGTGATGCAATATGCTAGTACACCGTCATGATATAGAGGAAACGATACCAGCTCTTCAAAGTCCGTCAGAGGAGCGACGGTCTTCGCTTTTAAGTCCGCATATATCAACTGATTGATGCCTTCTCGGAAGACGATTTGTGTGTTCGAAAGGAATTGAATTCCGTTAATCAACGTCTGGGCACTGGAAGCAGAATAGTTCACCGTCTTTTCGTCCAATCCGATGGGTTGGAATATGGCGTCGCCTTCTGTGCCGAGAGCGAAATAGGTGCCACTACGACTGAAATCAATTAACCCGGACATCTCTTTTTTGTAGGCACCATCCAGCGTTTCAAGCACACGGACGTTCTTTCCGTTGTTAAAGTGAGACGTGTATAAGGTCACGCCGTCATCGCTATCGCGGTGCTCGTATGTGAATAGACCGTCTTGTACCTTTCCTGTTTTTAAGATGAAGGACTGGAGTGGTGTGATCTTTCCGGTTTTTAACGAATACGACTTTAACGTGGAAACCGTTTTTTGTGCAGTCGCTTCTTGCGTGATCCAGGAAACCCGAGTTGACGTGACATCGATTCTCGGAGGAGATGTATCGAAGCGACTTTCGCCAGTATCCAGCGTTGTCACCTGATTCGTTGTAATTCTTAGTTGACGAATCGACCATTTCACACCTGTCTTTGTCGGCTGTTCCGTTTCGACCCATAGTAAAAACGCACCTGTACCCGTCATCATCGGGATTGCATTCTTCGTCGCATGAACAATTTTGTTATGCTGTCGTTTCGTATCGTATGTATAGATGACACTCTTGTTTTCTTGTAGGTCAAAGTAGAAGATCTGGTTTTGGTAGAAATACTGTGGATCGATCGAGACACGGTGTTTGCTCAGTAATGAAGAAAGGTCGTACGTTTTCGTTTGACCTAACGTGACGCGCTTCGTTTGCTTTTCTAATTCGATTGCTTGTTGGTTATTGGAGTCGGTCGTTGCTTTCTTCAAGGAAGTGTTTACTTGTTCAGGTGACGCGATATTTTTTTGTGCTACACGCGGTGTCGCTTGTTCTTCCATCATGGTACAACCCGCTGTCGTCCAAACGATGGTCGAGAGGAAAAAGACGGATGCGAATCGATGTAATTTCATATCGGATAGCTCCTTCGAAGATTTTTGGAAATGTAGTTCATTGCTGTACCTCATGTGAAGAAGGACTCGAACGACGGGTGTAAAGAAATACGAGATACCACCACTTTAATGTGTAGGCGAATAAGAAGATACACATCCATGCCCACGGTCGCAGTGTCGTCAATCCTTCGTAAAAATGTTTGAATTCTGTAATGTCAAGACGGTACAAAGAGTTCCAAATGAATAGTGCATACAGGAAAAGCATCGCTACCACCGCTCGGATCGACGCTTTTCTCAAGGCTGGATGCTTGATCGCGACGAAGATTGCACTGATAAGCGTGATGAAAAAGAATGCGTAGGAAAGTACCCACACCCACATGTCATTGGTTGGTCCCATATGTATTTTCCTCCTCAGTTAATCATGGATGCGTCTAGACGATCGTCTAAACAAAACAGAAAGAATGACATCAATCAGTAAGCCAATCAAGAACCAACTGATCAAGGTCAGGATGTAGATCAGGAACAGTGGGACATGGAAGGAATCTAGCCACGTTCCAAGAAAGGATCGTGATTCGAGAAGCCAGAAAACAGGGCTCGTCAGAAACAACAAGATGTTTTTATCATCGTAGCCGAAGGCATTGAACAGACAGACAGCAAGTGAGAGCAAGGGTAGCCAGAGTCGAAAACCTTTACGCATTATTATTCATCTCCTGTTTGAGTGAGGTTGGTTTTATCGGACCTGAATCAAAAAGGCGGATAGACCGTCACCATGTTCGTTCCATCCGGCAACGACCTCATAGGTATACGTACCTTGAGCAGACGGTGCGCTAAGAATGTCGTTTTTTAATGAAACCTGTTCACTTTTCGTTTTCGAATCCCAGCGTACGACTTCGAGCGAATCGGGTTTACGATCAAACGAGAGATGAATTTTGTCAGAGGGTGAGACGATGACGGGTTTACTTTTTTCAGTCATGTGTAAAGCATCCACATAGATCATGTCCGCACATTGAGCACTGAACAAACTGGACCAGCAATAAGAACCTTGGACAGTTGGAATCGCTTTACCGTTTACTTCGACGTTTGGGTCATAGGGTTCGATCCGAAATGGCTCAAAATAGATAAAAAAAGCAATCACGACAAGTAGTGAACCAATCAAAATGAATTTAAGGATACCAGCTCCTCCTTTATTGAATAATTAATAGTGTTAAATCGGAAATTAAAATCAATCAAGTCATATATCATGCAAAAGAATCTTCATATAGAATCATTTTCCACAATAAACTATCAAATCCCTTCAAATGGATGAAGGGATTATGAATGAGGCACACGTGTCTCTTTGAGATGACTAGGTTTTGGGGAAGTCATTTTCCTTTTACGAAGAATAGAGGAATCAATGCTTCTCCCAGTGAGCTTGATAATCGAGAATATATTGACTTAGGGGAGTCGGCTCAGTACCAGTCACCTCGCGGAACTGACGGTTCGTTCGTTTCGTGAGTCCAAGACTAATCGGGAGGTGTAACATGATGACTTCATTGACGTAGCTTTTCGGATATCCTTTTTGAACCATCTTCATTTGGAAGAATGGAATCGAAGGGTTCGTGTAACGGATCGTCTTTCCTAAGAGTAGCGTCATCAGACTTGCGATTTCATGGAAGCCAAAAACTTCCTCGCCATGCAACGTATAGACACGATTGAAATGGGGGGCAGGATGTTCGAGGCAATGGATGACGAACGTCGCGATATCCCGGATGTCAATCATGCTTGTCTTCCCAAGACCAGCGGGCGTAACGATCTGCTCGTGAAAACGGATGTCATCACGCATGAAGAGATTCAAATTTTGCATGTAGTATCCGGGACGGATGATCGTAAACGGGATACCGGTCTCTTGAATGATCTTTTCGATCGTATGGTGAGGTGTCAGCGGAAAGATTGGAACATCCTTGAACGAGAGATAAACAATGTGCCGGACTGAGGTGAAGCGCAAATAGCGCAGAAAGAGATGGAACTGTCGTGTTGATACTTGGGACGGATACATCAAAAAGAGTTGATCGACGCCTTTTAACGCTTGTGAAAACGTTGAGATATCGGCGTAGTCCAGGTGACGATAGTGAAAAGCATTGCCGAATTTCTCTGAAGCAGCTGCTGGGTCGATGACAGCCGCATGAAAGGGAATATGTCGCTTCATCATTGCATGACCGACGGCTAGTCCAACGTTTCCTGTGAATCCTGTTACTAAAATCGTCATGTGTAACGTCCTTCCTGTACACTTGACTGAACTGCTGTTTGATGAGAAGTAAATCATGATATGTCTAAGAAAAAGTGAGGTGGTAAATCATCCGCTAATTGCTTTATCGTAACTTGATTGAGCGTATTAAAGAATGAAATCAGTGCAACATCTAATAGTTGATCTAACGCACATACCTGATAACGCGTTCCCGGAAAAAGCGGACGTTCGAATAACGCGACGACATCTCCGACCCGGACAGTATGACTCAATGGGAGGAGTTGAACACCGCCTTCTCGTCCAGCATGGGTTCGTAAAAGACCTGCTCTTCCTAAAATTGAAATGATTTTCGTGAGATGCTCGTACGAGATGTTACATTGAAGCGAAATGTCTCTCGTCTTTACGTATTCTCCTCTTCGTGTCATCGATTTTGAGGTGTGTGCCAAAAAAAGTAATGTCAGTAAGCCATGTTCCGTAGCACGTTTCAACCGCACGACCGCATCTCCTTTCATTTTTGACTGACGATGATATCAGACAATCAAGAGACAATATCGCGTCATGGAGGAAAAGGGCGCTTTCGTCATGTAAACATGCGTGTAGGAATCATCGAATGTGATCAAAGCAGAAATGAGGTGGGCGCGAATGTACCGACAGGAGAGGCTTCGCCGTTGAGGCGTAATCAGTTCATCTCTTCGAGAATCGAAGTCGAGCAACAATTGCAATGGGTACTCTGTGAATATCGTCACCTGACAATGAATGCCGAGCCGGTGATAATAATCGACGATGCATTGACGAACGAACAGTGCTCGTTCATGAGTAATCATATGCTTTGCCCTCCTCTTCATTTACCCAATCGGATAGGTGGTCTTTTATATATTGCCGAAGGGTGATCGGTCGTTCACCAATTAGTTCTAGAAAGTGGTTATCCGTCTCATCCGCTAGACCTAATAAGATCGGCACATGAAGTTTGATGATTTCATTGGTTTCTTCGTAAGACAATCCATGTTGCATCATAAAGGACCGGAAAAAATCAATCGACGGGTTCGTATACATGATCTCTGTTTCAAGTTCTTCTCCGAGAAGCCGGGCGACTTCGTAAAAATTGTAAGCCGCTTCACCGCTGATCGTATAGATTTTATTGAAGTGAGTGGCTGGGTTTTCAAGACACGTCATCACGACGGTCGCTACGTCACGGGCATCAATCATGCACGTCTTACCAATTCCTGCCGGTGCGAAGAGGTGTGCATGATCTCGTAACATATCTCGCATGAACATGTTTAAATGCTGCATGTAGTAGCTAGGACGAATGGTCGTGTAGGGAATGTCGGTTTGGCGAATGACGACTTCAATACGATGATGTGGCGTGAATGGGAGGGATAGTGCGTCTTTGGCTGAGAGGTAGACGATGTGTTGCAGGGCAGTCTGTCTGAGATAATGAATAAAATATTCGAATGTCTCCAAGCTCGCGTTTGCAGGAAATTCGAGAAAGATTTGATCGCAACCTGCGAGTGCTTCTACGAACGTCGAGGCATCCTGGACATCGAATCGACGAAAGTCAAAATGCTCTCCATATAATTCGGAAGCGGCTTGTGGATCGGATACCCCAATGCAAAAAGGCTGTTCTTCCGTGCGCATACGTTGGCTGACGAGCTGCCCGATCGGTGAAGAAAAGTCCGTAATGAAAATCATGGGAAGGTTCCTTTCCTCTCTTAGGTGAACGAGGCATCACTGATGTTGGAAAATGGTAAATAAAATACTTGTATTAGTTATATAATACCCTAATTATCCTTCAAATACTGGATAGATGATAGTTCCTGCTAAAAACATAAATAAGTATTCCATTTATTCAATATATGAACCTTAATAATCAAAAAAATTAATTATTAATACTTATGTTTACATATCTAGGTTTATTATGAATATTACTTTACGTACTTGTTGTGAAGGCTATCGTAAATGTACGCGTATGTTTCCTTGAGTGTCTTAATCGCATTCACGTCTGTTCCGATGACATCCACTACATCAGTCGACACATACAAAAGGAAATCCGAGTCATAGAAGACGATATAAGCTGGCGTGTGCCCTCGATAGACGCTTAAGCAGTAGGAGATGATTTCATCTAGCTTTATATGTTTCACATGTGCATATACGACACCCGTATGAGCTACTTCATCTTCCACGATATACTCTTTCCAGTTTCGAATCGTGATCGATGAGCATACTCGTGCCTTTGCTAAGTAGCGCCGATGATAATGGATGTATGCAGCAACGAATAGAAGGTGGATGGATCTGTCTTCTTGAAAAATCGTCTGAAGAATTTCTTTCAATTACGAGGCATTTAGGTCTTCCATTAAAAAGCGGATACGGCGTTCTGGTGTTGACTGAAAATAGGATGTTGGTTTCTTGATATCAAGCTCGATCTGGAACCGAGATAAATCAAGCATATAGAAGTCTCCTCATTCTATTAAAGTTTTGATGACGAATAGGGAATGTGACGGATGAAGGCATCCAGCTGAATGTCGAAGTACGCTTCAAGATCGAATCGAAGTTGCCTTTTTAAATCAGACAAGCATGTCACCAAGGTGTCGAGAGGAATAACAGTGTTCATCCGTTCGTCGCCCCATATCGATTGAATGCGACCTTGATCCGTGAAAGGGACCATCGATACGATTGCCCCTTCTTCATCATGATCAAACTCCACCGAGTAATAAGAGAAGGCAGGAATGAAGATCGACGTCACCTGTCTTTTCCACCGATACAACGATTTATAAAACTCGAAGATGGCTATCGATGTTTCGAGATATAGTGCTTGATCAATGATGATTTTGACATTCGCTTCAATCGACAGAATGGTGGGGGTGTCCCTTGCTGAAGAATTTGAAATAGAGTTCGGTGAATTTAAAAAATCATACGTACATCTAATTTGAGAAGACATGTTCATCACTCCGGTTCATGAATTGACATTAGCTGAATACTTTATTTCGTTGCCGAAACGGACGAATCCCTAGAGCAACCGAAGCCCCGATGCAACTAAATAGACACCCGATGATTAAAGGAAGAGACAGCGTCGATTCACCGATCAATACTGAAGCAACACCACCGATTAGAGGGAATAGTGCCACCATATAGCCGCTCTTCGCACCACCGATCCGTTCGACGAGTTTCAAATAAAACAGCCAGGCAAGAAATGATGCGATCACGGTTAAATACAGTAAAGCAGAAAGATAGGTGACGGTTGTCGGGAGCGTAAGCGGTGTTCCTTGGAACCAGACGATAGCGCCCATCAGTAGACTCGCGACAGTAAATCCAATCGCGTTGGCGTGGACCGGGTTGATTCGTTGTTTGGCGTTACGCGCTGAACTGGCGTCACCCACTGACGTCAATAGCGTGCCGACCAAGGCAATCAAGACCCCTTTTAAATCGGTCAGTCCATCGATGCTACTTAGACTCGGAACAATCAGGACACCGACGCCGATGATACCAAAACATCCGCCAATCCAAACGCGCGCATGGAGGGTCTCTTTTAAAAACAAGCGCAGAGCGATTGGTGTCAAAATGACCTTGAGTGAGAAAATCAACGTCACGATGGCGGCAGAACTTAAGATCGTCGCGTAATAAAGACATAAGTAACTCAGAGCGAAGTTACAGACACCGAATACGACGATGAAAGGCATATCCGTCGCGCTAGGTTTGTTCGTTCGTTTAATGAATAACGCGAATAGGATGAAAAGAACAGCGGTCATCGCTAATCGATAGGTCAGGGATACTTCCAAGGCGACAGGTGTTCCTTGGATTTTGACAGCAATGAAATTCAGTCCCCAGACGATCAAACAAAATAGATACATGAAATATGTCATGGTTCGTCTCCGTTCTAAATATGTCGTAGTGTAACTTCCATGACTCAGTGTATCAGAGAAGCATGGTATTCGGTTTGCTGAAGTGACGTTCGAAGTAATGAAATGGGGCTGACTCAAAAGTCAGTCTCTACAAAGATAAGGGTTGCAGAATGATGATCTTCCACCCTTATCTCATGACAAAAAGAATGACGCGTCACACGCCACTCCTACAGTAAAAAACGCATTTATGCGTTGTCAGAGACGAACAAGACCCGCTTTCCTGATTAAGTGAAGCAGGAAATTGGCTTGTGTCTCGCCTGAGG
>NZ_DGCW01000005.1:727281-1043888 GCF_002385115.1 Exiguobacterium sp. UBA3968
GTGTCTCGCCTGAGGAAAGGGCGTGAAAAGACGCGTCGTTCTTTTTTGAGTCAGCCTCTTGCGCAGAAAACAGGTTTAATTGGTTCGCTTCTGTAGATCAATTTTAACGGTGATTTTTTTACCGACTGCAGCCCCGTCCGCTAACAGTACATAGGTCGCTTTTTTGTCTGGCACGCGATAGACCAAATCTACTTGAGAGCGATACGGAGGATAATACTGAAAAGCATTGACCCATGCTTTTTCATTGTGATTGACGTAATCGATGGGTTCATAAGCATGTCCTTTCGCATCTTGAAGCGTGAAAGTGTTCGGTCTGTAGACCGCATAGCCGATGTCACTCTCTCCCTTTTCATGTAGGATGACTGGCACCGTTACATAACGTTCATTCTTGAGTGTCGGTAAATCGAGCGACGGGGGTGGTGTCTGAATTAACCGATCCACATGGAAAGTACTCTGTTTATGGAGCGGATCACCGGGATAGGTTTGAACTAAGCCTTGATCCATCAGTTTGTCGATGGTCGTCGCAGTTGACTTAGACGGTGCTTTTTCAGTTGGCTTTGAATCATTTTTCATATCGCGTAACTTACTTCCCGTCGTTTGGACAGTTGGTATTTTTGAAGTGACCGGAGTCGTCGATGTATCAGTATCCTCAGACGACGCGAAGAAGAAGAGGGTGAAGACAGCAGCAAGTAAGACGCCACCCGTCGTTCCAAGGGCGATTTTAAAGCGACGCTCTGTCGCTTTCGAGTTGATGACCACACTCCCAATAGCAGCATTTGGTGTAATTCGTACGGCGCGTTGTGCAGGGAGCAATGCACCGAGGACACCAGTTAACATCGGGATCAATAACATCGTACTTAAGAAGCCGAGTTCGCTGACTGGGAACTGATTGTAGACAAAGCCAATCATCCCGAGGGCGACGAGTAGACCGAGTATGCCGGCAAAGAGTCCGGTCATCATCCCTTCAATCAGGACGAGCGAGCGGATGTACCCATCTCGCCAACCGGTGGCTTTTAAGACGGCAAGTTGTGTTTTTCGTTCATTGACGTTCTGCCACATGATTTCCGTCGTCGTCAAGATAGCGATTAGAAGTGCGACGCCCATTGCGACATAATGCATCGTTCCGACTTCAAGGGCGACGAATTCACCGAGCCACGTCGCATATAAGACACCTTTTAAGCGGAACGTGACGAACAGGAAGAAGATGAACAGGCTTGTAGGTAAGGCAATCGCAATGATCGACAGGAGCGTCCGTTGCCAATAGGTCGCGAGCTGGTTGATGCTCATGCTGACGATGCCCCGAGCACGGACAATCCGGCGTCCTTTTGAAACTTCCCCCGACTTCATGCTCTCATAAGGACGAATTTTCCGAATGAGTGCCATCGGAACAAGCGTGCCGCCCCAGTAGATGAGAAGACCCACGAGACCAATCAGGATGATACGTCCTACTGAAGTCGCATGGCTCGTCGTCAACCAGAATGAGCCGAGGATCGCCCAAGAAATCAAGGTGACGAAGCTTCCTAAGAGAGTCGCTTCAAGGAACAATAACTTCGAGAGTTGACGCGGGCGCCAACCGAGCGACAGCAAAATCGCGAATTCCTTTTTCCGAGCAAACAGCAAAATGATGTTCGAACTAAAGACATACACTAAAGCAACCGCGATGACGCTTAAGATGACCCCGCTCATCCCAACCTTGGCTTCTTGGAAAATCGCCATCGAGGAGCCGAGCTTGATCCACGGCTGTTGCACCCAGCCGAGAGCCGATTCTCCTTTTAAACCAGGTAAGTAGGTCAAAGCGAGTTGTGGCGAGGAACCGAGTGTGACGTCTGTGATCAGTCCTGTTTTATCTTCGATTTCTTGCGCGACCGCTTGGAGTTTCTTTTCGCTCTCTGCATTCATCGTCTCGACACCTTTGACATTGACGCGAATGACAGAGATTGCTTTTTTGCCTCGTAACTTGAAGGCAGCATCCAGTGTCGTCAGCATCGAAGGCGGTTTTGTCAGGAAGTCATAGGCATCATTCGTCGGTTGGACATCACGTGGTGGATTAACTGGACGATCCTTCTTATCCATGACCCACTGAGCCTTCGCTGGGAAGTAGGTCTCCATTGGTAGTTCCGTTAACGGATCTTTTGAAATGTCTAGCTTTTTCGGATCAAAGATACCAATGTAATTAAAACGCATTTTAGGCATGTTGTTGATGTCTGTTCCAAATAGACGTGCTTCACGGTACATCGTTCGTTTGGCGAGTAGGCTATCGTTTGTGACTTCATATGGTTTGACCTGGTAGCTGAATGGCCACCGGGAGGGGTAGGGGCTAGCGACACTCTGATAGGAAATCGGTGATGGTTTGAGTGCTAGCCAATTAAAGCTTCCGGGTGGCTCTTCTGGAACCGTATGTTTTAGAATGTCATTCACTAATGTCTTCTGCGTATCCGAAGTCGTGACTTTATATGTTTTTTTATCCGATAAAGGTAACGTGTTCAGGTACTTGTAGCCACCTTTTTGAATAACTTGCTCCATCGTCGTATTGATCGAATCGTTCTGTAAGGGGAGATCAACTTTTTCATATTTATATGTCCGGAAGGCATCAACGTACTCGCGCTGATTTAATAAGATCGGGATTTGATAGACGTCACTCCCCATGTCAACGGGACTGTCATCCGTTTTAAAATAGCGGCTGTATGTAGCGGATTTAGTCGATTGATCCAGTCCGACCATTTTCGCCTCGGCTTCCGGATCAATTCCAGCGAGCATCGTCGCACTACCATAAGCGAATAATGGTTGTTCTCCGAGTTCTAATAAAGACACGCCTTTCACACGTGTCCCGCTTGGAGGTTCCCAACCGGCAGCAAGGAACGAAGTCGTCGTATCTTTTTCCATCCTCAGACCGGTATTTTGGGAGTCGGTGATCGTCAGTTTATAGATGCCGGGATCGGTGATCGTGTGGGTACCGACGTTCGCATCGATATAACTATTTCCGATCATCGCAATCGGGGCAGCGACTTCGACATCCGTAATTTTTTTGATCGTCTCATATTGTTTACGCGTGATGCCGCCGTCAAGACCACTTGTATAGTTTGGTTCAAGCAACTTCAAATCTTCCGTCACACTTCGGCTGTCTTTCGGACGAACGACAATATCGTAGGACGATCCCCAACGTTTTTGAAGTTCGTCGACGACTGTTCCATTATTGGCTTGCGTCGTCCCAATCAGATAACTCAGTCCGGTACTGACGATCAGGACGCCGACGAGAAGAAGAATGAATCGTTCTTTGTTCCGCCACCAAGAGTTCCAGATGAATCTAAGCATTGATGATGACCTCCTTTTGTAAGTCGAGTTGGTATGTAAGACGATCGTGCGGTTTACTCTTCATGAATCCATGCTTTAGGTGTGAGAAAGATCAGATTGTTTATCAGAATCTGCTCTTGAATGAAATCTGAGCAAACAACCATATATTTCATTATAAATCCAATACTTTACTATTGAAACCTTTAATAAATCCTTGGAGTTCAAATAATTAAGTATGAGTCATTTGTATATCCTGTAGTTGTAAAGCAAAAAATAAGCCCATCATCTAGCTTGATGATGGACCGAGATAGCAAAAGGTCATAATTTGATTTTAACGGTGTAGAGAAAACCAGTGAATCCTGTTTTTACGTTCATGACGAAGGTATTTTCATTTTTAGGTACGATGTAAATGACATCAATTTTTGAGTGTAACGGAGCGTAATAACCTAAGCTTTCTGAATAGGCTTTTTTGTTCAGATTGATCGTTTCTTCAGGCGTGTAGCTTTTCTTGTGACGATCCATCAATGGGAAAGAAGAGGGTTTATAGTCGATATAAGAGTCAGCTGAATCTTCACCCTTTACCTGCATCTCAAGTCTGACAGATACGGCTTGTTTATCTTTCGGAAGATTCTTAAGTGGAACACGTTTCGCCGAACTGACCATGAACCCACGTTCTTTCATTAAATTTTTATCACCAGCATAAGTCTGAAGACCACCTTTATTCATCAGTTCTTCGATGGCGTCTGTATTCTTTTTCTTTGACTGTTTCTTTTGTCCGGTCTTCACGGTGGTTGATGTAACATCTACAGCATCGACTTCGATTTTGACGGTCGTCGGCTTCGCAATGGCTTCGCTTGTCGCGAGAAGCACATACGTATTTTTATCACTTGGTACACGGAATACAAGGTCGACTCGAGAAACGGAAGGAGCAAAGTAGCGATAGCCATCCTTCCATACATCTGGATTACGATTCTCATAATCAACCGTTTCGTATACTTTCCCGTTCGTATCTTCTAGGGTAAATGTGTTCGGTTTATAGATAGCAGGTCCACCTTCTACGTTACTATCCTTGTAGTTCTCTAAAATAACCGGTACCGTGACATATTGTTCGTCATCGAGAGTGGGCAATTTCAACTCTTTTGGTGGTGATAGGAGAAGTTTATCAACGCGGAAAATATTTCTCTTCGCTTTCGGGTCTCCCGGATAGGTTTGAACGACCCCACGCTCCATTAGTTGATCGAGCTTGCTCGAATTGACTTTTTTAGTAGAGGACGCCTTCTTTTTCGTGTCTTTTACGTCTGCCAATTTCGTTCCTGTCGTCTTGACCGTTGGCGTAGCTGTTTGTATCGGTTTCGTGGACGCTGGTCCTTCTTCTGTCGTAGCAAAGAAGAACAGGGAAGCGACACCAACGACAAGGGCACCACCAACTGCGGATAAGGCCAGTCGGAAACGTCGTTCCGTCGCTTTCGTATTCGTCGCGACACTTCCAATCGCAGCATTTGGTGTAATACTGACGGCGCGTTGAGCGGGTAAGAGGGCACCGAGAACTCCCGTGATGGCAGGAATCAACAACATGACACTCAAGAAACCGAGCTCACCTGTTGGGAACTGGTTATAGACGAAGCCGATCATCGCAAGAGCGATCAGTAAGCCGATGATTCCAGCGAACAGTCCCGTCATTAATCCTTCACTTAAGACGAGCGTCCGGATTTGACCGTTCCGCCAACCAGTTGCCTTCAAGACGGCAAGCTGACTCTTTCGTTCGTTGACGTTTTGCCACATGATCTCCGTCGTCGTCAGGATAGCGATAAGTAAAGCGACACCCATCGCAACATAATGCATCGTGCCGACTTCGAGTGCAACGTATTCGCCGAGCCATGTCGCATACAAGACACCTTTCAGTCGGAAGGTGATGAATAGGAAGAAAATGAACAGACTCGTCGGCAAGGCGATCGCGATTGTCGAGAGGATCGTCCGTTGCCAATACGTTGCAAGTTGGTTGATGCTCATCCCAAGAACACTTTGTGCCCGGACGAAGCGACGACCTTTTGAGACTTCACCAGAACGCATACTTTCGAATGGTTGAATCCGGCGGATGAGCGTCATCGGGACGAGCGTACCGCCCCAGTAAATCAATAGACCAGCAAGTCCAATCAAGATGATCCGTGATAAGGCAATCGGATGATCCGTCGTCAGCCAGAACGAACCGAGGATCGTCCAAGAAATCAAGGCGACGAGTGTGCCGAGTAACGTTGCTTCCAGGAACAGAAGCTTCGAGAGCTGACGTGGACGCCAACCGAGCGACAGTAAGATCGCGAATTCCTTCTTGCGGGCATAGAGTAAGATGATGTTTGAACTAAAGACATAGACGAGCGCAACAGCGATGACACTTGCGATGATGCCGCTCATTCCGACTTTCGCTTCTTGGAAGATGGCCATCGATGAACCGAGTTTGATCCACGGTTGCTGGATCCAACCGAGTGCCGATTCACCTTTTAATCCAGGGAGGTATGTCAGCGCGAGCTGTGGCGAGGAGCCAAGCGTGACGTCGGTGATCAGACCGGTCTTGTCCTCGATCTCTTGAGCAACAGCTTTCAACTTTTTCTCACTCGTCGCGTTCATCGTCTCGACACCTTTGACGTTGACACGAATGGCAGAGATGGCTTTATCACCACGTAACTTAAAGGCGGCGTCAAGCGTCGTCAGCATCGATGGTGGTTTCGTCAAGAAGTCATACGGGTCGTTCGTCGGTTTGACTTCCCGGACTGGATTGACCGGTTTTTCATTCTTGTCCATGACCCATTGGGCTTTCGCCGGGAAATAGGTCTCCATCGGCAGTTCCGTCAATGGGTCTTTCGAGATGTTCAATTTCTTCGGATCAAAGACACCAATGTAGTTCAAATGCATTTTCGGTACTTTATCAAGGTTACCCGTGTTGTCACCGAAGACACGAGCTTTTCGATACATCGATCGTTTCGAAATGAGGACGTCCTTATCGACCTCTTGAGGTGTTACTTGATAGGTGAACGGCCAACGTTTGGCAAAGGGACTAGCAATCGTTTGATACTCGACAGACGATGGCTTTAAAAACATCCAGTCAAAGCTACCACTTGCTTTTTCCGGAACTTTATCTTCGAGAATGTTCTTAATAAGTTGCTTTGATGCTTGCTCTGTCGAAATATAGTATTCCTTCGTATCTTTAACAGGAAGCGTCTTGAGATAGGATTCGCCACCTTTTTTCATGATACTGCGTACTGTTTCAACCATTGAATCTTTGACGAGCGGGATATCGACTTTCTCGTAGCGATAGGTCCGCGAAGCATTGACGTACTCCTGACTGTTCATGATCAATGGGATGTCCCAAACACCGTCACCATAATCGTTCACGACATCGTCCTTCGTGAAATAACGACTATGCGTAGCCTTTTTGGTTGCCTGATCGAGTCCAACGAGTTGTGCTTCTGCTTCCGGATCAATCCCGGCAAGCATCACTGCGCTCCCGTAACCGTAGATAGGAAACTCGCCTAATTCTTGCGGTGAAACATCTCGATTCAATCCGTCACTCTCAGGAGGGAACCAACCGGCTCCGGCAAAGAATGAATAAGATTCTGTTTCTTTCTTTAGCCCAGTATCTTGCATATCCGTAAACGAAATTTTGTAAATGCCCGGTTCTTTGAAATTATAGGTATCCGTTTCAGCATTCGTATTGTAGTTCCCAATCATCGCAATCGGTGCTGCGACTTCTACGTCAGCAATCTGCTTGATCGTCTCATATTGTTTGCGGGTGATCCCGCCGTCGAGCCCACTCATGTAGTTCGGTTCGAGCAGGTTCAAGTCTTCTGTCACGCTCCGGCTGCCTTCCGGACGAACGACGATATCGTACGACGATCCCCAGCGTTTTTGCAGTTCATCGACGACCGTTCCGTTGTTGGCTTGCGTCGTACCGATTAAGTAACTTAGTCCGGTACTGACGATCAGAACGCCGACGAGGAGCAGAATGAACCGCTCCTTGTTGCGCCACCAGGAATTCCAGATGAATTTAAGCATCGACAAAACCTCGATTCCTTTCAATGATGGTACGACCCATGTCAAATTCCTCCTAGTGATTAAATGATTGTTTCGTCAGATCGATTTTGACGGTCGTTGGTTTGGGAAAAGCTGGATCAGAAGCGAACAGAACGAATCGCTTCTGATCGATTGGTACTTGATAAACCAACTCCACTCGTGACTTGTACGGTGCGAAATATTGAAACCCGTTTTTCCAGGCTTTCTCATTGCGATTCACATAATCGATCGGTTCATAATCGGTTCCTTGTAAGTCTGTCAAGGCATACCGATTGGGACGATAAGTGATGAATCCTCCCAGATCATCCCCTGTATCTTGCATGACGACAGGGATCGTCAAGAAACGATAACCAGCACGTTGCTTTAGATTCAGTTCTTTTGGTGTGTCAATCAATGCCTCGACATGAAAACGATCAGATTGATGTTTCGGATTCCCGGGAGTTGTTTGCGTGACACCTCGCTTCATCAATGTTTTTAATTTTTCCGTTTCCTCTGTTGAAGGAGTAGTAGCTGACGTATTCGCTTTTTTGATATCGGCTAGCGTGATCTTGACGGTCGTCGTTTTTTCGACGGCCTCATCTTTTGCAAGCAAGACGAACACCTTTTGGTCAACCGGTACTTGGTAAACAAGATCGACCCAGGATTTTTTCGAATTGATGTATTTGAATGCATTTATCCAAGCCGTTTTATCGTGATTGACATAATCGACGGGAGTGAACTCTTTTCCGTCAAGAGCAATCAACGAGAAGGTTTGTGGTCGATACGACGAAAACGAACCTGCAGCTAATTCATCCCGGTTATGAAGGAAAACTGGAATCGTCACGAAACGATATCCTGACTTCTCCTTGAGCTTTAACTCTTTTGGTGTTGAAACGAGCTTTTTAACAGAGAAGTCATAATTCTTCGCCGCCGGGTCACCCGGGTACGTCTGAATAGCGCCTGCGTTCATCAATTGCTCCAGTGCCGTGTTGTCTTCGGCAGTATGTTTCTTATCGTCAGGATCTTGAGCGAGATTTTTTAATTTTTGTCCGGTCGTTTGTACTTTTGGTGTCGTTATTTCTTTTTGAGCCATTCTCGTTTCAGGTGCAGCGAGGAGAAATAAACTCGTCGTTCCGATGACGAGCGTAGCAGCGATGCTACCGAGTGCCCATTTGAAGCGACGTTCGGTCAATTGTTGATTATCGTTTACGCCACCGATGGCTGCGTTCGGCGTGATCCGCACAGCACGCTGTGCAGGAAGCAAAGCACCAAACACACCAGTCGTTACCGGAATCAGGAGCATAAGACTTAAGAAACCGAGTTCACTGGATGGGAACTGATTATAGACGAAGCCAATCATTGCTAAGGCAACAAGTAGACCGACGATTCCAGCGAAGAGTCCAGTCATCACACCCTCGCTTAAGACGAGAAGTCGGATTTGACCGTTCCGCCAGCCTGTCGCTTTAAGGACAGCGAGTTGATTCTTTCGTTCGTTGACGTTTTGCCACATGATATCGGTCGTCGTCAGGATGGCGATGAGTAAGGCGACGCCCATTGCGACATAATGCATCGTACCGACTTCGAGCGCGACGTATTCACCAAGCCATGTCGCATATAAGACGCCTTTCAGTCGGAACGTGATGAACAAGAAGAAGATGAACAAGCTCGTCGGTAAGGCAATTGCGATGATGGACAGTAGCGTGCGTTGCCAGTAAGTCGCGAGTTGGTTGATGCTCATTCCAAGAACACTTTGTGCTCGGACGAAACGACGTCCTTTTGAGACTTCGCCAGAGCGCATGCTTTCAAATGGTTGAATGCGTCTGATGAGTAACGTCGGAACAATCGTCCCGCCCCAGTAGATCAAAAGCCCGGACAATCCAATCAAGATGATGCGTCCGAGGGCAATCGGGTGATCAGCTGTTATCCAAAATGATCCGAGAATCACCCAGGCGATGAGTGCGACCAGCGATCCAAGAAGTGTTGCTTCTAGGAAGAGGAGTCTGGATAGCTGCCGTGAACGCCATCCGAGCGAGAGTAAAATCGCGAATTCTTTTTTTCGAGCATAGAGCAAGATGATGTTCGAACTGAAGACGTAGACGAGCGCGACAGCGATGACGCTCGCGATGATGCCACTCATTCCGACTTTCGCCTCTTGGAAAATCGCGATCGACGACCCGAGTTTGATCCACGGTTGCTGGACCCAACCGAGTGCCGATTCTCCTTTTAGACCGGGTAAATACGTCAAGGCGAGTTGCGGGGAGGAACCGAGTGTGACGTCCGTGATCAGACCCGTCTTATCCTCGATTTCCTGTGCGACAGCTTGCAATTTTTTCTCACTTGTTGCGTTCATCGTCTCGACCCCTTTGACGTTGACGCGAATCGCAGAAATTGCTTTATCCCCGCGTAACTTAAAGGCAGCGTCGAGCGTCGTCAGCATCGATGGTGGTTTCGTCAGGAAGTCGTAGGAGTCGTTGGCGGGCTTGACGTCACGGACTGGATTGACCGGACGATCATTTTGATCCATGACCCACTGTGCTTTTGCCGGGAAGTAAGTTTCCATTGGAAGTTCAGTCAACGGATCCTTTGAAACATCGAGCTCCCGGGGGTTAAAGACACCGATATAGTTGAGATGGACTTGTTTCCATCCTTTAAAGCCACCTTCGAATTCACGTGCTTCGCGATACATGCTTCGTTTGAAGAGTAAGGATTCCTTGGCGACCTCTTTTGGTTGAACTTGGTAGGTAAAGGGCCAACGGGAACCGTACGGACTCTTAATTGTTTTGTATTCAACCGGTGAAGGTTTCAAAGTAATGGAAGACAGTGAATCACTATTGTTCGCATCGCCTGTTGATAAGGTGTTTTTAAGGATACCGTCCACGAGCTTTTTTTGGACGTCTTGAGTCGTGATCGAATAAGAGGTAGGCTCTCCTACTGGTAGTTTACTCAGGTATGTTTTCCCACCTTTTTGTTCAATCTTTTGGACCATGTCTGCAACGCCTGTTGCAGTGAACGGAAGCTCTACCTTTTCATATGTATAGGTGCGCATCGCATCGACGTATTCACGAGAATTCAATAGAATCGGAATCTGCGTCGCTTGATCACCGTACGAAGCGGGAAGATCCGTTTCGCTGAAGAAACGGCTATATGTTCCGGTAGTGGTCGCTTTTTTCAAACCGACGAGCTGGTCTTCGGCAGCAGGATCGATTCCGGCAATCATGACTTCTGAGCCGTAGTCATAGAGGGGTTGTTCACCAAGTTTTAAAGGGGAGACGCCTGTGCGCGTTGCGTCACCCATTGGTTCCCAGCCAGCAGCAAGAAACGTTGTCATGGTATAAGATTCGTTTTGGAGTCCCGTATTTTGAGAATCCTTGATTTTCAAGCGGTAAATCCCTTCTTCTTGAATCATATGGGTACCGACGCTACTCGATGTCGATGTATAACCAATCATCGCGATTGGTGCTGCGACCTCGACATCAGCAATCTGCTTGATCGTCTCGTACTGCTTGCGGGTGATCCCACCGTCGAGTCCGCTCATATAGTTCGGTTCAAGCAGGTTCAAGTCTTCCGTCACACTCCGACTGCCTTCCGGACGGACGACGATATCGTACGACGATCCCCAGCGTTTTTGCAGTTCATCGACGACCGTTCCGTTGTTCGCTTGCGTCGTACCGATTAAGTAACTCAGTCCGGTACTGACGATCAGGACGCCGACGAGGAGCAAGATGAAACGCTCCTTGTTACGCCACCAGGAGTTCCAGATGAATCTCAGCATGTTCTCCACCTCATTTCGATTTGGTTAATTGAGCATTGTATAAGATGCCTTTCGATAAGATATTCTTTTATCCATATATTTCTTTTTATTTTTCCATTATATACAAATAAGAGTGAATTGACTAAAAAATCTGTTAATTATGGATATTAATTTTAAGGAAATAGAAATAGCACCTCACGGAGGAGGTGCTACATCAGGATTGACTCTTTAAACAACGCGTGGATTCCGTTTCCGCATGATGATCTCGTCAAACGAAACGCCATCATACAGTAAGGCATCAGGAATCATTTCAATGATTTGAAAACCGGCTTTCTTATAAGCTGCAATTGCTCGTTCATTGTGCGAAAACACTTCGAGTTCAAGTTGACCCAGCTGAAGTTCTTCGAAACAAAATCGAAAGATACACGCGATTGCCTCTGTCCCGTATCCTTGACCGGTCCAGGGGAGGGCACGCAGTGAAATCCGAAAGCCAGCGATTCCTGAATCCAAATCGATATCAAGAATCGAACACTCGCCAATCATCTCACCCGACGTCAGGCAAATTGCAAAATCATGACGCGTCGCATCAGCTTGAATCG
This sequence comes from Exiguobacterium sp. UBA3968, assembly GCF_002385115.1. Lineage (NCBI taxonomy): Bacteria > Bacillati > Bacillota > Bacilli > Caryophanales > Exiguobacterium > Exiguobacterium sp. UBA3968. The sequence goes on from NZ_DGCW01000005.1 coordinate 738,967, forward strand.
AGAGAATATGCTGTTCAATCTGTTCGAGCGAAAACGTCGCTGTCGTTCCGGTCAGGTAACGTAATGTCTCATTTTGTGTTTGTTCGAATAAGACGTGCGCGTCCGTCACTTCAATCTGGCGTAGAAAAATTCGTTCTCCAGTCAACTGCATGAATATCTTCCTTTCCTTCTCATGACGAAAGTTTAATCGTTTCATCGGTTTCCGTCGTAAAATATTGACGTTTCGTTCGGTCTTGCACGATGAAGACGATCAAGCCACCAATCAGGAGGAAGCCAACTGAAGCGACGGTATACGTCAAGCGGATCGATGTCTCGGCATATAGACCAATCAAGGCAGTCAGTAGAATGACACCAGTCGATTGTACAACGTGGATGCTACTGAGGAACCGTCCCATCAATTCGACCGGAATGTGTGTTTGAGCAAACGTCATGAAGCCAGTGTTTGCGAATGCAAGGGCAAAACTTAGCAAGAAAAAGCCAATCGCTGCAATCAAGAATGACGTCGCCGAGGCAAAGATCAAGTAACCGACAGGCGTCATCAGTGCCCCAAACTGGATCAAGAACCGGAGCGACAAGCGATGCGTAAAGGTTGCATTGACCGCGGAACCACAGATGATGCCGATTCCGGCGATACTGACGAGGAATCCATACGTACTCTCATCCATCTGCAAAACGATCGTCGCAAACGAGGCTTCAAGCGAATCGAGACCGCTCATCAGGACGATCATTAACGCATAGAAGGCATAGACGAGCGTGATATAGCGCCGTGTTCGTGCAAACTGAAAGGTTTCTTTCCAGTCCTTAAGAATCACTCGGAGTGAAAAGGGGACTGCTGTAGTCGCCGCCAAGCGGACGTCAGGCAAGACGGATAATAAAGTGGCAGAACACAACAGTGCTCCCGCGTTCAATACGATTGCTGTTTCTGGGGAACCGACCAAAAATAAGAACCCGGCAATTGACGGTCCGAGAATGAAACCGGCCGACTGAATGAAATTCTTTAATGCATTGAACCGTTGACGACTAGTCTCTGGCACGAGCTTCGTCATGTAGATCAATGAGGATGTCTCAAATAGCGTGTTACCGATGTTCAGGATGAAGACGAGCGCATAGAGAACATACAATGAATCGATCAATGTCAGTGAAAAGACGAGCGCGGCGCGCCCGAAGTCAAGCATTACGAGCAAGCGACGTTGATTGATTCGATCGACGATACTGCCGGACCAAAGACTCGTCAACAGCGCGGAGATCGGTAACAGGATATAGAGAACGGAGACGGCGAACGCCGATCCCGTTCGTTCGAGGACGATTAAATTCAAGGCGATGAAGTAGACCCAAGCTCCAATGTTCGAGACACCGACACCAAGTAACAGCAATCCAGGGTATTTCCAATTCGACATATGACACACTCCTTTTTTAATTGTGTTTTAAGCCAATAAAAAAATCCCACCTCCAAGACGTTGGTCTTGGGGACGAGACTGTGCGTGTCGTGGTGCCACCCCTGTTCGCGAAACCGTCACCGGTACCGCCTTCATCGGTACGACCGCTTTTAAACGGCAAATACCTTAGCTCGATAACGGGAGCACCCGTCACGATATCCCCGATTCGGTTCCACCGTGCTGCTCAGAGGCTTGGTTCGGTCAATGACTTTTGCTCCTTCCCACCAATCGGAGCTCTCTAGGAAAAATCGAAATGACGTACTGTTCTCTTCAATGCGTTTGATTCATATGATTTGTCTCATCCTAGCATATGCCAAATGAAACCGTAAAGAATTTTTATCATTTTTTTACAGTTGTTGAAAAAAGTACTTAGGTATCAAAATTTGAAAAATGATAAAAGTGGTAAAATATGTAACGTGCTATATGTTACATTGTCTTAGTTATGTGTTCACTTTAAAGAAAGGTGTATGAAAGGTGGGAAAAAAGTGAAACGTTTGATTTTTTTCATATCTCCACTCCTGGTTCTTAGCGGAGCTGTCTTTTTTACGACGTTCCATCCGATCGAGCAAGCAATCTATTTCTTAATCTTATTTTTACTGACCTGTCTGTCAGCGATGACAGTAGTGGAGCGTCTTGTCAAACATCATGATGTGATCCGGCGACTGAACACGATCCATCCACTTATCGGGATCGTACTGGGTACCCTCATGCTTGCCGTATTCATTGGTAGTATCTTGTGGCTAGCACCTTCACTAACACACTCAAGTCCCGTCGGTCTTCTCGTCTCGTTCCTCTTCATGTATGGCGGAATCTTAGTCCTCGGCTTCATCGTCAGTTGTTTCTTCGAAGGCATCACGCGACAAACGAAGGATCAATTGATTCGCCCGGTCTTTCTGTTCATCGGAACCGGCCATCTCATCTTGACTGTCCTCGGAATCTTGCAACTGTACCGTCAAACTGGATGATAGCAAACCCCTCTGACGTATGAGACGACAGAGGGTTATTGTGATTACTGAACGTTTAATATGAATCCAAATTGTCCGTCTCCTTGTTTCCAGCGAGAGTTTAATTCATAAGCATAGATACCAGGCTTTGTTGGAGCATTGAACTGGTCATTGTTCAAAGTGACGCGAGACTCTTGTTTTTGATCGTTCCACTGTATCAGTTTCACGCTTTTAAGATCACCGGATAATTCGACACGGACGGGGGCTCCGGCAGAGACGGTAACTGACGTTTTTCCCTTTGCTAGATCAAGACCGTCACGGTACGTCTTATCGACACATTGACTGCGAAGTAAGCTATCCCAACAATAAGAGCCTTGGACGGTCGGGACATCCTTTCCGTTTGCCTCGACGTCAGGGTTTGGCGGCGCACCACGGAACGGTTCGAAGACGATGATGCAGACGACTAGAATAAGAAGAACGACTAACACTAAAGTACGTTTCATGAGACACCTCCAATTGTTTTTATTTATTTTATCAAAATAAAACAAAGCAAGCGGAGGTGTCTTTCAAAAGAAAGGCTATTCCTTTCTTAAATTTCGAGAGTCCGTTTCCCATGACTTTACAGACAAGAAGTCGGTTCGAACGAAGACGATTCCGTTCGTCATCGATCGAACGTTTCCGATCGCTGAAGTACGAGAAGTTCAAGCATACGTCAAACAAGCCAGTAAATTCGGCAAGGTTATCTCCATTTAGGAATTAGGTACGATGTAAAAAAGCGTGACGATCGAGCTGACAGGCTCATCTTCCGTATAGTCAACAAATTCCTCTTGTGATTCATGAATCGTATAACGGTTGCTCGGAAAGAGTTCCGTTACCCAAGTCGGAACATGTAAAGAAAGAGGGAAAGACTGAACCCGCTCGAGTGGGAAAGGAGTCCCGTATGGATTCGACGTGTGGACATGCAGTGCGTCTTGTGAAGCATCTTCGAGGGCAATCGTCATATATATCTGATGTTCAATCTGTTTTTTCGCTAGGTGTTGCCGCATGTCCTGCAAAGCGCCCAACGCAATCCGAAGATGGGCTTTTCGAATACGAAGACTCGCGTTGCCGTGCCCATAAAAGTCAGGGTGTACATGCCAGTCGTTAAACCAATCGTCTATATCGATATAGGAAGGAGAAGAGAAGCTTTTGAACTCAAGTTCTAGATTTTTAAAATAACGGCGTTTACCGCGAAATTTTTTCATGGTTCATCGACCTTTCACGTATAAATTATTCTATTCTAGCATTATTGATCAAATCTTGTTTATCGAACGACCAATGATGCCGAATCGCCTCGATGATGACATCGGGACGATCCCAGTGCAACATTATGTCCTGTACCCGGCACATGGTGAATGGTTGCTTGCGTCATCTCATGTAATAGATTCGTCGCCTGCTGACGGATGGGTGCTTGATCTGGAGGTAACGTTGCGACGTACAACTGAATGTTTGTTGGTGGAACATCCGGGAGAAAATCAAGGACATCATCATGGTGAAGAGCACGTATGATCGCAGCGGCCGTCGTACCGCGCACATGCCAGTGGAATCGTCCGCTCTGGAACCGTTGCGTCATTACAAGAAGCGATGAGGCAGGAAATTCAAATCCGTATTCGGACTGTTCCACGGTTAAAGCCATCACATCTGCCAGAATACGCTCGACTCTTGTCGCAAACAGATGAATGTACACGACTTGAGTTAACGTCAAAAGAAGATATTCCGATCTCGCTTGCGAAACAAGACGTCAAAGTGTACGAGGTGCAGATTGAACGCCAATCGTTAGAAGAGATTTTCTTAGCGGTCTGACCAATCAGCAACGGATTGTGTCTCCGGAAGCTCTTCGAGTAAGAGACGACCTCCGTCATTCCATTGACCGTACATCTGGTTCAATTTCGTTTTTTCAATCAAGGTCTGCAGACGTTTTTCATAGAGGACGGGATCTTTGCGTACACTTTGTATCGTATCGATCCGAATGCGTCGATAGAGTTCCGGGAAGTGTTTAAACTGTTCATGAACGACCGGGTCTTCTTGTAGACGCGTCTTTATTACGTCATCAATAACGAACGCATCAGGTCGCATATCCGGTAGAACCTGTCGTCCGGACGGTTGCATCAAACCGAGCCGTTCTAAGCGACGGACCCGTTCCTTGTTCAGTTCGGTCCAGTTACTGTTCTTTCGGCGCGGTGTGAATCGTTGCGCCAGTTCACCGTCCGCTGTCTTCTTCACAATTCCATCAATCCAGCCGAAACAAAGTGCCTCCTCGACGGCATCAAGATAGAGTAAACCTTCTCCTGTCTGTTTTCGACTGAGGATTACCCAACAAAACGACTTATGTTCCGCGTGTTCTGATAACCACTGTCTAAAGTCCTCGCGATTAGTGAACCGTAAGACGTCCGTGATCTCCATGCTCGTTCCTCCTTTTCACATCGAAATCCCCCTTCGCGTTACACAAGGGGGATTTCACTTTTTTATCGTAACGGGTCATGATGAAAGACACAATTCCGACCACTCTTTTTCGCTTGATAGAGAGCGGCGTCTGCCTGCTGGATTGTCTGCAGAAAATTATAGCTCTCAGACGGTTGATGGGTTTGGCGAGACACACCAATCGATAACGTCACTTGTAGCGGTTCCGTCGCTGATAACTCATACGTTCGCGTGGCACTAGCTATACAAATTTGTTCCGCGATTCGACGCGTCTCAGGCAATGAATATTCCGGTAACAGCATCATGAATTCTTCACCGCCGAATCGCCCGAGCACACAAGAAGGGGGACAATAGGACGTAAGCAAGGCACTGATTTGTCGTAAGATATGATCCCCTCGATCATGACCGTATGTATCATTGACCTGTTTGAAATGATCGACATCGATGATCATGATTGAAAAGTTCATCTGTTGTGATCTATATCGTTGGACCGTCTCTTCTAAATGGCGCCTATTATCAAGTCCCGTCAACATATCCGTCAAGGCGAGACGCCGATGCATCCGGACTTGATGGAAGTGCCAGCGGACTTGATGCAGAATACTGTGTAGCAGGAGACCGGCACAGCCGTTTCCGACGAGAAATACCGTCATCGCCGTCACGTCATTCGGACGAACATGTTGAACGAATGGTAAACAAAGAATGAGTGCAATCGTGAAGATGACCGGAAACGAGATAAAGCGATCCGGTGCTTCATTTTGTAAGTATAAGACAACGATGCTGACGATTAGATACGTACCGACAAGCCAAAATGCATGATTGGAATGAAAAACAAACGTTTGAAGGGAAGCGAAGACGAGCGTCGTAATGAAGCCGCTACTGATGCCTCCATAGATGAAGGCGATGACGATTAAAGTAATCGACAAATCGAAACGAAATCCCTCATAGGTGATGGCATTGTGAATGACCCAGTAGCCTGCACCGGTTGCAAGAATTAGCACTAACAGATTTTTTTTCAGCCAACTGTCGAGCGTATTTCGGAATTGAAACCGCTTAAAAAAGAATAGAGAGATGAGCACGAAGAAAAAGGTTAAAGCGACGTTGAGGATGAGATGATTCAATGTATTCCACATGTTCGTGTTCCTCTCGAATGGTTTCTGAAAGATAATTACAATAAAATGATTTACTTAGTAAATATTTATTCTATACAACCAACGATACCCTAAAGGTGTATTAAAGTATCGTAATTACCTTATCTTTAAAAAAAGATAACAGGTTCTCTTCTAAATCAATAATACTCTGAGATTTTCTCGCGTGAAGACTCGATTAGATAATCAAGTGAGACGAAATTATGAATGAATGCAAACGAGCCAATTTCCTTGATGGATACCCCTAATCTCTCTGCATCTTGATTGCGGAAACCTTCATTCGAGTGCAGAATTTCAAAACCTGCTGCTTGCATTCTCTCCCCGTCGAATTCGAGGGTGACGATATCTCCATCTTGCCACTCACTCTTTAATTGATGAAAGTGCATTTGGTACGCTTCGCTTGGAGGATCGACTTCAAACGCGATCCAGCCTTTTGGTGCGTCGACTTGGAATGCCGGCGATAATCCTCCGCGTGACACGATGGATTTCATATGATGCCGATGTGTCATATGACGTAATAGCATGGTCAGACCACTCCTTTTCATCTATTATTACGCGACGGCGTCAGAATATCGAGAAAAATTTACAAAAGAGAAGGAAGAATCTTGAATTTTTCTGATAGACAACGTTCGATTAGTCTGCACTTACTATTTGCTTCGCTCGTTTACGTCCCGGTTTCGATTTATGCGGGAGAGATCGATGCGAGCGGTATCCTGCAAGCATGATTGATTGAAAAATGAAATCGATAGATAATCGAAATCAGATAATGCATACCCTTTATTCCTGAAAAAGGAAATTTCAAATATCCCCTTATTGTATAATGAAGGTAATCATATTGATCACGAACATTTTTTAAAGGAGGGAACGATTGGATGAGAATCGTGAAGATAGACCGATTGATAGTAGCATTGAGTGTCTTTAGTGGACTTCTTGTATCCTTGGGTCGCTCGACGCAAATATATCCACAACAAATTAGTGGAAATGGGAATCTAGGGTTTCTTCCGCTTCTGTTACTTCTGTTACTTTTTCCGATTGGGATCGTTCTGATGTTGAAATGGATAAGAGAAGCGCAGTTACGTTTTTTATCCTTGATTGGTTTATCATTTAGCACGATGATCTATCTTGTGTGTGGCATCTTTTATCAAATCGAACAGTTCAGCCAGTATCAAGTGTTGGTCAAACAACAAGTCATTGCAGATCGTGGAACGATTGATGGGGACTATTTAACGAGTATTACGTCGATGCCTTCGCCCTATATGAACAGTCAATACTTTAACGGCAATATCTTCTTGATTTACTGGGCAAGCATCTTATTAATGGCGAGCTTGATCGCATGGTGGACTCGAGAGGAATGGCAAATATCTGAGTCAGATTAAAAAATCGCGCGACATGATGTTACCAATGAATAACAAAAAGAGTCCTTCTCTCTCCTGTACCGTGCAGAAGAGAGAAGGACTTGCAAAGTTTTAGCGACTAGAAGTATTTAAAAATGATCGCTCTGCATCTTATGCAGCAATTGATCAAACGTTTCGTGGTCCTTTGATGTAAAGGCGCGGAAATAACGATCATCGATTTCCTCGATTTCAGGAGCGGACGTTTGGATCAACTTCGTTCCCTGTTCTGTCAACAAAACCCGCTTTTCTCGATTGATCCGTTTCCGGATGACGAGATGTTCAGCAAGTAATTTCTTGACCGTTTGTGAAATGGCGCCACTTGAGAGTTCAAGCGTTCGTTCAAGTGATTTTTGCGTCGCACTTTCTTGGTGATACAAGGTCATCAATAAATCGAATTGGGACTTCGAGAGTCCTTTTGGTTTCAACACATCGTTGACTTCTTTCGAATAACGGCCATGGAGTCGCTGAATGGCGTTCCAGTGCTGCATCGAGGATTCGAATGTGAAGGTCATATTTTTTCCTCCTCTTTCGTCACGCAGGGTTGAGCTTATCGAAGAAACGGATCAATTCTTCTTGTTGTCGAGCCGTCAAAGCGGCGAATTGTTCTTGTTGAAAACGTTCGTAGGCGGGCACCACTTCTTGTAGGATGGCTGTTCCTTTTTCCGTCAGCAGAAGATAGTTCGTCTTCCATTTCCGTTGACGCGTGATCAGTTGCCGGTCGAACAGTCGTTTGATTCCGTGTGAAATCGTGCCATCGGTCACTTGGATCCGTTCGGCGATTTCCTTCTGACTCGTGCATGAGGTCGTGTGTAAGCAACGTAATACTTCCAGATTCGTATGGGACAGATCCCAGTGTTTTAAGAAAGCGTTGACGCGCTTGATTTGTTGATTATGATAGGTCGCAATTGTATGCCAGCATGCCATTGGATATGTCTCTGTAGTTGTTGTCATGGAGAACCTCTTAAATATAGAATGTACTGCTGTTGAACTAGTTTCACCATACCATATTAAAAATATCTCGTGCTACTAGTTTGAGCGAAAAACCATCACTTTCCATTATTTCGATATACCTATAAAAAAATCCTGATCGAATCAAATCCGATCAGGAAGTATACCGCTTGATAACGTGAGATACGAATCCTTCAATTGGAATCCATATTTCGTAAAGCACTTCTCAGAGACGCGTCCTTGTAAGGTGATCGTCGCATAGTCGCCACGAATGACAAAAGACTTGAATTTTTTCACAATGTCTTGAATCAAAGCCTCGAGCAACAAACCGCGTTCGCCAAGACCTTCTTCTCTGACATTGATTTCAATTAAAGAAAACGTACCATATTCTGTATTTTCCGTCTGTTTCGTACCTTCATAAAGAACGGTCAAATAGGATCGTTTCGAGACAAGCGATCGACTATTCGGTGGTTCAAGAATCGTAACGTAATAACTTAGTGAAGGGAGACGTAAGTTTCGAGTGACCTCAACAATCTGGCGTTGATTATTATATGCAAGCCCAACGATTTGTTCTTGTGGATGATTCGGCACTGTCAATCCTTCTTGCTTACAAACGGTTTGCCACTCGGCTTCTGGAATCCAGACAGCCTCTTCGGTTTTCGCTAAAGCTTTAAAGAACTTCACGTTAAACGGATGACCTCCTATATAAAATGACTAATCCCATCATGCCTGACGGGTAGATGAAAAACGAGTTACAATCTGACGACAAATTTGTCTTCTTTTGCTATAAGTATACCTTGAAATTTCGTTTTGAAACAGACTACATCTCGATGAATCTACTGTCTATACTGAATGTATCAAGTCAGGAGGCGAGTATATGAAAACAGTCGAAGGTCCATTTTTCCATGGTACGAAAGCGACACTTCAAATCGGTGACGAATTAAAGCCGGGACATGCATCGAATTTTCGAGTACATCCGCTTCAACATATCTATTTCACGGCAACGCTCGATGCTGCGAAGTGGGGCGCGGAGCTCGCACAATCTGACGCTCCAGAGCACATCTACCTCGTCGAGCCGCTCGGAGCGTATGAAGATGATCCGAATTTGACGAACAAACGATTTCCAGGCAATCCGACCAGGTCGTATCGTTCGACTGAACCTGTGAAGATCATCGCTGAACTCGGAACGTGGGAACGGCATACGGACGAAGAGATTGAGACGATGAAAGCATCGCTTCAGCGGTTACGAGCAGAAGGGAAGGACACGATTATCGATTAACAAATCAATCTTACTCATTCCGTTTTTTGAAACTCGCTATTTCAACATCAACAGCTGATGATGAACTCTTTATTTAATCAACTAATATCATCATACAAGAGAAGGACATAATGGTACAATATGTAAAAAGGGGGTTATTCGATTGTCTCGCTACAAACAAGAAAAGAAACAAACACTCGATCATCTACGCGATGGTGTTGATCAAGGTCTTGGTAGTGCCGTACCTCGTGGACAAAACGACGGAATGCGCGGACTTGAGATGCTTGCAGTCGTCGTAATCCTTGGTGGAGGATATTTGCTATACCAATGGTTTTTCTAAAGTAAGAAGCATCATCCTTTCGAGGACGATGCTTCTTTTTGTTCGATTTCATTGACGATATCATCAAGCGTGACATGAGCTAGCACTTTCTCAAGGGCGGATTGCGCAAGCTCGAAGATTGGCGTGACCGTCGATTGGATGTTTCGTCCGACCGGGCAGTCTGGATTCGGTGCCGCATGGACGCCGAACAATTCCTTGTCCGGTACGACAGCGACAGCGTGATAAACCTCAAGCAGCGTGATGCTAGACAATGGACGAGCGAGCCGCGCACCGGCAACACCCGGACGAACTTCAATCAAATCGGCTTTTTTGAGCATGCTCATGATTTTACGGATGACAACCGGATTCGTATTGACGCTGCCGGCAATCAAGTCGGATGTCATTTTCTCGTCGGTCGCAATCAACGAGAGAATGTGGATGCCGACGGAAAAACGTGTACTGATGGCCAACGGATGACCCCTCCTTCTTAAAAACAGTGTTCTCTTATTATACGTCGTATTGTTCATTTGGCAAGAAACGGGGAATAGAGACAATAATGTTGACAAACACTTCAATTGTAACTATATTGGTTACATGTAATCGAAGTAGTTACATATCAAAAGGAGGAATCATCATGAACATTGGAGTTATCGGCGCAACAGGAAAAGCAGGGCAATTGATTCTACAAGAAGCAATCGAGCGCGGGCATGACGTCACAGCAATCGTCCGTAATGCGGCAAAAGTGACGGCTAACGTCACGATTCTCGAGCGCGATGTCCTCGCGCTGACGAAAGACGACTTGAACGGGTTTGACGCAATCGTCAATGCGTTTAACGCAGCACCCGGTGAGGAGACGAAACATATCGAAGTCGGGCGTCACTTGATCAATCTGTTAACAGGTAGTACGACGCGCCTATTCGTTGTCGGTGGTGCTGGTAGTCTATTCGTTGACGAGAGTCACTCGACACGCGTCATGGAAACACCTGATTTCCCGGAAGCGTATTATCCGACAGCCTCGAACATGGGGAAAAATCTGATCGAACTACAAGGACAGCAAGACGTGACGTGGACGTATCTCAGCCCCGCTGGATTCTTTGATCCGAGCGGTAAACGAACAGGAACGTATTCGGTCGGCGGCGAGCAGATGATTCTAAATGCAAAAGGGGAGAGCTACATCAGTTACGCGGATTACGCTATTGCTGTAGTGGATGAGCTTGAAAAGGGACAACACCTCAACGAACGGTTTTCCGTCGTTGGTGAACAAGGATAACGTTGTCAGACCGACGTATCTAGTCGGTCTTTTTTGATGGGCGGAGTGAGAGATACAGCGGAGGACGGATGGCGAATCAGCGCAGTTTGCTTAAAATGAGAAGAGAAACGACAAAAGGAGCATACATCATGATGCGACGATATTTTAGTATCATCAGTCTGTTAGCTGTCTTGATCGTCTGTACGACGTCGACGCAACCGTCTCGGTTCGAACGTTCCGAACCAGTCGCGACGATTGAGGATCATTACACGGGACAAATCAATTGGCCGAGTGACACCGATCCGTTGCTAGAGCTTCATGCCAAACCGTGATCTACATATGACCGATCAAAACCCGTCTCCTTAAAGAAGACGGGCTTTTTGGTGACGTTAAATGACAGTCATTGCGCTCAAGAAAACGAAGAAGAACGTGATGCCGCTCGTCAAAATCAAAAAGGGAAGGACGATCAGTAATTCGAGATGCGGACGAAGACCGTAGTAAAGCAGAAAGAACAAAGTCAAACAGGCGGTCGTGATCGTCAACGCAAGAGAAGTCATCAAGAGATGAAGAGGTTCGACGAACAGAACGAGAGACGATCCTGTGATCGTATCGAAAGCTAAACCGAAGGACAAAAAAATGAGTAAATACAGAAGCGATTTTTGACGAAACATGCGGCATGTCTCCTTTTACTAAACGATACATTTAGTATAAAGCGTAGATCATCTTGTTTTACCTAACAAAAATGTAAGAAAGTGGCTGATTTCAAACAGCTGAATCTTTCTTGTATAACAATGTCAAACGCGTCATCAAAAAGTAGAGGAAAGCGGCGCTACTCGCGATTGCCTGAAAATAGATCGATTGAAACAGACCTTTGAATACAAGTAACAGTACGCCACCGAGTAATAAAGCGATGCCTTGATTCAGGAGGAGGTGTGTTATCCAAGGTAGTGGACGTGAGCGAAATCGGAAGTAACGAATCGCGTCGGTCAGGATGCCACCGACCGTGATGACGATCACAAACGACAGCAAGGTCTCAAAGACACCTGGATAATAGCCGACGTCCGGATCGGGCATGAGTCGTGGTGATGACGGAAGGTGTTGATAAACCATCAGAAAAATCCAATTACTCATCAGAAGTCGAAATGACAGACGGATCATGGTGTTCCTCCTTTCCAGTCTTCATGAGGATGAATAGACGGGTGATCATTACATATAAAAAGGTAGCGACTACGTTTCCGATGAAAAATAGCGCGGGAAGTGAACTGAACAAGATGAACGCACCGGCAAACACGAAGACCGTACCTTGATGAACGAGGAGATGCCTCATCCACGGTAGCGAACGTTTCGTGAAGCGGACAGCTAACAGAGCGTCAGCAATCAAGGTACCGCTGAAGAATAATAGCATGACAGCATCCAACTGTTCATTGACGAGCTGCACCGCGTAAGACAAAAACGGAACCATCATCGTCATCGAGCCAAACAATTGGAGAAACAGAAAAAAGCTGAAGACGGTCCGACCGAGCCACCCGAACAGATAGGGGAGGAATGACGGATACTTTTGCGCCGACTCGGAGACGGTGTAATAAATCAACGCTACACCAGAACAGAATAAGATGAGAACGAGCGAAAACGAATTTGGTTGCATGAGCAGATAGAGGACGATGCTTGCGAATAACGCGACGATTTGATTGAGGATGACCCGTTGTGCAAATGAAATATCCGAACGAAATAACAGGCGCGGAAGCCCTTCTGTTAAGAGTGCACCGATCAAAATGGCGGGACCGGCAAACAATAGACCAATCATAAAGAAGTCAGTTAAGGAAGTGCCGTATATTGCTGGGTCACCCATCTCAAACCCAGCAATGAGTGCATACAAGAAAGCGAACAATATCGCGGAAATGAAACTGTTCTTTACGATAGATAACATGAGATAAGCCCTTTCCGACTGACGTTTAAAATAGTTTATACCAATACAATGTCAGGTCAATATGTGGATTGGCGAATTGTTTTAAACTATCGACACCGCCGAGCACGAAACCTTCTCGTTCGTAAAAACGGCAAGCAATCAAGTTATCGTCCTGTGCTTCGAGTGACAGACCACTCAACTCACGTTGCTGTGCCCATTTTGACGCAGCGGCAAGCAATTGGTGTCCGACACCTAGTTTACGAAACGCTTGTTTGACCGCGATGTTTTCGATGTAGGCGAAACGGTTCCAGTCACGAACAAGACGAATCTGTCCGACACAAGAAGTGCCGGAAAAGGCGAGGAGGACGATTCGATTCTCGTTTTCGATATACGTCGCCCAATCGAGTCGATCGTCAGGGAAACGGGTTTCAGTAGCGGTTTCATAGAGTTCTTCCGTATAAGACCATGCGGTACCAGAAAACTGCGGAACGATGCGTCCGATGATCGGGAATGAATCGTTGGCATGATTGACGAATGGAATGCTCTCGAACGATAGCGGTTGAATCGTCAGATTTTCAGTCTCTTTCATCGTCATCCTCCTTCTGTCTATAGAGATCTACTTCACTCTATTCATCATCTCCTACAGACTGAGCATTGTCACGAGGAGAAATGCGAGAACAGGTCAATTTTCGAATGAACCAGGTTTTAATTTTTCTAAAAAAGGAATTGCTTCAACAGGAACGAATACATAGTCAGAAGACGTTGAAACAGTACAGAAAGACAGCAGTAGAGGACGTGACGACATGAACATGGATACGGTCAATCAGTATCTCGATGCCTATGGATACGGCGTTATTTTTATTTTTTTATTTTTTGGCATCGTCGGGATTCCAGCACCGGAAGAATCCTTACTCGTCCTGATCGGCATCTTAAGTGGTCAAAACGAAGAACGTTTAATCTATTCGATCTTGACTGCGTATGCTGGGACGTTCGTCGGTATGCTGACGGCATATGGAGCGGGGCGCTTCTTCGGACCGACCGTCCTACGGTACGGTCGATTCCTCGGATTGACGAAGGAACGCTGGGAGCGGGTGTCAAATGGCTACATGGAACGAATCAATCGAACGATCATCGGCGGTCTTTACATTCCGGGTGTGCGGCAGATCAATCCGTATTTTGCGGGCATGAAGCGGATTTCGTTCGGTCGGTACTTTTTTGTGTCAGCAATCGGTTCCGCGCTGTGGGTCGTCCCCTTTGTCTTACTCGGTCACTTTGCAGGAAAGACATTTCATATCAAGCCGGAAGTCGTACCGTATTTCGGACTTGCCTTACTCGTATTGTTCCTGCTCGGAGTGCTCGTGAAATGGCTCAAGCGGAAGCGACTTGAGAAACGCGTCGTTTCAGGGAAAAACGAAGCGGGAAAAGAAGACTAAACGTTACTTCTTTTTTGAAGGATCGTCGGAACAGTTTGAAGGAGTGGACAAACGATGCAAAAAATAGTGATCTTTCCTTTTTTAAGGATGCGATCCGGTCATCATCTGGTTGCCGAAGCGATCGCCGAACGACTGCAAGGTCCAGGGGTTGAAGTCAAGGAAGTAGAATTGCTCAGTACGATCAGTCCATTTGCGGAATGGGTGACATCGAAGTTTTACCTGAACTGGATCCGACACTTCTCAAACGGCTATAGCCGTTTTTATCATCAGCATATTGCCGGGCGTTCGAGCAATGCCCGGTCGACAGGGTGGACGTCGCATTATTTCCAACAACAGATGTTACGGATCATCCGGACGGAACAACCGGACGTCATCATCTGTACACATGCGTTTCCCTCCTATCTCTTGAATCAATTAAAAGAACGAAACCTTTGTGACGTACCGGTCATCAATGCCTATACCGATTTATTCGTCAGCCGCGTCTGGGGAAAGACGCATATCGAGTATCATCTGTTGCCGAATCGTGAGGCAAGGCAAGAATTGCACGAGCATCATGCTGTACCCATTGAGCGCTTGTTCGTGACGGGTATCCCCGTCCATCCAGCAATCGCTGGCGGTTCCATTTTTCGCTCGACGCAGTCACGCAAACAAATTCTTGTCGCAGGCGGAAACGGTGGACTAGGTCAACTCGAGACCTTACTGACGCAGATCGAACAGTGTCCAGAAGCAGATTTCCATGTCTTATGTGGGAAGAACCAAACATTGTATAAACGACTAGCTTTGCGACGTCATCCACATATCCATCCGCTCACCTATATCGATTCACGGGATGAGATGAATCAGCTGTATGAACGAATGGATGCGATTGTTACGAAACCGGGTGGCGTGACGGTCAGTGAAGCATTTGAAAAACGTGTACCGCTGTTCATTCAACACGTCCTACCGGGACAAGAAGAGATCAATCGTACGTATTTGATGGAGAAAGGACTTGCGTTCGCATTTCATCAAACGGATACACTCACGGACGTCATCCGTCGGACGCTTGAGAACCCAGACGTCATGCATGCTTGGCAACAAGCAGTCACGCAATATCAAAATGATCGCGTCATGGCCGATCAGCGGTTCTTCGCGGAACGGATTGCGGGTTGCCTGCAAGACCGTCGCCGAAAAGTAAATGAATAAAAGGGAGTTAGTTTCTATGCGTTCACGTCTTATCACAGCAGGAATTCTCGCGACACTCGCCTATACGGTCGTCCCGTACGTGGCGTCACGCGTCTTTGGATGGCGCGTGACAAAATCACTGAACTCACGATACGTCGCTTTGACGTTCGATGATGGTCCAGATCCCGTCTATACGGCAGAACTGCTCGATCTCTTAAAACAAGAAGGCATTCAGGCGACGTTTTTTGTCGTTGGTCATAAAGCAGAAGCACATCCGGACCTCATTCGCCGGATACACGACGAAGGGCATCAACTCGGTATCCACAATTACGTCCATCGACCGAACTGGTCGATGCGACCGTCGACGGTCCGGGCAGGAATCGAGCGGACGGCTATGATCATTGAACGGATCACCGGTGAACGTCCGACGGTCTATCGTCCACCGTGGGGTGCACTCAATGCCGGAGATGTCCTCTGTCCAACCGCTTACAAGATGATTCTCTGGTCGAAGATGGCGGAAGACTGGAAGGTAGAAGGCGGGACAGTAAAAATCAAGAGGCTACTATCGAATGTGTCAGAAGGAGATATCATCTTGCTCCACGATAACGGGGATACGTTCGGCGCGGACCCACAAGCACCCGTGCAGACGATTGAAGCGCTTCGTGAACTCTTGCCGAACTGGAAAGCACGCGGCTTACAGTTTCGTCGCATTGATCAAACGTAAAAAAAGAGGAGCTATCCGGTGCCGGATAGCTCCTCTTTTGCATGGATTATGCTTCGCGTGACAAGTCCTCATCTTCTTGACTATGATGGAGAATCAAGCGCCGCACGACGAACGAGCGTAAGAATAGGATGAAGGTGATGACCGGAAGTAATAACCACCAAGATTGCGTCAAAAATAAGTCGTCGAACGTCGTGATCATGACGAAATGACGACCAATGTAAAGCCACATGAAAAAGGAACTGACGAATAGAATTGCTTCCGCCGTTGTCATGAACTCAAACTCATTTTTCATTGAACCACTCCTTATGGATGGATTTGGTTTATTTTACACTATCCACCATATCACAAGACCGATACCAATGCCCCAACAACCTAATACGAACGCTAGACCATAACGTCGGAGCAATGGAAAGGAACGAGTTCCTTGTTGTTCAAGTCGTCGTTGTGCTTGTATCAAGATCTCTTTAGGAATCGAACGGATGATGAAGTAGATACCGAGTGGAACGAGTAAGAGATCGTCGAGAAGACCGATGACGGGCAAAAAATCTGGTATCAAGTCGATCGGACTGACAGTATAGGCGATTAAGGCGATGATTCCCCATTTGATATGACGAGGTAAACGAGGATGTTCGATTGCATAAGAGAGGACTGATAATTGTTGCTTCATCCGTCTAGCGATCTGTTTCATTCGCTCTAACATAGGCGAGTACTCCTTTCTTATGAGCGAACCGGTTCCCGTTCGTTTGTCGTGACGGCTGCCTCTTCATCCGCTTCATACAGAATGACACGATTTCGTCCTTGTTCCTTTGAGGCATATAATGCGTCGTCCGCAAGAATATTCATTCGTTGAATGGCGATATGTTTCCCGTGAGCGATCCCGACGGATGCCGTGATGGCAATCGACGGGGATCCGTCGAGCTGAAAGTGTGTGTTCGCGATCCGTTCTCGAATCCGGTTAGCGACTTTCGTGACTTTTGGAGGCGTGAGATCATAGATGAGGACCATGAATTCTTCGCCGCCAATTCGAGCAGTGATATCATGCGGACGTGTCTCTTCCTGCAAGATCCGTGCAAACTGTTGCAAGACGAGATCACCGTTCGCATGACCGTACGTATCGTTGACATGCTTGAAATGATCGATATCGAGCGCGAGCACATTGTAGACGCGTCCTTCTGCTTCAAGCAATGTCGTCCGTTCGTCCCAGACACGCCGATTGTACAGTCCTGTCAAGTGATCGAGTTCTGCTGATTGTTTATAACGCTGGACCTGTTCGTTGAGCAACTGAAAGTCGATCGTCAAGAGACTCGATAACAGTCCAACCGCAAGTCCGATCGTCCACGTTGAAGCAAGTAAACGAAGAGCGGCGTCACTGAAGCCGAGATTGATCGAGACAGCGATCGAGATCATGAACAATGACCAGACGTTCATGATCAGGTTTTGCAAGAGCGGTCGATGGAGTAACCGCTTATGAATGAAGTACATCCCGGTGCTGATGCCGAGGACTGCTAGAAAGGCGACGATTGATTGTGGGGTCCAGCCGAAGTAAAATCGAGAACAACCGATGATCAGCGTCGCGATGATGAGAGGCGAGCGAACGCCATAAAAAGCGAGCAGGACGAGCGGTAAATGACGTAAGTCCATCCGTAACGATTCATTGACTGCAATTCCTTTAAACATCAATAGCACACCGAGTAGTCCGGTCGCAAGACCAACGATGAGGGACTTCATTCTGCTCGATGCGAGGCGTTGACTATAGATGATTTTAGCGATTAAATAAAAGCCGGTGAAGGCGATACAGGCATTCAATAACAACTCGGCAATGAACATGAGTTCCACATCCTTGAGTATGATACTTTCACGATAGCAGTTTGATAAGGGATGTCAACGAGAGAGACTCAAAATTTTAAAGATTCAGGAAAAGTCTTGCTCGATTGAAAGTATTTGGTAAAATAAGAGAGCTTCAGGAAAAGGGAGGGATGAAGTGAAATTAAAACGTCTTATGATTGAGGCACGGAAACTTGACGGACGTCCGCACTATTCGTGGGATGGATATGTCCTAAAGCAGACAAAAGACTATCTACTCGTCGCGAATATTCCAGGGCGGACGCTTCATCATCATCGTCGCGCAACCGTTTATACATACGACAACTATAGTCTCGAATTCTATCCGTTTGAAGCTGATTTCACGGTTGGTCTCGATATAGAACGGACGGGAGAGATGAGCTATTACTGCAATATCTGTCTTCCGTCAGTCCTTCAAGATGAAACATTATCGTTCATCGATCTGGATCTTGATCTCGTCTATCGAAACGGAGTGTGGCAAGTCGTCGACGAGGACGAATTTATGGAGAACCAACGGCTCTATCACTATCCGGTCGAATTGATTGAACGAACCCGTGCGTCATTGCTGAACCTTCAAGAACGGATCGCGCAGCAACAGTTTCCGTTTGACGGCTATTTAGATGCTTTCATCCCGACCGTCATGAACATGAATGATGGAAAGGATACCCAATAAAAAAACCACGATATCACGCATTTAGTCTGTTCGCTTTTTGTCGCAAGACGTTTGAGTCGGTCTATACGTTGACTCTCTTGATCCTACCATTAAAGCTAGGGGTCCTCCTGTATGTCTCGTCTTAGTAGAGTAATCCGATGTAGTTTAATGAAACATCCTGTAGTGAGATTAACGTCGTCTACTTAATAATATGGAAGTCGCTGAACGTTCGTTTGTGATCCAAGCGTACTTTAAACAACGAACAAACGGCTTGAGTCCGGTAAAGTACCGAATTCAAGCCGTTTTAAGAGACATTCGTTCATCTGTTAACGATTCATTCATGAAGTAACAATATGTTTCTTCATCATGTATTGCATGCAATTAAAAAAGGCACTGATGGCTAGTGGGATGATGACGATACTTATTCCTACAAGCACTAATCCAGGAGCATCATCTAACTGACCTATATAAAAGAATACGGGAAGAATAGAAATCGCTAAAACAGCAATCACGAGGAATGCCTTTTTAATGCTATTCGACGATGAAGAAATACGAATAGACGCGTCCTGACTTTTTGTAAAGGCGCTTAAAATACGGAAACCGTGAAAAATAGAAGCCAATAGCGGTATAAGAGCAATATAAGCAACGATCAATACGACATATCCTGGTTTTTCAAAAATGATTGAACTCTTGATTCCGTTCAGCAATGTAGGGATTGCATAGCCCGCTAAACCCAGTAGACCAAGAGATAGTACAAATAGGCATGACTTTAGTAAAAAAACACTTAACTTTGGGGGATTCATGGTAGCAATCCTTCTTTCCATATGACTTTTCATTTAATGATCCATGTAAAGTGTATGATGAAATACGAACTATTACGTAAGCCTTTAGACTGATTTTGTAACGATTAATATAAAGCTAACCGCATTACCGCGTTCTTTAGATATCAATATGTTTAAGTGTCATTGTGATAAAAAATAAAAAATGTAAAAGAGAAGTAAAGGGAGGTATGATGAATGAAAACGATTCGTTGTCACCGTGCATTTGGAGTCTATGGCTTATTAATGAAAGAGGATGCCTTACTCGTCATCGATAAAAATGGTGGACCGTATATCAATCGCTATGATTTACCAGGGGGTAGCCTAGAAGAAGGGGAGACGCTCGCTACGGCGATGCGCCGTGAGTTTACGGAAGAGACAGGGCTTGAGGTAGCACTCGAACGACAGATCGGCGTCGCTGACTTCAAGCTCCCGTGGGACTGGCGAGAGTTCGATGAAGTCCATCATATCGCCGTCTTTTATCTCGTTCGACAGACCGGTGGAACGCTTGGCATTCCCGAGCAATTCGTCGGACAAGACTCACTCGGTGCGCGTTGGGTCAAGGCGAGTGACGTTTCAATCGACAATGCGTCACCGCTCGTACTTGAAGCATTCCGCTGGATTGAGGAACAACAACTCGATCTTGAGGCACGACACTTTTCGAATTGGGATGTCTTAAAATGAATCGAAGCGCTCTTCGCATGCGGAGAGCGCTTTTTCATGTTCAATTGGCTAGCGCAGCGTCGAGTCGTCGTTTTTGATGCCGGTGATGCGCGAGATGGTACGAGACGAGGGCATACCACTCGGCAGCGTTCAACCAGCCCATCCCACCGTGTTGCGTCTTTTGATCAACGGGTGTCGCCTGAGCAATCGTTGCGAGCGTTACGTGACGATCAATCAGTTGCAACCAACGTTCAACCTGATCCGTCTCATCCGGTGGGGCGTTCATCGCATCCGGTAACCGGATCGGTGTCGCCGGAAATGCACCGACAGCAAATAACTGTTCACCGAACGGTGACTTCCCGGACGTGGTCACGGATGCGAACTGGCACGACTCGACTTCATCCAAATACTCATGACTGACGACGATCAAATGATCATACATTTGACTAATCGACCACGTGTCATGGTCGAGATGATGAATCAACGCCTCCGGCTGATAGCGATCAAGTTCTTGTAGATAATAGGTGAATAGTTCGTTCATCCTGTCACTCCTTTCAAAAATATCTTCTTCACTCTTTTCGAACAATCCACGACTTCTTCCTGTCATATTTCCTAGAAAGGAGGAATCACCATGCAAGCTCCATATCTTCCGGTTCCCCATACGCTCTTACGGAGCGGGACGGCATTCGCGTCCGTCCATGAAAAAATGATCTACCTGATCCTTGAAAGCTTCAGTGGTCAAGATGGTCAAGCATTTCCGTCCTATCAGACGATTGCCGATGCTGTTCCGTGCAGTAAATCGACAGTCAAGTCGTGTATCCAGTCCTTGATCGCAAGTGGTCGGATCGAGAAAGTCGAACGGTTCACGAAACACGGAGGACAGACCTCGAATGCTTATCGTGTCCTGCCCCATGTCGATACGCCATCCCCGGCGAGTCACGAGACGACTGCCCCCGAGACTTCTGCTGACTCCGAAGAAGAAGTCTTGAAGAAGACATCTTTAAAAAAGGAACTGGTGCAGCAGTATGAGTCGAATCTTGGAAAGGCGACACCACGAATCGAACAAGAGTTGCTGTTGCTTGCGAACGAACATCCAATCGAGCGAATCCAGTACGCAATTGAAGAAGCGGGACGAGCGAACAGTCGTCATTTCGGTTACATCGAACAGGTCGTTAAGCGTCTTGCAACCGGATCCGCGTCAGAACGTCCGAAACAAGTAACCAAACGTTCGAGAAGGAATAATTCATTATTTCAATTACCGAATTGGGTAGAACGTGAAAAAGAAGCACAACGCGCTTACGAGGCAAAACAACAGGAACGACAAGTCATTCCTGACGATGACGAGATTGCTGCTTTATTACATACATTGACCAGGGAGGGAGCCTGATGCAACTAGAAGAATTATTGCGACGCGCGAATCAAAAACTAACCGTTCCCGGCATGCATCCGTCGGTCGTCCGGATTGCCCGTGACGTGATTCAAGAGCTTTATCCGCATGGAATCAAACTCGGTATAGCCCAAAGTTTTCGGAGCATTGCGGAACAGAACGCGTTATACGCAAAAGGACGGACGACCCAAGGACCGATCGTGACGCAAGCCCGTGGTGGACAATCAAACCATAATTTTGGTGTTGCAATTGACGTCTTCCTTTACGAAGATGGTGCACTATTTCTTTCTCCACCGGACGCGCGACTTCGTCGAATCGTTGCGGCAATGAAACGGCGAGGAATGGACTGGGGAGGCGACTGGTCCCGTTTTCCCGATTATCCACATTTTGAATTGTACGATCATGTCAGTCTTGCGCGGCATCACGTGCCAAAACCAGGACACTATCTACGCGAACGAATTCAAGCACCGGAACTCGTCCGAGCGATTGAGAAGCGATTGGGTCTGATGGTGACAGGAATCTTTGATATACGTTTGACGCGAGCCATCCAAGCGTTCCAGCAGACATCTCGACTTGTGGTTGACGGGATTGTTGGACCGCAAACATGGCGTCGTCTCTTTCCGGTGTCACCATGATTCGTTTTCAAGCATGGCTCCGCCTCATGATACCGCTCTATGTCTTTCTAGAGTTATTCTTGCCGACGCTCGGATTTACCGCTTTACCGGTGTCATCGAATGACGTCGAACGATTCGTGACCGGTCTGGTTGGGGTAATCGGTTTGTTCGTCGCTTGGTGGAAGAATAACGACGTGACCGAGCGGGCATTAAGACGACGTCAGTCGCAAGAACAGCTGGAAAACACATCCTTAACCGATTGAACGGTCGGGAAGCGTTTGGATTGTGTCAGCAACGGGCATTATTTCATACAAATGACTAATTGTTTGACTTCAAGATACTGATAGAAGAAATTGACTTTAGTCAAGTAGATAGAGAAAGAAAGGTCGGTCTTCTTGTGAAATGGTCAACGTTGCAACGGTATTTGTTTTTGGCACTCTGTGCGCTTTTATTTACAAGTGTTTGGAGCTATCAAGCTTTCCTAAAAATCGAACGAGAAAACGCCCGTATCTTAAAAGAAGCTATTCCGATCTCAACGGAAGCAGCAGAACTGTTTCCAGCGTTGTTGAATCTAGAACTCAGTGTCCGGAGTTACATCCTTTCACCGAACAAAACGGATCTAGCACAGTATGAACGGACGATTAATCAGCTGGATCAAACGATCGCGCGGCTGAACCGGCTCGATGCGAATCATCCCATCATGCGAAAACTCGTTCGGACGGAGGCAATTCCCCGTATCGAGACGGCGACGCAGTTTTACGACACGCAATTTGAACTCGTCAAGGACGGTGACAGAGCTTCAGCAGAGGCAAGACGATATCAAGGAATGCAGTTCATCGAAACGTTCCGACCGATTGATGCCCGTTTGCGAACAGACGTCAACCGAATCATTGCGGAAGCAACACAACGCTCCGAGCAAGCATCGAGTGCTGCGAAATGGGTTATCGTTGTCGTCGCGAGCATCGCTGTTCTTGTTTTGATTGCCTTCATCCAGACGTTTCGAATGGAACGCAGCAAACAAGTCTTGATTCATCGTTCCTTGCATGATGCATTGACCGGCATCCCGAATCGGCGAGCGTTCGATGAACGATTGGAGAAGCTTCTCGAAGAAGCCAAACAAGAGCGGACACCGCTCTCCCTCATTCTGATTGATGTCGATGCTTTCAAGTCCTACAATGACACGTATGGTCACTTAAAAGGGGATGAATGTTTGAAGGAAGTGGCTCGCGTCTTAAAACGGCAGGCTCGGCATGGACAAGTCGCACGATACGGAGGAGAGGAGTTCACGGTTTTACTGACGCGTGGCATAGAAGAAACCCGTCATATCGCAGAACGGATTCGACAGGACATTCTTGATTTGAACATCACACACGAGCAGTACGAACCCCTTTGCCGGGTCAGCGTCAGTCTTGGCTTGACGTCACTTGTACCCGAAGCACAGACGACAGAGAAGGAAATCATCGACCAAGCCGATCAAGCACTATATCGAGCGAAAGAGAACGGACGGAATCAGATTGGGGACTTGGCAGGGTGAATACGATAAAATCCCCCGCGTGAGTGTTTGCTTCTCACACGGGGGATTTTTCATTGTAAGATGACGCAATACGATCGATCGGAAATGAGAGGCGCCGATATGACATAAACCGTCCTGACAGGTTCACCACCGACACGCGCATTAAGTTGTGTGAGCTGGGAACGAATCTTACGGCTTAAGCCATATCGTAATTCAGTACTGAGCTCATCAACATTTTCCTGTACGTGCAAGAGAAGTTGAAACGGTTCAAGCGAAAAGATTGAAAAATCACAGGAAATCCGTGGATCCTCGAATTTTTCATTCAATTCCTTCTTAATGTAATAGGCTTCTTGTGCACTAATCAACTTTTCTCACCTCACTCTCCTGATAAATCAACTCTTTCACTACTATAGTCTATATTACCCATTTTTCTGGCAACTAATCGTCTGATTTTGAAAAAAAGTCAATCCGAATTTTGAAATCATTCAAAATCTATTTTCAAGAAATCCTCTTAAACTCCGCCAAAAAAAGCCAAGCTTCAATGAGCAAGGCGGAAGGAGAGAAAAATTCAAGATATCGAAGACTGGACATGGCATTTCTTTAAATATTGTTCCATAGCTTGGACGAAGAAGGTCAGTTGATGAGTGGAGATGACGGGTACCTTTCCGTACCGCACTTCAAAATAAAGCGGATCAACAGGTGACGGAAAAGCGATTCGCTCGAACCATTCCGTCACGGTCTCATGTGTCCTGCGCTGTAACGAAAGCGGAAGTTGCTCATTAAAACGAACGAGTTGTTTTCGAATCGAGTCAGCAGGTAGGTCTTTTGTCTCGTAAACGAAAATCGGGAAGCGTGGTGGAAGTACATGACCCGATGCATCAAGTCGCGGACGACGCAACCACTGGAGATAGTGCCATAAAAACCAGCTACAAAACAGGAGAACGAGACATAAGATGAGAAGATAAGGAGGTGTCGTCACCGAAGAGTCAAAACCGGTCCGGAACCAAGGAGTAGGTGGATCGGCTTCACTAATCGTGACAGTACTTCCGTCTCCGCCGTATGAGGTTCCTTCCTCGACTGCACTAAACATCGATGCTTTCGGACCACAGCGATCAATGCAGTATGTATTTGTTGCTGGATCGATTCGTCCAAGCAGTGATGTATAGAATGACGGGACGAATTGTTGGATGGCAAGCAGTAGAAGACAGACGATTGGAATAAGAAGCAACAGACGAGTGCGGAGCGTTTGCACGATAGGGACACCTCCTTTGACGAGTACGTTTAACAGACGTTCGCTACACAGTATAGCAAAAGTGGAGATGGAATATTTTGATTTTTTCAAAAAATAGTCATTGATTTAGAAAGGAATGAATAGTATGGATTTACGATCGAGTTACCAAAAAGCGACAAAACGATTGGATGGACACGGAAGTCGAACCATCGGAGTATTACAAGAAGCGTTGCAAACCGTTTCTGCCGATCAACCAAGCGATATGTATGGAAACGGCGAATTGATTAAAACGTTCGAACGTAAGATAGCAGACTTACTCGGGCACGACGATGCGATCTTTTTTCCGAGCGGTACGATGGCGCAACAAATTGCGTTACGGATCTGGTCTGATGAACAGAATAATCGTAAGGTTGCCTACCATCCCCTTTGTCACCTCGAGATTCATGAGCAGGATGGGTTGAAGGAATTACACGGGATTAAACCAGTACTAGTCGGAGAAGTCGATCGCTTAATGACGATAGACGACGTCAAAGCCTTGCCGGAGGTCAGTTGCTTGTTACTCGAACTGCCACAACGCGAACTCGGCGGACTGCTTCCGTCGCGTGAGGAACTTGAAATCATTTGCGCATATGCACGGGAACAAGGAATCCGTCTGCACTTGGATGGGGCACGCCTACTTGAAATCTTACCGTACTATGAGGCATCGGCAAAAGAAATCGCAGAGTTATTTGACAGTGTCTATATCTCTTTTTATAAAGGTCTTGGCGGCGTCGCAGGAGCGATCTTAGCCGGACCGGAAGCATTTTGTCGCGAGGCTCGCATCTGGAAACGTCGCTATGGCGGTGATTTGATTAGTCTCTATCCGTATATTCTATCCGCGGATCATTATTATGAACAACGAAAAGACCGGATGGCGGAGTACTATGTAGCCGCAAAAGCACTAGCGAGCAGCTTGAATGCGATACCAGGCATCTCGACTCGTCCCCTTGAGCCGGTCTCAAACATGTTTCATCTTTACTTTGAGGCAGATAAAGCAGTCGTCGAGGAAAAATTGATTGAAATCCAGTTGCACGGAAAAGTTGGTATCGCCGGCTATCTTGTCAAGAAAGAAAAAGGCTGCGCAACGGAAATCAATATCGGCGATAGTTTTCTTGCATTGACGACTGACGAACGCGAAAGCGTCTTTCGTCAATTGACGGAGGCGTTCTCAGAGGATTGAATGACATCAGGAGCGGGAATCGTAGGATGGAGGCGACGATAGGTGTCGACTTTTTCTGCGATCATTCGCTCCGTTTCTTGTAATGCTGCCAGTTGAGCTAAGACGTTTGCATGGTGTGCTTCAAGCAACGCAAGGCGTTCGCGGGTCGTATCCTGCTCGCCGTGAGCAAGAAAAAGTGACACATACGTACGGATTTGCTCGATCGGCATATGCGTTTCACGTAAGCGGAGGACAAATCGAAGCCACGTCACGTCTTGGTCGTCATAACGTCGTTGACCATTCTGGCGCTTCGGAAACAGTAATCTTTCTTTCTCATAATAGCGAATCGTATGGGCACTCGTAATCGTCAGTCGACTGATTTCAGAAATCGTATACATGAATCTCACCTTTCTACTTGACTTAGAGTTCACTCTAAGGATTAGACTCTGACTATACCAAATCGAAAAGGGGATATGCTAGATGAAGTACACAGTCATTACAGGAGCAAGTTCAGGAATTGGGTATGAGACGGCAAAACTACTCGCAGGAAAAGGAAAGTCACTCGTCCTCGTCGCGCGCCGGACGTCTGAACTCGAAAAACTTCGGGATGAAGTCAAACAGATTTCACCAGACAGTGATGTCATCCTCAAGTCGATCGACCTTTCTGATAACCAAAACGTTCATGATCTTTATGAAGGCTTAAATGAACTTGAAATTGAAACATGGATCAATAATGCTGGGTTTGGTGATTTTGATCTCGTCCAGGACATCGATCTCGGGAAAATCGAAAAGATGCTCCGCTTGAACATCGAGGCACTGACGATCTTGTCGAGTCTGTTCGTCCGCGACCATCATGATGTCGAAGGAACGACGCTCGTCAATATCTCGTCAGCTGGCGGCTACCGGATTGTACCGAATGCCGTCACGTACTGCGCGACGAAGTTCTATGTCAGTGCCTATACGGAAGGACTCGCGCAAGAACTGCAAAAAGGCGGCGCAAAACTCCGGGCGAAAGTGCTCGCACCAGCTGCGACCGAGACAGAGTTCGCCGATCGTTCGCGCGGGGAAGTAGGGTTCGACTACAGCAAGAACGTTAAGAAATATCATACGGCGGCTGAAATGGCAGGCTTCCTGCATCAGTTAATCGAAAGTGACGCAATCGTCGGCATCGTTGACGGCGAAACGTATGAATTTGAATTGCGTGGTCCATTGTTCAATTACGCAGGATGAAATTATGTAGGACAAACATATTTATATGTTGAGAACGGTCTAAGGGGGAATTTACAAAGTCTTAGACCGTTTTTGTGTATTATATAATTTTTTTAGTTTGTGATAATATAAATGTATTCACTTTTTTATATCTAATCTATATATAAAAATAAATTATAAGTAAGGTGATTTTTATTATTAATCATGTTTTGGAATATAACTGTGAGTATCCTGGGCTCTTTAATAAAATTATTATTTCTTCTGATATATTGCTAGTTGATAATAGTCTTATATTATTAAAAGATAGTGAAAATAATTATTTTATAGGAATAACTAGTACTTATTCTTCTGAAGAAAAACAGTCTTATTCTATTAAAGTTGTGTCTAAAATTATTGAGAAAACTGAACGTTATAATCCTGAAAGTGTTCTTGAAAATTCTAAGGATACTGGTAAGTCAATTGAACTCTATGTAGAATCTTTAGATGATTATTTAAAAATAATTGGTAACTACTCTAATGAACAATTGCTCTTTAGAGGACAATCTAATTCTGATTGGGGTATTGTATCAAGCTTATTTAGAGGACAAGCTGTTGATAATGATAAAGAACACAACCTATATATAGAAATGAACCAATCAAACTTTGAGGAATTTGAAACTCCTAGCTTTGTTAAAAAAATATGTAATATGCAACATTTAGGAATACCTACTCGTTTAGTTGATTGGACTGAAAATAAATTACTGTCTTTATTTTTTGCATGCGTTAGTAAAGAAAATGAAGAAAATGACGGGGCTATTTTTATAGTAATAAATAATAAAAAGATTGAAGTTATTGATGAAACGAAAGCAGAATTTGAAGACTTCTTAAAATACAGATTTTCTAACGATAAGACTCTGCCTGAAAGTGTTGGGAGATTCCTTTTGACATTAATGAAGAATGGAAAGCAATACTACTTCTTTAAAACTAGATATTACAATGATCGTATTAGAATTCAAAAAGGATTATTTTCTATTTACTTTGAAGTTCTTACGGACGAAGCTGATAGTATTTTAAAGAATCAACTCAGAGAAATATTAAAAAAATTTCAAGAAGAAAACTCTGAAATTTTAAATATCAACATTAATGAAATAATTAAGAAAATTCGCGCTCCTTTAACTGATGATTTAATTCAAGATATTTCTTCTATTATTGCCACATCTAGTTCTGATGATATAACTCCATATAAATATGAGGAACTTGAAAGACAATTGTATACTCTTCAAGTTATAAATGAATTTGCTCAAGATATGAATCAGATTACTCAGATTGAGAATCATTTGAAATTAATTATACCCTCTATTTATAAAAAAAATTTTATTATAGAATTGGAGAATTTAGGTATTAATAGTAGCACTGTTTACCCTGACTTAGATGGAATGATCAAGTATTTAAACGAAAAATATACATAAAAATATGGAGGTAAAAATATGATTACATACCAACAAGCCAGAGTAAGAAATTTAAAAATGAAAATGATAAAATCTCACATTGAAGATGGTTTTGATTTATCTAATAAATTAACCGATGAAGATTTGAAAAGAATTTTCTACTTTAAAGCAAGTGACATAATAAATTTTAAAACTGAACTAATTGAAGATGGTTTTATAAAAGAAAGCATCCAAAGTGAATTACAGGATTATATTGAAAAACATAAAAGTATCGATGAATTAGATGATAAAGTTAAAGTGTTTAACGAAACATATTTGTTTATTAAAGGTTACTACTCATACCCAAAACGTATTTCAAAAGATGAATATTTTGCTAATTTTGATATTGTGTTAGGTTTAGTTGAAGAATTACATTGGTATTTTTTACCTATTTTTGAAGAACAATTCATTATTAATAGAGATTTAATTCCTGAGGAAAATCTAACTGATTTTTATAATCATTTTCATTCAATTGAAGACTTAAATAGATGGATAAAAAGTAGTCGGAAATGGAAAAGTACTCAAGGAGATTTAAATTTAAATTTTAATTTAGATTTTCGTGTTTATAGTAGTAGATGGGGACATGATGACGTCTATAAAGTTAAGAGGATTCCGTCAGGGTGGGAATTTTCTCATTTATCTTATCAATCAATAAAGTGTTCACCTAACGCAACTGGAGTTGGAGATAAAGAAGACGAAAAAGGATCTGGCCTTTTTGGGATTTTCCGTCAAGACTCTATTGAGGTGGAAATAGATGGTGTGAAATACGCTTTTGAAGAACTATGGAAAACTGCAGATGAAACTGAAATGAGTACAAAGGAATTACAAATGAAATTAAATGATATTTCAGATTGGATTGGAAAAATTGAAAGAGCTGTAAAGGACGAGCAGCCTTCTTGGGTAGGCTATTATTAAACTAACGCTCGTTCATTCAATACAATTACATGCGATATTTCAGCAATGTGAGGGAATCACATTGCTTTTTTGATAGTGTTGAATTATCTAGGAAATGATAATGGAGTCATGAGAGTAGATAATCAGGACGATAAAAATGAAGCAATTTTGGAATAGATTCATCGATCAACATTATGCGAAACCACGGGGAATCATTGGAGCGTCAATTGGTGAGATCATGGTCCGGCAACATCATGAAGAAATGAAATGGACGATCGACATACTTAACGTTCAGGCAGGAGAAACTTTTCTAGAACTCGGTACAGGTGCGGGACATGGCATTGCCTATTTGCTTTCGCAAACAGATACGAAGCACGTTACAGGTCTCGATCTGTCAAAGACAATGGTTCGTTCTGCGACGCTTCGTAATCGACAAGCCATTCAAACAAACCGAGCGACGATTCAGCGAGCCAATCTGATTCACTTGAAGTTAGTGCATGAGACGGTCGAAGGTATTTATAGTATTCGTACGATCTATTTTTGGGAATCCGTCGATCGAACGCTTCAAGAAATGTATCGAGCCTTACGACCAGGCGGACGATTCGTTTTAACATACTGTGATGGAAAAGCAGGGGAAGAGGGGGAAGAACTACATGAGCGGATCGAACGGGAATTCATCCCGCTTGCAAACAAAATGGGATTCGAATCAGTCATTTTGAAACGTGGACCAGTCATTTGTTCGTTTCATACGGTAGCGCTTGTGAGATATAAAGGATGAGCCCGTTGACCAAAGAACAGTGGCACGTTATAATTCAAATAGACGTTTGAATGAAAGGTAAAAGGAGGCAATGTCATGGCACATGATCATCATCACCACCATCATCATACGGACAATAAAAAGGTACTCGGCCTGTCGTTCCTGATCATTACTGTGTTCATGATCGTCGAGGTCATCGGCGGGATTTGGACGAACAGTTTGGCATTGTTATCAGACGCCGGGCACATGTTAAGTGATTCGATTTCACTTGCGATTGCCCTGTTAGCCTTCCAATTCTCGAGTCAAGCACCGGATGCGAACAAGACGTTCGGTTCAAAACGCTTTGAAATCTTAGCCGCAATCCTAAATGGCGTGACGCTGATTGTCATCGCTCTCTATATTTTCATTGAAGCCATTCAACGCTTCATTGATCCACCCGCTGTCGCAACGACGGGGATGCTGATCATTAGTGTCCTCGGGTTGCTCGTCAACATTTTAGTTGCCTGGATCATGACACGCGGCGGTGGGCACGAACATAACCTCAACATGCGCGGTGCGTATCTGCACGTCTTAAGCGACATGCTCGGATCGGTCGGTGCGATTGTAGCCGCCTTGCTGATCCTGTTCTTCGGTTGGGGATGGGCGGATCCACTTGCGAGTATCATCGTAGCGATTCTCGTCTTACGGAGCGGTTATTACGTGACGAAGGCGTCCGTTCACGTCTTGATGGAAGGAACGCCGAGTGATGTCGACATTGATGAGGTCGTTTCGACGATTCAGACGAACGAAGCCGTTCTTGGACTACACGATCTACACATCTGGTCGATCACGAGTGGGTATAACGCGTTATCGTGTCACGTCGTCGTCAAGGAGGACATGACCGTCCGAGAGTCGGAGTCGATTCGCGAACAGATTGATCACGACTTAAAACATGTCGGGATTAACCACGCGACCATCCAGGTCGAGACGGATCAACATGCACATGGCAATACGTTGTATTGTGACGGCAAACACGAATCGCATACGCATTAAAAAACGAGCACACGTCCAAAGTCGGACATGTGCTCGTTTGCTTATGCTCAAATGATCGGCACCGTTGGTAGAAACAGCGTCGCGAACAGACTGATACTCAAGAACATCGAGTATCCGAAAAAGGTCGTTTTGGCATTTCCAGCAGCTCGGTTACCTAAGTACATGAAAAAGACGATGGATAAGAACGTCAAACCCGTCAATACGGACGAGTGGTGTTGATCCGGCGAAGGAGCAAGCGACTGGACAAGATGCGCGAGACCAAGCGGCAGGACAATCAAAAGAAAGTAGTAACCTAGACGTGCCTCAGACGGGACGTCGACCTGTTCCTGTTCGGTTTCATAGTCATAACGCGTTTGCGTTTTCATGGATCTTCACCTCCCTATGCGTTTTAGTATAGCGAATGAACATGTCGGCTCTGTTACAGATGGGTAAGAATGCCTTAACAGACGATGACGATGTGATGACGAAAAAAGAATGGGCAGCAATTGAGAAAAATTGTAAGATGAACAAGAAGTCGTTTTAGGGAAGGAATAAAGCATCATGTCACGTGCGTTTCGTTTTATGTATGTCTCCGATTTGTTATCGACTGTCGGAACGAGTTTTGTTTATATTGCGATTTACTGGTTGAGCGCGGAACAGATTAGTGCTTCAGGTGTCGCCTTGCTTGCAACAGGTGTGTTTTTGATTCGTTTTCTCGTCTCAACGTTCGTTGGACCGTGGATTGACCGTTTCGTCAGCGCATCGTTGTATCAAACGTCCTTACTCATTCGCTTGCTAGCGCTTGGTATTACGTTAGCGGGAATCGGTCTGACAGACGTCGTCTTACCGTGGTTACTCGGCTTACTCGTCGTTCAGACGATTCTGCAAATCATTGGCGGCAATGCCGTCTTCACATGGGTCGTTGATTTAGTCGAAGATGACCAATTGCCGCAAGCGAATGCCTATCTTGCAACGATCGAACGGATCGGGACGTTGAGCGGATTTTTACTCGGTGGGATGATGATTGCCCACTTCTCGATTGCGAGTATCTTGTGGCTCGATCTGGGACTGCATCTCACCGCCTGGTTACTCGTTCGACATATGACAGGGCAAGTTGCAGAAGGAGCGCGTGTCGGATCGTACCGCGAAGCGTTACTCGAAGGGATTCATTACGTCGCGCGTGACGGTCGCTTAAAATGGATCCTTGGTTGTGCGATCCTTGCGAACTGGATGATCACACCGATGAATACCTTACTTGCACCATATGCCAAGAACGTCTTATCGGGGAATGCCCAAACCTTTTCCGCACTTGAGCTAGCGACGGTGATCGGGGGGATCACGATGTCGCTCCTTTACAGCAAGTGGGTCGTCTCGATCAGACAGGATAAGCTGTTTCGGATCGCAGTCGTACTGCAAGGACTCGCGATTGCAATCGTTGCTTATATGTCGTCCGTGCCCCTTGCGATTGGCGGATTCGTTTTACTCGGCATGGCGCTGACATTGTTCGGGATTCCGTTTGCGACATTGTTACAACGCTCGACGCCTGCGCACTTGCTCGGACGGGTTCGAACGGCGATGGTCGCAACATCAACGGCGTGTTCTGCACTCTGTTACGGATTATCATCGTACTTGACGTCGCTCTTTAGCATCTCGTTTGTTTTCCTACTGTTTTCCTTAAGTGGTCTCGTGTTGACAGCTATCTGGTTACTCATTCATCGTAACGTTTCCTTTACCGAGGCACGACAGGACAAGGTCGGATGAAATATCCGCCTTGAGGTGGAGGTAAGCGGTTTCGCGCTTATGTACACTAGAGATAGAAATGAACGATGAGGAGTGGAGTCGATGGAGAGTTTATGGATCACGGCATTATTGTTTTTGATTCCGATCAGTGGGATGACGGTCTTCTTGAATGTACTGTGGCGCCGAATGGCAACGGAAGGCGTTTCGAAGTAAAATAGGATGAAAGTAACAAGAACTTGAACACCTTGTTCAGGTTCTTTTTTTAGTGAAGTGAGTATGATGTCTTGATTATGGGGAATGGATAACATGAAGAAAATGAGTCCGCTACAAATCGATCAATTGGATATCTTCTTTTATTGGATCGTCGAACAAAGAAGAGAAACAATCGAGCAATTTTACATACGTAGCAACGAAAACTTTTTAGAACACGAATTACTGAAAGAGCGTTTACCGGATAAGGTAGTATTTCGTGCCCGAACGGCTGACAAAACCATGTTTGTTCGTTTGATTTTGCCTGGAGTCACTGAGATACAAACCATGAGTATTTTTTCATGCTGAGACAATTTTGAGGAGGATCGTCATAACACTGAGGAAGTCATGCGAAACGATGGATTATACTATGAAGAGGTACTGAATACACGGATCGATCTCGCTTATTCGTTACCAGCGATAGGTCGAGCGATTCAAAGTTTAGACATCAATCAAAATGAGTAGATGACAAGAGAGGATGGATCATCATGAAAGCGATTATTACAGGCATGAATGGTACGGTAGCGCCTGTCGTTGCGGACGTCTTAGCAAAGCACGACATCGAGACAGTCGCGTGGGATCGGACGAAAGTCTCAACGACTGACGAGTCTCAGATGCGGACGTTTTTAGAAACGGAACGACCGGATTATTTCCTACATATTGGGATGGGGTCCGTCAGTTGGACGGAAGCGCTCGTCCGTTTGTGCCAGGAATATCAGATTCCGTTCTTTTTCACGAGTACAGTATCTGTTTTTTCGAACGACGTACCAGCACCGATTGAAAAGGACGCTGTACCGGATGCGACCGATGAGTATGGTGCCTATAAGATTGCTTGCGAGCAAGCGATTCAAGCAATTGATCCTCAAGCAAAAATCGTCCGAATCGGCTGGCAGATCGGGACGGAGGCAGGTTCGAACAACATGGTCGACTTCTTTACGAACGAGATGAAGCAACACGGTGTCATTCAAGCAAGTCGAAACTGGTATCCGTCGAGTTCGTTGCTTGAAGATACAGCAGAAGCGCTCGTTACGATTTTACTTGAACGCGAAGCGGGGCTCTATCAGTTGAACGGAAACGATCGTTATTCGATGTACGATTTAGCGCACTCCTTAAATACACTCCACGCGAAAAACTGGACGATTGAACCAGTCGATGAACCGCGCCGAGATAACCGGATGGCGACAGATGTCGTTTTGGTCCGTCCGTTGTCAGAACGATTGCCACTCTAATCAAACATCCCGCTCTCCTTGACGTGTATCAAAGAGAGCGGGATGTTTTTTACTGCGTGACTGGCGTTTCCGTTGCAAAAGCGAGTGCCGGTCCAAAGATTTCGTAATGTAGTTTGTCCGAAGACGCCGTGAAGTGTTTAATGACGTATTGAATCATTGCTTCCGGACCACAGACGTATGTCGGATCCGTGATGCTTGCGATTACGTCTTTCGGTAGACGTCCCGCTTGATCCGTCGCCTGGTGCTCTGCGTAACGAATGACGCGAGCGCCACGCTGCTCAAGCAGGGCGAGTTGTTCGTTAAACGGACGATTGCGTTCATCTTGGACGGCGTGATGTAACGTCACGTCTCGTCCAGCAGCTAACGCTTCGTCTGCCATTGCAAGCATCGGTGTGATGCCGATTCCACCAGCAATCAACACGACGGGTTCACCTGATGCATCAAGCGTGAAGGCACCTGCTGGCGCACTGATTAACACCGTGTCACCGATTCGAGCTGCATGTAAGTAGTTCGAGACGATGCCTTCTCGTTTGACACCAATCGTATAAGTCGTCGTGTTTGATGCCGTCGTCAGACTGTACTGACGATTGTGCCATAAGCCATCTTGATCTTGAATCCGTACCGTGATGTATTGCCCTGCTCGATAATCAGGGAGCGGATTGTCCGTTTTGAAAGTCAGCGAGCGGATGCCGTCTGCTTGTTCCTGGATATCCGAAATCTTGACGGACTGATAACCGGAAAAGTCTTTCGCCTGTTCGTCCTGCGTGTATAGTTCGGCTTCGAGTGTGATGAACAAATCGGCAATCTCCCCGTATGCTTCACCCCACGCTTGCAGGATTGCAGGCGTTGCGGCTTCCCCTAAGACGTCTTGCATCGCTCCGAGTAATTCTTGACCGACAAGTGGATACATCTCCGGCTTGATTTGTAGACTCCGGTGTTTATGCAGCACTGGTAATAAGACTGGTTTTAACGTCTCGAGTCGATCGATGTGAGCAGCAGCGGCATAAACGGCTGTAGCGAGTGCTTGCGATTGTCGGTCACTCCGTTGATTCGATTGATTGAAGACATGTTTGAGTTCTGGATGAGCTTGAAATAAACGTTGATAAAAGACTTTCGTAATTGCGGCGCCATGCGATGCAAGGACCGGGACGGTTGATTGAACAATTTGAATGGTAGAGGTTGATAACATAAGACCACTTCCTTTTCACTAAGTAATGAATACAGTCTTAGTATTTCGTAGCCTCGTCATTAATACAACATTTAAAATACTAGATTAAAGAACTTCGTGCGTTTTGTCACAAGCAAGTCAAAATATCGACAAGGATTCGTCACGATTGATTGGATATCCAGAGCTTTGAGAAATCAAAATAACCGAATGAGTCGATCGTGATATTTTGCAGCTCGATCGGATACGGAATTAGTCGTGTATCGTGATAGAACGGGATGAAATACGATTCGTTAATCAAGTAGCGTTCGATTGCTTGATGAATCGGAAGCCAGTCTTCGAACGGTGTTGCATCGTATTGTTCAATCCATGTCAGCATCTCGGGAATCTGCTGAAATAGCCGGATCGGTGGTGAAAAAGTATTCGTCATGAACTGATAGAAGGCGTACTGGACATTCCGCTCGAACACTTCGGCATGAATGGCGAGATCGATCGTATCGTAGACATGAAAATCCGTAATACTCTCTTCGAATCCGACTTCGACGAACTCATACGGAATCCCGTCCTGATCAAATCGCTGACAGAGCCAACGTGTTACTTTGTCCGTAAAATCAGTCAACTTGATCCGAATTGGTTGCGTGAACAAAACAGCAGGACCGTCCGGGACGGTATACGATGGACTATAGGACTCAAGAAAACCAGAGTCGTTCGGTTGTGTCCGTTCATGGAAGTCATGAATGCCATCACGGACTTCCTTGATGAGCCGATGGATATAATGTCGCGCTGCTTTTGATTCAAACGGACCACCGGCGCGTGGATGGAGAAAGACGATACCAAATCCGGACTGCGTCGCAATCGTATCAATCGGACTGGAGTCAGATGCTGATGTCCGGTAGACCGGGTCATATTGCTCCGGCATCTGGATGAACTCAATTCGGTCGAGCAGGGCGCGGATGCCAAAGTAATTCGGAAATGCCGTCAGAACGGTTTTCTTATCGTCATGTTGCGTGAGTTGAAATGGTCCCGTTCCAATGCCATCTTTGATGATGCTCGTATGAATCGAAGCGAGCTGCGGTAAAATCGAACTTCTGCGCTGATCGAGTGTGAGATCGACCCGGTACGGACCGTTTGAGACGATCTGTTTGACGTGCCGATATGAAGAGGCATAAGCCGGATAGTTGATCAGAGCACGGAGACTCTTCGTCACTTCCTTACTCGTCAGGAGGGAACCATCATGAAAGCGGACGTCCTTACGTAAGAAGAGACTGAGCATCGGACCATTCCAGGCATAGTGATGTGCCAGTTCGCCTTGGATGTTGCCGTCGACGTCAATCGTAAACAAACGGTTGAAGACGTTTTGGACGAGGTGAGCACTATGAATGTCAGCTGCTTCTAACGGGTGTGTCGTCAAGAAGTTGCGTTTCCGAGGAATCAGCAAGGCGTCCGATGTCGTTTGCGTATAGCCAAACTTTCGCTCGAGTTGGCGCATGAAGCGTCCTGCTTGTGCCGGTGACCAGTCCCACGACAGTTCTTCCGTCACTGATTCGATCGAATCACGGTCGATCCGCTCGAGCATCCGTTTCGCATACTCCCGTTCGACGTGGCGTAACCAGACGAGTTCACTTAAGTTGCCCCGTCCGCGACCACTCGTGTAATTCATCCAGCCTTCTTCCTGCCATTTATTGAGATATCGTTTTGTTTGTTTAGGACTTAAATGGATCGCTTCCGCGAGTGTCGTGATCGGATAATGTCCATTTCGGCAAGTCTTCCATAACATAAAAAGATAAGCATCCATCATGTTCATCCTCCTTAAAAGGGGACATCTTTTTTATATGACGTCCATTTTTCTTATGTATTGTCTTGTTTATGATACAGGTAGAGAATGGAAGGTGACAATATGAAATGGAAAGAAATACCGAAACCAATTAAAGTACGTCTCATCACATCGTTTTTCAACCGCGCTGTCTCGTTTTCGATCATGCCGTTCATGGCTCTCTTGTTCGTCAAGGCATTCAACGAAGTCATCGCCGGTGCGTTTTTGATCGCGATGGTCTTCGTCAGCTTCATCACCAATCTACTCGGCGGATATCTCGCCGACCGCTTCTCTCGTAAACGCCTACTCGTCACGACATCTGCGCTCACGGCGTTGACGTTCATCACGATGGCGATCTCGTTGACGCTCGACTGGATGCTGCTGTTCATGGTCATTTACGCCGTCTTCTCGGTGACGAGTAATCTTGGTCGTCCGGCAATGGGAGCGATTATCATCGATGCGACGACGAAGGAGAACCGCCAAGCGGTCTACGCGCTCGACTACTGGTTGATCAATCTCTCAATCGCCATCGGAACGGCGCTCGGAGGTTGGCTCTACGTCAGCAATCAATTGCTGTTGTTTTGGATCTTGAGCTTTACGTCGTCCGTTTTACCGATTGCGTACTACCTGTTTCTCGACGACACACCACGGACGTGGCAACGTCAGAAACTACGTGGTGTCATCACGGATATCTTTACAAGCTATCAACTCGCTTGGCAGGACCGTCCGTTCGTCAAGGTCGTCTTTGGTTCGATGTGTATCTTAGCGGCTGAGTTTTCGATGGGGAGTTACGTCGCTGTCCGCCTCGCTGATTCGTTTGAACCACTATCGTTTACCGGGTGGTCGATCAACGGGGTTCGGATGATGAGTATCATCAACATCGAAAATACGTTGCTCGTCGTCACGTTGACGTTTATCGTCCAGCGGCTTGCGAAGCGTCTGTCTCCGCGCCGGACGCTCGCTGCAGGTCTGATGCTGTACACGATCGGTTACGTCGTCGTGACGAGTGCCAACAGTATGACGGCACTGATGGTCTTCATCTTCATCGCAACGATTGGCGAGTTGCTCTACTCTCCGGTCTTAAACACACAAAAAGCGAACATGATGCCGGCGGATCAACGCGGAGCGTACTCAGCGTTCGCCGGAACGTCGTTTGCTGGAGCAGACTTACTCTCTCGGTCGACGATTCTATTCGGGACATTCTTGATCCCGTCGATGATGAGTGTATACCTCGGATTGATCCTCTTGACGGGATTTGGATTAGTCTATACGAGTCTGTTCGTGAAGGAATCGGTCGAACGAGAGCGAAACGTATCTTAATAAGGGGGAATACAGATGAACTTACCAGATACTATCGAAACACCACGGCACCTGTTACGCCGTTGGCAAGAAAACGATGCAGCCGCATTGTATGCTTACGCGAAGGATCCAAATGTTGGACCAAAAGCAGGCTGGGCGCCGCACGCGTCACTTGACGAAAGCCAGGAAGTGATTGGCATTTTCCAAGCGTCACCTGGTGAATATGCCGTGACAGATAAGGAGACGGGGGCAGTCATCGGGAGCTTCGGATTTCACTTTAATCGTCGGCCGGACGATTCAATCACCCATGACCGTCAAGTCGAGATCGGCTATGTCCTCGCGCCTAACTACTGGGGAGAAGGGCGGATGCCGGAAATCGTTGAAGCAATACTTGATTTCATCTTCCGGGAACTGCCGATCGATGTCGTTTGGTGTGGTCACTTTGATTTTAATGACCAGTCACGCCGTGTCGTTGAGAAACTCGGTTTTACACCTGTTCTTGACCGACCATTCGTATTAGAGCGAATCGACGGACGGACCGTAACGAGTCATGTCTATAACTGGACGCGTGAGCGGTATGAAGCAATACAAGGGAATTGATAAATAGATAAAATAAAAAGGCGTGCACCGGTGCACGCCTTTTTATTTTATCTAGTGATGTCTAAATAGACATTAAAAACGAATACATTCTGTTATGGCTTAACTTTCATATCTTCATACCAAAAAAGAGAATAATCCATCATCAATGAGGATTCATTTTGCTGCCTTAACATGGTAGTAATGTTCCCCAGGTGATACGTACCGTGATTGGCTACATGTAAAAGAATTTCTTCAAAAGTCGTTTCCCGTGGACCAGACCAAGGATTATCCACATGTATCGTCATAGTAAGATTTGAGTTCTGATTTATAAATAGTTGATACTTTGATGCTATATTTTTGAATGCTGTTTTGAATTCTTCAATTGTATATGCATCAGTTAATGGTAATTGACTCATCGCATCTTGTAGCGCTTGTTGAAATTCTACTTTTTCTAAAACATGAATCCACATAGTATCAACTGCAAGAATATGACTAAGTGTTTTAGCGATTGTCGGATAAGAGCTTTTCACCTCTTTATTTAATAGATTTTCAGGTAATGCATCCATATGATCTAACATCAACTGCATCGCCCAGTTGTGATATTCATACATCGTTTTTCCGGCATTCATCCAAATCGCTCCTTTAATTGTAGTAAGAACTGTCTAACTACGTTCATTATAAAAAAGGATATATGACATCTGAGTGTCATATATCCTCATATAGATTAACTATTTTTTTGGCTTCATTTCTTAATATGTCTTGTAAGTACAAGGGATGAATAACAACTACACCTGATCTGAAGCTTAATAAAATGTTGATTAACCATTCCGCATGTAAAGGTGAAGGTAACAATAAAGTCATCGTAACACTACCATCTTCTTCAAAAACCATCGATTGATGCTGAAAATGGTTTAAGACTACATGAATGGATTCAGGATGAACTCTTAACGTGATACTTTCCCGTGCGGGTTTCACGACAGCTCTGTCTCCAGGAATGGGATGGTTATCCTGAATAGATGTTGAAAGTCTTTGAAGGTTGAGCATATGTGACACTTTGAATTCGCGGTAATCATTTCTTAAATAACAATAAGCATAAAGGTACCATGTACGAAATTTATATCGTAGAAAAATAGGATCTACTTCTCGAATGGTCTGTTCCTTTTGAGCACTGATGTATTGAAACAGAACTCTTTTTGATTCTTTGATACTCTTTTGAAGATCAATTAAGAAAGTGGGCTCAATGGATTGATCAGCTAAATCAATGTGTAAATGGTTATTTTGTTCTTCTGTCGTAAGAATCGATAGCCGTTCTAGCGTATTTTTTAAATCTTGATCATGTAATTGCGCTGATAAACTTTTCATTAAAGATAAAACATCGACCATAGAAGACGCATTTAAAAAGGTCTTATCCCATTTATAATTCTCAATAATACCGAAACCTCCATTAGTTCCATGATAAGAAGTAACGGGAATTCCAGCTGCACTAATGGTTTCGATATCTCGATAAATCGTTCTCTGAGAGACATTTAATTCACTAGCTAATTGAGCGGCCGAGATCGTAGAGCGATGCAGCAACTTAAATATGATAGTCAATAATCGTTCGAGTTTCAAAAAATTCTCCTTTGTATTAAGCACGACTATAGTGTGAACCGTCATTCCATACAAATAATTACGTTTAGTATAATTGATTTATTCGTTCTATGGAGAGATTAAAAAGTACTTCGTAATGAATTGAATCAAAATCCAAAGAAAAAAGTATGCATCGCGCATACTTTTTGTGGTTTTCCTTATCTTATTAGATATGTTTGGATTGTAAATCTAATTCAATATGTAATTTTGACCTATTTCTTTAAGAATTTATTCGGCGATAAGACAGCTACCACTTTGAAGTCGGGAAGCTAACACCAAAAAAATGAAAATTACTTATGAATCATAAAAATGTAAAATCAAGGGTTACGTATGGAAAAGGAAGTATGTTAAAATTCGGTTCAATTCAAATAAAGTCCTTATCTAAATAAGAAGGAGAGTGGGAAAAAATGAATCAGGTTGCAGCCATAAGTATGCTAGGAAACGTCTTTATTTTTATAGTCGTTTTATACTTTATTTACAAAATGATTCAATACATTCGACTGAAATGATCCGTCATCCTATAAAATGAACAATGGATGGTTCGATAAAAAAATAATGAGATACATTTTAATGAAACATAGTTGAAAGTGAACGCTAAAGAGCAAAAAAGTATGCGCCGGCGCATACTTTTTTGTAGAGGATGACAAAAGATCTCTGCTAAAAATATATTATGGAGATACGGGATGCTTGAGCGTTAACAATTCATCGTCGAGTGACGCGAATGACTTAACACAGCCGCATGAGCGTCTTGAATTCCAATATTATAAAAGTGAATAGCAACTGACTCTTTGATGAAATCAAAAACACGTTCTGCGGCGAACTCAGACAGCTCTTCGTTGCGCTCTTCTAAGAAAAAATCTTAAATAGACTGGATAATTTGTTATTGTTCTTTACTAAATCGATTGAACATAACGACACTCCCTTTATTTTTGTTGATCTCTGAATGATCTAAAAAAACTACAAGAGAATGTATTTTAAAATCACAGTCTATATTTTGTCGTAAAAAAATGTACATGCCTTCCTTTAAAATGTTGCTTTTAATTTCTGAAGCATCCCATCCCAACCTTGGTCCATAAAGTTACGGACACGACCTTGTGGCTGATTTGCTTTCGGCACAAGGTCATCAGCGTTTTTCCATCCGCTGTGTGTCACAGTGAAAAGGGTAAGGTCGTTCAATGGAGTTAGGGAGAAGGTCACGATCCATCCATCTTCATCCCAACTAAACGATAATTCTCTTTCTGGTTGTACGTTTAATACCGTGCAAGGAGATGGACCAAAAGGAGATTGAATATGAAACACACATCCTGTTTGTGCGACAAGGTCGTTTGGCATAAACCATTTAGATAAAGAGCGAGCCGTCGAGATGTTCTCCCATACCTGTTCAATGGGCTTGTTGATCTTAATGGAATGTTGAATATCTTTCACAGATTGATGCATCATTTACAACCACCTATTCTTTTTTAATATATTTTATTCTAATTCTATCCTCAATTTTTTCTCAATGATATACAAAAATGATCTTAGCGCTGAGGTCATTTTAAGTATCAGAACCAAATCGTTGCTTCAGTGCTTTGAGACGTTTGACTGATCTTGTTTAGATTCACGAATAAAAGCGACTGTCATTGTAATGGCAGCAACAGCATATCCGACAAGTCCAGAGGTCAATTCCGACCAATCAAATACAGAACGGAGAATGATTTGGGGAACAAAATAGACGAGCAATGCAATCGGCAAAATCCATGTCTTCGTCTTCCATGCCGTGACAAGAATCCAGATAATCAATAGGGCACCAATCATCCAGCCGACGCTTGGGAATAACGTGATCTTTGGTGAATCAACAAGTCCGTTGACGATCAATAGTCCGATGATTAACAGAAAATGAATACTACCATGAATGCCGTAACGCATGATACGAGGGCGCGCGCCATCACGTAAAGCATCTTGACGGAAGAGAAACGCCAAGGTGGTCAGGTAAACGGCACTAATCAACAGGAAACCGCCAACGAGCAAGATACTGAACGTCGTTGTACCATTCAAGAGGTTTTGAAGATAGAGAAAACTGGATGCGCCGAGAAAAACTTGCAAGACGATCCAAAGCGCTTCTTTTGGATCAAATGACATCTCTTTAGAAATCGATTGGATGTAATCGGCGGGACTATCACCCGTGATCGCGCGAACGGATTTTCCGTCCGCTTCCGCTTCGATCAGGTGATCTTCGAGTTCTTTGACAATCTCGTTCGTCGCCAATTCATTTTTACCCGAAGCAAGTAGGTATACCTTTAAGTCTTCCAAAAATCGTGTTGATTCCGTCGATAGGGTCATCTCATTCGTCCTCCTTTAAAATGCTTTCGACACTCGTTGAAAGGTGATGCCATCTTTGTTTGAAAGCGGCGAGTTCTTCAACACCGCTCGTCGTGATCGAATAATACTTTCGTTTTGGACCGGACGGGGAGACGCGAGAGGTTGCTTCGATCCAGTCCAGTTTTTGCATCCGAATCAATAGAGGATATATCGTTCCCTCACTGATGTCAGCGAAACCGTACGCTTTCAGTTTCGTCGCCAGTTCATAGCCATAAATCTCTTCTTCCGCAATCAGTGCGAGTAAGCAACCGTCGAGAATTCCTTTTAACATTTGCGTCGATGACATCCGCATCTTCCTTTCGCTACTTGGTATTACAAGGTAATGATACGTTATGCTACTTTGTATTGCAAGGTAGTGAGTAAAATAAATCCAATGAATTTTAGGATGGTGCTTTCGCGATGAATTGATATGTAATATATTACTTGTATGAAACCTACAAATGATTTTGCCATTGCACGACTTCCTTTAAGTGAGGAAGTGTATCGACGCTTGCAACACCACATCATCACCTTACGTCTTGCCCCAGGAGAAAAGGTGAACGATCAAGCACTCGCGGAAGCGTTCGGTGTCAGTCGGACACCGGTCCGCGAAGCCTTGAAACGACTCGAAGAGGAGGGATTGATTTTAGCAAAACGGGGTTCACGGACGATCGTGACGGAACTCGATGCCGAACAGGCACAGCAAACTTATCCAATCATTGCGACACTGCATGGGTTAGCGGCGCGTTTAGCAGGACCAATGCTGACGGATGACGATCTAACGAGTCTAAAGTCGATTCATCAACAATTCACGACGGCAATTGATCAGCAGGATACAGAGGCGGCACTAGCACTTGACGATGCCTTTCACGATGTCTTCGTGCAGCGCAGTCAAAACGATCAACTACGAGAGACAATCCGTCGGTTGACCCCGTTGATCCGCCGGCTCGAATATGCTCAGTTTGATCGTCTCGGACGCCAGTCGATTGCCGATCATGCAACGATTT
The DNA here is from genome assembly GCF_002385115.1 of Exiguobacterium sp. UBA3968. NCBI lineage: Bacteria > Bacillati > Bacillota > Bacilli > Caryophanales > Exiguobacterium > Exiguobacterium sp. UBA3968. The sequence goes on from NZ_DGCW01000005.1 coordinate 783,649, forward strand.
TAGATGCATGTCAACAACAGGATGTCGAGCAGCTCGTCCAGGCGACGGAGCATAATTGGAACGGGCTCGGGCGTCTACTCGTCTCGACACTAAAGGAGGAGAGCTGATGCGACCGATCATTTATGGAATTTTAGCGGCAATGTTTTTTGCCGTCACCTTCATCTTGAATCAATCGATGCAAGGGGCAGGCGGTCACTGGATTTATAGTGCATCGCTTCGCTTTTTCCTGATGTTGCCGTTCTTTATCGTCATCGTCATGATGCGACGGGGGATCGGGCGCGTCTTCCAGGCGCTTCGAGCCGATATCGGCTTTTGGTTACTGTATGGAACGATCGGCTTCGGACTGTTCTACGGCAGCATCTGTTTTGCTGCTGACTACGCACCAGGCTGGTTGATTGCCGGGACATGGCAGTTGACGATTTTAGCGGGACCGTTGCTTGCCCCCTTGTTTAACCAACGGATCCCGTGGTCAGCACTGAAGTATTCCGTCCTGATCGTCCTCGGTGTCGTCGTCATGCAAGTATCCGTCGCAGGAAGTCTATCGCTGCAGTCGCTTTTGTTCGGTGCCTTGCCGGTCCTCGTCGCTGCGATCGCCTATCCGCTCGGGAACCGGAAGATGATGGAACGGTATGGGGACAAACTTGACGTTTTTGAGCGGATTCTCGGAATGACGATCGCCAGTCTGCCGTTTTGGATCGTTCTCTTCGTGATTGCTTACATACAGGTCGGCTTACCGAGCGTCAGCCAAGTGACCCAGTCCGGTTTCGTCGCGTTGTTCTCCGGCGTCATCGCAACGTCGCTTTTCTTCTACGCGACGTCGCTCGTTCGGACAGATCCGGTTCGGTTAGCAGCGATCGAAGCAACGCAATCGTTCGAGATTGTCTTTACTGTTCTCGGAGAGATTCTTTTCCTTCACGCGGCACTACCAACGGGACTCGCGACACTCGGAATCATCCTCGTCATGCTCGGGATGACGTTGCATAGTTTGAATCAGGCAGAGCGAACCGTCGTTCGTTCCGCTAAACGAAAAATCAATTGAGAAAGTAGGCTGTCAGATGGTTTTAACAGGTACACTCGTCAATACCGTCCTGATCATCATCGGGACGTTGCTTGGATTAATGTTCCACCGGATTCCGGAACGCATGAAGGAGACCGTCCTGCAGGCGATTGGACTCGCTGTCGTCGTGCTCGGAATGCAGATGGGGATGAAAAGCACGAACTTTTTGATCGTCATCGGTAGTCTTGTTCTCGGTGGTGCAATCGGCGAGTGGTTCCGGCTCGATGAGAAACTCGACCGGATGGGAGCGTGGCTCGAACGTAAGATCAGTCGCGGTCGTCCGTCGAACATCGCGGAAGGATTCGTGACAGCGACGTTAATTTTCGTCATTGGCGCGATGGGTGTGTTAGGAGCCCTCGACGGTGGATTACGTCAGGATCACGACGTCCTTTATACGAAAGGATTGATTGACGGTTTTACGGCACTCGTCCTTAGTTCAACGCTCGGGATCGGTGTCATGTTCTCAGCGATTCCCGTCTTTCTCTATCAAGGGGCGATTGCATTAAGTGCCGTTGCGATCACGAAATTCATTCCCGACGCCGCACTACAGGAATTTATTCTTGAGATGACGGCGACTGGTGGAGTGATGATTGCGGCAATCGGTCTTAATCTCGCTGGCATCACGAAGATTCGTGTTGCGAACTTGTTACCGGGAATCGTCATCGTCGCAGTTATCGTCACCGGTATCCATCTGTTCTCATGAAAAATCCCCACTTATCCGATAACGGACGAGTGGGGATTTTCTGTTTATGTCTCGATCAATTTGTGTGTCTCGTAAGCAGTGATTGTATGTCCATCGTAATGGAAGTCATGCAACAACGGTTGATCCGTTGACAAAGCGACCGGTAAGTAATGCCGGAGATTGCTGATGATTCCCATGTTTTCATCGTTTAAGATCCAGTCGAGTGTTTTCCAATCAAGGATACCTTCGATCGTCATGACCGGTGTCGGAAACGGGCGGTCTTCTAGTTCAGCAAGATAGAGATACATGCCAGACGTTTCTTCCCCGTGTAAGCGAACGATGCCTTTTGCTGTCACTTTGTTGAGCGTGATGCCCGTCTCTTCGAACGTCTCGCGGATGACAGCAACTTCCGGTGTCTCGCCCGGTTCAATCTTGCCGCCGACACCGTTCCACATGCCCATCGCTGGTCGTTTTTGGCGGTTGACGAGTAAAAAACTATCCGCGTGGCGAATTAAACAAAGCGTATATCGATCCATGTTCATTACTCCTGTCCTAAAAAGTGAGACTGATACAGCATCTCGAATTGAGCGGGACCTGCGACCGGCAATTCGGTCGTCGTCGTGTCTTCGATTCGTAACGTCCGTTCGGTCAACGTCTTTTGACCGCTTGGAGTCCGCATTGCGATGAGACGACCTTTGTTGAACGGTGAAGCTTCGCTCTGTTGGATGATCTGTTCCATCTTCGATAAGTCACCCTTTGTAATTGCCTTCTCACGGTCGAACTTGTAGCCAGTCACGAACTCGGCTTGTCCTGTCCGTTGCATTTCGAGAACATCACCTTTGCCAATCCGGTAACTACCGCTAGCGGAATGAACCGTCTCCCCACTCAAGGGAACCGGAACGAGCGGTAAATTGACACCGAAGCCGGTATCAAGTAGGTGTGTCTCATTCCAAATGATTGCAACGTGTGTCGGCCCCGTCGCTGACCAGGCTGCTGATTTCTGATCATAGACGGTCGCTTGTACGAGGCGAACGGGACAATTCAGTTCTTGTAGGACACGATGCAGCAGTCCGTTCAAGTCATAACAGACACCACCACGTCGCTCCGTCAGAAACGTTTCAATGAAGCGCTCGTCGTTAAACGGACGGATTCGTTTCTCAAGTACAGTCGTATTCTCAAACGGTAACTGGTAGGCAAAGGCTTCGAGTAAGCGAGGTAACTGATCAAACGTGATCGTCTCAAGCGGAAATCCGAGCCGTTGTTCCAAGTCCTTCATCCAATCCATCTGTAATCCCTCCTTTATATACTACCTGATTATCCCATATTGCTTCAGAAAATGTGGATTTGAGCATATATTATCTGAAAATAAGGATAACCCTTTTGTTCGATGGGAATCTTTGATATGCTGAAATAGGATTAATTAAGAATGATTCTCAATGTCGAATCACGAACTAAAGGAGGTCTCATCATGAGACGGAAAACTTGGATGACAGCGTTGACGCTCCTCGTGTTGAGCAGTTTGATGCTTGCGGCCTGTTCAGGTCAAGCAGAACAAACAAACGAAAAGACGCGGACGATTACGCATGAGGCAGGAAAAACGAAAGTGCCGGAGCACCCGAAGAAGGTCGTCGCACTTGAATACTCATTCGTTGATGCGTTAGACGAACTTGGGATTACACCAGTCGGAATCGCACAAGAAAATAAGACCGATGTCTCCGGATTACTCGGAAAAGACATCGCGTTCACGGAAGTCGGTACACGTCAACAACCGAATCTTGAAGTGATCAGTTCCTTGCAGCCGGATTTAATCATCGGCGACTTCAACCGCCATAAAGGAATCTACAAGCAACTGCAAAAAATCGCACCGACGATCATCTTGAAGAGTCGGAATGCGACGTACGAAGAGAACATCGAATCGTTCAAGACGATTGCGGAAGCAGTCGGGAAAACTAAACAGATGGATGACCGACTTGCCCTGCATGAAGAACGATTGAATGTAGCGAAGAAAAAGGTGGATCCAAACGACGACCGAAAAGTGATGGTTGGTGTCTTCCGCGCCGATTCACTGACGGCACACGGTGAGACGTCGTTTGATGGTGAATTACTCGAGAAGATCGGTATCGAGAACGCTGTTACGAAAACAGCGGAACCTACCGTTACGATTACGTTAGAGCAGATGGTCAAATGGGATCCGGACGTCATCTTCATGGCGGAAGCCGATCCGAAACTGCTGAAGGAGTGGAAAAACAATCCGCTCTGGAATCAGATCACAGCGGTTAAGAACAAGGAAGTTTATGAAGTCAATCGTGACCTCTGGACACGCTATCGAGGACTTGACGCTGCAGAACAGATCGTTGACGAAGCAATTCAATTGTTACAACAGAAATAATGAACGACAAAAGCCGGAGCAATCTGGCTTTTCGTCTTGATGAAAGGGGAACGCTCCGGTGCAGCGGAAACGTCTGATTTTTGTACTTCTATTACTCGGTTGCTTGGCGGTTTATAGTAGCCTGTTCTTTGGCATCACACAGATGAATCCGATTCACTTAGTCCAAGAGTGGATTAGTGGCACGACATCAAAAGCAGGGCTCGTCCTGACAAATCTGCGCTTACCGCGGCTCTTACTCGGATTGTTGCTCGGAGCGAATCTTGCCGTTGCAGGGGCAATCATGCAAGCCGTGACACGAAATCCGCTCGCTTCACCGCAAGTCTTTGGTGTCAATGCCGGTGCGTCATTTCTCGTCGTCTTAAGCCTGCTCGTCTTTCCGTCGCTCGGAACGGCAAATTTGATCTACTTCGCCTTTGCCGGTGCCTTAGTCGGTGGAGTGCTTGTCTTTTCGTTCGCCTCCGTTCGCGGGATGACAGCATTAAAACTTGCCCTCGTCGGGATGGCGATCCATCTCTTGTTGACGTCGCTGACGAAAGGCTTGATTCTCTTTAACGACCGGATCACGAACGTCTTGTACTGGTTGTCCGGTTCGCTCAGTGACGCGAGCTGGCTTGAACTACGGATCGTCCTCCCATGGTCGATTGCTGGTTTGCTTCTTGCGGCGAGTCTCGCGAAATCGCTCGCTGTCTTCCAACTGGGGCAAGACGTCGCGGTCGGTCTCGGGCAAAAAGTGACGCGAATCCGTTTGCTTGCCGGCATCAGTGTCGTCTTACTCGCAGGCGTCACCGTTGCTGTCGCCGGAGCGATCGGTTTCATTGGATTAATGGTTCCGCACATCACGCGGCGCCTCGTCGGGGAAGATTACCGGATCGTTCTGCCGGTCGCTGCCGTCATCGGTGGACTTCTGCTGACGTATGCCGATGTCCTCGCGCGGTTCATCGCCTATCCGTATGAGTCACCGGTCGGCATCGTGACGTCATTGCTCGGTGCACCATTCTTCCTTGTTCTGGCACGTCGTCAGATGAAAGGGGGATTACGATGAAAGACATGCGTCGGATTTTGATTGTTGCGGTGCTCGTGTTCTTCGCGAGTTTTGCCTTACTGTCGGTCGGCTCGATTCAGTTATCGTTATCGGAACTATGGCAGTCGTTCTTTGGTGGAAAGGATGCCTTCATCGTCCAAAATTACCGTCTGCCGCGAACTGTCCTTGCTTTCTTAGCAGGTGCGAGTTTCTCACTTGCCGGAGTCATCTTACAAAGTGTCATCCGTAATCCATTGATTTCGCCTGACGTGATCGGTGTGACGAATGGTGCGTCACTGTTCGCCGTTTTAACGATTGCCCTCGTGCCGGATGGTCCGCTCTTGTTAACACCAATCGCTGCTTTCATCGGAGCAGCACTTGTCATGATCGCCTTAATGATGCTTCAGCGGGGCGGGAATGTCTCTCGTAGTTCGTTTGCGTTACTTGGTATCGCGGTCAGTGCGATTTGTGCTTCCGGGACGGAATACTTGTTGATCAAGTTTCCGCTCCAAACGAACGATTCACTCGTCTGGCTCGCTGGGAGTCTGTTCGGGAAAGGGTGGCAGGAAGTGATGATCTTAGCGCCCGTGCTCGTCGTGATTGGTGCAATCATCTTCTATCGCCATCGTCAACTCGATGTCTTATCACTCAGTGAAGAAGTCAGTATCGGTCTTGGGTTACCAATTCAGCGGACGCGGCACATCTTCTTGGCGCTCGCGGTCATTCTAGCTGGTGTTGCCGTCGCGACGGTCGGTGCGATTGGTTTCATCGGACTGATTGCGCCACATATGGCACGGCGTCTCGTTGGTCATAAGCATCTTGCTGTGTTGCCGATGGCGCTGTTGCTCGGCGGAGGGTTACTCGTCGTCGCGGATGCACTCGGTCGAGGGATACATCCACCACTTGAAGTACCAGCCGGATTGATTACAGCGATCATCGGTGTGCCATATTTCCTGTATCTTTTACGGAGAGAACGGACGGCATGATGTTCGATCTACCAAAATGGAGTCCTAGCGATTACGCGAAGGACTCCATTTTTATGAAAGGAAAGAAGTACGCACTTGACGAATCATGGCGACATCTTTCTATATTTATTTGGCTTCAAGTTGGTTTGATTTTTCTACTTCCTCTTTGTACTTTTCTAAAAATTCATCAACTGAAACGTTATTAGCGTTTGGATGCGATTCAATGGTTAATTTACTCGAAGAAACCGATGTGCTTTGATCGTCTACATGTGATGGAATTTCAAGTACCAATTGATCACCTAAACCCGTTTCAAGACCACTTTTTCCGAAGTTAAAAGTTCGTGTGACATACGCTTCAGCATAATTTTTTTGATTCTCTGAATAGACTTTGACATCAGAAATGTTGTATTTGAATGAATTCAGCTGAATTTTATCGACTTCCGTAGTGGATAGAAAAATCAATACAGCCTCGTCCCCTTCAGATAACTTTGAAAGGTTAGTATGCGCTAACGGAGTATTGTTCAAGAAATCTGCTTTTTGTTGCTCAAGCACTGTAGTGAAAAAATCGAAAGCTTGTTCCTCTGTGATGCTACTCTTAGATTTTTCTTGTGCAACATTAGAATCGGCAATCGCATTACTCCATAAGAAACCAGCATATAGGATGACACCTAAAGTGAGGGATGAAAAAATAGTTTTTTTCACGATCGCGACCTCTTTCTATTGTTTGATTCATGTTATTATATAACAAAAAAACCAAAAAAAGGAAAGGTTATAAAAATGAGTAAATCGAATTTTAAGAAAAAAAGGAAAAAGAAATTTTTGGCACTATTTTTAGGAGTTATAGCCCTCATTGTATTACTCATGCCGGTACTATCACCTATTCTGTTTACGGATGCTACGTCTAAAGGTGCTCTTAGACACGAACTATACAAACAAGGCTATTATTATCAAAATTACTTTGCGATCATTACGGAACAAGATCCTGTTGCAGAACGGTACCATATGTTTTGGTATGATTGGAAAAGTGAAACGGGAGAAACGCCTTTTATCTGTTATTCAAAGAAGGTAAACGCGGAAAAGTATGCTGTTTCCTGCGGTACGGGTCCTTAAAGTGGTATCTTATATAAAATAGAATTGAGCTACATAAATCAGGCTTCCTGACATCGTATATTCACGATGCTAGGAAGCCTGATTTTTAATTCACAATGTATCGATTCAAAACGAGTGTTTAAGCCGAGCGACTTTCTGTGCCTAGATTCAAGAAGATTTCTTCTAAGGACGCTTCTTCTACTTCGAGTCGATAGACATGGATCTGTTGTGAGACAAGATAAGAATTGATCGTCGCAATATCCTGTTCACTTTGGACGATGAACGTTGACTGAGTCGGGGAGACATTGACGTCTTTCGCAAGCGTCGACAACTTGGACTGCAAGTGTAGTTGCATCTCATTGTCGAGCAACGCATGTTTGACATGAACAGTGATGTTTTTCTCATATTGTTCCCGTAACTCCTCCATCGTACCTTGCGTTTGGATTGATCCAGCCTGCATGATTGCAATCTCCGTACATAGTTTTTCGACCTCGTCCAAGTTGTGGGACGTTAGAAATATCGTCGTTCCGTCTGCTGCAATCTTGCGAATCAAAGAGTGGATTCCGAGAATCGAGTTGGCATCAACGCCAGATGTCGGTTCATCTAAAAATAAGATATCCGGTCGATTGATTAAAGCTTGGGCAATGCCAAGCTTTTTTTTCATCCCGAACGAGTAGCTCTTCGTTTTCATATCGATTGCGTCTTCGAGTTGTACATCACGCAGAAGTTGCTTCAACTCGTCGATCGTCGTCTTCAGACCAAGGACTTTACTGAAATACTTCAAGTGATCGAGCGCCGTGAAGTTTTCGTAAAAGGTCGAGTAATCCGGTAGAACACCAATCCGTGTCCGGACATCTTTCAAGGAATCGTTCGGCGCTCCGAGTAACTCGAATGTTCCGGACGTCGGGCGGACCAGTCCAGTGATCATATTGATGAACGTTGATTTACCGGCGCCATTTTGACCAAGGAATCCGAAGATGGCCCCTTGCTCGATCTCGAGATTCAACTGGTTGACGACGGTCTTATTGCCGTATTGTTTCGTTAAATTGGTTGCACGAAGGGCTAACATCAGAGATCTCTCCTTTTAAAGATAATCAGAGTCGTCAAGACGAAAACAGCGATATGAATCAAAACAAGGTAAGTATAAGCAGTGTTTTCTTGCGTATAGTAATAATACGGCGTTAAGTAAGACAACGTATCAACGATGACATTCTTCGAAATAAGACTCCACATCCCGATGACCGGAAGTGCGATCGAGATGAAGATTCCGACGAACATCGTCATCGAGGAATTATTGACGACTGTTGAAAGAAACAACGACAATCCAATGAAATAAGAGACGAAGATGATGCTTTGAATCAAATCGACGAAATGAAACGACTTTGAAAAGGGAACGATTAATATGAGGGCAACTGTCAGGCAGAGGACCCAAAACGATACGTTGCCTAAAAACTTCCCGAAAATGATGTTTTCACGGGACGTTTTTGTTGCAAGAAAACGAATCGTCTTCGACTCGATCTCTTTATTGACACTACTATGAGAAATACTTGTCACGAATAAAGGAGCAGCTAAAAACAGAAGTAACATCAATCCGATGATATACGCATTGTTACCTAGACCAAGATCACTGAGTTGCCCTTTGAACTGGCTGACGAGTTTAGCAGAACCAGTCGTCACGCCGAACAAGACGACGATGATCAGGATGGCGCGGATGCTTTGAAAAAGTGATTTGAATTCGCGAAGCGTAATGGCAAACATATGTAGACGCACCTTTCTCTAAGTAAGATTAATATTGTCGCGCTAGCTTCTTATTCTTCGATACATTCGTGATACCGGCAATCAAGTAAGCGATTGAACCGAAGGCGCCGGCGAGTAACGTAAAGATTCCCCCGAGAATCGCTGTAATGATCAATAGCTTTCCAGCAGAACCGTTTTTGCGAATCCGGACGATTGAGAAGATGCCTCCTAATGTACATAAGAGCGAGACGGCACCAAGGTACAAGAAGAATTGTTGAAAGGATGTGAGGATTTGATTAGCCGTGACATCCGTGATGTTCTCATCGCGAATGAATTGATCAACCAAATCTTTCATGCCAGCGTGATCCGCAATCGAGCCAGACAATAGAAAACCGCCTAAGCACAATGATCCAAACAAAACGATACCGATGACTGCAAATATGTACTCTGTTGTTCTTTTCAAGTAAAACACTCCTTTTCCTTATTTTTCCGATTTGACATTCCTAAACTACCATGACTTGAATCTCTATGACAAGTGGAAAAATGAATATATTTTAATTTTTTATTGGTTAAATGTTTAATTAATATCAAAAATACTTTAACTTTATTTAAATAAATGCTATTGTGAATACATAGGAGGGAAATGGTAAATGAAGAAAGATGATGTTCCCGATTGGATTTTATCTCTAGAATTGGAAGAAGTGGAATTCGTGAAAAAATTCATCGTAAGCTCAGGTTCCTTGAAGGAACTAGCAAAACATTATGATGTGTCCTATCCGACCGTCCGAATTCGTGTCGATCGTATCATTCAGAAAATCGAAGTGAATGAGAAAATCGAGAATGAACCGTTCATCACATATATTAAACAAATGGCCATCGAAGACCGGGTCACGATTGAAGATGCCAAAAAAATCATCGAAAAATATCGACTTGAGAGGGGTAACAATCAATGAATTTCTTCGTTTCTGCTCTACTTATCAGTATCTGTTTAGGAATACAGTATTTCTTATCGAGTCGTCACAATCCATATCTCGGCATCATCATGCCGATCATTTTAGTGATCGTGATGACGTGGCGTTACTTTGATGGTAGATATAATAGCCTATTAGCCTACGTGTTGATTTTAGGAATCGGGTTGATTTCACTTTGGGAACAATGGTCGCGTGGTCGAAAAGCTTTAAAAAAGAATCAAGAAAAAGAACTAGAACGAATGCGCGTGCACGATACGCTGTAAAGTCATACATATCGTTTCACATGAAGACGATCTTAAAAGAGATTGTTTTTATATAAAAGAGAGTAGCCTCTGTTTTGATGAAACAGAGGCTACTCTCATTTACGTGTTACGAGCTAGATTTATATTCCGTTCATTTTAATCGAGTTCAACCTTCACTGTCGTATTCTTTGGAAAAGCTTCATCCGCAGCAAAGAGAACGAATACCTTCTGGTCATCAGGAACTTGATAGACTAAATCAACGGTTGACTTATATGGTGAGAGATACTGATAACTGTTTCTGAATGCTTTCTTATTATGATTAACGTAATCAACGGTTTCATATTCTTTTCCGTCGAGCGACGTCAATGTAAAGGTGCCAGGTCGGTAAATAGCATAAGCGCCTTTTACTCTATTATCGGGATCGTACATGACAACAGGAACCGTAACGAACCGATAACCGCTCTTTTCCTTTAAATCGAGTTCTTTCGGTGTTGGAATGAGTGATTTAGCATAGAACAGTTCAGAAGTTGCTTCCGGATCGCCCGGATACGTTTGGATGACTCCTTTCTTCATCAGTTTTTTAAGTGCTTTTTGATCGTCTGTTTTCTTGTCAGCGGATGTTTTTGTTTCCGAAGCCAAGTCTCTTAATTTTTGTCCGCTCGTCTGTTGTTTCGGCGACGCACTCTGTGGTGTAGTCGTCGAGGATTCGGTTGAGGCGAACAAGAACAGGCTCGCAACCCCGATACACAAGGAAGCAGCAATCGATCCGAGAACCCATTTGAAACGTCGTTCTGTCGCCTGTGTATTTTCAACGACACTACCGAGTGCCGCATTCGGTGTGATGCGGACGGCACGCTCGGCAGGAAGTAAGGCACCTAACAGACCCGTGATCACCGGAATCAAGAGCATGATGCTAAGGAAACCGAGCTCTTGAACCGGGAATTGTCCGTAAACGAAGCCGATCATCCCAAATGCTGTCAAGAGACCGATCACACCAGCACAGAGTCCTGTCATCATCCCTTCACTCAATACAAGTAAACGGATTTGCACGTCTTGCCAGCCCGTCGCTTTAAGAACAGCAAGCTGACTCTTGCGTTCATTAACGTTTTGCCACATGATCTCCGTCGTCGTCAGGATGGCGATCAGTAGAGCGACACCCATCGCGACGTAATGCATCGTGCCGACTTCAAGCGCGACATATTCTCCGAGCCACGTTGCGTACAAGACGCCTTTGAGTCGGAACGTGATGAACAGGAAGAAGATGAACAGACTCGTCGGTAAGGCGATCGCGACGACCGAGAGTCCTGTCCGTTGCCAGTACGTGACAAGCTGATTGGTACTCATCCCAAGCACGCCACGCGCGCGGACGAAACGACGACCTTTTGAGACTTCACCAGAACGCATGCTTTCATACGGTTTGATGCGTCGGATGAGCGTCATCGGTACGAGCGTTCCACCCCAGTAAATGAGTAAACCAGCAAGACCGATCAATAGAATCCGATCGATTGCGATCGGGTTGTCCGTCGTGACCCAGAACGAACCGAGAATCGTCCAAGCAATCAAGACGACAAGTGTACCAAGTATTGTTGCTTCGATGAACAGCAGTTTCGAGAGTTGACGCGGACGCCAACCGAGCGAAAGTAAAATCGCAAACTCTTTTTTTCGCGTATACAGCAAGATGATATTCGAGCTGAAGACATAGACGAGTGCGACGGCGATGACACTGGCGATGATGCCGCTCATCCCAACTTTTGCTTCCTGAAAGATCGCAATCGACGAGCCGAGCTTAATCCACGGTTGCTGAACCCAGCCAAGCGCTGATTCGTCTTTTAGCCCCGGTAAATAGGTCAAAGCGAGTTGCGGCGAGGAACCAAGTGTCACATCCGTGATTAGACCTGTCTTCTGTTCGATTTCTGTCGCCACTTGTTGGAGCTTTTTCTCGCTAGCAGCGTTCATTGTCTCGACACCTTTGACGTTGACGCGGATGGCAGAGATTGCTTTGTCGCCACGAATTTTAAACGCAGCATCGAGCGTCGTCAGCATCGATGGTGGTTTCGTCAGGAAATCATAAGGATCATTCGTTGGTTTAACGTCTCGGACCGGATTGACGGGACGTTCATTCTTGTCCATCACCCACTGGGCTTTTGACGGGAAGTACGTCTCCATCGGCAGTTCTGTCAGCGGGTCTTTCGAGATATTCAATTTCTTCGGATCGAAGACCCCGATATAGTTTAAGTTGACTTTGGGCCAATCCACGCTATCTTTTCCAAACATGCGCGCTTCCCGGTACATGCTGCGTTTAGCGAGCAAGGAATCTTGGTCGACTTGTTTTGGTTGGACTTGATAGGTGAACGGCCAACGTGAAGCGTAAGGACTTTTGATCGAACGGTAGTCGATCGGAGACGGTTTTAAGGCAATCCATGTAAAGGAATTGCTGTTCGTCTCTTCAGCGGTCGGTAACGTGTGTTTCAAAATATCATTGACGAGCTTCTTCTGGACATCTTGTGTCGTGATCGTATAACGTTTCGCATCGCTTGTCGGTAAGGAGTCTAAGTATTCTTTTCCGCCTTTTTGTTCGACTTGTTGTACCATGTCGTTGATGGATTTCTTTTTAGACGGAAGCTCGACTTTTTCGTACGTGTAGATCCGCGTTGCGTCCACGTATTCACGATTGTTCAACAAGATTGGGATTTGAACACCGTCTTCCCCGAACGAGATGACCTGATCATCTTTTGAAAAATAGTTACTATAGGTTCCTTTTGTCGTCGCTTGGTCCAAGCCGACGAGTGCGGCTTCCGCTTCGGGATCAACCCCTGCAATCATGACTTGGCTCCCATACTCAAAAAGTGGCTGCTTTCCAAGGAGGAGGGGAGACACCCCTGATTTTTTTGCATCCCCTGTGGGTTCCCATCCTGCTGCTAAGTAGGTGACCCCACTCGATGATTCGTTTTGTAATCCGGTATCTTGCGTATCTTTGATCGTCAGTTTATAAATCCCTTCTTGATCGATCGTGTGCGTACCGACACTCGAAACTGTTTGATTGTAGCCGATCATCGCGATCGGGGCAACGACCTCGACGTCAGTGACTTTTTTGATCGTCTCGTATTGTTTGCGGGTGATCCCACCATCGAGACCACTCATATAGTTGGGCTCAAGTAACTTCAAGTCTTCCGTTACGCTCCGGCTGCCTTCCGGGCGGACGACGATGTCGTAAGAAGATCCCCAACGCTTTTGTAGCTCATCGACGACAGTCCCGTTATTGGCTTGCGTCGTACCGATCAAATAACTCAGTCCGGTACTGACGATCAGGACACCGACGAGCAGCAGGATGAAGCGCTCTTTATTGCGCCACCAGGAATTCCAGATGAACTTAAGCATCGGCAAAAACCTCCTGCGTTTGAATGTACGGTCTCGTTATTAACGGATTTCGATGAGTCGATCTTGCGTTAAGCATCGACTGAAGTGAAGTATGACTGAATGCGTGTAACGAATTGGTCATACGTAAAACCTCCTTAATGACGATTTAAATTCCATATGTAAGTAAATAAATCCAATACCTACCTAATTATAACCATAGATAAAATGAAATGAGAAAGTTAATAACTGAAAAATTAGTCAATTTACATATTTACCAAATAAATGGACTAGGATGAGCGACTGTTTTTCTGAAATGTAATGGATGAATTATTAAACGAACGTTGTCAATGTTTTACAGAACTATACGTTATGTTAAGATAGGTGAATCGAGCGATAAAGACAGTAGGAACCTCAGTTCATAGAGGCTTTTACTGTCTTTTACTATTTTCGAAAGGGGGAGGCATCTATGAAAAAGCGAGTATTGCAGAAAATGAAGGCAATTCTGTTGATGAGTCTTCATTTTGGATTCATCTATTTATTGATGAATCCAGTGAACCTCGGGAGTGTTGAAGAAAATCTGTTCATGACGATCTTCGTTCTGATCGAGGTCTATGTCGTGACGGTCTTTTATACGAGTTTGATTTTTTTAGGGATCGGGACACCGCTATCATTAGGGATTGAATATATCGTGAGTCAGCAAAAGCATAAGCGTAGATGGTCGATCGTCCTGCACCTGCTGTTAGGAGGAGTTCTGACATTATTAATTCTTCTTCTATTTGGCATCTTGCCACCATTTTCAGCGTGGATGGATACGGAGATTCTATTGAAAGTAATCTTCTTATTGTTCTACCCAGTAGGGTCTCTTCTCGTATTTGAACGAATGATCAATCGTCGGAAGTCTGCTCGTCAAGAGAAATACCAACAAGCAGAAAACAATTGAACAGTCATCGACCGACAAACAATCCCTCACTCTAATCAGAATGAGGGATTGTTTCGTTTCATCTATTAGACCGTCAATTCAATCACATTACCTTCCGGGTCCGCGATCGTACTTTCATAATACCCGTCACCCGTCGTCCGAGGACCGTCAAGATGTTGTATACCTTCATCCTGTAACCGAGCTGTCCAGTCATCGACTGCTTGTTTACTGCCGAGCGAAAAGGCGAGGTGGGCATAACCGAGCGCATTCATCGTCCGTTCCGTGATATCCGTCCGTTGCATCAATTCAAGACGCGCACCACTCGAGAACGTCAGGAAATATGACGTGAACCCTTTCATCGGATTATGATATCGCTCGCCTGTCGTAGCATTAAAATGTGTTTCGTAGAATTGACGCATCCCTTCCAGATCTGCCACCCAAAGGGCGATATGTTCAATCTTCATCTTCATTCCTCCTTTTTTCAAGACGCTTTTGCCAATCGCTGTCTGAATAACATCCGGTTCAATCCTTCCGTAGCGATCAGCATCAAGAAGATGAGACTGATCGTGAACCAATGGAACAACGATAAGGAGTAGGACGTCGCCAGCCATCCGAACAATGGCGGCATGAAGGTACTACCGGTATAGGCGAATGCCATTTGTACCCCCATCAGCCGTTGCGCCGCGGCCTTCCCGAAGCGAACCGGCGTCTCATGGAGCATTGCCGGATAAATCGGTGCGAGACCAAGCCCGACAAGTACGAAACCAAGCGGCATCCAGGCAGCAGGTGCGAGGATGAAACAGGTGGCTCCGACGAATGCCGTCCATTGACCGACACGAATCAAACGACGATTCGACCAGCGCAGCGATAGAAAACCACTGATGAAGCGCCCCGCGGTGATACTTCCGTAGTAGACGGAAATCCACGTCGCTGCTGATGTTACGGAAAAGGACCGGACTTGGACAAGATAACTGCTGCCCCACAGCCCGACGACCGCTTCGGCTCCACAATAAAAGCAGAAGGCAGCGAGAGCGGCAATCAATCCGCGTGGTTTTCCTGACGACGTACTCACGGTCTGAACCTGTTGAGACACATGTTTCGGAGCCCGCTTCCAGAGGGGTAAGCTGACGATTAAGACAATCATCAAGACGAGTTGCAATGCGCCGACGACGAGGTAACCAAAACGCCAGCCGGAATCGAGCAATACACCAGCCATGATGAGCGGACCAGCCGTCGCACCGATGCCCCAGAAGCAATGGAGCCAGTTCATATGATGCGCTTGATAATGCGTGGCGACGAAATGATTCAACGCCGCGTCGACGACTCCAGCGCCCAGTCCAAGCGGAATCGCAAGGACGAAGAGCCAAATCAAGGACGGAGCAACGTAAAAACCAATCAATGCCAGAGCAGTCAAACCGGCAGAAGCTGCCGTGATCGGACCTGTTGAATAACGTTCGATCAGTCGACCGCTAAACAGACTCGAGACGATCGTTCCGGCAGCGATCGTCATGAAGAGCCAACCTGCCATGTCGAGCGAGGCGTCGAGATCGAGCCGCATCACAGGCCACGCCGTACCGAGTAACGCATCTGGAAGACCAAGACTGATAAAAGCGAGATAAATCAAAGGTAATAGTAGACGGGTCATCGGGCGAGACCTCCTAACGGAATTTGTTCAATGAATGACTGGATGCTGAGTTGCATCAAACCATCTAAATAATCGGTTTCCCAGTCGCCTTTTCGCAACTGAGGTAATTTGCTGAGCGGAAAGCGCTTGGCGCATCGATCCGTCAATCGAGCTAACCCGTCATCCGAGACATCTGACGCTGCGAACAAGATAACATCCGGATTTAAGGTGGCGCTAAACGAGAGGATGATTCGACTTAATGCCTCATACCAGTCGTCAGAGTGTGGTGTAGTCGTCGCGAGGACTTGTCCGACATTTCGCTTGTCGTCAAACGGGATGAACGAGATCTCTCCAGCGAAGTGATGCGCTCCGTGGACGACATGACCTGAAACGGCGACACCGGCTCCCGGTCCGTTCGTTCCGAGATACATATAGACGGTCGTCTCGTTATCAGAAGCTTGCGCACGGACCGCAGCGTTCATATCATTTTCGACGATGACGGGTCGCCCGAACCGTTCAGTCAGTTCTTGTTGTAAGGGGCGACCGTCTAGCGTCGGATAATCCGGGGCGAATAGGATTGTGCCGGTCGTATCAACGGCACCGGCGACACCAATCGCAAGCGTCTGAATACGTGGATGATCATTAAGTAATGCTGTCAGCGTGCTCAATAAAACAGATCCATGATCCGTCGAATCGAAGTTCAGGCGATCCGTTGCGATCACATGTCCACCGACGTCGTGGATGCGATACTGCAGATACGTCCGTTCGAGATAAAGAGCGAGTCCGTGAAAGTGATTCACGCGATAGCGATACCGTTTTGCCGGACGACCACCGCGAACCAATTCAAGTGGTGTCTCTTCAATTTCCCGAGCAGTGATCATCTGATCAATCTGTTTGCTCGCAGTCGGAAAACTGACGTCTAGGACGTTCCGAATCACCGGAATCGTATCGAGATGGTCGATCAAAAAAGCGTGACGCGTACGAGAGAGGACTTCAGTCAAAGGATAAACCTCCAATTTGGATTACTTATTAAAATATTTTAATAAGTTTTGATTTAAGTATAGCAGGTCGGGAAATATAGACAACAAAAAGAGGAAAGAAATAAATCCACTGAAAATCATGTTTCATTCTTACTCTCTCTGGATAATAATAAAAGAAGTGAAAAAATTTTAGTCATATATCTTTAATTCATACTATTCCGATTTGTAATATCTTGGATAGCCTGTAACGGGAGGTAGATGGCGAGAGGAGCTTGTAATCATGACCACACAACTATCAACCGACCTAGGATCCCAAGATATTGTAGCCTCCCTGCGCGATAACGTCGCGATGATTCGATTCGATCGGCAACGTCGTGTCGTTGATGTCAATGGCTTGTTCGCGAAGACGATGAAATATAAACGAGAAGAGATGATTGGGATGCAACATCATCTATTCTGTACGACGGAGTTCGCAATGAGCGACAATTATCAAGCATTTTGGCAGAAGCTTTTCAGCGGCTTCAGTACGGCGGATAAAATTGAACGGATCGATGCGTATGGTCAATCGATTTGGCTAGAAGCGACCTATATGCCGATATACGATGGAACAGAAGTGACCGGTGTCTTGAAGATCGCCTCTGATATCACCGATCGTCAGCAGACGATTCAACAATTCGCGACTTCGTTTGATGCGATCGCCAGTGATCTGAACACGCGGTCGACGCATGGCGAGCGGGAGAGCAAAGCGTTACGGCAAACAATCGAGCAGATGGCTGAGACGACCCGTGATAACCATCAGACGATTGAACGCTTGCAGCGCCAGGCGCAAGATATCGCCCAAGTGACCGAGACGATTAAAACGATCGCGTCCCAGACGAATCTCTTGTCACTCAATGCCTCGATTGAAGCAGCACGAGCCGGTGAACACGGGAAAGGGTTCAATGTCGTCGCGACAGAGGTCCGCAATCTCTCGAAACTCGTCGAGCAAGCCGTCGTTGATGTCCGGCAAACGACACAGCGAATGAACGATGAACTACAGCGGATTGCCCGTGCGATGACGCAAGCAACGACCGATGCACAAGCAAGCGTCATCGTCGTTGCGGAAACGGTTGATCGTTTCCATGACGTGCAGAGTGCAGCATCGTCGTTAACGGAGACAGCGCGAGATTTTACAAAAGCAATTTAAGTGAGAGACGGCATTCCGATAAACGGAGTGCCGTTTTGTATAAAAAGTACCCCTACACTTTGGAATAATATGTTAATATACTACAAAACGAAAAGGGAGCGAATTTCTGATGAATATCCGTACTGCCCGCCCTGACGATTTTCAGGCGTTGATTCCGCTATTCCAACAAATTCATGAGCAGCATGTAGCTTTACGCCCCGATCACTACCGTCCGCACGAGATGCCGGTTTCGGAAGACTTATTTTTGTCGCAACTCGACCGATCAGATTTCGAAATCTTCGTCGCGGAATACAAAGGACTTGCCGGTGTGATCGTCTTAAAGGAAGATATCATCGAAGGGAGCGGCTTCGTCTTCGATAAACATTACTTACGGGTCATCAGTCTCGTCGTTGCGGATACGCATCAGAAGCAAGGCGTAGGCAAGCGATTGATGCAAGCCGCTTACGCGCATGCGGAAACAATTGGTTGCGACCGGATCGAACTCGGCGTCGATGACGCCAATCAAGAAGCGATCGCCTTTTACGAGGCACTCGGAATGTCTGTCCGCTCAAGACGGATGGAATGGAACGTGACGTCTAGCAGGGAAACGACGTCGTGACGTCAAACAACAGTTACTAGAAAGGGGAGAGGTCATGTTCAGGTTACAAGTGTCCGATCACGTATCGCTTCAATTGTTCGAACGGCACCATGCGGAGACATTATTCGCCCTTGTCGATGCCAATCGCGCACATCTTCGCGAATGGCTCGGTTGGGTTGATAGTACAACAGATGCCATTACATATCAGGAAGTAGTCATCCCAGCATGGCTGCAACAGTTCGCCGATGGCAACGGCTTTACGTGTGGCATCTATCTTCAGGAGGAGCTCGTCGGAACGATCGGTTTGCATGCAATCGATCGGCATCTCGGGCAAACGTCGATCGGCTATTACTTAGGAGAAAAAGGACTCGGGAAAGGTGTCATGACGGACGTCGTCCGGTTCGTCACGCATTATTGTTTCGAGACGCTCGGCTTGAACCGCGTCGTCATCGAGTGTGCGACTGGAAACGTCCGGAGCAGACGGATCCCGGAACGACTCGGGTTCACGGAAGAAGGCGTCTTACGGGACGCTGAGAAATTGTACGGGACTTATCACGACCTCCAGGTCTATGCGATGTTACGACGGGACTGGACGAAAACGCAGGAGGTAGCAGCATGCGCATCGAGCCAATGAAACAAGCGACCTATGAGGTGTATCTACCCGTGGCAATCGAGGAATATGCGGCAGATAAGTGTCGCGCCGGTACGTGGTCAGAGAACGAGGCGCATAATAAGTCGACAGATGAGTTTGCGACGTTGTTGCCTGAAGGTCTGAAAACGAAGGATCATTATTTGTTTACGTTTCGTGACGAGACAGACAGCGACATTGGAATGGTCTGGGTTCACGTAAAAGAAGAATCACGCGGACGTTCCGCTTTCATCTTCGATGTCAAGATTACGTCCGATAAACAAAACCAAGGGTACGGCAAAGAAGCACTCCGATTACTGGAAGTGATGTTAAAACGGATGAACGTCAAAAAGATTTCGTTACACGTCTTCGCGCATAACGAACGGGCGATTCATGTGTATGACTCGCTTGGGTATGAGAAAACGGATTATTATATGTCGAAACGACTAGACGTTTCCCAGTAAAAAGATGCCTCTTGCGCAAGCAGGAGGCATCTTTTTCGTTTAACGCCATGTCTGAAGTGTATTTGCAAACTGGATGGTCGTCTCAAGTTCTCCTGTGATTTCACTTGCTGTGAAGTCATTGCCGGCGAGCCAGTCAGCAAAGTCGAACGTGACCGGTTCCTGATCACCACCGAGCGCGAACCATACCTTTAACTCTTCCGGGAAGTAGGCAGACGTATGGATCGTTCCTGCCCACTGCGCATATAAATCAGCGAAGACGCCTTTATCAGTATCGTTCAAGAGTCGGAAAGCGGATTCCGCATCTTGAATCATATGTTGATGTGTCTTTAGCTCCATCATCCGACGTTTTGAGTCATCCAGGTGATAGCGGTTTTCGTGCTGTAGCAAATCGAAGTGATTGGTACACATGTTCGATTCCCGCACTTGGACGTCGCGTGCCGTCGCCTCGATGACAAACGAACGCGCGGATTTATCGTGGACGACGTACGTGAACGATCCGCGATGTGGAATCTCTTTGACGAGTGAGATCGCATCGTCGACCGACGTACACATCTCGAGGATGATCCGTCCGATCATGAAGCTGACGAATCCATCTCCCGGCCGCCGACGATTGATGAAGTTATAACCCATCGCAAGACCATGTTCGTTCATCCCATCCATCCGGCCTGTCACCCGTGAAGCCGGACCGATGATCGCTGAACCACCATCGTTCGGTTGAAAGACGGAAAATCGTCCGTCATATGTCATCGGATGATAGTCATAATTGCGAACGAGGAAATTATCACCGGTCATGATTGAACAACCGCTTTTCGGTCCTTCGACCCGGTAATGTCCGAAATGGAGTAATGTGTCTGGCAATGATAGTTCGAGTTCATCTTGCAGTCCGAGCAACTCGTCCCAGATGTGCGGAGCATACCGAAGGAACATCTCCTTCGTCTCGACCGGATCGACTTGAAAGCGAGGAACACGGATTTTCCAGTTGTCCTCTCGGTTATGGAGCAACTGATTTCGTTTGACGTAACGCCCTTGTTCGCGACCGAACTCATAATGACTGCCGCGGAATTGCGTGATTTCATTGGCTACTCGTTGCATGGGACTCATCCTTTCTTCAACTGCTGTATGCTGATTATATCGAACGCAAGGGAGAAAGTCGTATGGCAAGTCTTTACTAAAGCACATCTAAAGTATGGGAATATTGAAAAAATAGTCAACTTTTTCAATCCTGAACCGATAACAAAAACGGGAGGGGATGGAATGAAACATATGTCAGTCAGACGGAAGATACAAGCTTTGATCGCAACAGCCGTCGTTGCGATGCTACTCATTGCGGGAGCAGGACTCTATTTCTTGAACCAGATGTCAAACGCTTCCCGAGCGATGTATCAGGAGAACTTGATTCCGATCCAAGAAGTGGCACAGATTCGGATCGATACACGGGCTCTCGATTCCTTTTTAGTGGAGATGATCCTAACGAAGGATGAAGCACGAATCACGGAACTCCAAGCCGATATCGATACGCGACAGGCTCAGATTCGATCGTCGGTCACGAAGGTTGAAAAAACGGGACAATTTGATGCGCGAGAAAAGAAACAACTCGAGGAGTTGAAGGATAATGTCCTCGCCTACGACAACTCGATGACGCTCGTTCAAGATGCGGCGACACGAAATGAAGAGGAAGAAGCCTACACGGCGTATTCCGATGGTTTGGAACAAGTCCGGGATAACGTCGCGAACTCGGCAAAAGCATTAATGGCCTCAATGACGAAACAAGCGAAGATGTTAGATGCCCAGAATCAAGCGGAAAAACAAACCGCCTTTTACTTAATGCTCGGTATCTTTTTACTGGCGGTCCTCTTGTTTGCAGGACTTGCCTTATACATCACACGTCTCATCACGCGTCCGATTCGTCAACTGCAGGGTTGGATGAATCAGTCAGGTAAAGGTGACTTGACTGTCCGAGGTCACTATGATTCGAAAGACGAACTTGGTCAATTGACGACATCGTTTAATGAAATGATCGCCTCACAACAACAAGTCGTCCTTGAACTGACGGGAACGGCAGACCGCGTCGCCGTTGCGTCGGATGAGCTTAGCGTCAATGCGGAATCAACGACGAAAGCAACAGAGATGGTCGCTGTGACGATGGAAGAGATGGCAAGCGGTGCAAGTCAACAGCTGCATCAAGTGTCCGATGCTTCACGGACGATTGAAGAGTTGACGACGTCCGTCCGCTACGTCGCCGGCAATGCGCAACAGATGACGCAACGGACGACAGACGCGATGGAAAAAGTCGCACTCGGGGGGAAGGTCGTCGGATCACTCGGAACGCAGATGGGACGTATTCAAGAAGACGTGTCGCGTCTCAGCCAAGTCATTGATGGTCTTGGCAACCGATCACAGGAAATCGGTCAAATCACGGATTCGATCAAAGGTGTCGCGGCACAGACGAACCTCCTCGCTTTAAACGCAGCAATCGAGGCAGCACGCGCTGGTGAACAAGGACGCGGATTTGCCGTCGTCGCAGCGGAAGTCAAGACGCTTGCGGAACAATCGGCGGTCTCGGCAAAACAGATCGAGTCCTTGATTCAGGTCATCCAACAAGAGACAGAAGCATCGGTCGCCTCGATGGAGAAAGTCTCGACCGAGATGACGAGCGGGATTGCCGTCGTCGATCAGGCAGGGAAATCCTTCTCGGAAATCGAGACAGCGATCACCGACGTGACAGGGCACGTCGAAGATGTGTCCGGCGCCGTTCAGGAAATGGCGGCAGCGAGTGAACAAATCGCTTCTGTCATGCGGACGATTCAAGCGGTGACGGAAGGAACCGCTGCTGGGACACAAAACATCTCCGCTTCGACCGAGGAGCAGATGGCGTCGATGGAAGAAATTTCGTCTGCATCGCAATCGCTCGCGACGATGGCGGATGATTTAAAACAAGTCACAGGCAGATTCAGCGTGTAAGATATTACACTACGACCATGAGGGGTAACCGTCATGGTCGTTTTTTTATTTGTGGTAATGACTGGAAAACGGGCAGGAGAGTAAATTTGTTTCGTCGTATGTACATCACTAAGGATGACGAAAGGTAACAGATGGACGGATGTTATGAAAGTGATTGAAGAAACTGTTTGACAGCGCGGCGGGACCGCAAATGAACGATTTGTTTATCGGACGTCGCTTTAAGCGTTGAAAGGATACTCGGTCGCTTATCGATCGGAAACCGCCAAATCCATTTCAGAAAATCAAGCGACAGTTTCTCGAGACAGCCTGCCGCCATATCCGGTCGGCCGGTCTTACGATAGCGCAAGGTCCGTTTCAGCGCACGGTACAGACAAAGCGTCCGCGGCAGATCAAGGAAGATGACCGTATCAGCGGCATCGATTCGTAAGTCAAGCGTTCCACCGTAATTACCGTCGATGATCCATGTATCACGCGATATGAGTGTTTGTTGAATCTGGCGTTGTTCCTCACGCGAAACCGCCTCCCAGTTCGGTCGCCACAATAAGCTGTCGAGGTGATCAACGGGATAACTTAGTTTTTTGCCCATCTCGCGGGCAAGCGTCGATTTACCAGACCCACCAGAACCAATCAGGATGATTTTTCGCATCATAGACCTCCTGTTTTTTGTCATAGGAATTGATCATACCACGGTTTTCTAGTCGAGGATAGAACGAAAGGAGTGAATGAGATGGTACCAAACTTCATAATCGAAGGCATGACGATTGTTTTTCTATTTCTCTTACTGGGATGCAGAACAAGCGTATCTGAAACAAAGCTTTATGAATCGGTGTCGGGTTATCTTGAGCAGCTTTTGTGACATTCGTAAACAGCAGTTAAGTGATATATAACTAAGCGATACAACTGATGACATATGCCCGAAGACTAAGTTGTGTGAAGTCACCCGCTAGATTGATAGACGATTCACTGATGTAGCCACCGGTGATCATGATGATGTCGGCGATGACGAGTTTCGTCAACAATGCGCGTCCTTTCCCTTCTTTTAATCCAAGCAATACCGGAATCTTGATCAAGAGGAGCGGGGTCGTCACGAGCCAGTCGATGTAGAGGATTTCAGTCAGAAAGCCATCAATTTTCGATAATGATCCGGAGTCACCAACGGCTTGTTTCATGAAATAGCAACTGACGATACAAACTGCAGACACCACGTCGAAACGCTCTAGATGTGCTTTCTATCAACGTTTTGAAAACATTTTGACACACTGGAGGAGGAATGACGGATGCCAATTAAACGAACGGATCATATCAGTCTGAACGTCGTGAACCTAGAAGAAGCGATTCACTTTTTTTCGCTTTGCGGGCTCGAAGTACGTGGACGATGGGAAATGGAAGGGAAGTTGCTCGATCGTTTGTTGAATCTAGACGGGGCAAAGACGGACTGTGTCGCTCTTGGGTTACCAGGTGAAGCAATCTGGCTCGAACTGGTTCGGTTCAAACGACCAGTTGAGACGTCCACTGTCGTTCAGCCCGTTTATTCCAGTGGATTGCGTCATCTCTGTTTTGAAGTGACAGGACTCGATACACTCCTCGTACGGTTAGCGAATCATGGATATCAACCGATTGGGGAAGTCGCGAATTACGAAAATGAGTATCGCCTATGTTACGTAAGAGGACCTGAAGGTGTGATCATAGAGCTAGCAGAAAAAATCGATTCCGTATAAACACGGGATCGATTTTTTATTTCTTGTTGTATAACCAAATGGTTATATTATATCCTGATGAAGAAAGGACGGGAAACTCATGACACGATTTGATCCAGAAATAGAAACGATGAGTCAGTATCTCAAAGGGTTAAGTGATCCGGTACGGCTGGATATCTTACGTCGATTACAGGTGCGCGAACACTGTGTCTGTGATTTGACCGCGGCATTCGATATTTCACAACCCGCGATCAGTCGACATTTAAAACGACTTCGAGAACAAGCGATCATCTCCGAACGCCGCGATCGGCAATGGATCTATTATCGCTTAAATCGGGAACATCCTTATTACGGTCAACTGGAATGGATGCTAAGACGGCTGGATACAGCAGATGTGCGCTCCAGTTCCTGTACCGTATTAGAAATCTAACAGAAATGAAGTGAATTAATTGACAGCATCACAATGGCTTGCGATCGGAATATTTCTGATCACCTTATTTTTGATCATCAAACAACCGAAAGGGCTCGGCATCGGATACTCGGCGATCGGGATGGCGATTGTCGCACTTTTAACGGGCGTCGTCGAACTGGGAGACGTCGCGACCGTCTGGGGGATCATCTGGAACGCGACGTTCACCTTCATCGCCTTGATCGTCATCTCGTTGATTTTAGATGAGATCGGTTTCTTTGAATGGGCCGCGTTACATATGGCCCGAATCGCCCGCGGTGGCGGTCTTAAACTATTCATCTACATGACGTTACTCGGTGCCCTTGTCTCGGCCTTGTTCGCGAATGATGGGGCTGCCTTGATTCTGACACCGATCGTCCTCGCGATGGTCCGTCACTTGAAGTTACCGGATGCGGTCGTCCTGGCATATGTCTTCGCCTCCGGCTTTATCGCCGACACGGCAAGTCTTCCGTTCGTCATCTCGAACCTCGTCAACATCGTTTCGGCGGACTTCTTTCACATCGGTTTTACAGAGTATGCGGCACGGATGGTCTTCGTCAACGTCTTTTCGGTCGTTGGTAGTCTGCTTGTCTTGTACTTCTATTTCAAGAAGCAGATCCCGAAAGTCTATGCCGTCGAGGATTTGGCGAAACCGACGTCTGCGATTCGCGATATGCGGATGTTCCGTGCTTCATGGATCGTCCTTGGCTTGTTGCTCGTCGGATACTTTACGAGTGATGCGATTGGCATTCCGGTCAGTCTCGTTGCTGGCATCATCGCTGTCTTTTTCTTATTCCTGGCGCAAAAATCACCGAGTGTTCCGACGAAGAAGGTCCTTGCCGGTGCCCCGTGGGCGATCGTCTTCTTCTCGCTCGGTATGTATATCGTCGTCTACGGTCTGCGCAATGCGGGACTGACGCAAGTCCTTGCGGAGTTGATCGAGTGGATGGCGACGAACCTCGCATCGGCGACGTTTGGAATGGGATTCCTTGCCGCTCTGTTGTCTTCTGTCATGAACAATATGCCGACCGTCATGATCAATGCGTTGTCGATCGAGCATACGGCAACGACGGGAGCGATTCGTGACGCCTTAATCTACGCAAATGTCATCGGTAGCGATCTCGGTCCAAAGATCACGCCGATCGGAAGTCTTGCAACCTTACTGTGGCTCCATGTCTTGCGCTCGAAAGGGGTCCGGATTGGGTGGGGACAATATTTCAAAATTGGTACCGTTTTGACGATTCCGACGCTCGCCATCGCGTTGCTCGGACTCTACATCAGTTTATTACTCTATTAAGAGGAGGACATGAATATGGCGAAACTACTTATCATCGGCTCGGTCGCTGCCGGCACATCAGTTGGGGCGAAGGCACGCCGTAATAGCGAAGACTTAGAGATCACGATCTACGACCGGGACGAGGACATTTCCTATTCCGGTTGTGGGATTCCCTATTTCGTCGGCGGTGAAGTCGCTGAGCTCGATGAATTGACGCCACGCGACGCAGCGTTCTTCAAGAAACGTTACAACATCGACGTTAAGACGCGTCATAACGTCGAAGCGATTGATCACGAGACGAAGACAGCGACGATCCGTCATCTGGATTCGGGTGAGACATTCACGGA
This sequence comes from Exiguobacterium sp. UBA3968, assembly GCF_002385115.1. Classification (NCBI taxonomy): domain Bacteria; kingdom Bacillati; phylum Bacillota; class Bacilli; order Caryophanales; genus Exiguobacterium; species Exiguobacterium sp. UBA3968. The sequence continues at coordinate 810,266 of NZ_DGCW01000005.1, forward strand.
TACGTACGATACGCTCGTTTTCGCGACTGGTGCCTCTAGCATCATTCCGCCGCTACCGGGCGTCGATCTCGAAAACGTCTTCCCGGTCCGTAACATCCGTAATGCAGATGCGATTCGTCGGTACGTCGACGCGCAAGCTCCAAAACGTGCTATCATCGTCGGCGGTGGATTCATCGGACTCGAGATGGCGGAACAGTTGACATATCGCGGAATCGAAGTGACACTCGTAGAACGGTTGACGCAAGTCATGCCACCGCTAGACGTTGATATGGCAAAACGCGTTAGTGACCATCTTGAAGCGAAGGGCGTCATCTTGCGACTCGGTGAGTCCGTCGCTTCGTTCGAAGGGGAGAAAACGGCTCGTGCAGTCGTTCTTGCAAGTGGCGAGACGATCGAGACGGATCTCGTCATCCTGTCAGTCGGTGTCAAACCAAACACGCAACTCGCACAAGAGATCGGTGTGACGATTGGGCAGACGGGTGCGATCGCCGTCAATCGACAGATGCAGACGAACATCGAAGGCGTTTATGCGGTCGGCGATGTCGCCGAGAGCTTTTCCGTCATCACCGGTCAACCCCTTTACCGCCCGCTTGGTTCGACAGCGAACAAGATGGGGCGGATTGCTGGGATGGTCATCACTGGTGAAGCGATTGAACACCGGGGAATCCTTGGAACGGGAATTTTTAAAGCATTCGATTTGACGGTCGCCCAGACCGGATTGACTGAAAAAGAAGCCCACGACGCCGGGTATGATATCGAAGTGTTACACAACATCAAGCCGGATCGCCCGGAATATCTCGGCGGGAAAGAAATGGTCATCAAGGCGATTGCAGATCGGAACGATGGTCGTGTCCTCGGTGCCCAAATCGTTGGTCCGCAAGGGGTCGATAAACGGATTGATGTCCTTGCGACCGCAATCAGCTTCAAGGCAAAAGCGGAAGACTTATTCCATCTTGATCTAGCCTATGCGCCGCCATTCTCGACGACGAAGGACCCCGTTCTTTACACCGGGATGGCCCTCGATAACGCAATCAAACAAAACGCACGCTTGAAAACACCGAATGCTTTGATGGAAGAGGTCGCTAAGGGTCAGGTCTTCCAAATCATCGATACGCGCTCACGCGCTCAGTTCGAGAAGAGTCATGTCGACGGGGCAATCCATATTCCGCTCGGTGAGTTACGTGAGCGGGCGAAGGAACTTGATCCGACGGTACCGACGATCGTTTACTGCAATAAAGGTGTCACAGGAAACGCGGCACAGAACGTCTTGAAGAATCTCGGGTTCAGGGACGTCTGTAACTTATCCGGTGGCAATCAAAACTATCAACACATCAAGTCATGTCTCTGACAAGGAAAGTCTTCGCGAAAGCGGAGGCTTTTTTTGTTTACTTCGGATTAGAATCAGGAAAGGATTAAGGACGAGGAACATGTCAATTCAAAAGGGGAGGATGAACGGATGGTACGCGCTTTATTTTTGAACTGTACTTTAAAAGCATCACAAGAACCATCGAACACGGAAGCGTTGATTCGCGACGTGATTTCGTACTGGGAGCATGAGGACGTCGATTCAGAAATTGTTCGAGTCGTCGATCATCAAGTCGCATTCGGTGTGACGGAAGATGAAGGGAACGGCGACGAATGGCCGGCACTCTTCGACAAAGTCAAACAGGCAGATATCGTCGTCATCGGGACGCCGCTGTGGCTCGGTGAAAAAAGTAGTGTCGCGACACAAGTCATCGAACGGTTATACGGGGGAAGTGGCTTGACGAACGACGTTGGACAAGCCATCTATTATAACAAGGTCGGTGGTGTCATCGTCACCGGCAACGAGGATGGGGCGAAACACGCGTCCGCGTCGATTTTATACGGTCTGTCGCACATCGGATTCACGATTCCCCCCAATGTCGATGCGTACTGGGTCGGTGAAGCGGGACCTGGACCGTCTTACATCGAAGCCGGACGTGACAATGACTTCACGAAACGGCATGCCCAGTTTTTAGCTGCCAATCTTTTGCATCTTGCTCGGCTATTGAAAGCGCACCCGATTCCAGCAGAAGGGAATGTGATGGAATGAAGAGAGGATATGTTACAGGATACGGTGTTGCGACCTTATTTGCGATGAGTCTAATGGTAGCAGGATGCGGGAACGACGAAACGGCGTCGGACAAGGTCGAGGACGGATCTACAAACTCGAATACGACCGACAATACGATGAAAGATAAGGATGCGGTCACGAAAAATGCAGATACGGATTATGGATTCACCAGTTTATCGATTGAAGCGGACGTCAACGGGGATATGGACGCAATCGACATCAGCTATGACCGAGAGAATGACGGCACGGAAGCCGAATACCAGTATAAAGATGAAAACAAACGCGGGGACGCGGCGATGACGGAACTCGACGCGAAGTTCAAGAACTTAAAAGTAGATGCGGATACATCTGAGAAAGATGTCATCGCGGAAGTGGAGCGTGTATTTGCGATTCAAGATGCGTCCCGCCTCGAGGTGGAGATCGACTTCTCGGACGGAACAGAAAAAGAATACAAAAAATAAACGACGGGGCTGACTCACATGTCGTCCTCTAAAGATAAGGGTGGCAGAATGATGATCTGCCACCCTTATCTCGTAAAAAAATGACGCGTCACACGCCACTCCTACAGGAAAAAGCGTATTATGCGCTGTCAGAGACAAACAAGACCCGCTTTCCTGCTTGAATGAAGCAAGAAAACTGGCTTGTGTCTCGCCTGAGGAAAGGGCGTAAAAAGACGCGTCATTCTTTTTTGAGTCAGCCTCGTCGTTTTAGTGAATCGTCATATGAGCGAGGACCCCATAATGATCACTTGGTATGACGTGATGGGGCAGTCGTTCATGTCCGATCAATTGAACGCGTTGTAAGGTTACTGGTGCCGGTGATCGTTGACACAGCAACCAATCGTACCGGGCAGGTGTCGTGATTCCGTCATTCTTTTTAGCATACGAATTCGTCATAGGATCAAGAGTCACAGGAGCAAGTTGACCGGTCCGCATGGCAAAACTGTCAGCGAGATCGACCCACTCCTTAAGCGTTGCTTGATGCAGAGAAGAATTTGGACAATCATTAAAGTCACCACCAAGGAACTCGACCGTCGCGTCATCCGTCTGTGAGGCAATCCATTCGTTGACGAATCGAAGTTGATCGAGTCGAATGTCTGAAGCACGCCAGTTGAAATGAATGTTCGTCACGGCAAAACGAACACCTTTAATCGAAAACGGAATCCGAATCGCACAGTGATGATTGATGTTTGCTGTCGCGGCGGCACTCGAATCCGTTCGCTCAAACGGCAGTTTCGTTAAAATGGCAAGTCCTTCATCCGGTGAATCCATATAAGGATCCATCATCCAATAAGGATAACCGGTCGCCTCTGCGAGATGTTCGGCGATTGAGACGAACGGTTCATCCGGATGAAACGTCGACATCACTTCCTGCAGAAGAAGAACATCCGGTTGATGCTGATTGATTTCCGCACACAATGCCGCAAACCGTTCCTGACGCTTGTATGGATGATGCCAAATGTTATACGTCGCGATCGATAATGAGAAACTCATAACGCTAAGCCCATCAGGACAGTATCATAATAACAGCCGTCCGACAGCAACCGATCGTGGCGTAGTCGTCCTTCTTCTAGGAAACTGTGACGTTGGTAGAGTCGGATCGCCCCGTGATTCGTCTCGACGACTTCGAGTTGGATTTTCAGAAGCGACTGCGTCTTCGCCCAAGCGATCATCCGGATCGTCAATTGGGTGCCGATTCCTTGTCCCCAATCCGAACGCAGGACCCCTAAGCCGAACGATGCTTTATGGGCAAAGCGCTTTAATGCAAATCCACGACACCTGGCGTAAGCAATGAGTTGTTCCTCCCGTTCAACGACGAGGATTTGATCCGGAACCGATGAATTGTGTAACTGATCAACGAAATCGGTCGCCGTCATCACGTCCTCACCAGGCATCCGGTCGAAGTACTCCGTTTCCGCGTCAAGTGCTTGACGTAGTGCAGCAAGTGCTTCAGCATCACTAAGACGAGCCGGACGAATGTGGTAACGTTGCGTATTAAATGAGTGGTGCGTCGTCTGCATATATTAGCCTCCCATCTAGATAGAATATGCCAGCATTGTGGTATTGTTGTCGGATTGTAATCGGTCACATGTATATGCTAGGGAAACGGTGTATCACGAATAGGGTCAACTGACGGACCATCCGGAGCAGGCGCAAACTCAATAGTCCTTCGTCAAACGATGTTAACGGCGAACGTGGACGATCCAAGCGGTCATATAGGTAAGGGTTCCAACCGATAGGACGAGCGCGATCGCATAAAACGGAAACGAAGGATACCGTTCAAGTAGTGGCTGTTCAAATAAAAAGGCAATCATCAGGATAGGAAGACTGATCAAAAAAGCAACGTACGCTGCGCGGGTCGCCTTACCAGTGATGAGGGCTTCTCGTTCGTCCGAGTCAGAGAATTCTGCTGTTGACGTCGACCATTTTGAAAATGACCGGGAGCGATCCGTTCGTGAGAAATAGCCAATGCATGAGACGACAATAGCGATGATGATCAGTGGTAGCATGATGCTGAGATCGAGCTCAAACGACAGACCGGTACCGGATACAGGATCATCTTGAAATAATTGAAGTTTGTCATGAATCGCACTTATGAGAGACGCAGCTAAAAAATAGAGACAACAATTTAAGACAGATTGGGTTATGACGCGGTTCATCAAGACTCCTCCTCTAATTGAAATAATTCCTCTACTGGTCGATCGAAGACGCGAGCAATTTGCATTGCGAGTAGTAAGGATGGCGTATAGCTGCCTTTTTCAAGCGAGATGACGGTCTGGCGTGTCACGCCGATCCGTTCAGCGAACTGTTCCTGCGTCCACTTCTGTTGTTGGCGGTAAATCCGGACTTGATTCGTCAGCTTCATCCAGCGACCTCCTTTCCAGTTGTTTATATTGTAAAGTCTGTTTTACATTTTGTAAAGCGAACTTTACTTTTTGGATGAGAAAAAGCCAATGAATCAAGACGATCCATTGGCTAAGTCGTAAGCGATACATTCAAATTGGTTTATATTGCAATGGGAATGAAGCGAGCCATTTGCAAACATTACATGATGTGCGGCGTTACAATGATGGCTACGAGACATACGAACGTCGTAATGACGTGATGTCGTCGTAAGGACAAGGGAAGCAAAACAAGCCCTGCGATCGTGACACCGGTAACAATCCATCCTAAAAGAAATTCCGTGTCATGGGAAGCGATCGGAATACTCAATAGATACGCTGTCGCGTGCGGAAAGTAGCCCAGTGTTTGAAAAAGGATCCCGCTAAAAACACCAATCAATAGCAAACCAATCGAGAGCTGAAACCGTTTTTTGGATTTAATCATATAGATGCTCCTCATCTGTTTTTTGATGCACGACTTCGTGATCGGTGCGTCTACCTTCTAGTCATTCGTCAAAATGAATCGAATTCCTGTCTGTTATCTTTCTCGGAACTTTATCAAAAATCCTTGCTTCTACGCACCAATCGGAATATTCAGATAATAATCGGGTATCATCATGAAAACACCATCGCCGATTCAGTGGAAAGGAGAAGAGAAGATGATGCCTGAACTGATACCGGATGACCGGGAGCTCGAACGAAGGATTCGAATCGTCCATCTGTTGCGAAAACTGGGTAAGACAGACGAAGCAATTGCAAGGTCCCTCTATGTACCGATCGAATGGGTCCAGTCGATTTATGAAGAAGACGACTGGCAGCAAATGCAATCATCCTAAGGCAAGGGCGTCTCGTCCTTGTTTTTTCATCTGTTCTGTTAGACTTATTTTATAAAAATGAAATCAGCATGTCAGAAATCAAAGATACATAACAACACGGTGCGTGATCTGAAAACTGGACAGGAGGAGACAGATGATTGAAATATTGCACTATGATGTATTTACGACGACACCCGGAACCGGTAATCCAGCCGGAGTCGTGTTATCCGCCGATCGATTGTCGGAGCTTGAGATGCAACGGATTGCTCGAACGAGTGGATTCACGGAAACGACATTCGTCCTCTCTTGCGAGCAGGCAGATTATCAAATGCGTTTCTTTGCACCAGAACGGGAGATGGACTTGTGTGGACATGGTACGATCGCTGCATTGACGGCGATCGATTCACACATTGGTGTACCTGCAACATGTCACATCAAGACAAAATCAGGTATCTTGCCTGTGATTCGATTAGCGCATGGCATGTTTCGTTTACGACAAGGGCGACCTTGTCTGCACCCATTTAATGGTGACGTTGAGGCAGTCTTAGCATCGATTGGATTAGAAATGAAACATTTAGATGAACGATTTCCGATCGTTTATGGAAGTACCGGGAATTGGACGCTTGTGTTGCCGATTCGCCGTCTCGTCGATTTTCAACGGATGATGCCAGATCATCAACAATTTGCATCCGTTTTGGCTGACTATCCTCAAGCATCGATTCACCCCATCTGTTTCGATACATATGATGCGCAGGCGACTTTACACGGACGTCACTTCTCAGCAACGGGATCAGGCAGCATTGAAGATCCGGTAACAGGAACGGCGAGTGGTGTGATGGGTGTCTACTACCGAAAATTCATGAAGCCATCCGTCTCAGGAACGATGATCACTGTCGAGCAAGGACATGAGATAGGACGATCAGGTCAGGTAAAAATTCATGTCTCCGGTGAAGGACTTAATCACAACGACTGGAAGGTTGAGATGGACGGGCAAGCCGTCTTTGTTGGTGTAAAGAAAGTGGGAGAGGAAGAGGCAGATGTTGAAACACTTCATTTGGGATTTTGACGGCACCTTGTTCGATACATATCCGGTGTTGATCGATATTTTCGTGGACATGCTCGAGAGCGAGGGGCAATCGGTCGATCGAGAACGTGTCGCTGAGTTGATAGCGATCTCGGCTAAGACGATGTATGAGGCGTTTGCGGTGTCCGAAGCATTCATTACGAACTACAAACAACAAAAGGCGACGATCGAGCGCGAACGGTCCGGTCCGTTTCCGGGAATTCATGAATTGCTTGAGACATTATCGGCAAGTGGTGCGACGCATCATATCGTCACCCATCGTGGAACATCCATTCATGCGTTGCTTGCAAAACACGAATTGACGCATCATTTTCAAGACATCCTGACTGCAGCACATGGCTTCGTCCGTAAGCCGGATCCGGAAGCTGTCACGTACTTGATTAATCGGCATCAGATGGCTCTAGACGAGACGATCATGATCGGGGACCGGGAACTCGACGTCTTAGCGGGACATCGTGCGGGTATTGCCACATGTCTGATCAACGAACGACCAAATGAGACGGTAGCGACCTATACGGTGCCGACGCCTGAACAATTACACGAACGATTGCTGACATAACGACAGCCCCGCTTCCAGTGATGGGAACGGGGCTGTTTTTTAAGAAGACAAACGATCGGTTTCAGTTACTTCAGTGCGTGGTGCATGCCAGAAGTATGTCAGTAAAATACCGACCGCAAGCATCATCGTCGCGAAATAAAACGGATAGTTGAGGTTGACGTCAAACAATAATCCGCCGACGATCGGTCCGAGAATATTCCCGATACTCGTAAACATCGAGTTCATTCCACCGACAAAACCTTGTTCATCCCCGGCAATCTTCGAAAGATAGGTCGTGACGGCAGGTCTCATCAAATCAAAGCCAACGAAGACGACCATCGTCACGAGAATGATCGAGACATAGTTCGTCACGAACGTCATCAAGACGACGAGCAACGTCGAACCGATCAAGCTGTAACGGATCAAGCGAATCTCGCCGAACCAACGTGTCAAACGATCGAACAGCCCGACTTGGACGATGACGCCGACAATCGCACCAAGGGAGATCGCAAGCGCGATATCTTTCGCCGTGAAACCGAACTTCCGGTCAACGAAAAGCGCGAACAAGGACTCGAACGAGGCGAGGCCGAACGACGAAATCAATAGGACTAGGAAAGCGATGAAATAGAGTGGACTAAATACTTTCCGAAAACCCGTCTGTTGTTTGATGGTCGTCGCCTCATAATGACGGTTAGGTTCCTTGAGCGTAAAGATAGATAACACCATTGCCGTCAGACCGAACGCGGCAGCAAAGAAGAACGGCGTCCGCGTGCCGAGGTCAGCAAGGAACCCGCCGATCCCGGGTCCGATGATGAAACCGGTCGAGATGGCGGCAGACATATAGCCAAGCGCTTTCGGACGGGTTTCGTTCGTCGTGATGTCAGCGATGAAAGCGGTGACAGCTGGCATGATGAAGGCCGCACTGACACCACCGAGAATCCGCGACGCGAACAGGACTTCGACCTGTTGACCGAGACCGAACAAGAGCTCAGACATGCTAAAGATGAATAAACCGATAATGATCATTGGCTTGCGTCCGTACTTATCGACGGCACGTCCTGCAAGCGGGGACAGAATCAATTGCGCGAAGGCGAAGGCAGATACCATGTAACCGACCGTCGCCCCGGAAATGCTTAACTCATTCATGATCGTTGGTGTGACAGGAATGACGAGTCCGATTCCGAGAAAAGCGATGAATAAGTTGAGCAGGAGTGTACTTAAAATCAATGTATTGTTTTGCATAGGTCACCTCAATTGTTTGGGATCGTTTTCGACATGCCACGCCAGACGATTGGCCATACGGCTTGCTGTCTAGCATGAAAGGCGTCGACGCCGTTATAGACAAGTTCTGTCAGCGTACCTTCAGCGACCGTCAAATAAGCAAGCGCTGCACTTTTGTAATCCGTCGAATAGAGGATCTGTTCCGTTCGGTCACGTTCGCGTAACAGACGCGTCAATAAATCATGCAGTGAATCGAAGAACGGGTTGAAGCGATCGGTCATCTCTTGTTCGAGTTTTTCTGGTGGAAAATAGGCTGCCCGAAGGATGAATCGCATCAGGACATCATCCTGTTGCTCTAAAATGAACCAATCGAAGAAGCCGTGCAAGGATTGCTCGAGCGGTTGCTGTCGTGTTTTTGTGAAATACGTAGCGAAACGACGCTTTTGTTCCTGCAAGGCATATGTCGTCGCTTGCAGAAAAAGGTCGTCTTTGCCTTTATAATGCGCGTAGATGGACGGTTTTTTGATGCCGACTTCTGTTGCGATCTCTTGTAGCGATGCTCCTTCATAACCATGCGCTGCAAAATGATGGATGCTCGTCTGTAACAATTGTTGCGCTTTCAGATAAATCACCTTCCTAACGGTCGTTAGGTAATACTGTAACAGGAAATTTCATGGGCAGTCAATGAGAGTGTCCTACCGCACAAAAAAACTGACTCCGCCATGGCGGAATCAGTTTTATAAGGAATCATTATTTATTCATGACACGACCGCGTGTTGCGACGCGTGAACCGACAATCCCAGCGAATGATGTGAAGATCAGTGTCAGAAGGAGACCGACGAACGCCCAGATCGAAACTTTCGATGCCGTTTGTGTCGCTTGTTCCGTTTGCTGACGAACATCTTGAACCGTTTTCTTCAAGTCAGCTGATGTCTCGTCAAGTGTTTGTTTCGCATTATTGATTTGTTGCGTTGTTTCTTTTGTTGCCGTGTTTAAACCATCGACAATGTTTTGCGTCGCTTTATCTGCCTCGGCGCCTGTAAGATCCGTGTTCTTCGCAACAGCGTCAGCGATTTTCTTTTCATCGACGGATTTCTCGATTTTCTCAGATCGTGCTGTCAATGAATCACCGAGATCCTGAACGATTTTGTCGAAGTCTTCTGGTTTCGTAATAGCCTCTTTACCGGCAGCCGTGACGTCATCTTTGACAGCATCCAGTTGACCTTGCAGGTAATTAGGTTGTAATTCTTTGATGTCTGTATCCTTAAGAATTTCTTCGACGTTTCCATCGAGTTCCTTCGTATCGATATCTGAGACGTTTTTCGTAACGGAGTCGAATCCTTTCGTCGCAGCGTCTTTAGCAGTCGACGCAACAGACCCGATGCCGCTACCGGCAGCTCCACCGACTGTTCCGAGTAATGAACCGACCGATTGTAACGTATTGACGGTCGTAAACGTCAAGAGAGCGAACAAGAGGATGACGCTCGTCGACCAAGTCAAAAATCCGTGAATGAGACCGGCTCGAGCTGACGTCACACCAGAAACGAATCCGGCAACGAATAACGAAATGAGCAATGACAGAATCGCCCAGATGATCAAGCCTGTTCCGACGCCATCGAACGGGTTATTCGACGTGACGTCCGTGACGCCGAGACCGATCGCCGATCCGATCAGACTGAAAAGAATCAATAAAGATAAGAATGATACCACACCGGCAAAAATTGAACTCCATGAAATGTTACGACCCGCATCGTCCGCTTCCGCTCGGAAATGGGATGAAAAGCCTTTATTTGTTTTTTCCATAATCAGCACTACCTCTCCCAAAATTAATCTTTCAAGTTTGAGATGTTCATGAATAGCAAAGCTTCACCTCAAGTTTCTTACGCGCATAGCTCTTATATTTCCGGGAAGTAACAATGAGAAACCTAGTATTACAGTTACATGATTAATGATCGTATGAACTTCAAAATATCCGGAATATTCCAACATGCAATTACCATGACATGTAGAAAGAGACTAACGTATCCCTTTAAAGGTCAATCAACGGTGACGATATAAGAGGTGAAGTGAATTTAAAACAAGGAGATGAATATATGAATTGGTTTAAGAAATCACCTTCACCTTCCTTTGACGCGCTCATTGAAGTCGAAGGCACGCATGTCATATTGAATGTTCCAGCATCTTTACATGAACAATTACGTCTAATCGGTCTACACGCCATCGATTTACAAATTGCACGAGTCATCCGCGAGGATGTTTCCCGTTGGATGCCGAGCATGGTCGATGCGTTCTACGAGGAGTTAGTCCGGGTTCCGTCTCTCCGTCAGTTGATTGAAAAACATTCGACACTCGAACGATTGAAAGGCACCCTCGCTCGGCACATCTTACAAATGTTCGATGGTCAGGTGACAATGGACTACATCGAAGCCCGGCGCCGGATTGCTGAACGGCATGTTCGGATCGGTTTGCACAATAAATGGTACATCGCTGCCTTCCAGAAAGTCTGGAATGTTCTCAGTGAGAAGATTGACGACAGTGCTTGGCCGGAAGCAGAGCGCGTCCGAATCATGCGGGCAGCGGGAAAACTATTCAACCTCGAACAACAGATCGTCATGACGATGTATGAGGATCAAATCGATGAAGAACGCCAAGCGATCGTGACAGCAAAACAACACGTCGGGGATGGCGTTCAAAAATCGACCGAGGAACTCGCTGCGATGAGTGAGGAGTCGTCAGCGAACTTCCAAGAGATTGAACGGCACGCTAAACACGTCTCAACGACGACAAACGCGATTTCGATCCAGTTGACGGAAGCGGTCAGTGAAGCAGAAGCGGGTGTCGTCCTGGTTGAAGAAGAGACACGGCGCTTTGAGCATGTCGTTGCAGATTTATCACGGACGACCGAACAAGTCGCTGAACTGTCCCGTCTGTCGCAGGAAATCGAACGAATCGCTGGGATGGTGACGACGATTTCTGATCAGACGAATCTACTCAGTTTGAACGCCTCAATCGAAGCGGCACGTGCCGGGGAGATGGGACGCGGGTTCACCGTCGTTGCGCAAGAAATTCGGAAGCTTGCCGAAGAGAGTAAACAGTCGGCAACAGAGACGTCGCGGATCGCCCAAGAGATTACGCAAAAGATGCTCGTCGTCTCAGAGCGGATGGGAACGACGGAGACAGCGGTCGTCCGGACTACGACAGAGATGCAACAAGTCGTCCGTGCCTTTTCACGGATTTCGGAACAGACCGACAATGTCTCGCGGCAAATTCATGAACTATCGACTGATACGAAGGATGTCGCCGGCACGATCGAAGGCATGCGTAAGATTGCAGAAGCGATTGCTGAGACAGCGGATGATTTACAAGAAGTCGCCGCGACCCTCTGATTTAGTCCTCCTTTCCATGTGAAAGGAGGACTTTTTTGACGTTTTATGGAAAAATAAAGCTGGAGGTGTGGAAGGTTTATGGTGCAGAGTCTATTATTGATTGTTTTATGCTTTTTCGCTTTGATCGGACGTTACCTGATGACAGGGGAACTCGCTCCACGTGAGTTGTATGGATTACTTGGTTTAACGGGCGTCGCTTTCTTGATCGGTGGAGTCGAATGGTGGCAAATCCGGCGTGATTTGCGTTATCGTGGACGAGAGGCAGGGGTGTCCGTTCACTTAGCGGACCGGGCGACCCAAAAGACGAATACGGTTTTTCTCGCGCATGAACAATGGCTGACGTTCTCACGACGTTATGCCACGTGGTGGCAGGCGATCCTTGTGCGCTTCAAGAAGTTTGAATCGTTTTTCCTCGATGTAACGTTCGACGGAGAAGGAACCCGTCTTCAAATTAAAGAAACGAGAACGGAATGGCTTCGCAATACGACACATTTCGTGATTCGTAAAGATGGACGTGACGTCGGTACAATCCGTACCGATCCGGCACTTCGTCAGCAATTGCGATTACAAGAAGTTTTACTCGTCTCGTATGCCGGTCAGGAGTATCAAATTCGTTCCTCAACAGTCAAAAGAAAGATCGGCGTTTATCAAAACGGGGACTGCATTGCGACGGGTTCACGACACGGGGCGCAACTTGACTTTGATTGTGAGACGAATATACGTCTATTAGCTGTCGCAAGCATGATCGTCTTTCGACTTGTTTATTCAAAATGATTTTATTTCAAATACCTTATTGCTGTTAAAATAAAATGAATCGGTTTCAAGGGAGTACGGCATTACATACTAAACGGCTCCGATTACGAAAAATCCGACTGGCTGATACGGAAGCGATGTTTAGAACGGATTGTGGAACAATGGAAATGGTAGTGAGGGATTAGCTGCAGTCCTTGTCTTTGGTTTTCAAGAAATGCTCCTTTATAAGGTTTCAGTCGCCCATAATATCGATAAAGCTCCAGGAGGAATCATGCAGAAGGTCGGTATGATTCAAGAAGGAGTGTATGGGTGATGATTCGCAATACGACTGGAAAATATAAGGATTGTGCAATCGATTATGATCTAAAAAGAACGAATAACGAATGAGGTGTGATACGTTGCAAGAAATGACACTGTATCGGAATTTTAACGAACTGGCAGATGATGTATTGGAATTAGCGAAAGAGATTCTACCTGATCAATTGTTATATTTAACGACGATCGAAGAAAACCAACAGATGATTTTACGACTCTCAAATGATCATCAACGAATCGAGATTCGAGCAGGACAAGTGTTTGAGATGGAAAAGACACTTTGTCGTCACATCAATTTCGAACAGAACGAACCCATCTGGTATGAGTCCATTAGCGATGACGAGCGCTTAGAAGATATGCAGGACGCATTAAAAGCGTTACAGATCGAGTCCTATCTCGGGATTCCAATCAGTTTAACGAATGGTCAAACCTTTGGTACGTTGTGCGCTGTCCATGATGAAGCAAGTCAATTCGAAGAGAAGAGCATTCAACTTCTCCAACGGATCGCGAAACTGTTTTCGTATTACCTTGAGCTCGAACAATTTGCTTGGAAGGACACGCTAACACAATTGTATAACCGACGTTATTTGACGAGACAGTGGGAAATGGAACAGCAACATTCCGGTGCACTGTTTTATCTTGATCTCGACGGATTCAAGCAAGTGAACGACGTGTATGGGCATGAGACCGGCGACCAAGTGTTGGTCGATGTCGCGAAACGACTACAGGATAGTACACGTTCTTATGAAGACGCGTTTACTGTCCGGATCGGGGGAGACGAGTTCTTGATTCGTTTCACCCATCAGAAGACGAAAAAGGAGTACGAACGAATTGCGCAGCAGCTCCTTCAGAAACTTGGAACATGGCAGACGCCATACGCTGTCTCGACCAGCATCGGGATCGTGCTGTTTGATGATGAAACCATTAAGCTAAAAACAATCATTCAACAGGCAGACCGTGCGTTATATGCCGCAAAAAAAGACGGTAAGAATACGTTTCGTTTTGCGGATGCTGTCTCACATCGCATCCAATAATCAACGAAAAAACGCGATGTTTCCTCACAAGGAGGAGCATCGCGTTTTCAATTAACCGGTCTTTCGAATCGATTCGAACAAGCGTCCCTTATAGACATCAGCGATCGTATTGAGGAACGTCTCGCTCAGTTTTTTCGGGAAGAACGGTTTTGCATAGACATACTGGTAGGCTTTCTTCAAATCATCCCATTGTGTACACGGTTCGGTTTGACGGAACCTTGCGACATCGATGATCCGTGTTCCATTTGCCGTTAACAAAATATTGCGTAGATGAATATCTGATGGATTAAGACCTACGGCGCGTGCCTCTGCTAGCGCTGCATCGACTGTCGTTAAGACGGATTCTGGAATATAGGTCCCGCTGACGAGGCATTCGAATAACGTTTGTCCCTCGATGTATTCGAGCACAAGGTAATCGGGTCCATATTCGAACATCCTCGCATACGTCGAAAACGTCGTCAGTTGTTCATAAATGCCGCCTTCTAACTCAGCGAGAGGACGAAATGACGGATAGAACTTCTTGATGACGCGGTCGGTGCCACGAACCCGGAATACATAGGCGCTACGACCGGTGCCGATCCAGTCGAGCTCTTTTGGGAGATGTTCGATCGTACAGACCGGTCCCGTTTCTTTCAACTGAATCAAATCGGCTAACTCAGCGTCTGTCTTCACTGTTGCCACTTCCTTTCGCTCTGCTTGATCGTATGTTCATTATACGCTCATCTGACGGGAAAAGTTTCAAAAATCATTCGTGTGTGAAAGTTTTGAACATTTTGTGATATGCTAAAAATGCTACACTGTTACATACTTCAAGGGGGTCTCTAATCATGTCAACGACACAACAATGGCGCGACCATTTTGATGGTCTTCGCGCATACGAAGAAGCCGTCGCATTACTATACTGGGATATGCGGACATACATGCCGGATCAAGGTGCAGCGAACCGTTCCGCTTCAATCGGATTCCTCTCAACAGAGAGCTTCCGTCGCCGGACAGGGAAAACGTACCAACAATTACTGGCAGCGATGGAGCAAGAGACGCTGACGGGCATCGAAGCAATCTCGTTCGCGAAAGCAAAAGAAGCATTCGATCGCGACTCGAAGATTCCAGAAGCCGAGTATCAAACGTTCATCACGTTGATCTCTGAGGCAGAGAGTGTCTGGGAAAAGGCGAAGGACGCGAATGATTGGTCGATGTTTGAACCATATCTCGAGAAAATCGTCGCGATGGAACGCCAGTTTGTTGAGTATTGGGGTTATGACGCGCATCCATACGACGCATTGTTGCATGACTATGAGCCAGGGATGACGGTCGCAACACTCGATCCATTGTTTGCGGAACTCCGTCAAGCAATCATTGGTTTGCTCAGTCAGCTCGAAGGAAAAGACTTCCCGACGCTTGATTGGTCAGCGGACCGCGAGACACAGATCGCCTTGAATCAAGAATGGCTCCGTGATATCGGTTATGACTTCACGTCCGGTCGATTGGATGAGACGGTTCACCCGTTCCAAACGACGATCAACCGGAAGGATGCGCGGATCACGACGAAATATGATGAGAACGACTACCGGAACTCCGTCTTCGGCACGATGCATGAAGCCGGACACGCGACGTATGAGCAAGGTATCGAACCGGAACTCGATTCTCTCGGTCTCGGTGAAGGTGCTTCGATGGGGATCCACGAATCACAATCACTGTTCTTCGAGAATTTCATCGGACGTAATCAAGGCTTCTTATCAGCGCGTTATCATGGTCTACAACAAGCAATCCCGTCGCTTGCTGATGTCCCGTTCGAACGCTTCTACGCAGCGGTCAACGAAGTCAAGCCGTCACTCATTCGGATCGAAGCCGATGAATTGACATATGCCCTTCATATCATCATTCGGTATGAGCTTGAAAAGCGCCTGATGACGAAAGAACTCGAAGTGAAGGATCTCCCGCAAGAATGGAACCGTCTCTATAAAGAGTATCTCGGCGTCGATGTCCCGAGTGACGATAAAGGGGTCTTACAAGACGTCCACTGGTCAGGAGGCTCGTTTGGTTACTTCCCAAGTTACGCGCTTGGTCTCGTCTATGCAGCACAATTGAACGAAGCGCTTCGTCGTGACGTCGAAAACGTCGATGGTCTGATTGCAGCTGGTACACTCGCACCGATCAAAAGCTGGCTGAAAGAAAACATTCACCGTCACGGGAAATCGAAGACACCGGCTGAACTGATCGAAGCAGCAACGGGTCAATCGATCTCGGTCGCACCCCTCGTCAACTACTTGACGAAGAAATACACGCGTGTCGTCGAGGCACTCTGATGTTATGGTTTGCACACCGCGGTGTCAGTGACCGTTTTCCTGAGAACACGCTTGAAGCAATCGCCGCTGCGATCGAAGACGACGTCGATGGTGTCGAGTTCGATGTCCATTTCTCAAAGGATGGTGTTGGTGTCATCATTCATGACGAGACTGTCAACCGGACGACGAACGGGACAGGGCGTGTGATCGACATGACGGTCGCTGAACTGCAAGCACTCGATGCCGGAGCACGTTTCAAAGGGGAAGCGATCAAGACGAAGATTCCGACGCTTGACGAAGTACTCGCAATCCTCGCACCAGCGACACTGCGGCTCAACATCGAGCTGAAGACGGATACGATTCGCTATGATGGCATTGAGGCGTATGTCCTCGAGCGTTGCGTGGCGCACGGCATTGCGACGGATCGGTTGTTGTTCAGTTCGTTCAACCATTATTCGGTTGCTCTGATTCGCAAGCTTGACCCGAGCGTCGAGACGGCGATTCTGTATCCGTATCCGATCTATCATCCGGAAGAACAAGCCCTCCGGATCGGTGCGACAGGGATTCATCCCGATTACCGACGCGTGACGGAGGCGGATGTCGCGTTCGCTCACGCAAGAGACGTCACGGTTCGGGTCTATACCCCGAAGACGATCGACGATGTCCGTCAGATGCAAACGATCGGTGTTGACGCCGTCATCGTCAATGATCCAAAAGGAATGCGCGACACACTCGAAGGATGAGGAGGAGGAAGGGATGCGCAAGGAATACGTATTCGTCATTAGTTTGTCGCTCGTCGCTTTATTCGTCGGTCTCCAGCTCGGATTTGCCCGCTTGCCGGAACCAAAACCGAAACAAGTGACGACGACACCGATGCGCCCTGCGGATTATGAGGCAGGACTTGCATCAGCGAAACGTGAATTGAAGCAGATTCAGCGCTTCACCTTGAAAAGCACCCTTCCTGCTAATGGAACGACGGTGACTTGGATCTATGAGACCCCATCCGATGAACGGATTGCGGTCGATTGGTACTATGTTGAGAGTTACCCGGAAGCTCAAGTCCAGATGACACGTAATGAGACGTCCCGGATCATCTCGTATGAACGCTACTTGATCGTCATCCGACCAATATACGGGACGGTCGTTGATAGTGAACTAGAACAGTTCGCGCTCCGCTTTACAGGTTATTTCACGACACAACAATAGGGGGAAAACGATGTCAGGTAAAATCATTCTCTTGATTGGTGGATCGGGCAGCGGAAAGTCTTCCCTAATCAAACGTCTGCGGACGGAATACGCACACGTCCGGTTCATCCCGTCCGTGACGACACGACCGAAACGTCCGACGGAAATTGATGGAGCAAGCTATCACTTCGTCGACGTCAAGACGTTCCAGCAACTGATCCAAGAGGACGGGTTCATCGAATACGCGCATGTTCACCGCGCGTGGTACGGAACACCACGGCAAGCGTATGTCGATGTCCTCGAGCAGGATCAAATCGTCATCAAGGACATCGATCCAAAAGGAGCAGCAAACTTTAAACGTCTGTTTGGTGACCAAGTCATCACGATCTTCGTCTCGGTCCCACCCGATTTGATGAAGGAGCGATTGTTGATGCGCGGTGATACACCGGAGTTCGAAGCGCGACTCGTCGATTACGAGGAAGCGTGGAAAGACCGCGATCACTACGATTATATGATCGAAAACATCGATTTCGAAACGGCGTATGCCGATCTGCTTGAGATCATTGCCAGCTATATCCCACAGGCATGACGAAGAGGACGCAAGTAAGCGTCCTCTTTTTGTCTTCAGAAAGGAGTCTTCATGCTACCAGATCATCCATTACTGACTGATATCGATAGCGTTAGACGGCTTACCGGACGCTCGCATCAAGCCGTCTGGTCCGTCAAGACGGCAACAGCACACTACATCGTCAAGGTCGTGACGGACCCATTAAGTCGTCAGTTTGAACGTGAGGCGGCTTTAATGATCCCAGAACAAAAGGGCATTTCTCACGCCTTACCGCTAGCGACCGGACGGACTGCGACGACCGCGTACGGCATTTATCCATACCTACCCGGACGAACCGTTCGAAGCGTGCTTCTCGAGTCACCAGAATTAGCCCCTCGACTCGGCCAGGAGGCAGGGCGAGCGTTGAGATGCATTCATGACGTGATAGCACCGAGCGGGACGGCGGCATGGAAGGAACGTTGTCAGGCGAAACATGACCGCTATCGCGCAGCGGTTGATGGGTTGCTTGAGCCAGAGTGGATCGAGCGACTCGATCGGTTCATTCTTTTGAGGCTCTCCCTTTTAGCTGAGCGTCCGAATCAACTGCAACATGACGATGTCCATCTCGATAATCTTCTTGTTGAGAATGGACATCTTTGTGCCTTCCTCGATTACGGGAACCATGATTACGGCGATCCGTGGCATGACTTCGTCAAATGTGGGTTGTTTCAAGTCGAGACGAGTCCCGTCTTTGCCCGTCACATGATCGATGGATACTTTGAGAACGAAGTACCTTCTAACTTTTGGCAAATCTACAGCCTCTATATGGCGATGGTCGTCTTCTCGTCTCTCGTCTGGGCAAAACGGTTCGATGTAGACGGATTGGAGGCAATGCAACGACGTGTTCAGCGGATCATCCGAGACCACGATGGGTTTCAGTGTGAAATACCGCTTTGGTATGAGAGGCAAAGCCATGACTAAAAAATGGATTCGTCTCTCACTTGAAGAGAAACGAATCCATTATTTTTTGAGTGGACCTTTAAATGAAAAGGGAGATTACCATTCGAATCCTTCTTCACTATACTTGCCGTTCGAATTGAAGAACCGTTCTTCTGTTTTACCGTTTACCGTATTCGTATAAATCACGTAGACGTCGAGATGATCGTTTTGATCCGCCATCTTCTTAGCGGCTTTCTTAGCATCCGCTTCAGTCGTATATGTTTCTGACTTACTTGCCTTGCCGTGTTTTTCTTGCCCTTGTTCTTCATAACCTTCTACTGTCCATACTTTTTTTGATGACATCATTAACTTCCTTTCCTGCCAAAAGCGAGTCCGCTTGGCTGTTACATTATGCTGTGCGAACCAATCCATCGTCAACTGTTGCTTTATTCCGTGTCGATCTCGTCCAAATGATCGGCATAATAACGAAGTGCCCGGTTAAATGTCTGAATCGAGGCGTCCGACGACGTCGCAGCAAGACTCTTGAGTAACCGACCGACAGCCTGATTGACTTGACCAAGGTTGTACTCCGTCATCGCGAGGAATGCTTGTAAGGCGTGGGCGTCTGGAAATTCAAGCAACGCGCTTCGGAAAACGCTTGATGCTTGTTTGAACTGACCGATGACGCGGTATGTACTGCCGAGCCCGATATAAGCTTGCAAGCGGTCCTCACCAGCAAGACCGAGCGCAAGTGCTTGTTCATAGTAGGGGACAGCAGCCTGTTCCTCACCAAGACTATCATGACACCAGGCCATCTGATAGAGGACCGTCGGATCGTTAGGGGCTGTTTCGACATACTGACGGACGAGTTCCTTTGCTGCTTCATACTGCCCTGTCTTTCGTAAGTGTTGGACTGATTCGAAATCAAACATCGTGTTTCCTCCTAATCGATTACTAAAAAACGGATCCAATCGCTTTTGACCGGATCCGTTCCATCGAACAGCTTAGACTGTTTTTTCAAGCTTCGTTAAGAGCGAACGGAACAACTCCAGTTCCTGATCCGAGAAGTCCTCAAAGACGTCTGCAAGGTAATCCATCTTCATCGACTCGAGTTTTTCGTAAAGCTCGATGCCTTTCGGTGTTGCTCGCAGTTCGACGACACGACGATCGAGCTCGCTCCGCTCACGTGAGATCAACTCTTTTTTCGTCAATTCGTCTGCCAGAGCCGTAATCATGCTTGCTGAAAACTGGAACTCTTGTGAGAGCGCTGAAGCAATTTGTGGACTGTTCGCACAAAGTGATTTTAAGATGAAGAACTCGTTACGTGTCAAGTAAGTCGTAAACATGCTACGCACGTCCTTTTTGATCGCGCGGTAGTTCATCCGTAATCCTTTTTCCGTATCGACGATCAACTGATCGCGTAGTGCTACTTCTAGTGTAGTTGCCATGTATCCTTCACTCTTTCTATACCGTAGTTTCTTTCACTCGTGATTTAGTATAGTGAAAAATTTTAGTTTAATCAATATTTTTCTCTTGAATCATCTGACTCGACGACACGGGCGACTTGAGCGACGATTTCTTCGACGTTACGTAACTCCGGATAGAAACGGCGGAAGAAGTAGTCAATGCGGTGCGTATCTTCGCCAGCGATCGTCAATGCCATACAGATATAGGCGATCCCGATTCCTTGACGAGGCAAGAATGGGTTCGGCATGACCTTTGCACAACGTAAGGCGAGCGGACTATGTGTCGAGACCGCTTCAATCAGTTCACCGTACGTCCGGATATCGACGTAATGGAACATCCGAATCAGTTCGTTGATCAGTTGTTGATCGGAATCGAGCATCATCTGTGACGTGACGAGTCGTTTATCGAGCTCGTTGATGACCGGGGAATGATCGATGAAATAGTTCAAGTTATCTGCCGTGATCCGGACTTGATGGGGATCAGACAAGATTTGTTGAACGGTCTCGTCTTCAAATTGTTTCAACTGTTTCTTGATATTGACGAACTCCTGATCGGCGATCTCTAGAAGTCCTGCCACTCGACTGAAGCTACGCCGAACTTCTGCCGGGACACTGTTCGGATTTTTATATCCGAGATCATGCTCGATCTCGGCCCACGCATGTTGGAGGATCGAGCGGATCTGAATCTCTGCCGTATAGTCCTTGAAACGTCCATACTCGCTCAAGGCAAGCCGCTGTTCACTGAGTGACGCGACGAAGTGGACCGAGAGGTAACCGAATTCCGTCGTATCAAGCAAGGTCGACTTATCGACCGATTGATCGCGATCGATTGCGAACTCATTCTCGATGATGCGTGCCGCTTCCCGGACATCGTCATGGAAATAAGTGACGATCCGGATCCCGGTCAAGTCATGGACGTCCTTGAGGGAACGGTATTTGTTCGGTTGCCGTAAGACTTTTTGATACAGACTCTCGGAGTCCTTCGTCCGGGCGACGATTGAGTGGTACTTGATACCCGCTGCGTCTAACAGCTCGGACAGAAGCATCTTCAACTTGTCGGCATAGGCATCGTATTCTTCCTTATCGTTGACATATTCGAGCATCATCGTATTTAAATCTTGTGATTGCACCGTTTCGCACCTTCCTCATCCTGTAGTCATCTAGCCATATTGTAGCACTCTGCTTCGTTAAACGCACAGCAAGACCCTGTTTGAAGCAGTACGATTCGTGGGAAAAAGACAAGTAGTACGTGTCCGGGAGGAGATTAATCATGGAAATAGTGGATGCCCGTGCTTTACCCGCCGATCATATGGATGTCTTGCATGTCACACCATCGTCGATCTATTTTCGACGTCGTCTTGATGACGCCCGTTACCACATCAGCCGATATGATCTTGAAGATCAGGAACAGGTCGATCTAACGCCAGAAGCCTTGACGGATCACGGACCGACCCGACCGTTCGTGCGGCACGGAAGAGTCTATTGTTTGAATGAACATACGCAAGAGCAGGGCGGGGAGACGGAAGTGCTCGTCCTCGATCTCTTGTCCGGGAAACGCGAGCAGATTGCGTCGTTTTATGTCGAAGGGGATTTGACGCTCTACTGGGTGCTCAATGAGAATTATCTCGTATTCTTACAAACGACCGATACGACGTCCGCGTTTTTGTATGACGTCAAAGATGAGTCGCGGCAGACGATTCGCGATCCACGGCTCTACGGGATGACGGAGAATTACCGGGAACTCTATTTCTTTCTCGTCACGCTCGAAGAGAAGGAGTACATCGTCTGTAATGCTCGGCTCGATGAGTTCTCGTTCTATGATGCCCTTGAAAGTGGTGTCATCTCACCAGAAGATCCGATTGATCACTCCGAAAGTCTGTTGATCGCACCACTGTCGACCTTGATTGAGGAGATTGAACAAGGTGTCGAACATTTATCATTTGCGACACTACTGAAATTAGATGGGGAAGGGGATACCGTCCAGTATCTCGGGGAACAAGAAGGGCATCTCATCTTCAGTGCCTATACCGATCGTCTGAACGAAGAAATCTTTTACCGGATCGATACGGAAGCGAGTGTCGAAGAGGTCGCCCGGATCCAGTGGAGTGACTACGAACCGCTCGATTTCACCTACGATGATGTTGAGTCAACGATCTTCATCGTTAATGACCGATCCGAGCACCATCATGAAGTAATCAACTTACGCAACGGTGCCCGATTCCTTGATAAAGAACCGTTCGAACGTGTCTTACGCGGACGTTTCTATCTACACGAAGCGATTGGAGACAACGCGGAACCAATGGTCACCGTCTATGACGCAGAACACAATGAACGCTATCGGTTCGAGGATGCCTATTATGTCACCGTATCCGGGGAACTCGTCATCTTATCGGTCCATCAACTTTAAAAAAAGGCGGTTGTTCTTTTTGTAAGAGCAACCGTTTATCATCTAGAATAAAATTATTTCAACTACCAAAATAAATACAAAAAATAAAACCAGCCGAGAGTAAACCTCAGACTGGCTAGAAATGCTACACTTATTCTGCGTCAGTCGTACGTGTGTAGACGTCGACTTGAATGTTTCCAGCAGTTGCACGTGAGTAAGGGCAGACCGTATGCGCGACTTTCGCAAGTTCAGCGGCCGCTTCTTCTGAGATCCCGCGGACGAGAACATCGAGTTCGACGGAAAGCATGAATCCGTCAGCTGCTTCGTTTAATGTCACGTGTGCTGTGACTTCACTGCCATCGTGTTTGATCCCTTGTTTGCGAGCGACCATGTTCAAGGCAGAGTCGAAGCAAGCAGAATATCCTGCAGCAAAGAGTTGTTCTGGGTTCGTTGCTTGTTTTTTCGATCCTGGTACTGGCATTGCGAGGGCGACGTCAAGGATTCCGTCCTCCGATACGACGCGTCCGTCGCGACCTCCGACAGCTGTTGCAGATGATGTGAACATTGGTTTCATGTGTGTAACTCCCTTTCGTTGTTAGATTCAAATAAGTAGCTTACAATTAGATTGTATACAATTTAAATCGAAATGCAACTCGTTTGCTCACGATAGGAGGAATTTTTTATGAACCCGTTAGCTTTAGATGAACAACTCTGTTTTCCGTTTTATGCGATTTCGCGTGAGATCACGCGTCGTTATCGTCCGTTACTTGAACCCCTCGGTCTGACGTATCCACAATATCTCGTCATGCTCGTCGTCTGGGAGGAGGAGGGACAATCGCTGAAAGCCATCGGCGAACGGCTCCATCTTGACTCCGGTACGTTGACGCCGTTACTAAAGAAACTCGAAGCAGCAGATTTGTTGCGACGCGTCCGTAAGCCGGAAGACGAACGGCACATCCAGATTTTTTTGACAGATGCCGGTCGTGCGTTACGGAAACAAGCAGAGACCATTCCGCTTGATCTCGTCCAAACACTCGACGTCGATGAGGAAGACTTACGCGTCGTCAAAGCGGCACTGAATCGTCTCGTCATGACAATGAGCGACCCGGATTAACCGGATCGCTCATTGTCTTATTTACGGCGGAAGCCTTCTTCTTCAAGATAATTCGCTGCTTCCTTATACGAGTTGAATGCACCGTCTAAAAGATCACCGGCGTAGACGAGCCACGTGTCGATGTCTTCATTGAGTAACGTCAATTCGAACTGGTTATCGTTGACCCATGTTTCTTCGAGTGTTTCGACCGATTGGACTGTTGAGAGTGCTTTGATTGCATCTTCTAATAAGAGAATTAAAGCAGGCTCTGAGAATTCACGGATGTTGACGAACCCTTTTTCGTCCGTTTCATAACCTGGTAGACCGGCGGCATAGACGAAGCCGTTACCGTTCGGATGTAAATGATAGACGAGATTCTTCTTCTCGTACTGACTGTCCGGAAATTGGAAATTGACACGCTTCAGTGAGACATCTTTTCGGACGAGTTGCGGGAACGTCTCGATAATTCGTAATTTTTGTTCAAAAGTTAACATGGTTCCTCCTTGGTGTTACAGTTCTTCACTTCTATATATGCGATGAATTCAAACAAAATGTCAACCGCTGTCTGAAACCAAGCGACGTTTTTAACCGTAAATGGAAACGAAAGGAAGTGTTTTTTGATGTCTACTGTACAATGGCATACGCTGCCAGAACGATCGATTCTAGCAGAACGGCTCGGATTGTTGCCGTTACACGGCTTAATCGCCGTCATCTTGATCGGAACGACGATCACCCAAGTCATGTGGCTCGACCTGACACCTTGGTGGATGGGCATCGTCGGTCTGCTTTGGCTGATCTATTTCATTCCCCGTATCGTCTACATACCCGTTCTTCGCTTGAAGTATATGCGTTATCGCATCGATGAGGAATTTCTCGTCGTCCGCAACGGCATCTTCTTCCGCCGCGAAGTCACCGTGCCGCTCGTCAAGGTGCAATTGATCGATAGCCAAACGGGACCGATTCTGCGTCGCTATGATTTGATCACACTTGATATTCGAACGGCATCCGGCTTCGTCACGTTGTCAAGACTCGATCGTGCTCAAGGAGACGCGCTACGCACACAAGTCGAACGATTCGCGAAACTCGAGGAGCGGGAGGAGGAATCGTTATGACCCGGCGCGTCCACCCGCTGTTCATCGTGATGTCGAGTATCTCGATCATCCGCTCGCTCCTGATTCCGTTCGCCGCCTTGATTTTAAATGCGATCCGAAAAGGCGAGATCAACACCTATACGTGGATCGGGATCAGTGTCGGGATTGTGTTCGTCCTCTTATACGGGATCGCCTCCTGGTATTTCTATACGATCACGATTGATGCCGAGACGATTCGGGTCCGCAAAGGAATTCTCCAAAAAAGTGAACGGACGACGCAACGTAAACGGATCGAGTCGATCGGCATTCAGCAAAACGTCATCGAACGACTGTTGCGTCTTGCGACGTTGACCGTCGAGACATCGTCTGAGAGCGGAACACCGGAAGTCGAACTAAAAGGGATCCGACTTGATTTTGCGAAAGAACTGAAATCGTCGATCAAAAACGAGGGACAGCTCGTCGTCGAAGAACAACAGGCGGAAGTCGCCTATACGATCCCTGTCCGCGATTTGGCATTAGCTGGTGCCTTGTCGGGACGCGTCGGACTAGCGCTCGTCGGGATCGGGACCGCCTATCAATTCATCGATCAGTTCATTGAACGTTATGTCGATCGACTGTTCTCAGAACTCGCTCATTTATCGTTGTTCGTTTTGACGGGACTTGGCGTACTCGTCTTACTCGTCATCTACATCGGCTCGATCATCGTCTATATCTTGAAATACGGTTCGTACCGTGCCGTTTTGCAACACAACCGATTGTTGATCGGGTACGGGATGTTGAACCGGACCGAGGTCGCGTTTCATGCTGATAAGATTCAAGCCCTCGTCATTCAGGAAAGCTGGATTCAGCGTTTGATCGGACGAGCGAGCCTGTCCTTGCACATCATCTCAGCGACCGGAGAGAAGGAGCGACTGTTGCTCCATCCGTTCATCCGGACGAACGAGATTGATCCGTTTCTGGCGACATATCTGCCGCGCTTTCGACAGTTCAGTCCGCAGCATGAAGTCGCACCGATTGGCTTTCGCTACCGGGTTCGTTGGCCGTTACTCGGTTATGCGCTGTTGTTTACTGCATTAAGCAGTGTCGTCATCATCGTCCTTGATTCCTCATGGCGCTTCCTGATCTTGCTTCTGTTCATCTGGTTACCGTTCTATTACTTCGCTGTGCGCAGCGGTTACCGAAAGACCCGTTTCGGAACCGGCCACGATCTCTTGATGTTACGCAAACAATGGGTCCAAAAAGAGACCGTCTATACGCCACGACTGAAAATCGAGGAATTGACCTGGTCCGTTTCTCGCTGGCTCGAAGCAAAGGAGATTGCCCGGATTGAGATTCAACTACGGGGCAATACTGCTTTTAACGCGCTTTATTTCGAACGAACGGATATCGATACCTTACAGCGCTGGTATAAACAATCGTTCCTTTCGACCCCGTTAGCAGGGGAAGTGAAAACCGACGACGAATAAGGAAAGACTCACTGTCGGAAAGGAAGCGAAGCACATGCGCAAATGGGGAATCGGCATCGTGTTGCTCGTCACGTGTCTGCTACTGTTCATCGTCTATGATGGATACCGGATGCAAGAAACATTGATCGGTCAGTCGGACGCTTCTCCGATTCTGAAGACGACGAGAACGGACGGACAGGTGACGAAAGACGAGACATGGTTCAAACAAACGAGCGAGACACAGCAATGGTCGAAGGACGGGCTCGTCCGCTTCGGTCGTTATCTACCGGTTGACGGTAGCAAACAGACAGTCCTCCTCGTCCCGGATGAGATGATGTTTTCACAGACCGGTGTTTATGCACTTGCCCGCTATTACCATGAGGCGGATTTTAATGTCTTACTCATCGAACGGCGTGGTCAGGATCGTAGCGGTGGCGTCCGGAATTACGGTTGGCTCGATCGACTGGATGCCTTGGAATGGACGAAGCGCTTGCTTGCTGAAAACGGAGACGATACACGGATCGTCTATCATGGACTCGGTGTCGGCGCATCGACCGTCTTACTCGCTTCTGGCGAGACCGTACCGACACAAGTCCGGGCGATCGTTGCTGAAGGAGCTTACGCCCGACTCGACGACTGGTTCAGTCTACTCGCGGATGAACAAATCCTTTACCCGGCACTGCCGTCTCTGACGGTCGCGAGCATGTGGAACAAAGGTGAGCAGGATTTCTTTTATGGCGACGTCTCGGTGACGCGCCAAGCAACGAAGAGTCGGGTTCCGACGATGTTCATCCACGGACTGAAGGACGATCTCGTCCCGGTTCGGATGATGTACGAACTGTATCAAGCAAAAACGGGATTAAAACAATTGTATCCGGTTCGCGATGCCGGTCATGACGAGACGTATATGATGGACCCGGACAACTACGAAAAACGATTACGCTTATTCCTGCAACCGTACTTGCGGGAGATGTAAAGAAGGGAAGACTGATGCATGCAGACGACACAATCATCCTACTACTGGGTCGGATCCGACGAACCATTCGTTGACACGAAGCAGATTGACCAGATTGGTCGGGTGACGCTCGGTCGATTCGGAGGCTGCTCAAGAAGCGGTCAATATAAAAACGAAGACGGGGCTGCCATCTTGATCGGCGACGATTGGGAGATGACCGTCGTCTTAGACGCTCATAAGACAGCGGATAGTGCAGCACTTGTCTTAGAGCAGTTGGCACAACACGAGTCGCGTATTCGGACTGATCTTGATGCACCACTTACGGAAGCATTCCGACGGATCGAGACGACCGTGCTGGATCTATTTCAAGACCCGGACTTTTTAGCGGCGTGTGCGATGTTGCAAGGAGAAACCGCTTGTTTGATCGCCGTCCGCAAAGGGCGCTTCATCTGGTGGTTATCCATTGGTGATGTCGTCTTGTACCTGTTTCATCCAGAGTTGATGAATATGGGACAAGCTGCTTTAAACCAGCGTCAATTCTATGAATGGATCGGTCGTGCAAATACGTTTGCCTTACCGGTACCAAGTTACGCGCGTGGGATCCGCGAATTGCGTCAAGGTGACAACCGATTGTTCGTGACGACGGATGGTTTGCTCGAATGCCCGGGAACACCGTATGCTGAACCGAAGCAGATGGAGGACACTTTACGATCAGGTGGTATTGCTGAACTCCTCTCGACGATCGAAGTACAGGGCGTTCGTGACAGCACGACGGTCGTCACGTGGACCGTCACGATTGACGAACGCGTCACCCAACCAAGTGATACATGAAATAACCCGCGCTCCTGCTTGAGCGCGGGTTATTGTTATTCTGTTTCAGGCGTTTGTTCCTGTTGCTGATCGAGTTCGACCGGTTCTTGGTCAACGGGTGGCTTCGCTTCAGCCAACGGGAAGGCGATGCCCGCACTTGTCAGTAAGGTGATCAAGGCGGCGCTCGTCAATGTTTGACGCATGGTTCGACACGTCCTTTCTATCTGATTCCGACACTATATTTTAATAATTCTGAACATTTTTCATCGTTTCGTCAAGCAATCTTTTACTTCCACTACGTATTCTTCCCAAAAACCCAGTATACTTAAACATGAAAAAGGGGGAAATCGATTGAAATTAACGAAAGCCAACACACGTTTATTAGAAACCGTTTTACCACGATTGAATCTGAACGTTGCAGAACCGGACCGGACGGAAATTGAAGACCGTCTGCGGGCAGATATCTACGAAGCCCAGCGGAAGCAGCGTCCATTCGAAGAGATTCACGGTCGATCCGTCGAAGCACGCCTCGATCAGATGATCGCTGAGTTACCACAACGACATCGGATGGAGACGCAAAAACGCTGGACACGAAACTATGTCTCCTCAATTCTGATGTTCATCTTCATCGAAGGGATCGACGGATTGTTCCAATTCGCCCTGATCGATTACTTATTCTTCTCAATCATCGCTCTTTTCTTGATCGATGCGATGTCACAAGTCATCACGGCACCTAAGATCAAACAAGTCAAACCGCGGGTGTGGATTCAATTCGTCATCAGTTTCATTTTATTCTCAACCTATAAGGCACTGCTCGTGACGGTCTTCCCGGCACCGGACGTCTTGATTCAAGTCAGCGGAATGCCGTCTTATCTCATCGGCATCGCGGGACTCGTTGGTCTCTACATCTACTGGTCAAAGAATCCGTTACGAAAACGCGGCGCATAATTCGCGAGAGGGGATGGTTGCGTGGAGTTCACACATTGGAAACGACGGTTGCAAGATCATTTCGAACGAATGGGATTTTCCTTACTGACGGAACGCCTAGCGATGCAAGACATGGTCAAACTCGAAGCGACACATGGTGCCTTCCTGTTCTTCCCGGTGACGATTCATCTCTATGAACGGTCCGGCTGGAAGATGGTCGCGTTTGAGGCAGAGACGGGGGAGGATCCGCAACTCGTCGAGCAGCAGATTGCCTCGTTGTTCCAACTCTTGATGGTGACGTTCCAAGAAGAAGAGCGCGAGTTCTTACTCGGATTTCATGCGAATACCGGTCGTTACCTGACGGACCGTAATGCACCCGTCGGACGGCTCGTCCGTCTGATCGAAGAGTGCTGGTATGACGGTGACGTCCTGCGAGTCGACACATTCGATCCGTTTCCGGGACTGTTCGTCGCACCACCTTTTGCCCATCAAAGTTATGCCTTCATGCCGGAAGAACGGACGTGGCGCTTATCCGTCGGGCGTACTGGACGTCCGGCGAACGATTATCGTTTCGACGGAACGATTTTGTCCCCACACCGCTTACCGGAATCGGAATTATTTACTGTGACACCAAAGTCGGTACCGTTAGAGGATGAAGAGGCGATCCGAAACTTACTGGAAACGGAACGACAGACGATCGCTAAGTTCCATGATCGTGCCATGGCGACGATTCGGGCGTACGACCCATCATTTGGTTTTGCTTGGCGCGGGACGCAGACATTTTTCCACGGTGTTCCGGTCAATCCATTCGCACAGCGCTTGTGGCTCGAGAACGGCGTGACGCGTTACCGGATTCTACAACAAGGATCGACGCGATTGCTTGCTTCCGGTGAGACTTGTGACGCTGTCATCGAAATGCTCGATGCTGCCGTCAGCAGTGAAGAACCGGATGGTCAATCCGTCAGTCCGATTGGTCAACTGATCCTCGGGATTTGGCAACAGATCGAGTCGGACGAAGCAACGTATATCACGAACGTTGATTGCCGCGGCATCTCGCGTACACAAGCCGATAACCGGATCCGCCACGCGCTAGCAAGGCAAGAGACGATCGAGTGGGTGCACCGGGCACCGAACGAAGATGATATTTGTCGCTTTGCCGGTCTGACGTTGACCTTCCCGCATCGTCCACCGGGTGTCATCACGATTGAACGAACGGAAGCAGAATAACACGAACAGGCACGTCCGCGAGTAAGCAGACGTGTCTGTTCGTTTTTTTAGTGCGCGTGCTGTGACAATCGATTAAAGACGACGGACAGACTGTAATAGATCATTGCTGTCAGAGCAGCGATCGTAAAAGAAAGCGGCAGGTCAAATGCGTCCTTCGTCGTCAAGAGAATCAGGAGACTCGCGATCACGATACCGTACACTCCGTAACCGAGGACTGTCGGCACATACGCTAATGTCGTCGATGACCGGTTGATGATCATGCCGATAAGGAAGTCGAGTAAGAAGCCGGACAGCAAGATGATCGGCAAGGTCGCTAAGACGTAAAACAAAAATGTTGAACCGAATGATTCATACATCGTATCCGATGTCCGATCTCGGAGCGGTGTATAGGATATGTATGCTAGGACGGTGCAAACGAGCGTGGTGGTCAAGATGACGGCAAGTAATCGGTTTAACATCAAGGTTCCTCCTTTATTTTCCTTTTTGAGTATATCAATCTACATCAAAAAACACACCCTACTGGAGGATGTGTTTTTTGATCTATATTCCGAGTGACGCAATCAACCGTCGCACGTCCTGATCCGCTTGTTTAGGTGTTAAAATCAACAGTTGATCGTCTACGAGGACACGTGTCTGACCACGCGGCGTCAGGATTTCATCTTCACGAATGATCGCAACGACGAGCACATCCTGGGGCATCTCGATATCCTGTAACGTTCTTCCGGCAATCACACTGTTTGTCGAGACCCTGACCTCGATGATCTCCGCTTGCGGATGGGTGACGGTCATGAATTTCAGGAATGGTTCGACCGTCGTGTCGGGCTGTGTCTCTAGCCCCATTCGCCGGACGATCCACGGCAAGGCCGTTCCTTGCAAAAGAGCAGACGTCATGACGGTGAAGAAGACGATATTGAAAAGAAGCGGCGCTTCAGAAAGACCACTCGAAAGCGGATAGGTCGCGAGAATGATCGGAACGGCGCCCCGTAATCCGGCTGCCGTGATGACACTCTGTTCTTTGACCGTGTACCGAAACGGAAGCAACGACAAGACGACGGCAAGTGGACGAGCGAGCAGGATTAACGTCAGGACGATGACGGCCGAAACGAACAAGGTCCGAGGATCGAGTAATTGTTTTGGAAAGACGAGCAGTCCGAGCATGATGAACATGCCGATCTCTGCTAGATGCGACAAGCTACCACTAAATCGTTTGAGCGTCTCACGGTAGATCATATCATGATTGTTGATCCAGATTCCGGTCAGATAGACGGCGAGAAACCCACTGGCGTGCAAAATCGTCGCGAGACCATACGAGAAGAGCGCCCCACTGAACAGAAGCGTCGGATAAAGGGCGGACGATGGCAACTCGATCCGGTTCAGCAGTTGCGTGACGAGATACCCGATCGCAAGACCAACTAGTGTCCCGAGTCCCATCTCATAGAGGAAGGAAAGGATGCCGGCACCAATCGAGAACGTTTCCGGTGCCAATGCAAACGATGTGAATAAGATCGTGAGAAAGACAGCCATCGGGTCATTCGTTCCAGACTCCGCTTCAAGCGTATGTTTGACCTTAGCATCGACCGGTCGTCCACTTAACAGAGAAAAGACAGCCGCCGCATCGGTTGAGCCGACGAGTGCGCCGATCAGTAACGCGACCGGCCAAGAAAAATCAAGCAGATAATGTGCGACGAAAGCGATGATTCCTGTCGTTGCGAGGACTCCGATGGTCGCGAGCGACAGGGCGGCGGGGAGAATCTTTCGGAAATGTGTCCATTTTGTATGCAAGCCGCCGTCAAATAGAATCAAGACGAGCGCCATTGTCCCATAGAGACGCGCTTGTTCAAAATCACCGAAGTTGATGATTCCTGAAACGTCGGACCCTGCGACGATACCGACAACGACGAATAGAATCAACGTCGGTACATTTAACCGGACAGCGAACTTCGTCGTGATGATTGCAATCAGTAATAGTGTGCCTGCGACGAACAAAATCGTACCTTCTTCCATCCCACCACCTCTTTCTTGATGACATGCTCTCTTCTTAGTATACGTTATTTTTCGAAAATTTCGAAAAATAACACCAAAATAAGGTGTATAAACGAATAGAAAAAGGAAAACTAGAAGCAGGACTAGTGCGTTCAAAATGGAACATCAAGGAGGAAGAGGGATGAACATCTGTATCGTCACGGGTGCCAATTCTGGTATGGGAATGGTCACGATTCAAGAATTACTGGAGCGGGGAGATCGTGTCATCGCGACCGTCCGGTCTCAGAAAAAAGCGACGGCACTCGTTCAACTGTTGCGGGAAAACGGTGTATCGCATACACAACTGGAAATCGAGATTGTGCAACTGGATCAACTTGACTCCGTCCGTCGTTTTGCGGATCGCCTGTTCGACATGGTGGGTCGAATCGACCGTTTGATCCTAAATGCTGGAGTCATGGTACCGCCGTATCATGTCACGAAGGACGGTTTTGAATCGCAATTCCAAGTCAATTACTTGAGTCACTTCTACTTGATCGAGCGATTGTTACCTTTACTCGAAAAAGGACAAGATCCGCGCGTCATCTCGATTTCCTCTCTCGCCGGTGAAGGCGGCTTGATCCGGACCGACGTCGAACTTGAGGCGATCGCGCACGTCAAAAAAGAACATTACAGCCCGATGCGTTCTTACCGCGAATCGAAGCTCCTGCAAATGATTCATATGCGTGAGCTAGCTGAAAAGCACGGCGACCGGATCACGTTCGTCAGCGTCCACCCGGGGATCGTCAATACGGATCTGTTCTATCGCGGCAAGTACGGCAAAGTGATGAAGACGTTACTCAAACCAGTCGCGCAAGTCGGATACTGGACCGGAAAACTTTATACACCGGAATACGGTGCGAAGACGGCGCTCTATCTCGCAACAACCGACGATCCACTTGACAACGGCGGCTATTATGCGGATTCCGCTCCTCGACTCAGCAATCCGATCGTCGAAGATGACGAGTACCGGGCACAAGCACGGAATTTGTCGCGCCGCTGGGTCGAATTATCCTGAACGCCAAAAAAACGACCGGCTCGTGGGAAGCCGGTCGTTTACCGTTGTGACGACTGGGGGTCAGATCACTCCTAAAGAATACGTTACATCGAAATAAAATTGTGGAATATGAAAAAAATCACAAAATAATGGGCAAACATGAAATCTTGAAGCAAAAAGGTTTTCTTCTCGCTTCGCATTCGTTAGGATAGAGAAGAATTTTTTTGTAACAGGAGGAATAACATGATACGACAAGCTACATCAAAAGACGTTCGAAACATCGCAACCCTACTTGAGCAAAAAGCGCTCTCCCTTAAAGCCGGTGGCAGTAGCCAGTGGTCTGCTTATCTTGAGCAAGACATCGAACAACTCGTCGCGCGAGATTTAGAAGCCGGCCGCCTGTATGTCTTTGAGGATCAGAACGAGCTGCTTGGTTCCGTTGCCCTGCTTCCTTCGCTCGAATGGGATCAATCCTTGTGGGATGATGTAGAAGGTCTGTATATCCATCGAATCGTCGTCAGCGACCGCGCAAAAGGACGTGGAGTCGGTCGGAAACTGCTGGAACATGCGATTGCAGTGACAGAGGACGAAGGAGAAATCCTACGACTCGACTGTGTCGCTTCAAACGAGTTTCTCAACGCGTATTACACGTCTTTCGGATTCGTCCATCAAGGAACACGGGACGGCTTCTCGATTTATGAGTATGAACGCATCGAAGCGACGGCTTGAAGCGGTTCAATCAAGACAACGGTCGTTTCGTTTGGTATGGTAAGAGAAAAAGAACGGTTCAAGGAGTGATCGGATGCGATTGAATATCGGCTTCATCGGCTTTGGCAAAAGTACGACCCGTTACCATTTACCGTACGTGATGATCGAGGACAACTATCACGTCACCTGGATTTACAATCGGAAGGAAAAACCGGAGCTGTTCGCATCCTATCAGGATCGACTGCCGGATGCCCGTTTTACGACGGATGTGTCTGAGATGCTCGCTGACCCGGCACTTGATGTCGTCGTCATCAATACACCACCGGCTACCCATTTCGAATACGCGTTGCTCGCCTTGCAACATCAAAAGCATGTTCTCGTCGAAAAGCCGTTTACCGTGACTGAAGAGGAGACGAAGCGTTTATTTGCGGAAGCACATGCGCAAGGCGTCAAAATTCTCGCTTATCAAAACCGCCGTTACGACAGCGACTTCCAAGTCGTCGCCCAAATCATCCGTTCCGGAAAACTCGGACGACTTGTCGAAGTCGTCTCGCAGTTTGATTTGTTTCGTCCCGAAGCAGCGTCAGCTGATGCGCGCCATGAGAACGGCGCACTCTACGGACTTGGTGTTCATACGCTTGACCAAATCATCGCCTTATTCGGAAAACCGGACAAGGT
This sequence comes from Exiguobacterium sp. UBA3968, assembly GCF_002385115.1. Lineage (NCBI taxonomy): Bacteria > Bacillati > Bacillota > Bacilli > Caryophanales > Exiguobacterium > Exiguobacterium sp. UBA3968. Next base: position 845,146 of record NZ_DGCW01000005.1, read on the forward strand.
TGCCTTTGATGTGCGTAGTGTTCGACTGCCGCACAATCCCGATGATGCGTTTGCGATTGATCTCTATTATCCGGAGCTGAAAGTCAGCGTCCGGACGAGTCATGTCGCACTTGCCCCGGCACCCCGGTGGATGTTACACGGCACGAACGGCACGTTCATCAAACAACACGTCGACCGGCAAGAGCTCGACCTGAAAGCGAACTACTTCCCGGGAGAAGAGGGGTTCGGTGAGGATTCAGAAGACGATTATGGGCGTTTGATTTATCATGATGAACACGGTCACTTACAAGACGTCCGGATACCGAGTCCCGTCGGTGATTACGGCAAGCTGTACCGTGCCTTTTACCGCAGTATCGTCGAAGATGCACCGCTTCCGGTGAAAGAAGAAGATACCTTGTTTGTTGCCCATCTGCTCGAACAAGCTTTTGCGCAACCGTCACCTTATATCTTGACGATCCAAAATTAAATTTTAATTTGATTGCAGGTTGATGACAACTCGACTGTGCCCATAGGCATGGTCGGGTTTTTTTGATATAAAGAACAGGTGCATTCCTTATTTTTCAGATTTTTCTAAAGAAATGTTGATTATTTTTTCAAAAAGTTGGGAATAAGGGAATGTCTCACCAAATTTAAACATAGGGGGTCTATCATGAAACGATTCTTATCCGCATTGCTCGTAGCGGTTGTCATCGTTGGCGTACTCAGCCCTTCGTTGATCGCTGAGGCCGCGACGAAGTTGACCGTGACGACGGATGTCTTACGCGTCCGCGAGAAACCGTCGACATCGAGTAAGATTCTCGGTAATGTCTACAAAGGGAACGTCTACACATCAAAGGGAACGTCCGGCAGCTGGTATAAAATCAGCTACAAATCCCGCACAGGCTACATACACAAGAACTACGTCAAATCGTCTTCGTCGAAATATACGTCGACAGGAACGAAGTATACGACGGTCGGCACACTCAACGTCCGGACGGGTGCTGGAACGAAGTATAAAGTCGTAGGACAGCTGAATAAAGGGGTTGCCGTTGCGACATACGGCACGTCAGGGAGCTGGACACGGATTCTCTACAAGGGAAGCTACCGCTATATCTCGACGCAGTACGTTTCGAAGTCAAAACCATCGACGACGACGAAGAAGCTGAACGTCCCATACTACAATCAATATTCACTCGGATATCCGTCTGGTTGTGAGTTCGTCTCACTGAAGATGGCACTCGAATACAAGAAAAAAGCCGTTTCTGCTGCGTCACTCTATAATCAAATGCCGAAAAGCATGAAGAACGCGACGTATAAGAACGGGAAGTATTACTGGGCAGATCCACAAAAGATGTTCACAGGTAATCCAGCCGGAACGCTCGACTACTACAAGAACTGGGGCATCTATCCGAAAGGGATCCTACCACTTGCGAAAAAATACCGCAGTGGTGCCGTTGATATCTCAAAACAAGGCGTCTCGAAAATTGAGAGTGAGATCCGTAGCGGTAACCCGGTCATCGTCTGGGCAACGGTCGATTTCAAAAATCCATACGGTTACTTCTCTTGGATTAAACCAGACGGTAAAACATTCACAGGGTACCGTAATTATCATGTCATGCTTGTGACGGGTGTCTCGAGCGGTTCGTTCTACGTTTCAGATCCATATCGTGGCAAGTATAGTGTCAGTCGTTCGCAGTTCACGTCCGTCTTCAATCAGACAGGACAATATGCGTTATCTGTTCGTTAAATCCTCATCCGGTCGCCCCGACGCGACCGGATTTTTGTCATTTTCAGGCATATTGATACGAAAACTACTGTAAAATGAAGGAGTTCACCTGCTAGGTGTGTAAAAGAATGACAATGTATCCATGAAAGGAAGTGAAGAGATGGAAGATCCACGGATCACGCGTCTCGAGCAGGAGGTCGCGGCGTTACGACAACGAGTGGCTGCCCTTGAAGGACAGCACACTTCGCCTGTCGCCCCTGAACCGAGCGAACCAGAAGTGAGCACGGTCGCTCGCCCAGCCCCGCGTCCTGCCTTTACGAAACGAAAGCCGGTTGTTCCTCAACCAACATTTAAGGAAAAGCGCTCCCGCGAAGACTGGGAACAGGTCATCGCAACTGTCTGGTTACCCCGAATTGGAGCCATATTCGCCGCACTTGGGGCTTTGTTCCTCTTTTCCTACGCCTCGGTTGCCGGTCTGATCAGTCCGCCTGTCCGCATCGGAAGTGGGGTATTGATCGGTTTACTCGTCATCGCCCTTGGAGAATACCAGTATGAGAAGAAACGACGTGAGCTCGGGGTCGGACTCGTCGCGACCGGTACGATCGTCGCCTTGGCAGCACTGTTCGCCGGAATGGCCTTATATCAATTCTATCCACCGTCTTTAGCCTTCTTACTTGAGCTCGTCGTCGTCTTCATCGTGTACGGTCTGATGCTCTGGATGCGATCGCAAGCCTTGCTCGTCCTCGTATCCATCACCGGTTTCTTATTACCGTATCTACAATTATCGGACGACCCGAACTTACCGCTCTTCTTATTGTACGAAGTCGTCTTGTTCGCAGCGATCTTCTTTGCGGTTGACCGACTGAAGGCCAAAAAAGCGTTCGTCTTCGCTTGGGTGATCTTTACGATCGCACTCGCGTTCGGTCTACTCTCGTTAGAGCTCTACTGGCTTGATGAACAGGTACCACGACTTGATGAATGGTCTCTCTTACTTGCGACATTCTTCGGCTACGGTGCGACTTCCTTCGTCGGAAAACGGATTCAGTTTGAGAAGAACGTCCCAAGTTGGCTCGCTGGGGGTGTCGTCTTACTGACGTTACTGATCCTTGACTGGTCGTTCGGTACGCTGATCGCGATTCTGTTCGCTGGCACTGCCTACCTGCTCGCTGAACGATTGAAGGATTCCGCTCAAAACGGTGTCGGTCACGTCGCCTTACTCGTCGCCGTCCTCTTGATTCCGGCAGATGCCCTCAGCTGGACGTATCAACTGCGCTACTTTTTGATTGCTGGATTAATCGCTGCATTCTGGTTCGTTCCACGAGCGCGGATGCCACACCAACGGTTATTTAACGTCGGATTGTATGTCGTCTTCATCTTCTCGGCTGTCGTTGACTATGAAACCTATCAAAACCTAGGTTTATCCTACGCCTTGACCGTTCTAGCGATGGTCCTAGCTTCGACGGCGTTCGTCTTACTCCTCGTTCAGACACATCGTGATCCGGGTTGGAAAGGGTCGTGGCAACTCGTACTTGTCCTAGCGGCGATCGGTGTTTTTACGACCTACACGTTGATCATCATGGAGTTACCGTTCTATCGCGGTCTTGAAGAGACAGCGCGTAGTACGACGTTATCCGCGGCTTATATCGTCCTTGCCCTCGTGCTCGTCGCGATCGGTCGGATGCGGACGTCGTCGACATGGCGGTTATCCGGGTTGTTGCTCCTGACGATCAGTGCCGTCAAGCTTTTATTGTTTGACTTGTCATTCCTCACCTTGTTCCAAAAAGCGTTCGTCTTCATTGGCTTTGGGATTGTCACGTTCATTATTTCACGGACCTATTTCAAAAAACGAAAAAAAAATACCTGACAAAGCGCTTGGATTGGTCAAAAATGACTAATTCAAGCTTTTTTTATTACGCAAAAATTTTTATTGATAACGATTATCATTGTCGTCTATACTGATGAAGGAACTGACTTAACCATTTACAGGGGGAACGATAGATGAAACAAGCATTGTTGATGACAGGCGCACTCGCGGTCGTCTTAGCGGGTTGTAGTGAAGCCAAACAAGCGGAGAAACCAGCACCGAAAAAGGAGAATTTCGATCAGGTCGTCACCGATTACCGGACGTATGCAATCAATGAAATCGATACGTTCGTTCGTGAGACAGAAAAATTCACCGATGCCGTTCAAGCGGGCAAACTGGAAGAAGCGAAAGCATTGTACGCACCGACGCGGATGTATTACGAACGCGCGGAACCGATCGCGGAAGTGTTCGGTGATCTCGATCCGAAAATCGATGCGCGAGCAGGCGATGTCAAAGCGTCGGAGTGGGGTGGCTACCACCGGATCGAACAAGGGTTGTTTGAAAAGGGAACGACAAGAGGCTATGAAGCGTACGCGAAGCAATTGATGAAAGACGTTCATTTACTACGGGCGAAGGTCGAGACGGTCGAGGTGACACCGGAATTACTCGTCACGGGGGCGACGGATCTATTAAACGAAGTCTCGACGTCAAAAGTGACAGGCGAAGAAGACCGTTATTCGCATACGGACTTATATGACTTCGCAGCAAACGTCGAGGGGGCTGAAAAAATCTATGACTTGTTGAACCCGGCGCTGAAGAAACAAGATGCGACGTTATCAAAAGAGATCGCTGCTCGCTTCAAGGATGTCCATGCATTACTTGACGCGAAGAAAAAGGGTGACGGGTATGTCCTCTACACGAGTCTCTCGAAACAAGACGTCAAACAGATGAGTGTCGCAATCAATGAACTCGCGGAACCGCTCTCGAAGATGGGCATCGTACTGGAGGGATAAGCATGAAACCAATACAAGAAGGCGTCACGCGACGGGATGTCCTGAAGGTCGCAGGCTTGACGAGTCTCGGGGCCGCCCTGTATGCCAGTGGTCTTGAGAAGTTTCTTCCGCGGACATTAACTGTTGAAGCAAGTGATCAAGAGCCGTTCTACGGGACGTATCAAGCAGGCATTTTGACACCACCACAAAACCACGTCCAAGTCGTAGCGTTTGATATCAAGACGGAGCGACGCGATGAACTCGTTGATTTATTAAAACGCTGGACACGGTTATGTGCCCGACTTGCGGCTGGGTTACCATATGGCGATTCCGACTCCCGTTACATCCCACCGGAAGATACGGGGGAAGCGGACGGATTATCTGCCGGTCATTTGACGTTTACGTTCGGGTGCGGTCCAAGTCTATTTGACGGTCGCTTTGGTATTCAGCATAAACGACCGGAGGCGCTTAAACCGTTGCCGACGTTCGATCTCGATCGTTTAGATGAAAAATGGGGCGGAGGTGATCTTGTCGTTCAAGTTTGCGGTGATGATGCGCAAGTCGTCTTCCATGCAATTCGTAACCTCGTCCGTGTTGGGCGCGGAACGGTCGCGATGCGATGGTCGCAAGCTGGCTTCCAGCGCAGTAAAGCAGCAGATGCCTCTGGCGGGACGCCGCGCAATTTATTCGGCTTCAAGGATGGCACGGGAAATCCCGACGTCTCGAAGCAACAAGTCCGGAAAGAATCGCTCTTTTGTCAGTGGCAGGACGGGACGCCGTGGTTAACGAACGGCTCGTTCCTCGTCGTCCGCCGCATTCAGATGCATCTCGAGGTTTGGGACCGGACGATCCTGAAGGAACAGGAACGGACTTTCGGACGCGAACGTGCTTCCGGGGCACCGCTCGGCTCAACAGACGAGTTCGCTTCCGTCACCCCAGCGAAACGACAAGCTCGTGGCGAAGCTGCCTTACCGGTTGACTCGCATACCGCTGTCGCGCATGGAGACGGGAAGACAGCGATCCTACGCCGTTCCTACTCTTATCAAGACGGCATTGATGAGAAGACAGGTGCCCTCGATGCTGGACTACTCTTTTTATCGTATCAGCGTTCGCCAAAACAATTCATCGCGATTCAGCGCCGTCTTGCCGCGCAGGATCGACTGAATGAATACATCACGCACCGTGGAAGTGCCATTTTCGCCTGCTTCGGTGGGATCTCGAAAGGAGGCTACATCGGTGATGCGTTATTTGCGTAATCTTGTCCTTTTACTTGTACTCCTTGTAGCTGGTCAACACGCGGTGCCTGTCCATGCTGCTTCGACGGATGATCTCTATGTCGCAATCGGACAAGCCCTGTCTGCCGTCGCAAGTGAAGATCGCGCGGCACTGAATCAAGCCATCGATGAATTAGGGCAAGCTGCTCAAGATTTACCTGATCAACAAGCGGCAATCAGGAAAGCCGTCAAACAGGTCGATGCAAAACGATCGGCAGCGTTTCCTGAAGTCCGCGAGCAACTGACGGCACTCTCTGCTGCCGTCCGGAAGCAGGAAGAAGCCACGAAACCGAAGACAGATCCGGTTGCGAAAGCAAAGGTGAAGCAATTGCTTTCGTTGACAAAAGAGATGCGTCAAGTCAAAGCGAGCGATCGTCCGGCAGCGGAACAACGATTGTTGACCGCTTGGGCAACGCACGAAAGTCTTGTCCGTAATGACAGTATCGGTCACTATGGCAACATCGAGATGGCGCTTGCGTCGATTCGGATCGCTGCGGCGCGAAAGCCTGCGGATACGAAGGAGTGGAAGGCGGCACTTGATCAATTCGACAATGCAGTCCAGTCCTTCCTCGCCGGAGAACAAGTCCAAGCGAAGAAAACAGGACTGCAGTCACTGCTGACACCGCTTGAAGAGGCGCAGACCGCGCTTGCAGCAAGTGATTTGCCGCAAGCGAAGCTGGCACTCGAATCGTTTCTGAAGACCTGGCCGCGAGCCGAAGGCGAGGTCCGGACACGAAATGAAGGTCTCTATTCCCAGCTTGAATCAGACGTACCCTTGCTACTTGCTCGGCTGACGCCGGAAACTCAGCAAAAGACGGCACAAGAACTCCAGTCGTTCGAGAATGCTATTGCACAATTACAAACAAAGACACATTATACGTTCATCGACGCGATGCTCGTAATGCTCCGGGAAGGTTTGGAAGCATTATTAATCGTCAGTGCACTTGTTGCCTTTGCACGGAAAAGCCGAACCAAACAAGAAGGTAAGGTCTGGGCAGGTGCCGGGCTTGGTCTGATCGCAAGTGGTCTGTTAGCCCTCATCCTGCAGACAGTCTTTCAAGCCTCATTCGCAGCAACAGGTCGCGAACAAATCGAGGGCTATACGGGAATCGTCGCGGTCGTCGTCATGCTGTTCGTCGGCTACTGGTTGCACTCGAAAAGCGCCGTCGCGAAACGCAAACACTTTTTGTCGACGCTCTCAACGACGTCCTTGTTCTTCGTCAGTTTCTTGACGATCTTCCGGGAAGGTGCCGAGACGTTGTTATTCTACATCGGAATGGCACCAGCGATGACGAAGACTGCCTTGTTGTCCGGGATTGGTCTTGCAATCGTCATCATCGGACTCGTCTCGTATGCGGTCATCCAGATCGGTGTTCGTTTACCGATCCATCGTTTGTTCCAAGTCGCATCCTGGTTAATTTATCTGATGGCATTCAAGATTCTTGGTACGAGTCTGCACGCGTTGCAGCTGACAAACGTCTTACCGATCCATCCGATCAATGGACTCGGAACCGCCGGCTGGATCGGCTTCTATCCGACGATCGAGACACTCATCCCGCAAGTCGTCCTGATGATTTTGATTACGATGTTTACGATCTGGCAAAAACGACGCACAGCAGCAATCCAGACGGCTGCTTAATCCATTTTTCAATTTCAGGTTTTAACTATTATGTTTCGGGTATAACTTCTTATCAGCAGCTTGCTGCATGAAGGAGAGGGATTTTTATGCTTGAAACGCGCATCGTACGAAACATGACCGCTGTCGACGCAGAAGTGACGAGCCTTAAATCAAGTGGTTATTCGAATAAACAGATCTACATCTTTGCGAAAGACGAAGAACTCGCGGAACGCATCGCGAACGATACGCAGACGTTACCGTATCGCGTGACGAAGAAGTCGTTCTTCGAGACCTTATTATCAGCCGTCCGGAGTAACCGGAAAGACCGGATCGCTCAGTTGTCCGAGCTTGGTATGACGAAGGATGTCGCCGAGGACCTAGAAGATGAAGTCCGACACGGTCGGATTGTCATCGTCGGTTCGAAGTCTGATTTACTGAATCCAGCGTTTGCGGCATCGTATGTGGCGGATGAAGCAACCGATTATGGTGCTGGCGTCCCGAAACTCGAAGATGAGGAAACGACAACAACATTACCAGCCGATCAAAATGTCAAATTAAAAGATGAATGATACGTAAGCCTCCTGTTTCTCAGTATAGAGACAAGGAGGCTTTTGTTTAACCTTCTCTTGGAAGGGAATGGAAAGGATGAAAGGAGGAAAGATGATGCAATTCTTATATGTTGGCTATTACGATGCAGACCAGATGGATGCTTTATCGAAGGAAGAGATTGACGCCTTGATGTCGCGTTGTGATGCGTTGATGAACACCTTTAATAAACAAGTGAACGTTTTATCAGACTGGCACCCGGGTCTAGCGACACAAGCATTTTACTGGCGAGATGGTGTCGTGCAGACGAATGATGAACCAGATCGCTCGAGTGGGGAGCAAATCGGCAGTTTGATCGTCTTTGAAGCACGTGATTTAGATCATGCGATGGAACTAGCTTTCCTTCATCCGACGACTCAAGTCGCAGAAGGGGAATCTTACGGTTGGCGAGCGGAAGTTCGACCGTTATCAGGTACCTCATGATGTATGGATTATGGACGACATTTACGACTCAAAACGGACAACGCGACAACGTCATTGCCCTGTTGCTTGAAGCTGCGGCTTCTCTTGCGACGCATCCGGGCTGCCTGCACTACATCATCAGCCGTTCTGACGAGCCAGATGTTTTGCATGTTCGCGAAATTTGGACGGATTCGGCTACTCATCAAGCATCCTTAACTTTACCGGTGACGCAGCACTTGATTACGCAAGCGCGTCCGTTACTTGAACATGTTGAACGTGTACTGGAAGATCAACCGCTCGGTGGCAAAGGACTCATATAAATCAAAACCCCTTCTCTCATCGAGAAGGGGTTGAATGCTGTTAGGTTGCCTTCCACTTGATATCGATGACGTCTGACGCTCGTACCATTCGGCGCATACCTGTCGATGTGACGAGTTCAATCGTTCCACGGTCATGAAAAATCGCTTGGATTGAACCGGATACCATATCCAGTTGTTTCAATCGGACGTGGACCGTCTGTCCGGTCCGGACTGCACGTTCCATGATGTGTTGCAAGGAGAGGCGATCACGAACAATCGTCTCTTCGCGAGATTGATACAAATGTTCAAGATGAAGGATATGCTGGCGTGAAGTCAGTTGTTTCCACTTGCGATTCGATCGTTTTTTAGATGCGAACATGGCTGACCACCTCCTGAATTGAGTCGTACGCTAGACAGTCGTGCGCTCTGCTTCAGATAATTCCCTTCAAGATCCGTGCTTAAACACGTGCACCTGACATTTTTTCGCGAAACGCCTCGATGGCCACAATTGCTTCTTGATCGTGTTCGACCTCACCCGGTGCATTCCCTTCGGCAAGAATCGTTGTCTCAAGCGTCGCACCGAGGAACGACGCGATATGCTTGAACTGCGTGACGAGTGCCTGTCCTTTGATGCGCGGATCGTCTCCACCGACGGCAATCAAGTGGAATCGTTTCCCTGCCATTCGGCTTTTGAAGTCGAGCTCTTCGTCGCGAAGTGACTCGCTGAAGCGGTCGATGAATAATTTCATCTTCGTCGACATCGAGTACCAGTAAATCGGTGTGATGAACAGGATGTCATCGTGTTCAAGCATCGCTTCGACGATTCGGCGATAATCATCACCGATCGGCAAAAAGCCACCATGATGACGGCGGTCTTCAATCGGCTGAATCGAGACGTTCGCCAAATCGACAGCCACATGACGGATGCCTTTCAACGCTTGTTCACCTAGCCATTCACTGTTTCCTTTACGTGAGCTACCATAAATCGTATACATATCGTGCATCTCCTTTTGAATTCGATTGTTTTATTCTATTCCAAACTTCACTGTCAATACATCGATATGCTCACAATTGGTTTTGAATAAGGGTTTTGCGGAAAAAGACAAGAAGACGAAAAACAAATAGGGGAGGAACAGTCGAATGGAGAGAAGTACGCTCATTGCGCTAGAAAAACACTTATATGCCATCCACCTCGAAATGGATGGACTGGCGCGGCTGATTACGAAACAATTGATTCATTTGAGCCAAGTGGCTGCATCCGTCGAACATTTTCGGCGGATGAGCTTTGATATCTATAAACATCGGACGTCGCTCGAACAGGTTCCGTCACAAGTCTTATATGAGACGGCTCTCGATTACGAAGATTGGCTCGAAGAAGAATTTGATGAGATTCCTGCTAATTGGCAACTGGCGACGAAAGAAGAAGAGGTACTCGAGCAGCTCTGGTGGTTCGAATTCTCACGGATTCTAGCGGAACTCGAAGAATGGCTCAGTCTTTATCTGATTCGCCGAATTCGAGAAGATGTCCGCTATATGCCACCGGTGATCGAGAAGAACGCCTACGCCTTGTCGGAAGATGCCCGACACGTCTTTTGGCGACTTTTACAACGTTCCGTCGCGAAGCCTTCATCAAAAATCAAGGCCAATCAATTATCGTGCCGAATGGGGATCGCCGAGATCGCCCGCTGTGCCCGCCTCAATCAAGATCGAACACGTCGTGCGATCGGTGAACTGAAGAACCGGGGACTGGTTGCGATCGAAGAGGACGACGAGAAGTTGAAGATGCGGCTTCGGCTTCAAGTCATCTGATTGAAAGCGATGAAGCGTTCAATCATGCGTTCATCCCGACGTGCGGATGGACCAATCCAAATGAGATGACCGGGGCTCTTCGATTCGATGAACTGTGCATGCGGAATGCTTCGTCGAGCGTATTCCGCGTGTTCGAACGGAACAGCACGGTCTGACTTTGAATGGACGATCAAAACCGGACACGTGACGGCTTCGAGTCGCTCTTGTCCTAAGTCTTGCGTAATATCGAATAACACACCCCGTCCTGGACCATTTTGAAGACCGACCTCATATAACAACGAAGCATCCGTCTCACTGATGTGAGTACGGATTGTTTCGCGTGGTAAGAGACTCGTCATCTCGACCATCCGGACTGCCGCTTCTTCAGGAAACTTCCGGATTTTATCCTTCACATACGCCCAAATCCCCAATTGAATGAACTGCAAGGGACGCTGCAAGACCGGTTGGATGAGTAGGCGATGATAAGGAAGTGAAATTCGATGCGTCATCGCACATGCTAAGACGAGGGCATGAACGCCCGTATCCATTCCGGCAAGGGCGATCGCCGTCGGTCCTCCGGCTGAGATGCCGTAAACGGTATAGTGTTCGATTTGACGAGATGCGAGCCACCCGGCGTAAAATGTCGCGAGCGCCTCTGGATTATCTGCGAGTTGAAGTGGTGTTCGCCCATACCCCGGACGCGATGGTACGATGACACGATACCCTGCAGCAATCAATTTCTCGACATGGTAGATTTCCCGATAGTCCGACTGCGTCCCATGAATTAAAAGAATGACGGGACCGCTTCCGCTATCCCGGTAATCAAAGCGCTGCCCGTTCCATTCTGCGATACAATGCATCCAAATTCTCCTATCTCTTAATATTTACCATTTTATTGTTAATCTAATTTTCTTTTTCATGTATACTGTAAAGTATAACCAAACCATTGTGACTTAGGAAATGAGGATGCGTAGTGTCAAACGAAAAATTAACAAACCGTGACCGCTTACTTGCTGTACGAGAAATCTTCGAACGTCAGTCGGATGAAGATCATACGTTGACGCTTGAGGAATTAAGCATGGAACTCTCAAAACGAGGCTTAATCGAGAAGCTATCCCGAAAATCGTTAAAGGATGATATTGCAGCACTTGCTAAATCAGGCTTCGACGTCGTGGCGGAAGAGACGAAGAATGGACTTGCCATTCCGTATCATCTCGTCAGTCGTCCTTTTGAACATCATCAGCTCCGATTGCTCGTCGATGCCATCGCTAGTGCGAAGTTCATCTCGGAAAGTGAGACAACAGCTCTCGTCAAGACGCTTCAATCCCTGACGAGTGATAAGATGGCGGAGTCACTTCAGCCGGTCCTACATACTGTCAAAAAACCAAAAGGGATGACGTCCCGCTCAATCGATACGATTCAGAAAGCAATCAGTGAAGGTTTCGTCATCAGCTTCCAGTACCAAGGGAAATTCAACGAACGGACGCGAAAGTTCGAGTTACGCAAGGATGGCGAGCATTATCTCGTTTCACCAGCACATCTATTGATGGATAACGGAAATTACTATTTGATCGGAAGAGACGAACGGATCAAAGAGGTTCGAACGTATCGGGTCGATCGAATCGTTGATTGTAAAGCATTCGAACCGATGGAAGAACCGGTCTATGTCGAGCCAAGTTACTTAAGTAATATGTTCAACATGTATGGAGGAGAGAACGAGCAATTGACGCTTAAATTCCAGGAGAGTCTGATGCCGACCGTCGTTGACCGGTTCGGGACCGATATCCGTTGTCGTCGTCTCGATGACCTCTGGTTCGAGGTTAAGGTCGATGCGCTCTTTTCTGACGGCTTCATGATGTGGCTGATCCAGTTCGGCAACCAAGCAGAAATCATCGCACCTGTCGAACGCCGAGAGACATTCAAGAATAAAGTAGCGGGTCTTGCGACGATGTACCAAGTCGAAACACCTGCTCTTTAAGCGGGAAAGCAAGGTTCATTTGACCATGGATCTTGCTTTTTTAATTACAGAATAAAAAAATGTCGTTTTTTGTCGGATATTCATATTTGAATATTTTAAGCGAATAGTTCCAGTTACTATTATAGGTATCTGATACTTATGTAGGAGGAACGACATGCAACAGATGGAAAAAAGCCGATCAAACGGGATGCGGAAATTAGGTGCTTTCCTGTTCTTCGTTTGTTTATCCTATACATCTTGGTACTTATTCTCACTTTTTGTCTTTCATTTCGTGTTACCAGAAGATGTCATGACATCACTCGACATCGTCGCGTTCGGATTCAGTCCGGTTATCGCTCTTGTTGTCACCATCGGATCGCTACGTTTGATCGAACGGCGCATGAAACCTAAATTTACCCCCCTTTTATTCATCGGGTATATGCTTTCAACAAGTGTTTTGATCTATTATTCAGTTGCCTACGCGCTTCTACCCCGACTGTGACTTGCAACTCCCCAGCAATTGGCATATGCTACGCTTATAGCTTGCTAGGTAAGGGGGGATACGATGAACGCACAGTATATCCTCGACTGGATGCCGCTCGTGATTCCTGTCGGTGCCATCGTCTTTATTGTCGTCATTGCGCGTAAGGCTTCAAAAATCGATGCTGAAAAGTAAGAAGACTCCAACTAGGGAGTCTTTTTTTATCGGATTCCGTTGACACTTTATTCTTGTGATTTCCCTATTGTTCGAAAACATAACGCCACACATTTTTATGGTATAAAGAAACTAGGTGAAAGACCTAATATCAGGAAATCATGGAGGGACAGATGAGACAAAGAACCGTCATGACTTTACTTGCACTCAGTCTACTGCTTACCGTGTGTATGTTGAAAAAATCGACGTTGACGCCAAAAGCTAGTACCATCGATCTCACCATCGCTGTCGTCGGAACGGCTCCAGTTCTTACACAATCTCCGGACTTCCACTCAATTGATCTTCAGGAAATCAAAGGAGATTTACGTCAATATGACGCCGTCATGATCATGCCGGAGTACTTACATAAGGCAGCAGGACGTGACTATGCCTCCGTCTACCGGAAAGCACATATTCCATTTTTCTTCATCGGCTCTCAAAAATCCATCGAACCGTTTCTTGATCCGAGTCTCTCATATGAGGGAAGCATCTCGGTGCCGAATCCGACGTTTGCAGCTGGTATGCTCTATGACGATACGCAAGAGACGACCTGGTTGTTCGGAGAGGGGATCGAACGACCGAATCGTTCGGAGCAACTGAGGATCTATCAATCGATTTTTCAAACAATTGAACAGAGCCACCTGGAAAATTAACGCTTGAAGGAAACTAGACCGAAAGTGTACTCATTTCTTTTCGCTTCGGTCTGTTTTTCGTCCATCGAAATGTTTTGTTGGCGCTAAGACGATTTCCCGGATATTGACATGTTGTGGTGGCACGATGGTGGATCAAACCATCTCTGCGACTGGTGACTTGCGACGACACTACGCAATCAATTGATGCGCACTTAATGCGACAAAAAGCCCTTGCTCCACGAGCAAAGGCTTTTTGTTAACGTTCGATTTGTTCGCGTACTTGACGCCGGAACGTTTGGATATCATAGGCGGGTTCGCTTGTACTGAATTCAATCCCGTCGATTAAACGCGCATTGGATGACGCATCCGGGAACTCAATCCGCATCAACCACTCAAGCGTCGTCTCCTCATGACGTCTTGGGAAGGCTTGTTCAAGTTGCGAAGCAATCTTCAGCAACGGGTGATGACTATAACGTTTTGGAGCATGCGTTCGTACCTGTTTGGAACGTTTGACAGTCTGTTCCATTTCAATCGGAATGACTTTTCGCTTCCGGATGACGTACAGCGTGATTGCAACGAACAATACAGTCACGATTGCCGTCACGATCCAAATCCAATGTGACGTTCCCGCTTGGACCGTTGCTTGTTTGACGTCTTCCACGCTTTTGATGTTTTCAAGTCCCATCGCACGGTTCGTCATGTTGTCCGCTTTTCGTCCGAGTGGCTCCGTCCAAAGGAAGAGGGAGCCAAATGCTTCAAACAGCGGTCGGATCGAATTCGTCACGGACCCTACGAGTACTTCCTTCGTCAATCGAAAAAGACCGGCTAAAAGGAGCCCTAACGTCAACATCAGACCAACTGTTGAGAATATACGTCGCCATTCTGTCATATAGGTGACGACGAATGGATACGCGACGACAAGGAAGAGGAGCAAAAAGGCACCAAGCGGTGGAGTCACACCTGGGAATAGAATCATCACGCCACCGACGATCAGTCCACTTGCGGCGTAACGCCAAGCTGACTCGACCGTATCAAGAAATGCGGTCCAGGCGACGAAGATAAGAGCTAAAATACAAGCAACCGGAGATAGAATGAACAATAATCCCGCTGCGAGTAGCTGTAGTCCAATCCGAAGCGAGCGGTGCGGCACGAAGGCAAGTGCCGGGAAAACGAGTGCTAGATAGAACGGAACGGGTAACAGACTCGCTAGGAAAATCCACCAGAGAATCATGCGCTCACCCCTTTCTGCCGATGACCGAGATGGATCTCTGCCGTCGTTGACGGAACGCTCCGTTGTAAGCGTTTCGTGAAATAGCGGCGCTCGAGTGGTAAGTCATATTCCGAGATCCGGGCAAGACATTCCATCGTCCGCAGGAACTGATGTTTCCCCGTACCGGACGGGACATGATACCACTGACCCGTTCGATTGACCATCGAGATCCAAAGACTGTAGGAAGCGCCTTGTTTTTCGAGTTCGCGGATGATTGTTGCGGCACGCGATAAGAGTTTCTCGAAGTCAGAGCGGAGGGCGAGCCCGTCTGCTGACAGACCATCGACGATCACGGCATAATCATGATTACGTTTCCGATCATATTGATACGAATACAGTTCGTTTGTCTTTGCATAGGCAGACCAATAGATCGATTTCGCATCTCCGGAATAGGGAACGACTGAATGAAAACTCGAACGATCCGAAAACGGACTCGAACGATCAATCGTCTCACCCGGAATCATCCGCTCGTTCCACTCGACGGACGCTGGTGCGAAGTCCGGGAAGACATGCCCAAGTTCCTGGATGTCGAGCGTGATATAGATCGTCATCAGATGAAACGGATCCGAGATCATGATGTCAAACGATTGAATCCGAATCGTTCCTCGCTGTGCGGCGATGACATCGATTGAAAACGGGACGATCGTCTGTTTACCGACATACATGTGTTGACGCCAAAACTGACTATTCGCGTCAGGAAGCTTGATTTGATCCCCGAGTAGACCGGAAATCGTAATCCGTCCAAGCGGTAACTTCGTCGGATTCGTCAGCTCGAACGGAATCTGGATCGCTTCTTCCCGGAAAGCACGGACTGTCTCAAGGAGACGGACGTGGATCCGCTTCGCGACATATTCAAGATAATAGGGCATCACCCAGCCGTATATCGTATAGGCAAATAACAAGGCCGCCATCCAAACAGGACCATAGAGTCCGACGATGATCCCACTTGCGCCCGTCATGGTGAGAATGATGAGGTTAAAGGCTTTTGGTGTGATCAATTGCATGATTACACCTCAGTCGGAACGGTGAGTGAATCGAGAACCTGCTGAACGAGACGTTCGTTCGACAACTTCAGCGTCGCTTCGAGTGTTAGGACGAGTCGGTGAGCGAGAAGCGGCGTTGCTAAGTGTTTGACGTCCTCTGGTGTGACGTACGTCCGCTCTTGCATCCAAGCACGCGCTTTTGCTGCCTTTAAAAGGGCGAGTGTCGCTCGTGGACTTGGTCCAATCTCAACGTCACGATGGGCGCGGAGTGCGTCACAGACATCAAGTAAGTAATTTTCGACGCTGTCCTCAATCGTGACAGCAACCACTTCCTCTTTCCAGTCATTGAGTTGTTCGAGCGGAATCTGTAGTTCGGCTGCTGTTAAGTGCGCTCCACGTAATAATGCCTTCTCCGCCTGACGTGTCAGCGGAGCGAACGACAACTTGAACAAGAAACGGTCGAGTTGGGCATGCGGCAGCGGGAATGTACCGTGTCCATCAAACGGATTTTGTGTCGCGATGACAAGAAAGTGTTGGGGTAGCGTATACGACATATCACCAATTGTCACTTGCGCCTCTGCCATGGCTTCAAGGAGAGCGGACTGGGTCCGTGGAGTCGTTCGGTTGATCTCATCAACGAGGACAATGTTGGCAAACAGCGGACCAAACCGTTGTTCAAACGATCCTGTCAGCGGGTTGAACAGCTCCATCCCAAGTAGATCAGTAGGTAACGTATCCGCTGTACATTGAATACGTGAGAACTTCGCTTCGAGTGTCTGCGCCAGCGCTTTTGCTAGTGTCGTCTTACCAGTCCCCGGACGGTCTTCGAGCAACACATGGCCTTCCGCGAGCAAACCCATCAATAAATGATCAATCACATCGTCCTGACCAAGGACAGATTGTTTGAGTGATGTCCGTAACGTTTGAAACATGGATGATTCCCCCTTTAAGATACATCGTATTTCTAAAGTGTACGAAAATTCAGAAAAAACCGCTAGTAATTTTCCTAAAACGATTGGTCTAGAAATACGTCTACCTTTTATACTACCATTTTCATCCAAAAGTTTCGTAAAATATCAAAAACATTGAAACAGGATTAGAAAGTCATTTATCGAATAATGTATTTAGGGTTGCTAAGATAAGGAGGAATGGACTCATGAAACAATACACTACGGAATCCGATACCACTCCAGTCGTTCAACATGACGTCGTCCATAGTCCGCTCGATGATTACCAACGCGTCGTTTCCGGAGGTCCCCCGAATCGTCGTGCCTTTGCCGCGATCGGTCGACTCCCAATCGCATTACGTTTGCTTACGTATACGCTTGGTTTCTTATTCACAGCAAGCATCCTCACTGGACTCATCATCAGTCTACTTGATTAAAAAAGACTCCCTCAGCGCACCGAGGGAATCCCATCATTCTTCAAAGAGATCATCCATCAGCTCGGTGATCTCTTTTTTACGCTCGTTCGTCTCGTTGCGTAAGATCCGAATCGAGCGTCCGCTCCAATCGAGTCGGTCGCCAATCGTCGCTTGGCGCGGTAAACGACTTTTCGGTAACGTGATCGTCTCACGGTCGTCGGTCTCACAAATTGCTAGATCATCTTCAAAATCAGCTACGGTCAATCGCATCTGATACACCTCCGCGTCTAGTTATTCCGGTCGTAAATCAGGCCGGTTCGATTCCTTGATACCGTCACCAGTCGAGATATACTGAATCGTTCCACTTTGATCGGTTCGGTCAATCGTAATCCGTTCTGCCTTCAGTTCTTGTAAGACGGAAGGACGTGGGTGACGATAAGCATTGTCCTTTCCGGCTGAGATCAAGGCACGTTTTGGTGATACAGCTTGTAGGAAGGGCAGGGAGGACGATGTGTCTGCCCCGTGATGTCCAAGCTTTAAGACATCAGCACGTACATCGGTGTTTGACTCGAGTAATTGTTGTTCAGTTCGGATCGGCGCGTCGCCCATGAAGAGGAAGCGGTCTTGTCCATGTTCGACCCGGAGGACGGCACTCCAGCTGTTAAGATCCTGTGTCCCGTCTGTTAGAGGAGCAAGGAACGTAAAGCGTGCGGCTTCACTCGGTATTTTAAGACCTGCTTTAACTGACTTGATCGTCACTCCTTCGCGTTTGACGGCAAGGAGGAAATCGCGATACGTCTCCGTCGTATGCGTGACTCGCGGGGCATAGACGCTGTCGACTGGAAAGGCATCGAGGACGGTATCGAGTCCACCGATATGATCGGCGTCCGGATGTGTCGCAATGACCGCTGTTAAGCGTTTGATACCCAATTTTTGCAGGTAGCGGACGACATCTTCGCCTTTGCCGTTATTCCCACCATCAATCAAGATCGCATCTTCCTTCGTTCGGATGAACGTGCTATCTCCTTGACCGACGTCAAAACCATAGATTTCCATCTGTCCTGCCGTCGGGGCAGGGGGTTCTTCGTCCCGTGTCGTATAGAAGATGACGATTAAACAGAGTGCTAATAGAATCGTTGATCCCCATTTCAACATGTCGGTTCCTCTTTCTCGAACAGATACAGCATGCCATTGCGCGGATGACCGAACCGTGGTCCGCTGTAACCGCGTCGTTTTAAGGCAGCGCGCATCAGAATCATCATGCCGCCGTGACCGACGAGTAGAACCCGTTCGTCGTCTTCGAACATTAATTGATTTAAGAGCACTTCAATCCGTTCATTCGCATCCTTGATTTCGGCTTGAATTCGTTTACTGAACGGGGCTGCGAATCGACCGAGAACCGCCCAGCCGAGGAACGGTAATCGGAGATTCGACCGAATCGTCGGAAACGGCACTTCACGCAGCAGATCCGTCACGATGATTTCTTGATCATAAACGCTTTGCGCCGTCTGAACGGCACGCGGCATGCTACTGGCATAACAGACTGTCCAGTCAATCTGACCGAGCTCGACCGGTTGAATATCGATCTCTGACGTATCATACCGTTCAATCCATTTTTCAATATCGCTAGCGCTAATCCAGCCTTTCGTCGGATATCCTTCCGTCACCCGGTGATGCCTGACTAATCCAATTTGTTTCATATGTCGTACGACGGATTACACCGTCTCCCTCACTTTCATTCATCGTTTATAAAGCGACACGGATTGCCAGTCCACATAAAATCGCTCCTAAGATACTGAGCAAGCTCCCGATGATGTAATATTCCGCAAAGCGGCGATCTTCAAACTGTTTAAAACGAGCCAATGCCTTCAAGGCAATGATGAAGCCAATGGCTCCAGTTGCATTCGTGACAACGAGCAGGGTGATGATTGCTCGTTCGACGAGACCGATATAACGTCCGATCCCGATTAATTCCGTCGTATAACTGCGCGCAGAATCTTCGACTTCGTGCGTGACGGTCCGCGAGATGCCATCTAATTGCTCTTTGCGTGTCACTTTCCGCTCAAAATGCGCTTCAATCAACCGCGGCGCGAATGGTGCGAGCATCAAGGCGATTCCGTGACCGAGTAACTCCGTCGTCACTAAACTAAAGCAAAGAATCCACAGGATCTGCTCCGGTCGCGAGAACGACAACGACCAATCGATCGGAACGAACACCCATGTCAAAGCGATGATGGCAACGATATGTAACGCTTGATCAATCCAGTATGCCACTGCTTGTTTGACGCGGCGTTTGAGCGGGGAAGCATCGAGTAGGGCGTGAAACACGAGAATGCTGCCTCCAAGCCATCCGGCGATGTCGATGGTCAATTCCCCTTGGATGACGAAGAACGCAAGCACAAGTAGCATCAGAGCCGCATGAACGGCAAGATGTTGGAGTAAGATGCGTTGGTGTCGATGTTTCAGTTGCGCCATTCGTTTCGTCTGTAATGGAAAATCAGCAAGTAGATGGACAAGTAAAAGACTGAGTAAGACGGTCACCGAATCGCCTCCCAGACTTGGAATTGCTCCAGTGCCTGGGTCAAGGCAGCTTCAAGTCGCTTCCGTTGCTTACGCTGCGAGCGGGAGACGAGTTTTGCGACATTTACGCGGGCATCTTGTTCCTTGAAGCCCATCTTCAGTCCGATCTCCTCATACGTATCATCCGGATATCGATCCATCAACCGGTGCAGTTCAATCTGACGGTCCGTCTTCCCGAAGTAAGCCGGATACAGCATTTCGAGATAACCGTTTAGCAAGGCAGTCGGTAAGTAGGGCGGTCCAGCAAAGGCAATCCGCGATGGAAGCGTCTTCGCTAATTCCTGTGCTTCGAATGCATGAATGATCGCACTACCATTGGCTTCTTCAGCCCGTGTCGTCGAAATCGTCTCATATTGACCAAATCCGATCCCGATGTAACCTGGCAATTCTTGATTCAATAAGTGCAGAATGACCGGATAACTGACCGGATAATCCGCGAATACCGCTAGTAAACTATCGCCGGATTTGATTTGAAACGGAACAATACTCAATGGAAATGCTGTATTCAAATCGTTCGCGAGTACACGAAGCGCTTGAAGTAACGCTTCTTTGCTCGGATAATCGCGGGAGCCTTTGACATCAAACGACAAAGCAACAGCTTGCATGACGATTCCTCCAATTCATTTGTTACCACAATCATGGAAACATTTAATTTGTTACCGTTAAAAAGGTAACATTTGCAGTGTTACTGTTATTAGAGTAACAAAGAATAAGTAAGAAGACCAACAGGACGATAGACCGATTTTTAAATGGCAGGGAGGATAAATGAATCTGACTAAAATATCATTTTTTTATTTAAGTTAACATAACATATATTATCAATAGTTATAAGAATTCGTCTCATAATCAAGGTAAACTTAAGATAGTGAGACAAAACAAAAAAACACGGGATTAACCGTGTTTTCGACAATCATACGGACGTGTCCGTTCCAATCGATGAATCAAACGATCCAAGAATATATGATGGCGGCGTTCGAGTTGCGTGATCCGTTCAAGCGGCAACCACGCGAAATCAAAGAAATCACCGCAATCCTGACCGTCACCAGCAACACAATGCGTCCAGCGGTTCTCTTGGCATTCAATGTGCGCATGATAGAAATACGTGTAATGCACCCGCATTCGCTCCGGATAACGCATCTCTTCTTCGCCGATGTACTGGACGGATGCTAACGAGAGACCACTTTCCTCAAGCGTCTCACGGACAGCCGCTTCTTTTGCGATTTCAGCATCTTCGATCGTACCTGCAGGAATCTGCCAATCACTCTCAGGAGCCGATTGTGGATGAAAAACAAGTAGTTCCCATCCGTTAGGTTTTTCCCGAGTGATATAGATTGCTACTTTTTCGCGACGTCTGAATTTCATCTTCATCACCTCTCCAAGGTCGGCAGATTGCACAACAAGCAGCTAAAGGGACGGTCCCGTAGCTGCTTGATCAATTGACGCTATAAGCAAAGCTGCGGAGACGCGTGACCCGACGCTTGTTCGTGACGAATCGTGACCTGACTATTTCTTCTATTGTAGCCGTTATTGGTCAGTGTTTCAATTTGTAAACGATATTTCTAGCGATAAATCTCAAAATTCCGAGCATTCGTCTCAAAATTCCCTCTCCTGCCCTGCTAAATCTAAAAAAGCTCCCCCGTTATCCGGAGGAGCCTTATCTCATCGTGTATACCAGTCGAGCAATGGACCGAATTTCTCTTCATCATAGGCGAATGAACCGTTCGATAAGCGGTCGAGGAACGATAACGAACCGATTTGGATCGTTTTCTCCTGCTCTTTCCCGCTGAGAACTAATTCCTTTGCTTGCGTGACATCGATCAATGCTGCGACCCGGTGTGGCTTTGACTTCAAATCACGCAGTAACTGTAAGCCACGGAGCGCACGGCTCGAGACTTGGAACTGATCCGCGAGACGCATCTTCTTCAAGGCACCCCGTTGCGTCAAAAGAACGATCTGCGGCGCTTCCTTGAAGCCGATCGCACCCGCGACGACGTCCTGATCCTTCAGGTTGATTGCCTTGACACCGGCAGCCCGGACACCGACGACCGGGACGTCATCTTCCGTGAACCAGAGCCCGAAACCGTTCTGTGTCGCAAGGAACAGGTCCGTTTGACCCGTCGAGACCTGAGCGTACAAGACTTCGTCGTCTGCCTTCAGACGGACGCCTTGGAGTGGTTTTGACTTCCGCTGTGCATTGTAATCACTCAGTTTCGAGCGTTTGACCATCCCTTGACGGGTAACGAACAAGCAGTGATGGGCTTCATCGAACGAGCGGACGAGATCCGCTGAGAGAACCCGGTCACCCGGTTCGAGAGGGACGAGGTTCGCGACGTGTTGACCGCCATCTTTCCATTTCGTATCCGGCAATTGGTGGACCGGAATCAGCAAGTAGTTTCCGCGAACGGTCCAGACAATCAAGTGATTGGTCGTCATCGCTTGCCCTTGGAGCAACGGACGATCCTGTTCCTTCAAGTCCGGTAAGTCGTTCGAGGCACCGAATGAACGGAGTGATGAACGTTTGACGTAACCGTTCTTCGACAGGAAGACCATCGTTTCCTCGACAGCAATCATGACTTCCGTCTTCAGCTTCAGTTCTTCTACTTCCGCTTCGATCGTCGAGCGACGTTTATCCGCGACTTGTTCCTTCAAGACCGTCAACTCCTTGATGATGAGACGATTACGTGTCTTTTCATCGTTGAGGATCTTCTCAAGACGAGCGATCTCCTTCTCGAGTTTTGCCGCTTCTTCCTGCAACTCGACGATATCGGTATTCGTTAACCGGTAGAGTTGAAGCATGACGACGGCTTCCGCTTGACGGTCGGTGAAGTTGAACCGCGCAATCAGCTTGTCCTTCGCATCTGCTTTATTCGATGCAGAACGGATCAAGGCAAGTGTCTCATCGAGGACAGAGATCGCTGTCATCAAGGCGGAGACGACTTCCTGGCGGCGTTTCGCTTGCTCAAGATCAAATGCTGTCCGACGGATGACGACTTCCTTGACGTGTGCGAGATACGCATCGAGGAGCGTCAAGACGCCCATTTGCCGCGGTGTCCGCTCGTGGATCGCGACCATATTGTAGTTATAGGCAATTTGTAGATCCGTTTGTTTGAGATAGAAGTGTAAGACACCTTCCGCGTCCGCTTCCTTTTTCAACTCGATGACGACCCGTAAACCGTCACGATCAGTCTCATCACGGACTTCGGCGACACCTTCAACCTTTTTATCAAGACGGAGTTCTTCCATTCGTTTGACGAGATTGGCTTTATTGACCTCATACGGGAGCTCAGTGATAACGATTTGCTGGCGACCGCCCCGCAATGTCTCAATCGTTGAACGCGAACGGATGATAACTTTCCCACGTCCTGTCTCGAACGCCTTTTTGATGCCGTCAAGACCTTGGACGACACCACCAGTTGGGAAATCAGGGCCTTGCATGTGCGTCAATAAGTCATCGACGTTCTGAACCGTACCGGAGATCCGACCGATCGCAGCATCAAGGACTTCCCCCGCGTGGTGCGGTGGAATCTCGGTTGCGTAACCGGCGGAAATCCCCGTCGAACCGTTCATCAGCAGGTTCGGTAGTAATGATGGTAAGACGAGTGGTTCCTCCGTCGTATCATCGAAGTTGAGCGTGTAATCGACAGTCTGTTTATTGATCCCGTCGAGAATGAGACTCGAGACTTTCGAAAGACGGGCTTCCGTATACCGCATCGCTGCCGCGCTATCGCCGTCGATTGATCCATTGTTTCCTTGCATATCGATCAACGGATAACGGAGCTTCCACTCTTGGCTCAAGCGGACCATTGCTTCATAGACCGATGAGTCACCATGCGGATGGTAGTTACCGATGACGACGCCGACCGTCTTCGCCGATTTCCGGTAAGCACGGTCGAACAGGTTTCCTTCCGTATGCATCGCATACAAGATCCGGCGTTGTACTGGTTTCAGACCATCACGGGCATCCGGTAAGGCACGATCTTGAATGATATATTTCGAATAACGACCAAACCGGTCGCCGACGACTTGCTCGAGCGACAGGTTCAGGATGTTTTGTAGATTAGACATGTTCGTTCACACTCTCTTTCGTCACGTGCTCATTCTCGATGATCGAGAGGTCTTCTGCGAGACCGAAGGCGACATTGTCCTCGATCCACGTCCGGCGGTGTCCGACGTTATCTCCCATCAGGACAGAGACGCGTTTTTCCGCTACGGCAGCATCGTCGATCGTAACCCGGATCAATGTCCGTGTCTCGGGATCCATCGTCGTTTCCCAGAGTTGCGGTGCGTTCATCTCCCCAAGTCCTTTGTAACGCTGGATCATATAACCTTTACCGAATTTCTTCGTCGTTTTCTTAAGTGTCTCTTCATCCCAGACGTATTCGAACTTCTCCGATTTGCCTTTCCCTTTTGAGACACGGTAGAGCGGTGGTAAAGCAACGAAGACCTTCCCAGCGTCAATCAATGGGCGCATGTAGCGGAAGAAGAAAGTCAGCAATAAGACTTGGATATGCGCGCCATCGGTATCGGCATCGGTCATGATGATGACTTTGTCGAAATTACAATCTGACAAGTCGAAATCAGCTCCGACACCGCCGCCAATCGCGTGAATGATCGTGTTGATCTCTTCATTCTTCATGATATCGGCAAGTTTCGCTTTCTCTGTGTTCAAGACCTTACCACGAAGTGGAAGGATCGCTTGGAACGTCCGGTTTCGTCCTTGTTTTGCAGAACCACCAGCAGAATCACCCTCGACGAGGAACAATTCATTCTTGTCCGCGTTTTTTGAAGCCGCAGGTGTCAGTTTTCCGTTCAAGATGCTCGAACGTTTTTTCTTTTTCCCGTTTCGTGCTTCTTCGCGCGCTTTCCGTGCCGCTTCCCGGGCTTGCGCAGCGCGAATTGCTTTTTTGATCAACAGCGTCGCCGTTTGTGGATTCTCTTCCAAGTACGTCGAGAGACGACGACTGATGACAGCGTCACAGCTCGTCCGCGCTTCCGGTGAGCCGAGTTTCGACTTCGTTTGCCCTTCGAACTGGAGGAATTCTTCTGGGATCCGGATCGAGACGATCATCGTCAACCCTTCGCGGATATCATTTCCGTCAAGGTTCTTATCCTTTTCCTTCAAAAGCGTGTTTTTCCGGGCATATTCATTCATGACCCGTGTCATTGCTGTTTTTGCCCCGACTTCATGTGTGCCACCGTCGCGTGTCCGGACGTTGTTGACGAACGAAAGGACGTTTTCCGAGTACGCATCCGTGAACTGAAAGGCGATATCGACTTCGATCTCGTTTTCCGTTCCTTCGAATGCAACTGTCGGATGAAGCGTATCTTTATCATCGTTCAAGTACTGAACGAATTCGCTGACACCGTCTTGGTACTGGAAGATATCCTGTTTGTCGGACCGTTCGTCCGTCAACGTAATCTTCAGACCTTTTAGCAAGAAGGCTGATTCGCGTAAGCGTTCCGCAAGCGTATCGTAGTTGTATGTCAACGTACTGAAGATCGAGCCATCTGGTTTAAAGTAGACGCTCGTTCCTTTTTGACGCGTCGTACCCGTTTCAAGCAACGTCGTCTTCGGAATCCCGCCGTTTTCAAACGTTTGCTCATATTGTTTCCCGTCACGGAAGATCGTTACTTTCAAATCCGTTGATAAGGCGTTAACGACCGATGCCCCGACGCCGTGTAAGCCACCGGACGTCTTATATCCACCTTGACCGAACTTACCACCGGCGTGAAGGACCGTGAAGATGACTTCAGCAGTCGGTTTTCCCGATGCATGCATCCCCGTCGGCATCCCACGTCCATGGTCACGGACCGTGATCGCATTATCTTTATGGATCGTGACATCAATTTGTTCCCCGAATCCTGCAAGTGCCTCATCGATTGCGTTATCAACGATCTCGTAGACGAGATGGTGAAGTCCACGGTGATCGGTAGAACCGATATACATACCTGGGCGCTTCCGGACTGCTTCGAGTCCTTCGAGCACCTGTATGGCATCATCATTGTAGTTATTTAAGTCTGTCGCCATTCAATTCACCTCAAAATTCGAAATTACGACGTCGTTTTTACAAACGTTCGTTCGTTATTTCAAGTAGTCTGTCTCTAATTGTAGGCATCTTCTTGCTTCCTGACAAGCATAACCTGTAATGGGCATGAAAAAAGACACCTTCACGAACGGGTGAAGATGCCTAAAGTCGTGCGATGACTTACAGGTATTGATGTTCGATTTTGATGCAACGATTCTCAATATATGGAATGCCAGCGCCGAGCGCCAGACTCTCTGCTTCGACACTTGAGAGACCAAGTTGATTCCAGATCATCCCGACGTCACCGTGAGCGATAGCATCTTTCGCGACATCCGCCAAAAACTCAGACCGACGGAAAACGTCAACGATATCGATGTGTCCTGGAACGCTTGCAACACTTGGATAGACTTTTTGACCGTTCCACTCGTTTAACGTTGGATTGACCGGAATGACTTCGTACCCGTGTTGAACCAAGTAGTCAGCAATCCAGTTCGCCGTCTTCCCAGAATCACTTGAGACACCGACGACCGCAATTCGTTTCGCATCCTTCAAATACTGACGTGCTTGTTGATCGGTAATCATTTAGAACTCCCCCTTATGAAAATAACTCTTACCTAACACTCTATACCCGAACCAAGATGAAGTATGCGAAATCGAGCACGTTTTCGACGTTTTTCAGAAAGCGTCTTGAAATCAAATGAGTCGACCAATGACCCATCAGACGTCTTCTCGATGCAACTGAGAGCGAAATTGACTATTCATTCTTTTTTAGTTATTTAGGTGACATAATACTATTATTGTTATTAAAGAGACTCTACAACCCTTAAATCTCTAAAAATAGGTTAAATTCTCACGTGCATCGAGTTGACCAACGACCCATCCGATGCATTGTCGATGCAACTGAGCGCTCCCTGTCTGACAATTTAACATTGCGTGAAATAACTATTTCACGCAAACAAGTGCCTGACGTATCAACGTTTGGTATACTACTACTAGAGGGGTGATTGTCGGATGAGTTTATTTAAAAACCTAGGAAAAACAATACATAAAACGACCGTTTCGGCTACAGCACCAGCGATTCCCGGTTATGAGCGGATGCCACGCTTCATTCAGTCCTATTTGGATCAGTTAGCAGCCAAACATTTCTCATTAGCAACGATGCGTCGGTACGTCTATGACTATGAAGCGTTCTTCCAATTCGTCGCTGCGGCGTCAGGTGAAGAGGTAACAGCGCGAGATATTCCGCTTGAAGCATTCGTCGAGATCGATGCAGCAGGAATCGAAGCCTACGCCGAATACCTTGCCTTAACGAAACAAAATGCACCGAGCGTCATCAACCGGAAGTTATCAGCGTTACAGTCACTGTTTCGTTATTTGGTCGATACCGGTCAGTTGTCGGAAAACCCGGTCGCCAAAGTCAATCGACCGAAACAAGCGAAACGGGAACCGGTTTATCTGACAAAACGCGAATGGGACGAATTGATTCAGTTATTACCGTCAAACGTTGAGATGAATGCCCGTGAAGCGTCGCATTATGAACGGGATCGTGTCCGCGACGTGACGTTATTCCAATTACTTGGCTATAGCGGGATGCGTTTAAGTGAGATGACGCAACTCGTCTGGAACGATGTCGATTTCCACGAAAATACGCTCCGCGTCATCGGGAAAGGCAATAAAGAACGATTGATTCCACTTGCGAAACCAGCACGAATTGCCTTACGCAAATACGCGATCCATTATCAGATGCCAACGAGCGGCGCCGTACCTGTCTTCCAAAAACACGGGAAACCACTCAGCCCACGGGCAGTCCAGCATATTTTGCAGCGGCACACGGAACGACTGAAGCCAGTCCTCCCCTTTTTAGAGCGCAAAAAAATTACGCCACATAAACTACGACATACGTTTGCGACACGACTTGCGACCGGCGGGGTCGACGTCCTGACGATCCAGCAGTTACTCGGTCACGAATCCGTCGCAACAACGCAGGTCTATGCCCATATCGGTGATTCGGAGAAAAAACGCGCCGTCGATTTATTTGATGGTGAACGATAATAATATTATGTTAACTAAAGGAGGGATTTCATGAATTACGGACTCAGTGAACGTAAAATCAAACAGATGTCTGATGCCTATGCCTTTCGACGGGGAAAGAAGTATGTCGCTGCCCGAAAGGTCACGTTACACAATTACCGGATGGGTGACGAGCTAATTGAAGCGAGCGTAGACGGTGAGGAACGATTCACGGTGACGGTCCGCGTCAAGGCGCACGGCGTCGACGCTGGCTGTAACTGTCCGTCGCTTGCGATGGATACGTCATTTTGTGGACACATCGTCGCTGTTTTGCTGGCGATGCATCATGTGCAGGCACACGGCACACCAACACCGCTCTCGCCGCAAATCCGCCCTTTTACGGCAATTCAAGTCGACGACGCAGGCGCGCGCAACTATTTACGCAGTCTCACACCTGATCGTCGGGTGACGATTCATTTCGAACTGACTGGACCCGTCGTGACGCTCAAACGATTGACGGATAAACAGCAGCATCAACTGTCCCTGCCCTACTTCGATCGTTTGCTTGGACAGACAGAGTATTTGCAGCGGGTTGCGGATGTTTCGTTCAGTCCTGATTTACAGGAACGGATCGTTTCCGGTACACCGATCGCTAAGCTCCATCTCGATCGAACGGCTCAGAAAGTTGAAGTCCGCGTGTCGTTTGATTATCAAGGGATTCAGCTGAATCCACTCGACGAGACGATTTATGCTGGACGGGATCAAGTAACGGAGCAAAGTGTCTTACGCTATTTACGTGAATTCCAAGCGACACCATCGAATTCGCACTATGTCATCACCAGTGACGCCGCGCAGTATGCTTTTTTGCGGAGTCTGCTTGACGAACGGGTTGCGCTCGGTCAACTGGAGTTATTTGCAACGCAAGCCATCCGAACGACGTTACCAAAAGGACCCTTTCATCCGCGGATCGAAGTCGACGTGACAGACCGCCTCGACTGGCTCGTATTCAACTTTTCGATGGACGGAATTCCAGAAGACGAGCTGAAACGTGTCCTGAAGTCGCTCGTCTTACAAAAACGCTATCATCGCTTGAAATCCGGACAGTTCGTATCTTTAGAGACACGGGCCTTTCAGCAGTTGCAACGGGTTCTCGCCCAGATGGAAGCGAGTGAACGCGACTTACACGACGGGCGACTCGTCTTACCTGCCGTCCGGAACATGAAGCATCTGATCGGTGCCTCCATCCTGCATCTCCATGCCGATTTGCTCGAGAAATGGTTCGAATTGAAATCCGGACAAGGATTCCGGCTCGACTTGCCGAATTCATTAGAGTCACAACTCTATCCGTATCAACGGACGGGCATTCAATTTCTAAAGAATTTGGACGCGCACCGATGTCACGGCATCTTGGCCGATGAGATGGGGCTTGGAAAGACAATTCAAGCGATTGGTTATATAGCAACGATTTCGGATAGTCGTGCACTGATCGTCGCACCAGCATCACTGCTCCGCAACTGGGAGGCGGAACTGAAGCGCTTTTTACCCGGTCGACCGGTTCATGTCGTGACGGGTTCTCAAACTAGCCGACTTTCCGAACTGGAGTACTTGGCTGAAAACACAGTGACGATCGTCTCCTACACGACGCTTCGGACCGACGTCCGTCGCCACCCTGTATATGACGTCGTTTTCTTTGATGAAGCACAGCACTTGAAGAATCCGCAGTCACAAACGGTCAGTCAACTGCGACATCTGCAAGCAAAACGCCGGTTCGCCTTGACGGGAACTCCACTTGAGAATCGACCGCGCGATATCTGGTCGATTTTCCATGTCTTGTTTCCGGAATTACTGCCGGATTTAGCGACGTTTGAGAAATGGTCGTTTGATGACATGCAACAATTCATTCAACCATTTTTATTACGGCGTGAGAAAAATAATGTCTTACAGGACTTACCAAAGAAGCAGATCGAGCATCATTATGTCGAGCTCGGACCGAATCAAAAACGGTTATATGCGTCGTATCTCGCCAAATTGCAACTCGAGACGCTGCAGCATTTAGACGAAACGAAACGTGAAGATCGTTTGAAGTTACTGGCGGGCTTAACGCGGTTGCGGCAAATTTGCAACGATCCGGGATTATTCGTCGAGGGGTACACAGGGGAAGCAACGAAACGAACGCGTCTGCTCTCACTGATTGCAGAAAAACGAGCAGCCGGAAAACGGATCTTGATCTTCTCACAGTATACGCAAATGCTCGAGCGCATTCGTTCGGATCTCGCGCAACGTCACCTCCCCCACTTCCTATTGACGGGTGAGACACCGCTCGAAGACCGGGTCGCGTTATGCGACCGGTTCAATGACGGTGAAGTCGATCTCTTCTTGATTTCGCTGAAAGCTGGCGGAACGGGACTCAACCTCGCCTCCGCTGATACCGTCATCCTGTTTGACAGCTGGTGGAATCCGGCCGTCGAACAACAGGCAGCTGATCGCGCCCATCGGCTTGGACAACAGTCTGACGTGACGGTCATCAAATTGCTGACACGCGGAACGATCGAAGAGAAGATGACGGAATTACAAGATCGAAAAGCCAAAATGGTCGATGCCGTCCTGACGGCTCCAGACAGTGACGCCTTGACCGTCAAGGAACTCGTTCATCTCGTAACGACAAAGGAGGAACAACGGTGATCCTTGATCTCCTGCTTGGTTATCTCATCGGTAGCATTTTAGGTGGTACGCTCTTTAAGTACATTAGTCGTACCGATTTGGCACAGGTCGGTTCCGGAAACATCGGTGCCCGCAATGCCCATCGTGCCGGTGGGCTTCCGGCTTTTTTATTCGTTTATCTGTTTGATGCCACGAAGACAGTCTTTGCGTTGCAGATCACTGACACGTTTTATCCGGTCGCCCTCGCCGTGCTCATCGGTCACTTGTTTCCGTTGTTTCACCCACGACGCGGCGGTAAAGGGTACGCTGTATTTTCCGGAATCGTCTTCGCTATCACGCCATGGGCATATCTTGCCGGATTAGGTATACTCGGTTTGTCTTATCTCGTAACGAAAGATAGTGTCAAAGCGGGACTTATTCCGGTCGTTTTACTTCCGTTACTACCCGTCTTCTTAGACGCAGGGTCAGTCAATATCTTGTGTACCGTTGCCGTAAGTCTACTTGTCCTGTGGGCTCATGATGCACTCCACAAGCCAGCCATTACATAAGGAGGACGTCTCCATGATCGACTTTTCCATTGCAACTGCGGACGACGCGGAAGCAATCCATGAATTGAACTACCTCACCTTTACAGAAGAGATTCCGCAACATCAACCGAACATCGAACGGAAACGAATTGACCGGTTTCATGATCAGAACACTTACTTGATCGGTAAGGAAGACGATCGACTCGTCG
This sequence comes from Exiguobacterium sp. UBA3968, assembly GCF_002385115.1. Taxonomy (NCBI): domain Bacteria; kingdom Bacillati; phylum Bacillota; class Bacilli; order Caryophanales; genus Exiguobacterium; species Exiguobacterium sp. UBA3968. The sequence continues at coordinate 876,546 of NZ_DGCW01000005.1, forward strand.
CGATGATCGCCATTCGAAAGCATCGTCCCTTTTCGCTTGAGGAAAAGGGCGTGACGCTAGAAGAGACACTGACGGACCCAGCGGAAATCCGCTTACTTAGCGTTCGTCCCGAATACCGCAATAGTCGTACGTTCATGCAATTGATGCGCTTTTTAATGGTCTACCTCGAGCGGGAGACGATTGATCATGTTTATATCAGTGGTACGACGCGGGAAGCAAAACTATACGCGCGGTTCGGCTTCACACCGATTGCAGCTACGCTTGGTAGTGGTGACGCCCAGTTTGTACCGATGTTGTTGTCGCGCGCAACATACGAACGATCCGTCATCGCGGATGTCTTACGTCCCCTGCATTTTCTAGCCGGTCCGGTCGAGGTTGCGCCGACGGTCCGTCAAGCGGCGCAACAAGCACCGCGTCCACACCGGACGGCCTCGATGCGGCAGCTCGATCAAGATTTACGTGGCCGAATGTGTCAGTTGCTGGATTTGCCACATGTCTCGATGGCCGTCGGCAGCGGTACGCTCGCCAATGATATTGTCGCGCAACAACTCACTGGACATGGATTGATCCTGAACGGCGGCGAGTTCGGTCAACGCTTGATTGATCACGCGGCACGTGCCGGCAAGTCCTTTGATGTCCATACGCTTCCCCCCGGTCACCCGATCGACTTGAAGCAACTCGCTCATCAATTGAGGCAAACGGCATACAACTGGATCTGGTTGACGCATTGTGAGACGTCAACGGGTGTTCTCTATGATCTTGATGCAGTAAAAGTGCTGTTAGATCAACGAACCGCACTCGTCGTCGATGCGATCAGCGCTGTTGGAACCGGACATTTCTCATACGATGGCTGCACTTTCGTCACGACTGTTTCCGGGAAAGCGATTGGTGGTTTACCGGGTCTTGCGTTCATTGGTCACGCAGATCGCGTCCTACCTTCTCTCTGTATTCCCCGTTATCTGGATTTAGGACTCTATGCGGAAGGGGTTGCCTTTTCCGGCTCGTCGAACCTGTTGCTTGCCTGTCAGGCAGCGCTTGATGCCCTCGATCTTAATCAAGCAGCAATCAAGATGACCTATCTCGAACAAGCCGTCCGCGCAACTGGATTCCAACTCCTCGCACAACAAGAAGCACAAGCGCCGGGAATACTGACGATCGTTCATCCGTCCGCAACTGATTTAGGCGACGCTCTGCGCATTCAGGGGTATCACGTCCAGTACGAAAGCGACTATCTCGTTTACAATCAGTGGCTGCAAATTTCGACGATGGGACAGACGACGATGCGGCAAATTGAACGCCTCGTTCGTGTTTTAGTTCGTGAAAATCAACGAATCATCATAAAGAATGAAAAAAACGAAAGACCTCTCAACCCCTGATTTCAAGCGGTTTGGAGGTCTTTCGACTTCAAAAAGATAAAAAAAGAGGTTTATGGATTTAAAACATAGGGGTATAAACTCATTAGCACCGCATCAAACCGGTGACTTACTCACACATGTTTCTCAATATCAGCGTAATGACCTGGGAGAGAAATGCAAAGTCACGAAAGCGTCAGATTCATGAGAGTCTGAAACCGATTGTCTTAGCATGATTCATATTGTTCAGGATTCGTCCTGCTCCTACATTCATTACCTTTTGAGGGCTATACCAAATTCAAGGGGGAAATGAACATGTCAGTTAATTTAACAGCCGAAAAACGCGAGGTACGTCCACGCTCACTCCGTAAACAATTGCGTCATGAAGGAAAAGCTCTTGGCGTCGTGTATGGTTACAAAGTGGAAAGTACACCAATCGCATTTGAAGAAAAAGAATTGCTTAAAATCGTCCGAGAAAACGGTGAAAACGTCTTGATTTCACTCAAACTCGACGGCAAAAATATTAACGTCTTGATCAATTGCCGTGATATGGATGTCTTCACACCAACAGTCGATCACGTTGAATTCATCGCCGTGAAAATGGATGAAGAAACAGAAGTCGAAGCAGACGTTGTACTCGTTGGCGAAGCAGCCGGTGCAAAAGTTGGTGGCTTCCTATCACAAACACTCTTTAAAGTAACAGTCGCCGCTACACCAGATAAATTACCAGAGAACGTCGAAGTCGACGTCACGAACCTCGAAATCGGCGATTCGATTTCTGTAGCCGATCTTCCAGAACAAAAAGATTTCCGCATCGTTACAGAAGGCGATATTCAAGTCGCAGCTGTCGTCGAATCGACACTCGAGCAGGATCTTGAAGAAATCGAGGAAGCAGAGGCACAAGCAGAAGCTGGCGAAGACAACGAAGCGGAAGCAACAGAAGCGTCTTCAGAAGAAACAGCTGAAGAGAACGAAGACAATAAATAAGTCGTTTAACGATACGCCCTTTGCGGCGTATCGTTTTTTTGTGTCTTGACAACAGACGCTGGATTGCCTAAAGTGAACAGCGTATCACCTATTACCATATCCACTAGGGGAGCCCAATTGGCTGAGACGATTCACTTCGGACCCTTCGAACCTGATCTAGTTCATACTAGCGTAGGAAAGTGGAGCGATCACATCCAATGACTCCTGCTGCGCGCAGTTTTTCTGAGGACCGCTCTCTTTTTTACGGAGGGCGGTCTTTTTTGGCGTCTCCCCCATTCAAAGGAGGACGTATCTAATGCAACACTGGAAAATGAAAGAAATCATGGTCATGATGATGCTCGCCGTCGCTTGCGGCGTCATCTATCTTGGTTGGTCAACACTCTGGTTGCCGATCTCAGCGATCTTCGGTCCTGTCGGTGCCAACTGGATGTTTGGCATTTGGATCATTGCGAGTCCGCTCGTCGCAGCAATCATTCAAAAGCCAGGTGCCGCTTTAATTGCGGAAGTCGTCGCGGCAGCCGTCGAACTGTTCACGGGAAGTCATTTTGGTTTATCCGCTCTTCTGATCGGAGTCTGCCAAGGACTTGGTGCGGAACTCGTCTTCGCGATGACGCGTTACCGTCGTTATGACACATGGACCTTGATGTTATCGGGTGTCGGAGCCGCGATTGGTAGCATCGTTTATAGTCTAATCGCGAACGGATTCGGTTACTACACAACGACGACGTTGCTTGCGACAACTGGCTTACAATTGATCAGCGGCGCATTACTCGGTGGCTTGCTTGCAGCCATTCTCGTCCGTCGCCTTGTTGCGACTGGTGTCTTGAACGGGTTTGCGGCAGGACGTACGAAACGAGAAATCGCATGATTACTGTCGACGACCTCAGCATCCGCTATCCCGGTCAGATGAAATCGGTGCTCAATCATGTATCGCTGACGATTGAGCAAGGGACGACCCTTCTGCTCGGACGAAGTGGGAGTGGCAAGACGACATTACTTCATGCCCTTGCCGGACTGACACCGGAAACGATTGAAGTCGAACAGACTGGTACCGTTACCCGGTCCGGTTCGGTCGGAATCTTGTTTCAAAATCCAGAAGAACAGTTCTGCATGGAGACGATCGGACGCGAAATCGCTTTTAGTTTAGAAAATCGCTCGATTCCGCGCGTGGAGATGGATGAACGAATTGAACGCTTACTCGCACTCGTCGGTCTCCCCCTCCCCTTCTCGACACCGATCGCGAGTCTATCCGGTGGAATGAAACAGCGTCTCGCGCTCGCAGCGGTCCTAGCACTTGAGCCGACGATCTTATTACTCGATGAACCAACGGCTCAGATTGATCCAATCGGACAACATGAGCTGATGGCGTTGATTTTTCGGATTCAAAAAGAACACGATTTAACGATCGTCTTGATCGAACACCAACTCGATGTCTGTTTGTCGTACGTCGACCAGGTCGTCTTGCTTGAGGACGGATCGATTACTGCGACAGCAGATCCACGGGATCTGTTCCCCCAGGATTACAAAGAGCTTCAAACGAAAGGTATTGCCGTTCCCTCTTTGTATCCGTATACGTTAGAGACATTACCCATAGATGGACCGCAAGCGGCGCGACTTCATGTGCCTTCCCCCGACGCTACAGCTGGTCGCTCTTTGTTACACGTCGCTGCATTATCGACGAAAGCACCATATCCGCTGACCGATGCGACATTTTCCCTGCAGACAGGAGAATGGGTGATGCTGCTTGGGGCAAATGGATCCGGGAAAAGTACATTGCTTGCGACACTCGGGCGGTTGCTTCCCAATCGTGGAACGTATCAGCTCCAGGGACGTCCGGTTCATCGTTACTCCCGGCGTCGCTTTTATGAGCACGTTGGCTATGTCTTTCAACAACCGGATCTGCAGTTTCTTAAGCTGACGGTCGAAGCGGAAATCGACTGGAGCCACCGGGCAGCGACGAACGTTAAGCGCGCGGCGTTGCTCGAACGGCTGGAACTGACATCTGTCAAACAGCAGTCACCACTTGCTCTTAGTACGGGGCAACAACGACGGCTCAGCGTCGCAACGATGCTCGGACAAACGAAAGACTTATTGTTGCTCGATGAACCGACCTTCGGACAAGATGGATTGACGACACGACGCTTAATGGAACAGTTACAGATGGAACAACAGAACGGTACGACACTCGTCATGGCGACGCATGATATGGAGCTCGTCGCCCGGTATGCGGATCGTGTCCTCGTCATGGAGCAAGGACGGATTGCTTTTGACGGTCGCCCAAGCGAGTTATTCGCTGACGTTCCATTACTCGAGCGCTGTCAGCTACAACGTCCACTTTCGTACCAATTCCAGGAGGTGAAACGTGATGCAAACGAACTTGTCCCCGTTCGCTAAACTCAATCCCGTCATTAAGGGAGGCGGATTGTTTTTGATCATGTTTGCCTTGATTGCAACGAATGACTGGGTCAAAACGTTAGTATTTCTGAGTTTTGCTATCGCAATGCTACTCCTCTCCGGATGGGGTCCTTTTGATTTCTTGAAGCGACTTGCGCCGTATAGTCTATTATTCTTATTGACGTTCTGGATGATGGCGGCTTTCGGCAAAGGAACGAATACTCTTTGGTCGTTTGGTTGGTTTCATGTCACGTCGGAAAGCGTCGCGCACGGCTGGTTACTTGCCTTGCGGATGGCCACGTTCGTCTGCTTGAGCCTCGCTTTCGTCACGACGACCGACGCGACCCGTTTCGTAATGAGCTTGATCCATCAGGCGAAGTTATCACCCCGCTTTGCTTACGGATTCCTTGCCGGGATTCGCTTTCTGCCGCAACTGGTCGAAGAAGTCCGCGTTTTGCGGCAAGTCCGGATGATTCGCAATGTGCACAGTCGCTTTCCTGGTGATGGATTTCTTTCAATTGGCTTACCGCTCTTCTCACGATCGATCCAGCGGGCAGAACGGATGGCGATTGCTCTCGAAGCCCGTCACTTTTCAGCAGAGCGAACGTATTACGAGGTACCGGTCGTTCAGCGTCAGGATATTATTTATCTCGTGATCATCCTCCTATTCATCAGTCTTGTCTTTTGGCTATGATTACCGCCACCCGTATCCGGGTACACTCTAGCAAGACAGATTGAAGGAGAACGACATGAAACGTATCCTCTTGATTGGTGCAGGTCACGCTCACCTGCATTGCATTACACACGGACCAACAGAAGACGTCGAGTGGCTGGTCCTGAACGCCTCGACGTACCAATATTACTCGGGCATGTACTCTGGACTTGCTGACGGAACATACGACATGGATGAGATGCGTATTGACGTCGCCGCCTTATGTCGTGCCTATGATAAACCATTCATCAAGGAGACCGTCATCAAAGTCGACCCTGTTGAAAAGGTCGTCTTCGGTGCATCCGGCAGACGTTACACCTATGACGTCGTCTCAACGAATATCGGTTCATTCGACTGGTCGGAAGATACGACGCGATTATCGATTAAACCGAACTACCGGTTACCGGATACATTAAAGCGACTGCAACAAGCAAAGCGTCCGGTCGTGATTGGGAGCGGAGCAGCTGCCGTCGAGATGGCGGCGTCCTTGAAAGCGGCGGGTGTACCGATCACATTGATCACGGATCCAGATATCCTTTCTCGTCATCCAGCAGCGGAAGCCATTACGAGACGGTTAAAAGAACTCGAAGTGTACTGGATCCGGGAACGTCCTATAGATGACGAACTACCACTCCGCTTTACGCAACACCCACCAATCGAGTCAGATGCAATCGTCCGCTTGACGGGTGCCAAAGCTCCGGCATTGTTTGCAGACAGCAATCTCTTCACGGAAGACGGATTTTTACTCGTCAATGAACAGTTACAAGCGCTCGATCATCCAAGTTTGTTTGCTGCGGGTGACGCGGCGACCCTCGTCGCCTACCCCGACATTCCGAAGAATGGTGTCACAGCTGTCCGACAAGCGCCAATTTTGCTTACGAACCTTTTACGATACCTCCAGGAAGAAGCACTGCAAACTTATCGTCCGCAAACGAATTATTTGACGATTTTATCGATGGGACCGCGTCATGCCGTTTCCCTATATGGTCGTCATTATTCGACTCACCCGTTCGGTTGGTACCTGAAGCGCTGGATCGATCAACGGTTCATGCGGAAGTATCGCTCTTAAAAGCGTGCGCCGGCGCACGCTTTTTCTGTACACAAAAACAAGCCATGGACGAGTGTCCATGGCTTGTTAAATTAGACGGTTTGATTTCCTTTAACGTACGTCAGTAATGTCTCGTTGAACTTCTCTTGTTCGTCAAGCAACATCCCGTGACCACTCTCTTCGAAGACTTCGAGTCGTGCATGTGGGATTTCTTTTTGCATCTCTTCCGCAAACTCGAACGGACAGACTTGGTCTTTTTTACCGTGGATGATTAACGTATCGACTTTGATGTTTTCGAGTTTTCCACGTAAGTCTTCGTCACGCAAGGCGATTGCTGACTGAATCGTTCCGTGGGATGAAGCGGCGATGCTAAGACCATGGAACCATTGTTGCAGCGGTTCTGGATGTTCCTTCGCAAAGAAGATTTCACCGAATCCTTTGAGCATCGACGGACGATCCTGTTTCGTATCGGCAATCAAAGCATCGACTTCTTCTTTCGTCATTCCGTATGGATAGCCGTCGCGTTGTGTAAAGACAGGTGCCGCAGCTCCAGCGAGAACAAGTTTACTGACTTTTGAGTCCCCGTATTGCAAGAGATAGGACAAGGCGATTCCTCCTCCCATCGAGAAGCCGAGCAACGTGACATTCGTTAATTTCAGCTGTTCGATGACTTCGTTAACGTCGGACGCCATCGTCTTATAGTCATATCCCGTTGCCGGCGCATCTGATTTGCCATAACCACGATAATCGATTCCAACGTAACGGTACCCTTCTTCGACGAGCAGATTCTTTTGATACTCGAACATGTTGTTGTTTGCTGGCCAGCCGTGTAAAAAGACGACCGGTTGACCCGATCCGACATCCTCAACGTAAATCTTCGTGCCATCAACTGCTTGAATGAATGTACCCATCATAAAACCCCCATAGTAATAGATTGACCATGCATGCATCTATTATTCCCGAGTCGAGGGATGTCAAACATCTTGATGTTGAAACGTTATAGAAAATTCTGTCTATTATAGAAAATATGGTAAAATACAGACAATCGTATAGAGGAGGTTTTTCATGAGACGCTATATACATACTGGTATTCTCGCAGGAGCAGTTCTTCTTGCCGGATGCGGAAAAGAACAATACTTAGATCTTACATATGATGCTAATTACTGGGGCGGTATCTCGACTACCTTTGATGGTCAAGAGATACCGGATCTCCCGAAAAAACAAACGGCGGCTTTGTTGAAGGCTTGTCAGCAAAAACCAGACATGAAGCACTTACCTGATCGATATGTGCAACACGAAGGATTTGATTTATACTTCCTGCCTCCGAGTGTCCAAGGGCGCGAGTTCCAACACGTCCGTTTCCTGTCAGACGAAAAAAAGGACTATCTGGCGTGTCAGCCGATTCGCCACGCGGATTATGCGATCCACCAAATCAAGCGCAGTGATTACCCATTCGTCGATTGGTCGAACCAACCGCTTAAAGATAAATCGACAGACGTTCGCTTTAAACCTGTCCCAAAAGAAGTGATGGATCAACAAAAACAAGAAAATGAAGAAAGTAAAGACACGAAAGGACTTGGTCGTTACCTTTTCCCATCGTATCAATTGTCCTTACCATCGGAAGGACAATTCGTTCTCTTCATGAAAGACAAAAATAAGGATAAAGAACAAACACTCTTTGAGACGACCGAGTCCCGAGCCGGTTCCGAATTGAATTTAGCTTTTCGTGTCATTCCGAATAGTGGTTTGCAGCACACATCGATCGAACTCATGACCAGTGGTGATCGTATCGGAATTCCATCCGTCATTCAAGACCATGTAATGGGGCAATCGTATCAAATCAAGCGAAAACAACTTCCTGATACGCTTTCAGTGGGACAGACGGTTCCTTTTGCGACTGTTTGGAAGAAAGAAGGAGGCAAAATCGTTCAAGAAACATCGCTATATATGCGTCTCAATCAGACCTACAAAAAACCTGCGAATTACAAATATGGCTTTCTTGATGCATCACCAACCACATATGTCGGTTACATTCACGACTCACCAAAGCAGCTCGTCGATAACGATTTTAAATTCATCTCGGCCATTCCGGATAAACTAGCAAAAAAAATGGCTCAAGAATTAAAAGAGACCGATGTGATGGAGCCACAAGGAACAAAGCTGAAACAGAAAAAATTGACCTTGATCCGCAAAGGAAAAAGTCAAACGTTCGAACTATTCGAACGCAAACGAGCTAAAAAGCTTGAAATCTATGTGGTCAAACCGGGATCAAAGAAAGGTGCGAAGCTGTCAGGTACGACAAGTGAAGCACTTAGTGAGGTGCTCAAACAATGAATAAACGTTACTGGATCGGACTAACACTTGGAGCGACGCTAGCATTAAGCGGTTGCCAAAGTGACGCCCCGAATTTTAAATGGGATTACTTATCACAAATGTATGATGGAGGGCAATTCAACGAAAAAGAATCTCGCACTTTGTCAGCTAAAGAGCGAACCGTCATCCAAAAAACATGCGCATCTAAAGCGAGCGATGCGCCCGTCAATTACGCTGTCGGTAACATCTATTCCGTCATGATGACGAATCCGTTCGAAGATTATGATAGTCAAACCGTTCGTTACGTGAAAGCTGGGAAAAAGACGTATTTATATTGTCAGACATCGTCTAAAGATGGGTATTATCCGTTACCAAAGAAAGAAGACATCTTCAAGAAGACTACTCTGACTCCACAACGGAAGAACTTTAGCATGAAGCCTGTTGTATTAAAAAAAGACGACTGGTTCAATCCTGATGAGAAGATCGCAGACCATTCTGCTCGAAAATTAGAACTTCCAGGATCAGGTTACCTCGTCATCGAGGCAACGGATGTCACAAAAAAAGATGCACGGACGACGACTTTCGCATACGCGAATTCTTTGACACCGTTCACCCGTGATGTCAATCTCTATCTCGTCTACAATCAACAATACGATTCGACATACGACGTTTCGGTTCGTATACCGCAGTTGTATGGTGGACGCCGTGCGGAACACCCGATCCATTCAATGAAACAACCAGGAAAGGTCCGATTCGTTCCGGGTGACGGCACGCCGGAACATTATGGAACGGTCATCGCAACGGAGAAAAACGGACGCGAATTCCGCTACCAATTATCGATTCGCCATACGATGCAACAACCGACTGAACTCCAAGTCCAAGGACCGGATCGAACAACAGACGACGACGTTGCGGAAAACCAAAACGAGACACTGTTCCATCAAAAACAGTTTTCGCATATCCGTTTTGAAGAAGATGATCGAGGAAATCATTTTTCGGAAAAAGATATTGATTGGGAAAACATGATCATGATGACAAGTGATGAATCCGGGAAATTAAAAAAAGCGATCAAGACGAGTGAACAGGCTGATGTGCGGGGCAAGAGGGCGAAGTGGAAATACTTGACGTTCCGAAAAGGCGTGACTGGTCAACAGTACGAAGTCTATCTTGATAAACGCGTCAAAAAGACTGACATCTACTTAAAGGATCCGAAACGTGACGTGTCGATCCACTTATCAGCAACGGGTCGTGACATCATCCTCCCTTTATTCGAGCAGTATGAAAAATGACTTATGTCATGAAGACGAAGTGCTGCAGTAAATAAATCAAGGAATACCAGCAGATGAAGGCGATCCCCTCTCGCAACCACTCTTTACGTGTCAACGGTTCACGTAAGAAGGAGACGCAAGCAAACAGTAAGACGAAGAAGTAGAGATAAATGAAGCCACCGCTCGTCAAGAAACCGAAGAGCAGGATCATACCACCGAGGACGGATAGGCTAGAGACGACAGGTTTACGATAGACCATGCGATGCCACCTCGTTTCATCTAGTTTGTTAGAATATACCCAGATTACGGTAAAAAAATCTAATGTATTATTACACACAAGACCCCCGAGAAGAATCCTCTCAGGGGTCTTGTGTTTATTCGGTTGCAGCGCTATGGTCGGCGACGATCGCATATTCCGTGACGGTATTCGACGTCACGAGCGGTTTGACTTCGGACGTTCCGTTATCTCGTTTATGGTGAACCCCTTTATACGCTTGACTCTCCTGCCATGCATGAAACGCCGCTTGATTCGACCATGTCGTCATGATCGTGACGATGTCTTCTTCTTCCTGACTAATATCGACGAGGACTTGCATCCGGTGGAACCCCTCCATCCGTTCGATTCCCTTCGTCGTCTTAAAACGCGCTGCGACTTGATCTGCTGCGCCCTTCACGACGTGTAGCTGATTCATGACGATCCACATGTTCTTTTCCCCCTTTTTTTCGTCTTCAGTATACTAAAAGTCACGGGTCATAGAAAACGCAGATGCGTTTTCGCTTAATGACGTCAAGCGTTGGATCGTCTCTTTTCCATCCATACGCGTCGCGATCATTTCGAAGTAGAGCGAATGCGGGAAGGCATCCGGTAACGGTTGGATGGTATGGAAACGTTCCTGACCCGCGACGGTTAACGAGCGCTGCATCGGACGTAATGGTACTTCCCCATCAGCCGTCATCTTATACGGCTCGAACCGAATCGTTTTCATTTGTTTTGAGCCATTCATGCCGTAGGCGACGAGATACCGACCTTCCGGTGTCGCAAGTAACCGTCCCTCGAACCAATCCGCCTCCGTCGTCTGCTTGGTGCGAATGATTCGATCGATTCGTTGTGCCTCATCGGTTTGTTGCAGGAGCAGAAACAAGCGATCATGTTTCGCTTCAAGATATGCGACGGCATAATGTTCAGACAATCGTTCGACGAAGTAGACATCACGCGATTCGATCGACGTGTTCGTCATTTGTTTATATAACTTCGTGACCGTTTTTGCAGTGAAGGAAGGGGTCTCTGGACGCTGGTACATCCCCGTCAATGCTCCGAGTACTAATCCAATAACTAAGATAAAAAGAAGTTGGCGTTTCATCGGTCGACCTGCTTGACGAGCAGGTGATAGCTAGCACCCGGTGGATAATCATCGATTCGCCCGACTTCGATGAATCCCTTTCGTTCATAAAACGAGAGCGCTTGAAATGAAAAGGTCTCGACACGGATTCGGTCGATTCCTGCTTCTCGTGCCCATGTTTCCAATCGATGAAATAACGTCGTGCCGAGTCCACTTCCCCGCTCCTCCTTGACGACAAAGAACCATTCAATATGTAACCAGCCCCAATACGCATCTCCTGTGATGCCACCGATCGGTTGATCGTTTCGCTTCGCAAGTAGAGTGACGGCTTGTGTTCCATTTGACCGTTTTATGGCATGAAACGGCGAAGTCTCGACGTTATAGCGTCGCACCTGTTGTCTGATCCAATCTTGTCCGTCTTCATTTTCATTGAGTTGAAATTGCAGCATATCCGGACTCCTTTCTTGCTATAGTAGTAGTGGAGGTGAATACGATGGAACCTACATTCCAAATTGATTGTACAAATTGTTTTGGTTTATGTTGTACGGCACTCGCTTTTTCGAAATCCAGTGATTTCGGTCATGATAAACCGGAAGCGACACCGTGTCGCAATCTTGACGCGGATTACAGCTGCCGCATCCATGATCGGTTACGCGATAGCGGCTACAAAGGCTGTACCGTCTATGATTGTTTTGGTGCCGGGCAACATTTGTCACAGCGGACGTTTCAAGGCGATGATGCACCAAAGCGACGCCAAGCGATTTATGCTGCCTTCCCGAAGATGGTTCACTTGTTTGAGATGATGTGGTACGTAACGGACGGAAAACGTGATGTCACGCGTGACATGCACAATCAACTCGATGAGATGCTTGCCGCATTGAACCGATACGCTGCCTTACCGGCGGATCAATTTGCACGGCTTGACCTGATGTCAATCCGTCAAACCGTCCGACCCCTCCTTGAAATGATCGCTTCTCGTGTTCAAGTTCAGTATAGCGGAAGACGCGACCAGACACCACGCGACTGGGTCGGAAAACAGCTACAAGGACGAGATTTTTCAGGTGCCAGCGTTCAGAACCAGTGGTTGCTGGCGACGAACTTGTCGAATAGCCGTTTGTGCGGTGTCAACTTTCTCGGGGCTGATCTGCGAGATTGTAACGTCAAAGACGCCGATTTGACAGACGCGCTCTTTTTGACACAAGCACAAATCAATGCCGCGATCGGCAACGCGGCGACACAGTTACCGCCGCGTTTGCTCCGTCCGTCCCATTGGCGTTAAACAGAAGCGAACGATAAAGAGACACGTTTTCGGATCATCGACCGAAAACGTGTCTCTTTTTGTATGCTTGTTATCTTTTGCCGAGCATAAAGCCGTCAAAATAACGCCCGCCAAACGGTGTGAGATAATCGTCGACTAACACGATGACGACTCGGCGGTCATTCGACTGATAATACAACTCAAAAGCCATTGTGTGTCGACTGGCATATTCTTCGTCAAACTCCGCAAGAGCACGAATTGTCCACTTCCCTTGTCCGATGTAGCGTTGATTGGCACGAAGGACGAATTCGATGCTCTGTTCATATAAACGTGACGCAATCGCTAGACCTTCTGCGCGGTTCGTCACACTCTCGAAGTCGTCGAGCAAGTCACTTAAAAAATAACGCGCGCGTTGTTGCTCCGGATTCGACCACGCAACAGGTCCATCCGCCAATTGTTGAACGGCTTCCTTGCGGATAGAGGCAAGGTGTGGATGATCCTCGATCGTCCAGCTGTCAGCAATCATGCGTTGCAAGGACGGGCGACCACGTTCCCGGTCGCTCTCGAAAAAATGCGCGATCGTCTCAAAGGAATGGACGAATGCTTCGATCGGGACACCGTCATAGGTAAACGATTCCCGATATGCCTGCCGTCGCCTTGCTTCAAAGATGATTAAATCGACATCTGATTGTACGGTCGCTTGTCCTCGCGTATGACTACCGGCAAGTAAGACGGCACAATGATCCGGATAACGTGACGCGACGAGCGGCATGATCCAATCACACCACTCCATGCGTGTCCACTTAGTCTTCAACTTGTTCACCAATCCCGGAGAAGACGGCTAGTTCGTCACCCGGTACGGCAACGATCGTCGCGTCGGCTCGGTGTGGCGCGAGACCGATATCGATCGCCCACGATTCGTAATATGTATCCGATCCGTTCAGGACGAGCGTTTGTCCGTTACTGAAGGTCAAGAATAAATGTGGTGCCGTCTTGCCGATCCGGACACCCGTGATCCGTTCCGCGTGCAATGAGACGATCAAGTGTAGCATCTCTTCCTTTGTTGCATGGCGAACGACCCAATTCTGTGTCGTCTCGACATCACCATAAAATAGACGGTCCGTCTCGATCCGAAGTCGCAGTTCAGGCGCTGTCGTATCGAACAAATTGATGAATTCGAGCGTGACGTAGCCTGCGACATGAACCGTCGCCAATTGTGTTCCGATGAAATAGGTCGTCAAAAGCTGACGGGCGAGTTGATGATCTTCTTTGTTCATGATGAGCACCTCATTTAAAAAGAATGAATGGTATAAGGATGAGTCCGAGAAACTTACTTCCACTCAATTTACCACAAATTAGTCGATCCGAACATGAGAAGAAAGGCATGTTTTCGGTTTTCTACGGCACGAAGGTGAGAATACGGTATACTGATGAGGAACTGACGTCGATCGTGATCGACAGAGAGGAGCTCCATCCATGCAATATTTCTATATGAGACCCTATCCGGATGATCCAGACTGTTCTGCGCAACAAGCAGAGGCGAATCAGATTGATGTGACGGTACGTGTCGTTGAGACCCATGATTCGGCCAAACGCCGGACGGAACTTGAACAGATGCTTGAGGCGCTGCAAGCGGGAGACGAAGTCATCGTCACGCATCTCTATGTCTTAGCAGACTCGACGCGGCACTTGATTGAGATGCTCGAGCACATGGAGACCCGTGGCGCGACACTGTGGTCGCTCCGCGAACAGATTCGCACGAGCGAACGGACATCTTTGTCGTTCCTTGAAACGGCCCGCCACCTGGTCCAGTTACAAAGTGATGTCATCAGCATGTCAACGCGCGCCGGACTCTCAAAAGCAAAAGAGCAAGGAAAACAGACCGGTCGACCGCGGAAACCCGATGAAAATGTCCGCCGCGCGATTGCGATGTATCAAAGCAAAGAGTATTCGCTCGCTGATATCCGAGAACAGACCGGTATTAGTAAAAGTACGTTATACCGGTATCTCGAAAGCGAGACGATCGATGCAACGGATAAAGGCTGACTCCATTGTGGAATCAGCCTTTTTTGTCAGCTATTTTGCTTTAATGTGTTGCCGAGCCATTTTTGGAGGGCTTTACCGCCTTCATAGAACGAACAATCCCGTAATTCATACGTATGACCGCCTTGTTCAATCAAGTCGAGGAACGTATTCCCGACGTCCCGGTTTTCCCATTTCCGCTGATCCGTCAAATACTTGAAGCCAAAGTTACACTCGACGTTGAAGATGATGTGGAAGGGTTCCTTGAAAGATTGGACGGCGCGGATCATCTCGATCAAAATCATTCGTTTTGGTGAAGACGCTTCGAACGTATCGAACAGTGTCGTCCGGCGTCCGTGAAACTCGATGACACGGATTGCGCGTCCTGTATCAGCTTTAAAGTCATAACTCGTCCGAATCGAGACGATGATTTCACGTTGGTCTGGTTGTACTGGCATGGTGTATCGCTTCCTTTCTCTCGGTCGATTATAGCATGGACCTGTTCAATTTTAATAGATGTCAACGACTCGGTCTCAAGAAGGATTGTCGTAACCCAAAATTTGTCTTATACTAAAATTACCAAATACATAAAGGAGCGTTTTCGTGAAACATCTATTTTCGATACTCCTCTCGGCGAGCCTCTTGTTCACGGGTTGCTACTGCACTCTCGACGAACGGACGGACGAGCCACACTTCAAATCACGTGCCCGCTCCATCTCCTCGTATCATACTTTCGACATCGAATACGCGAAAGGACTACGAAAGGAACAAGTCTCAAACCGTACGGTTACCGTGACGGATTCAAATGGTGAACGGATGCAAACGGAGATTGAAGTCCTAGACGGCAAAGAAATCCGAATCAAACCACCGCGTACTGGATATAAAAAAGGACGTCGCTACATCATCCATATTCTGGATTCAATCGACGCCCGGAAAGAAGTACATACGAATACGATTCGGGAACGAACCTTCACTGTCGACCGCTGACAGCCAAGGTTCGTTTTTATTTAGAGCGAGCTGGAAAAACGGTATAACTCATCGAGATGACGCCATCAATCACAAGAACGAGTCCCCACAGTTGTAACGTCCGCAAGAGGCTTTCGGTTTGTTCGGTATTTCCGAGCCAGAGAATCATTGCTCCGAGTAAGGCACCACCAATCAAGAATGCCAGGATGTGCCGATAGAATCCGTTGCGTTCCCGTCGCGCACGCGATATGCGTTCTTTTGCTACTTGTTCCCTGAGGATCACCCGGCGATACACCCCATCCGCCCAAGCAATCATCTGCTTCCCAAATGCGAGCGATACGCCGATGTAAATCGCAGCAAGTCCGTGTGCAAGCGTTGCTGTGCTACCGCGACTTAAGTCAAACAATGTTAAGACCAGTAAGACGATATCAATCACGGGTGACATCGCCATCAATCGAAAACCGAGCTTCTCTCGTCTGAATCCATAACGCACGATCAGTCCTGCGACGATGAATACCCAAAATAGAATTTCACAACAAACGATTGCCCAAGCGACGAGTTGCATCGTGATCCTCTCCTTTTTTAATACGACTGTATTATAAAGATAACATCACATTCGTCACTTGACTAGTCTTTTTAATACATTCGTGCTAAAAAAGCTGATATACTTAATGTATGCCAAAACAAGTCAATCACGAAGAACGAAAACGCCTCATCGCAAAAGCAACGTGGCGCACGATTTCTAATGTCGGTATCGAACAAGCTAGCGTCCGGACGATCGCCAAGGAAGCAGGTCTGTCCCTTGGTGCCTTACGGTATTACTTCACGACCCAAGAAGAATTGCTCCGTTTCTCGATGCAACTCGTTCAAGAACGGGTCCAAGAACGCATTACAACCATTTTCGAGAGAGGAGGAACACCAGAAGAGACGTTATGCAACGTCTTACTAGAAGTCTTGCCGTATGCACCTGAGCATCAGCTTGAGATGCAGGTCTGGTTCCAATTCATGATGTCTGCATATGCGTCTCAATCAACAGAGAATCCAGACGATATTTACCACATGTGTCTGGTATTACTGACACGGATTCCGGACGGTACGTTCCGAGCAGATATAGACATCGAGCTTGAGAGCGAACGTCTCGCAGCACTCGTTGATGGATTAGCCTTTCATGCGCTGTTTCGACCAGAACGTCTCCCGAAAGAACGATTGCGTCATGTCCTTGTCCATCACTTGAATGCCCTATTCGTCCGTCCTTTAGCGATCGACGACAAATAACCCGAAGTTCCTTCATCTGCATGAGGGAACTTCGGGTTATTCATTGTTTCACTTCTACGAGGATCAACGATAAGGAGCGGATTAAAAAGAACGTCAGAAATGCTGCCCAGACTCCCTGATTGTCAAAACTTGATGTCGACAGCAGCACAATCGCAAAACCGATCCCTGCTTGAATCATCGAGTTCCGGACTGGAGTTGCCTCGACACGACCAGCAAAAATTCCTTCGTAAATCATCGCCCACCCGGCAATCAGCGGTAGGATGATGATCCAGAGATAATAGTCGCGCGCCGCGTCTAGGATCGCTTCTTCTGAAGTGAACAACTGAAGCAGCGGTGTTTCAAGGAATAGGAGCACAAGTGACCAGAACACGACTGAGTAGAATCCGAACGTCCGTGCCAAACGGACACTCGTCCGGTATGCTTCCTGATCTTGATGCCCTCTCGCCCGACCGACAAGAACGGTTGACGCATGACCGAGTCCACCGAACCAATAAGAGATCAGATACTGAATCTGCAGTAGGATCGCATTGGCTGCAAGGATATCTGGTCCGAATTGTCCTCCCGATCGTGTAAACCAGCCGGTAACGAGTAACAGGAAAATCGTTCGAATGAATAAATCTCGATTGACACGAAAGAATTGACGGTAGGCGTGCCAATCCGTCAAGGCACGCAGTTCGTCGCGCGTCATCGACAAATGACTCCGAATCAGATAGAGACTGCAGGCGACAATGCTGATTTCCGCGATGACGGTCGCAAGCGCAATTCCAGCAACACCGGTGTTCAATCCGTAGACGAATCCAATATCGAGTACGACGTTGACCCCGATACTGAATAATTGGACGAATAAAGCATGTTTAACTTGTCCCGTTCCGATTAACCAGCCAAGTAACGCATAACCCATCAAGACGAACGGTGCGCCAATCATCCGGTACGAGATGTATGTCTTGACTGCATCCAGCAAATCAGCGGGTGGCGCAAGTAAATAGAGTCCAATCTGTTCAAGCGGCTGGCGGAATAACAAAATGAGCAAACCGATACAAGCTGCTAGGAACAGCGGTCGGTAGAGCGAAATCCGTAAGGCATGGGCGTCATTCGCGCCGCTTGCCTGAGCACTGAATCCTGTCGTACTGACTTTTAAAAAGCCGAACAACCAGTAGATTGTATTGAAGAAGACGGCACCAACAGCAATGCCACCGATCGCGCGCGGATCACCCGATTGACCGATGACGACGGTATCGGTCACACCAAGCAACGGTGTCGCAATACTTGAGAGAATGAGCGGATAGGCAAGTAACCAAAACGTTTTGTGGTTCGGTTGAGTACTCACCATACTAGTTGGACCTTCATATGTAAGACGAATGATGTAGTAGTTGGTTCAAAAATCATTGGTTCACATCCCTTCAAAATAATTTTCGAACATACAAGGTATGTAAGCCCTAAGGATATCAAACTCTTTTTCTAAACACTATGGTTTTAGTAGCATGAACCAATTGTATAGATTAAACTTCATGCTGTATCTAATTTTACAAGAATAAATTTGGTAAGTGAAATAAATAGTGTGATATTTTCTTTATTTGCGATCTTTTCGTATTCTTTTTCTACCTCTGTAACAGCATTGCATTGCTAATTGTTTGCCATATTTTTTTGTAAATGCATAAAAAGAAGCCGGACCTAGGGTCTGACTTCTTAAGTCTATTTAAATAGTGTCACTCGTTCATAAGACATCGACGAATTGTTTGGCCTGGTGCTCCAGTTGTTTCGCAGAATCAGCCAACTGATCGAACTCACTCACCGTATGTTCAAGCTGACCGGTACTGTCCTTTACCTTGCTTGAAATCCGTTCGATACTGTGCGAGACCTCCTTGATCCGCTCAACGATCCCTTCGATATTCTCCTTGATTTCTCCGATCGAATGCGAGACTTTATTCGACAGGTTTCGGACTTCGGTCGCGACGACATCGAATCCGCGTCCATGTTCTCCAGCACGTGCTGCCTCAATGGCCGCATTCAAGGCGAGTAGATTCGTCTGCGCGGCAATTTCACGGATCGTCTTGACGATGTCAGTGATCGAGTTTGCATCTTTACGCAAGGCGACAAGACTCGATAAGTTCTCGACGGATTCCGACTCGATTTGTTGGACAGTCGCAAGAACGTTCAAACCGTCTTGTCGACCACTTTCCGATTTGACCGTCAAGAAGGCTGATGTCTCGTTGAGTTCGGCCGCCATTCGTAAAACGTCCTGCTGGCGAATCGTGATGTCCGATGCAATTTTCGAGACCCCGACGACCCGACGTCCGTCATCCGAGTAAATCGGCATATATGTCGCTTCGAGCCACTTCTGTTGTCCGTCAGCAGCCCGGCGTTCAATCTTATCCTGATACGTGATGCCTTGCATCAATTTTCGCCAAAACAACTCGTACTCTGGACTATTAACGAAAGCCGGAAAACAGAGATCACGATGGTATTTACCGATTAACTCTTCCACTTCGTACCCCATCGTCCGGGCAAACAACTCATTTACGTATGCGACTTTGCGTCGATCGTCAAAACGAATGATGGCTAGATTTTGTTCGATTGCCCGGATGACTTGTGTGTCGGTGACCTGTGTTACTTGCTCACGCATCGACATGCCGATTCCTCCCTGCATTCAAACTAAGTTCATGTTTTACCTATTGTCATATTATCCCTTATATCGACAAGTTCCTGCTATTTTAAATTAAAATCTAGTAAATAAAGTATTCAATTTAATACGCACTCCATCCCCCATCTGCGACGACGATTGCCCCGTTGATGAAACTCGCCTCGTCGGACACGAGAAATAATGCCAAATTTGCGATTTCATTCGGCTGACCGGCTCGTGGATTGAGACCCATGCCAAGCATCGCGCGCCCCATCCCGAATTCATTCAGGTTCGACATCGATTGTCCAATGTTCGTTTCGACAGCGCCAGGTGCGATTCCGTTACAGCGAATACCATCTCCGGCATAAAAGAAGGCGGTATTCTTCGTCAGACCGATGACAGCATGTTTGGAAGCCGTATAGGCTGCTCCTGCTCGGGCACCGTTCAGACCGCCAATCGAGATGTTGTTCAGAATCACGCCACCTCCGACTTCTTTAAAGTGTTTGACCGCTTCGCGCATCAGACGCATCGTTCCTGTCGTATTGACTGCAAGGATATGATCCCAACGTTCATCTGAGATGTCTGCCACGCCCTCCATCCCGTCCATGATCCCGGCATTATTGACGAGAACGTCCAGTTTACCGAAAGCGTCGATTGCTTGTTTGATGAGTTGTCCTGCTGCCTTTTGTTGTGCGATATCACTCGCAACAGCCATCGCTTCTCCGCCCGCTTCCTTGATGTCAGAGACGACCCGTTCAACGGTTTCCAACCGAATGTCCGCTGCGACGATTCGTGCGCCTTCTTGTGCAAACAATTTTGCCATGGCTTCACCCATTCCTGAGCCGGCTCCGGTGACGATGATCGTTTTTCCTGTTAGTCGCATCTTGAATCATCCTTTCGTCTATCATGATACTAATCTATTCCCGTTCTCATCATCAAATGTATCAAACGTCATGTCGATTCCATGAAAAAAAGACCCGACGAGTTTGTCGGGTCTTTCGACTTGCTTATTGCAGTTCGCGGCTTTTTTCTTCTTGTTCGTTGTTTGATTTATTTTTAGCTTCGAACTCGGCACGTGTCATGACGTCCTCGACATGCATATTGACTTCAACGACTTCAAGACCTGTCATGTCACTGATTGATTTTTTGATTTTAGCGACCGTCTCTTGGAAAATTGACGGAATATTTTTGCCGTATTCGACGATGACTTTCAAATCAAGTGCAACTTGACGTTCTCCCACTTCAGCGCCAATTCCTTTTGTGATATCTTCCGTGCTCCGGAGACGATCCGTCAGTCCACTCATGAATCCACCACTCATTGACAAGATGCCTGTCACTTCGTTCGACGCGATCCCAGCAATTTTTTTGATGACTTGATCTTCGAATGTCAATTTATTCTCGCGTACCACTTCGTTTTCAGTTGTTGGGTTTACTTCGTTTGCCATTTGAAATCTCTCCTTTTAAATGTTTAGTAAGTTATATATGAATCAGTCCTTTTGAAAGAACTGAATCCACCCTTCAATGTCGAGCGCACCATCGCGCCATTTTCCAATTAAAAATCCAATTGCTGCGAAGGCAACGATAAGGATTGTCGGACCAAAGCCAATCGTCAGGAATAAGATGGCGAGGATCAGACCGGCAAGTCCCCCGATCAGTCGGAACCGATACGGATAGAGTGCTTCTCTTGTCTTCATGTTCCCTCTCCTCCTTTAGACGACACGTTCCGATGTTTTCGTTTTCGTGTCACTGATCGTGACTTTCGTACTCGTTACTGGCAACTCAAGTAAGGATTCGACAGCTTGTTTAGCTCGTTCTTGAATATCCTTCGCAATCGTCGGTAACCCATCTTGTCCAAAGACCGAGCAGTCGACTTTTAAAGCGACCGTTTCTTTTTTCGAATGGATATCGGCATGGACACGCGGTGTCCGTACACCACCGATCCCACGAATCGACTCTAAAGCCGTCCGTTCGATCGTCTCCTTCGAAATCGTAATCGTTCCGTCACCCGTTTGAATCAACAGTCGTTGACCTTTCGAGCGGCTAAATAATCCTGTGAATAATAGAATGACGAATACGAATGCTAAAAATCCTCCAATGGATAGAACGGTATAGCTATACCATTGCTGATCCTGCCACTGCTCGATTAACGAACTAAGCCGTGGAACATCATACACACCGAGCACAAGCAGCCCGACACTGATTAGTCCGAGTATGCCTATGATGACGAGTAAGAATCGATTGAACCCATTCATCTGCACCTCTCCTTTACGATTATTAACTTCTTTCACCTAGGTGATTCAACACATGAAATATTATGTGTATGGTGTGTCTATTCCCGTTCATTAGAACCCGAAACATCTAAATACACTTTCGTTAAAATGTTCATATATTCTGATTATTCAGACTAAATCAATCAAAACTAGTGCTTTATTTACTATATTTCACGAAAAAAACCTCTTCCAACTTAAGAAGAGGTCAGTATTCGATTTATTTATCATTAAACATATATCCTGTCAATATGTTTTTTCTGTTTTTCATTTCACATCAATTGGAAAGGCAAAATCGCCATTACCTTCTTTCCAATCGGCTTTAATCTGATAGACATACTTTCCGGGAGTCGAAGGAACGGTAATCCGCTCAATCTTCTTATATGTTTTCATCTCTTTATGATCTTTGACCGACCATAAGACCATCGCGACGGACTTCGGAGCTGGTCCGTCTTCAAAACGAATCGTCAATCGATCTTCAGGATTGGCTCGCGTACTCGGATCACTTTTTACTAAATCGACGGCTTCGGCCTTTGCATCAGCTGTTTCTCCGCGAAACATGCCTGACCAACTATAGGTACCTCTATATACCTTTACTTCACGGTTTTCGATTGTCACGGTAGGTTCTGGTGGTTGATGTCGAAATGGATCACTTGAAAAAAAACATCCGACTGCAATCGCAATCATAATCAATCCAATAAATAGAAAACGTTTCATAGACAAACCTCCTACGTGATGTTTTTAAATCAACAAAAGCGGCAATATCTCTCAAGGAGTACGTTATTCAGAAGGAGGAGTTCAGATGATTCAAGATAAAGTCGTCATCATTACAGGGGCATCAAGCGGTATCGGGGAAGCAACCGCGAAAGAGCTTGCGAAACAAGGAGCAAAACTCGTTCTTGCGGCACGTCGAGAAGATCGTTTGCAAGAGCTTGTCAAAGCGGTTGAAGCTGAAGGTGGTCAAGCCGTTTATCAAGTGACGGATGTTACCGATCGTGAGCAAGTTGATGCGCTCGCAAAACTTGCGAAAGACAAGTTTGGTTCTGTTGATGTCATCGTCAACAACGCTGGATTAATGCCACTATCGCACCTCCATAAGAATCAGCAGGACGAATGGAACACGATGGTCGATGTCAACATTAAAGGCGTCCTCCATGGAATCGGAGCAGTCCTGCCGTATATGCGCGAACAAAAAAGCGGACATGTCATCAACATCTCTTCTGTCGCCGGTCATGAAGTCATGCCGTCGAGCGCCGTCTACAGCGGTACGAAATTCGCGGTGCGCGCCATCACGGAAGGTCTTCGTAAGGAAGAATCGGTCGACAATCACATCCGTGCAACAATCATCTCACCGGGAGCGGTCGATACGGAATTGAAGGACCATATCTCGGATGAAGAGATCAAACAAGGAATTGGTGACTTGAAAGCCATTGATGCGAGCGCGATTGCGCGTGCCATCGCATATGCTGTCAACGAACCAGAAGATGTCGCGGTCAACGAGATCTTAATTCGTC
Organism: Exiguobacterium sp. UBA3968; assembly: GCF_002385115.1. Taxonomy (NCBI): domain Bacteria; kingdom Bacillati; phylum Bacillota; class Bacilli; order Caryophanales; genus Exiguobacterium; species Exiguobacterium sp. UBA3968. The sequence goes on from NZ_DGCW01000005.1 coordinate 899,882, forward strand.
CGACAGCGCAACGTTAATTGAATGTAGAAGTGTAGACAGGACCCCTCATTAGCAAAACAGCTATTGAGGGGTCCTGTTCTGTTTAAAGAAGTCGCTCCGCGATGAGCTGGTACGACTGCAATCGCTTTTCTTGATCAAAGGCATTGTTGATGAGTAAAAACTGATCTGTTTGATAACGCGTTGCTAATGCTTCAAGCTCCTGCGCAACAACGTCCGGTGTACCGACAATCGCTCGCCGTCGATCTTTACGGATCCGTTCCGCTTGAACGTCATTCCAGATTTTTGCTTCAGTCGAGGCAAACGACGGAACGATTGAATTGCCGAGTCGAACGCCTTGAATCCAGGCATCTTGAGTTCGAGCGAGACGTTCTGCTTCTTCTTGCGTCGGGGCACAGATGACGAAAACGCAGACGATGACGTCTGTTCCTCCTGCCTCACGATAAGTGGAAAGTGTCTCTTCCCAACGATCCGGATTGATAAAGTGACCAAAAACGAGACCACGGTCTTGTTCTGCAGCAATTTGCGCACTACGTGGCGACAGACCAAGGATTGAGATCGGAGACGCTTGTCGATCACGCGGTGTCGTCTTGACGATCCGGTATGGGTGTCGATTCGATAGACTATCTGTCAAGAATCCAGCCGTTTCCTGAACGAGTCGACTAAACTCAGCTGCTCGATTTTTTTCACCATCTGTCAAAGCAAGTCGTGTCCGCTCACTTCCACCTGGCGAATTGCCGATCCCAAGTTCGATCCGTCCCGGATAAAAGGCGTCGAGTGTTGCAAAACTCTCGGCCACTTTTAGCGGATGATATTGCGGTAACAACACTCCACCTGAACCAAGTTTGATTTTTGAAGTCTGCGCACCCATTCGGGCAATGAACAACTCCGGTGATGCACTGAGCAAACCGTTCGTATTATGGTGTTCTGCGAACCAGTACCGTTCGTAACCGAGTCGCTCGGCTTCTAAGACGAGTCGTTCCGTCGCTTCCATCGTCGCTTCGACCGTATCATCCTCATGCAATGGTACTTGATCCAGTATTCCTAGTCGCATCACGCATTCCTCCTCTACCCTCTTAAGTGTAAAGGGTGGAGGAACGGAGTTCAAAAACGAGGCTCAGACACGGACGAGACGATCTTCGATAATAACGCCGTCTCGCATCTCGATCGTTCGATTCGCCCGTTCCGCAAGTGCCGGGTCGTGGGTGACAAACAAGACGCCACACCCTTTCTCTTCGTTTAATGACCGTAAAAGATTGAAGATGATTTCTCCCGTATCTGTATCGAGGTTCCCTGTTGGCTCATCGGCAAGCAACCATTTCGGTTCATGAACGAGTGCTCGGGCAACGGCGACCCGTTGTTGTTGTCCACCGGAAAGTTGCGACGGCAAACTGCCTGCTTTATCGGCGAGACCGACTTGCGCGAGTAACTGCTCGGCGCGTTCTTTTTTATCATACGGTACTTTCCGACCGAACAGTGGCGCCATGACATTTTCAAGCGCCGTCAGCGTCGGAATCAAATGAAACTGCTGGAAGATGAAGCCGATGTTTTCGAAGCGAAAGTCGGATAATTCTTTACTGTTCAATTTGTTGATTGGTTTCCCGTCATAATGCAACTCCCCACTCGTCGGTCGATCGAGCGTGCCGATTAGACTGAGTAACGTTGATTTTCCAGATCCCGAAGGTCCGATGATCGAAATGAAGTCGCCCGCCTCAAGTGTCACGTCGATGTCTTGTAACGCTTGTGTCTCGACACCGTCTCCTGAAAATGATTTTCCCATCTGTTTGCATTGAAATGTTCCTTCCATATGTACCCCTCCATTATTCTTGATAACGTACTATTCAAGAATAGATTGGTAATTCCTTCTAAATGAAAGGAAATAAAAAACAGTACTCTTATGGAACAAGAATACTGTCAGGAAACTCTTGGTTGAATAGAAACGAAATTTTTACGATAGACGATCTCATACGGTAAGACGAACAATATACATGCAAGAGTCGTGAACTGAATCATGCTACCGATTGGTGGTAGTGGAGACAGCGATGCTTCGTGCCATACTTCATATAGACCAATGAACAAAAACAGAACGACGCTACTCGTCGTCACGTAGATAAGCAACCGAAGGGTCAATGGATAATGTCGGACAATCCATAACATCGGTAACCCAAAGATAAAATAGGATAACGTCATCGCAAACGTCCCGAACTGATAGACGATCTCAAAATCAATCGTTGTCAGGAACGAATACGCCGTGAACGCTAAGAACGAAAGAATCGTCACAACAGCCGCATAACTGATCCAGCGCATACGGTTGGCTCCTCTCCTGAATGTTATTCCTGTACACGCGATCGTGACAGAAACCAAATATGTACAATTAGTGTAGGTAGTTCGATTTCATTTGTCAATTATCTTCAGATTAACTTATTCAGTCTATGTACGATTGCAATGAGAGCGAATTCATAGAATAATGAAAAAAGTGAATAAGAAAGTGAGGTTTTATCGATGGATGAACAATTAACGGTGTTTCGTGATCGCTTTGAAGCTACACCTGATTACCACGATGGTCTTTCGTTTATTGAGGTCGAGTCACGCCTGACACCTTCAAAACGAGCAGCACTCGCTTGGATGGAACAAACAGGAGGAGAACCGAATATCGTAAACCTTGATGGACGATTCGTCATCATCGATACGGTCAAAGAGAGTCCAGCTGGTCGACGAAGCGTTTGTTTTGACGAAGTCGCTCGACTCGGTCGAAAGAAAAATGCGCCCGGAGCTAGCGTCGAGTCAATGATTGAAGCACTCGAACTCGACCTGTTGACACCAGAACAATATCAAAAACTTCAGACACAGTTTTCGTTTGACGAAAAGACCTCCAGTTGGCTCGCAACACCAGACGTGATTCGTCAAAAAGGTGGCGCTTTGTTTGGAGATCGTCGTTATGAGACGACATTCATCTATCACAACGGAGTGGATTCCTATTATGCGAGCCGTGGATTCCGTGTTTTACTTGAATTGGAATAAACCAAAAACCGCTTCGTAGTCTAAACGAAGCGGTTTTTTACAATAATAGGAAATAATACCCAATCGTGATATGATGGACGTTGAGTACAGGAGGTGGACGTCATATTTGTATTGGGATTGATTATAGGTAGTCTTTTAATGTTGCTCAGTTTCCGGTTATTCCACCAGCAACAACCGGATACAATTGCGTTATGTAAAGATATCTTCTATGTGTTTGAAGTCCATCCGGAATATCGATTCCGATATATTAGTCCGTCCCTCGATGACCATATCGGCAAGGGAGTGGCAGCAGCCAGCTATATGGATCCGGACCAGTGTTTCGCGCGGATTCATCCGGAAGACATCGAAGTCTTGATGTCGAAGATTTCGGGCGATTGTGATTACGATCAACCATTTCGGCAACGCTGGCGGACAAATGACGGGACGTACGTCTGGTTCGAAGAATATGCGACACCGATTCGCGAAAACGGACAGATTGTTGCCATCCAAGGGGTGATCCGTAACATTGACGAGCAGTTGAAATCACAACAGGCACTGCTCGATCAATACCGTATCGATGCCTTGACACGGCTTGGGAATCGCCATGCCTTCAACGAGGCTGTCCGCGATCTCGATCAAGAGAAGGCGACGTATGGATTGATTCTGCTTGACTTGAATGAACTAAAGGATCTTAACGACCGGTTCGGTCACGCGGTCGGTGACGCCTTGCTTGAACAAACAGGACTTTGCATCCGCCGCTTAACAGATCATGGTTACCGGATCGGTGGTGATGAATTCGTCTTGATTGACGATAGTCCGTCGATTGACACGTTTGAGGCATTCGTCGAACACGTCCGCTCGACGTTCGCGACGCACGAGATTGGACTCGCGATCGGTGCCGTTCATGCGACAACAGGACGCCGGATCGACGACGTCTTGCATGAGGCAGATGCACGGATGTATCAAGAGAAGATGTTAAGTCGTCAGCATGGATTGATGGGCTTGAAGCAATAAGGCGTTGAAGCGTTCTGGTTGATCGAGATTCGCTGTATGCCCTGCTTCCTCGACCGGTAAGACGATGACGTTCGGCACGTGTTCCGCAACGAACGCGGTTGCGTCGACTTCGTACGTTTCATTCGTTCCGTTTAGGATGACGACCGGCAAGGTGATCGACTGCAACATCATTTCCGTCAGTGCCGGGAAACGGAACGTCATCAAATCGAGGACTGCCCGTGCTGTCGTTTTCCAGGCAGGACCATGCAACTGTTCAAATTGGTCGGCAATTTCCGGTGCTTGCTGATCGATGTTAAGGAAAAACTCTCGTTGTTCGCGCATCAGCGGTTCCATCGCTTTAGGAATGAATGGCGAAAAACCCGTGATACATACACCTTCGAGTTCGTCCGGTGGGTCGAGTGCCAGTTGCATCGCAAGCGTCGCGCCGAGCGACAACCCGAGAATCCATCCTGGACCTTCCTGTGCCATCCGTTCGCGGATGGCACGTGTTGCTTGTTGTAAGTAATCCTCCGTTGCCGGTTCCGTCGTCATTCCGTGACCAGGTAGATCAATCGGAATGAATGTAAAATCATCCGCTAGAGCGGATAGTTGTGGCGCAAAGTGTGTCGCTGCCGTTCCCATTAACCCATGCAGTACGTACATGCGTGTCATACGGTAAACTCCTTCGGTTGATGTAGTGTTAATATCGCGCTTACGACGACGTCCGGACGATCGCGATGCATCAGGTGAGATGTGCCCGGAACGAACGTCACGTTCGCCTGATAGGATAGATTCGCCTGTCGCCATATTAATTCCTGCCATTTATTTTCCATTCGTTCGAGTTCATCTTCCGGAAAACCAGCTGTTATCATCGTCTGGATTGAGTTCGTTTTATCCCGACCGAGAACGGTCAGCGGGAACCCAAGGTCACGCATGAGTGGCTGAAGCGCCTTCGCATCACTCTTCCACTTTGAAATGATCGCATGCATCGCCAGGTAATACGCCGGGTTCCAATCCGTGCGGTCATCCCCGTCCGGGAAACGGTCACGTAAATCAGTTGCTTTTGATAGTTCTTCGAACCGATCGATCCAGACGGCGTCATCCCCTTCTCGGTCGAGCATCGGTGTATCCAGCTGATCAAGTTCTGCTAAATCAACGGACGTCGCATCCACGAGAACGAGACCGGCGACACGTTCTGGATGATGTAGAGCAAAAGCTTGCGCGACAAGACCACCGTAAGAATGACCGACGATTGTGACCGGAGTCGTAATCTTCGTTGCGTTAAGAAACTGATTGATTTGCCGTAAGATGCCGGTCGTCCCGTCGATGTAATCGTCCGACCATTCGTGCGGATGAAAGCTGACGACCCGGTAGTCCGGTGTCAGTTTCGTCAGAATGTCCGCCCAGTCCTGATACGTCCCACCGAGCGAGGGTAGGAGTAACAACGGTCGACCTGTCGAACTGTTATCATAATACGTCACTTGTTTCTCTTGTTGCTGAATCATTCGTTCCAATGAAATCACTCCTCTATAGTATGAAAGGTGTTGTTGATCTTGATTCGTGCGCTATTGTTTGATTTAGACGAGACATTACATGACCGGAGCGGGTCTCTTCCCTCCTTTCTCGAGAACCAATATGAGCGTTTTTCAGCTCGAATCTCGCCTATTGCGCTAGACGAATACGTCAGCGTCTTCTTAGAGCTTGATCAAGACGGCCGGGTCTGGAAGGACGTCGTCTATGCCGAGATGATTCGGCTCTTCCAGTTGTCGCTTTCTATTGAAGTACTGCTACACGACTACGTGACGCGTTACCCGATCTTCGCACGGAGCTTCCCTGGCGTTACTACCTTTTTTGCGCAATTACCGCCCGAGCTACCAATTGGTTTGCTCTCGAACGGTCGGACGACGTTTCAACGTGCCGTCCTTGACGCGATTGGACTCACTTCTGCCTTTACGCAGATCGGAATCTCGGAGCAAGAAGGCTTACGTAAACCGGATCCGGCATTTTTCTTGCGCTTAACGGACCGTTTAGGTGTTCGCCCGGACGAAGTCCTTTATGTTGGCGACCATTACGACCACGACATCTTACCGGCGCGCGCCCTCGGCATGCAGGCGATTTGGAAGCGCACAGGCGATGTTCCGTTGACCGACACGCAATTTTCGGACTGGCGCCAGTTACCTGCTCCACTCCAAGATCTGATACGAAAGGAGAACCAGCCATGACGGAACAGATTCGCCGTTTCCAACCTGACGATTTTGAGCAGATTCATCGCTTGAACGCATTAGAAGGGTGGCAGGATCTCGTTGCTGATCAAGAGCGGACCCGCAACGCGTGGATGAATACAAATGCCGCTTTCGTCCTTGAGTCTGACGGACAAATCCTTGCCTATGTCCGCGCTTTAACGGACGGTTCAGTGACGACGTTCGTCTGTGAGCTCCTCGTAAGCCGCGAGGCACGCAAGCGTGGGTTCGGACAACAGTTGCTCGATCACTTGCAACTCACCTATCCGACGCGGATCGATCTCCTGGCAACCCGTCAATCTGCTTCCTTTTATGAACAACAAGGATTTCGTGCTTTCCATGGTTTCCGTAAATCACGATGAAGCGAGTGATTTCGAATAACTCGTGCTCGTTACGCTGTAGCACATTGCTTGATAAAAGTGATGGGCTGCTTCGCGTTCCAATCGATTGCCACTGTTCAGCAAGACAGCAGTCGCTCCTCTTTCGTGTGCCCAGTCTTCCGCTGCTTGGATCAAGCGGCGACCGATTCCCCGCCGACGATGTTTCGCACTGACGACGAACGCGACGATTCGGACATAGGTCGTATCATGCTCGAACGCTTGCGCCTGAAATAGACCGACGCAGCCGAGAAGCATATCGTCGTCTTCTAGCACAAGCAATTCATAATCCGGATGACGAGTGATCCGCGAAAATCGTTCGCGTAAAACGTCCTCGCTTGCCGGATAACCAAGGTGCGTCATCAATCCGACCAATTGCGGTAGATCGTCTTCTTTCCAAGACCGGATGGTCATATTTCTCCCCCCCCTTATCGTGTGGGCGACAGAATCATCACCCGTTCTCGACCCTCTACCTCACCGACGACCAGTACGTGCTCAGATACCGGATCGTCCTTGATTTGATAGACGGTAAACGCATCAAGGTTCGACGCAAAATCAGATGTGTCCTGTTCCAGTTGCGTATCGGTCAAGACATCATCCGTGACGCCGAGTCGCTTCCCTTTCAGCTGTTGCCAGTCTGTATCCGTAATTTTTTTGGCTACCGTGTATAACTGTTCATCATAATACATGCCGACCACCATCGATTGCGACGATTGCTCGGGAACGGTCTCATGCAAGGAACTAAAGCCGATGATCGTCAGACCTGCTGCGAGGCAAACAGCTTGTACCGAGCGCCGGCGCCGTTTCGCTTTGCGGATACCCTGAATTGTTCGTTGCCTGACGGATGACGGTACGTCGATCAAGAATTTTGGCTCGTGCTTCATAGACTCATCCCCTTCTGTCGTCGTACTTTCTCGAGTGCGCGGTACAACGTACTTTTGATCGTACTCAGTGGCACATTAAAGGTTTGCGCAATCTCTTGCAATGGCAAATCTTCTTCATACCGGAAGTAGACGATCGAGCGCTCGGTCGGCTCAAGGACATCCAGTAAATCATCCAAGTACAAGCGATCGACGAGACGCTCTTCAAACGACGTCGTTTGACTCGGTTCGATCGCGAGCGGCTGAAACGACGCTCGATGTTGCTGGAAAGCGCAATTCATCGTGATGCGCGTCAACCATGTCTTAAAATACGAAGCATCCCGTAAACTCTTTCGCCCACGCCATGCCCGGTACGCGACCTCTTGGACGTTCTCAAGCGCTGCCGTCTCCTCTTTCAGATAAATGAAGGAAATACGGTACACATAGTCTTCTTCTGCGAATAAAGCTGCTTCAAAAGCAGCATCGGATAATGCTGCACCTGACTTTCGAAACACATCGGCATCCTCCTTTTTTGCAATCACTCCCTTATTAGATACGCAACACATTTAAAAAGTTTCATTTTTTTCAAATTTTTCTTATAATTCCCTTTTCTTAAGTGAATGAATTCGATAGGATGGGACACAGAAAGATAAAAAAGGAGGATGTACGACGAATGAAACTCTATATCGCTTCTCGCTTTGACCACATTTTGACCGTCCGCTGGCTCCGGGATGAACTCCGCTTGCGTGGTCACGATTTAACATACGACTGGACGAAGAACGACCGGGCAGAAGATTCTGAAGCATTAAGAAAAATTGGTCTTGCGGAATTCGAAGCTGTCAAGCAAGCGGACGCCTTCGTCCTCGTGTTACCAGCAGGAAAAAGTAGTCACGTCGAACTCGGGATTGCGCTCGCAACGAATCGCCCGATTTACTTATGTATGCCGGATGCGACCTACTTCACCGGACCATTGGCCAGTACGTTTTATCATATCGGACGGACGACTCCTTGCTTCGGAACGAAAGAAGACTGGCTCGCGCAGATTCTCGCCGATCGCTTACCGGAAGAACAACTGACGTCATGAGGACCGTCCTGTTGACGATTGGACCGACCCATGCCGGGAAAACGACGTTCGCACGACAGCTTGCTCAACGTCTACCAGCAAGCCTTGTCATCGATCAGGATCTTCAAGCACGTTTTTTGCTCGAACATTATTCGGACCTCGTTCCAACAGAAGGACCGAATCAGATCAAACATGACTTGACGGGATGGTTGATCGAACAGGCAATCACGTCTTCCGTCGAGACGATCATCTTATGTAACGCCAACACCACGCGGATTGGTCGGAAACAATTATTAGATCCATTCTCCCGTTCGACGTTCCGCTCGATCCTCGTCTGGTTCGATTTACCCGAAGCCACTTTTTTAAACCGACTGACTCACTCCAAACGCGATGGACGAGAGATTCGTGGCGACTTGTCGTACCACGACATCTATCAGCGGCAACGAATCGAGCCTCCAGTTACAGGTGAAGCGGACCAAATCGTTCGTCTTCGTTCGACGGAAGACATTGACACATTCCTCGATCATGTCACGAATCCGACGCTTGATGCTCTCTTCGATGCGGTGTCGACTGATTGAAGAACATGACAATCGTGCGTAAAGCACCCGCTTCTTCATCAACGCATACAAAAAAGATTAGCCGATATGTAACCGATTACAAAAGAAAGAAGGAACACTCATGTCTGAAGAACAACGATTGACTGGCGGAAATGTCTCCGCTGTCTATCAAAAAGGTGAGCATGTCTATCGCTCACAAAAAGAGAACAGCAACAACGTCCAACGGTTATTGCGCCACTTAGAGACTAAACGCCTATCCGGTGTTCCCCGTTTCGTCGGTATCGACGAACAAAATCGAGAGATCCTGACCTTCCTCCCTGGTGAAACGGCCGATTATCCCCTAAAAGCATACATGTGGCATGACGACGTATTAGACGATGTCGCACGTCTGATGCGCCAGTATCATGACGCGACAGTCGACTTCGACGTCTCACCGGACTGGGCACCGTTGCTCAATACCCCGACTCCACACGAAGTCATCTGCCACAACGATTTTGCCGTCTACAATACGATTTTTCAGGATCAAAAACTGAGTGGCGTGATTGACTTTGACCTCGCGGCACCCGGTCCACGTGCTTGGGATATCGTCTATACGCTCTATACGTTCGTTCCGCTTAGCAGCAGACGACAAGCACCTGACGGATCCTTTCTTGCTTATTCACCAGAGCAAGATGACACACGTTTCGCCAAGCGAGTGAGTCGGTTCCTTGATGCGTATGGCTATGAAGGACCGCGTTCCGAACTCCTATCCATATTATTGTTACGCGTCGAAGCCCTCTATCTGTTGATTGATCAAAGAGCTGCGGACGGTGATGCTGCATTCATCAAGATGAAAGAAGAAGGTCACGACACACATTACCGCGCGGAATACCGTTTCATCGCGGAACATGGTCCGAAATGGTTCATCGATAAAGATTCATCAGAAAAATAACAGTTTATCTTTCACGTTAGATGTCCGTGATCTTCATAGAGGAGTGATTTCCCGTGAAAACGATTGATCTTGATTTTTTACTGACGACTGAAGAATACGAACTTGAACTGGATAAGATGTCGCTAAAGGTAAATGATCATTATGCGATTGATTTCTATTTTTATGGGGCTGACGAAGCGTTCAAGCTTATAATCAACGATCCTTCGCGTGATTACTTTTTGATGCGTTTTGAAAAGTACGCCGTCTTCCTAGGAACGTTACAAGAGCATGGCATCATCGACGAGAAACTTCGGAAGCCGTATCCAGTCGTGAAGTCAAAAGAATCGATGTTCGGTGATTTTGCTGCGAAGTTTACGAAAACGGACGAAATCTATACTGAACGGGGAGACTTGAACTTATTTGCCATCAGGACACATGAACAGGATTTTTACATTTTGTCCTACAGCGATCCGATCGTCATTGATCATGTGGCGAAAGAGGATTGATTGAACAGCAGTTGTTACATCATAAAAAAAGGAGGATGAACGTAGCTTGAAAAAAACACTAATATTACTTTTAACTGCTCCCCTTCTGCTTTTATCTGCTTGTACAGAAGAGCAAAAGACAACACAACCCACTACTAAAATGTTATCAAAGAGTACAAAAGTAAAATCCGAATCTGTAAAAATCGATGCCGAAAGTACATTGAACATTGTTTTTCTTTATGAACCATATAAACAATATCTACAATCGTCCTTAAAAAACAATGATCTTGAAGTAGATAAAAAGAATTATGCGAAATATGTCTTAAGCTATATCGACAAAATCGGGGAAAAGGAGCAGTTTGCGACAGCCGACTTGAAAGGTTTCCCGATGTTGCAATCAACCGTGTACGAACAAGAGCTACTCGATAAAATCGAAAACTTGATGAAACAACAAGATGGCATTACAAAAATCATCAAAAAAAATTACATCGCTTCTCATAAGATTCTTCCCAAAAAGAAAAGTACCATTATCGTCGCTCCGGTTAATCCTGAATCCTCTTTCGATCTTCAGTCGATGAAAGGTGTTACAGGAGCAGCCTATAAAGATGCATTCATTCTCTACCTGGATACAAACTACGATCAAGACATCCTGGCATATTCGACGGCACACGAATATCATCACTTAGTCCTCAAGGATACACCTGATTTTAGTTTAAATACGACTCTTAATTCCGTCATCGTCGAAGGAAAGGCAGATGCCTTTGCCGACCGAATCGTCAAAGGCGTCTCCCCTCCATGGAATGTCGAAATGGATGAAGCAACGAAGAAACATGTCATACATCTGGTCAACAGCAATGAAGTATCACAACTCGACTTCGTCGTAGGTAACGAACAAAAAGAGATTCCTCGTTGGAGTAACTACATGTTAGGGCGTGATATCCTCAATCACTATTTTGAGTCGCATCCAGATCAGTCCATTGCTGACTGGACCTATACGGATCAAGCAGATATCTTAAAAGGATACACGTATCAAAAGATTCTTGAACAATGAGGTGCTTTCATGCAATACACATGTTCCGTCTGCGGCTTTCAGTTCGGAGTAGAGGATGATGTCGAAATCGAGGACGGTATCTTTTTATCGAGAAGTGAGACACATGACTTGTATCGCTCAAACTGGCTCAAAGAAGGTGCTAAAGTCTTTAGCCCTTATGCCTTTGAGCCTGGTACAGGAAAGGGTGAACCTTTAGCGAGAACGGCTTTGAAAAAACAATTACGAGCAATTCATATCAGACTAGAAACATAAAAAAGGAGCGCCGCTTTTCACGATGACTCGTGTGAGTTCGTGCTTCTTTTTTATGTCATCATGCTTGAAGCTCGTGCATCATCAACATAATTGTCATGCTAGTTCCTTGATCCGGATGATTTTCAATCGTTACCTCATCTTCAGGTGAAGCGATAATTCGTTTGAAGATCGACGGACACGCCAAGTAAATCAAGGACAAGTCGAAGTAATTTCTTCGTCCACTGTCGTTCCTGAGAAGTAGAAGAATATTTTTAATGTCTTCGACTCCACTACTCTTTTCGTTCCTTACGCCTCTCATCGTCCTATAAAGATGGTGGTATCAATTCACAGGAGCTTCAGCATGATTCTTCTACTAATGCATAGCCATTTCTTACGTCTTCGTTTCATTTTAAATATCTCCCTAGATTGGGGTTAATCCAATCTTAGAGAGAAGTTATAAGAAAAACATAAATGAGTAAGGATTTCGAAAATAAAAACACAATAGACAAAATTTTCTAAAAATAATACACTATATTTAACCAAATTATGTAAAAGGAGTGGTCACATGAATATTACCTTTCAAGATGTTTCGCACTCGTTCGAGCGAAGCGGTGTCCGGACCGATGTCTTGCATCAACTAAACGGACAATTTTTTCGATCGGAAGTAACGGCATTCGTCGGTCCGTCCGGGTCCGGAAAATCAACGTTCCTGAGTCTCCTTGGTTCGCTTGATCGTCCGACGTCCGGTCAAATCCTCTATGACGGGCAGGACATCACGTCTTGGAAGAACAAACGGTTATCGCAATTCCGCTCGCAAGAGATCGGCTTCATCTTCCAGCAGTTTCACTTATTACCGGCACTGACGGTGTCCGAGAACTTAAAGGTCGCCTTGTTAAAGCAAAAGACATCCTTCAATCAAGAGGAGCGGATTCTCGAGCTTCTCGAACGGGTTGGACTCAACGATAAACGGAATGCTCTACCTGCTCAATTATCCGGTGGACAACAACAACGGGTCGCGATCGCCCGTGCCCTGCTTCACCATCCGCAGTGGATTCTCGCGGACGAGCCGACCGGTAATCTCGATTCCGTGACCGGTGACGCAATCTTCGAGTTGTTACTAGAGCTGCATCGTGAAGCTAAATGTGGCGTTTTATTTGTCACACACGACCTAGAACTCGCCGAACGTGCTGACCGGATTCTCTTCATGCAGGATGGACGAATCGTCGAAGATCGCCGGAAGCATACGGTGCAAAGTGTCTAAGTACTGTTTATAGGGAGGTGTTCCGCGTTGCAATCGTTTCGTGCCAAATTAATCACGAGCTTCATCGGCTCGATTGTCGTTTTTCTGTTGCTATCGGTATCGACGCAATCCGCATATAAAGCGTTTCGGAATGCGGACTTCTCGGAACAGGAGACGACGATCGTACGAGATTGTAATCATGATGACTTATCAAAACTTATTTTCAAAAAAAATAGTTGTACACTCGATAACACAATCGACGAAAATTCTGAAGGTGAAATTTTAGGTATAAGTACAGGTAAAACGGAAAAAGTGGATGGAACAGCACGTGGAGAAGCCAATGCTACCAAGTCGCCAGGCTTTTTGGAATCAGCCGAAGAAAAGGCAGGCTCTAGTTTTTCGATCATCCTTCTCTTGTTGCTTCTCGTCGGAAGTTTCATCATTTATTTTGTAATCAAAAAACGAAAGCGACTCACAGGAAAACATACTTTAGACATTACGGAGACTATGGAAGATCAATCAAATCTTTCTTTCAAGAATAAAACTTCGTCTACAACAACTCAGTCTATGCCTACTCCTCCTATTGAATCATTACGCCTGATGCTATTTGATTTTAACCAACGATTACCACGTGCCCTCAAGCGGCGAAGTCATGAGACGTTGACAGACTGGACGGAGCGCATTCATCTGGTGACGCCACTCTCTCCTTACTTCGTCACCCGCTACGCAGCGCAAGCAGAAGTAGAAGCACTCGATGCACAAGCGATTCACCATTTCGAACAAGATCTTGCACATTATTTAAAGACGCAAATCTCCCAATAACAAGCAAAGGAGACTACATATGCTTCGTTTCGTCATCAATCAATGGCGCCGGCAGCGCGGGAAATTCATCCTTACGCTCGTCGGTGCGCTCATCATAAGCGCTGGTCTCAGTCTGATGTTCAACTTGACCGACTCCAGTCAGGGAACGGTCGAACAAACATTACAAAAGAAATGGTCGTCTGCGTATGACATCGTCGTACGACCGAAAGGCAGTCAGCTTGCAAGTGAGTCGAATGATTTACTCGAACCGAACTATTTAAATGGTATCAATGGTGGAATTTCCTTTGAACAATACCAACAAATCAAACAAATGAATGCGATTGATATTGCAGCTCCGGTTGCTGTTATGGGATATGTAAACGCTGTTACTTCGTTTAAAAATGTATTGAAGTTTCCAAGCGAACCCGGTATGTATCGTCTAACAGAAACGAATTTTATCGAAAATGGTTTTACGAGAGAACGTCAATCGCATAGCGTCATCCATATCTCTCAAGGTACGAAAGTAAATGTTCCGAAAAATGCTTCTTTTTTCAATGAACCCATTGAAACGTTTAAAAATGCAATTGCAAGAAACCCAGTATTGATTGTTGGAATCGACCCTGTCGAGGAAGCTCGACTTGTCGGATTAGATAAAAGTGTTCGCTTAAATAAAAAGTCTCGATATTTCAACAGCACAGATCAACATCAATCCGGTAATTATTCGGACGAACACATCATACCTGTCTTAATAAATCCAAACTCCTTTAATAGAGGAAGCTATGAATATACAATCGAAAAATTAGATGCCCCCTTTAAAACAGAGCAGGATCAACAGAAGCTGATTGATAGTCTAGTAAAAAAACAACCGAAGCGTTCAGTTCTTCGTTCAGCGTTAACTACGTATCCTGCAAAAAAAATACAGCATCTCGAAATTCCAGCATCTAAAGTGGAAGAAAACTACCTTCAAACACTTATAGAAAAGACAAATTCTACGTATGTTGATATGACAAGCGCTGAAGGAGCCCAACTACTATATAAATCTGGACCACTCTCGTTTAAGCCAGCCAATAGTCCATATCCAAGTCGCTGGAAGACTGCCTATGAAGTATCGGCTTCGCCAACTGAGATCAAAAATTGGACATACGGAAAACAGTTTTTCCCTAAAAAAGGTTTCCGTTCCCTTGAATCCGTCGGACGTAAGATCAAAAAACCAAAACCAGGTGAGTTGGATACCGTCTTCCCATACCTTGCATTCAATGTCGTCGGACTATACGATCCAAATAACATCAAGGTCTCAAAAGATCCACTGAATGAGTTACCCATGGAAACATATCGTCCCTCGTCTGCTGATCTTGTTTTAGATGCGAAGAGCGAACCTGTCAATCCTGCAAAATCAATTGATACATCTGGTAATCCCGTCGGATTGTTGACAAGTTCTCCAAACATCCTAACGACGATTGATAGTGCACGAGCAATCAATGGCGAACAATCGATTTCCTCAATTCGTCTGAAAGTGAAAGGTGCAACGACCGTCAGCGAAGAATCAGAACAACTGCTCCAAGATGTGAAACAACAAATCGAGCGAGAAACCGGTCTCATCGCTACAATCACAAAAGGTTCATCTCCTCAACCGGTTGTCACAAAAGTCGTCGATGAAGGTAAGACGCTCGGTTGGATCGAACAACCATGGATTCACATCGGTGCTGCGATAACAATCTTCCGCGAGACGAGCGTCGGTTTCTCAGGCGTCATCTTCGCAATGCTCGCCGTCGCCGTCGTCTATGTCCTCGCGACAAGCTATGTCTCCATGCTCGCGCGCAGAAAAGAGTTCGCTGTTTTACTCGCACTCGGCTGGCGGACGAAGGATCTTTATAAAATCGTCTTGATCGAGGCTGCGATCCTCGCTGGATTTGTCTCGACGGTTGCCTTAATTGTCGAAGGGATCTTCTCATATGTTCGTAATGAAGCGATGAACGGCTGGAGTCTTCTTTGGATCGCGCTGTTCAGTCTCGTTATTTACCTGGCTGGTGCGACCTGGTCGGCGTGGACGATCCGTCGCATCTCACCTTATGAAGCGATTAAGACCGGTGAATACGCGAAAGCAGCTCGCGTCGGACTGAAACTTCGTTCGACCGTGACACTCGCACTGAAGGAACTGATCGGGAAATGGAAGCGCAATAGCCTGTCCGTCCTCTCGATTGCTTTACCGACTGCTCTCTTAACCTTCTTCCTGTTCGTGACATTCCATTTACAGGGTGTCCTTTACACGTCGTGGCTCGGTCAATTCGTCGCCCTGCAAGTCGGTCCGATGCATTACGTGACGATGGGTGTTGCAATCACAATCGCTATTTTGACGACAGGTGAAATCATGTGGCAAAACGTCACCGATCGCCGTGCATCTCTCGCCGTCTTGAAAGCGCTCGGCTGGACGAACGGTGCGATCCGACAGTTGATTGTCCTTGAAGGCTTCCTGGTCGGTCTGATTTCCGGAATCATTGGACTGATTGTTGCCTACTCGACGATTTACGTTCTATACGATCTTGTTCCCTGGAATGAGCCGTTGTTGATTGGCGTATCGCTCGCCTTACCGATTCTGTTCGGTGTCATCGCGGCCTTCATCCCAGCTCAACTGGCAGCACGTGTTCAACCGTATCAAGAACTGAAAGATGCATCTTAATATTTGGCGGAGGGGCAACAGACGTTGTCCCTCTCTTCACAGGAGGAAGTCTATGTTACCGAAATCGATTTATTCGTTATCAGCAGGAGCGGTCGTCTTGAATGACCAAAACGAGATTCTTTTAATCCAAGGACCCGATCGCGGTTGGGAGTTTCCGGGTGGCATCGTTGAGCCTGGAGAAAGTGCAGCTGACGGTATCATTCGCGAAGTCAAAGAAGAGTCTGGAATTGAGATTGAAATCGTGAAGTTTTGTGGCATCTATCAAAACCTCGAGGCGAATGTCTGTGCAACCTGTTGGCTTGCAAAAGCGATTGGTGGTCAACCGCAGACGAGCAGTGAAAGTTTAGCAGTCGGTTTTTTCCCGCTCGAAGAAGTGTTACGACGCGTGACGTGGTCGAACTTCAGCGAACGAATCTTACATATCTTAGATGAACAATCTCATCCATTTTTCGTAGCCTTTACCCCATAAAAGGAGGAATGACGATGCTCCGTTTTGTCTTAAATCAATGGCGCCGGCAGCGCGGGAAATTCATCCTGACGCTTGTCGGTGCACTGATCATCAGTGCCGGGCTCAGTTTAATGTTCAACTTGACGGACTCCAGTCAAGGAACGGTCGAACAGACGTTACAAAAGAAATGGTCGTCTGCGTATGATATCGTAGTGCGACCGAAAGGCAGTCAGATGACAACGGAATCAAATAAGTTACTCGAACCGAATTATCTCAATGGGATCAATGGTGGAATTTCGTTTAAACAATACCAACAAATCAAACAAATGAATGCGATTGATATCGCAGCCCCGGTTGCTGTCATGGGATACGCTAATATCGGCATCTCAATTCCAAATCAAATCCACTTTCCGGACAAGCCTGGTATTTATCGACTGAGTAATTCACATTATGGTGCTGGTGGATTTTCAAAAGAACTCATTGCACAGGATAGTGCCTACTTTTCAACTATTGAAGAACCGCTCGTTCCTCCAAACACGCGATTGATCAGTCTTCAAGATCCGCAAGATTTTTCATCCGTACAACCCTTTACCTATAGTCTTATCGTCGGAATCGATCCGGAGGCGGAAGCGCAACTCGTCGGTTTGGATAAGAGCATCCTGAATCAGAAGAAGTTTCGTTACTTCAATCAAGAGGATGTTCCCTCAGCCAGCAAGGAGAGTTCTAACGCATTCAACATTCCGGTATTGATCAATCCAAAATCCTTCAATACGGGATATAGTCAATTCAAGTTAGAACAAGTTAACGTCGATCTGAAAACGAAACAAGCACGTGATACATTCTATCAACGACTAGCTAAATCGAACGATCCTCAACCTCTCGATCAAGAAAAACGCAAGATCATCCAAGACATTAAAGTCGATGCCTCTAAAGTCGAGAGCGTTTATTTCGATTCTCTACTCGGTCAAAAAACTAAGGTACTTCCGCAAGCAGAAGCATATACTAACGCTCAACTCGTCGCCCAGACAGGCTCTTTGACATATCAAACGGTGAAGAGTCCGTTCCCTACACGATGGAAGGATGCTTATGAAGTGCATACAGCACCTACTGCATTCAAAAACGCTATATTACCATCCACTTATCTTCCGAAGCGCGGCTTCCGGACCGTAGATTCTTATGAAATAAAAATGAAAAAATCGGATCAATCTGATTTTAAGTCAATGAATCCTTATCTGACGTTCAATGTCGTCGGTTTGTATGATCCGAACAAGATCAATGTGTCCAAAGATCCATTGAACGAATTACCGATGGAGACCTATCGACCATCGGCTGCGAGTATCGTACTTGACTCAAAAAATGAACCGGTCAATCCTGCTCAACCGATCAACACGACCGGGAATCCAATTGGTCTGTTAACGAACTCTCCAAACGTTCTCACGACAATCGATAGTGTCCAAAAGGTGATGGGCGACCAATCGATTTCATCGATCCGGTTAAAAGTAAAGGGTGCTTCTTCTGTCGGTGAACAGTCAGATAAAACCTTACAACGTATCAAGTCGGAAATCGAACAAGAGACTGGTCTTATCGCTACGATCACCAAGGGTTCCTCTCCTCAACCGGTCGTCACGAAGGTTGTCGATGACGGCAAGACGCTCGGTTGGATTGAACAACCATGGATCCACATCGGTGCTGCGATGACAATCTTCCGCGAGACGAGTGTCGGTTTCTCAGGCGTCATCTTCGCGATGCTTGCCGTCGCGATTGTCTATGTCCTCGCGACGAGTTATGTCTCGATGCTCGCTCGCCGGAAAGAATTCGCTGTCTTACTAGCACTTGGCTGGCGGACGAAGGATCTCTATAAAATCGTTTTGATCGAGGCGGCGATACTCGCTGGATTCGTTTCAACAATCGCCTTGATCGTCGAAAGCATCTTCTCATATGTCCGTAATGAAGCGATGAACGGCTGGAGCCTTCTCTGGATCGCACTGTTCAGTCTTGTCATCTACCTCGCCGGCGCCGCCTGGTCGGCGTGGACGATTCGCCGCATCTCACCGTACGAAGCGATCAAGACCGGTGAATACGCGAAAGCCGCTCGTGTCGGACTGAAACTTCGTTCGACGGTGACACTCGCACTAAAGGAACTGATCGGGAAATGGAAACGCAATAGTTTGTCCGTCCTCTCGATCGCTCTACCAACGGCACTACTAACGTTCTTCTTGTTCGTGACGTTCCATCTACAAGGTGTTCTTTACACGTCATGGCTCGGTCAATTCGTTGCCCTGCAAGTCGGTCCGATGCATTACGTGACGATGGGTGTTGCCATCACAATCGCCATTTTGACGACGGGTGAGATCATGTGGCAAAACGTCACCGATCGCCGCGCCTCACTCGCCGTCCTAAAAGCACTCGGCTGGACGAACGGTGCGATCCGTCAATTGATTGTCCTTGAAGGTTTCCTTGTTGGTCTGATTTCTGGAGTGATTGGGCTGATTGTCGCCTACACGACAATTTATGTCTTGTACGATCTTGTTCCATGGAATGAACCGTTATTGATAGGCGTGTCGCTTGCCTTACCGATTTTGTTCGGTGTCATCGCCGCCTTCATCCCAGCACAATTGGCAGCACGTGTTCAACCGTACCAAGAACTGAAAGATGCTTCGTAAACTAAGGAGTTGTACACATGAATTCTATTCAAGCAATATTTTTTGACCGAGACGGAACGATTGGTGGAGATAACACCGTCCACTATCCCGGAACATTTACGTTATTCCCTCACGTCGCTTCACTAATGGAACGCTTACGTAACCAAGGTATGTTATTGATTGCGTTTACGAATCAGCCTGGTATTTCAAAAGGACTCGCGCGTGAAGAGGAGTTCCGGACAGAATTACAGGACTTCGGCATTGATGACATACTGATTTGTCCGCATGCAGCGGAAGATCATTGTTCCTGTCGCAAACCATCACCAGATTTATTATGGCAAGCTCAAGTAAAACACGATCTCCGACTCGATCAATGTGTCGTCATTGGGGACCGATGGAGTGATATGATGGCAGCTGCTCGTGCCGGATGTATCAAAATCTTAGTCCGGACAGGTGCCGGAGAGAGCTCAATCCGCGATTACGCCGACCGATTAGAGCAAGCAAACGTCGACTATATCGCCGACGACTTGGCAGAGGCAATCGCTTGGCTCGACAAGCAAAACTGAATAAACGAAAAGGCGCAATTCCGTAAACGGAAGTCGCGCCTTTTGTTATTTCTTGGAACGTTTCGATTGAGAAGCTAGGAAGATACTGTTCGCTAACACAAATAAGATTGCAAACCATGTCCAAAATGACATGCTACCGCCTCCTTTTGATGATGCGAGGGTACTTAAACTGTCTTCTTGTTCTTACCAAAAAGTTCCTGCAATCATTTGTTAGCGATTTTTCGTAATAGATAGAGTGCATAGATGATCGATGGGATCGCCGTCGCCATAAGAATGAGATGGACACTCCCAAATAAAAGATTCATTGCTAGACTAAAATCTGACACTTTTGTTTCCTCCTACGTTTCAATGGTCCTTATATTTATTTTACTATAATAATACATTAATCTATATTCTAAGCCTTACAATTATGTAATAATTTTCAATTCCGCTTCATCACAAGGAGATTCACGTTACACTGAACGTACGAAATAGAGGTGAATATGTTGCATGCTTTAACGAAACAGCTGACTGATTATATGCTCGAGAAATATCATTTAACTGATTATGTGCTCTATGAATCGTCCTACACGCAAAACAAAATGAACGACCAAACCGGTTACTCTTTCGAAACGTTCTGGATTCCGCGTGGTACATCGGTCATCGAGGAAGAGGATGGCACCATGCTTCCTGAAGGAACGGTGCAGATTGCGATAAATCCTGTCACGAAACGAATGACAACGTTATCCTTACACGGTCAGATCCTGGTTCATTCCGTACCGAACGACTTACGTGATATCAGCACTCGTATCGCTTGGCTCGAGTCAGAAACCAGCATGATCCATGGTACACATTTCATACTCGAAAAAGACGACGAAACTTTTTTCAGTTATGTGAGTTGTTACGACGGAGTCCGGCTGTCTCCCGGTTGCTTCATCCATCTGACGTTAACGGAAAATGGTCAACTCGACGAGTTGTTCATATACGGTCCTCATCCGCTTGATCACCGAGTGGAATCAAAATCTTTAACCTTAACACTTGAGGAAATTGAATCGCTAACCAAACAACAAATAAAATGGTTTTCCTACCCTAAAACAGGAAATCAATACGCGCATACTGTCGTCGAGACGATCGTGACGCAAGAAGGATCTATCCTTTTGCCTAGTAAACTGGATTTCACGTCATCACTCGATCGAAATGACATCTTAACGTGGGCAAATCCGTCAACTTCAATTCTCAAACGCCATCCTTTCCAATCAGCAGCAAGTGTGACAGCAGAGGATGTGATCATGCAGACCGAACATCCTGATTTTCGTCCGATCCAGCAAGAGACGGTGAACGCCTGTCGAAACGCGATTCAAGAAATCGTCCAAAACGTTTACCCTAGTGAATCCGGACAATGGATGATTCGTCATATCTACCGGCAACACCCTTACCTTGCTGTCACGTTGTCACACGCGCATCCGACATCCTATGTTGATCAGCATCGACGCATCACGATTCTCCTTGACGCAAAAACACTTCACTGGATTGACTTGGTCGACAATCAGGAACTCCAAACCGTGTTTGATTCCGTTACCGTACCGGAGCTCGAAGATCATCAGCAAGACATCATTTTCAACGCACTACATCCGTACTTGTCTCTCACACCGCGTTATGTATTTGACGCTTCAAAAGGTCACTATGTTCTTTGTGGCTTGCTCAACTCGAATCATGTTTTCTTACCCGCAACAAATAAGGTCATTTTATTACGAGATCTTTAAAGTGAATTCATATAACAAAGGAGTGAACACATTGCATCCATTAACGAAAGATTTAATCTCCCATATCCAAAATAAATATCAACTGAACGATTATGTCCTACATGAATCCTTCTATCACCGCGAAAAAATTCATGGAGAAACTCAGTATTCGTTTGAGACATGTTGGTTCCCAATTCTGCACGGTCCATGGTCTGAAGACGAGAGTTATCCAGACGGTACGATTGAGATCGAAGTCGATACAGCTACACGACGAACGACATCAATCAACAAACATGGTGATGTCACGATTCATTCGGTTCCAAATGATTTACGTGATTCAGACATCCGGATTGATTGGCTTGAGCAAGAATTAGGAATGACATTCGACCAGCAATTCATGTTCCTTACGCATCAAGATTCCCTGTATCAGTATGTCAGCTGTCATCACGGAATTCGCCTCTCCCCTGGTCTGTTCATATCGCTTGAGCTAACGAGTGAAGGAGCGCTCGATTCTTTCAGTGTCTATGGAACCCCCGCGCTGAGTAACAAGTATTCGACTGAACCGTTCACATTGTCACCTATACAAATCGCACCAATCATATCAGAACAAATACGGTTCTTTTTTGCACCTGATGAGCAACAACCAATACAAGCGCATGCAATTGAAGAAATCTTTGTTTCTCAAGACGGCTTGCGCACGTATCTTCTAAGTAATCCCGAAACTTCGTCCGTTGCCATGAACGAGATCGTGACATGGGACAAACCGTCCACCTTCTCCTATACGCGCAAATTGATTAAGCGGCGAGACGCTGTCACGGCACTGGATGCCGAAGCTCAAACGCCACATCCGGATTACCGACCGTTGACTGACGAGATGCTGGAAACATGTCAGTCGATTGCTGTAGATCTCATCGCTGCCGAATATCCGGAGGAGTCCGGAGCGTGGACGATTCAAGAAATCCATCGGAATTTTCCATTCATTAACGTAGTAGTACGCCGGACTCGTCACGACATAAATCTCGCTTACAAACGTCGTTTAACGATTCTTTTGATCGAAGATACTTTTGAAGTCAGCCTAATCGTTGATAATGAAGCATTTATTGACCTCTATCATGACTCGACACAAGGATTGCCTGATAGCGTTCCGGAAGAAGTCATACGTCACGCACTCATGCCTTACCTGACATTGAAACCGTATTATGTTTTCGACCGGGCACTTGACCACTATGTTCTCTGTGGTTTGCTTGACTCGAACCACGCTTACTTACCGGCAACAAATGAGGTCGTCTTACTCGAAGACCTGTATGTCATTTCAGCCACTGATTGATTCGCTTCTTTACTATTTGCGGAAGAACGAGGCTTCTCAGCTGTTCGAGACGCTTACGGTCCACTTCCTGTTTTGTAAATACGTCTTCAATCATCGTGACCTTTTGTTCTCGTCCTGGAATCAGTTGATAAATGACATACCAATCAACGAGTGACATGAACGGACGTCCAGCTGAATCGATTGATTGTTCATCAAACGGATAGATGAACACGCCCTCGCAATGACGAATCTGCAGTCCGCTCATCAAATCGATATCGATTCCTTCAATGATAAATTCCTGGAACACTTCCGTCGCGTAAAGTGACGTCTTGTCTTGTTCGACGACAGTCCCCATGTCCGCTAACAGTTGGACTGCTCGTTCGGCGTCCTCTAACGCGACGACGAGATCGATGTCGCGCGGTACAACTGGTAGTCCATGCTGCGCCAACAATAATGAACCACCGATACCAAAATGAATCCGTTCTTGCTGCAAACACGCGACGACTTTTTCTAAGACTTGCTCAAGACTCATCGCCGGAACCCCGCTGCTCGAAACGGTCCTTCCATCGAAATCGTAAAGATGATTCGCGCAATTTCATCCGGTGATGTCTCGTTTGGGTGGCTCAACCAGGATTCGATGACACCAAGATGGGCGGCTGAGAGATAGGCAATGAGATAATTTTCTGGAACGAGCCGTTCTCCTTGTTCCGGTAGTCCCGAGAACAGAATCTGTTGCATGTAATCACGGACCCGCTTCCGAAACATCCCGTCACTCGTCGGACTGAGTAAGATCCGCATCAGCGTCCGGTGTTCATAAAGAAACGTTAGAAACGGGATGATTCGTCGGTATGGTGAGTCCTCCGTTTTGTTGATCAGGACGAATGGAATCTCGCGTTCGAACGTCGCTTCGATCTTTTCAAAAACCTCATTCGTCATCCGCTCGAGCAGTTCGTATTTATCCGCGTAATGATGGTAGAACGTCCCGCGATTGACTTCCGCCCGTTCCGTCAACAACTTGATCGTCACGGTGTCAAAGCCGACTTCGTCGATCAACTGAAGGAACGTTTCGCGTATTCTGCGGTCAGTCCGAATGATGCGTAAATCCTGTTTTTTCATCGAAATCGCCTCTTTCTTCAACAGTTTGTTGGGATGTGTCGCTTAAGCAACAGATGGACTTCAATTGGTCATTGCTCCCAGTTTCTCTCCCTTTTATAATGAAATTAATCAACACGTTGTTCAATAATTATTTTATAAAAAGGAGGGAGAATACGATGGATTTACAACTACACGGTGTATCGAAATCGTTTCATCAACAGGACGTCCTCCAAAAAATTGATCTTTTGATTCCGTCTGGTGAGATTTGTGGTTTGCTTGGTCCGTCAGGTTCCGGTAAGACGACGTTGATTCGCTTGATGATCGGCGCGATCCAGGCAGACGCAGGTTCGATTCAGATTGGTGACACTTCGATGCCAAGCTTCAAGATGTTATCGCAGATTGGTTTCATGCCACAAAACGATGCTTTGTATGAGGATTTATCGGGGCTTGCGAACCTGCAATTTTTCGGTTCCTTATACAACATGTCCCGTCAGGATTTAGCAAAACGCATCGAGGAGGTCTTGACACTCGTCGATTTGACGAATGATCAAAAAAAGCTCGTTCGCCATTATTCCGGCGGGATGAAGAAACGATTGTCCCTCGCCATCTCAATCTTGCATCGTCCGAGCGTCCTATTCCTGGATGAACCGACCGTCGGGATTGATCCCGTGTTACGCCGCCAGATTTGGAATCAATTCCAAGCGATTCGTGCGCAAGGCACGACGATTGTCGTCTCGACCCATGTCATGGACGAAATCAATGAATGTGACCGGGCAGCATTGATCTATAACGGTCGAATCATCGCCTACGATCCGCTCGACCGTTTGCTCGCACAGACTGAAAACGGTCAGGTCGAGGAACTATTCCTGCTCGCTGGAAAGGACGTGACATAATGTGGCATCTCGCACGACGGGTCATCCGTCAAACGTTGAACGATAAACGAAGCGTCGGACTGATTTTGCTTGCTCCATTGTTAATCTTCACCTTAATCTATTTCCTACTTGGAAACGATGACTACACACCTGTCGTCGCCATCAGTCAAGATGTACCGACTCCAGTATCACAAGCGATCGAAAAACAGGATCTGTCGCTTAAAACGTATAACGGCAGTGATGCGGACGCCTATCTCAAAGATCATGAAACGGTTGACGTCGTCTTAGACATGAAAAACGACCAACTAGCTTTGAACCTCCGCGAACCTTCAACGAAAAGTTCAAAAGCGTTACGTGAGATTCAAGCTGGACTGGCGACCCTGCAGCCGACGATGCAACTCGAGACGAACTATCTGTACGGAAATGTCGATCAATCGACCTTTGATGCGCTTGGTTTCGTCTTTTTATCCTTGTTCTCCTTCTTTTTCGTCTTTATCTTATCGGCAATGGCACTCGTCAAGGAACGCAGTGGCGGCACGCTCGAGCGATTGATGATGACACCAATTCGCCAAACCGACGTCATCTTCGGCTATACGCTCGGCTATAGCGTCTTCGCTTCCATCCAGGCAATTCTTGTCGTCCTGTACGCGACGACCGTTCTTGACTTACCATCTGAAGGCTCGATCATCTGGGTCTTTCTGACGATGCTTGGACTTGCCGTCGTCGCAGTCTTGTTCGGCGCAACGATTTCAATCTTTGCTCAGTCTGAATTACAAGTCGTTCAATTGATTCCCTTTACGATCATTCCTCAGATTTTCTTCTCGGGCTTGATTCCTCTTGATTTAATCCCGTATGGACTCGGTAACATCGGATATATCACCCCGATTTTCTACGGAGCGAGCGCGATCAAGGAGGTGCTCGTCTACGGCAACGGTTGGTCAAGCATCTGGCCGTACTGGCTTGGATTATTCCTCTATGGTGCAGTGTTGTTCCTGTTGAACATGCTCGCTCTCAATAAATATCGCGGACACCAAAAAAGACACGGCTGATTACACGAGCCGTGTCTGATTTTGCTTAAGCTGTTCAAGGAAAACAGTCCGTCGAGAAGGATCTAGTGTCTGTTCTGCCACGTCGGCATACCGAACGAGCTGATAAATCTCATACGGAACCGTGACCTCTAAACGTGTTAACCACTCCGTCAGCGTCTCATGTGTCCGTCGCTGTTGCGCTGGAGCAAGTGACCGATTGAACGCGCGCACTGCTTCACGAATTTTTGAATCAAGAATACTGTCTTCTGATGAGGACTGGACTTCAGGCGTTAGCGTTAGCGATAGAGCGGTTCGTTTTGGTTGATGCCTTGGTGGAAATGACCACTGCATGCGGTTGAATCGTTGTCGACGATACAGATAGAAGATGATCACTAAAGCGACAATCCAAGGAATCACACGAACGATTTGATTGATCGCATCCGTCAAGAAACCTCGTCCAAGCTCAATCGGTTTTTTCTTTTTAGGTTCCTTCCGATATCCTTCGTGCCCGCTTTTTGAAGAATCCAGTTGTTTGATGATTTGCTCTTTTTTCGCATAGATGACCTTTTTAGTCGGTAAAATCGTACTCGGAACACGTACCCAGTTTCCTGTCGATTGATCAATCGGTGGATCGATCAATGCCTGATACGATAGTTTAACACCTACGACGCCTAAAAATAGTACTAGGCACGTCATGAAAGTCATTCCAATGATTCGACGTCTCATTTCATCCTGCACCTCCAAACCGACTTAAAATCCTTGACACAAGACCTTTTCCCATATGTTACCATGAAAGGAGGCGATTCAGATGAGTTACGAAAAAGTATTTCAAATGCCGATGCAGCAGCTGTACAACGTATACCTTCAAAAAGTAGAGCGCAAGCAACGGACGCAAGAGGAGCTCGATGAAGTTATGTTCTGGTTGACCGGACACACGCAATCAACTCTTGAACAAGCCATACAAACCCAAACTGTCGCAGCCTTTTTCGAGCACGCACCCGACCTGAACGAACGCCGATTTTTAGTCACTGGCGTCATCTGCGGGATTCGTGTGGAAAATCTAACGGATCCGCACATTCGTAACATCCGGATTCTCGACAAACTCGTCGATGAGTTGGCGAAAGGAAAAGCGTTAGCTAAAATCTTACAATAAGGAGGAATGCTGATGTCTACTTTACTCAGTACACTGGCGATCCTCGTCATGGTGACCAGTGTGACCTATTTCATCGTCTATCAAGTCAAACGAAATAAAGGAACCCATCGTTCACCCGTCTATCGACTTGCTTTTAGTGGTCTGTTGGTTGGCTTGATGGTCAGTTATTTTTTGTTGACGTGAGTCGTGATTTTTAGTTTTTGATTTAAACAATAAAATCATTAATACAGTATTTGAAATAATGAAGGAGGTATACGATTGAAGATTCGAAAATGGATTCTTCCGCTTTTGCTACTCATCTGTCTTGCTTCACCGAATGCCGCAACAACATATGTGAAATGGACGGTCGCTCCGACGGGTCACTATCTCGAACGTCTTCAAGCGGCTGACATTCCTTATAAAGTCCGCCAACACACGCTTTACATTCAAGAAAAGGATCTGCGCCGCGTCACGTCGTGTTGTACATGACAACGATAGAAAACCCCCTCATTTCAGCGAAATGAGGGGGTTTTCTGATCAATCACGAATTAGCGAATCGTTTTTAATGCCGTTGCCCACGGAATGACTTGATCGAGCATCTGGTTGACCGATGTTTCTTGAACGGCTGCCGCTTTTAAAACCGATCCATTCTCGAAATCAGTGAACAAGGATAACGCTGGATGCACCCGGACATCGGCAATCAATAACTCACCGAGGATGCCACGCAAGTGTTCTGCCGCCCGAGCTCCACCGACAGAACCGTAAGAGACGATCCCTGCTGCTTTATTGTTCCATTCGACCCGTAGATAATCGAGCGCGTTCTTGAGTGACGCTGCGATTGAGTGGTTGTATTCCTGAACGATGAAGACGAATCCGTCTTGTGCTGCGACATCCTTCGACCAAGCAGCAGCACCTGATGCATCCGCGTCTTTTTCACCTAGAAGCGGTAATTTGTAGTCGGCGATATCAAGAATCGTGTAGTTTGCATCCCCCCGTTGATCCGCGAGTTGTTTGACCCAGTTCCCGACTTGTGGGCTGAGACGTCCTTCACGTGTAGATCCTAAGATGATCCCAATGTTTAATTTCTCCATTTTTATTTCCTCCTCTTATTTAGATGCTGTCAGTTCACTTTCCTATTAAAGATATTCTTTTTCGATGTTGCGCGTACTCCGGACCGTATCGATTGGACGGACCATTTGTTCGATCTGTGCTCGTTGTGGCTCGAGGAATGGTGGTAATGACAATTTCTCGCCGACCGTTTCGTATGGCTCATCACCCATGAAACCAGGACCATCTGTTGCCCATTCGAACAAGACGCCGCGCGCGACACGAGCGTAGAGCGATTCGAAGAAGAAGCGATCGACGTAACCGGACGTGTTGAAGCGTAGCTGTTGCATCCGCTCGATCCATTCCTGTAAGGCAGCCGTATCTTCGACGCGGAAGGCGACGTGGTGCACTGTTCCGAATCCTTGACGTCCGCTTGGTAGAACGACGTTATGCTCGACGATGACTTGGGCACCATTTCCGCCTTCACCCATCTCGAACAAGTGTAGGGAACCAGCTTGATCGACTTCGCGCATCAACATCGCTTGTTCGAGTACCGCTTTTAAATTGTCGAATTCCGCGATCCGGATGTGAATTGGACCGAGTCCCGTGATTGCGAACTCGAGTGGCACCGGACCGTTTTGCCACGGTGTGCCGGAAGCGACACCTTGATTATGCTCGTCAGAGATCAACATGTATTGTTGCTCATCGAAATCGACGAACGAGAGCGTCTGCTTGCCGAATTGTTCTTTGATACCACGGTGCTTGACGTCGTATTTGTCAAACCGTTTAATCCAGTACTCGAGTGCGGCATCCGTCGGGACACGGAACGCCGTCTTGAAGATTTCATTCGTCCCGTGTGATCCTTTTTGGATACCAGGGAAATCAAAAAACGTCATATCCGTTCCGGCAGATCCTTTATCATCGGCGAAGAATAAGTGATACGTCTGAATGTCATCCTGATTGACGGTCTTTTTGACCAATCGCATCCCTAAGACATTGGTAAAGAAGTCATAGTTTTTCTCGGCACTGCTCGTAATCGCCGTCACGTGGTGGATTCCTTTTAGTTCATTCATGAATAATCGCTCCTCTAATCGTTATTATCTCGAATTCGAGATATCAGTCCAAAAAAATTTATTTACCTTTTGCTTGATAACCGATTGTTTTGGCTGTCTCGATGAAAGCTTCAAGATCAGACGGGTCTATCCCTTGAAATACTTGATTAATCGCTTGCTCGTGCTCCGGAAAAATCGTTTCCATCAGTTGTTGCCCTTCAGAGGTCAGTTCCGCAAATGTCACGCGCCGATCTTCTGGACATGCTTTACGGAAGACATAATTCTTTTTTTCGAGCTTATCAATGACATAGGTGATGCTACTGCTCGTAATCAAGACTTTTTTCCCAATCAATTGAATCGGTTGCCTGCCCCTGTGAAACAGCAACTCAAGAACCGAAAAATCCGTCGGGTTCAGTCCCCACTGCGCAACGTCCTTCTTGATGACTTCATGTAACGCGTCGACTGCGCGCACCATGACCGTTAATGCTTTCAAGTTCGGGTTCGGTCGTGTCATTTCGTTCACCTCTTTTGTATCTTTAATTCATATATCTTTAATTCGAGATAAATATACCATCTCAATTTTTTTTCGTCAACTGTTTTGATTTACTTTATATCATGATGATAAACACAACGGATTTTCGAAGCGTTCATCATCATTTAAAACAAAGCACGTACCCTTCGCCTAATCGATAGTGATCGGTCTCAGATTGAATATACGCCGTATTGTCAGGTAATCCGATCGCATAATTCATTTGAGGCAGGTATTCCTGAAAACGAGCTGCTCGTTTTTCCTGATTCAAATGAGGACAGAGACAACCGCTCAGCCAGCTTTGTCCTGTATCAAGACAGTAATCGTTACCACTTTCTGTCGTGCGAATCCCGGATTCCATCGGATAGATTGCGCCTGCACTGACACCTACAAACCAGGCGCCGCGATCGATGGCTTGCTTGAGGAGTACATCCATTCCAGTGTCTTCAAGAGTCTTAGCGAGTAACGGATAATTACCTCCGCCGACATAGATGATGTCGGCATGCTGTAATAGTTGTCGTTGTGTATCAATCGTTTGGTTATCGTCAAACAATGTGACGATCGAGACAGTCGCTCCAAGCGCTTCATATGTATCTCGAAATTGTTGTTGGTACAATCGCTCGTCCCGACTTGCCGTCGGCAGGAAGACGATATGCGGTACGTGTGACGTCAGTTGAAAGACATGACGATTGATGACTTGATGAGACGGCGCAATCAGTTGTCCGCCACCGATTAGCATGAGGTTCATCTTATTTCTCCTTTGCAGTGTCTTTTTAGAAAAAGGTGTACAGTCCATGTTCATAATAATCAAATTCTGATCTGGGCAGTTGCTCAAAGCGATAGCCTTCATAAAAGGCATTAAGGGCTTTTCTATCATTGATGATCGGACTGATGGCGAGTGCGATATCATACCGTCGATCGCCTGGTCTCATCGCTCCGACATCGATGAACGACATCGTTCCGTTCGTCGCGACCAACAGGTTGTCCGTCGTACAGTCACCATGAATCCAGCATACATCGATCGGTTGTGGACGAGTCTCTTTTAGACGATCGAGTAAATCCATCGTTCCGGACGCCCAACCAGACGCGACATAACGTTCTGCCGTCATGAACCGTTCCGTTAACCAAACATCCGACATTCCTACTGTCGCTCGCTGATGAAAATGGAAGAGATAGTTTCCAAACGCTTGCCACAACTGAATCCGTTGTTCGCTTGTAGCCTGTCTTAACGCTGTCGTCAGCGTCATCCCGTCTCGCCACCCCATCAAGAGATGACTGTGCGGTGCTGTTCTGTCTTTGAAAAAGCCGACGTACTCAGGTAGGAACCCTGATTCTCGTTGCATCCATTCTTCTAAGACGATTGCTTCTTCTGCGAGCCATTCTTGGTATCTTGCTCTTGTAGCAGTCTTGAGTAGGTATTTTCCTGTTTTCGTTTTAACCTGGTAGACCGTCGATGTCCCCCTTGCTCATCGAGTTTTTCGACGTCCTCGATTGTTCCCGTCATTTGCTCGATGCTTAGACGGGTCTCCTCCGTCATACCGTATATCCCGTGAACGGAACCGGTGTCGACAATCGAATCCAAGTCGATGGTTTACCAAAGACAGATGCGTCATCGAGAAAACGTTCTAGTGTTGCAACAGACTCCGTTTGCAACTTGACCATGAAGTTATAGCTACCGGTCAGTCGGTGACACTCGACGACTTCCGGATGCCCTTTGCAAAATTCAATCAAACCCGCACACCGCGTCTCTTCAAACATGACGATCGCGAGTAACCCTTGTGCGAGTGCTTCTGGATTAATGACAGCGCGAAATCCTTCGATGATTCCCGCGTCCTCCATTTTTCGGACCCGTTCGATGACGGCTGGAGCTGATAATCCGATCTGACGTCCGAGTTCCGACCATGGGATTCGGGCATCGTTCTGCAATATCCGAACGATTTGTTGATCAATCTGGTCCATATTCCATCCTCCTTCTGATTCAAAACCACTTTCTTCAAATTAACATGGAATCAAAGGAAAATATAGCCTTTTACTTTGTTTTGCTGCTGTGTTCATCGAGTAGTATTTCTTATACTACTAATAGGAGGTGATACGCATGGAACCAACCTGTGTCCGGTGCCAAGAAACAATTGAAACGACGGTCTATCAATGTTCACATGCTTGTACGTTTTGCGAACCGTGTACAAAAACACTCGATCATATTTGCCAAAACTGTGGGGAGCTGCTCGAACCCGCCACGCCAGTCACTACATAAAAAGACGGATGCCTCGGCACCCGTCTTTTGTCTATTCAGATCGTCTCTTGTGATTGCCGCTCGGCTAAGCGCCCTTTCGCTTGTTCTTGATGCGATCTGATCGCCGACTCGCCAAGTGCTTTTGCAAGCCCCCGGGTCGGAAGATTGACATACATCGACTCATAATTGCTGACTTCGAACGTCTCGTGAAAGATCCCGACCGCTTCTGATGCCCGTACCTTCTGATTGAATCGTTTCCACGCCGTCAAATGGCGCGAACCATGGGCATATGCCATCAACTCTTCCGTTGAACGCCAATACTGGATCAACGTCAAGGAACGCCAACCGACAAGCGATTCATGCGAAATCAGTCCGACATCGTTCGCATAACACTCTTGCAGCATCGGTCCCATCGCTTGGACCGTCGGTAACCATTGTCGGACAGAACGTAGGCGATTGATCCGTAACCCGATGATGAACACGACGACGTCTTTGTTCGGAGTCGCAATGATCCGTTTCATGTCAATTTCCTCCTTCAATGGCCTCAAGGGAAGCGTCACACCAGTCGAGTAACGCACGTGTCTTCCGAATGCCATAATCAAGCGTCAGCAACCAATAAACGGCGTCGTTTGAGTCAGGATAAGAACGAATCATCGCATCAATTGCTTGATACGTCTCGAGCCGCTCTTCGAGCAAGCGTGCATGCTCCTGAATCTTCTACATCGTGACGTCTTTTGAAACATGGCGGGCAAAATAAAGCTTCAACAATAAGTCGTTTCGTTGCACCGGCAGCTCGACGGATGGTTCAGCGACCCAACGCTCGAGCTCCACATGTCCGTTTTCCGTCAGGGCGAATTGTTTTCGTTCCCCATCCGTGACCTCTTCCACGATTAATCCTTCCGCTTCTAACCGTTTCAGCGTCGGGTATACTTGTTCGAAGCTGATTTTCCAAAAGTGGTTCAAGCTCGTATCAATCGTATGCTTCATCTCATAACCAGACGTACATCCGCTTGCAAGAAGTCCGAGAATCGCATAACGGGTCATGTTTTCTTTTGGCATCGGTCCCTCCTATATCTAAAAAATACTATCTTTTAGATATAGTTCTCGTTCATTCAAAAGAAAAACTGGAAATTTACTGGTGAGAGCAGGATTTTGTGTCTGTGATTCGAATTCCTTGTTTACAGACTTAACTAAAAGGAGTTCTCACATGACATATGCTAAAGCCTCTATCTTCTTCAGTCTACTCGGCTTGTTCATTGCTTATATGATTTTCCCACCGATTAACTGGCCATTCGGTCCAAACTCGATGATTACGATTCCGATCGGACTTGCCATTTATCTGTTCGGAATCGGTCTCGGGATCGTCGCCTTCAGACGACGGGAGCCCGGGATTCTTAAATATGTCAGTCTCGCCTGTGCCATTCCGCTTGGTGTGTTACTACTGCTCTTTCTCGGTTTCATCTTCAGTGGGCAGATTTAATCATTTTACAATAGTTGTTCATGAGACGTTTTCCCGCCTGTATCGAATGTCAGCTGATGGATTGCTGGACTCCCCATCGCGCCCAGCCACTCATTTGCCGGTCGTTCAGTGTAGTGTTCGAGCACTAACGCCAACACGAGACCATGCGTCGCGACGACCACTCGGTGGTGCGGGTGGGTTTTACGTAGCTGATCGATGACTGTTAGAGCACGATTACGTGCTATTTGATTCGACTCTCCACCACTTTGCGCGTAATCATCATTTTGAAATGATCGCTTCAACAGTTCTTCTAACCGTTCAGGCGATAAACGTTCGTCTGTTTCCTGAAAACGCCGTTCCTGAAACGCTGCCTCGTAGATTCGCAAACCTCGTTGCTCAGCAAGCGGGCGAACGGAATCCATCGCCCGTCGCATTGGACTCGAATAAATGGCGTCAATCGTTATCGTTCTAAAGAACACCACTAGTTTCTGCGCTTGCTGTTGACCTGCATCGGTTAAACCTCGTTCACGATCACTCCCCGTTTTGACCGATTCACAATGTCAGACGAAATAAATCGTTGTCATTGCAATTTGACCCAATTTCCTTCAGATATCACTTCGACGTTTGAACCGATGACACGGATCGCTGTCGCGTCGTCGATCGCGTACGCTGGATTCGTCAGCCTCTTTGCCCACTCTTTTGCTGCTTGCATATGATTATCTGGTAACTGCGGGTGATCGAGATGCGGGAAGATCGAAAAATCAACGAGACCGAGTGTTGCGTCCGATTGCTCCGGGGTCTTTTGCCATTCGACGAACTCCGTTCCGATACGGGGAGTGAGCACCATGCTACCGGCACTCATCCCGACATAAACACCGGTCAGTTGCGGTAATAGTCGATCAAAGCCCGATTCGACGAACCAGTGATGTAGAAATAGCGGATCCCCACCATTGACGAGGATGACATCCGCTTGTTCGACCGCTGGTTGCCAAATTTCTGGATCAACCACTGAAACCGCTGATAATTCCAACAGACCGACTGACTTCCATCCTACATCGACCATTGGTGCCTCATCTTTTCCTTGAATGAAGTTGACAGCGAGGTCCATCCCCCTTTTTAGTGCGTAAGACGCTGTCGTGATTGCAATTGCATGACATTCTTCAATCGGTTTTCCGAGCATCTCCAGTAACGCTTGATGAATCGATGCATTTTGTATCCCACCTGAAGTTAATAGATACTTCATCATGACACCTCCTGTTCTTTGCTTCAGTTTACAATATTTAAGCGTTTTTGATATGCTTACTTTTATTAACAAATCACTTTTATTAAGGAACTTTTATCCAATTTTATTCGTATAAAAATAGACAGCATCATATTTTTATGAACGGGAGGCACATATGTATTCGATTCCTAGCTACTTCATACTTTACTTAAAAATCATGCTGACGGATAAGATTCCGGTCTTTTGGTCGTTGATCTTCCCATTGATTCTCGCGTTCGTCTTCGAATCACGACTCGACTTCACCGAGAACAGTTTCCTCTCGTTCCTCGCGCTCTTTTGGGGCTATATCTTGCTCTCGATTTACGTCAACGGTATCGGACTTCAACTTGCCCGGATGCGGGAGCATGGTTTGATGAAGACGTATATCATGATTTCCGGTAGCAAGATCGGTTGTATTCTCGCACTCGTTCTCGTTCAGCTCGTGTTTGCAGCCGTTAGTTTGACGGTCTTTACGACAGTCCTGATGCTCGTATTCGGCCTCTTCTCACCTTTGACGTTGTTACTCGCTTATCTCGTCTTGGTGCTCAGCATCCCGCTTGCCTTCGCGAGCATCGCTTTGACGATGCTGCCGGCAAAGATTTCGAGTATGTCGACATTAATCAACATCGTCATGTATCCTCTGTTCTTGTTCGCGAATAGCCAACCGGATCGCTGGTACAGTTACTTGAATCCTTTTTATGTCATGAAAACACTTGGTCTCGCTGTCTCTGAGCACGTTACGGGAGCATCGTTCCTTATTTTGACCGTCGTACTCGTCGTTTATCTGTTACTTGGTCTATTCTCTGTCAAACGTTTTAATCTCATGTCATTACTGACCCGATAGGAGGATTCAGATGCACGTTCAACACGTACGCTTCAACTATCCGAAATCACCTGATCTGTTACACGATGTCTCCTTTTCGCTTGTTCCCGGGAAACTGAACGTCTTGATCGGGATGAACGGTGCCGGGAAAACGACACTGTTTGATTGCATGACCGGTGCCTTACCGATCACGTCCGGAGAACTGGACTTACCCGATATCTCGGACATTCTCTATTTGACGCAATTCATCTATTACTCGGATGAATTAAAGGGCAAGGATGTCGCCGTCTTCGTCGGTCGGCTCGCTCGTTTGAAAGCATATCGCAAACAAGAAACCTATACGCGTCATCTGAAACAGCCACGAGAGCTCGATTTATTCGCTCATCTGTGGGAGATGAAAATCGGTAAGATGTCCGCTGGCGAAAAGAAATGGTTGTTCGTCACCCTATTGACGACAGTACCACGTTCGCTCTACATCTTTGACGAGCCGACGAGCGGGGTCGACCCGGCTACACGGCTTCATATCATGCGACGCTTCGAGCAGATGACAGCAAACGGTCAAACGTGCCTCTTCTCGACGCATCAATTACACGATCTATTGCATACCGATGCCCATGTCATCTTCCTTCATCAAGGTCGTATTTTGTACGAAGGCGACTTTAAGGATTGGTTGAACCGATTCGAGACGACGGATCCGGACGTCGCGTTCGTCCAAATGCTTGAACTAGCAGGGTAACGTTAACCACCTCTCTTTTGGAGGTGGTTTTTTTGTAATATTTGAAATGTAGGTTTTCGAAAAACATGTACAGGATATACACATTATAAGAAAGGAGGTCGTCCGATGAACTTCATTTCCGGTCAAGCATTTATCACGATGATGGATTCACTTTTCAACGAAGAGGAATGGAATCGACACGTCTTATACATCACTGCGAATTCAGCAACGATCCACTTACAAAAACGATCTACCACCATTCTCTCGCAGCCTTTGGAATATCAGATTTCGTTTCTCGTGCATTTACCAACGCTAGAAAAACGACTGATCGTCAAAACGAATCAACAGGAGACGCATCAATTTTTCTTTGATCCAATGGCTTCCACCGATTGTATGTGCACTAGTTTAATGCCGTGGACGAATCCAGGGCGATTCAATGAGGAGGAAAACGTTCATGTCCACCAACACTCTTGAACAACGCATGAATGCCGTCCTCGATTGTTTGGCGGCCGCAAAGGACTACCAACGCATCGCCGGACGGCATGATGTGTCGTATCAACAATTGTATAACTGGGTCCGGCGCTATGAGAGCGGCGGTATTCCTGCCCTGACGGATCGCCGTGGTCGGAAGTTACGAAGCGAACGATTTACTTCGACTCAGCATACGCCTTGAACCGATCAAGGATCGCCTGCCAGCCCGCTTGTTGCATCTCAGGCGGGTTGATTGTTTCGGCATCAAACGATTCGACGACTTCGGTCTGTTCCCCGTTTCGAGTGAAGTCGATCGTCACCTGACGACCATCCTCGAGGACATACGCAATGCGTTCATAAGGAACGATTGCTTCATATGTACCTGTGAAATCAAATCCCATGCTACCGTCTTTTGCTTCCATTCGATTCGTGAATTGACCACCGACCGTCAAATCATTCGTTGACGCCGTCGTATGCCAATCGTCAGACGCTGCGTTCCAGCGTTTGATGTCTTCCGGTGCGTTCCAGATCTCCCACACCGTCTCGACTGGACGGTCAATCACAGCTTGAATCGTTAGTTTCGTCATCTTTTTTCCTCCTTACTAATTGAAGTTCCCTCCCTATTTCGAGGACGATTAAATGAATTCCTTGTTATTTTCGATTAATTCAGGTGTTAATTTGAACGCTTTGTTTTCCATACCATGAACAATAGAATCGCCGGAATGAGACAGATGATTGCATCGGTAACGGTCGGCAGTCGTAACGCGGGACTTGTTAAAAACCGAACGCCTTCAACCGTCCAAATCGTTAACATACAGGCGGTCAATGCTGCAAGCCGCCAGCGTTTCGGAACCCGGATCCAGTAAGCGAGGAGTCGCTCCGATAACTTCATCTTCCTTCCACCTTTCGGACCGCTTTCAGAAAGCTTTTTTCCGTTTTATAGGAGGCGTCGCGCCACATGAAACGTTTTGTATGCTTGAACGTATTTTTCTCAAACTGATTTCCCGAACTCGTCTTGAAGTAATGGGCGACACTTAACGTACCATCGAATGTGTTTTTGATGATCTTGTTGTCATGGACATCATGCTGGACGAGCAATTGACCACCCTCGAGCCCTTTCGTATCATTCCCGATCAGCTGATTTTGCTCGATCCGAACACGTTTTGTACCGCCTCGCTTCGTGTCATACCCACCAATCGCAATTCCGGTGTAGACATTTTGCCGTACATCATTCTGGCGGAGGATGACATCTTCTGCGTACCGTCCGGCATGTTCACTCGTCACTTCAATCCCGATATCACTCGCTTCGACGAGATTTTTCTCAATCGTCAAATTCTTCCCACCATCGACATAGATACCGGCTGCGCTGTATTCCTTCCCGTAAGCAGGATTGCCGTAGCTCGACGTCCGGTAGACACGATTTTCCGACACGACGCCCTCACGGACGTAGTCGTCTTTTTTCGACTGAGCAATCCCTTCGTGTCCGATCAAATCAATACCGATGTTGTCGTTATCCCGTACGACGTTCTTCGTCACCCGGAAATGTTTGACGTTCCCGTTTAAGACGAGGGCTTCACTGAAACCGAGACGATTCTGCTCGACTCGGTTGCCGGTGATCGTCAGGTGACGAATCGCTCTCGTTCCGTAGACGGCGATGCCGTGTGCATTTCCGTCTTTCGCGAGCGTCTTGATGTGGCGAACCGTATTATCCTTCAACGTGATGTGTGATCCTGATCCCGTGACCAAAATGCCGATCGGTGTCGCGTCCGACCGTTTCGACTGAACGGCTTCGATCGTCAGTCCTTGGATTGTCACATATTTTTGATCCTTAATCTGGATGATCGGTAAGGTTGCGTCTCGATCTTTAATGTTTTCCCCATTTAAGACGACTCGTTCTTGTTTATAATTCCGAAAGACGATTGGATGTTGTTTCGTTCCACTTTGCCTAACGTTCAGCTTCTCGTGATACGTTCCTTTTCGCAAGTAGACTGTCGTACCCGCAGTCGCTTTTAGTGTCGCCTGTCGGATCGTTTTAAACGGATGCTTCAACGTGCCGGTATTTTTATCACTGCCGTTCGGTGCGACGTATAACGATTTTGCCGTCGATTCGGCCTCTTCCCCTGTCGATGTACAACCGACGAGCAGGACGGTTGCTAATAACCATTTGCCTTTCATGATTTCCTCCTTTATTTAGCAAGAACATTGTTGGTATAATCTAGGTATCATTTCTAATTTTTTGAATATTTCAATTTCATCCCGATTCACTATGACTATGGAAAAGAGGAACACGTCATGAAATACGCGCTCTTATTCACCCTTCCCTTCTTGCTTGCTGGTTGCACAACGGAAGCAACCGTCCTTCCAAAAGAGACCGTCAAGATCAAGAAGTCTTCCTTTTCGATCACACCCTCTACCGCAAAGGACGAGTCGCAGCAACAGCGGACATTTTTCTTAACTGGTGCACTCGATCGCCCGCTCGAGCTCAAAGCGGTCCAATTTGACGATACAGAACCACCAAAGGTGCTGATCGACAAATCGATTCCTGCCGGTACATATGATCGCACACCGTTCCAATTGACGTATGATTTGAACCTGCTCAACGATTCGCATGCCTTCACCTATTCGCTTGATACGAAGAATGGTATTCCTGAGACGAAAACGGTCTATACCTTACCTCAAAACGTCCAGACTGACAGCGGTCAATTCAATGATCAGAAACAGACGAATGCTTCGTTCTATCCCTTACTCCTCAAACGCTATACGACAGGAGAATCGATCATCGGTCGCTCGATCGACACGTTATCCTCTCCTCACCTAAAGGTCAGAAAACAAGAAGGCGCAATTTTGATCTATTTGATGAAATCACGATAAGGAGAACGGCGGACCGAGAAAAAGTCCGCCGTTTTTTTAGTCCGCTATGACATGCGACATGTCAGCTTCTAATCGAATCACGGCTTCCCCATCCCTGTATTCGACGATCGTCAAACTCGTTCCATGAATGAACGGCGGATCCCATAATGTCGCGAACGGCTTACGTTGAAGATATGTCAGCAAGATGTTAAGGAAGATGCCGTGGGTGACGATTAAGATGTTTTCGTCTTCTTCATGGTCTGCCAGTCGTTCCAAAAACGATAGGATGCGCTCGCGGACCGCGTCAAAGGATTCTCCACTCTCCGGTATGTAGGTATGCGGCGTTTGCCAAAATGCAGCATGAGCAAGCGGATGCGCGACTTCAATTTCCGCCGCCGTCCGTCCTTCCCAGGTTCCCATGTGCATTTCACGCAATCGATCGTCGATGGTGACTGGAATCGCTGGATCAAGATCCATCATTCGAACTGTTTCTCGGACGCGACCAATCGGACTGATATAGAGATGATCCAGATGAATTTCACGTAAGCGGTGACCAAGGTCCCGCGCATTCTGTCTGCCCTTTGCTGTCAAGGGAGAGTCTTCCCAGCCTTGCATTCGTTTTTCTAAGTTCCATTCCGTCTCGCCATGACGCGTAATGTAAAGTGTTGGCATCTGTTCCATCCTTTCGATTTCTAGTTTCTTTCAAAAGTGTATCAAACTCTGGCTGCTTTTTCCTGCAACTAGAGAAAACGAATCCAGAAGAGAAATTCACCAATCCGTTCGGTATGATGAAGATAGACCTAAAGGAGGAATTCGATGAATCGCCAAGAGATGATTGACCTTGCCAAACAAATCCGCTCAGATGAGGAACGTCCTCAAGTCACACCTCCTCATCCACCGCAAGCGACCACGACTACGCTACAAGTGCCGACTTCAGTCGGAGATATCCGAGTGTTGCGCCACTCACCGATTGATGCAGTAGAACCGTTACCTGGATTCATCAGTTTCCATGGTGGTGGTTTCATCACCGGAACGCCAGAGATGGATGAACCATGGAATCTGTTTCTCGCTGAAACCGCCAACTGTCATGTTCTCAATGTCGAGTACCCGTTAGCACCGGAGCATCCGTTTCCTGTTCCGGTCCACGTCACCTTCGAAGTCGTTCAATGGATTTTCCAACATGCTGAGACGCTACATCTCGATGCGCCGCGCATTGCGATCGGAGGGCATAGTGCCGGCGGGAATCTTGCGACTGCCATATCGTTATGGAACGCCGAGCAGACACATCCGGTTCCGCTCATCGCTCAAATCCTTGACTACCCTCCACTCGATCTCGCAACGGACCCAGCGGACAAACCGTTCTTCGAAGAAGCGATACCAGCTGAACTGGCACGTCAGTTCAATGCGATGTACATCGCTCGCGCGGAAGACGCGTACCATCATCTCGCTTCACCACTTTATGCGGCTCAACTCGAAGCATTACCGCAGACGCTCGTCCTGACGGCGGAGCTCGACTCGCTGGCGCAGGAAGCGCGGCAGTATGCGAAACGTCTTCAAGCGGCAGGTGTCGCTGTGGAGCACCAGGAATTCGCCGGTCAAGCTCATGCCTTTACACACCACGGTGACATCGACGCGGCGCTTCAGGCGTGGCAACGGATTGCTGATTTTCTTAGACATGTCTTTCAGTCCGCTAAACGTTCGTAACGTTGCATCACAAATTCATGAAAAGCAACAGTCCCTCACTCCGTCGAGTAAAGGACTGTTCGTATTATCGTCATTCTTTTTTGTCGTCTTCTTTCCACCACAGCGCATCTTCCGGATTTTTTGCGACTTCATGTACTTCCTGTTCCGAAGCAACCGTCGGATGTGATCCTTTGAGCGCCTTACCTGCTGTGTTCTCAAAGAAAAAGAAGAAAGTGATGAAGCCAATGACGCTGACGGCTGTCAGGTAATAGGCTGGAGCGAGTGGATCTTCTGTCGTGTGCACAAGCCAGGTCGAGACGAGTGGGGTCGTCCCACCAAAGATCGACACTGCGATATTAAAGGTAACGGAAAGCGTCCGGTACCGCACATCTGAATAAAAAATACTTGGCAACAGACTTGGCATTGTTCCCTCGAAAATTGACAAAAAGAAACCAATAACGAAGATCCCGATGCCGACGAATAACAACCAGTCTTGCCCGATTAGGAAGAATGAGAGGATCGATGTTAAGGCTAACCCCGTCAATCCAAGCAGTACCAATCGTCGATTGCCGCGTCGATCGCTCAAGCGACCGAACGAGAAAGCGAGCGGAATCATGATGATC
The DNA here is from genome assembly GCF_002385115.1 of Exiguobacterium sp. UBA3968. NCBI lineage: Bacteria > Bacillati > Bacillota > Bacilli > Caryophanales > Exiguobacterium > Exiguobacterium sp. UBA3968. The sequence goes on from NZ_DGCW01000005.1 coordinate 941,920, forward strand.
ATGACACCGGTGATTAACATCGTACTCGTTGCACTCGGTAGACCGATGATTTCATCCAGATAAGACGGCATATAGGATAACAACATATAGTTCGTGATGTTATAGAAAGCAACGGCGATAAAGCAGACGATGATGTCTTTCCGGTGTTCTTGGATGATCGTCCGAAACGTCGCTTGTTCCTGTTCACTCTCATCGATCTCATTCTCGAAAATCGGTGACTCATCCAAGTGTCGCCGAAGATAAAGACCAAATAATCCGAGTGGTGCGCCTAAGATGAAGGGAATACGCCATCCCCAAGATGACATTTGATCGTCTGATAGAGAGACGAACAAGATCGTCGCTAACACGGAAGCAAGAATATACCCAGCTAATGTTCCAATTTCAAGACCACTACCGTACGCGCTCCGGTGTTTATCGGGTGAAGACTCGGCGATATAGACCATCGCACCAGCATATTCACCACCAGTCGAAAAGCCTTGCAAGATCCTTGCCAACAGTAAAAGAATCGGTGCCCAGACACCGATTTGATCGTAAGTCGGCAGCAGACCAATCAACAAGGTCGAAAATGCCATCATGACGATCGTCGTCGTCAAGACGACTTTTCGTCCCAGACGATCGCCCATTCGTCCAAAGATCAATCCGCCGAGTGGTCGCATCAAAAAGGCGATCGCAAACGTCGCAAACGTAAAGACCAGCTTCAGTTCATCATTTTCTACACCACTAAAGAAATTTTGACTGATGATGACGGCGAGGTAGGAGTACAACCCAAAATCAAACCATTCCATCGCATTGCCGATTCCGGTCGCATAGACACTCTTTTTCGTTTGCGCCGGATCAACGACATTGACATGTTCCCTTCTGAATCGCATGAAGTTCTCACTTCCTTTTCTATGAATGCGTTACGATTAACAACTCACCTCACCTGTACGACCATCGATCGTTTCATTATTTTCAACATATGATTGCATGATTAAGATTCCCGCTATGCTTCACAGATAAACGCCCCTCGACCTCAACCATGTACAATTTCCAACTGGGTCCTAAAAAAAAAGATCCACCGTGGCGGATCTAAAAGTCATCGGATAGCTCCGAAATCGGACTGTCTGGAGATGCCGTGATGAGTCGAAGCAGAACTTTTTCTGGTCGATCACTGACGATCCACATCACGTCCGTTCCGTTTTGGTAGGCAAGATTGAGCTGTTTCCCTTGCTTTTGAATATGTACTTTCAACCCGTTGATTGTGCGTGTTCGTTCTCCGAATCGTGTTGGAATCTGCTCACTTTTCAGTCGTGTCTCAATCACCGTGTAATGACGACTCGTGATAAGTTTCGTCGTCATTTTTTTCTTGTTTCCTTCCCACGCTAGACTCCCTTCGATCGACTCGCCTTTCGTGGATTGATCCCGAATGAGATCCATCGAACTGCTTAACATCCAGTTCGACTTTTTTTCGTAGATCATCATCGAATCATATTGCCCTTCAACCACGCTTGCTAGCAGTAGACTATAGTCGCCGAATCGCGCGTTCACTCGGAAATCGTCTTTCTTTAAGGTATAGGTTGACTTGTCACTCAAGTCATACTTAAATTGATGCTCGGCCGTCTCTGCAGCAGTCGGATAGGATCCACCATCGAACAAACTCGTGCCATCCACTTGAACTTTTTCTTTCACCTCGACACTCTTTTCCGGTGCGCATCCGCTGATAAAAAGAAGTCCTAATAAGAATAGAGTGATCTGTTTTATAGGTTTGATTCGTTTCATGGCATAAGCTCCTTCCTGTTTCATATACAAATATGTAGACCTGTGTTGTCTTGCCATCTTTTTTCGATCACCCGTCGCTGAAAAATCAAATGACGCTCGGTATCGATTTGAAAATGGGGTGTCGGGCGAATGATTCGATCCCTAAAGTCACCTGCCCCGTACGGAAGATAGAGTTCAAAGTCCGGTCGTCTCGTCACGCCGATTGCTGTGACGGTCTCAGGAAACTGTGAAATCGCATCCTTTGCGGACTGATAAGGTGGTAATCCATTGACGAGATGCATTCGCGTTTGATTTTTAACAGACCACGGCAAATCCAATAATTTTCGTAACTGTTCTTCATGACGTTTTTCCGTGGCTTCCGAAAGATCAGTAGGATCGAAATAGACGATATCGATGTCCGATGTCGCCTGTCGTTCAACGTTCCAAATTTTCGAACGTAAGACACCGGCACAGATCCACCAATCAGGCAAGTGGAGTGTCGCTACCAACGCTAGCATCTCTTGTAACTCATGATCGTTTCGTAATCGATGTTCAATTTCTTTATGATCCACACTCATCTCCTCCGATTCGTAGAACTATTTTCCCTTGATACTGTCGGGATTCCATCAACTGATGTGCCTCTTGCACTTCTGATAGTTGAAACTCGTGAATCATCGGCATCTTCAATTTCTTATTTTCGAGTAGAAGCAGGATATGGGATGCAGCCCGTTTAATCCGATTTGGATCCAATTGACGCGTCGTTCCAAGGCTAAATCCACGAATCGTCCGGCAACTGGCATGGACATCAGTCGTCGAGAGTTCACCTGCTGATCCGCTACTGTTACCAAATTGTACGAGTGTCCCGTAATTAGCGAGACAATAAAGACTTTTTCGCGTTACGTGACCTGCGACAGAATCAAAAATGACATCTGCTCCCTTCCCATTCGTCAACAAAAGGACGTTTTCGGCAAAATCATCATATGTGAATACATGTTCCACACCAAACGATTGTACGTATTTTATTTTCTCAAGATTTCCTACTGTTGCGATGAGTTGCTTCACACCTCTATGTAACGCAAGCTGAATCAATGCAGTGCCTACTCCACCTGCTACACTATGAATAATGATTGTGTCCGTCGGCTTCACTTGACCAATTTCAGTCAATAACATCTCGCTCAGAATTCCTACTGTAGTAAATAAGATTGCTTCCCGCAACGAGATCGATAGTGGGACTCGATATACGAGTCGCTCGTCCGCTCGAACGATTTCGGCATATGATCCGGTTTTTGCAAATGCCATGACACGATCGCCTATTTGAAATGCCGAATTTGGGTTAGAAGCTATTACAATGCCGGTTACGTCTAAACCAAGTACGACCGGAAATGTACCCGTTGCTTTTCCTCCTAGGCGTTGTTTTATATCAGCAAAATTCACACCCGCCCAAGCAACTCGAATCAAGACCTCTCCAGGGTTAAGTACTGAATCCAAACATTCATCTTGTTGAAGCACGTTAGCCTCTCCGTATGTATGTTGTATGATACGTCTCATCTTATTCCTCCTTATCACCCTTTCATTTTACCTCATATTTCCATTTAACAACATAAAAATAGACATCTGCAACCGACGGATTGCAGATGTCTTTGATTTACAGCCGAATCAATACGATACCTCCAAGCATGACAAGCAGACTGACGATTTGAACACCCGTGACCGGTTGTTTCTTTGCACCGAACCAGCCGAAACGATCAATCAACAGACTGCCAGTCAGTAAACCAATCGTGACGATCACGACAGCGAGACCTGTACCGACGAGCGGAACGATGAAGGCATTGCCGGCAACGAATAATGCACCAATCAATCCACCGATCCAAATCCAGGCGGGGAATGGTTGCGAGCGATCAATTTGCCACTTCGTTCGTAAAATCAGATTCAGCAACAACAAAGCGATCGTTCCGATGACGAACGAAATCAAGGCACCTTTCACAGCTGAACCGAGAACACTTCCAAGATGACCATTGATAGCCGTTTGAGCAGCACCCAACGTACCAGTCAGAATCCCGAACACACGCCAGAGAAACAACGATTTTTCTGTTGATGCCATCTGTTGCTTGTGGCGCCGTGCTAAATAGTCACCGAGCGCGACCGTTCCGACGACACCGAGTAACACAAGCGTTGCACCGATGATCCGCGTTAACGAAAGTGTCGTGACGTTCGCTTCAAACAATCCGAAATGATCAATCAACAGTCCCATGATGACCTGACCAAAAATCGGCATGATGACCGTTTGGACGCCTCCGAGTCGCGGAAACAACAAGATGTTCCCGGTCAAATAGATGACACCGAGTACCCCTCCAGCCCAGATCCAGTACGGTTCATCGGCAGCAGCTGTGAGACCTGTGAGGTTCCCGTCGAACAGCAACACAAGAATTAATAAGAATAATGAGCCAATCGAAAAGGAAATCAGCGAAGCGAGGAATGGCGAACCGACGACGCCCCGCAATCGCGTATTGACACTCGTTTGAACCGGTACGAGCAAACCGATGATAAATCCAATGATGATTGCAAGCATACGAGGACCTCCTTATTCATGTGCCCTTTCATCATACGGCAGTCTCGCACGCTGAAGCGACCGGAATGCTCAAAAAGGAGCCGGTTCAACGACCGGCTCCACGAATTAAATCTTTTTCCACGACTTCGGATGCGTCCGCAATTCCTTCTTCGTCGGATGCTCGACATCGAGACGTTTTCCGTTTCGTTCAAGTAGCATATCTGATACGAGCAAAGCGATAGCAAACACGACGTAGACGGCAAAACTTAGGAAAAATGGTAAATCGAATACGATTAGTATTGGAAAGAATAATCCCATTAAAATGACGAACAGAAAATCCGTTACATACTGCCATTGAATGATTTTCTTCATCTGTGGTTCTATCGTTAAAGCCATATCACGTTCGACTTCTTGCGAGTGGATCCGCGCAATCCAGACTAGTGCTACAAATAATAAAAATAGTGGCCAGTACATGTCCCGATTGGCGACGACCAACAGGATGCTAAAGCCGTACAGTAACGAGCTGTACAAACGTGATTTAGCGAGTTGACGTTTTTCTTCTTGAATGAACGCGATACGTTCGGCTTTCGTTTTCATTTAAATCCCCCAACTGATTCAACGTACCTGTTTAATCTGATCGAACGGTTCGTGATCGACCGATGTATTCGACCTTATTCTGAAATACGCGGTACATCCGGTATTCTCCAGTCGGTGCCGATTTCAATTGAACGGCAATCTGGTGACGTCGTGATTTTGATGATTCGGACGCTACGAAATAAGGTTTGACTGACGCGATATTGTCGCGCCCGAACTGCTTCGTTACGTGCCGAACGACTTGCACTTCAACAATCTGCTCATAGGTTGCATCCCGTTCATCTGCGATCATCCACCAACCAACACCGCCAATCACTATAAGTAATAAAATCGCCCCGATCGTTTTTCGCAATTCGATCCCCCCGGTTCACTTGCCCATACTTATTGTTTCAATTCGTGAACGAGGTTTTCCTGCTTCCGTCGGGTGACGAACCAAGCGATGGCTAGGACAAGCACCACCAAACCGGCAATAGTTCCAGCAATCGTCGGGACGTTGAGATAGAATGATCCTGTATCATCAATCCGTGTCACGAAGATTGTCGCACCAAGACCACTGATCAGTCCAAAGATGATGCCGCTCCCAATGAACAAGAGCATTTGAATGAGTGTCAATTGACGCAGCCTGTTTCGAGTCAGCGCAATCGTTCGTAGCAAGGCATACTCGCCTCGTTTTCCACTCACGAAACTGAGTAAGGCGTTTGCAAGTCCGAACCAGACGGATCCACTCATGACGACAAGCGCAATGATGAAGACGAACCAACGTTCCGTCGTTTGTTGCTCCGCATCATGAAGCGCGTCAGATAGTCGATTCATTTGCAATGTCGGATAACTTTGCGTGATCTCTGATAATTTTTTTGTCACTTGCGCCTTCTTTAACTCGGATGGAACGTCGATAAAGACATTCAAGATGTGATCACTTGGTTGCCGTAGCTCCTCATTCCGCCAATCCACGAGGATGTCTGGTGCTATCTTCTTTTCGATTCCAACGATTCGGAATTGACCGAGCGAAACGCTTCGCTCTTGTTCCCCATCCCATCGGCCGAGCGGCAACGTATCGCCTTTTTGGAGACTATGTTTTTTAGCGAAGGTACGTGAGATGATGATTCCGTCTGTGTCACTCGTCTGTTCTCCCTCTAAGACGTCAAGACGACGATAGTCCGTCACTTCGTACTCGATTGAGACATCTTCCTGAAGCAACTGGTATTCAAAGGAGCTTCGAGACGATAGGAAGGTCGCTTTTGCGCCAGGTAACTCGGTTTCAATCCGTCGAATCAATTGTAGCGGGTCTCCTTGCGATCCTTCATCTAAACGACTCTTTAAGACGACCTCCGTCGGATATTGGCTGATGATGTACTTCCGCTCGTTTTGTTGCACCGTCTCAAGGAACGTCGATCCGATGACGACGATGATCATTAAGACTTGAACGATCAGCATCAACCAGGCATTTTTCCGAAGTTGCGGCAACACGCCCCGGAAGGCGACGAAACTCGTCGGTCCCGCTAACCGACGAACGATCGGTTCCGCTCGATGGAGCACTCCTTTCAAGAGGAGCGGCGTCGCGAGATACATCGTCAGTAAAAAAGCGACGGTCGCACCGAGCCAGGCGATCGCCCGTGACCCACCCGTACTGGCAATCACTTCAGCGAATAATACTAAGCTGCCGGTCAATCCACTGCTGAACAGGACGAGACGTTTTCGCCGGGTCGGTCGTGACGCCGTTTTCAGATTTTCTCGCAAAACGTGGAGTGGTAACACATCCCGTTTTCGATAAGCCGTACTCGCGAGCAACAGCAGAATTAACAAGGCACTACCGAACGTTACGAGCATCAAGAACGCTCCCTGATCAATCATGAGGGAGACGATCATTTTACCCTCTGTCGGCCATACGAGTTGACCAAGTAACGGTAAGCAAATACTGCCTAGAATCGTAAGCATCATTCCGGCTAAGACAATCAACCCAGATTGAACGAAGAACAGCTGGAACAGTTGTCGTGTTGTCGCTCCAAGCGTCCGCATGATCGCAAATTGGACAGCATGTTTGCGTAAATACAAGTCGAAGTTCGCCATCAAGATGAAGCCGGAGACGACAAGGATCAGTACTGAAAAGATTCCGATGTAGCCGTTCAGCGCCGGTGAGAGCGCTTGCCCCTCCGCAAGTTCAACCCGGAGCTTCGGATTCGCTTTGACGAGTGTATCGGCATAGTGGACGAAATCCACCTCTTTTTTTAGATTGAGCAAGACGGCTTTCGTTTCGATCGGATGATACTTCTTCAGATCAGCATACGAAAGCAAGACTTGATCGTGCGAAGCTTCAGATGTTTTTGTATTTGGTAAAATCTCACGGATTCGATACATCGCTTCTCCAACGCGAAGCGTTTGTCCGACACTACGATCAAGCGACGTCGCGAGTCGAGCTGACACGATCGCTTCTCCCTGTTTCAAATCGTTCGTGAAATGATACCGACTTTTCGCCAGGGCATCCGAATGAACTCCTATCGTCTCCACGTCGGCCATCGTTTGACCAGCGACGCGCGCTGTCGTCTGTAAGATCGACTCTGCGTCCAAGACATCGTGATCCTTTTTAAGTTGCTCAAACACGGACTGATCCGCCTGCTCATCTTCAGGTGTATATTTGACCGTCAGATCGACTTGACCGTATCTTTGTTCACGATCCGCTTCGATTGCGGCTTGATTATGTAGTAAAAAAATGACCATCGTTAAGACGAGACCAATCGAAATCATGACGCTTCCGATTGAGGTCAATAGAATCATCGGACTTTTACGGTACAGTCGGTGAGAAAGACGGAAGAGATGTTGTCGTTTCATACAGCCCCCACGAACTGCTCGTATGTTTCTAAGATCGGTGCCACGTCTCCGGTCGACAGCTGATCGGCGACGATCTGTCCATCATGGAAATACAGTACACGTTTCGCATGAGCAGCTACGGTCGCATCATGGGTCACGAGCAGGATGCTCGTCTGTTGTTCGCGATTGAGTTCTTGAAGCAATTGCATGATTTCAGCAGATGTCTTGAAATCGAGGTTACCCGTCGGCTCATCCGCTAAGATGATCGGTGGTCGACTGATCAAGGCACGTGCGATTGCGACACGTTGTTGCTGTCCACCCGACAGCTCTTGCGGTCGATGATTGTTCCATTTCGTCAGTCCGACTCGTTTGAGCCAAATCTCTACCTCTTGATTGATCGTTTTGTCATCCATCCCCTTCAACATCAATGGTAAGGCGATGTTCTCCTGGACCGTCAAATCATCGAGCAGGTGAAATGATTGAAAGATGAACCCAATGTGTTGCTGACGGTATAACGTCGCAGCAGGTTCAGTGAAGATGTCGCGTTGCCGTTTTTCTTTTAAGGTCAACGTTCCACTAGTTGGTGTGTCAAGTGCCCCTACTATATTCAATAGTGTACTTTTTCCGGAGCCACTTGTTCCCATGATGGCGATGAAACCACCTTCTTCTAACGTGAAGGAGATTTGTTTTAATGCCTCGACCGTTTCTGTTCCCCGCGTATAGGTTTTTGATAATCGTTCTATTTCTAATAAACTGTCCACCAAGATCCCTCCAGCAACATGATATCATTATAATAACCAATATAAGTATTTTTTAGAAGTAAATACATAAAAAGCTGTTATACGCAAATTATCATGGGAATAAAAGGAATTGTACTCATTTGAACGAGCTAGTCCTAATAAGGAAAAAGCAAACATACAAATTAGAAAGTAAGTGAATAGATGATTATTACGTTAGATCACTACATTCAAGAACAGAAGGTTTACTCGAAATAAAAAACACGAACATCGAACACTCTTAGTTGTTCAAGGCAGTTTGGAATTCGATCAACTCGAAATCAAGTCAAAGACAATTTAAGCCGATTGACTATTACTTCGTAAACTCGAAAGGACCTCCTTACCGAATGATAAGGAGGTCCTACGTTTTTTCAATTTCGATAACGATTCACAACACAGTCTCGTTTTCTGAGTTTATTTTATACAATCCCTTCCACCAGATATCCACAATACACTTTCAAACAACATTGTTATTCGGCGCTACACTTCACAATTCTTACTTCGTACGGTTGTAGTAACACAGTTCTGATGAGTCGTTCTCCCGTCAAATAGTCTTCGACTGGTTTTTTTAGTTCAATCGTTTTGCGTTCTTCCGAAAAATTCATGATAAATCCGTAGATAGACGACGCATCGATTCTCACCTGCACCGAGACACCTTCTGGATGTTCAATCTGAAGAGGCGATAGCAAATTCAACGAAGAGATGATTTCTGCATAAAAATCGTTTTGGAATCGCTCCTCCAACCTTCCACCAATGTACCAAGCGACGCCCTCTCCGTGATTATTCCGCGTCACTGCCGCTGTGTCAGCATAAAAGTCTTCTGTATAAACTCCAACTGTTTCAGCTGTCACTACTTTCAAGACTGTCGCATAATCCTTTAGTTCATATGTCTTATCGCGGAACTTCACTCCATTTTTATCCATTGGGTATAGCGTATCGTTTTCAACTGGCTCGATTCCGAACATCGTTTTTAACTCACTTGGCCATCCACCAAAATAAGTTAAGTCAGATTCATCAACTAGCCCGGTCAAATACGTCGATATGAGAGTCCCACCTTGCGCGACGAATCGATTTAACCGTTCGATTGTCTCTTGACTGACTAAATAAAGCATCGGAACGATCAACAGTTTGTAACCATCAAAATCTTGTTCTTTTGTAATGACATCTACCGGAATATCACGCTCGTAAAACGCCCGGTAATGTTCTTGGAGTGTTTGGGGATAACGCTTCGTGTCATTCGAAAATCCTTGCGCATCGTCAAATGCCCAGTTGTTCTCCCAGTCGTATAAAATCGCAACTTCGGCTGGACGATGTGTACCAACGACTTCATCTAAATGTTCTAACAAACGACCGACTTCTGCAACTTCTTGAAAGACACGATTTTCAGAACTTCCATCATGATCGACGACTGCCCCATGAAATTTTTCAGATGACCCTCGAGATTTACGCCACTGGAAGTAAAGTACGCTATCCGAACCATGGGCAATCATTTGCATCGAAGATAACAAATGCATTCCTGGTCGTTTAGCTTTATTGACAGGATGCCAATTAACGGCACTCGGCGTCGATTCCATTAACAAGAACGGTTGTTGTTTTAGATTACGAAATAGATCGTTAATAAATCCGACCTTCATCGCCAAACGACTCGTTGACTCCCTGTCGTTATGCCAAGCTGGATACGCATCCCAGCTCACGACATCAACATATTTCGCGAACTGACTGTAATCAAGCGACTGGAAGGGAATCAAGTCATCCGTATCTGCCATGAAATTAGTAGTCACCGGTATATTTGGAGTCACTTCACGTAATGGTTGAATTTCATTTTGATAGAAATCAATTGTTTGATCTGTTACAAAACGACGCCAGTCTAAATTTAAACCGTGGACCATACTTTCGCCGATTGGAGACGGCGATTCAATCTGCGACCATGCGTTGAACGTATGGCTCCAAAATGCTCCCCACCAAGCGGCGTTCAGTCGATCAAGTGTTTTATATTTTTCTTGTAACCAGACACGAAAAGCGGATTGGCATTGATCACAATGACACTCTCCCCCGTATTCATTCGAGATATGCCACATCAATAATGCCGGATGTTTCCCATAACGATTCGCCAATAGTCGATTGATGTGTTGCGTTTTTTGCCGATAAACACGCGAACTGAAACAATGATTATGACGTCCGCCATGAAGCTGTCGAACCCGTCGTTCATCGACGCGCAATACTTCAGGATATGCTTGCGATAACCATGCGGGTCTCGCTCCACTCGGTGTCGCTAAAATTACATTTCCACCATTTTGATGAATGTCATCTATGATTCGATCCAACCACTCGAACGTGTAAACCCCCTCTTCCGGCTCTAATGCACTCCAGGCAAAAATGCCGATGGAGTACGTATTCGTATGAGCGAGACGCATCAATTCGATATCTTGGCGTAAGACATGCGGAACATCCAACCATTGATCTGGATTATAGTCTCCACCATGGAGCATTCGCCTAGCAGACGTTACATAAGATTTACCTGATTTCTCCATAGATATTCCTCTCCTAAAAAAAACTGATTTCTATCTATTACCCTTTTGTTCCACCAGCCGTCAAACCGGCTACGAAATGCTTCTGGAGCAGAACGAAGACGACAGCGATCGGAATACTAATCAAAATCGCACCTGCTGCAAATGTCGTATAACTTGCTCCCATCGCTTCATTCACTAAGTTAAATAGACCGATGGGTAATGTATAGGATTCTTGTGTTCGAAGTATCGTCGATGCCAAAACAAAGTCTCCAAGTGGTCCGGTGAACCCATTCATCGCAATGACCGCTAACATTGGTCGACATAATGGCATGATGATTTGAAGGAATATTCTTGTATTACTTGCACCATCCAACTTTGCACTTTCATCTAAGTCTAATGGAATTGAGTCCATATAACCCTTCATCAAGTACGTATTCATCGGAATTTGCCCGCCTATGTACAATAAAATTAACAACCAATGGCTGTTCATCATCCCTAGAATTTGCGCTAGTACGAACAAGGCTATGAGCGCCGAAAACTGAGGAATCATTTGAAGTAACAAAAATAACATCAATGCTTTATCACGTCCTTTGAAACGAAAACGAGAAAAAGCATATGCAGTGAAAGAGACACTAACGACAGTTCCGATCATTGTAAACACACTGATTTTCAATGAGTTCATGTACCACTGGCTATATTGAAGGCTTTCTTTTCCAGCAAATAATTCACGGTAGTGATCAAAGGTAGGGTTTTTCGGAATGAGCGATGTACTGACCAAACTATTTCCTGGATTAAAACTCGCACCTATCGTCCAAAGAAGTGGATAAAAGATGACGACAGACACGACCAACAAAATGACATAGGTGATGGTCATACGAATGAAACGTAGTCTTTTTATATTCGACACTAGCGTCACGCTCCTTCCTTAAACGAATTTGTTCGTCTAAACTGCCAAAGCGCAATTGTAATGACAAAAATCGATAGTAAAATCGTTAAAGCCGCGGCTAGTGCATATTGACCTGATTGCATCGTCAATTTGTAAATCCAAGATACGAGAATATCGGTCCCTCCTGCATTTGATCCAGGTACAGACGGACCACCACCATTGAACAGATAAATGATATTGAAGTTGTTGAAATTAAATGTAAATTGAGTAATGATGATTGGCGACATCGCAAGTAATACCATCGGCATCGTGATGAAGCGGAATTTTGCAAAGAATGAAGCGCCATCGATTGTCGCCGCTTCATATAAATCTTCAGGAATCGATTGCAAGACTCCTGTCGTGACAAGAAACACATAGGGAAAGCCTAACCACCCTTGCATGAATACGAGTGCCACCCTTGTCCACTTTTCGTTCGTCAGCCAAGGTATAGCGTCGATGCCAAAAAATGCGAGGACATCGTTGTTAATTGAACCAAAACTATCATTGAATAGTCCCGCGAATACTAGAATCGTCACGAATCCTGGAACTGCCCAAGGAAGGACGAATATTGTTCGAATGACTTTTTTAAAACGAACTTCTTTCTGGTTGACAAGAACCGCTAAAAATATCCCGACTGAAATTTGTAAGGTCGATGCGACTAATGTCCAAACAATCGTCCATGACAACACATCAAAGAATGTCGATCGCCATATATCGACTGTGAATATTTGAACAAATGTAGAAAAACCGACCCAATCAGCTAATTTTGCTGGTGGAGAATGATAAAGATCATAGTTCGTGAAGGCTAAAGCAAAACTAAATAAAATCGGAAAAATAACCGCAAAAATCAAGAGAAACAATGCTGGACTACTTACTAAATAAGGGTATCCTTGTCCAATCAGGTTCAAGTAATCTGATTTGAATGAACTTATATGTAATCCATCGTCTCTTTTTTGTCCTGTTCGATATGCATCTCGAAGATTATAAAAATATAGGGCAAGACCGAACATCAATACAATAATAGCGATGATACCTTGTGCTAGTAAGAATATAGAGTTGTCTCGCGGCACTTCCGTACCAAGCGTCACGATACCCCACAACCCCATATTCAACAAGTCAGCGAACGCAATTAAAAATGCAATACTTACCGTAAATAACAACACGCCTTTAATCCACTGACGATGATACAATTGCCCGAGTCCGGGAATCACTGACAAAAGCATACCTATTCTACGATGTTGCACGCCTTTCACCTCTTCACAAATTATTTAGCAACAGACTGCATCAATGGGCTAACCGACGGATCGGAGTCATCCTTCTCATTTTGAGCTGTGCTTCGCTTTAATTTGTCCTTCAATGGTATCAACGGCTTGAGTCATCGCCTGTTTCGGTTCAGCTTTTCCTGTTGCGATAGTTTGAAGGGCTGCATCGACTGGTTTCCAAACTTCATTCATTTCTGGGATATTCGGTGTCAACTCAGCGAATTTTGATTGTTCTGCCACGGCTTGAGCTGCTGGACTTTTTGTAACGATCGGGTCATTCGCCAATGCACTGATGGCAGGTACTTCTTTAGTGATTTCGAAGCGTTTTTTTGAATTTTCTTCGTTCGTTAAATAGAGCGCTAATTTTTCAGTAAGCTCTGCGTGTTTTGAATAGCTACTAACGTTATAACTTTTTACACCTAAAAATGAACTCATATTTTTCCCATTTTCAAGCTCAGGAAGTTTGGCGACCCCAAAATCGATGCCCGCTTTCTCAAATGGTCCAACATTCCATGGACCAGAGATGATAGCTGCTGCCTTTCCTTCCATAAACAGTGATTCCAAAACGTTAATCCCTTGTTCACCAATAATTCCCGACGGAAACAGCTTCTCCTTGTAGAATTTTTGAATGTGGTTTGCTCCTTCGATTGCGCCAGCATTCGCTAAACCGATGTCTTTTGTGTCGTATACTCCACTTTCCGAACGCTTGAATATGTAACTGCCATATCCACTCATGACACTCTGCGCATAATAAACTTGGTCAAACAATGCTAAAAAACCGAACGACTTTTCAGTTTTCATCTTTTTCGACAATGTATACCAATCTTCTATCGTTTTAGGTAACGCTTTATCTGAGACTAATTTCTTGTTGTAATATAGAATCGTCGTCTCCACAGCTTTAGGCACGCCGTAAATTTTGCCCTTTACGATTTGTGAATCAAGTGCAACATCCGTATATTGAGACTGGACTTCTTTCGGAACCTTTATTTCTTTTATGATTCCTTCCGTTACTGCCGTTCCGATTTGGTCTCCAGGCATCGTCAATAAATCGGGACCTGTTCCGGCAGGTCCGTCCAACCGGAGATCTTCAATTTGTTTTGCGTACGGTTTTTCAACAACTTTGATGTTAACATCATTCTCTTTTTCAAATCGTTTCACAGCAGACTTGATTCCTTCGCTTTTTTCGATATCTTCCCAAACAATCAATTTGATTTTTCCATTTTGAGTCTCTGTATTTTTTGCTTCATCTTGCGGACCACACGCAGCTAACGACATACTCAATACAAAACCACTAAGCACAGCAGAATATTTTAATTGTTTTTTCATAAAAAAACCAAACCTCCTTAGAGAATTGTAAAACACAAATGAAAGCGCTTTAACAAATAAAATATAACACTCTAAAAAGATTTAGTAAATAATTTTAGTAAAAATTTTACTAAAATTAAATGGTGCTCTTTCTCATAATTAACTCAGAACCTATATACAATGTTTTTACTACTTTTCGTTTTTCAATGATTTGTTCAAGTAATAAGTGAATCGCGTTTTTACAAATTTCTTCAATATCAATATTGAAAGTCGTCAAGGGAGGCGAAACATACTTCGCGATACTCGTATTATTCACACTGATCAGGCTGACGCGGTTCGGGACATCAATTTGTTTTTCGTGAAGTGCTTGCAGACAGCCGACGGCGATTGGATCTGCCGCTACAAAAAAAGCGGTTGGCATATTTTCACCAAGGCGTTCAATCGCTTGACTCATTAAAAAATAGCCATTATCAACTGAAAAACCATGATGACAGAAGATAAATGTCTCATTTAGCATTCCTTCTTGCTGCATATACTTACGAAAAGCACGTTCCCGCCCATCCATTTCTTCTACATTTGTATCAGCATTCTGAAAAGTTCCACCGATAAATCCAATTTCTTTATGTCCCTGCTGCTTCAGAACTTCTATTGTCTTTCGTGTGATTTGGTCAAGGTCTGGACGCACCGAATCATAGTGTTCAGCATCTGGTGTCGAATCTATGAAGACTCCATTAGTCGTCAACTCTCTTAAATATTCCAGTTCTCGATCCATAAAAGAACCCACTGCAATAAATCCCTCGATGTTTAGCGGAATCTTTTCAATCCCATCCGCTACTTTGTAGGTCGTTAACTCCATGTTATTCTCCCTAGCCAATCTCTCGATCGCAATTCGCATCGTGTGAAAATAAATATCTTCAAGCTCCTCTTTATCTGTCAACCAATACAAAAAAGCAATATTTTTAACGAGTGATTTCATCGTCTTTTTTTTGTAACCAAGCTCTTCAGCTACCTCAAATATCCGCGTTCGCGTCTCATCACCAACCGATAAACTTAAATCATTATTTAATACCCGTGAAACTGTCGAAATTGAACAGCCTACTTTTTTAGCAATATCTTTAATCGTCGCCAAATGATAACACTCCTTTTAAATTTAGATTTAAGTAAAATTTTTAAGTAAAATTAAAAATTTTATATTTTTAAATTATACCTTTCTTTTTTTATATTACTTCATAATTCATAAAAAGAGGAAGGAAACCATAATGAGAAGAAAAGAATGCATTAACGATGTTGAGCTTTTTTCAATTACAAAACTAAGTGTTCTACAAAAAGAAAAACGAAGAAACTACACATCTCAGACGATGATAGTTCCTTCGTTTCTTTTTTAAATCAACGAATTTTTTTCCATTCTTATAATCACGAACGAACATATTTAAGTGGAATTAAGTCTGCAATCCGCACTTTCGTCAACTGATCGTCGATCTTCAAGAGGACAAATGCGTCCGGTGCATAATCAGAAATCAATTCGCGACACATGCCGCACGGACTGACGACATGAATCGTTCGGTCCGTCTCATCCGAATAGGGATGTCGAACTGCGACGATCGTCTCAAAATCTGTCAATCCATCCGTGATGGCGGAACCGATTGTGATGGCTTCCGCGCACACCGTCACTCGTCCGATATAGGCTTCGACGTGAACGCCCACTTTCGTCGCGCCATCTTTCGTCCGTAGAGCAGCTGCGACGTGATGTTTATCGTCAGCATAGCGGCTTTGAATCGTTTCGATTGCTAGTTCGACCAGTTGCAGGTCGGCTTCTGTAATGGGATAAGTCTGCATAACGTGCTCCTTACATATCTTTTTTCTTATATGTCAAACCGATGAATTGTGCTTTTTCATTGAACAGTCGACGGTAGGATAGAAAACCAACGAGGACCGATGCCATCGCCGCCGTCGTCAAGATCAGGAATAGAATCAATAGTTGGTAAAGGACCGCTTCCATTGGATCCGCGCCACCGATGATCAACCCACTCATCATCCCTGGCAATTGGACGAGGCCCATCGTTTTTTGCGCTTCAATCGTTGGAATCATACTTGTCCGGATCGCGCCTTTTAAGCTCGTATCAATCGCTGTCTTCGCGTCTCCACCAAGCGAAAGAATCAGTTCGATGACCTCGTCGCTTCGTTCGACCTCGTCCTTGAACTTATTAAGAAACAACAAGGACAAAATCATACAGTTCCCAATGACCATCCCGCTGATTGGAATGACTTGCTGGGCTTCAAACGGAATGATTTGTAATCCAAGCAAAATGCCCATCGTCAATGCTTCGACCGCAATCAATGTCAACAAGATGATCCACTGGATCCCGGGAATCCCGTCCCCTTTACGGATGACGTTCAGTGTCGCTGCACCGATCATCAACAGAATCATGAGTAACATGAAAATTAGACTGCCGCTTTCAAAGACGAACGTCAAAATATAACCGATGATCAAGAGTTGGACGATTGATCGAACGGTTGCGATGAGGATGTCCTTCTCTAGACCAAGCCGTAACGTCCGCGCTAAGACGAGGGGGATCAAAATGAAGATCAGCGAAGTCGCCAGTTGGAGGTAACTCATACCGATACCCCCTTCAAGAACGCTTGTGTCTCTGCTTGACCACTTGAAACGAGTTCTTTAAAAGCACCAGACTCGATCAATCGACCGTCTTTTAAAAACCAGACGTCGTCGCTGACCCGCTTGGCTTGCTCTAAGTCATGCGTAATCCAAATGATCGTCGTCTGCAACTCCTGCTGTAAATCAAGAATCAGCTTCTCAATTTCTTGTACCATCCGGTAATCGAGACTTGCCGTGATTTCGTCAAGCAACAGGACGTCCGGTCGATTAACGAGTGTTCGTGCGATTCCGAGTCGGCTCCGTTCGCCACCGGACAAATCTTTGACCGGTCGTTCAAGTTCGACGGATAGTTCGACTTGTTGTAGCAAGCGTTCCGCCTCTTCGCGTGGTAACGATTCCCCGATGATCGATTTCGGTAAATTAATATTATCGTAGACGGTACCTGGAATCATCGGCGCGCTTTGGAACGCCATTCCGATCCGTTTGCGGACGTCGAGCAGATTCATCTGCTCGAGTGGTTCGCCTCGAAAACAAATTTCGCCGCGATCGGGAGAAATAAGTCCGTTGATGTGTTTCAATGTCGTGGATTTTCCGGCACCACTCGGTCCGATAAGTGTTGTGATGACACCTTCGCGGAACTCACCAGTTAGTTCATGTAAGATGTGTTGATAGCTGACTTCGTGAAACGTAAGAATCGACATACTGTGTGTTCACCTGACTTTCTGCAAATTTCGGGTAATGCTCCTGTAGTGTTGTACCCGAAATCGAGTCGCTTTAGTACGTCAAGGGACACTTCCTTACGTATGAACGATTTCTCCGGCAAAATCATATGGTACCGTTCGACCAGCAAAAAGCGACTCTTTTGACTCTTCCGGTAAATTAAGATGTTTGAACGCTTCTTCACGGTCCATCCAGACGAGTCCGGAAATTTCTTCTGGAACATTCGTCTTCAATTGACCGGAAGTGATTTCTCCCGCGAAGAAGAAAAACAGACAATGTTCCCCCGCTTGCGGGAAGAATGCTTCCGCCACATGGACGATGTCCCCTGGAATGATGGTGAAGCCTGTCTCCTCAAGTACTTCACGCGTGATTGCAGTATGTAGCGTTTCGTCATGTTCGACGGTTCCTCCCGGCAGTGTATAGTAGTCACCGTGTTCGCCACGGTTCTCGACCATCAATATCTGACTGCCTGTAGTATTGAATAACGTCGCATAGACAATGTTTTTACGTATATTCATGTTCGTCCTCCTATCGTTTTGTACATCTGTCGCTCCGGATTAAGACTTTCTCTTTTTAACATCTTCATCGTCTAATTGATCTAACTCATTTATCCAAGCTTCGATTTGACCTTCTAGAAATGTCAGCAACTCTCTCATTTTCGCATCACTCGGTAAGAATGACACACCCGCTCTCACATAAACCTCTTGAACCGAATGGGTTTGACTGAGCGCTAAAGCTGCAAGGAAGTCCTTCATCGTTTGGTCAGGATCTTTCGTATAACGGTGATACAACTGAAGAGCGGCAAGCTGCGCTATAGCATACTCAATGTAATAGAACGGCGTCTCAAAGAGATGAATGACACTCATCCATTCGAGTCCTTTCCAATCAGGCGTTTCCGACCAATCGAGGATGTCCGTATCATAGGTCTCCCGGAGACGTGCAAAAGAAGCTTGTCGTTCTTCCGGCAGATGGTCAGGGTGAGCATAGAGCCATGATTGAAAACGATCGACGATGATCGTTTGCGGCAAGAACTCTACTATCGAACGGATCTGTTCGAGTTTCGCTCGAGCAACGTCTCTTCGATCTGGAATCACTTGGTGCCACTCGTTCATCGTCAACAGCTCAAGTGACATGGCGGCGAATTCCCCTACTTCGAGCGGAATCGGTTGAAGTCCATCATACGTCTCTTTCATTGCATCGTGATGGACGGCATGCCCCATCTCGTGCATGAAGATGACGAGATCATCGAATGTCTGCATACGATTCATGAACAAGAATGATTGACGTTCGACGGGTAAATACTCACAAAATCCTCCTCCAGCTTTGTTTGAACGGGCATCGATATCGAGATGAACCGCTTGGCGCATTTCTTGTAATATGTCAGCAAAAGACGGATTAACGCTCTCAAGAATCGCTTGTGCCTTATCTAAAAATGAAGCGTCAGAACCGGTTATGCGATGATCAATCTGCGTATAGGCCGATTGCCGGACGTCCCACGGATGGAGCGCCTGTTTGCCAAGAAACGTTTGTTGCTCGAGCTGAAATTGCTGTTTAACCGGTCGGAAATAAGTTTGAACGATGCTGGCGTAATGATTGACATCCTTGCTTGAATAATCGATACGACCAAGCTCCGAAAAAGCCAATTCTTCGTAACCCGCCTGATGGCTTGCAGAAGCACGCACTTGTCGCAAGTCGACAAGTTGCGAAAATAATCGTTGAATGACGGATTCATTCGTCCGGAACGCTTCTTCAATCGATAAGAATGCTTGTTTCCGTGCCGGCTCATCTGCATCAAATAAGGCGGCATAGAGATCAGAAACCGCTTCTCCTGATTGTGTCAGCATCGTTGCCTCAATCCGAAGATACTCTTGGATGAGACGCGCTTCCTCTTCCGTTACACTCGTCGCTCTGAGTGACTGCTTCCAGAGTGCTCGCGTTCGGAGTGGGACATCGTCGCGAGAGATAAGATTCATTTTTACCGAACGTCTTAACGTATCAAGTTTGTCTGATAGCTGCTGACGTCCTTGTTCGTATGTATTACTTGCGTCCGAGTCTGTCACGTCTTGGAGATAGGTGATTTTTTGTTTGAGTAGTGTCTCTTCGATTTGTAGAACCGAAGCGATTCGGCACGCAACATCCTCATCATGATAAAAAACATCGTTTACAGATGACTGAGATTTCATCGATGTGTTTCACATCTCCTTTCGACTTATTCTAGTATACAATTTATCCCATCGATATGATTGATTTACATATTAATGACCATCATATTATCTTTTTTGACTATTATCGTTGTCAAAAAGACTATGATAAGTTACATTATATAGGAGGTGAATCCCTATATGAAATCCCGCTTAAAAGAATTACGTGCTCGTCACGGATGGAATCAGTCTGAACTGGCGCGGCGTGCAAACATTTCACGCCAGACAATCAGCTTAATCGAGCGTGAAGAATTCATGCCTTCGCTATTGATTGCTGTCAAAATTTCTCGTGTGTTTGATACGCCGTTAGAAGAAATTTTTTATTTCGATGAGGAGGAATTAATATGAAAAAAGAAGCAATCAAAGTCATCATCGCAGCACTGCTCGGTTTCATTAGTAGCTATATCGTTATGTCTGTCTTCAAACATACCAGCTTGTCAAAGTTTGAACTATCGCTCTATCTTAATTACATATTCACTGGTCTTTTCGTTATCTTGACGGTTCTTACCCTCAGTTATATCGTGCGCTATTTGCAAATTCGTCAATTGACTCGACGTCCTGTTTCTTCAGACGACGAGGATGCGATTGACGGTCAAGTGAATCGATACTATGCGGATGGCATGATGATGGTTCAGGTTTCTACTCTTCTCAGCATCGGTCTCGCATCTTTTAGCATCATCGAAAATCATTTCGGACTTCATTTATTACTAAGTGGTCTCTTTTTCATCATCAGTAGTTTTGCATCCTATTATTATCTTAATCTTATGCGTCACATCTACCCAAACCGTGATTTCCCAAAGTACTCGGAAACAAACTATGTCAAAAAGCTATTTGCCGCCTCAGATGACGGAGAACGACACGTCATGTTAGAAGGTCTCATTCGTTCACAATCTTCGTTGCAACTCCTATTGATGGGTGTCATCGTCGTATTGGTCATTTATTCGTATGAAACCGGACAGTCTCAGATCTTCGCAATCAGTTTATTGATTATCGCCTTGATTTGGAGCAACGCGAAATATTTCCTTTATGTACGCAATCGCTAAAAGGAGCATACAGTCAATCGACCGGATGCTCCTTGACATGCCTTCAAAAATCACGATGATTTTGCTGCTGATGAACGTCGTGCTGGTTCAGCGTATACTCCTGATCATCGAGCGAACGATGCTTCGACTGACTGCGCGCTGAAATGAACCAGACGACTCCACCGACGGCGAGAAAAATAGCAATGAAGATCATAGACACCTTTCTTTAGATTCTTTTTTTACTTTATTCTTCCAACATCCTTAATTTTCCTTTACGATAAGGTAGAAGATAAAAATATAGGGAGCGATAGGATGTTTGGTAAAGAACCGACATGCATTCATTGTGGCAAAACGATCGAAGGAAACGAAAAGGTTTATATCCAGATGCGTTATCCAAAACATCGCGGGATGACGGAAGTAAAAGCTTACTTAAAAAGCGAAGGTCGTTTCATTTGTGAGAAATGTTTCGCTGAAAAGACGGAGTCAAAGGAGTAAGCATCATGAACTTAAACGAGAGTACGATTTTGATTACAGGGATGACCGGGACGCTTGGCTCACGTGTCGCGCAACGTTTTCTTAAAGAAGCGTGTGAAGTTCGAGGTCTCTATCGTTCTCAGGAACAGGCGGATCACTATTCAACAAATGACGTTATTCCAATCATCGGTGAGCTCGGTAATCCGGCTTCGCTTCTTGCAGCACTTCAAGGCGTCGATCTCTTGATCCACTGTGCTGCCTACCTTGGGGATGACCCCGACTTAGCGGAAGAAGCAAACGTCACAGGTGTGAAACATCTCGCCGATGCTGCAACAAATGCTTGTGTCAAGCGCATCATACATATCTCGACGACTTCCGTTTACGGAGAAGTCGTGAGTGGACATTTTTCGGAAACGTCACCGCTCCTACCGTCAGAGCACGTCTACATTCATACAAAGCAGTTATCGGAACGCCTGTTACAGGAATATACACCCGATTCCGATTTGATCATCCTACGACCAGGATCGATTTGTGCCGAGGAACAATCCTACTGGGGGGATCGACAAGTCGAGCGGATGAAAGTGGCAGATCTCATTACTTGGGTACACCCGGAAGACGTCGTTCCGTGGATCCATGCGGATAACCTAGTCGAGATGATTGTTCTTGCTGCAACAAATGCGCAAGATGGGGACATCTTTAATGCGATTGATGTTAATCTGCCAGAAACAGATTTCCGCATGAAATTGATTGAAGCAAGTGGTAAACCATTTCAAGCACCAGATCGTCCAGCGGAACAAGCGACATTTTCGAATGATTGCATCAAGCAATTAGGGTATGTTCCGTTTCGTACTCCTGAATCAACCGTTGAACTTCTAGTCAAGTCGTTTTAATAAGAAAGAGGCATCGAATCGAATGATTCAGTGCCTCTTTCTTATGATCATCTTGCTATTATCCACTTAATCCAGAGATTCCGATCGTGAACCTGTAGTTCTTTTATCGTTAAAAGGACCTGCTCTGTTCCGAGCGTTCGTTCCGCTTCAGGAACACTGCGTTTCCCGAGTGAACGATCCAGATTAAACTTCAGCCAATCCAACTTTCCTTGGACACTGATATCGATGACATGAAGCCAGTCGACATCAGGCAAACGTTGATTTATCGTATAACCAGCAAGAACTGCGTTAAATCGATCACGATCAAACGTATCGTCTTTACGTTTTGACCAATAACAGGCGGTTTCAAATACGTCGACGGCACGATGAATCAATCCTGCAGACTCCCAGTCGATCAAGACCGGACCATTCGTTGTCCAGAGAACATTTTTCGGATCAAGATCACGATGGCTGACGATCCAGTCTGTAGATAGTTGAAGTTTTGCTTCCTGTGCTAATCGTTCCAGTCGTTGTAGCTGTTCCTGTTCTTCGACTAGCAACTGTAGCCAGTCTGATTGCTGTCGCTTTCCTTCTTCTAGGTAATCGTTCCAATCGATTGGCATACTGGAGGTATCTGGCTTTGGAAAGCCAGTCGTCGCCACGGAATGACCATGCAATCGTCCTAATTGAACTCCGATTTGTCGTGCATGTGTCGGTCGAATTTGATCGGCTGATAACGTCTTGCCATCGACCCAATCAAACAAAAGGTAATCCGAGCCGTCAATCATCTGCACCACTTGATCGTTGACGCGACGTGCTGGTAATGTTGCTAAGTAAAGAGACGCTTGCATCGCAACGTCTTCTGACATTTTAAAGTTGTTTCGTGCTTCAGGACGTCGCATGATTTCCTGATTCAATCGTTTTAAGACATAGAATCCTGTCGTTGTCTGTAGTCGCCACGACTCATGCAGAAGACCACCCGTCAATCGGACAGGTTCGCTGATCGTTTGCCCTAACGAAAAACGTTCACACATCAAATTTATGGCATGTTGCATCGTATTCTCCATTTCTATCACTCCAACTGATCCGCGAAATGCTACACTAGTTCTGCATGATTTCATTGAACACGAATGAAGGTTTTAGTATGAAACAAATTCATCACATCTGTATTCAGACGACGGATTACGTCGCGTCTAAACAATTTTATGAACAGCTCGGCTTTTCGCTCGTTCAAGAAACACCCGATTTTCATGACCGCGACTTTAACAGCTGGTTACGTCTCGGTGATTTCTACATCGAGTTACAGACACCCAAATCCGGTCAACCGTTCACCGATTACACAAAACAAGCAGCGGGTCCTGTTCATTTCGCCCTCTATGTTGACGACTTGCAAGAGGAAGTAACACGACTGGAACAACTCGGGATGCCTTTTTTACCAAAACACGGTGGCAACATCTATTTCGTCGTCAATGGACATCTGAGTAAATTAAAAGCACCGGAAGGAACGATCATTGAATTGCGTGATACGTTTGCGATCGAGGGTTGAATCGTGATCATGTCGGCTTTCATTTTCTTTATTGCTGGTTTAAGTGAGATTGGTGGCGGATATCTGATTTGGCTATGGCTAAGAGAGGGACGACCTTCGTACTTCGGTCTGATTGGTGGATTGATCCTGATTTTATATGGCATCATTGCTACGTTTCAGCAATTTCCAACATTCAGTCGCGTCTATGCAGCTTATGGTGGTGTATTCATCGTCATGTCCGTATTTTGGGGCTGGATCGTAGATCGTAAATCACCAGATACCTATGACATAATTGGTACCTTAATCTGTTTAATCGGTGTCAGCATCATGCTGTTTGCTCCACGCCACGGTTAAAGTAACATAACTTCTTACTACATATCATTAATAATAGCTAAATAGCTAACGACGCGTATCTTAGAAGTACTCAGGTACGCATCGTTAGCTATACTTTTATTTAATTTTAATATGTTTTTGATTTTCTATACAGGCACCATTAGATGCAATTACTTTTTTATACCAATCAAAGGACGCCTTCTTCCGTCTACTATTCGTTCCGCTACCATCATCATGACGATCTACATAAATATAGCCATACCGTTTTGCATATTCACCGGAAGACGCACTGACGAGATCGATACATCCCCAACTCGTATAACCGATGAGTTCTACTCCGTCTTGTATCGATTCGTACATTGCTCGAATATGATCTGTTAAATAAGAAATCCGATAGTCATCTTGAATGTTTCCTTCTCCATCCAATTCATCAAATGCACCTAAGCCATTTTCGACGATGAATAAGGGAAGTTGATAACGGTCGTATAGCTGATTTGCCGTTAGACGGAGTCCTTTCGGATCAATCGTCCATCCCCATTCTGATTGATTCAAATATGGATTTTTGACAGTCGGGAACACATTCCCCGCCGTCATTTTATCCAGTATTTCTGGATCAGTACTGATACAGCGACTCGAATAATAGCTAAAACCAATAAAGTCCACTGTGTGGTTGCGTAATAGTTCAATATCACCTTGTTCCATCTGAATTTCAATACCAGCCTCTTTCAATTGTCTTAATGCATAACCCGGATAGGCACCGCGAGCTTGTACATCAATGAAGAAGAAATTCTCACGATCACGTTCCATTGCTTTTTCGACGTCATCTGGATTACAGGTATAAGGATACGTCATGGCTGCTGCCAACATACACCCTACTTGAAGATTCGGATTGATCGTATGAGCAATTTCCACGGCACGCGCACTCGCTACCAATTGATGATGTGCCGCTTGATACTGAATCTGTTGTCGATTCTCTCCTTCTGCGAATACTAATCCAGCTCCCATGTAAGGAAGATGGAACAACATATTTATTTCATTGAAAGTCATCCAATAACGTACTTTCGAATGATAACGAGATACGATCGCCTCAACATATCGTTCGAAGAATGTGACCATTTTTCGATTACGCCAACTTCCATAATGCTCTACTAAATGAACGGGTACATCAAAGTGTGCCATTGTAACGACTGGCTCAATTCCATATTTTAATAATTCATCGAACACCTCATCGTAAAACTTCAATCCTTGTTCATTTGGTTGTTCTTCATCACCCTTTGGGAAGATACGTGCCCATGAAATCGATAAACGAAGCGCTTTAAACCCCATTTCAGCGAATAGAGCGATATCCTCCTTATAACGATGATAAAAATCAATCGCCTCATGGGATGGATAAATTAATTCTGGAAGGGGCTCATAATGCGATAATTCTCCCTTCATAACGGCTCTTCGAGTTGAACCACTAGGAATTAAATCAACGGAAGATAATCCTTTCCCATCGGATAAATAGGCACCTTCTGCTTGATTGGCCGCAATAGCGCCACCCCATAAAAAGTTTTTTGGAAATTGCATCGTCTCATCCTTTCTTATGCAAAAGCAGGTTTATTGTATTCACTTACTGAAATTTGATCCTGATCAATCGTAATTTGTCGTTCTTCTGATAAATTCGTGAAAATCACAGGTGTGATGATGTCATATCCTTCCGCTTGAATCGATTCAATATCAAAAGTGATTAATACATCTCCTGGTTCGATTTTCTGGTCTTGTGCGACGTGTAATTCAAAGTGAGTTCCATCTAAGCGTACCGTATCAATCCCAACATGAATGAGGATTTCCATCCCATTCTCTGATCGAATACCAATCGCATGCTTGCTTGCAAATATAGCAGTTACTTGACCTGATACTGGGGCGATTACTTTTCCTTCAGTTGGAACGACTGCGAAACCTTGTCCCATCGCTCCACTCGCAAATACACTATCAGAAACTTTTTCGAGAGAAACGATTTGACCTGAAACTGGGCTTGGAATCGTCATATCTGTTGATGAACGAACATTTTTTTCTGCTTCTTTTTCAATCGGATCATCTTCAAATCCAAGGATGTATGTTAAGACCATCGATAAAAAGAATGAGACACCGACACCAATTAACAACCCGTAAAATGCTGTCATACTATCGCCAATGAAGACGGGTAACGTCAATAATCCCGGAGGACCAGAAGCTACTGCTACACTTCCAAAATGCCCTACGATCCCTCCACCCACTGCTGCACTAATGACAGCTGCAATGAAAGGACGCTTTAAGCGTAAAGTGACTCCATATACGGCAGGTTCTGTAATACCGAATAACGCGGTAATTCCCGTAGAACCTGCTAATGTTTTTAACTTTTTATTTTTTGAACGAAGCATGACACCGAACGATGCTCCTGCCTGTGCAAAAATTGCTGGAGCAGTTGCCGGTTTGATATAGTCATATCCTTTAGTGGCAATGTTATTGATGAAAATCGGAACGACTCCCCAGTGAATACCGAAAATGACGAGGACTTGCCATACACCAGCAATGAACGCCCCTGCTAAAATTGGGTTAAATGCTAATACCTTTAGAATGAAGGCAGCAATCAAGTCGCCTGACGTGACACCGATTGGTCCAAACACGATTAACGTTAATGGAACGATTGTAATGAGAGCAATCAAAGGTGTAACAAAATTTTTAACACTCTCATGGACATGTCGATTGAAGAATTTTTCAACATAACTCATAACCCAAACGGCAAGAATGATTGGAATGACCGTAGATGTATATGACATCATCGTCACGGGTATACCGAAGAATGTCGTCGCGACTGCATCCGTCTTCAATTGAATGATTGTTGGATAGATCAAAGCACCCGCTACTGTCATGGCAACAAATTGATTGGCACCAAACTTTCGCGCTGATGTAACCGCTAACAAAATAGGTAAGAAGTAAAAGAGACTATCCGCTGTAGCATTTAAGATGATATACGTTGTTTCAGTAGGAATTAACCAACCTGCATTCGTCGCAATCGCAAGTAAACCCTTTAAGATACCAGCTCCCGCCATGACACCAAGCAATGGCGTAAAGATACTTGAAATAATATCGATTGCTCGACCAAAAATGTTTCCTTTTTCATTTGTCTTACTAGTTTCTGTCGACTCCTCCATCAGCTTTGTTTGTTTTCCAATTGCTTGATATACCTCAGGTACTGTATTTCCGACAACGACCTGAAACTGCCCTCCGCTCTCTTTTACAGCAATGACACCTTCTAGTTTTTCAAGTTTTAATTTATCAGCCTTTGCTTTGTCTTTAAGTACGAAACGTAGTCGAGTCGCGCAATGAACAAGTGCACTAACGTTTTGTTCGCCTCCGACAGATTCAATGATTTCTTTTGCTAATTGATCGTATTTCATAAGACACCTCCATAGTTGATAGACACAAAAAGAAACCTAGATGAGAACAAGTAACGTATTTCATGAAAATACGTCTTGTTTCACCTAGGTTTCGCCTGCTTGACCAGTAACAATCCCAATAAATATATATTTAATAAACAAATAATAACATTTTTACCTTTATATGTCAACTACTCTTTTTTTCTTTAATTAATCTTGTGATATGAACCGTTAGGTATAATTTTTCTTCATCCGTCAACCGATAATCATATTTTGTCTGAATAAAGGAAGAAATTTTTTCAGTACAAATATAGGACTTGGGATATTGCATTTTCACTAGATCAAAAAGCGCACTCTCATCTCCTTCATATTCGGTTCGCGTCACGAGTCGTTGTGCAAAAAATTTGAGATGAGTAACAAAACGATGATAGGCGAGAGTATTCTCATCCCACTCCAGTGAAAAGTGGTATTTTACGAGATTCAATACTTCTTGAATGACTTTTGTCATTGAAACGATATTCGGCATCTCTTCGTTTAATTCAGCATTCACGATATGAAGTGCAATATAGGCTGCTTCGTCTTCAGGTAATTTAATATTGAATTTTTCTTCAACCAATTTAAGCGCTTGCAAACCTACATTAAACTCATCTTGGTATAAACGCTTAATCTCCCAAAGCAATACATTTTTGATCTCTAAACCTTTTTCATGACGTTCTAATGCAAAATGCAAATGGTCGGCAAGAGCGATGTAGACAAGTTCATTGAGTTTTTTTCCAAGCGTCAATTTAGCAATCGTTACGATATCATCAGTCAAGACGATGATTTCTTCAGGAATTTCTTGAAGTAATAATTTAAATCGTTCATGATTACCTGCATCATCGAGATAAAAGACTTTTTCTACATCTGAGGCTAATATCGTCTGTCCTGAATTCCGCTTAAATCCGATTCCCTTCCCCATGACGACTCGCTCACGCCCTACTTCGTCAAATACACTAATAACATTGTTGTTGAAAATTTGGTGAATGATCATCGGTTACCTCCTTTCAAATCAGGAAAAATAGAAAAACCCAAATCAAACGTCACTCACGGTTTCAGTGATCGCTGATTTGGGTTTCGCCTGCTTGACCAGTAACAATCCCTATTCCATTACATTCTATACCATTGTTGATAACGGTTACAAGTATCATTTTTATAAACATTTGCTTCTTCATATCTTTCGATTCACGTACAGCAGTATAAGTGGAAAGAACAAGACTTGTCCTCCTAATGCTAGTAACAGAGCAAATTGAATGTCTTTTATGATCGACAGATTGACGAGAATCAAGATCAAAAAAAGATATCCGATACTTACGAGATAAGCGATATGTCCACTACGGATTTTAATCGTTCCTTGACGCTCATCATACGGTTCCGTTGGCGAGAATACCGTTCTTGTGATACGTGACGTGACACCTGCTAAAACGAGGATGATTCCGAGTGTTTTAGCCGCAGGATCCGTCATTGTTAAGTACAGACCTACTCCTATTAAAAAAATATCTAGTAACACATTGACTCGCATCATTCCGCTCCCTCCTCGTTCGTTCGACTCGGTGTAAAGATGTCTTCGATTCGTTGCTCAAACAAATCAGCCAGTGCAAAAGCGAGGTCAAGTGACGGATTATACCGCTCTTTTTCGATGGAAATGACCGTCTGACGCGATACGTTCAATCGTTTTGCCAGTTCGCCTTGCGACCAACCTCGTTCCTCGCGCATCTTCTTGACCTGATTTTTCATAGTTCCACCTCGCTTATTCCACTATATGTAAATAACGCATCACCTGTCAAGTTTCCTTTACACCTACTTCAAACGCTCCCACATGATATACCGATCGTCGCTCCCAATCTGAATCAATTCCGCTTTTTCAAGCACCCTGATCGATGCTTGATTCGTCAAATCCGTCTTTGCGAGTACAGCATCAATGGATCTGACGCGAGTAACGTCAAGTGATGCTGTACTTCAGGTCCGTTCTCATATTGCTGTTGTTGTAAACGCGTTACGTCTGTCGCTGTGCATGGATAAATCGTCAATCGTTCTGTTTGAAGGGTTACCAGCGCTTTCTCTCCTTTTCCGTTACGTCTGCCACCACTGTTGTAGATAACGTTGAACATACCAACAGACGATAAAAAAACTCGTTGCACTAACTATATTGTAAAACACTGGAGTCCCTAAGCGAATGAGCCAATACAAGACAGCTAGCAATAAAAATGTCGCCGGTAACCCGAGTAACACACTCTTTAAAAATGTACTAAGCTCGGTCCGTTCACTTCCTTGTTTGACGAGCCAGGCGAAACTGATCAGACTAACGACCGGCAACGCGGACAATACGCCACCTAGTGACGGTGAACGACGGGCAACTTCGGTAACGAGACCGATGACCACTGCGCTTGACAATACCTTAACGAGAAAAGCAATCATCTGCAGCCTCCCGCAATAATCGAAACGCCTGTTCAATCGTCTGTTGGTCTGTTTTTGACATCGTAGCAAACACTCGATTCAACCGTTCAGGATCAAGTTCTGTGTGACGCCGAACGATGGTATCTCCATCGTTTGTTAAATCGATCGTTACTTGACGTTGATCTTCCGGATTCCGTTTTTTTCGATATAACCTAATTTCTCCAACTTTTTGACGTGCTCGGACGTCGTATTATGTGAGAGGCGAAATGCCTCGGCAATCTCCTTGATCGTCGGATTCGTCGCAAATTGAATTTGTTGGAGAATACGTACACTCTGGTGAGATAGGTTTTCTTTGAACCGTGACTGTAGTCGGTTGTAAATTTTTTTCAAAATCAGATGAAATCATGATGCTCCCCCTTATATCGCATAACCCGAATATATCGAAATTACGATATATAACTAGAAAAAGAGGTGTGTTTCATGAAAAAAGTTTTAGCTACTACAATGTTAATTGTTCTTTGTCTCAGTGGATGCCAGGAAGAGACGACGATTACAACGACAGACCTCATCGCGGCTGAAGCCATCGAACAAAATCAAGATGTGATCCGCTTAAATGACCGTGTTTATCGACTCGATCAATTAGTAACTGTCTCGGATCTCTCCTTAACACCTGGTCCACGTATCAAAAAAATGCGATCCGAAACGACACTCAAGGACGGCATGGCGAATCGACTTAAGAGCGGTACGGTCATCTATCAAGAAAAAGATGATACGATGTTTTTATATGTGCAGCGAAACAAGACCTGGTATCGCTATCAATCAATTCCTGAAGGATGAGGAGGAAGACAGATGCAGTATCCAACGACATTTGGCACGAAAAATGGCTACATCCACAATCCAACTTCCGCTGAAGCAATTCCTGTCCGTTATCGTACCGTGATTCGCGACGTCGTCGCCTATGTACAAACCTTATCCGCGTTTCATGGCGTGTACTTGTATGGCAGCGTTGCAAAAGGAACGGCTCGTCCCTTTGAATCCGACCTCGATTTTACACTGATTTTGACAGAACCGTTGACGGAAGAAGAACACATGCAGTTAGATGAACGGACAGAACATTGGCTGACGAACTATCCATTTGTCACCAAAATCGATTATGACATCGGTCTGCTTGGCGACGTCATACGGGATGACGAAGCACTTCGCTGGGGCGTCTGGTTGAAGTCCGTCAACTTATTTTTGGCAGGCGAAAATCTCCAAAGTCGATTTCCGTCCCTTCGTCCGACACGCGCTCTTGGTTTCGCGTTAAACGGTGGGTTATGCGAACAGTTGAAAACTGATTTATTTCTCCTAGAAACAGGTCAGGTCGCTCTGCTTGATTCGGATTCAATCGTGAAACGGATTGTTCGGAGCGCCTATCACCTCCTCTTAGAGAAAGATCAAAGCTTCGTGCATGACCTAGAGACACTTCGACCGATCCTGTTTCATTATTTTCCTGACGAACCGCGCTTTTTGTCACTGTTCGCCGCTTACGATACGCAACAAATCGTCTCTCTGGAAGTTGTCCGTTATTTTATTGATTGGTTCTCAACTCGGATGTCGGACGAGTCAATTCTTTAATCGAAACAAACCGGTCCACAGTCCAGCATGATCAAATAATGCCTCTGGATTGTCGACGGGTTTCATTTCCGTTAGTTCGATGATGTCGAATGCATCGAATATGGAGAGTAATCGCTCTTTCGTATAGCCAAGTCCACCTTGGAGACTATTTTCCTGATAGACTTCCCAGTCCGTCAACGTCGCCCCGCCAAGCGGTCCGCCCGCAATAAAACAGGTCAGCCCAAAATATCCTCCTGGTCGTAGCATCTCTTTCAGTCGCGTCACGTAGATCAAACGGCGATGTGGCTCCATATGGTGAAAACAGCCTGAATCGTAAATGAAATCATATGTATTCTGTTCTGTCGTCTCTAGAAAATCTTGCTTTCGAAACGCAACATGCGCTCTAGTCTGTTGTGCTTGTTCCGTTGCCCATTCTAACGCGGTTGCTGAAAGATCCAGTCCTGTCACCGAGAAATCGTGTGTTGCGAGATAGATCGCATTTCGCCCCGGTCCTGTTCCGAGATCTAGAACGTCATCTGGCGAGATCCAACCCTGTTCGACGTAGCGAACTAAGTTCTCATCAGGAATATTCTTAAAAAAACGGGACCGGTTTCTTCCGATCTTCATAAAACTTGTCCCAAAACGGTCCTGGTTCATGCAGTCGCGCATCGAGCATCTTTAAAATATCCTCCATCGTATCAATCGTCTAAATTTCTGTCCTTGATCAGTCACCCCTCTTTTCTTCTATAATAAAACATTCGTATATCACCTCTGATTCCCCTGTATTTCTTGGATGAGAATGCGCTATTTTTCTTACCTTACGATATTGTTAGTATGTTCTAGAAATCGCTCATGCTACACTAGCCTTTAATTGAAACAACCATTCAAAAGGGAGATATCTTGCATGCGTCAACATCCGACTTCCACTTCTACCTTAGCAACGGATGAGAAGATCATCCGCTTGATTCAAGGTCTTCATCAAATGCACCATTCACCTATGAAAGCTACCCATTATCAAAAGTTAGCGGCTCAACTTCCTTACCCATCACTTGAAGAAATCAATGCACGATTCGGCTCGTGGGCACACCTTTTAGAGAAAGCTGGCATCGTCAAGGCTTCTCACTTATCGACCAAAGACCGGATGACGTTGAATCGCCCGGCTGCGGTCAAACGAACGAAACGGTGGTCAATCGAAGAAAGCGTCGCCTTTTATGTCGCACAAAAAGGAACGAACATGACGATTCGCTCCTACACGGAATTACGGGATTTACATCCAGAGATGTTAAGTGCGAATACGATCATTCGTCGGTTCGGTACGTGGAAAAAAGCCTTAGCACACTTCGACCTCACCTCGAACGGTTTCTTCACTGACCAAGACTGCCTAGAAGCACTTAAACAAGCTGCAGAAACTCATGGACCGTTATTGACGAGTCAGCAGTATGCTAAGTGGGCACGTGCGCACCAAGCACCTTCACTGACTTTATTGATTGAACGTTTTTCAAGTTGGCGTGAAGCTTTGCGTCGTCTTGATAGCGAATGAAAAGGATCGTGCCCGCTGATCATTTCGACGGGACACGATCCTTTTTGATTATTGTTTTGGTAATCGTAGCAATTCATGATCCGTTCCTTCAGCGCATTTACTTAACGTATAGATTGCCTCTTGCTTCACGATCGTTTTATCGAGTTGCTGACAGACTTCATTCTTTCGATCGTCGTCTGTTGAACCGAACTGATCACGTGATGCATCAGACGAATACTGATACGTCTTGCCGTCATACTCGACGTCATACACAATCGGATCTCCCTCGGTCGTGTAGGCTGTGATGCGAATCTGATCTGATTTTCCTTGCTTCGACTTATTCAAAAAAGACTCGAATCGGTCGCTGTTCTCAACACCTTTCTGGACGATGATGTCGCCGTTCTCCTTTGCCTCTTCCATCGTGTATTTTCCGCAACCTACTAAGAATAGGATACATAAAGCCAAACCGATCTTCCGCACCAAAACATCGACTCCTTCTTACTGTTTCGTCAATAGGTGATCTAGGCGATACAGTTGCGACGTGAAACCTTCCTTCATTCCCATCCCCAGCACTTCTTGCACAGCTGCTTCCGTTTCGTAGGTCGATTCAAAGACAATCAAGGTCGTTTCTCCATGGTCAATGAATGTCGTGACATTTTCACTACCTGGTAAATTTTCAGAGATAGCTCCTGACGCGTCGGAGAAGTAATCGGCATGACTATAGGTGTTCGGGGCATCGATATGTCTAAAAATTGCTTTCCCCCACGACTCCATGCCATAAAAATCACCTTGTGTTGGATCGACACACCGCATGCAATAATGCCAAACGCCGTCCGGTTGAAATTCGAACGTCTTGATTGTCGTCTCCCAGCCTTCTGGTCCCCACCAGGCTTCGAGTTGCTCTTTTTCCGTGAATGCGGCAAACACGATTTCTCGCGGTGCCTCACAAACCCATTCCATTCGTAGCACCTTACCATCAATCGATGTCTTCAGTTCCTTTTTCATTCGTCTCGTCTCCCTTCGCGGATGATTGCATCCGCTGCAAATGTTCATCTAGACGATACATGCGTGCTTCCATCTGAGCCATTGTGTTACTCCACGTGATAAGTTCTCGAAAAGCTTCTGGACGAAGGCTATACAAGCGACGATTCGCCTGCCGCTCGACAGTGATTAGTTCTGCTTCAAGCAACAGCTTTAAGTGCTTCGAGGTTTGCGGTTGGCGTAAGTGTAGTTGATCGGCTAACTCATTGACGGAGCGAGGACCATTTCGTAATGCTTCGATGAGTTGTAATCGTATTGGGTCGCCGAGTGCTGAAAATCGTGCGGACATCTGCTCGTTCATATCCGTTCACCTCTTTATTTTATATATTCCCAATTCGGAATATTCCAAACCAAGAATATAAAAAGTGCAAAATGATTGTCAGACGCGTTCAAATGGCGTACGTTCTAGACAACCTGTATGAAAAGAGCGTGAACCAATGAAGACCGAATGGATGGAAGCATTTCTCGTCACTGCAGAAACCGGAAGCCTGACGAAAGCAAGTGAAGTACTGCATATGACGCAACCGGCATTAAGTAAACAAATCAAGAGTCTTGAGAGTGCGCTCGAAGTCTCGCTGTTGCACCGATCAGCACATGGTGTCACGTTGACGCCTGCAGGCGAAATCGTCTTTGAAGAGAGTCGTGAACTGCTTGACCGGATCGATCAGATGAAACGACGAATCGGTACGATCGACGAACGGACGACCCTGACGCTCGGATCATGGCCAAGCGTCGCGATGACGTATCTCCCCCGTCACGTCTCGCGTCAAGCGACGGCCCCGGATCTCAAGTTGAAGACGGCGCATACGACGATCGATTTGATGCAAGGTCTTGAAGAATGGCGATACGATGCTGTCTTACTCGACGATCGTCACCATGTCCATCCGTATCATACGACGCATTTGTACACGGAGAATTTTTTGCTTTACTTGCATCAAGACGATGAACGATTTATAGGCTGTACGTCTGTGGCGTTTGAGCAAATTCGTGACGCCTCTTTCTTATCGCTTCCGATCGATTGCGATTCGACGAACATCCTAAAGGACGCGTTCATCGAGCGAGGTGCCGTCTATCAAGCAGAAAACGAGATGGAATTCGGATCGAGCGTCCTCGGTTTCATCCGTGCAGGACTTGGTATCGCTCTATTGCCGGAGATTTTCCAAGATGGACTATCCCCTGAAATCAAGACGTTACCGGTCGACGGGCTTGATGTCGTCCGCGAATTGTCACTCGTCTCACGAGACGCCTCCCATCATGCGATCCTGCTTGATTTACTCGGTCAGTCGCGCTGAAGGTGCACTTGTAGTTCATGTCTTAGATCATCGACCTGATCTTGTGAAATCGCCGAGTCCGGTGTCTCACCGTACCGGACGAGATGATAGATCGATGGATCGAGCGTGACATCAATCCGCTGTAACCATTCGCCGACCGTCTCTTCGGAGCGGCGGCGTTTTTGTCGTGTCAGTTTTCGATCGAACGTTTGTAACAGACGGCGAATCTCTGACTCTGATTCTTCACCAACAAGTGTTTGTCGTATCGAACGATTCTGTGTAAACACTGGCGGCGGCTCCATTAAATCGTCGATTACATTCTCTCGTCTGCGTCGTTTTCGTAAACGCTTCAAGAAGTAGCGTACACTGAAGAGGACAATCAGTAGTATGACAAGACCGACGACACCGTAAAAGGTAACAACTCCTAATGCATCCTTATCCGCAAATCCCTCGCTTCGTACATCTATCTTTTGTTTGGTCGGTTTACCTTCTTCTC
This sequence comes from Exiguobacterium sp. UBA3968, assembly GCF_002385115.1. NCBI lineage: Bacteria > Bacillati > Bacillota > Bacilli > Caryophanales > Exiguobacterium > Exiguobacterium sp. UBA3968. Next base: position 977,897 of record NZ_DGCW01000005.1, read on the forward strand.
CTCCTCCATTAACTATAATTTGGGCTTGAGAAGTTGCCGGATCATAAAAGAAATAACGGTAGACTTCCGTTCCGACCAATTGAATAGCTAAAAGACTCACGAGTGCTATACATAATGTCATAACTAAACCACGCTTCATCTCATCCCTCCTTTTCAATATTTTACCATTATCATTTCGGAATGCATTGATTTTTCTTTCTTTTCAGTCTATTTTTCATTAGAGTAAGGAGTGACTCTCAATAAAAGGACGTGACATCATGTATCTTCCTAGTTTTTCGTTAACGAATCAAACATTTCTTATCACCGGAGCTGGGCGAGGCATTGGACGGGCACTTGCTATCGGGATGGCAGAAGCTGGTGCCGACATCATTCTCGTCGCCCGGACGGAACGTGACTTAAAGGAGACAGCGCAAGAAATCGAACGACTCGGTCGAACGGCTTACATATTCCCGTGCGACATCACTGACCGGAAACAAGTCGTCGAGACGGTAGCTCGAGCTTATGAACAAGTACCGCAGATTGATGGACTCGTCAACAATGCCGGAATGAACATTCGCTCGAAGGCACTCGATGTAACAGAAGACGAGTGGGAAACGATTCAACAGACGAATCTGAAATCCGCCTTCTTCTTTGCTCAAGAAATCGGGAAACGGATGCAAGAGACAGGTGGAAGTATTCTGAACATCGCCTCCGTCGCGGGGCACGTCGCTTTACGGACCGGTGTCGTGTATGCGACGACGAAGGCGGCGATGATTCAGATGACGAAAGTACTGGCGCTTGAATGGGGACCACGAAACATTCGTGTCAACGCGATCGGACCATGGTATTTTAAAACACCGCTGACGGAACCCTTACTAAAAGATCCTACATATCTGCAGGAGATCGTTGACGTGACACCACTCGGTCGGGTGGGTGAATTAGAAGAGCTCGTTGGTCCAGTTGTCTTCTTATCATCTGCCGCTGCCCGTTACGTGACGGGACAAACACTTTATGTTGATGGCGGGATGACGATTAAAGGATTTTAAAACAGAAGAAGACGGATGCGCATCTGCCCATCCGTCTTCTCATATCTGAAAGGAGTTTCATCATGCCAAAACGTATTGCACTCGTAGCTGGCGCCTCCCGTGGCGCCGGACGTGGCATCGCTTATGCTTTAGGTGACGCCGGAATGATTGTTTACGTCACGGGACGAAGTACGAATGAACAGACGACGGACAATCGTAGCGAGACGATCGAAGAGACGGCTGCTGGTGTCACGGCACGCGACGGACTTGGCATCCCGGTCGTTTGTGACCATACAAGTCTTGATGATATCGATCGTCTCGTTCAGCAGATCCAACATCAACATGGTCGAATCGATCTCCTCGTCAACTGCGTGTTCGGTGGTTCGGAAAGCCACTTGCCGTCTGGAACCGGACGACGGTTTTGGGAGCGACCACCAGAACATTGGGACGCGATGATGTCTGCCGGACCACAAGCGTATTTGTGGACGATTCGGGCTGCGATGCCATTACTGCAACAGAGTCCAGCCGCGCTCGTCATCAATCTGACGTCATTCGCTCCAGAGCAGGTGTCTGGAAACCTCTATTATGATTTGGCGATGCAAACGATTAATCGGATGACGCACGTCATGGCGCAGGAGTTAGCTCAGACGACCATCTCCGTTATCGCGCTCTGCCCCGGTTTCATGCGAACGGAACGGGTCGTCGATGCTGGATTCGCGAGTGCCGCGACTGAATCGACGACCTATATCGGACGAGCCGTTGCAGCGCTGATGGCGGATGACGCCGTTAGCCGTTATTCTGGACAAGCCATCTTCGTTGCCGATCTCGCGAAGACGTATCAATTTACAGATCAGGACGGGACGCAGCCACTACCGTTTTAATTGCTTTACTCGATGGATTAACTAGTTTTCAATCACTCACTTCCGTTCCGGTCGCGCTGGATCAAAGACCTTTTTCGCATCAAAGAATGGATCGAGGACACTCGTCTTTCCAGCAACGGCTTGACGTAGACGAATCCCGTCAACGTTGATTCGGGCTTGACGGAAATAGTCGGGACCAACTTGTTTCCACGCATGTTGACTCGCATCCACATTAAAGAAATAGCGGAAACCGCTATCGATGAGCAAACGATATTTCTCACCCGAATAATCGTGCCAATCCCCGACATCACTGCCGTACGGATAAATCAATTGCGTCGTTTTTCCGATCAGCGGTGCAACGTCTTGTTTGTAGCGTTTAAGATCCGCGCGAATCGTCGTGACTGATTCTTTCCCGACCCAAATATGTCCGTACGTATGACTCGCGAACTGCCAGCCGTCCTGTTTTAATGCGACAGCGGTCTGCTTCGCTTGTTTTCGTGCCGTTTCGACCTGTTTATTGTGTCCGTACTGGTTGTAGGAGGAACGATACCCGAGCACCCCATTATAACCTGTAATACCGAGCAACCCTTTTGCTCCTTTATAGGAAAAGTCAGGATGAGACTGGACGAACGCATCAACGAGCGGTACGAGATCATAAGCACCATCCGGCTTTCCGACCATCTCGTTGACGATTTTACCATCCTTCACTTTCAAATTCTTCGCAAATCCATCCCCTTCCATGTATTCGTAATAATTGACGTCGTCCTGCGACAACACGAGCGGTTGTTTTCCTTTTGGTAAACGGACGGGTGTCTCGACGATCTTGCCGTTCATCTCTTTTGCTAAATCCGTCGGTCGAACGAGTACGTAATCGTTTTTGTATAACGCATCTAAGATTCGTTCGAACTCCTGTTGCGTCACCATGTAATCATCGTATCCTGCTTCCTTCCGGTCGCCGTCAAATGCTCGTTTTGGATCAGCAATCAATGAATGAAAGAAGAGATGCGGCACAGGTTTTGTCAAAGGCAGAAGCGCCTGCTTTTTCTTTTCGTATTCTTCCGTTTTCTGCTTCGTCTCTTTTGTCCGCACGGGTTTTAATACCTTGATCGCCCGGTCATAATCGTACTGGGCAGCGTAACGCTCCGCTCGCTGGATCGTCTTTTCTATGTATGCTTGCTGAGTAGCTTGCCTTTTTTGTTCAGTTTCTCGTGGTTTTTCAGACTTTTTCTCGGCGACTTCGCTTCCCCCACATCCACTTAGTAGTAAACTTAGCACCACACCGCTAATGATCCAGTTCCATTTCATGACTTTCGACCCCTTTATCAATTTTGACATTTTCATTCCCCATTTATTGTAACTGTTCCCGATTATTCAGTCGATTAACTATTTCGTTGAGTCATTCCGTTTCGTTATGACGGTCCATCCAAAGCGGAACTTCCGCTCATTCGTTTTGAGGTGTTTAATGGAGGACGTAATGAAATTCACGGAGGTGCAACAAGATGATTGAAAAGAACTTAATTAATGGGGAATGGTACGATAAGTCAGAAACGATTCCGGTCTATGACCCAGCAACGAAAGCATTGCTCGGACATGTTCCGGCCAGTTCAGCGGAAGACGCACAACGTTCCGTTGACGCAGCGAGCGAAGCATTCGTCAAGTGGTCAAACGAAACCGCAGACACACGTGCGAATTTAGTCGATGCCTGGTATCGCTTGATCAATGAACACCGCGAGGAACTCGCCCGAATCATGACGACGGAACAAGGGAAACCGTATGTCGAAGCGCTCGGTGAAGTCGATTACGGCAATCAATATGTTCGTTGGTACGCTGAAGAAGCACGTCGGATTTACGGTGAAACGATTCCGGCTTCCGTTCCAGGAAAGCGACTGTTCGTCGAAAAAGAACCGGTTGGTGTCGTTGCAGCAATCACACCGTGGAACTTCCCGGCAGCGATGATCACACGTAAACTCGCACCGGCTCTTGCAGCAGGTTGTACGATCGTCCTTAAACCATCGGAAGAGACACCGTTTACGGCACTTCGCCTCGTTGAACTAGCAGAAGAAGCAGGTATCCCTAAAGGTGTCATCAATGTCCTAACAGGTGACGCGGCAACAATCAGTGGTGTCTGGCAAGCCGATTCCCGTGTTCGCAAAATCACGTTCACAGGTTCAACAGCCGTTGGGAAATTGATCATGCGCCAAGCAGCCGATACGATGAAAAAACTATCACTTGAACTCGGTGGTCACGCACCCTTCATCGTCACGGAAAATGCGGATCTCGATAAAGCTGTCGAAGGGGCAATGCGTTCAAAATTCCGCAACGGTGGTCAAGCGTGTGTCGCGACGAACCGTTTCTATGTGCAAGCATCGGTCCTTGATGCATTCACGGAAAAATTCACAGCAGCCGTCAAACAACTACAAGTCGGGAACGGCATGGACGCTGACTCGACAGTTGGTCCATTGATCAATGCGAAAGCCGTTGCAAAAGTCAAAGCACACATCGATGACGCTGTCGCAAAAGGAGCAACGATTTTGACTGGTGGTACGATTGACGAATCGGTCGGCTACTTCGTCACACCGACCGTGCTTGCGAATGTCACGGAAGATATGCTTTGCATGCAGGAAGAGACGTTTGGTCCGCTCGCACCGATCTCTGTCTTTGAGACACTTGATGAAGTCATCGAACGGGCGAACAACACACCATACGGACTTGCGGCTTACGCGTTCTCTGAACGCATCGATGAAGCATTGATGCTCGGAAAACGACTCGAATACGGGATCGTCGGTCTGAACGATGGTGCGCCATCAGCTGCACAAGCCCCATTTGGTGGCTATAAAGAGAGTGGTCTTGGCCGTGAAGGTGGCGTCTACGGCATCGAAGATTATCTCGAAGTCAAATACTTGTCGCTCGGTTAATCCATTAGACATTTCGTTTGAAACGAACCATCTTTATTCATAGGTAACCCCTCATTTCTAAATCGAAATGAGGGGTTTTTGTACGGCTGATGCTTACATACTATTTTGTAAGGTATGATTGAATTCAAATGATTATACGAAAAGGAGTGATTAAACAATGGATGTCATCACATTCGGGCAGAGACAACAGAACCAACACTACATCACGAGACCTGCTGTTTATGTGGTCATGCGCGACCCTCAAACAGGTAAAATCGCCGTCATTCAAAAAAAGGACGGCAAGTTGTTTCTTCCGGGTGGCGGTATTGAGGCCAATGAGACGCCAGAAGAATGTTTAAAAAGAGAGGTACTTGAAGAAACGGGAATGGACGTCAATATCGGTGATTTCATCGGACGAGCCAATCAATATTTCTATTCACAAAATGAAACGACATATTATTTGAACGAAGGGCAGTTCTATCGTTGTGATGCTGGAGAGGAAGTACAAAGTCCAATCGAGGATGATCATGTCTTACAATGGATCGATCCGGCTGATGCAATCGATCATCTATTTCATGAACATCAAAGATGGACTGTTCAGAATGCACTAAAGAAAAAATATAAAAGTGTGTAAAAAAAGTAAAATCAGGGACTATCAATTGGCTGTAAATTCATGATTGCTCCGTAGTATTGAGATGCTGTACAAAATGTAATGAATGCACATAATTCACTGATTTCTGGAATAGTAAATGTTTCATTCATGAGTAAAAATATTGAATCAGGAATATTTCCTTTCACCTTAAAAAAAAGATCTGCAAATCCAGTTGCTAAAATCATTTTTTCATCCATCATTTTTTTCTTTGGCTTTCCTTTTGCCTTGCAATATGCACATCCATTTGATTGCGCTAATGTTCTTCTAACTTGTTCTTTCACATCCGAACTTAAGGCTCCCTCTTCAATCAAATCTTTTTCTAGCCTTGTCCAACTGGATAAGATTTTAGGATTATGACCTAGTAATTTTTGAAATGGTGTTTCTCCTATTTGGGATAAAGGTATTTTTGTCATTTTATTCACTCCTTCTACAATAATTTTATATAATGATTAAAAATTATCACATTTCATTTGAAACAAATATCGAACTAATACTTTATATCCAACAACTTATTTTGAAGGAGGATTTACATTTGAAAATCGATATGATTGATCGACAAATATTAAATGAACTGGCTCAAGATAGTCGACTGTCGATGCGTTCATTAGCTAAACGAATTAATTTATCAGCTCCTTCCGTAACAGAGCGTGTCCGACAAATGGAATCTTTTGGACTCATTAAAGAATACAGTTTAAAAATCGATTACGAAAAGCTAGGTTCTCCTATTGAATGTTTAGTAGAAGCAACCATTAAAGAAGGACGGTACGATTCATTTAAAAATCATATTCAGCAACTTACTAACGTTGACTTTTGTTATCGAATATCTGGTGATTCTTGCTTCATGCTAAAATTACATTTCCAAACGTTTCAAGAGGCAGAATTTTTTATAGAACAAATCCATCCTTATGCGCATACAGTTACTCGTTTTATTTTTTCAGAAGTTGGCACTCAAGTCGTGATATAAAAAAAGACAAGAAGAGCATTAAAAGTTTGCTCTTCTTGTCTTTTTTTATATATTATTCAACGTATTCGTAAAGAACGACACTCTCGATATAGTGAATGAAGCGGCGTAACTCCTTCTCCTCTTCGTTCGAGAGATCCCCTTCTTTTGACATATTGGCGATTTCAAGACGCTGGACTTCGATGGCTTTCAAGCAGAGCTCTTCCTTCTGCTGATCGACGTCCTTGCCACCGATTGGTGATGACCAACGCGTATGTTTGAAACGAAGTCGTTTATAGAACTCAAGCACACTTTGAACGACGTCTGGTGGATAAGACGTGCGGCAATTCTCGAGACGTTCGATGACTGTGCCCATGACCTTTTCATACAGATCATGCTCGACTTGCGTCATTTGAATTAACGCATCCGACGACATGTTCGATCGTTTCCGTTTCCACCACAATTTACGAATCGGCTGGACGATCTGGAAACGCGAATCCTTACCGATTGCCTTGCGACGATTTTCAATCGAGCGGAAAACATCCTTTTTCAGCAGATCCGGCACCTTGTTCTCAGCGACGAAACGTTTTGATTCTTCCTTTTCCCACTGGACGGCTTCAAGACGAAGTGCCTTCAACTGATCATTGAATTGATCGAGCTCTTCTTGACTTTTTTCCTGCGCGCGCAACAACCGGAGCATCACATGATACTCATTGAGTAAATCAAACGCAACGACCGCATTGTCTTCGTCCGTCACTTGTTTGATCTCTGAGATCGCCCGGCGAATCATCCGTTGTTTTTGGGCATTCAGGTCGAGTGCGATCGGCGTTGCCGCCTCACCACGGTTCAATACCGGTAAGAGAATCGTCGCGAGAACGAGCGTATAGATGATGACACCCGCTGCAAGGAAGATAATCAATGAGCGTTCCGGGAAGGCTTCGCCGGACTCCGTCAAGAACGGTAATGACAAGACCCCGACCATCGTGATCGTTCCGCGAACCCCGACCAGTGTCGTAATTAAATCTTGTTTGAAGGACGGTCGACGATGATCGCGGTCCTCTTTTTTAAAGAACCGATGATCGAACCAATTGAAGAACATCGTCCAGACGAGACGGATCGCGAGAATGAATGAACCGATTTCGATGACATATAGCATGAGACGCCAGTTGTTGATCGCGTCATCCGCAAAAATCTCGCGTGTCGCTTCTGGCAACGTCAAACCGAGCAATAAGAAGATAATCCCGTTTAACGTATACGCAATCATCGTCCAGATGTTATCCGTCAACGTCTGCTCTTGCGCAAAGAACGTTTCTGTTCGTTCTTTGATCAAGGCATGCAAGATACCACCTGTGACGACGGCGATGACGCCTGATGCATGAAATCCTTCTTCAGCAACGAAGAAGATGATAAATGGTGTCAGGATTTGCAGTAAAGCGTAGAAGACGACATCTTCAATACCCGCTCGACGCAAGCGTACCTTGAGAAAGTTCATCGTGAGCGAAATCAACAATCCGATCAAGGCTCCAACGAAGAACATGTAAAAGAACTCTGTTGTCGCACTCTGAATCGAGAAATAACCCGTGACAACAGCGGCAACAGCATAACTGAACGCGACTAATCCCGATGCATCATTGATCAGCGATTCTCCGCGAACGAGTGTCAAGATTTGTTCTGGAATCTGGACACGTTTTGCAATTCCGTTGACGGCAATTGGATCCGTTGGCGATAAGATTGCGGCTAAGGCAAACGCAGCAGCAACTGGAATGACCGGAATCAACCAATTGATGAAGTATCCTCCGACGATCGTCGTCAATAAGACGAGGATGATTGCATTACCGAAGATCGCTGTGCGCATCCGCCACAAATCTTCGCGCGGAAAGTGAGAGCTATCGTTATAAAGTAACGGAGCAATAAATAACAGGAGGAACCATTCGGATTCGACCTCAATCGTCAAGCCACTCATCAGGAGAGCGGCGACGGTTCCGGCAATGATTTGGATCAAAGCCGTTGGGATGAAACGGATGTAATGTCCGACGACTTGCGTCAGTAAGATGAGCGCAAGCATCAATAAAATCAGTGATAGTGTTTCCATGGAAGACCCCTTCCTCTATTGTTTCTTTCTAGCTATATCGTAACATAGTTTTTTGATCAATTCTGTCCGAACGGCTTATCGGACTGTTGCACAGCGATCATTTTTTCTGCTTGACGAATCAATTGTTCGCGGAGATCCTGCGGTTCTATGACTCGAACTTCCGGACCGAGCCGCATCAATTGTCGTCCTAAAAAAGTGAGCTCGCGAATCGGAATTTGCCATGTTCGGTCACGACGAAGAGGTAAAATGCCTTCGAGCATTCGTTCACCTAAAGAAGTTAATTCTAGTTTCACCGTCGTCATCGGTACATGTGTCATGTTCTTTTCTAAATCAGAAAAGGTCAAATCAGTTGCTGGCAACTCATGAAGCGATACACCTAGAACTCGGTCGACACGGAACTGCCGAAATCCACGGTCAGTCCGTCCATAAAAATACCAACGATTGTGTTCGAACGATAAGCCGATCGGATCTACAACGATCATGCGTCGTCCTTTTGTCGTCTCATAGAGAATATTCCCCATACGTCCGCTCTCTAAAAGGTCGAGTAACGCAGGATTTTGCGGTGACGGTGGTGTATCGACCGCTTGAAAGCGAAAGCGGTCTTTCCATTTTACAATCTGTTGCTCCGTCATCTTCGGTAACTCGTTCGCATAGCGTTCAGCGACTTCCTGGCGGATCGTCCCGAACGGAAAATCTGGAATCTGACCGACCCATTCGAGTAGCATGAACAAGACAATCGTCTCTTCATTTGTCAAAACGAGTGGCGGCATATTCCGGTGCGGCAGCATCCGGTAGCCCCCGGCTATGCCCGGTTCACTGTAAATCGGATAACCATTTGCTTCAAGAACGGTCATGTCTCGTTGAATCGTCCGGATCGATACCTTACATTCTTCCGCTAGCATACGTGCAGAAAAGTGTTCCCCCCGGTTTAATAAACGGACCAAACGCCATTGTCTCGTATTCATAAAGTTCCTCCTCAAATGACGACATCTTTTGTCGTCATTATACGCTAAGATGAAGTCACACAAATCTTAAGGAGGAATTTTAATGTCTCAATCTACGACCGTACTGTATATCGCTTGTAGTCTTGATGGAAAAATTGCTAGACACGATGGTTCCCTCGACTGGTTATTTGCTGTTGCTGGAGACGGTGATAATGGCTATCAAACTTTTTATGAACAGATTGGTGCCGTCATCATGGGTCGAAAAACGTATGAGGAAGTCCTTCAACTCAGCGAGACGTATCCATACGCGGATATTCCAAGTTATATTTACAGCCGGACGCAACGAACGTCAGAGACGGTCACCTATACGGATGAACCGCTCGATCAATTACTTGAGCGGATCACACCGACAATTGATGGCAAGGTCTGGCTTGTTGGTGGCGGCGAATTGATTCAAGAAGCGCTACGGTTACAGTGCGTCAGTTCAATCGAACTCGCGATGGCCCCTGTCATTCTCGGAACGGGTATCCCGTTATTCCCAGAAGGAACCGTTGAAACGAAACTTCACTTGAAGGGCAGTCGTCAATCGGGACAATTCCTGATGGCGACATATGATGTCTTGACTTAAACAAAACAACAGCCAGTTCGAGAAATCCGAACTGGCTGTTCGTTTACATCGTATTACGCATTTTTCTTTGTCTTTTTCTCTTTCGGTTCCGTCCATTTGAAGATTTTATTCATGAAGTTGTAAATGCGTTTCGATTCCTTCGTCATCAACGGTCCAAGAATGGCGAGAATCAAGACATATAAGGCAGAGAATGGTGACAAGATATCCATCAATCCACCGGCGATTCCGAGATTCGCGACGATGATCGAGAACTCCCCGCGCGAGACAATCGTCAAGCCGATGTTCGAGGATGCTTTGTGTGACAAGCCTGCTTTACGCCCCGCAATCATTCCCGCGACATAGTTTCCGACAATCGTGATGACGACAGCACCAAGTGCGAGCCAGACAGCATCTAAGAGCATCGTCGGATCGATACTCAATCCGAAACTAAAGAAGAAGATGGCGCCGAAGAAGTCACGGAACGGGACGACAAGATGTTCGATCCGCTCTCCTTGATCGGTTTCCGAGAAAACGAGACCGAGTAACAAGGCACCAATTGCTTCTGCGACATGAATCGTTTCTGAAAAACCAGCAACGAAGAACAGGGAAGCAAAGACAACGATGATGAAGACTTCATCCGAAGCGATTTTTAGCATTTTGTTCAAGAGTGGTGTCGCTTTTCGAGCAATGATGAAGAACAACAACATATACCCAAGAGCAATCAAAATCGATGTGACAGAAGACATTAAGGTTGTTCCATCACCAAGCAAGAGTCCTGATAAAACAGACAAGTAAACTGCTAGGAAGATATCCTCGAACATAATGATCCCAAGGATCAATTCCGTCTCCGTGTTACCGGTCCGGCGGAGATCAACGAGGACTTTCGCCACGATCGCACTCGAGGAGATCGTGATGATCCCGGCGATGACGAGCACTTCATAGAGTGGGAATCCGGCGATGAATCCGTATAAGAGACCACCGGTAAAGTTAATCGATAAATAAATCGTTCCGCTCGTGACAATCGATTTTCCAGACCGGATCAACTTACCGATCGAGAACTCGAGTCCGAGATAGAACAAGAGGAATAGGACGCCAATTCGTCCGAGGAAACTGATGAACTCAGCACTTTCAATGAACTTGAAGTCTAGTATCCCGATTGTCGGAGCGTGCGGTCCAACAATCATCCCGAGAATAATCAGAAACGGGATAATCGAGAAATTGAGTCTGTTCGCGAGCACTGCCGCGATTGCCACTAAGATAAGCGCGGTACCGACTTCAAATATGAGATGATCCATATATTATCCGCCTCCTTCGATTGAGAATAATGCTTTCGTGATGTGACGGACGTTTTGACGTTCTCCTGACAGGACAATCGTATCTCCCGCTTCAAGGCGCGTTTCTGGTCCAGGATTGAGCGATTTCGAACGGTCATGTTTAAGCACTGCAATGATCGAGATGTCATATTGGTTACGGACATCGAGTTCCCCAATCGTTCGATTGTTGACCTTTGAATCCTGACCGACTTTAAACCACTCGATGACGAGATCATCAAACGCGAGTTCAATTTTTTCAAGATCCTTTGGCTTATAAGACAACCCTCCGAGAATCCCTGCCATCTGACGAGCTTCTGCATCATTGAACGTCACGCTCGAGATACTCTCATCAAAATCATCGTCATCATAATGATGCATTTCGCGTCGTCCGTCGTCATGGACGATGACGACCACCTTATCTCCTCGTGTCGTGATGCCTTCGAACTTCCGTCCGATTCCTGGTAAATCTACTTCGCGCATATCCATCTGTTATTTCCTCCTTATTTGTTTTTTACAAATGATGATTCGCTTTGTGGATGAGTGTCTTGAACGTCTCATCGCTCAATATATCTTGAAGGTCATGCAGCTGTTTCAAATCCGCTTTCGCCATGATGACAAACCCGTCCTCCTCAATGAATGCCACGCGATCTCCTTCCTCCACTTGCAAGGCTTGCCGAATTTTTTTGGGGATGGTGATCTGTCCTTTTGACGTTAACTTTGATAGCTCCATCACGAACTTCCTTCTTTCTGTGTTTTTCTTGTATTCCTTACTTCCTTACTTTTCTTATTTCCAATATAACATAGTTCTAAACTTATTCCGAGTGTTTTGCTTTGAATTAAAATTTAAAAATCGATTTTCTTTTTGTGTAAGCTTATGTATATAAGTACTCTTGAAACAACTTACAATTGAATAAAGAAAAAACGCATCCTATTTTTATGTGGATGCGTTCCTTATCAAATCGTTAATTGGAGGTATTTTATGTCGCAATTATTTTCAATTGCCTTTGTGGTCTATATTATATTCTTGAACGTTGCAGCGATCTATCTTATCTACAAACGACTTATTTCTTCCATTCTCGCTGGTTTAGCAATTTTTTTCTTCGTTCTTTCTGTCAGTTCGACCGTTATCGTATTCTTTCTATTTCTCACACCATTTACGGACTGGTTCACAGGTATAGGAAATTTATTAAGTATCATTTGGATTGGTCTGCTGAACGGATGTTGCTACATCTTATTCGGAACCGTTAAATGGATCATTTCAATGATTCGGAGATGATTCTTTGGCTGGATTGATCTTTAGCCTTTTTTCACCTAGGTGATAGATGGACCGTTCAATCGCTGTTTCGATGTATCCGTCCAATTGATGCGGCAACAAGATATCATATTCTTGTGGCAGAACGGTTCGTCGGTCCTCTTCTACCTCGCCAACAAATTGTGGAAGTGCTTCCCATCTCGACTGTTCACTCACTTCATGAAGCGCTCCGTTGATCGCTTGTTCATTCCAGTTCACGAACGGAGCGATGCGTGTATTGTACCGCCTAAAGTCATCATGATACCTTGAACCCATCGAGGCGTCGGCTATGATCGCTTGTCGTAACCACCCCATATAAAAACCGCGTAACCAAATATCGTCCGCTATCAGATGGACGTAGTAGCCACTTCGAAAAGATGGATCCCAAGACGTCGAGTCTCTCCAAAATGCTTCGTAGTCAATTGTTCGTGTCCCGCTCGCTAATTCACCCGTATAATAGTGGGCTTGCTCCTTCTCGTCATAGCGTGCATCAGGAGCGATCGTACCGAGAAGAAATCGAGCCGGGTCAAGTTTCGGTAATGACGTAATCAATCGTTGTCCGATGTAGGCATGCATTAGTCGTGAACCCATCGCTTACTCCCCTTCGTAATCGCTACGCGTGATCGCATAAATTTTTAAGTCCCAGAAACGCTCTTTAACGAATAAAGCACTCCGCGAGATTCCTTCGAACGTCATACCGATCTTTTCCATGACACGAGCAGATCCATCATTTGCAACAAAACAACGGGCTTGAATGCGCTCGAGTCCGAGCGTTTCAAAGCCGTACTGCACAAGACGCGATGCTGCTTCCGGCATCAAACCCTTCCCCCAGTACTCGCGCGACAGCGCATAACCGAGTTCTGCTTGCTGTTGCTCAAACGAGACTTTGATGAAATCAATCGTTCCGATGACCCGTCCGCTCGTTTTGTCTTCGATTGCCCATGGTGCCGGATTCCCTAGTTCGTATTGGCGAAGGATGTGTTCGACGAATTGTTCAGAATCCGTGAGGCTTTTATGCGCATGCCAGCTGACATATCTTGCTGTCTCTTCATCTTTCGTATAGGCATAGATATCTGCTGCATCTTCCGTGCGAACCGGTCGCAAACGGAGTCGTTCCGTTTCAAGTACAGGCAAAGCATGATATAAATCGATGGTCGTTAACATGATCGAACCCTTCTTCCTTTGATTTTTTCCAAGTATACCCACTCTTCTATAAAAAGTATAGAGCTATACGAAAACGTTATCAGAATTTTCTGGTATACTATTGGAAAATGATGTAAGAAAGGATGCTGTCATGTCTTCTCGGGAACGAATACTCTTAAGTGCGCTCGGTATTTCACAGTTTGGTGACTTCATTTATCTTGTTGCGATCAACGTATACATCTATCGCTTGACCGGTTCAGCGTCCGCTGTTGCTGCGCTGTGGATCATCAGTCCGGTCGTCTCTCTCATCATCAAGTCGTTCGCGGGGAGTTGGGTCGACCGATCCGACTTACGTCGCTTATTGATTCAGACCGATTTACTCCGTGCAATCTTGATTGGCATTTTGCCATTTCTACCACTATCCATGCTCTACATCAACTTGCTTGCCTTAGCCGTCATTAAATCTATCGTCGAACCAGCGACCTTAACCTATATCACGACGCTTGTACCGAAAGACGATCGGACATCATTTAATGCCTATCGTAGTCTGATCACGTCTGGTGCTTTTTTAATTGGTCCAGCTCTCGCTGGTGGACTCTTATATGTCGCTTCTGCTGACGTTGCGATTTGGCTCAATGCCGTCTCATTCCTCGGATCAGCGGTTCTGTTGATGCGGTTGCCGCGTTTTTCCGCTTCGGTCGATCGAGGGATGCGGCTACAAGACATCCTGTCCGATTGGCGGCTTGTCTATCAGTTCAGTAAAGACGCGTATTATGTGACTGGATTGTATGTCCTCGCGATGCTGATGATGATTGCGACGCTTGCACTCGATACGCAAGAAGTCGTCTTTTTACAGCGAAGCATCGGCTTATCAGAAACAGACTACGGCTTACTCATGAGCCTAACGGGGATTGGTTCTGTTGCCGGAAGCTGGATCGTCGCTCGCTACGCTAAAACCCTTTCCGTTCGGACGATGCTGACGATTGGCTATACGTTTGTCGCTATCGGTTATATGCTGTACGCAAGTGCAAATTCGTTTTCAATCGTCTGTATCGGTTTCTTGTTACTCGGTTGGTTCCACGCATTTGCGGGGACCGGTTTCCTAACGTTCCAACAGACGAATATTCCGCTTCATTTGATGGGACGCTTTACGAGTCTTTACGGTGTCGGCGTCAGTCTGCTACAGATTCTAGCAATCGTCGCGATCGGTCTGCTCGGTGACATCTGGTCGATTCGCTTCAGTACGATTCTATTTGCCTGCCTCCTCGTGATCGTGACAATCTGTTTTCTCGGATTGGTTCTCCTCCCGAGCAAGCAACGGTACTTTACGACGAACGAAGTTGAAGCAGAACGACACGCCTAAAAAACAGGGAACCCCGTCAACGCGGTGTTCCCTGTTTAAATTGCTGTTCTAGCCGTTCTTTTATCACTTCTGCGTGTGTGACGAGCAGAAAAGTTCCATTTTGTAGTTGTTTCTGCAATTGTTTAGCTTCCACCCAAGCGAGCGTGTATTCCGCTTCTGAGATAATCCCTTGCTCCTGCGCTGCTTCCAGTTCGTCCGCATCGACTAATAAGACTTCTCCTGATGGCAAAACGATCAGATCGAGAAACAGATCCTCCCAGTAGACTCGTCCGTCCTCCACTCCGGTACGAAGACAAATATCGATATAGGTTTGTACCAACTGACCTGTGGCGTCAAACATCGAGGTCACGGCATGATGAGCATCGCTTGGGAATTGTTGTACCCAGACGTAACCAGCGTCAGCGATTCGAATCGTTTCGTCACCATAACGGACATCTAACGGTGAAGCGACTTCAATCAGTTGAAGAAGTGTCACATGTCCGTTAAACACTTCGTTTTCTACTTGTTCATGAACATAGTGTCGTTGTGTGATGCGACGCCAGTCATGTCGATCGGCATAGCGTTTTTTGATCATTTACCGGTCCCCCGTTTTTTCCTTAGTGTGCCATACCCCACTACTTTTTCATTCTAATTCTTAAAAAAAAAGAGGCAACGGATTTTTTCCGTTACCCCTTACATCATCATTTGGCCGTCTCTGAACTGTGTAACGCAGCACCGTTCGTCTCGATGACGTGACGGTACCAATCGAACGAATCCTTTTTCATCCGTTCCATTGATCCTTTGCCCTCGTTATCCCGGTCGACATAGATCATGCCGTAGCGCTTTTTCATCTCTCCTGTCGTAAAAGAGACAATGTCGATGACGCCCCACGGCGTGTAGCCGATCAATTCGACGCCATCTTCGAGCACGGCTGCTTTGAACGCTTCGATATGCGCACGCAAGTAATCGATTCGCGCCGTGTCATGAATCTGACCATCCTCGATTGTATCAATCGCACCAAAGCCGTTCTCGACGATGAACAACGGAATCTGGTAGCGGTCATAGAGACGATTCATCGCATAGCGCAGACCAACCGGATCAATCGCCCAGCCCCAGTCGCTCGATTGGATATATGGGTTCTCGACACCATTCGCGAGACCACCGTTGACGATGTTGCCCGTGTTATTGACGACAGCATCATGTTTGACGGTCGTCGACATATAGTAACTGAATCCAAGATAGTCGACCGTACCGTTTCGCAAGATTTCTGAGTCACCGTCTAGGATCGGAATATCATACCCTTCCCGTTTGAACTCATTCAACGCATAAGACGGATAGTAGCCGCGGACTTGGACGTCCGGGAAGAAATAGCGCTGACGCATCGATGTCTCAGCAAGTAGAATATCTTCCGGGTGCGATGAGTACGGATAGATTGGCACGTGCGAAACCATTGCCCCGATCTCGAAGTCTGGGTTGATTGCTTTCCCTTTTGCGACAGCAAGCGCACTTGCGAGTAACTCGTGGTGTCCCGTTTGATACATGACTTCCATCGCGTTCTCTTCCGGATCGAGGAGGACACCGGAATTCGTCCAGAGGAACAGTGGATTGCTGACATCCATTTTGTTATTGATCTCATTGAACGTCATCCAGTACTTGACCTTGTCTTTATAGCGCGTGAAACAGACTTCTGCGAATTTCTCGAAGAACAATGCTACTTTCCGATTACGGAAACCGCCATATTCACGCGCAAGGTGAAGTGGCATCTCAAAATGCGACAATGTAATAATTGGCTCAATGCCGTATTTCAGTAATTCATCGAAGACATCATCATAAAACTTCAGTCCTTCTTCGTTCGGTTCAGCTTCGTCTCCATTCGGGAAAATCCGACTCCAACCGATCGATGTCCGAAGACACTTCAGTCCCATTTCAGCGAACAATGCGATATCTTCTTTATAACGGTGATAAAAATCAATCGCCTCGTGGTTCGGATAGAATTCATTCTCCTCTACTTGATCCGTGATACGTCGTGCGACGCCGTGTGCTCCTGCCGTCAATACATCAACGACGCTCGGTCCTTTGCCACCAGCGTTCCAGCCACCCTCGAATTGATGCGCTGCTAGCGCACCGCCCCATAGAAAATCGTTTGGTAATGTCTTCATCTTCATGTCCTCCTTCTTTTTCTCTTACTTGATGATCGTCAAAATCTGTGTATTTGCCGTCGTGACCGTCTCGTCCGTCGGTAGAATTTGCGCATAACTCTGTGTGTTCGTAATGATGATTGGTGTGATCGTCTCGAGTCCATGTGTCTCAATCGCTGTCGCATCAAACGTCATGAGGAGATCACCTGTCGTCACCGCCTCACCTTCTTTGACGTGAAGTGTAAACGGTTTGCCGTCAAGTGTCACCGTCTCAAGACCGACATGAATCAAGACTTCAACACCACTCGTCGACCGTAATCCAATCGCGTGACCTGACGGGGCGACCATGACGACGGTCCCGTCAAACGGGGCCGTGACCCGGTTGTTCGTCGGACGAATCGCTATCCCTTGTCCCATTGCACCGGATGCAAAGACGGGATCCGGTACATCCGATAAGGCAACGATTGTTCCTTCAAGCGGTGCACGCAGCGTCTCTTCGTTCGTTAGTGTCGCACTGACTTCTTGTTCAGCAACAGGGGTCGCTGTCGTTTCCGTTGCGACGACAGGTGATGCTTGTTCACCGAAACCGAATACTTGAATCAAGACAATCGGCAGGATCAAGGCAATCGCTGTTCCAATCAATAAACCGATGATGGACGACGGGTAGTCGGAATCGATTCCATTGACGAGCGTCAATGGTCCCGGTAATCCGGCGTAAGCAAAGTAATACGGTTTAAAGAAACTCGCCGTGACGGCGCCGATCGCACCAGAGATACAACCGTAGATGAACGGTTTCTTAAAACGAAGCGTCACACCATAGATGGCTGGTTCTGTAATGCCGAAGATACCTGTTAGTCCTGCTGAGACACCGACTTTTTTTGTTTCTTTGTTGCGTGCTTTCAAGATGACGCCGATGACAGCACCGATTTGAGCGATGACGGCAATCGTTTGGTACGCCTGGAATGAATCACGACCATATTGTTCGAAGTTCGCAAGCACCATCGGCGTGACACCCCAGTGGACACCGAAGATGACGATGACTTGCCAGAAGCCACCAATGATCAGACCAGCGACCGCAGGAGCATTCTCTGCTAAGTAGTTATACCCATTTGCAATCCCTTCTGCACCAAGTGTCGTAATCGGTCCGATCAAGAGAATCGTGAATGGAACCATCAACACCATACTAAAGAATGGCACGAACAATGGACGAACGACTTCGTGGATCGTCTTGTTCAGGAATCGTTCGACGTAGGACAAAATCCAGACGAGGAATAATGGAGGTAAGACCGATGATGTATAAGTTGTTCCGGATAAAGCAATTCCTAGAAACGTGATGGATTCACCTGCAGTAATGCGCGCCGCGATGTCTGCCCACGTTGGACTGACCAGTGCCGCACTACACGCAACGGCAATGAATGCATTGACTTTAAAATGGTTCGCTGCCGTGATGGCAATGAAAATTGGCAAGAACGTAAAAGGCGCCCACGAGATAAAGCTGAAGACTTCATAAGTGCCCGTCTTCGCGAATGCCGGAAAAGCAAGTGTGGCTAAAATCAATGTTCCCTGCAGAATCCCTGCTGCAGCTAAGATATAAACGAACGGTGCAAATACGGCTGACATCGTCGCTATGATTCGGTTAAGGACCGTCCCTTTCGGTGCCTCTTCCGTGTCCGGTTGCTCTAGATCGACGAGTTTCACAAATTCTTGATGGACTTCTCCAACGTGTTGACCAATGACGATTTGAAATTGCCCACCAGACTCAACGACCGTAATGACGCCAGGTAATGCACTGACCGTTTCTTTGGCTACTGGATCTGAACGTTTTAAGACAAGACGAAGTCGTGTAGCGCATCGAACAGCACTGATGATATTCTCTTCTCCTCCGACCGCTTCTAAAATCGAGTGCGCCAGTTTTTGATAATCGCGAACCTTGCCCATATTGTGTACCTCCCCTGAATATGACGCGTTGAATACCCTTTCATTTTAATTGTACATGCACAATTAATCAATACATAAATAATTTAATTAACTATTCTATTTTGGAGACATCAATAATATGCTAAACTCACATTAGAAATCAGTTCGTGAGAAAAGAAGGTGTCCTATGCTGAAATACCAGCAAACTGCCGATGAAATCGAGCAATACATAGAAAAACATGAGTTAAAGCAAGGCGACAAACTACCCATCCTCGAAGAACTAATCCGGCAGTTCGCTGTCAGTAAAACGACGATGACAAAATCACTCGAATTGCTTGAACGAAAAGGCATCATCTTTCAAGTCCGTGGAAGCGGGATTTTTGTCCGTAAGACGAATCGGACCGGCTATATTCGACTGTTCTCGACTCAAGGATTCAAGCAGAATCTCGTCGGTCATACGATTGAGTCAACTGTTCTCGTACTCGAACCAATCGATGCAACGGATAATATCGCGAAGAATCTTGGGATCGAATCGGGTGAGACAGTCTATTACGTTAAGCGAATCCGTTTCATTGACGGCAAAATCCTCTGTCTCGAAGAGTCTTATTATCGTCAATCGATCGTTCCGTACTTAAATCGCGAAATCGTCGAACAATCGATCTTCGAATACTTAGAGACAGCACTCCAATTGAACATTGGATTCTCGGATATGTACATGCACGTCGGGAAATTAAGCGCAGAGACGGCTCGTCATCTGGATCTCGCCGAGGGCGATCCTGGATTGACGATCGAGACAGTCTTTCACTTAACGAATGGTCGTCCGTTCGACTATTCCGTCATAACCTACCACTACGAACATTCACACTTCGTCGTCCAGGCGAACGGACTATATTTATGAGGAACGGAGCAAACTTGAATGAATGGTGAACTTATTCAATACTATGGAATGCTCATCCTCGGAATCATTACACTTTTTGGCGGCGTTTTTTTTACGATTAGTACATGGAAAGACTCAACAGAATCATTTAAAACCAAACTTCAATTCATCTTGATCACGTTATTTGGAGTTGGACTACTCTACTGGACGGTTCCTAGCCTTACGCAGATCGTTTTCAAGAACCATGCTGTCATCAAAGGTGACTGTTATGTAGAGGAAAACTCGGGTAAGACTCACTCCATTTCTATTATTTTCGACTCAACAGAGGATTATGAGGATTTCACCTTCCTAGAAAATCCGGAATTAGGAGCGTACGGAGAAGACGTGCCCTATTATTGTCGCGTCATTTCAACGAAGAATCATCAGTTCCCGATTTCCTATAAAATTTATGATTCTAAGACCCATAAACAACTCTCCTCTTCTAAAGACGATTAAAACAAAAAGGATTGCATGAGCCAGTGCCATGCAATCCTTTTGAAGTTCTTACAGCAATGATCCAATCATGGCCTCATTTTGTGATTTTATAATCGAATCTCTTCTTTACTAGAATTTTCGAGGTACAGTTCCCCATCAAACGTCGTCAAGGCAACCACTTTCCCGTCTTTTTCATACCACGCTGTTGCGCCTTCACGATCGAGTTCTTCCCAACCGGCTTGTCGAATCCGAGTTCCATACAGTAAACCCGGTCCATCGGTTTCCGAGACAAGTCGAGTTTTGATCTTCCACTCACCTTGTTTTTCAATTGCCGTAGCAAATCGCGGCACCGGAAAACCAGATACTTGTGATTCTTGAAAACTGACATACCAACCACCGATTATTACAATGAGACCGATAACCAGGATTGCGATCCATTTCTTTTTCATATGTACTCCTCCTTCACTTTTCCATCTGCATTTTTAACTTACCAAAATATGGTCCTCCTGCCCTCCTTCTATAGGCGGATTACTGATTTTTTAAATTATGAAAACACATGAAAATAGTTTCGATTTTAAGAAAACATCTAAAAAAATTTCAATTTTTTTCATAAAAAATGCACACCCCTGTTCGTCCTTAGAGCATCAACGGTTTGACAACCCCCGGCATAGAGCCGTTTTCAGTCATTTTCAATTGGTTAAGCCCATTGGTAACTTGACTTCATTTCTCGCTATGGTACGATACAAACTTATCAAAGGGAGTGAACAGAACTTATGAAATTCAGAAAAGAAAAAGTCAATGTCGTTGACATGCAGCAAACCAAAAAGAGTGTCTACGCGACCGGAATTGGGAATGCGATGGAATGGTTCGATTTTGGTCTTTATTCCTATCTCGCAATCATCATCAGTCAAAACTTCTTTAGCGCTGTTGAAAATGATGAACTGAAGCTTGTCTTTACTTTTGCGACCTTTGCGATCGCTTTTTTAATGCGACCAATCGGCGGAATCGTCTTTGGACGCATCGGAGATCGACTTGGACGGAAGGTCGTCTTAACGACGACAATTGTTATGATGGCCGGTTCAACGCTTATCATCGGATTATTACCGACCTACGATCAAATTGGAATTTGGGCACCCATCCTTTTACTATTAGCCCGCATCTTACAAGGGTTCTCGACTGGCGGAGAATATGCCGGAGCAATGGTCTACATTGCCGAGTCGTCACCTGATAACAAACGGAGTGCTCTTGGAAGTGGTCTTGAAATCGGAACACTCGGTGGGTACATTCTTGCCTCATTACTTGCTACAACACTTTTTGTCACTTTATCAGATGATCAAATGGCATCTTGGGGATGGCGGATTCCATTCATCCTTGGAGCACCACTCGGTTTATTCGGTCTCTATTTACGTCGTCATTTGGATGAGTCGCCAATCTTCGAAAATGAGATTAATGAAAATACAGAAGAACCCGCGACATTCCGCGAAATCTTACGCGATCATAAGCGTGATATCATCCTTTGTTTCATTGCTGTCGCGTTCTTCAACATTACGAACTATATGCTCTTGTCCTACATGCCATCATACCTTGATGAAGTCATTGGTATGTCAAGTTCGACAAGTACGATTCTCATCACCGGTGTCATGGTGATCATGATTCCACTCGCTTATTTCTTCGGAAAACTAAGTGATAAAAAAGGCAATCGCAATATCGTCCTCTTCGCGTTAGCAGGACTATCGTTGCTTTCGATCCTGTCGTTCTTCTTGATTGGTCTTAAACCACTCTTGTTCGTCGGAATCGGAATCTTCATCCTCGGATTCTTCTTGGCGATCTTTGAAGGAACGATGCCAAGTCTGCTACCAAGTATCTTCTATACGGATGTCCGCTACCGGACACTATCCGTGACGTTCAATGTCTCGGTCTCGATCTTCGGTGGAACGACGCCACTCGTTTCGACTTGGCTCGTCCATGAGACGCAAAATCCGCTCGCTCCTGCTTTCTATCTAACAGCAGTCAGCGTCATCGGGTTCGTCACGTTCTTCTTCCTCTTTAAAAATACAGCCGGTAAAGCACTTAAAGGATCGCATCCGACTGTATCGAGTGAAAAAGAAGTCGCGTCGATCGCAAAAAAACCAGACGATGCCCTCTGGTGGGCAGAATAATTGCTACAAGTAAGAGCCGTCTTCCGCAGAAGACGGCTCTTTTTAGTAGACAGCACTCAGCTCTGTTACGATTCGGTCCGCAACTACGAGTTCCTGCTCTTGCGCAAAATCGAACTGGCAACCGATTGCTACTAGTCCGTTCGCTTGCGCTGCTTTGAAATCGGACAAACGGTCACCGACGACGTATCCGGACGAGATATCGTGCGTCTTACAAATCTCTCGTACGAGTGCTGATTTATCACCGGAACGAATGTCTTCAATGCTATAGACATGATCGATATACGCTTCAAGACCATACGTCGTTACGATCGCTGATAGGTAGGACGGCCATCCGTTACTAGCGATATAGACCGAGTGACCCGCTTGTTTCAAACGAGCGAGCAACTCGACCGTTCCTGGATATAAACAACCATGTCCGGACTTGACTGCCTGCTCTAAGCCATGTCGAAACTTTTGATCCGCAGCCTGTTGGTCTGCGGCTGAAAAGTCCGGTAGTAACGTCTGCCAGACTTCCGGTAACGAGACGCCCATGATCTGCTGATAGAGCGCGAGTGGAGTCTCTCCTTCCCAGCGCCCCGTCTGACGCAACTCATGAAAGACATCTTCTAGCGCATGCGCAAGCACGGCATTCGTTTGAAACAACGTTCCATCCATGTCAAAAATATAATGTGTCATTGACTCTCTCCTATCTGCTCACGCTTTATTATCTGAATCATGGCTTCTATGGATCTATCCTCAGCAATCAGACGATCCGTCGGGCGGTGATCCTGATCAATCCACCAGCGTTTCATATCCGTCTCAGAAAACTCCGTCGGCTGGCGCATTGCGTGGCGACGGACGGTTTCTTCGAATGAAACGTCAAAATAATACGCCGCATACCGTGAAGTAAAGCGTCGTTCCAACCGGTCAATCATCTCACCGTACCAATCCTGTGCGAGAATTCCTTCTAGCAGAATCGTCGCATGACGTCCATCAGCAAGTCCAACCAACTCCTCGATCCAGCGAATCGTCGGATTTCCTGGTCCATCTTTTACGTTCAACATTTCTCTACGGATGACATCTTGCGAAAACAGGATACTATCCGGTAAGACCAATCGTAATGCCTTAGCTAGCGTCGTTTTTCCACTACCGGAGTTCCCGCGGATGACGATCAAGCGCGACTTCATGTCGTGAACCAGTCTCCGTTCAAGGCAGCAATGTACCGCTCTGCAGAGCGCGCCACTGCTTCAGACGCACCGGTTTCGATCTTCCGATGAAAGGCGTCATATAATTTTTCAAAGCGAAGCGGGCGTATCGTTTCTGCCATGCGCGCGACCGTCTTTGCAGGAAGCGGAATCATATTCGGATAACTGTACATGAAACTGACCCATGCCCGATCGGCAACGATTCGAATGATGTCTCCTGTCAACAAAAGTCCTGCTGACGCATCTTTTCGTTCACAGATGACTGCTCCTTTGAAGTGACCACCGACGCGATGTAACATCAAATCTTCCGTTAACTCCAAGCGTTCACCACTCCAGAATACGATGCGCTCACTTGGTCGCGTCACGAACGACGCATCGTCTTCATGAATATAGATCGGTACGTCAAAAGCCTCTGCCCATTCGACTTGTGTCGCGTAATAATGCGGATGTGATAAAGCGATCGCCTGAAGCCCGCCTAATTCGTCAAGCTGCTCTTTCGTTGCGGAATCAAGATATGTAATGCAGTCCCATAACAGGTTGAACGATTTTCCTTGGACGAGATATGCCGTTTGACCGATGCCGAATGCTGGTGTCGTCTGAATCGCATAGACACCTGCTCCGTCATCCGTAATGATATTTTGGTACGTTCCTGACGCTTGCATGGCAGCGAGTGTCGTCCATGTTTGACCGGTTGGATTGACATACTGTCGCTCCTCTAAACAAATCAAACACGTTTCGCGATGCGGATTGATTTGTTCGACTCCACACGTCGTACAGATGATGGTTTCCATATCATCATTCCTTTCCAATTCGTAAATGATTTTCCTGATACATCTTAACATATTCCAATTATAGGGATTAAGATGTGCTCACTGAAATGAACATGTATGAAAAATGAAGCATGAGATTATTATGTCGATTTCGTTTCCTCTCATTGTGCACTGTTTGAACACTGTCTTTTAGATGTAAGACGTTTCGCCGCTTGGTATCACTAGTTACTTCAGCTGCCGTTTGATTCGTTATGTGTCACGTCAACTGTCTATAATAATCCCTTCGAAGGTCCAGCTCGTTTAACGCTCGATGATCACACGAATGACGCAATAGATCGACATCCTCCTTCACCACATGCCTTGTTTAATTATTATACGACGGACATTGATGCATCTTATCAGTTCGTCCGACCACTACAAGCATTTATCATTTATGACATTAAATGTTTCGATGATTTTGCTTACTTTATTCCAACGGCAACGTCTTAATGCTCTGCAGAAGATAAGACAAAAGCAGGTCGAACCACTGATGTGGCTCGACCTGCTTTATTTAATAAGACGTTCGATCGTCATTTATGACGCTTTGAAAATGTTCTGTGAATCGATTGATCGCTTCTTCTGTATCAAGATTTCCAGAAAACCAGATCTTTTTGTCTTCTGAAAATGTAAGATGCAATGAGTCGTCTATTGTTGACTCCACTTTAAGTGTAGCAATCGTATCTGACTTCATTAATGTCTTTTGTGATAGAGTGACCAGTTCATTCGTCAACGTTTCGCGTGTATCTTCTGACGTCTTTTCCTGGAGAAGATCAACTGTCTTATGAAGCAATACGGCTTTTGAGACTCGCGATAGATTCAACTCTCGAATTTCAAACATGTAGGCGTTCTCATGTTCATGCTGACGCTGGACGATGAATCGTGGAGAATGCACTAAATGTTGAACGAAGTGAACGAACATTTCGATGGTCATTTCGGACATACCGAAACCCTCCCTTTTGCATGGATCAACGGACGAATGCCTTTAATCCTTTATGTGAATGGACAGTAAGAGTCCTGTATGAAATCAAGCAGGTGAATTGGGAAAAAAACCTCCCTTCTGTAAAGTTATACCACAAAAACAAGTACAAAGTGTACATGTTTATGTTTCAAAACTAAGATTCGAATAGCCTCCGAATCTTGTTTATAGTAACATAAAAGATACTAGTTATAATCATATTTAATATGATCATCTGATAAAAATCTGCATGACTGGAATATGTACACGGATAAAGAGCCAGAGATCATCTATTCCTCTCTGACTCTTCCATCAATCGTTCATCGTTGGCGCGATTAAATCTTGTAACGTATATGCCTGCAGCGCGTCCGTAAAGGACGTGAATGCTTGATCGAACGCTTGTCGTGTGTTTTGCAAACTACCATTTTTATTTGGAACTGTCACATTTTCAAGATAGGATACTTCTTCAAATAAATGAACGATTTCTCCTAACGTAATCGTTTCTGGGGATTTCGCTAATTTGAACCCACCATTACGACCTTGTACAGAAATGATGAGACCAAACTTGCTCAATGAATGGACAATCTTCATCAAATGATTTTTAGAAATATCATAATGGGTTGCCACTTCCTGAATTTGCACGAGCCGAGTCGGATGCGACGCTGCGAAAATAAGCACACGAATGGCATAGTCCGTAGAGCGAGTCATCTTCATCCATTTCACCTTCTTTTTCTTTCCTTTATATAGACATAGTACAGAAGCTCACTCATTTTCACAATCAATAGTATGGCTTAAAGTGTCGTTTATAGTGGTTTTGCACATATGTATATCGTTTATCTTAAAGGATATGAAGTGTCAAAATCTAGGCATTTCTCGGAAAAAGTAAAATGGTATTTTAATTTGATGAAGCAAACCATTTAGTTATTTCAAGTCTATGATAAGATTCTTTTAAACATGTACGTTTAAAGTTTATTTATATATTTTTTAGAAAGAGGTCTTGTCATGAATTGGCTCTCATCAAGTATGTTCCATCGGTTTTATATTTTATTGTTTTCGAATTTCTTAATTTTTGCAAGCATCAGCGTCTTAACATTTTACTTTGCTCAAAAAGAGCTAGAGCAACACCGAACTTCATCACAGAAGATCACATTACAAAAAACGCAAGCTCGCACGCTTTGGAATGAAGCACAACAAGTCAATCTCCAAGTCCAACAAATTGATTTTAATGATCAAGATGATCTGAAGCAAATCAATAAAAGATTGAAACGTTTACAAAAAAACGTTGAATCGTTCAGTCAACGTTATTCAGATCCATCAGACGAACGATTTGCGAATCAACTCGTTCAATTTTCAAGATTTTTGGAACAGGAAGTCACTTTGCAAATACCTACGGATAATCAAAAGCTGGTTCAGCAGTCTGACTTCGTCGTTAACGACTACTTTCGAATGATTCATAATGAAGAGAAAAACGCACAGCAGTCGCTACAACAAAGAACCGCTGAAGTATTACGCTACGCCTTTGGTGTGATGATCATCGCTTTTTGTCTTCTCAGTTACTTGATTTTAAGACTTGTGCGGTCTTTTCGAACAGATTTACTCGATCTCGTCGATCAAACGAAACAGCCTGATCGATTGGAACAGAATGATTTTCAGAACCGTTCCGATGAGATTGGTACACTTGGGCGATCGATGCAACAAATGACGACGTTGCTCGCATTTGAACACCAGCAAACACAAGTTGCTAATTTACAACTTCAAGAGTCTTTATACCAACAAAAAACAATCGAGCGACAACTTCAATTTCAAAATCAGTTAGCCACTCAAATTTTGCGTCATCAATCTACTTCAGGTCTTCACACCTGGCTACAAGTAATTGGTAGTCATTTTCGGGCGGCTCATATCTATTTTTCACCGCAGTCGGAGAATTTTGAACCTGTCCATATCGCACTATCAGACGAACCAATTTATGACAAAGAACGGTTGGAGTTAGAAGCGAAGACCGAGCTAGATACATCCATCCATCTAATCGAGAAGGAGCAGTTGACGTTATGTGCTCTCCCTTTACACAGTCCGTCAAAATTCATTGGTTCATTGACGTTACAATTTCATCATCGTTTTACTGAGACTGTCGCACTTCAGAAAACGACTCATTTATTAAATATTGGGTTGATGCGATTGCTTGATGACATTCGTATAAAAGAACACCATCAATTGATTCAGCGCATTTTAAATGGTTTACGAGAAGCTATCTTATTCGTCGATGTGACGAATACGAATATCTTTACGAATCGCATGTTTCATCAATTATTTCCGAACTGGTCACCTTCTGAAAACCAATCTGAAAACTTAGCATTCGTCATCGAAGCCTTCGAACCGTTGATTCTCGAAACAGAGGCGTTATATGCATATGTCGAACAAATCAAAGCAGGCTTTGACCACGCATCAGTTATTCCAGCTCAGGATTTTTCAATGCCAGACGATCGTCATTTACGACTTTACACAGAATTTTTACCCGAACGTCAAGGTATTCTATTTGTTTTTCGTGAACGCACAGTTGAAGTCAACCATGCTAAAAAGGAGCAAAACTTCATTTCGGTTTTATCACATGAGCTTCGAACGCCACTTGCATCCATCGAAGGATTCAGTGAATTAATGTTACACCGGTCGTTATCTCCTTCAAAACAGCGAAAATATTTAGAAACCATGCGGAGTGAGACACAGCGACTCAGTCAACTGTTAACCGAATTCCTAGATTATCAGCGACTTAGTCATCAAAAAGAATCCTATCAGTTAGAATCATTTTGCATCGAACATATGCTCATCGAGTTAACGGAGTGGTTGAACGTTGCGACATCGACGCATCATTTACAAATCCAAACTGACGGTCCTTGCCTGATTACGGCTGACCAAGAAAAAATCCGGAGGGTCTTATTAAACATCTTGAATAATGCGATAAAATACTCTCCCGTTGATTCAAATATCCAAATCTCGTTAGCGTGCTGTGAAGCTGAAGTCGTCATCACCATTAGCGACGACGGATATGGTATCCCAAAACAAGATCTTCCCTACCTCTTTGATCCGTATTACCGTGTCGAACAAGCAGACCACCTCCAAGTTCAAGGAACAGGTCTCGGTTTACCGATTTGTAAGGAAATCATCGAAGCGCATGGTGGGAGAATCACCGTTCATTCAGAAATCGGAAAAGGATCTGACTTTTTTATCCGTTTACCTCGTGATGAAGAGTGGAACACAACCAATAACATGTACAATAACAGTATGAATAATCTACAACTAGGAAGTGAAGAACGTGGAAGCTGATTTAAATCAAATCGTTCACTGTTTAAATCAAGATTTTAAACAGCATAAAACTGTCTTCAGTGCAATGGCACTGAAAGAAACCAACCCCTGCATCGTCTTGATGGAGGATCACCGCAAAAGACGATTGAATGATGCTTTGTATCAATACTCTGATTTCATCGCTGAATTGGAATCACTTATTTATCGCTGTTTAATTGATGTCCGGGGAGCCCGTGAATCAGCCTCCCCTTCCGAGATTTTTATCTCTAAAGCCCAACTCTATTCGCCTTATCATTATTTGATTACTTTTTTATGAGAGGAGTCCACCATGACTGTTCAAGAAAATACAGCATTGTTGATCATTGACGTCATTAATAAGATGGATTTTGAAGGAGCTGAGCAGTTAATGCAACAAACGCTCCCTATCCTCTCACCACTCACAAAATTAAAACAACATTGTAAACGTCAAAATATTCCCGTGATTTACGTCAATGACAATTTTGGTCTGTGGCAGGAAAATGTCAATCAAATCATTGATGAGTGCCGCGGGGGTCTTGGGAATGTACTCATCGAAGCACTCCATCCAGAAGAGGATGATTACTTCATCATCAAGCCCAAGCACTCAGGTTTTTTCGGTACTCAGCTCGATATTTTATTGAAGCATTTGGATGTCTCGCGTCTTATCATCACCGGTCTAACGACCGACATGTGTATCTTATTTACAGCAAATGACGCCTATATGCGGGAATATGCCATTCATGTCCCTGCAGACTGTACGGCAGCAGAAACCGCTGTCGCAAAAGATCATGCCTTAGAAATTCTCAGTTCGACATTATCACTGGATTGCTCCTCGAGTTCATGCTTGATGAATAAGGAGGAATAACCATGCTTCATTATTTTTCTGGAACGTATGAATCAGCACGCGAACGTTTCAATGAGACTGCACAGTGCATTCTTTCTCAGCATTATCCGAAGCTAACGCATGATTCACTGGAACAACAAGCGTCACTCTATTTCGATTGGTGGCACGGCCAGTCCGGTAATAATTCAACATTACTGATCTTAACCAGTGGATTACATGGAATCGAAGGGTACGCAGGGAGTGCCATGCAGCTCCAGTTTTTATCAGACCATATGAAACAGGTAAATACGCGAGAAGTCGATATTTTGCTAATCCATGGTATTAATGCATATGGGATGAAACATCATCGAAAAGAAACACAGCATAACCTCAATTTAAATCGAAACGCGATTCACGATTTTTCAAAGGCAGATTTACGCAATCCGGGTTTTGATGAGTTGCAATCTTTGTTTATAAAACGGTCAGGTTCAGGACGGTGTCTGGATTACATACCGTTTACACTGCATGTCTTATACGACTTGCTTCGTCTAGGTCCACACGCTTTTTTAAAGGCTGCGACACTTGGACAATTCAAGCATCCGACCGGATTCTATTATGGCGGATATACGCAAGACGCTTACTTCTCCGATGTGTTAAGTCGGCTCGTCGATACACTATCTGCTTACCAACACGTCGTGATGCTCGACTGCCATACGGGTTATGGACCAGCGGGTCAAGTCCAACTCGTCATGTCGTCGGAAGATCCACGACACGCTAGGGAGGTAGAAGTATACACACGTTATCCGATCGTCGATCAACCACGAGATCAACAGTTTTATGCAATTGAAGGAGAATGGTTAAACTATCTGTATGAAGAAACAAAAAAGCGACACATCGGTTTTTTAGGTTTAACATTAGAGTGTGGAACGCTTGGAAAGCATCCTTTTGCCCTACTCCGAACGTTAAAAGCAACGATCGATGAAAATCGTCTCTTTTTCAATCAAGCAGTTGCCCCTCGACGGATTAGAGAGCGATTCGATGCACTTTACATCCCTAAAAATAAACAGTGGCGACGGTCCATCTTGAACGAGACATCCTTCATCTTTAACAACATCACTGAATGGATCAATGATCCTAAAAGTCATTCTTTGATTAAACGTTCACTTCAACCTATCGAAAAATAAGGTAAAACAGGTTTGAAAGAAACTGATTAAGGTATATAACATGTGTAAATCGCATATGTTTAAAACTTAAAGGGGGTTCTTTTCATGTTTCGCCATCAAAAAGAATTACAATTCGAAGTCAAGGTTGATCGACCCGATCCAAAGCTTGCTCGGGCCGTGCAAGAGGTACTCGGTGGACAATTCGGTGAGATGACTGTCATGATGCAATATCTTTTCCAAGGCTTCAATTGCCGTGGTGAAGAAAAGTACAAGGATATGTTGATGGATATCGGGACGGAAGAAATCGGACACGTTGAAATGCTGTGTTCCCTCATTTCTCAATTGCTCGACGGGGCGTCACCGGATGATCAGGCAGAAGCTGCCAAAGATCCAGCGACGGCAGCAATTCTCGGGGGTATGAATCCACAGCATCTTCTTGTCAGCGGTCTCGGTGGACTGCCATCGAACGCCAACGGCATTCCGTGGAACGGATCTTATATCGTCGCGAGCGGTAACTTATTGGCAGACATGCGTTCGAATCTACATGCTGAATCACAGGGGCGTCTTCAGGTCGCTCGCCTCTATCATATGACGACGGATGAAGGCGTTCGCGCTACCTTCCGTAAGATGCTCGCTCGCGACCGGTATCACCAGTATCAATGGATGGCTGCGATCGAAGAACTGGAGACGAAAAACGGAGTTGTCGTGCCTGCTACTTTCGCACCGGAAGATGAGATGGAAGCGCAACCGCATGCTTATGAGTTCTGGGACCTATCGGAAGGCACAGCTTCAAAAGAAGGTCGCTGGGCTCAAGGGGAAGCGCAGGATGGAACCGGTGAATTCGTTCATCTAGAAAATCCTGCACCGCAAGGAAATATTCCGAACATGAAGGTACCGGCACACAAACTTCACCACGACCTAGCAGAAAAAACAGGAATGCAAAACGTCAAAGATACTGTCAAACGTATGTTACATGATAAGGAGTGAGATCGATGGCTAAATCACCACTTGCAATCCATGAAACACTCGAAATCCATGAAATCATGACGATGAAACAAGCCTGTCTCGTTAAAGCTGTTGCCGTACGTTCTTTCGTCAAAGATGAGACGCTTGAAAAATTGATTGCTCAAGACATCAAAGATAGCGAACAAGCATTAAACGATTTACAAAAGCTATTGGCAGATCATGAAGGAGGCGGTTTGCATGAATGAAGCTCTTCAATCCATTAGCCGTCCCAGTAAAAAACGCGACGAGTTGATTGCGACAGACTTCTTGATCAGCAGCAAATCACTTGTCCGCGCTTATGCTGTTGCAATTACGGAAACGGCTTCTCCTGACGTTCGAAAAGTCTTGACTGAACAGTTGAACAAAGCCATTCAGACTCACGCAGCAATCGCCGGATACATGATCGATCATGAGATGTATCACGCGCATGACTTGAAAAAACAATTAAAACACGATCAAGAAAAACTAGAAGTCGCTAAAGGCTTACTATGACGTTCCCCCTTCCCTTCTGATTTTGAAGTGGAAGGGGTTTTCTTTCAGAATTCGTGTAAGGAGCGATCAGTCTCATGATTGACATCAATCATATTCAATTCAAACAAAGTGGAGAAACTGTTTGCCTCACCTGGGAAGGGACAAGTAACGTCCGTCTCTTATTGAATGGTAGACCGTGTTTCATTCAGAACTCGAATAGCTATCAAACGGAGACACTTCCTTTATTTGAGCCTTTGTCATTCGAACTGATCGATTCAGATTCGAAGACACGTATCGTCACCGCTCTTGTTTCAAGTACAGATGATTTGTTCTGGAACCGAAAAATGACTGCCCTGATCCAACAAGATCATGCTGTCCGACTGTTATGGGGTGAAATCCCAGAGGTATCGCATTATACGGTATTTCAAGATGGATATCGGTTAGGTCAAACTGCGTCACCCGAATGGCAAGGAATGATTGACCCTGAACAGTTTACACGTTTCGAAATTCGGGTACTCCGTCCTATTTCAAGAAAATCGATGCCGTTCGCACGGATGATCGAGACATTCGCCCGCGTTACGAATCAGATAAAACAGGAACAAGACCGGGAACGAGAATTCGAACAGTTCGTGCTCTATTTTTCTTTGTACCCGCTATCCGCTTCACATACGAAGGTTTCTTCTTACCGATTGCGTGTAATGACGTTCATTGCTCCTCCGATTCTCATGAACCCGAATCCGTTTTCTCCGCATCGTTATTTCGAAGGCGATGCGCGACAATATTCGCCTTTTTCAAAAGAGTATCGCACCTTTACAGAAGTCCTGACATTTGATGGTGAAACCACTCATCAACTATCAAAACAAGCAAACCCTACCCGATCTTTTGATGCTCGTCATCAGTTATATCGAGAAGATGTAGCGTCGACTCAGCGGGTCTATTTATCAGATCAATCAAAAGCACGATATACGCTCCACCACTCTGTCGGCAATCCGCTCGTAGTCTCACCTAATATCGACTACGAAATCAAGGTAGCGCATCATGCAAATCTTTGGCGTATCGCAGGAACACATCTCCAATCACCGCACCATGAAGTATATCTGGATGAAGGAGACGATTGTTTTGAAACAATCCACCAAGCCCATGATTTAGGTTTAAGTTTCCTCGGCAATCCGTTGCCAAGTTGTCACTGGTTGCATGTGACCAACTAATGAACAGAAGAAAACCGCGACCGATTCGTCGCGGTTTTTCATATTTAGTCGTGAAATCGAGCACGTGTCTCCGGAGACGGCAGTGCACACTGCTGCTTTTGTCCAAACCAACGATGACGATTGTTTGCAACGAAATCATAGACGCGATCCCGGAGTGAACGTGGAACAATGCGAAGCACTCTCAACAGACGCCATCCACCTCCTAAATGACCGGCAATCCGTAACGCAGCATCCGATTTGATATACGGTACACCCCGGTCAATTACGACGACACTGTCAATCGTTTCCGGGAGATGGTGGCGCTTTACGAGTTCTTGCCCTGTCTCCCCTTGTAACGACGCAAAATCATGGTACCCCTGGTCTCGTTTTAAGATGAACTGGACGCTCGCGTCACAGAGATTGCATTCTCCATCGAATAAGACGATTGCTTTCATGATTGATTCACCCTTCCCTACCTGTTTAACGAATGATTTTGTACACTTTTCCTTTACCACACTTTGGGTATAAACATGCAATTATTTAGTATGTTAAATCATGATAACGCTTTCTCTTCTTCTCTTCATTCCGTTATACTGATTCTGTAAACATTTGGTTTTTACAAATCCATCTACTTAAAAGGAGCATATATATGACAAAACGATCGATTGCCATCGTGACCGGTGCCAGTCAGACACGCGACATCGGAGCTGCAATCTGCCGCCAACTTGTCTCTTCCGGACATGACCTGGTCTTTACTTATTTTAAAGCAACAGCGGATTGGGCGGCTAGTTTTACGACCGAACTCGAAAATCAAGGTGCCCGAGTCCTTGCGATTGAACTTGATTTAAGTCAATCAGATGCTGCTGACGAGTTATTCGCACGCATAGAAGATGTTGGAGCACCAAACATCCTGATCAATAACGCTGCTCATTCGACAATGACAGATTGGCAAACGCTCGATGCAGCAAGCCTCGACCAACACTATGCCGTTAATCTCCGGGCACCGCTATTACTCGCGACACGTTTTACGAAGCGATTTGCTGAAGCACATCTAACTTCCGGTCGTATCATCCAATTGACGTCCGGACAGGATCTCGGTCCAATGCCTGACGAGATTGCGTACGCTACGACGAAAGGTGCATTGTCAACATTTACGAAAACGTATGCGGCAGCCGTAGCACCGCTTGGTATCACCGTTAATGCCATCAATCCGGGTCCGACTGACTCGACTTGGATGGATGAAGCAACACGGACAGCGCTTAAACCTAGTTTTCCATTTGGGCGAATCGGTGCGCCGGAAGACGTTGCACGATTGATTCAATTCCTCGTTAGTCCAGACGGTGGCTGGGTGACCGGACAAGTCATTCATTCCGAAGGCGGATTCGAACGCTAAACGTGTAGCATGCAAAAACATCCCTCTGACGTCAAAATCAGAAGGATGCTTTTCATTATCGAAAGACCGGACCCATTTCCGTCAAAAAATCGTTCCAGGCGACTTGATGCAAGTCGCTATAGAGTTCTGGCATCTGGTCTCTTTCAAAAAAGGCAATGTCCAATGATTCATTGGAGTCGATCGTTAACTGTCCTCCATTGACTTGGCAAACAAAAAAATGAACGATTGGTTGGGCGACATCCCCATTCGGATAAATCTCTTCGTACTGCGAATAAACACCACTCAAACGTTCAATCGCGACATGAATTCCGGTCTCTTCGAAAATCTCACGCTTGGCTGCTTCGACAATCGACTCTCCGAGTTCCAGTGCGCCACCAGGAAAGCCCCACGCTTGTTGCTCCCGCCGTTTTTGTAGAAGAATGCGTCCCTCTTCGTCGAAGACGATGCCACCTGCAAAGTTCAACATCACTTTTTCCTGACCGACCTTACTGCGGAGAAAACGTATATAGTCCATCTGTCGCCCCTTGAAGTTTGACTTGCTTCACCCAGACAATCAGTTGTTCGATCATCGCCTCCGTCACAGTATGATTCACACCCGGAAAAACACATAATTCAGTCGTTTGCGTCATACCTGCTTGAACTGCTGTTACGTGATAGTACTGCTGGATTGATAGTGGAATAATGTCATCAGCATCCCCGTGCAGGAGCAAACGCGGACGCTCATCCATCACATCGATCGGATCGATCTTCCATGGTACATCTGTTTCTTTGATAGCAGGTCGTCCGTCGCGCGTGCGGAATTGATGCTCCGCTTCAAGAAAGGCACCGCCCCCATTGATCGCAATGAGAGCTTTAATCGGCAAATGCGCCATGATTCCGTGGGCAATGAACCCACCCATCGAGACGCCGATCGCGATCACATCTGAAACATGCCAGCCTGATTGTTCGATGATAGCTATCGCTTCCTTGATCGATTGTTCAACGACCGTCCAAAAATAGGTCGTCGATACTTCTGGATCAAACGGATGATCAAACGGTTCACGTTGATCGTGTCGAATAAGTTCCGGGATAAAGACATCGAACCCTTCTTCAGATAATTGTCGTGCAAACTCTAGATAAGAAACAGCCGTACCGCCCCAACCATGGTAGAGTAGAATGGCTCCTGTTGGGTGAGAGGAGCGGACGCTATGGACATGAAAATCAAGCTTCATTTTTTAGCTTCTCCTGGTTCAAGCGGACGATCGTTCTCGCAAAGTCATCTTCCGGTAATCGTTGTCCGTTCTCGAGAAACGGTTTCCAGTACGGTCGAATCTTAAACAACGAGACCGTATCGCGATAAACTGTTCGACGGACGATTTGTTTCGTCGTCAACGGCAATCCGTTCTCGCTCTCGACCTGAATACCACAGATCTGACCACCAATCGTTTTTCCATTCAACAGTTTTAATTGCGCGACTTCTCCTAGAAAACTGATCGTCGGTTGTGTCACGACGGCGTGAACGACTTCTGACTTCACACGTCGTAATACCGTTTTTTCGATGACGACGGAAAGTCCGAGATAGACAGCCTGGTTGATGATATACGCACCGATTCGTCGTTTTGTTGTTGAGTGCATGGATGATCCTCCTTATACGTTAAAATAGACGACAGCGCCGAGTGCACTGACAGCAATCAAATAAAAGACGATCGCGAGTCGTTTGTTTGCGGTAGAGATATCTTTTCGGACAAGGATTTTACTGTACCGAAACGTCAAGAATGCGAACACGAGTAAAGCCAAAATCAATAATGATGCCATACAAGAATCTCCTCCTCCATTTTTATCATACATGAAATACGCTATCGAATTGTTATATTTTACAAGTAAATTGAGGTATGCTTACACATATTTGATTCTTTATTGAAATGGGGTTTGCATTTTGAACACTACAACGACCTGCTGTCTCGTTGAGCTGAAGAAGCCTGGTTATCTCGTTCGGAACCTACCGCCGCTCGGCATCCATGACGTCCACGTCCGCACCCTTGCCGGTGCCATCAGTATCGGTGCTGAACTTCCGCAATGGCTTGAACAAGATATGACTGAAACCGATTATGGCTATCCGCTAGAGACCGGATATGAAAGTTACGGTAAGGTGCTTGCTGTTGGTGAAGCGGTCCAAACCGTCAAACCCGGTGATCGGGTCGTCGGCTTCTATGGTCATCAAGATCAAGCGGTCGTACCTGAGTCGAAGGTCATTTTGGTTCCTGCTTATGTCTCACCACGTGAAGCCTTGCTACTGATTCTATCTTGTGACGCGGCAAAAGGCGTCCGAAAACTGACATTGACGCCCGACGCGAGAGTCTTAGTTTCTGGAATGGGTACGATCGGTTTGTTGACGGTACATTACTTACGGCATTACGTTAACGTTCGCCAGATAGATATCATCGAGCCGCTCGCCTCCCGAGCTGAATTAGCACGTCAATTAGGCGCACACATCGTCACGCCGGATTCAGACACGTATGACGCCGCCATCGAATGTTCCGGGCGTCAAGCGGCCTTTGCCGAACTTCAATCCGCTGTCCGTCCTCATGGTGCAATCTGCGTCTTATCGGACGGCAACCGTGAATCTTTGACGTTGACGCCCGCGTTTCACGCAAAGGAACTTCAGATCATTGCATCGAGTGACGGTTGGAACTACCGGCAGCATGCAGACTGGCTTTTTTCCAACGATCGTCACGCGACATTACCTGCTTTGTTCGAACAAGAAACTTCGTTTTCGGAGCTCGCCAACTGCTTCGCTGCCTTAATGGCATCGACCGATCTCCCGATCAAAGTCTTCGTTGATTATGAGCAGACGAGCTGAACACCGTTCGGATCCGTACCTGCTAGCGATACGTCGGAAAAGACTGCTTCTTGCAAGACGGTCTTCTCCCCGCGGACGGTTTGGATTTGCGGAACCGGTTGATCGAACAGTTTCGCTAAATCCGCCTCTAATCCTTCGAGCGGCGTCGCTAGGATCAGACGCTCAAGTGTCGTTCCATCAGTATCCGCAATCGCATCTTCATGGATTTGCAGTTCAATCCGTAATCCGTATGGTGTCTGCAAAAACGTCCGACGCTCATTCGGTTGGACTGTAAATGAAAGTGTTTCTGCACGGTCAAGGATCATTTGCAAGTCATCTGATTGAATCAAAAATCCGATGTGGTCGAAGCGAATGACCTTCCCGTACCCGATAGTCACGTTCACTGCCCCGCGTTTCATTTCAATGATCCGAAACACAATCTTATCCGTTCGAAAATCGTTCCATGTCAGAGGTGGATTAAACGAAGAAAACTCTCCATCTTTCTTTCCAATGCGCTGAGAAACGTGAAACCCGCGTGCTGTATACCAGGCTTCTGTTTCCTCCAAATGTGGTGTCCAAATATGGTAGTGAAATAGCATTTACATACACTCCTTATCGTTGTTCCAATCGCTCCATGTCATCACTACAACTTGGTTCGATTCATTTAAGTATTGTCTTAATAGCGGAAGATGCGCAGCACCGTACAAACAGACGATTCGCTCGGTCGTCTGGGCAAGTTGCAGTAGACGATTGGCAATCTTTTGATTACGGGCATGCCAGTAGCGTTCGATCCAAATTCGCCCGTTTTCCAGCTGTTCGATTTGATCGTAGACCTTAGCGGACGCTGCAATCGTCTCTTCAGCGTGCAATCGATCGAGCCACTTGGAAAAGGATAACTGCTCCATCGCGTTCTCTAACTGTTCAGTCCGCTTCATCTCAGCAGTGACGATCGTCTCGAAAGCTTCCGGATGATGTGAACGGACTATTCCTAAATCCGGTACGCCTGGTACGATTTCGTTCCAATCGACTCCATGCAACTGTGCTAATCCTGCCATCCGGGCTAGGCGAAAGCAGATTTGTTGCCGTTCATTAGCGGTTAAATCACTCTCGTGTTGATAGGTGTCATATGTATGTTGCAGGTTACTTATGCGTTCAGGTGACGTTTCAAGAGCAACGCATGTCGGTTGAAATCTGTTTAATCGAACGACGACTTCCTTGATTTCCTGTTGCCGTCTCTCTGATGCGACATCAAAAATTACTGGACGAATCATATCACCATTTGCCGGTCGATCAAGATGGAACATGCCTAACAGTAAAATCTGGGGCTTCATCTACATTCCTCCTTTTCCTGATTTTACCTTATTTTTTAACAAAAGATGCGACATTTATCTATGATCAATTTAGACGAATGATCTCAATTTACAATGACTATTTGATTTATTGTATTATCATGAATTAAAAGGTGAATAATTTAATATATGTTAAAATTAAACAAAAAAAGCGTGCAGGAGGTTCTCATGAAAAGAAGATTCGTCATTTTCTCAATCGGATTTCTGTTTGTTTTGATGGGATGCAGTCAGGCTGGTACAGAAGAAAAAGGAAGCTATGCAATGATCGTCATTGTGAACAATAAAGAATATAACGGAACAGAAGCTGAATTGGACGCATCTAAACAACAAGGAGAAAAAATTAGTACGATACTAAAGAAAACAAAAGCATACGAAATGCCCCAAGCGAACAGTCAATCGAATCTCTTTTCAGTCGGATCCACCATCTATGCTGTTAAAGGAACAGAAGATTTCATCATCGTAAAAGACAAAGAAAATAAAAAATGGCTTTTACAAAAGGTAAGGGATATCGAAAACAATCTGAATGGATGAGGTAATTTAAAATACTTTTAAAGTGGTAAACCTTTCAAAGTACTAATAACGCGTGTATTTTAAAATATACGTTTAAACGAGGTATGGTGAGAAATAATTAGAAAGTGGACAGATGGCGCCATCTGTCCACTTTCTTTTATCCTGTTAAGCTTGATTTAATGAGCAAAATCTTTCCGCTTTCCTCAGCATCGATATATGAAACGGCTTGGACATCAAGTTTTATATCACGACCAAATAAACGGTACAGACGCTCCATCAGAAGGTGTTCGTCTGATTGGCTGAATCGCTCCGCGTCAGGAACGTAGTAGATCGATACGCAATCCGGCGTCGATTGGACATATTGAATACGCTCGATATTGTTTGATAAATGTTTGACGATACTCGACAGTTGCGCTTCAAAAATCTTTTGACCATCCGGTTTTTGGATGAACGCCCGCCCCCTTCCGTCAATTGATTCGATGATTGGTCCCGGGTGACCACAGGAACAGGTGCACTGACTGAGCGTCATCCGATCTCCGACCCGGTAGCGAATGAGGGGGGTGCCGTGTGTATCAAAACTCGTCACGAGAATCTCCCCGTCTGTATCGAGTTCGATGATCCCCATCTCATGATGCAGATGTTTTTGACCAAGTCGACATTCCGAGACGATTGGTGCTCCTTCAGACGATGCATATTGATCAAAAACTGGTCCATGAAACACTTCTTCGATGACCTGGCGCTCTTCCGTGTCGATTCGTTCAGCCGTTGGAAAAATCGCAATCGGTTGACATGTCAAGCGGATCCCTTCTCGCTTCGCAAACCGGGCGAGTTCAATCATCGCTGACGGAAGACCATCGATTGTTTCTGGTTGAAAACGTTCGATGGCTTCAAGATACGCTGCCATCGTCCGTGGGGATAATCGTTTTACCGTGAATAAGAGTTGATTTGCCGCTCGATTCATCCGCCAGTAGACGTCCGTCTGTTGACGCTCGGGTACGAGATCCTGTGCCGTAAAGCTGATCCGTCGCATGCCACGGTAGACATTGTGGGTCGCCTTAAAATAATCCAGATGGGCCATTCGAATTTGCATATCCGGTATCGTATATCGTACTTGCAGTGATGTGCCTGTTGTTCCGCCCGTTTTCCCTATAATTGGCGCAACAACATCTGTTTGAATG
Source organism: Exiguobacterium sp. UBA3968 (assembly GCF_002385115.1). Lineage (NCBI taxonomy): Bacteria > Bacillati > Bacillota > Bacilli > Caryophanales > Exiguobacterium > Exiguobacterium sp. UBA3968. The sequence goes on from NZ_DGCW01000005.1 coordinate 1,018,704, forward strand.
TCCTCCATTTGCGTTCGTAATATTTCTTTTGACAGTACAGGAATATGTTTTAGTTCGGATAGGTCCTTTAACGGTAAAAGAATGCCATGCAAAATGAAGAGCTGACGATAATAGGAACTGTGTTCAATGCAAAAGCGAAGGAAGTCATTTAAACGGTCAAGTTGTTCCGCTTTGACGTCGATCGTCGATTGTTCTCGTTCGAGGAGCATCCGAAACCGTTCTTGATAGACCGGTCCATAACGTTCGCGATGCAATTGATACCCATAGAGGGTTGTGAAGAGGTGCTGGAGAAATAGAGGAGAGCGATTGTAGATTTGCTCTTTGATACCCATGTCATCACGTCCTTTCGCAAGGGAAGTAACGGTTTCGATGTCTCTACGATAGCCTATGTACCTGACAAGAATATGACAAATACAAGGGAACATGCATCCTGACAAATTGATATCACCTTGGACAGGTCCGATGATCAACGCTCTACTATACTGAAAACAAGGAGGTGACAAGATGTGGCTCGAATCGATTCAACGCGTCATTGACTATATCGAAGATCATTTAGAAGACTCGCTTGATCTCAACGTTTTGACAAGCGTGGCGCAGATGCAAACGTATACTTTACAACGAACGTTTTCCTTACTTGCGATGATGACCTTACCGGAATACATCAGAGGGCGACGTCTGACGCTTGCTGCGCAACAATTGACACAGACGGACGAAAAAATCATCGATCTTGCCTTACGTTTTGGTTATGAGACACCGGAAGCTTTCACAAAAGCTTTCAAACGTCAGCATGGTTGTTCCCCGACGTTGATGAGAAACGAGCGACGTCGGGTTCACGCCTATAACCGCCTGAGCATTCAGGTGATTTTGAAGGGACTGGATCAAATGGATTATCAACTCATCGAACGACCTGCTTTACAGATTTCAGGATGGCGAAAACATTTCCCTACGCAAGATGGTGCCCAACAACAACTGATTCCATTGTTTTGGAATGATGTGAATCATTCCGGTCAAGATGCTACCTTGTTCAAACAAAATGACGGTCAGATTGATGGTGTGATTGGTGTCTGCTCCAATTTCACCGAAGCATCGATGGATTATTGGATCGCGACGACGACAACGGAAGTCCTGCTCGGTCAGGAAACGATGACGATTCCGGCGAGTCTTTGGGCGACGTTCCCAGTTGTCGGTCCGATGCCGCACGCCATTCAAGAGATGTGGCACCGCATCTACCAAGAATGGCTTCCGTCACATGGTTATGAGCCGTTACCTCACGCAGAACTCGAAGTCTATTCGGCAGGCGACCCGTCTGCCGCCGATTATCAATCTGCCATCTGGATTCCGGTGCGTCCGCGCGACTGATGGTTTCAAGACATACGAAAAGGCGAGATCATCGGCGATCTCACCTTTTCGTATGTCATACATACTGTTGCTTAATCAGTAGCGTCTTTCCACTGATTTCTTTCGGAATTTCGGGTACGGCACGCATGACGACATTCAGTTGTCCTTCAAACAATCGGTCAAGAACGAAAAAGAGTTTCTTCTCGTGTTCTTTTTCGAAACACCGTTCATCTGGTACATACAATAACACAATCTCATCCCGCGTCTCTTGAATATATTGCACACGTTCGATACAGTTCGGGAACGCTCGAACGATTCCCGCGAGCTCCCCTTCAAAGACACGGTGTCCATTTCGTAATTGGATGAAACTTCGTCCTCGTCCGTCAATCGAAGCGATGATCGGACCTTGGTGACCACAAGGACACGTTTCCTGGCTGAGCGTCATGCGATCTCCAACTCGATAGCGAATAAGTGGTGTGCCGTGCGTATCGAAGCTCGTCACGAGAATTTCGCCATCCTCATCGCGTTCAATGATTCCCATCTCATAATGTAAATGTTTTTTGCCATACGGACATTCCGCGACGATCGGAGCCCCTTCTGAAGACGCATACTGATCATAGATTGGCGCATGGAAAACATCCTCGACAAGTGCTCGCTCTTCTGCCGTCATCATCTCAGCCGTCGGAAAAATCGCTTTTGGACGAAATGTGCAAGTCAAACCATATTTTTTAGCGTATCGTGCAACTTCGATCATTCCTGAAGGCAAACCATCAATTGATTCCGGCTGAAACCGATTGAGTTGTTCAATATATGCAGCTGCGGTTTTCGGATTGATGTTTTTGATCGAGAACAACATTTGATTGATGACTTTATTTGTCCGCCAATAAACCGGTGCCTTTTGTTGAGGTGAGGCAAGCATTTGACCGGTAAAACTCGCACGGCGCATCCCTTGATCGACGCCATGTGTCCATTTGAAAAAGTCGAGATGCGCCATGCGGATTTGCATGTCTTCTTTCGTGTAATGGACTTGAATCGATTTGCCGGTCGTACCGCCCGTTTTCCCGAGAATCGGAGCATGGACGCGCGCATGGACATCCTCATTTTGTTGTCGTAAGATTTCTTTCGTCAAAGGAGGAATTTGTGTTAGTTCGTCAATCGATCGTAGAGGGAGCTCTAACGCAAGAGAGGAAAACAATTCCTGATAATACGGACTATGCGTTTGGCAAAAAGAAAGGAAGTCGTTTAATCGATGCAACTGTTCCGCCCGTATGTCATTCGGTCGTCCTAACTTCTGCTTCAGTTCTTGTAGGCGTTGTTGATAGGCTGGACCATATCGTTCGTGGAACAGGCGACGTCCTTGTAAAGTCGTCAACAAGTTTTGGATGAAGATCGGTGAGTGAAAGTAGATCGATTCTTTGAGCTGCATGATGTCACTCCTTCCATAGATAAACCACCTTTTACTGATACTTTCATCTTATTTCCAGTCGTCGCCCACCTCAATTAGTTCTTCGTGAATAAACTTAGCTTTTATTTTCAGGACGATTTATTTTATTGAACTCTGATTTACGAACATCTTCTCATCGATTCTTGAACTTACAACTTTTCTTCCATCATAAAAAATCCGACCGACGAATCAGGAAATCTCTTCGTCGATCGGATTCATATACGTGTACCATTACGATTTCGCGACTTTTTGTAGCATCTGACACCCGTAAGCCCGTAATTTAATCGATTCGAGTACAAGCGACATCTGTTGTTCATCCAATCGTTCAATCAACTCGATGATCGTTATCGTCGTTCGCCCATTATATAATTGTACGATCAAGTGGATGATTGCTTCTAACGCTGGACTTGGATAGGGTTCTGACAGAAATTCACGATCAAAAAACTCACCACTATCCGGAAAGAAATAATCCGAGAATCGTTCGAGCACTTGTGGCTGTCCTGTTGCGAGATACAGCATCGAGACCATCGCTGCATCTTCTCGTTGTTTCGGCTTTAAGCGTCTCCACAACAGATCGAATCGTCGTTCATGTTCCGCTTGCATGAATTGTATCGTCTGCATGGTTGAAGCCTCCTTTGTTTTTCATTCTTCCTGTTGATTCTTTTCCTTATATTTTTATTCCCTATTCCATCCAACTGAATCATCTCAGCGTATCCTCTTGCGATTGAACTGACACGATTGGGGGTACATTACAACAGATATAAGAGAGGAGTTTACATCCATGCCAACGCGCCTAGCTTTAGCCGGAGCTACCGGTTACATCGGTCACAATCTACTGAACGAACTGAAGAAAAAATATGACGTCATTGCCCTTTCTCGAAACGGCGATGATAAGGACAATGAGGAACGTGTCGAATGGCGATCGTGCGATCTCTTTTCTCTAGACGATACGATTGCTGGTATGAAAGGAGCGGACATCGCTGTCTACCTCGTTCATTCGATGATGCCTTCTGCTAAATTGACACAAGGATCGTTTGAAAACATGGACTTATTGTTAGCCGATAACTTTGCCCGTGCAGCAAAAGAAAATGGTATCCGACAAATCATTTACTTAAGTGGTATCATTCCTGAGGAAACAGAAAATCTATCGCGTCACTTAAAGAGCCGACTCGAGGTCGAACGCGTTCTTGGTGCTTATGGCACACCGGTGACGACGATCCGTGCCGCATTGATTGTCGGTCCAAAAGGCTCATCTTTCCCAATCTTATCGAAGCTCGTCAAACGCCTCCCCGTCATGGCACTCCCACGATGGACACGTAACAAGACACACCCCGTCGCTTTACCGGATGTCATTCATGCACTTGGTGAAAGTGTCGATCGCGATGATGTTAAAGACCGGGCAATCGATATCGGTGGACCGGAAGCGATGACCTATAAAGAGATGATCCTTCGAACTGCTGACATCATGGGAAAACGACAACCGACCATTGATATTCCTTTATTGACCGTTAAATTATCTCGACTTTGGGTGACGCTCGTGTCTGGAGAACCAAAAGAAACCGTCTATCCACTCGTTGAAAGCATGGTTCATGAGATGGTTGCAGATCCAGAAAAAATGGTTCCAGGGATCAGTGACGGAAAAATTACATTCGAACAATCGGTCCGTGATGCGCTAAAAGAGGAGGAAGAAAAAAAAGGTTCTTCTTCCTCGTCGTCTTCAACACCAGACGCCCTTGACGTTCGTTCAGTTCAACGTGTTCTTTTGCCGAAGGATCGCGATGCCGACTGGGCAGCTGACGATTACATGGATTGGTTATCTTCGTTTGCGCGTCCTTTCCTATCATCAACTATGAAAGATCAAGTCGTTGGAATAAACATTCCATTTTACGAACAACCCCTACTTGAATTGACGAAGGAACCGGTTCGTGATCGACAAATGGCGACATACCGGATTACCGGCGGACTATTCGCAAAAGTCGAGGAAGATAGCCGGGGTCGGATTGAATTTCGGCAAATTCCCGGTACACAGGAATGTATCATTGCCATTCACGAATTCGTCCCTGCTTTACCGTGGATACTCTATAAGGTGACGCAGGCGAACGTTCACTTGCTCGTCATGTATCTCTTTAAATTACACTTATTGCGTCGAATTCATTCGACGGAACAAGAATCAACACACGCAGACGAAATCGTTCCGTCATCTTGATCCCGATTAAAACGATCCGCCTCTTCCTTGGCGGATCGTTTTTTGTCGCTTGCAGAAGGATGACGAAACTAAAAAAATCGTGATACACTGAACGATGACTGAAAGAAAGGGGTTTCATTGCATGCGCTCATTTGAGGAACGATTATCGAACCAACTCGAAGCGACAGCTTCACTCGCCACGTTGATTCAACCTTCAACGGATCAACTCCGTTTAGATAAACTAGATAAATTCGCTATGAAACTATTGAAACGAGAGTTCACGATTGCTTTCGCTGGTCATTTCTCGGCTGGAAAGTCAAGCATGATCAACGCCTTGACGGGTGAATCGGTCTTACCGACAAGTCCGATTCCGACGAGTGCGAACATCGTGACACTTCAACAAGGGGACACTGATTCAGCGATCGTTCACTTTCATGAACAGCCTTCTGTTCGTCTAACAGCAACAGAGCAAGAGGAGCATCTTAAAACACTTGGGAAGAGTGGTGATGTCCGTCAAATCGATTTGACGCATGCTGCGTCCGATCTGCCTCCTGGTCTCGTCTTGATGGATACACCAGGCGTCGACTCGGTCGATGATGCCCACCGTGTATCAACGGAATCCGCCCTTCACTTGGCTGACATCTTGTTTTACGTCATGGACTACAATCATGTTCAATCTGAATTGAACTTCATGGTGACGAATGAATTACAAGCTGCCGTACCGGAACTATATTTAATCGTCAATCAAATCGATAAACATCGTGAAGATGAACTATCATTCGACGCCTTCCGCCGCTCGGTCCATGCATCTTTCGCTGAACATGGTGTCGCGCCGAAAGGGATCTTCTTTACAAGCCTGCGGAAACCAGATCATCCGTATAACGATTTCATGGAAGTTGAACAGCTCGTCAAACAAAGCATTCGTGATGCTCAACCGAAGTTGTTGGCTTCTGCCGCTTTAACGCTTGAAAGTCTTCATCAAGAGCATACACGTTATCTCACACGTCTCGTCTCAGAAGCCCACGAGACGATGGCTGAACAATTGAATGACGCTGAACGACGTGATCCAGAGACGATCGAAACCGAATTAGCCCACGTTTCGCAACAATTAGAAGCACGTCAGCCGGACCGCTGGGTACAGACGTTTTCGTTGCATCGAGATCAACTATTGAAAAATGCGACATTGATGCCGTTCGAATTACGCGAGAAGATGCGCCGTTTCCTCGAGTCACGCCAACGCGACTTCAAGGTCGGATTGTTCCGAAGTACAAAAAAAACGGAAGCGGCTCAAGCAGAGATTGCACAAGATGTGTTGCGTGCCTATCAGACGGTGACCGCTTCCGAGATTTCGCTCCATTTACGTAACTTGATGAAACAATCGTTACGCGACCTTGGTCTCCTGCAGGATATGCATATCGTCGCGATCGATCAGCTTTCACTCGACCCGCCGCTTTCCGTACTCGAGAGTGCCCTGCCGACTGGCATTACGATCACGGGTGAATCGGTGCTCCAGTTCACGAATCGTGTCGCCGAACAGACACAAGCTTGGTTCGTCAAGGAAACGAATGTGTGGCGGGAGCATGTTCGACTAGAGTTGACATCAACTTTCCCGAAAGAACAAGCTGAGCTATTGCAACAACAAACGTCATTACAGCATAAATGGGACAACGTTCAAGCATGGCAACAGGCTACCGTAGCACTCGAGCGATATGAGCATGGCGTTGCCAATCCATCTGACCAACAGCTCGAACAGGCTCGGACACAAGTTTCAGTCTGGGAAGAGCAATTGATTCAGCAAGAAGCGACAATCGTTTCCTTTACCGGGTATGAATCGGTGACAGAAACAACTGCGTTTGAGCTCGCGAAGACAATCAGTGAGCAACAATCCGTCCGGTTTACACCAGAAGATGTTGCTCAAATCCGTCAGCAGCTGAATGGTCTACAGGGCTTTGAAGAAGCCGTCGCTTATTTAAATGACAAATTGGATCGACTGACACACCAATCGTTCACGATTGCCTTATTCGGTGCCTTCAGTGCCGGAAAATCATCGTTTTGCAATGCTTTGCTCGGAGAGAAGGTACTACCCGTCTCTCCGAACCCAACGACCGCGTCCATCAACCGGATTCATCCCGTTGACACTACACACTCGCACGGCGTGGCAGAAGTCACATTCAAGTCGGAAGCAGCGATGCTTGAAGACTTAAATGAAGCGATGGTCGCAACGATGACGTTCGAGTCAACGAAACAGGCATACGATATGCTCTTACCATGTGCCGCATCGCTAACGGATCCGTTCTTGCGTGCTTTCTTGACAGGATTCCCAACCGTTCAATCATTCATCGGTACCGTCCAGACGGTCGATCAAGAAGCTTTTAAACAATATGTCGCACAGGAAGAACGAAGCTGTTTCGTCGATGTCATCGATTTCTATTATGATAGTCCCTTAACTCGTCTAGGCGTGACACTCGTTGATACACCAGGAGCGGATTCAATCAATGCCCGTCATACCGATGTCGCCTTCGATTACATCAAAAATGCGGATGCAATCTTGTTCGTCACGTACTTCAATCATGCCTTTGCTCGCGCTGACCGTGAATTCTTGATTCAACTCGGTCGTGTCAAAGATGCATTCGAACTCGATAAGATGTTCTTCCTCGTCAATGCGATTGATCTCGCTGCTTCAGAAAGCGAACGTCAAGATGTCTTGAACTATGTCGCTACGGAACTGCAACGCTTCGGGATTCGGTCGCCCCGACTGTATGGAGTCTCGAGCTTACAAGGACTCGCCGAAAAGCAGCAAGAGCGAACGGATTCAATTTCCGGTTTACCCGAGTTCGAGGAAGCATTTCATCAATTCCTAGCGGAGGACTTAACCGGTCTTGCTAAAGTATCGTTGTCTGAGCAGACGGAAAAGACCGTCGAGCGCCTCGAACGGTTCATCGTTGCGACTGAAGCAAACCTCCTGCGAAAAGAAGAACGGCTGGCTGAACTGTCTACTTTAGAACAGCAGGTCACGGATCGTTTCGAGGACAATCGTGCTACTTTGATCGAACCTGCACTCAAAGCAGAGATTCATGAACTGTTGCACCATGTCGTACAACGCATTTATTACCGTTTCCCTGACTTCTTCAAAGAAGCCTATAATCCCGTTCGTTTTGCTCAGACGAGTAAAGGAGTAGCACTACAGGAGGCCTTGACGGAACTGTTGACATTCCTACGGTTCGACTTTGAGCAGGAGCTCCGGGTCACGCATTTCCGCATCGACCAATGGCTCGAAGCGGCCTTAGTCCGTCGTCAGCAAGAGGAGCAACAGTTGCTCGAGCAATGGAACGAATCTTTCCAGCTGGCGCCTGTCACGGTCTCTCGGTTGAACGAAATGACGTTCGACGGACCCTTCGAGGATGCAACCCCTTATATTGGTGTCAAACGCCACTTCCGGAATGCGAAAGCCTTCTTTGAGAAGAATGAGAAAGAACAACTGAAGGAAGAACTGGCGACGTTAACTAAACAAGAAGCACTCGCATACACTACTGCTCAAGAAGAGCGTTTGCTGACAGTCGCGACGGCACATCTAGATGTCTCTTTAACATCCCTTTCAGAGCACCTGTTACGCCAAGCACTCGAACAACTCGAGAGTGAACGTGCGACGTTACAGGCACAAGAGACACTGACACCTTATAAACAAGCTGCCGCAAAAATTCGCAATCTGACGCAGCACGTCACGTCATGAAACATGATCAATCCATACAAAAGACCGGAGCGCGACGCGTTCCGGTCTTTTGTATTTTCTTCACCGCACAGGCGTTGGCCAGAACGATTGAAAATAGTGGACGATGTATTGATGGACGTGCCGGACGACTGGGCGTAATTCTGTCCCGACAAGTCGGTTCAACGAGACATCCCATAACATCGGCGGCTCGAACGGGATGATTTTAATGTCATCCGCATGATGAAACCGCAGAATCGGTTCCGGTAGGATCGAGATGACGTCGAGTTCTTGAACCATCCCGATCAACAAGTCCCATGCACCAGACATGAAGAAGATATTCGGTTCTTGCTGCACTTTGCGAAACTCCGATAGTATTTGATGATGTAACATGAATCGATCATTTAAGATGACGAGTGGTTCATTTCCGATATCACTATAAGATATAGCTTCTTTTGCTTGAAACGGATGATTTGGGCGAACGGCAACGACGACTTCATCTTCAATCAATCGAAAACGTTCAATGCCATAGGATTCACCTGGTTCGATCAAAATGGCCAAATCGAGTTCTTCAAGTAGCAGTCGACGTTTGAGTTCAAACGCCCCTTCTTCGATGATTTCAAGTTCAATCCCAGGATGTTCCGCCATGAACTTCGGGATTAACTGTGAAAATAACACAGGGAGAATGACAGGCGGGATTCCGAGACGGACTTTCCCTCGGACGACGTTTGAGCGTTCGCGCAGATGCCCCATCAATGCTTGATGACGTGTCAGAACGATCTTCGCATCTTCATACAATTGACGTCCCGTTTCCGATAACCCTGTCAACCGTCCGTGCTTTCGAATGAATAGTTCCACTTGCTCCAGCTGTTCGAAGTCGCGAATCATCTGACTAAGCGCTGGTTGCGAAATCGACAAGTGTTTCGAAGCACGCGTTAAGTTATAGCCTTGCTCGACAATTGTCGTAAAAAAAAGTAACTGTCGAATATCCACTTACATCTCTCCTTATTCATCAAACCAACGATTTTTTTTGAAGAACAGAATCATCCCTAAAGCAAGAAGTCCCATTGCCCCTAACGTCACGAAATAACCATACCGGGTGGTCAGTTCTGGCATATGTTCAAAGTTCATGCCATATATACCAGCGATGAACGTCAACGGCATGAAAATCGTCGTAAAGATCGTTAACGTCTTCATGATGCTATTCATCCGGTACGAGTTGAGGGAAATGAAGTTATCCCGAAACTCAGATGTCATCAATCGGTTGTATTCAATCATTTCGGATAACTTTAGTAAATGATCATACAAATCGCGAAAGAATGCTTGCTTCTTCGGATGAATCGATAACCGCTTCGATTCAACGACCCGATACAATAAGTCCCGCATCGGCATGACCGTCCGTGAGATTCGAAGTAACTGCGCTCTTAGTTCGAAAATTTCTTCCATCAACCGACGATCGTTTCCGCGTGATCGATAGCGTTCCTCAAGCGCAAACAATTCATCTTCTGTCGCATGGACGATCGGAAAATAACCGTCGACGATCTTATCCATGATTTTATGTACGAGATCGACCGTTTCTTGTGTGTGTAGGCAATGACTGTATTGTTCAAACACGACGTCAATTTCCGGCGAGGATTGCTCATGGTAGCTAACAAGATGCCGATCACTTGCGAACAAATTGATTTCACGACTCATCAACGTTCTTTCATCAAGTGCATGAAGGACAAAAAAACTATGATCCGCATAATACTCGAGCTTCGGACGTTGTAAATAATGAAAACAGTCTTCAATCGCCAGCGGATGAAAATCAAAGGCATCGATCAATTTTTGCTTTTCTGTATCTGTCGGTTGATTAAAATCAACGAAATAGCGTTTAATACCCGACTCTTGTATCCGAAATATATCATCTGTCAAAATGATCGTATCGTTCGCATCGATCAATATACAACGAATCAAGTTCCTCTCCCCCCTTTTATTATTTAAGCGTACTATATTTTTTCAAATGCAACAAAAAAGGATTCCAGAAAGGGAATCCTTTTTCTTATGAACGATTAACCATGTTCAATATAAAAACCGCTCCAATATACTTGACGATACGTAAATTCTTTACCGCTTTTCGTCGTTACAAGCATTTCATCTTCTGCCATGACGGCGATTTTAATCGGAACTTCACCGTGATCCGTCAAATAATTGAGGATCTCAAGATGCCGATTCAACCAGAGACGACGACGGAACCACCGAAAACGACTAAACGCTGCACTGAAGTGGAGTAAAGCGAGTGACAGAATAATCAAGGCAAATGGAAGTGGAATATCGAACAAAGCAATCAAATATACATCTGCGATGAGTAAAGATAGCGAGAGACCCATTTCCGTCATCTCCATAAAAGATGCTTTATAGGTCGCGAAGTAGGTCATCACGCGAAACAACAAGATGACCGTTAGATACGGTACGAAATACATTTGAAACACATGGTCCGTGCCACTGTTGACGAACATGAGCAGTGGCAGGAAGAATAGCAATTTCCAGATTAGGATGGCGGAATAAAATAAAGTATGATCCGTGTAGCGTTTGCGTACGATGGCTTGACTCATATTCATTGCCTTCCCCTCCTTCATGATGGACCGTTTCAAAGTCAATGATGACAGGACATGATGCCTATAAGGGTATGTTTCCAAATTCAACTGTTTCTAATCATCTAATTCACAGTTTATAGAAACTGTATATTTAGTATACGTGATTGGTTTCGAAAAAGTTCACTTTCCCCATCATTTCCCATTATTCGATGTGCTACCGATCCGATTCTCACTCTTGCTAGTCGCCCGGATCTTCTACTGCTACAATATAAGATATTCCAATTGAATAGAATCGAGTTGAACTTTTCATGTACACCCATATCATTGTCGGTGCCGGAATTCTTGGTGCCTCGACAGCTTATCATTTATCAAAGGCTGGTGAACGCGTCTTACTCGTCGATCGGAAGGAACCCGGTCGCGCCTCCCATGCGGCAGCCGGCATCATCTGTCCATGGATGACACAACGACGAAATAAGGCATGGTACAAATTAGCGAATAACGGTGCTCATTTTTACAAGACATTGATTCCTGAACTCGAAGCACTCGGCGAGACGAGCACAGGTTATCAGCAAGTTGGAGCGATTGCCTTACACGAAACATCAAAAATCGATAAGATGGAGACGATTGCGCAAAACCGCTTTCCAGAAGCCCCTGCCATCGAACGGATCGAACGACTCGATCAAGAACGTGTCAAAACGCTGTTTCCGCTCGTTGAACAGATCGAAGATGCCTTATTCGTCTCTGGCGGTGCACGTGTTGATGGACGTGCCTTATGTGCCGCTATGATCCGTGGGGCTGTCGAACACGGTGCGACTGTACTAGAAGGAGATGCTTCTCTTGTCGTAGACAAAGGAGTCGTCACCGGTATAACCATGGAAAACGAACAGTACTCGGCAGACCACTTCATTTTAACGGCAGGCGTTTGGTTGAATGACCTTCTTCGGCCGCTTGACCTTAAAATCGATTTGCACCCAGAGAAGGGACAAATCCTACAACTCGACTTGACGGATTCTACATCAACGACGTGGCCTGTCGTCATGGGACAACGCGGATTGTACCTGGTTTCGATCCACGAAAAGAAACTGATCGTCGGTTCGACACATGAGAAACAGACCGATTACAACTTAAAGCCGACCGTCAAAGGAATGCATGCTTTATTGAATCGTGCTTTACCTGTCTTACCAAGTCTCGAGGAAACGACAATTGATGAACTCCGTATCGGCTTACGTCCCTATACAAAAAACTCGTTACCAGTAATCGGACCGCTTCAAAATCATCCAAACGTGTTCTTAGCAAACGGACTCGGCGCATCCGGTTTGACGATTGGACCTTATCTCGGTAGCCAATTAGCGAAGCTTGCGAATCATCAAACGCTTGATATCGAATGGCAGACCTATGAGCCGACATACGTCTCTTTCGACTCCTAATTCACTTTATGCTTTTTGAAAGGAAGTACGTCATTGTCCATGAAACCAGTAGTTTCACTTGAATTATTTGATGCTTTAGATATTCGTGTCGGTACGATCCAGTCGATTTCGAATCGCACGGATGGCTCAATTCAGCTTGAGCTACAATTCGACGGATTTACACGTTCTTTTTCACTCGCTTGGGATTCACTACGACCTGATGTCCACGAGCTGCTTGGAAAACAAGCGATTGCTGTACTCAACGTACCTGGTCGTACGCCAGAAGAGTCCGGACGAGTACTTGAGATTGGGCGTTCAGAGCAATGGATGCCGATTCTCGTCGTGCCGGAACATCCGATTCCGGAAGGTGCACGGATCGAATAAGACACTTTAATCTATGAAAAACACTCCCCAGTCATGCTTTTAACGGAAGCTTACGTGTAGGAGTGTTTTTTAGTTATGACGCCGTTACATTTTTTCTAAATAATGCACGCTAAATCGTTTGTCATCATCAATCCAGCAATTGACCGGATGAAAACCACTTTGACGAGCGAGTGTCTCAAACTCTTCTTTACTGTATTTATAAGAGTTCTCCGTATGAACCGTCTCCCCCTGTTTAAACGGAACCGTCACGTCTCCGACTTGTACTAATTGATCAAGTTGACTCCGAAGATGCATTTCGATTCGTCCTTTTTCTTCATTATAAAAAGCATGATGTTTAAATCGGGTCACATCAAACGTTCCATCGAGCATCTGGTTCAAGTGCGTCAACATGTTCAAATTGAATGCTGCCGTGACACCGGCTGCATCGTTATAAGCACGTTCAAGGACATCGGTCGATTTTTTTAGATCAACGCCGATCAAGAATCCATCTCCACTTTCAAGGATCCGCGATGAATGACGTAAAAAATGCATCGCTTCCTCCGGTTCAAAGTTCCCGATCGTCGAACCCGGGAAAAAGATGACCCGTTTTTGAGACTCCTCTACCGGTAAGGAAATGGCTTGTGAATAATCACCACAAACAGCTTTAATATGCAATGCAGGATACCGCTCCGATAATTGACGAGCAGATTCCATCAAAAAGTCTTTTGAGATGTCGATCGGCATGTACGTATCCAAGTGCGTAAACGTCTCAAGCAACATCTGGATTTTACGACTGCTTCCGCTTCCATATTCGATCAGTGTATGCACATCCCCAATACTCTGAGCGATTTCCGCTCGGTGTTGCTCCAAGATAGCAAGTTCCGTTCGTGTCGGATAATATTCCGGTTGTTGCGTGATCTGCTCGAACAACTGGGAGCCGATATGATCATAAAAATATTTCGCCGGTAAGACTTTTTGTTCGCGCATCAGACCTTCGATGACTTCTAAACGCATGTTTTGTTGCGGAGTATATAAGTCGTAGCCAATGACCGTCTCGCGCATCACATGTCACCCGCCAATCGGAAGCCGCCAAATAACCAGCGTTTATCGGGTGGGAAGAAGTTTCGGTACGTCTCGCGAATATGATCGTCAGGCGTTACGCACGCTCCTCCACGGAGTACCATTTGATTACACATGAACTTCGCATTGTACTCTCCAAGTGCTCCCTCGAGTGGTTTACTGCCTGGGTACGAACTATAAGGACTTGATGTCCATTCCCAGACGTTACCGAACATGCTCGCAAGTGTCGTCTCTGACTCTTTGACTACGACTGGATGAAACGTACCGTTTCCCATCATGTTGCGCTTCGTAACGGAATCGACTTGACGAGAAGCCCATTCCCATTCCGCTTCTGTCGGCAAACGCTTCCCTTTAAAACGGCTGTAAGCATCCGCCTCATAAAAGCTAACGTGACAGACTGGTTCGTCGAGCCGTAATGGTTCGACGCCATTCATCGTAAAGATCGTCCATTCTCCCGCGTCATCCTTCATCCAATATAATGGCGCTTTCCAGCCTTCTTTTTGAACCGTCGCAAAGCCATCAGATAACCAATACTCTGACTTTTCATAGCCATCTGCTTCAATAAATGCCAAATACTCCCCGTTCGTGACAGGACGTGTCGCTAATTCAAACGGATGCAGCCACGTTTTATGGCGCGGACTCTCGTTATCAAACGCAAAACCGTCTCCTGTATGACCAATCTCGACGAGTCCTTCCTCAAATGGAATAAAGGATGTTTCCATGAGTGCATTTTCAGGCACGTCCGGTTCTAACGACTTTGACTGATAGGCAGGTAATAACGGATTCGTGAAAAAGTTATACTTCACGTCCATCAAAATCAATTCCTGATGTTGTTGTTCATGTTGTAGTCCCATCTCGACCAATGCTTCGATTTTTCGTTGATCTTCTGGAGTCCGTTCTTCTTTCAAGAACTCGATCATTTGTCCATCGACATATGCCCTGTAAGCGATGATGTCCTCGACGGTCGGACGTGACAACATTCCCCGTTGTTGACGAGGTTGATAAGGTCCGATTGAATTGTAGTACGAGTTAAACAAATAATTGTATTTCGGATGGAAGACTTGATAGTTTTCACTATATTCCTGTAGTATCATCCGTTCAAAAAACCAAGTCGTATGGGCAATGTGCCATTTTGGCGGACTCACGTCTGAACTAGCTTGAATGATGAAATCCTCTGCTTCGAGCGGTTCGATTAAGGCGATCGTTTGGTTGCGAACGGTTGCGAATTTTTCAATTAAGTACGATGTCGTTTCAAATAGCATGTCAATCACTCCCTATCCAAAATATTCCGAATTTTTTGGTCCATTTGACTTATACCCCTCCTATGGAAGAGTTATGCTAAGGAAACAAAAAAAAGTCCGCTCTGTTAAGAGCGGATTCATCATACTTAAAATACTTTATCACCGTTGAAGATCGAGTTTTTGACGACAACGTAGTCGACCGTCCGAATCGCCTTCAATTTATTTCCACCAGCGTATGAGATCGCTGATTGCAAATCTTGCTCCATTTCAATCAATGTATCTGCTAGACTTCCTTTATGCTCGACGAACATCTTTTTCCCTTCAACATTCTTGCGTTCGCCTTTTTGGAACTCAGAAGCAGAACCGAAATATTCCTTGACGAGCACCCCGTCCACTTCATGTGTCTCACCAGGCGATTCTTCATGCCCTGCGAAAAGTGAACCGATCATGACCATCGAAGCACCGAACCGAACCGACTTCGCGATATCCCCATGCGTCCGAATACCACCATCGGCGATAATCGGTTTGCTTGCTGCCTTCGCACACCAACGAAGTGCTGCGAGTTGCCAACCACCTGTACCGAACCCTGTTTTAATCTTCGTGATACACACTTTACCTGGTCCGATCCCGACTTTTGTTGCGTCTGCTCCTGCGTTCTCAAGTTCGCGTACCGCTTCCGGTGTACCGACATTTCCAGCAATAACGAAACTTGTTGGCAAAAGCGACTTGATGTGACGAATCATCTGAATGACTGCTTCCGAATGACCGTGTGCGATATCAATTGTGATGTATTCAGGAGTTAGCCCCTCTGTCGCGAGCTGTTCGATCAGCTGATATTCTTCTTCCTTGACACCGACGCTAATCGAAGCGAACAGTTGACGCTCTTGCATCATACGAACGAACGCTAGGCGACGTGCCGGTTCGAATCGATGCATGATATAGAAATAATCGCCTTCAGCTAAGAACAAAGCAATCGATTCATCAATGATCGTTTGCATGTTTGCGGGTACGACCGGAAGCTTGAAACGACGACCGCCGAACTCGACTGACGTATCACATTCCGAACGACTACCAACGATTGATTTTGCTGGAATTAATTGAATATCTTCATAATCGAATACTACATCCATGAATAACACCTCTAATTACGAATATTTTTTTATATATCGGCGATAATCATTCGCCCCTTGACTACTATAACGAACTGTTATCATAGTGTCAAAGAAATTTTCGTGTTTTTAAGGTTTTTCATGAACTTTTTTAGTTAACAAAAAAATAATGTTCGGATTTTAACAATATTGTTGTTGTAAATCAGTCAACCACTGCTCTTCCCAATCGAAATAACTCGATGCCTCCGATTTCTCAAACACTTAATCAGGATAAGGCAAGGCAAGTGGCGGACGCTCATTTTTTGGAAAATAAGCCAGTTGCTTAGATTCCCCATCAATGGCCTCGAGCTTCCCACTGACTACCTCACATTCGAACATCGTTGCTACATACTCGACCTCGTTTCCGTCAGGATACGTAAGTCGAAACGATTCCCCACCAAATGTCGCGATTAGTCGGACGGGTCGAACGAATAGACCCGTTTCTTCATAGACTTCGCGAATGACTGCTGCGACGCATGGTGTAAACAGACATTGTGTTCCGACATGTCGCCGTAGATTGGCATAATAATCAGAGATTGGCATGACCTGACTCCTCCCGGTCTTCTTTTAATAGAGCAAACAAAATAAAATCTTCCCAGGCATCATTGATGAAGAGATTTTGTTTCGCGATTCCTTCTTTACGAAATCCGACTTTTTCAAGAACACGAATCGATCCGACGTTCGCCGGCATGACCTCAGCACGAATCCGGTGGAACTGATGGACATCAAATAGATGGTCTACGAACAATCCGACTGCTTGAGCCATAAATCCTTTTCCGCCATAAGCTTCATCTAACTGATAGCCGATCATGCACGTCTCGGCTGGTCCACGCTGGATGAACATCGCTGAGACATCGCCAATCAATTGATCATTCTCCGTTAAATAAACACCGTAAGCATAATACGCATCTTGTTTCATCAACTCTTGATGACGAAAAATTCGTTCCCGCTGCCCCTCTAACGTGTACTGTTCGGGTAACGGCTTAACTGGCATCCAGTATTCGAAGTGTTCACGATTTCGTAAGTTCATCTCAAGAATAACTGCCGCATCATCTAAGACATACGGACGAATATATATAGGTAACATCATTTTCCCTCCTTTAAATTATTATCTTTAGTTCAAGAAGTTTGCGTGTTTCATAATTCATCCAGCGGGAATCTACATAATAGTTCATTACATTACAGTGACAGCATGATATAAAGAAAACTGTCGAAGAAGGAGTGACCTATGTATTCAGACACTGATTTGCTCAATCAAATCAAACGGCGTGATTCTGTCGCGCTCGAACGATTATACGATCGTTACGAAAAAACACTCTTTCTTTTATTTCGTCGTACACAGGTTGATGAAGCACTTATTCATTCTGCAATGACCGAGTTATTTCGCACTGTTTGGGAACAACCGACACGTTACCCGAACTTCCAAGGATTCATTTTGCATACATTACGACAACTCAGTAGTAAAAGAGAACATATTCCGACTTAATTGAAAGAATCAGTTATACTCTTTCGACACAGATAAAATGAACCCTTTAAATCAATGATGTATTTAGAGAAGAACAGCTTACTTTGTTCTTTTTTTGTTTTGTCCTTTCTTTTTCGATACGGGCATGCTATATTATTAAGTAATTATTGTTGTTCGGTGGAGATACGAAGTGTTTCACTTTATATTCGATGAAATTGATCACGGTAGTAATAATCAGTGTGCCAGTCACACGCAGGAGGCAATACACATGGAACAAGGTAAAGTAAAATGGTTTAACGCAGAAAAAGGATTCGGCTTCATCGAGCGCGAAAGCGGAGACGACGTATTCGTACACTTCTCAGCAATCCAATCTGAAGGTTTCAAATCACTTGACGAAGGTCAAGAGGTTTCTTTCGAAGTTGAAGAAGGTCAACGCGGACCACAAGCAACTAACGTTGTAAAACTTTAATTTCTTTTAGACCCTGCTCCGGCAGGGTCTTTTTTTGTTTAAATATGCTACACTGGCGATTCAAGAAGAAAGGAGATGTAACATGACACTCGAACAAACCGTGCAACATCTTAAAGATGCTATGCTAAAAGGAGATTCATCACAAGTCTCACATCTATTATCTCCCGAATTCATGTTCATCGATGCGTTAGGGCGATCGTTCGACGCCGAAACGTATCTTGATCATTACGTTGACCCTGCGAATATCCGCTGGTTATCCCGGACCGATGATTTTTCATACATCGATCACTTTGAAGATACAGCGATTCAGTATAGTTTAATAGAAGATCGTTTTGAATACGGGGCAACTCAATATGTAGGACGTTTCCGGATCGTCTCAATCTATCGTGCTACGTCAGATGGTTGGAAATGGCACTTTGGTCAATTAACATCTCTTGATCCGTCGTGACGGATTCAAGAGATGTTTTTGTTTTCATTTTCCATTCATCGTTAGTTAGAATTGCTTCTCATTTTTCATTCCGTTACACTGAAGTGGTACATATTTTCTGAAAATTCAAGAAGGAGTGTATCTCATGACGGTTTATAACTTTTCTGCCGGTCCTGCAGTCCTTCCTGCCCCGGTCTTAATGAAGGCTCAATCTGAGCTACTTAATTATGAAAATTCAGGACAATCGGTTCTTGAAATGAGTCATCGTTCGCCAATCTTCGAATCGATTCGAGATGCAGCCGAACAATCATTGCGAAGGCTCATGTCGATTCCTGATACGTACTCCGTCTTGTTTCTTCAAGGGGGAGCTACACTTCAGTTCGCGATGTTACCTCAAAATCTAGCGACGAAGACCAGACGGATTGATTTCATCGATACCGGCGGCTGGTCAACGAAGGCGATTGCAGATGCTAAACTGTACGCCACGGTCAATGTGCTCGCCTCTTCTGCTGATCACGGTTATCGTTTCATCCCAGAAGGTCCGTTCACGTCATCAGCCGACTATTTGCACATCACTTGGAACAACACGCTTGAAGGAACGACGTATCAAACACCGCCTCACGTCGATGCGCCACTCGTCGTCGACGTTTCTTCTTCCATTTTGTCTGAATCTTTGCCAATCGAGGCATTTGATGTGTTGTACGCCGGTGCTCAAAAAAACCTTGGCGTCGCCGGTTTAACGGTCGTCATTCTGAAGAATGAGTTGCTAAATCGTGTTCCTGACACGATTGGTGCCTACTTACGGTATGACGTCCATGCCAAACAGCGGTCTCTGTATAACACGCCGCCGACATTCAGTCTTTACATGACGAAATTAGTACTCGATTGGATTGAAGAGACGGGACTCGAGACGATTGAGGCAAGAAACGTCTCACAAGCACGTATGTTATATGAAGCAATTGATCAATCCACTCTTTTTTATAATCATGTAGCCATCAAGGATCGAAGCCGGATGAACATTCCATTTTCGACCGGAAGTGAGACGGAAGACGCTGCTTTCTTGACCTTCGCTGCGCGTCACGATCTAATCAATCTTGCCGGTCATCGTTCGATTGGTGGAATGCGCGCGAGTCTCTATAACGCCATGCCGACTGAAGGGGTCGAAGCACTAATTCATATCATGCACCGTTTTGAACAGGGGGAACGTTAAATGTATCAAGTCCAACTATGGAATGATCTATCGGATAAAGGATTAAAACGATTCACAGACGACTATCACGTTCAGCGAGAAACAGAACAACCAGATGCCTTTCTCGTCCGCAGCAAGGATTTACATGATATGCGCTTTCCGGACAGTCTTAAAGCCGTAGCCCGAGCTGGCGTCGGCGTCAATACGATTCCACTCGATCAACTTGCGAACCGCGGGATTCCCGTCTTTTCGACACCAGGCGCTAATGCAAATGCCGTCAAGGAACTAGTCATCGGCAGTTTATTCCTAACGGCGCGAAAGCTCGTCCCTAGTCTACTTTGGACGAACAACTTACGCGGACCGGATATTCCGGAGCGGATTGAAGCGAACAAAAAACAATTTGTCGGAACGGAGTTGCTCGGGAAACGAATCGGGATCGTAGGACTTGGAGCAATCGGCGCGAACTTAGCCAACACTCTCCATGAGCTTGGCATGACCGTTACAGGCTATGATCCACATATGTCCGTTGAGTCCGCTTGGCGTGTCTCAAATCAAATTCAGCGGGCAACACAGCTCGAAGATCTGCTCGCGACAAGCGACTACATCACCTTGCATCTTCCGCTCGTTGACGCAACGACAGGTTTACTCGATGCATCACTCTTGTCGAAGATGAAGCACGGCGCGACTTTGCTTAACTTCTCGCGTGGCGAACTCGTCGATGAACAAGCGTTAGCCGATGTACTCCGGTCTGGTCGTCTGGCTAATTATGTGACGGATTTCCCGAATGCCTTCATCTTGTCCCTTCCACGGGTCATCGCTTTGCCACATATCGGGGCATCAACGAGTGAAGCGGAGGAAAACTGTGCCATCATGGCGGTCGATCAACTGCGTCTTTTCCTTGAGACAGGAAACATCCGCAATGCTGTCAATTTTCCAGCCGTCGAGTTACCGTTCACCGGAAAACGACGGATTACGATTGCTCACCACAACATTCCGAACATGGTCGGTCAAATCGCCTCCGTGTTAGCGCAAGAGTCGATCAATATCGCGAATATGATCAACGGTAGTAAAGATGCCGTTGCCTATACGATCATCGATATCGATAACCATGCAGACGAATTGATTTCGCTCGACCGACTGAATCAGATTCCTGGCGTCTTGAAAACACGTCTACTCTAAAAGGAGTGATCCCCATGCCAACGTTCGAACCTTTTGCAGCGTTACGTCCGGATTCAAAATATGCAGCAGACTTTGCTGCTTTGCCCTATGATGTTTATTCTCGCGAAGAAGCACGATCTGAGATTCGTCGTCATCCGCTGTCTTTTTTACGGATCGATAAAGCAGAAGCCACGCTTCCGTCATTAATCGCTGAAGATGATCCACGCGTTTATCAGCAAGCAGCTCTTGCCTTCGAAGAGAGTCAAACAAACGGCATCTTACAGCTCGACACGGACGAGACGTATTACATTTATCAACTGTCTGACGGGACACATATCCAATCCGGTTTCGTCGGGTGTGTTTCCGTTAGCGATTATGAAACGAATCAAATTCGTAAACATGAGTTCACGCGTCCGGACAAAGAGCGCGATCGTGTCCGACATGTCGAACATCTAAATGCTCATACGGGACCGATTTTACTTGCCCATCAAACGGATGCCCAGCTTCAAGAAATCGTCTCGACGATTACTGCAGGTGATTCTCTATACGACTTTACTGTCGATGGGATCACACACCGAATTTTTAAAGTCATCGATCGCCATCATCTGTTGACGATCGGAAGCCAGTTCGCGCGCCACGACGCCCTCTATATCGCTGATGGTCACCATCGTGCTGCGGCGGCAGCCGTCGCTGCTAGTCGGACGGATCAGGAAGAAGCCCAACGCTTCCTTGGTGTATCCTTTCCGCAGGAACAATTACGAATCCTCGGCTATCATCGGGTCGTCGAAGATCTGTACGGTCAGTCCGTCGTTGATTTTCTCGAACGTCTAGCCCATCGCTTCACAATCGCCAAAGGACGTGCCGAACAAACAAAACGTCACCAAATCGAGATGTATCTCAACCGGCAATGGTATACCCTTTCCTACGATTCTGAACGAACAGGGACGAAAGCGAATCTCGACGTCTCGATTTTACAAGAAGAGTTGTTGACACCGTTACTTGGTATCGAAGATCCACGGACGGACGCACGTATCCAGTTCGTCGGTGGTCATAAGGGGTATGCCGGCCTTGAGCAAATCGTGGATTCCGGACATGCCGCTGTCGCTTTTCACTTGAATCCGACTTCGATCGAAGATTTAATGGCTGTGGCTGATGCAGGAGAAGTAATGCCACCGAAGTCGACTTGGTTCGAACCGAAACTCCGGAGCGGTTTACTGATCCATCCGTTTGATTCATAATGCACACGCACTAAAAAAGCAAGTCGCGGATTCGATATCCACGACTTGCTTTTTCTTATACGTGTCGCAAAAGAAGAGCCGACACAGCTTCTACTTGAATAGTTCCCGACAACGTCGTTGCGTCTAACAGACTTTCATACGTTCCCTCAAGCGAAAGAGATTGTGCCTCTTCACTTACGTTGACAACGAGCAAGTAAACCTGTTCGCCCTGACGTCGCTCAACGACAAATGTCTGTTTTGTATCATCGATCCTTTGGAAATGATACGTTCCGGCATTTGCTAAAACCGGATGCTGTTTTCGAAGGGCGATCAACTGTGCAGCGTGATCGAACAAATCACGGTTCTGCTTCGTCTCATCCCATTCCATGCATGCACGGTTTGCCGGGTCTTGCCCCCCAGTCATTCCGATCTCATCGCCATAATAGATGACGGGTGAACCCGGAAACGTCAACAGTGTAGTGAAGAGTAACTTCATTCGATCGATATTCCCTTTCGCACGCGTTAGAGCACGCGGCGTATCATGCGAGTCAATCAAATTGAACATGACCTCGTTGACATTTTGAGAATGCCAGTTTAAATTCCGGATGACTGCATGTGAGAAATCACGAACGCTCGTCTCGCCCGTCGCAAAACAAGTCAAAAAGCTCTCTGTCAAACCGTAATTCATGACGGCATCGAACTGATCGCCGAGGAGCCACGGTTGTGAATCCGTCCAACATTCGCCGACGATATAACACGTTCCGTTTGCAGCCCGGACTTCCTTTCGAAAGTCACGCCAAAACGCATGATCGACTTCACTTGCAACATCCAGACGCCAGCCGTCGATTCCGAATTCCTCAACCCAATGACGTCCGACATGAAGCAAATAGTCTTTGACGTCCGGATGGGCAGTATTCAACTTCGGCATGTTCCGTTCAAATGCAAACACTTCATAGTTCGGGATTGATGGATCGACCGGGAAGGAATCGATCGTAAACCAGTTGGCGTATTTTGAGTCTTGTCCCTTTTCTAAGACATCTTGAAATGCGGGGTGCTCTTCACTAATATGATTAAAGACGGCATCGAGTAATACACGGATACCGTTCTCATGTAGCACATCAATCATCTTGCGGAACGTTTTCTCGTCACCAAAGGCAGGATCAAGCTTCAAGTAATCAAGCGTATCGTATTTATGATTCGATGGTGCCTCAAAGACTGGGCAGAAGTAGACACCCGTGACGCCGAGACGTTGTAAATGATCGACGTGATCGATGACCCCTTGAAAATCTCCACCGAAGAAATTCTGAAAAGCTGGTGCTTCACTTCCCCACTCCTTCGCTCCCGCTGGATCGTTCGTGGGATCGCCATTTGCGAATCGTTCTGGGAAAATTTGATACCAGACCGTATCTTTCACCCAATCCGGCGTATCAAAGACGTCCGTCGCATGAACATATGGAACAGAAAAATAATAGCCAGGATGATCGAGTGGCGCTTCGTCATACCAACCACGTTCAGTCAAAGTGGCTGTCGTTTCGCCATGAACCTCGAACCCATACCTTACCCGCTTCCGTTCTGGACGGATTGCAATGAACCAATAGTCATACGTCGCGTCACTTCCATTGTATTGCATCGACTTCCGTTGCACTTTCCAGTATTTTTCTTTATCCGGATCAAAATTCCAATCTCGGTCTTCTTCTTTTTCCGCTTCCCATTCATACGGATCACCATATATCAATTCGACTTTTTCAATATCGTCTTTAGCCGTCATCAGTCGAACATGAACGGTCTCTTGATCATAGGCATAAACGAATGGTGATAATGCGCGATGAACTACTCCAGCCTGGTTCAAATACTGTCACTCTCCCTTAAATTGATATTTCTCTATCGGTAAAGTTCCTTTCTTCCGCATTGCTTAAACGCATTTGGTAGAAATTCAACTGTTCGACCGACATTTTAGTTCAGTCTATCAGGTAGTTTAAGGTATACTGATAACGCATAGGAAATCACAGATTTCTGACATTACGGAAAGAGAGTGGATACGCAATGGGTCGTAAATGGAACAACATCAAGGAAAAAAAGGCATCAAAAGACAAAAATACGAGTCGGATCTACGCAAAGTTCGGTCGTGAGATTTATGTAGCGGCTAAACAAGGTGAGCCCGATCCAGAATCAAACCAAGCATTAAAGGTCGTTCTCGAACGAGCGAAGACATACAACGTGCCCCGTGCCATTGTTGATCGGGCGATTGAAAAAGCAAAAGGTGGAGCGGAAGAGAACTATGATGTACTTCGTTATGAAGGATTTGGTCCAAGCGGTTCAATGGTCATCGTCGAAACGTTGACGAACAATGTTAACCGGACGGCTTCTGATGTGCGTGCTGCATTCGGAAAAAATGGCGGAAACATGGGTGTGAGCGGATCCGTCGCTTATATGTTTGATGCGACGGCAATCTTTGCCTTCGAAGGTAAAACTGCGGATGACGTGCTCGAATTGATGATGGAAGCGGATATTGATGTGCGCGACATCCTCGAAGAAGACGAATCTGTCATCATCTACGCTGAGCCAGAACAATTCCATGCTGTGCAAGAAGCGTTAAAAGCTGCAGGGATTACCGAGTTCTCCCTTGCTGAACTCGTTATGCTTGCACAAAACGAAGTGGCTTTGTCCGAGGATGATGTCGCACAATTCGAGAAGATGATTGATGCACTTGAAGATCTTGAAGATGTGCAACAGGTGTACCATAACGTAGAGTTATAATCAAAAAGACAAGAGG